>NZ_JBDZDN010000003.1:0-689811 GCF_040049215.1 Mesorhizobium sp. KR9-304 | reverse complement strand
AAAGACAATCCAGCTCCGACGCTTGCAGCACCGCAAGCTCGCCGCTTAACATCAATCCAAAATCGAGGCCAACACTCCGCTAAATCAAGCAGCCATCAGCGCCAAATGTTCAGACGACGGACATTCACGGCTGATCGAAATCAACGAGGCTCGCACACTCGCGGCGATCAAAACCCTTCGCATAGAAGTGATCGACCCGCTCATAGCCGAGCATAGGGGCCGGATCGTCAAGCTGATGGGCGATGGTGCCATCGTTGAATTTGCCTCAGTAGTTGATGCTGTGGGCTGTGCCGTCGCAATGCAAGAGGCAGTGACTTTCCACCAGCAGGAGGTTCCGCCCGAGAACCGCATCGTGTTCCGCATGGGCATCAACGTTGGGGACGTTGTCGTGGAGGGAGACGACCTTCTCGGGGATGGCGTTAATATCGCGGCTCGACTTGAGGCTCTAGCGCAACCGGGTGGCATTTGCGTCACCGACGCTGTGCAAAAGTATTTGGCAGGCAAAACGGATATTCTCTTCGAGGACATCGGCGAGCAAACGCTGAAGAACATCGCTCAGCCAGTGCGAGTTTGGCGCTGGGCAATCGGCTCAACCCGGCCTGCCGAGGGCAAGCCATTGGCGCTACCAGAAAGGCCTTCGATTGCTGTGCTTCCTTTCGACAATCTGAGTGGCCAGCCGGAGGAAACGTATTTCAGCGACGGAATTACCGAGGACATAATTACTGGGCTGGCACGCTTCCGTTCCTTGTTTGTCATTGCTCGCAATTCCTCCTTCTCCTTTCGCGGCAAAGCGGTCAGTCTTGTTGAGATCGGCAGACAGCTTGGCGTCGCGTACGTACTTGAGGGGAGTGTCCGGCGAGCCGGAGACCGCATCCGCATCACTGCGCAGCTTATCGAAGCAGCCACTGGCGCTCACATCTGGGCGGATCGCTACGACCGAAACTCGGCTGACGTATTCGAAGTGCAGGATGAGGTGACAACGACGATAGTTTCGACGCTAGTGGGTCGAATAGAGGACGCAAAAATAAGGCAGTCGCTACGGAAGCATACGCAGAGCCCGGCGGCATACGACTATTTGCTTCGAGGGATCGTTCAGTTCAGAGGCTATGCGAAGGAGGACAATAGCCGTGCTTGTGCGTTTTTCGAAGAAGCCCTCGCCTGTGACCCGAATTTCGCTCTGGCCCATTCCTACCTCGCGCTTGCGCGGATCGCCCTGCATGGCTACGGGGCGGCCCCAGCGGAGGTAAAGTCAGCGTCCAGCGCCATGGCTAGACGTGGCGTCGAACTGGACCCTCAGGAAGGGGGTTGCCATCGTATCTTGGGGCAACTCCTCCTATACCTCCACGAATACGATTTGGCCGAACACCATGCGCGGCGAGCCATCGGACTGAACCCCAACGATGCCGATGGTGCAGCAACAATGGGTGACGTTCTGATACAGAGGGGCATCCGGCAGAAGGGCTGGTCTGGATCGAAAAGGCGATGCGCCTCAATCCATTTCATCCGCCATGGTACTATGCTGTGCAGGCCGCCGCCCTCTATTCACTCCGACGGTTTTCGGAAGCGGCGCAGGCGATCAAGCACATGCCCGACGAAGGCAGATGGTCGTCGCGACTTGCGGCCTGTTATGGCCAACTTGGCCAGACCGAGAACGCCGAGACAGAGGTCGCGGCGATCCTGAAGGCGAAGCCCGATTACTCAATACAAGAATTCATGAATAAGGTAGTTTTGTTAGAACGATCAGAAGACCGGGAGCTGCTCCGCGAAGGGCTCATCAAGGCGGGATTGCCGGCGTGAGCCAAGCAGACAACTTTGGGCCGGCGCTTACAGTAAGCGCCGAGCTTCAAGCCCAGCGGCCGTAAGTCGACCCGCATAAATATGGAAGCGCCTGCGACTTTCTCACGTTCAGCGCCGTTCTACTCGAGCCCTGTAATGTCCAGAAGCTCCTGTGTAACTTTTTGAAGTCGATTGACGTTAGCGTCCGTCGCACCAAGCAAGTCTTCCGCCTCGATCACGTGGTCCGCAAACCCGTCAGCCGGCCGCCCGTTGTTGCAATCAAAGGTGCGACGCATCCCTTCAAGAAAGTCTTCAACCCGCGAGAGATCGTCGATGAGCGCCTTGGTGAAATAGGCGTGTTTGCTCTGTGCTAGCTGAAACGCCACTCGCTCCGGTAAGCTCTCAGATAAACCAGAAGTTTTAAAGGCTTCCGTGGCTTTTTCGAACAGCTCAAGCCGGGTTCGGACGGCCAGCAGGCTGCCATCCAGGTTGTCCTGTAAGGCATCAACCGTCTTTTGTGCCTTGGACGGAAACAGGCAGATAAGAAGGACACGATCAGCACCCCTCCGAGCAACATTAGCTGAAAAGGGACTTGACCGCATCAGGAATTTGTTCCCATTTCGTTCCCCATGTCCGAACCATTTGGCCCAAGCGAAAAGGCTAGCCGACGCAGCTAGGGGCGAACGATCTTTCCGACAATCATCTATCCGTGCCCTGCGGATGGTAGTATTGTTTCGGCACGATACAGATTGAAGCGGTCTCGTGGCTCTCCGGGGGGAAGGCAATGATCGAAGCTGTCACGGTCTGTCTGCGCAACTATTTCAACTTCTCGGGTCGTGCGGCGCGTCCTGAGTTCTGGTGGTTCGTTCTCTTTGTCGTGATCGCTTCGTGGCTTTTGTCGATAGCCGACTACTTCGTTTACAAGCTGACTGATCTCTCGGCATTCAATCCTTATTCGACTACAGTCATTGATGACGAAACGATTTGGTACGACCTCACTGGCGGGCTGCTTACGGAAATCATAACACTCGCACTTTTTTTCCCCCAACTCTCCGTCTCCGCACGCAGGCTTCACGACAGAGACCATTCGGCCTGGTGGCTTTTGCTCATCTTCGTGCCGATCTTGGGCTGGCTAGTTCTACTCGTCTGGTACGTCCTTCCCGGCACGCCGGGCGATAACCGCTTTGGCCCTGATCCGCGCTCGCTGCCGTAACCAGAGAGGGATTTTTCCATGCCCAAGGCATACATCGTTGCGAGCATCAACGTCACTGATCCGGAAAGCTATGAGACATACAAGAACGCGGCAGCGAAGGTTACCAAGGAAACCGGCGGCAGGCTTCTGGTGGGCGGTGGCCGGACCGAAGCTATCGAAGGAACGTTGCACAACCGTATCGTCGTCATTGAGTTCGACAGCATCGAAGCGGCACGCGCAGCGGCGGCGGGCTACTCGGCCTTGCGCCATACGAGAGGCACTTCGGCCCCCGACTACAATTCAGTCATCGTTGAAGGCATGTGAGAGAACGAGGCTCGCACGGCCCCCCATGGTGGCCGAACGAGCACCGGGGGTATCGCGCGGCATCAACCGTCAAGTTCGACCCCCGTATTTTCGGCCATTTTAGGCGTCATTCGTCCACCGTGAGTGCACGCAGCGCAGCCCGAGCGTCTTCGTAAATCTTCCGACATTCCTCCAGCCACTCCTTCTTGCGGGGCAGCTCCGCTCGGAAAGGGTCGAGTGAAGGGGCCCTCATGGCCTTCTGAAGAAAGTCGATCCACTCGCCCTCGGCTAACGAAAGCGCCGCTCCGGCTTTCATATATGAGGACGCTTTCTTGGCCAGCTCGATGTCGGTGAACGTACCCGCTTCAGCCTGTGCAATCACATCGTCTAGCGACTTATCCATTTCGGACAGTGTGTGGTCGAGTTCATCCTTACGGCCGTTGGCGTGTTCGATCAGGAGCTTTAGACTGGCGTGATCCTCCGCTCTTTCTGGAGAGGTGTCGCCCGCGATGTCGATGAGCTGCTGGCACACCTCACTTAGTCGCCGAATGTTCGCATCGGTCTGTTCAAGGTCCCTCTCTGCCTCAGTCACCTCTTTCTCGAAGCTGGGCTGTGGGCGCCCATCGTTGTACTCAAGGGCGCGGCGCATAGCCTTAACTTGTTCCTCGACGCTGGAGAGGTCGTCAATGAGTGCGTTTGTGAAATAGGCGTGTCTCCCTTGCGCGAGTTTGAAGGACGCGGCCTCAGAGCAACCATCTTCAATTCCGGACATGTCGAATGACTTGGCGGTCCGTTTGAAAACCTCCAGGCCAGCCCCCACTGCCACCAACCGACGGTCCAGTTCCTCTTGAAGTGCGTCCACGGCCTTCTGTGCCTTAGACCGAAACAAGCGACTGAAAAGTGACATTGAAGAGCCCCCACTCTAGCAATTTTATACCATCCAGGGACTTGACCGCATCAGGAATTTGTTCCCATTTCGTTCCCCATGCCCGAACCATACTGGCCCAAGCGGAAAGGCTCGTACACGCTCGCTGACGCGGCGAAGCACAACACCTATGCCTCTATCCGGTGCACCTACTGCAAGCGGACCCGCTACTACCTTGTGGCCGACCTAAAGACCGCCTTCGGGGACGTTGAGTGCGATGATGTGGTCCATGTGGCGCGGCTGCGTTGCCGGAACTGCGACGGGAAAGGCTCGCTGGAACTGAAGATGGGCGGCCCCCCGAGCGACATTGCCGACAAGGCGTGGCTGCGGCGGATTGAGCGCGTCGAGTACAAGCGGAGGATTGTGTGGAAGGAGACGCAGGGCGTCTAGAAAAGCGAGGGCTGCTCGGGTGCTTTCGCGGGAGCCGCTACGTCCTCCACGAGGATCGGCGCGGGGACAATGGTAGTGAGTTTGTCGGGTAACGGGCGCTGAAGCTTCACTGCCACTTCATACGGCGCTGTCAGCCACGTCTCCACCTCCTCCGAGGTCGTCAGGATGACGGGCATGGCCTTCTCATGAATTGGCTTGACGACGCCATTGGGTTCGGTCGTCAGGAAGCCGTACAATTCGTAATCCTGCGGGCCGTCCTTCACGCGGCGGATGCCGTGCCAAGGTGTCCAGATGCCGGCGAAAAAGAACAGCGGCTTGCTCTCATCCAGAGCGAACCAGAAGTTCCGCTGGATGCCGGTGGCGGGGTCCTTGTCGCCAGGCGTCGGGCTTGGCTCCGCGAAACTTGTCGCAGGGACCACGCAGCGGTTCTCCACGTTCATCCACTTCCGCCAGTGTCCGAAGTTCGGGCGGCGTATGTTGGTGGTGCCATAGTCGGCCTTGCCCTTCACCCGATCGGGCGGCGTCGGCATTCCCCACTGGAGCTTGGTGAGTTCCCTCGTGCCGTCCGCCGCGTTGCGGACCACCGGGGCGGGATAGTTCGGATAGATGTCAACGGTGGGCTCTAGGTTGCCCAACACGTCCCGCATGGCGCGAGACCATTCGATGATCGCCCGTTGGGTGGTGGTGACGTTGTAGAGGTTGCACATGGGCGTCAGTTTAACAGGGATTGGATAAGCTCAAGGAGCTTGCGGCCAGCAGCTTTCATGCCCTCTCCCATGGCCTGTTCCGTGCCCTTCTGTATGGTCTTTTGCGCTGCGTCGGTAGTCGACCGTTGCAGCTTTTTCAGCAAGCCCGGTTCAACCATCGGGGCACGCAGCATAAGCAGCACTGTTTCTAACATCGCGATTAGTTGTGATCGTTCTATATCAGTCAATGCCGCCTGATCCTCTGGGAGGTTGGTTGATTTCACGAGCAGTGCAACCTCATCTAGAAGGTCGGAAAGCTCGGCAATGATTTCTTTCGCCCGCGAACGGGGCCGGATATAAACCCACTGCTCTGCCCAAACAGGAACGGGTTCGGGCGGGTGCCGTTCAACGACGTCATCCAGTTCCAACATACGTTCGTCTTGCGGCGATGTAGTCCTGGAGCCCCCGTACTCGCTCTCAATTCGCCGCAGATACGTCTTTACGCGTTCAAGCGCTGCAAGCATCACGTTGGCGGCAACGGACCCATCAAGGTTCTTTAGCTTCCTTGACAGGGTGGCATTGATCCCGGTGCTTCCAAGCACGCCTGCTTCGTCCAGGTCATAGAAAACGCTAACGCCGTCACTTATGAATGAAACCGGCATCTGTTTTGAGTAAAGATTAGAGCTGCGGATGCGGCTTATGCTTCGCTCGGTGGCGTCAAGCATCTCGTGAATTTCTTCCAGTGTAAAACTATGATCCATGCATCGCAGCCCAGGCGCCGCTCAAACGTTGGCTCCCTAAAAGCTTTCGTGTCAATTCTGTTACTGCTTAACCCGGTGTTCAAAGGGAAAAACCCATGGGCGTGGGGCGCTGGTCTCTCCGGACAATTGGTCGACGTTGAAACTTGGAAACACCACATGCGCACGCCGTTTGAACCGCATGTCGTGACCTTGGAGAGACCACAAGAACTGGTACACGTCCTCGTGTCTTCTGCATTTGACACCGTAGCGTCGCCCGATGAACTGATGTCTGTCGCCGTACCGTTGATAGGCATCTTGAACGGTGTCATGGCAGTTCAGTGCGGCGCAAAATCGCTGTCTTTTTATGGTGCAGTAGAGTTGTTGCCGGATGGGAATTTTAGACGCCACCTCCGCCTCTTTGCTGAGCAGGGTAGGTTTGAGATCAGCGGCTTTCCCGCATCGTTGGCCCATTGTGGCACCGACCGCCAACCTATCGTAGCGCTGACGCCGTCTACTACCCAGAACGCAATAGCGATGGCGAAAGGTGATCTTGCCGACGCACTCACGTACTTCGCGAGAGCCTACGACTGGCAGGAACTCTGGAAGGCATTCGAAACCATCGGGGCGCACTATGGCTCAACCCAAGACGCCGCGTATCTGCAACTCGGCGCGTCTCAGCAGGAGCTTGCCCGGTTCCGAGCGACGGCCAACGAAATACACCGCCACCACAAATGGCGCAGCCCACCTCGTCCTTCTCGTGTTGGTGCAACATCACGGCCTTCAATGACACTTCAAGAGGGCAAGGTATTTGTCGCCGCCTTACTCAAAGCCTCGTTGCAGTGAGCGTACCTGACGCTGGTCCAATGACAGCCACGGTTGTGCCTGACACCGAGCGCCGGCAAGAGCTATCGCTGTGTCCCAGTCCGCTTCACGTAGCCGACAACAACTGCGCAGAGCCAAACCGCAACGCCTATCAGCAAGGTCGCGACTACCTCCCAAACGTCCTCCGGCTTGAAGCCCGACCGGCCGCCCCAGTTGAAGGCATAGGCGAGCAGGTTGAAAGCGAACCATAGGCCCATCGGGATGGCAAAGATCAGTGCGGCGGTTATTGACCCCATCATGCCGGCGTCCTTGTCTTCCCAAAGGCCCAAGTGATAGCCGCCCCATGCAGCCACAGCGACGATTATGAGGGTGTAGATTTCCACAGCGCCTCGAAGCTCTCTAGTGTCATCAGACGGACAGCGCATCGTTGCCGGGGGGCACCGGGATATCGCGCCGGCTTCAACCGTCGAGCGCGAGCGCCCATGCTGTTGCGCATTCAGGGATGCGTCCAACCGGGGGGTGGGTCCATAGGGTAATCTTGAGCCGCTGCTAATTGCCCCGGCGTGCGCTTAAAGGGCATGAGCTCCGGCCGGACCGTATTCCAATGATTGATTAGGGTCGCGCCGTATCGCCATACTCCGACACTCGATGTTGCGCGAGGCAGCTGGACGTCGAAAGGCCTTTCTTGCTTGTACGCCAAGGCCTTTTCTCGCAGGAGAGCGCCTTTCAAAAAGGCGCTAATCAAGTGGTTTCGGACTGGTTCATCAAATGACGCGAACATGGTGGCCAAAAGGCTGCCAAGCAACCAGATGCGCACGATCGGCGGCGGATGGAAACTTGGCGTGATTTCGCCGGTCACCGGGAATGGTGACGGGGCGAGTTCCTCGGCGACGCGAAAGTTTGTGTACAATACAGCGCCTAGGAGCTCCGTCCGATAAGCTACCACATCGAGTGGCATACCCTCTGGTATCCGAAACTCCGTTCCCACGTCCGACTGTTGGATGCCTGTGAACCCGCAGGCAAGAACTCTGGCTGCGTAGCTGTCGGCGTCGGCCTCTAGCAGTTGTCGATCCAGCGTGGTGAGCGCCTTTGACATTCCATATTCAACGTGGCCGTTGGCTATGTGGCCGGCCTCGTGACGCAGTGTTTGACCGATAAGCAGGCCCCACTCCGCCTCCGCTCGAGCCTCAACACCGTCCGGATAGGCCTCGTGTGGCGGGGGACCCGGCATGTCGTCGTGTATCAGCGCCAACAACTCGGCGAGACGCAGCAGCTTGCCCGTAAACATGGCAATGCAGAACCGATTTTGGCCCACGACTGCTGCTGTTGCATTGACTTGCTCGTTATGTAGGACCCCGCCTTCAACGACAAACCCTGGCATGGCAGCCTCAAGCGAGGCCGCTATCATTTCCGCTTGGTAGAGAGCGCGGTTGAACCTGACAGGGTCAAATCCCGGAGGCGGCACTGTGAGAAGGCCCCCCCGTAGGTTTGCCCATGCTTCAAATTCAGGCGAAGCCAACACCGTTCCCTCAATTTAGGAGATTGTGCTTCGGCACCTGCGCTAAACCAACCACCCACATACGTGCGGTACACCGCTGACGCCCACGCAAACATATCTCGTAGCACATTGCCAGCGTCATGGGGCCCCCACTGCCACCGACCGGGGACCCTAGGGGCATGGGGGGAAACCCACCCCACCGGCCTTGACGTTTCCGGTAGGAGTGCGGATTTCAGAGGCCTCACCTTCGGACACGGCCCCAGTGAGTTCCCCGCGTGTTCCCCTTGTACTACATACCTAAGCCAACTCGCTGTTGTTGCTACTTAATTGGCACCGCTTTCTCTGATTGATAGTCAGCTGCTCACCTCTGCAGCCTGACTTGGACCGCAGCCAGTTTTTGGCTGGCATAGACAACTTAGCATTTTTGCGACAGCGTCTCGCAAGTTCGCTGCAGGAGCCTAGATGTCTACGCCCATTTCAATCGACGAGGAGGAAAAATATAATGTTGAGCGCGTAACCCGCTGGACTTTGCATAGGATGCTGGAATTCCGTGCCTCTCATGATCTTACGCGCTACCTTCTAGATCAGGCTCGCACTAATCATCGCCAAACTGCAGCCGAGATGCATGCAAATTATCCTATTAAAGGAGTAGGCGTAAAAGCAACAAGGGCAAGCTTGACGCGTCATAACTTCGATCAGCCGTATTTCATAATAGACGACCAGCCGCTCGCTCCCGAAGACCTCTTTTTTAAAGTTGCCGAATATCCCTTGGATGGAGCTTCCTGCTCCTATCTATTCACTCTCGTCGAGGAATACGGGAACTTTATGGTTCGAACTTTTTATCCAGATTACCCGCCATTTAAGAAAGTTCACACAGCGTGGCACCATGGAGTTTATGCGGGGATGAACTTACGGAACCCTGTCGAAATGCAGAAGGCGAAAGCAGCGTTTACGCGGCCATTTGGGGATGAGGGCGCTCATATCTCGCCGCAAGCGATACGACGGCTCCGACAAATCAAAGAGCAGCGGAATTCCTTTGCGCATGAGGCTCGGGAGGATTTTGAATTCAAGGCATTCTTCGAAAACACAATTGCTATCGTTTGCCACATCTATTTTCTTTGTATGCCGGATAGAAAAGAAATCGGTGTTTATCCATTTGAAGACATCCTCGGAACATGGCGCTAGGCGCGAAGCGGCACAACGTTGAAATGCGGCTCCCCAACCAAGTTAGTCACGAACCTTCCCCAATTTTCAAGCGCAGTTGCTTTTTGCTCTGCAAGGTCATGAACCTGATAAATCGCGACGATACCTGCGAAACTGCCAGAGGTGTGGTTGAGGACCTTTTCCGTCACTTCAACCGGGGTGCCTAGGCGCTGCAACCCTGCAGCCACTGTGCGTCTTAGGTCGTGCAGTCGCCATTCGGATATCACGATGTGTTCCCCGCGATCCCTTCGCGCTGACTGACCCATCAGGACATCAAGCCGCTTTTTCATACGGCTGTAGCCGCTAACCGGGGTTTCGCCATTGGTCGTGAACACATACCCGGCTGTCCCTGCTATCCGAGGCAGTTTAGAGAGGACACTCGTTGCCGCGTCTGACAGCGGCACTATGTGTGGCTTCCCGTTCTTGGTCCGACTTGCGGGTATGGTCCATTGCCGGCCGACCTCGTCAATCTCGCTCCATGTCATTGCTCCAACCTCGGAGCGCCGCTGACCGGTAAGAATGAGCATCTGCACTAGCGGCCCAAAGGGGTAGCCATCTGCCTCACACGCGACCCAAAGCCACCGCAATTCGTCGTCGGTAGAGCCGGGCAGAGTGCTGACACGCATCAAGGTACGGTCACGCCGTCGTGCTGCCTCGTCGTGCATATCGGTCGGCGGAGACATACCATCGATCGGGGATGTTAGAAGTATGTCCTTGCTCACACACCATTTGAAGAATTTGCGAAGTTCGGCAAATCGTCTGTTTGCTCCAAAGGGTGCCTTGGAAACAATCGCATCGAGTTGCTCCTTGACATCGCGGCGGCTGATTTCAGTTATATGTCGCTTCTGCCAAGCGTCGGTCGGACTACCTGTCAAAACTATCCAAGAGTTTGGGGTGTCAGGGTTGGACCTCATCCCAAGCAGACGAGCCTTTTCACGGAAGCCACGTCTCTTCGAAGCATACTCACGTAGGTACCTTTGAGCGACAGTAAGGAACTGGTTGGGATCGCTTCTGCTAGCTCGTGCTGCCGCCTCCCGCGCATTCTTTTGTGCAGACCGTGGGTCTTGGGGCGTCACCCCTCCTAGCATCCGTTGTGCATCGATGGCGTGTTCGCGAGCCTGCCTTAAAGAGAACGTTGGGTAGGGACCGATTGTCAATTTTTGCACCCGGCCTGCGAACCGGTACCGAACCGCCCACGACTTTTTTCCGCTGGGCTGCACAATCAGGTAAAGGCCCCTCACCTTGCGATCTGCAATCTCCTGCCGCTTGTCGGCTGCAGCCCAGTTCTTAACTGAAAGGTCCGTCAGGTCCTGTGTCATGCATTCATCCAGGGGAGCGTCGGGGGAACGAACAGCGGCGATACCCCGCGTTACAATGCGTTACGATCTGTGACGCACCCAGCACGTAAATTGCGGAAATAAAATGGCTTTTCAGGACCGCGTGATCGGCTCAGAAAGATGCTGAAACTACTTGATGCCGGTTTTGTAAACCGAAGGTCGGGAGTTCAATCCTCT
This sequence comes from Mesorhizobium sp. KR9-304, assembly GCF_040049215.1. Lineage (NCBI taxonomy): Bacteria > Pseudomonadati > Pseudomonadota > Alphaproteobacteria > Hyphomicrobiales > Phyllobacteriaceae > Mesorhizobium > Mesorhizobium sp. KR9-304. Next base: position 678,762 of record NZ_JBDZDN010000003.1, on the reverse strand, counting down.
CCGGGGGCACCAAAAAACTTAGCCTGTTAGCCTGGAACGAAATGCAGATGTGGCGCAAGCATAAGGCGATCGTCGAAGCTAGCGTGTGCCCTGTGGCGCGGTCCGGAAGCCGAATGTATGGTGTTCGCCAACGGGGGATGATCTGACGTTGGCATGGGTTAGGGCGTTTTACGCGGCGCATTCAAGGCGCATCTCTCTATTCGAGCTTTTGTTCATTTTTGGACTGCTTTTCATCCATCGGTGGATGGTCCCGTTCTATCATTGGGGTATCTACCGCCTGGAGTTGCCTTTTCCCGAAATCCTGTCGAACTTTTTCTACGGGATTTGGCTGGAAAAGGAATTCATACGTGCCGTTTTGGTTGTAGTTCTCATCGCCTTTATTTTGTTCAGCAATTTTATCCGACGCTATTCTTTCCGCGAACTTGGCATACGATTCGACAATTTGTGGACGTCGGGACGTGAATGTCTCGTCGCCCTGTGCGTTATTCTGGCTATCGCTATGGTGGTTGGCCTTGCCTTGTCGCAGTCGATTTCTTTGGAGAGATATGTCGCCTCCGGTCATTTCACTGCTGAACTGTCTGAGGGTCTCCTGTCGGGATTCGCACAGCAGTTCCTTTTGCAGAGCGTCGTCCTGGTCAGAGCGCTTCAACTCTTCAGAGGGAAACTCGCGGCGGTATTGACCTCATCCGTCCTGTTTTCCCTTCTGCACGCCCCAAACGTGATGCTCATGGCTCTGACGCTTGTTTTTGGCGCGCTGTGCAGCGTGCTGTTCCTGAGGAACAGAAACGTGATCACTCTGGGCATACTACATGGCGCGGTTCAGCAGGTTGTGAGGATTATTCTTGCTTCCGTTCTTGTCACTGGAGTTTCCTATTACAATGCCGACTACTATGACTACAGTCTGAGGGTCGGGCCCCGCAGAGGAGAGCCTGACTTTTTGGCAAAACTTGAATATGATGCTAGTCGCATCAAAGTTGACCCTTCAGGATCGATATCCGTTACGATTTCCGCGACAAACAAAAGCACATTGGAATGGGACTCGCATCACGGCGCCGATCGCGAATTCCTGAGCTATCATCTCCTGGACTCGGATGGAAATGTGGTCTCGTGGAACAATCCCATGACACCATTCGAGACGACCGTTAAGCCAGGCGAAACCGCGACTGTTGATATTGTGGTGAATTCTCCTCTGGACGGAGAACAATACTATGCGGAAGTCGATGTCGTGAAACAGCAGGTTTCGGGATCTCGGAAAGTAACTTTGTTTAAGTATAAGGGCTCTAAATCAGTTCTTGTTCCTCTCCTTGCACCTTAAGCGGGCAGCCAGCGGCGAGCACCCTTAACTTTCCCACTTCCCGCCCCAAAATCTCCATGATCGTGGTGCCCACGGAACTTTGGCAAATCTGGATTATTCTGTGACCATGGTGGACACGCGCAGGATCGGCATGATCGTCGTGGCGGGCAGCTTGCTGCTGCCGCTTGGCGCATGCTCGCGCACTTCCGATGGAACCGTGGTCGTGGACAAGCCGCTTGCGCTGCCGAGCTTCAACGTGATGCCGGCAAAGCCGCTGCTCCCGTCATGGATGCGGCGCAAGCAGCCTGAGCCGGTTGTCGTCGCCTCGAACTTCCCGCCGCCGCCTGCCAAGAAGACCTCACCGCGACGAAAGACCCGGGCTCCCGTCGTCACGACTGCTTCGGGCAAGCTGGAGTGCAAAAACCAGACCGAGGGCGGTCGCGTGCGCATGGTCTGCAAGTAGGCTCTGGCGGGCGTTCGTCATGCCTAGCGGGCGCTTGGGGCTGGTCTTGGCGAAGCCGATGTCCTATGAGCGGCAATGTCAAACACCCGCTTCGACGTTCCGGTCGCCGTAAAGTTCGGCTCGCCGGTCCAGGAAAAGGTCCTGCGAACCGCTCAGGACGCTTCCGACTTCCTCCTCAACAGCTGGCCGGGCAAGAGAAGCCCCAAGCACAGGGAGGCCCTCCAGGCCTGCCATGATGCGATCGCCGGCGCCAAGCCGATCATGTCGGCCCGCCGCGCCTTCCTCGCGGTTGCCCGCGAGGCCGGCGTGACGGTCGCCACCGGAACCTAGCCGGACCTATTCGGACTCCGCTTCCTCGGCAGCGACTTCCTCGTCCTTGGGCGTCCGCTCGTTCCTGGCTGCCGCCTTGGCCGCCGCCTTCTCCGCCTTCTTGGCGGCCTTTTGCCGGTCGCGTTCCTTGCGTTCGTGATTGTAGTTGGGCGCGCGCGCCATATTTTCTCCTTTGGTCGCTTTACGTCGACTTCGATGCCGGCATTCTAGTGCCATTCGCCGTCGGATAGAAGCGTTCTACCGGAGGCTGGGCTTTAATCAACCGGACATGCGCGGCAAGCCCATCCCTTTGCACTGGCAACGCCCCGTGCTAACCCCTCACCGCCTCCCATCGGGACCGACCGCGAAAGCATGAGCACAGCCGCAGAGAAGTTCGCCTTCGTGTCGTCGGATGTCGACGACGCGCGCGCCGCGGCGGCGGAGCTGATCTCGCGCTATGGACAGGCGACGGTCGCCGAGGCCGACGTCGTCGTGGCGCTCGGCGGCGACGGCTTCCTGCTGCAGACGCTGCGCGAGACGATGAGCACCGGCAAGCTCGTCTACGGCATGAACCGCGGCACGATCGGCTTCCTGATGAACGAGTTCCGCGCCGACGCCCTGCCGCGGCGGATCGCGGCCGCGCTGCCCGAGACGATCCGCCCCCTCGAGATGGAGGCCGAGACCGAGACCGGCGACAAGCAGGCGGCGCTCGCCATCAACGAAGTCGCGCTCTGGCGCCAGTCCTACCAGACGGCGAAGATCAGGATCGCCATCGACGGCAAGGTGAGGCTCGACGAGCTCAACTGCGACGGCGTCATGGTGGCGACGCCGGCCGGCTCCACCGCCTACAATTTGTCCGCCTACGGACCCATCCTCCCGCTCGACGCGCCGCTGCTTGCGCTGACGCCGGTCAGCCCGTTCCGGCCGCGCCGCTGGCGCGGCGCGCTGCTGTCCGACAAGGCGACCGTGCGCTTCGACATACTGGAGCCCGGAAAGCGGCCGGTGAACGCGTCGGCCGACCATGTCGAGGTGAAGTCGGTGATCTCGGTCACCGTGCGGGAGTCGCAGACCAAGACCGCGACCCTGCTGTTCGACCCCGGCCACTCGTGGAACGAGCGCATCCTGGCCGAGCAGTTTCGCTATTGAGGCGGCCTGGAAGCCGGCTCGCGATTAACGTTAGCCGCTAATCATAATACGGTTGTGATCCTTACATTACCGGCATTTAAGTTGACAAAACGCGGGTCTGCGCCTATCGCAATGCACAATATTGCAGGCGCGAGGCGCTTGCCGCGGCATCCCTGTCGCGCCATCGAACCAGCCAAAGCAGCCAAACACTTGTCTTCAGACACGACGACCGCTCAAGAAGCGTTGACATTCGCAGACCTCGGCCTGTCGCCCAAGGTCCTCTCCGCAGTCACGGACGCCGGTTACACGGTGCCTACTCCGATCCAGTCCGGCGCTATCCCGCATGCGCTGCTGGGCAAGGACGTGCTCGGCATCGCGCAGACCGGCACCGGCAAGACCGCCGCCTTCGTCCTGCCCATGATCACGCGTCTCGAAAAGGGCCGCGCCCGCGCGCGCATGCCGCGCACGCTGATCCTCGAGCCCACGCGCGAACTCGCCGCGCAGGTCGAGGAGAACTTCATCAAATACGGCAAGAACCACAAGCTCAACATCGCGCTCCTCATCGGCGGCGTCTCCTTCGACGAGCAGGACAAGAAGCTCGAGCGCGGCGCCGACGTGCTGATCGCCACGCCCGGCCGCCTGCTCGATCACCGCGAGCGCGGCAAGCTCTTGCTCAACGGCGTCGAGATCCTCGTCATCGACGAGGCCGACCGCATGCTCGACATGGGCTTCATTCCCGACATCGAGCGTATCTGCGAGATGATTCCGTTCACCCGGCAGACGCTGTTTTTCTCCGCGACGATGCCGCCGGAGATCACCAAGCTGACGGAAAAGTTTTTGCATGCGCCGGTGCGTGTCGAGGTCTCGAAGGCTGCATCGACCAGCACCAACATCACCCAGCGCCTCGTCAAGTCGGGGCCAAAACCCTGGGACAAACGCGAGACGCTGCGCAACCTCATCAAGGCCGAAGCCGACGGCCTGAAGAACGCGATCATCTTCTGCAACCGCAAGGTCGAGGTGTCCGACCTGTTCAAGTCGCTGGTAAAATACGAGTTCGATGCCGGCGCGCTGCATGGCGACATGGACCAGCGCGCGCGCATGGCAATGCTCGAGAGTTTCCGCGCCGGCAAGCTCAAGTTGCTCGTCGCCTCCGACGTCGCCGCGCGCGGCCTCGATATTCCCGACGTCAGCCACGTCATCAATTTCGACGTGCCGATCCATGCCGAGGACTATGTCCACCGCATCGGCCGTACCGGCCGCGCCGGGCGGTTGGGCAAGGCGTTCACGATCGTCACGCGCTCGGACACGAAATATCTGGACGCCATCGAGCGGCTCACCGGGCTCAAGATCGAATGGCATGACGGCGACCTGTCGACGGTGGTCGCCAGCGAAGGCAGTGACGAAGAGGCTCCGCGCCGCGGCCGGGGCGCTCCGCGCCGGGCCGGACGCAGCAAGGACGAGGGCGAGCGGGGGGACCGCAATCGCGGACGTTCCCGCCGCGAGGCGCCGGCGGCCAAGCCGGTCGAGCAGATCGAGGCGGAGCCGGCGGAGATTGCCCCCGAAGCCGCCGGCATCGCGCAGGAGCGCCGTGCCCGCAAGGATACGATCAAGTCGGAGAATGCCGGCCGCGGTGCCCGCACCGAGACCAGCCGTACCGACGCTCCGCGCAGCGACCGTGCCGCCAGGCCGGCCCGTGACGACCGGTCCGACCGGCCGCGCCGCGACGACAAGCGGCATCATCGCCGCGATGACGACATGAGCGACGGCACGGTTGGCTTCGGCGACGACATGCCCGCCTTCATGCGCATCGAAGCGAAGGCTTAGGCTTCGATTGTCTCAAACGTGAAAACGGCCCCGTTCGGGGCCGCTTCCATTTTTACGCCTGTCTGAAACCGGTCAGGTCAGCGGCGACAGCTGGATCTCGACGCGGCGATTGAGTGCGCGCCCTTCGGCCGTCGAGTTCGTCGCGATCGGCCTGCTGGAGCCGAAGCCGGTGACCGCGAAGCGGCGTGAATCGACCCCCTGCTGGTTAAGATAGTTGGCGACCGCCAGAGCACGACGTTGCGACAAGTCCTGGTTATGGGCGTCGCTGCCTGTCGAGTCGGTGTTGCCGAATATGTCCACCACGGTTTGCTGATAGCGATTGAGCACGATCGCGACCGAGTTCAGCGTCTGCCGGAAGCTCGGTTTGATTGCATCCCTGTCGATGTCGAACGTGATGTCCGACGGCATGTTGAGGACAACCTGGTCGCCGACGCGCGTCACGCTGACCCCAGTGCCCTGGAGCTGAGCGCGAAGCTCGGCTTCGTTCTTGTCCATCGTCGCGCCGATCGCCCCGCCAGTGAGCGCGCCCAGGCCCGCGCCGATCAGCACGGCGTTGCGCTGCGCGTTCCTGCTGCCGCCGACGGCCATGCCGGCAAGTGCGCCGAGGCCGGCGCCGATGGCAGCGCCGCCGGCCGTGTTGGAGACCTTTTGCTCGCCCGTATAGGGATCGGTCGAGCAGGCGCCGGCAAGAGCCGCGGCCGCCAGCACGGCGATCAGTTTTTTCGTCATCGGGTGTCCCCTCTCAGATGCTCTCGGCGCAACGATCTCGTCGCGCTGTCCGTCCCTTCGCTCTTGTACCACGAAATGCGGCAAAAAGCCGACAGCCGGTCCGGCTGCCGGAAGGCAGATCGCATATCATGATCGGCCGGTCACCCCGAAATGACGGCCCTACCTGAGATTCTTGGCATGGATGACCGCGCGCTGATCTGCGTCGTCGCGGAGGCCGTATTCGACCCCAATCCTGGATTGCCGAAGTCAGGCTTGCCGGTCGACCAGTCGGCGTCTGGCCAGGCTGCCGCGACCGCGGCCCGCGCGGAACTGGCGCCTGATCGTGTCAAGCTACGCCGCCCACCCAACGGCAGCATAGCGGGATGCCCCCACAACCTCGCGTCGGAAGCGCGGCTCAGTAGGAGCGCGGCGGGACGAAAAGGCAGATGGTGCGGGAATCGTCCGCCCCTGCCACCGAGCACCAGTGGAACTCGCCATCGGGCGAATCCTTCAGGCGCATATCGGAATAGGCGACGATCTCGCCCGTGCCCTTGATGACATAGCCTTCCGGCTTCTCGCTGATCTGCTTGGACGAAACTTCGCGGCAATCGTAGCCGGAGCAGCAGGAGAAAGGATAGGACCAGCCCTGCGGCTTGGCCGCCGTGGGGATGGCGTCATGCGCCGCGGCGGGCATCGCCAGGCAGGCCGCCAGTGCGGCGGCGCCGAGATACGGGGTAAGGCGCTTTTGGAGTGTCCGGCTCGTCGTGGCCGACATGCTTGCGTGGTAGGACATGGCTCATTCCTGTCAAAACGAGTTCGTCAAGCTTTCGCTTGCCCGTCCCAGGATCCGTGTCTTCCCTTCGCCGCCCGTCAGCGCAGATAAGCCGCGTCCGGCTGAATGCTTTTCCTCCTCCAGTACCCCCGATGCTGGAGCGATTCTTTCGCCAACGCAAGATTTTTGCTGCAGTGCACAATGTCGCAGCCTGCGCCGGCATCCGCATCGCGAATGCTGCGCCCGCATGGTTAACGAAAGCTTAACGGCCTACTCGATATCCGCGACCGGCTGCCCTGCCCCGCCTTCGATGCGCAGCGACAGCGATGCCTCCATGAACTCATCGAGATCGCCGTCGAGCACGTCGGACGGGCTCGTGTTCTCGACGCCGGTGCGCAGGTCCTTCACGAGCTGGTAGGGCTGGAGGACGTAGGAACGGATCTGGTGGCCCCAGCCGATGTCGGATTTCGACGCTTCGGTCGCGCTGGCCGCGGCCTCGCGCTTCTTCAGCTCCTCCTCGTAGAGGCGCGAGCGCAACATCTCCCAGGCTTTGGCCTTGTTCTTGTGCTGCGAGCGCTCGGCCTGGCAGGCCACCGCGATTCCCGTCGCGAGATGGGTGATACGCACCGCCGAATCCGTCGTGTTGACATGCTGGCCGCCGGAACCCGACGAGCGGTAGGTATCGATGCGCACGTCCGACTCGCTGACCTCGATCTCGATCGAGTCGTCGATGACGGGATAGACCCAGACGCTGGCGAAGGAAGTATGCCGGCGGGCGTTGCTGTCATAAGGCGAGATGCGAACGAGGCGGTGCACGCCCGATTCCGTCTTCAGCCAGCCATAGGCGTTGTGACCCTTGATCAGCACGGTGGCCGACTTGATGCCGGCCTCTTCGCCGTCGTGCACTTCCAGCACCTCGACCTTGAAGCGGCGGCGCTCGGCCCAGCGGGTGTACATGCGCAGCAGCATCGAGGCCCAGTCCTGGCTTTCGGTGCCTCCGGCGCCGGCATGGACTTCAAGATAGGTGTCGTTGGCGTCGGCTTCGCCCGAGAGCATGGTCTCGATCTGGCGCGCCTTGACCTCGCCCGCCATCGAGCGGATCGCGGCTTCCGCCTCGTCGACGACGGGCTGGTCGTCCTCTTCCTCACCGAGTTCGATGAGCCCGATATTGTCTTCCAGCGCCCGTGTCAGTTCGCGGACCGCCTTCACGCCGTCTTCCAGGCCCTGGCGCTCCCGCATCAGTTTCTGGGCTTCCTGCGCGTCGTTCCAGAGCATGGAATCCTCGGCGCGCATGTTCAGGTAATCAAGCCGCTTCAGCGCCTGATCCCAGTCAAAGATGCCTCCTCAGCAGGGTTATGCCCTGCCTGATTTCGTCGACGAGCTTTTCGGTTTCCGCGCGCATGGCTGGATTGGGCTTTCCATCAAAAGGAGGTGGTTGAATCGGCGCGGAACATAGGGATGCGGTCCGCACCTGTAAAGCAAAGATAAGCTCGGACGCAGAAATGGGCGAACCTGGGTCCGCCCATCCTGCCGCCTGAGATTTGCGCGCCTCCCCGGTGACGGGAACCGATCTTGAGGGGCGACGGCGAGTGGTAAGAGCTAGCGCGTCATTCGACGATGCGAAGTGACATGGTGCGCATTCGGGCCGGGAACCTAATACAGGCCGCCCCCCCCGGACTGGATCGCCCGGTTCGCGGAGGGCGAGATCGTCTCGCCCATTTCGCCGCCCGCATCCATGCCGATGACCCAATAGCTGTCGGCCGGCCCTGTGCCGGGCTTGAAGGCTTCCATGATCGTACCCGGCTCGCCCTCTTCGGCGCGCATGCCGGTCTTGCGGTTGATGGCGATGAGGGTCATGCCTTCCGGAACCTGGAAGTTCACCGGCGGCGTGTCCTTGAGAGCCTCGGCCATGAATTCCTTGAAGATCGGCGCGGCCAGCCCGCCGCCGGTCGTGCCCTTGCCCAGCGTCTGCGGCTGGTCGAAGCCGATATAAAGGCCGACGACCAGGTTCGGCGTGAAGCCGATGAACCAAGCGTCCTTCTCGTCATTCGTGGTGCCGGTCTTGCCGGCGACCGGACGGTTGAGTTCGAGCAGCGTCGTCGCCGTGCCGCGCAGGACCACGCCTTCCATCATCGACGTGATCTGGTAAGCGGTCATCGGATCGAGCACCTGGTCGGCGTTGTCGACGAGTTCCGGCTCGACCTGGTTCGTCCATTCCTGCGCCACGCAGCCTTCGCAGCCGCGCTCGTCATGCTTGTAGACGGTCTTGCCGTAGCGGTCCTGGATACGGTCGATCAGCGACGGCTTGATCTGGCGTCCGCCATTGGCCATCACCGAATAGGCCGAGACCATGCGCATCACCGTCGTCTCGCCGGAGCCCAGCGCCATCGGCAGGTAGGGCGCCAGATGATCGTAGACGCCGAAGCGCTCCGCATATTCGGCGACGATCTTCATGCCCATGTCGTGGGCGAGCCGCACCGTCATCAGGTTGCGCGAACGCTCGATGCCGGCCCGCAGCGTGGAAGGGCCGGCCGACTTGCTGTCGTAGTTCTTCGGCGTCCAGGTCGTGTTGCCCGACTTGATGGTGATCGGCCCGTCCATGATGACCGAGGCCGGCGTGTAGCCGTTGTCCAGCGCCGCGGCATAAACAATCGGCTTGAACGACGAGCCGGGCTGGCGCATCGCCTGTGTGGCGCGGTTGAATTCGGATTGCGCAAAGGAGAAGCCGCCGACCATCGCCAGCACGCGGCCCGTATGCGGGTCCATTGCCACCAGCCCGCCCGAGACGGAGGGAATCTGGCGGAGCTGATAGGCTGCGCCTTCCTTCTTCTCGACGTAAACGACGTCCCCGGCCTTCAGCACCTCGGCGGGGGAATCGGCCTTCACGCGCTTGCCGTCGACGATGTGGCGCATGGCGAAGCTCATGTCCTCGGCGGCCACGGTTGCGGTCTCGCGCTCGGCGGAGAGCGCACCGGAAATCTCCCGCTTCGGCTGCAGCCCGATCGACAGTCCGGCGTCCGAACTTTCCAGCACCACGGCGAGGCGCCACTCAGGCACGTCGGCGAGCGCCTTGACCTCGCCCAGCGGCACGCCCCAGTCGGCGCCCATCTCGATCCGCGCCACCGGGCCACGGTAGCCGCGCAGCGTGTCGTATTTCAACAGCCCGTTCTGCATCGCCTTGCGGGCAATGAGCTGCATCTTGGGGTCGATTGTCGTGCGGACCGAAAGTCCGCCTTCGTAGAGCGCGTTCTCGCCATAGCGCGAGATGATCTCGCGGCGGACTTCCTCGGTGAAGTATTCGCCCGCGAACAGATATGTACCCGTGCGGCGCGGCTTGACCCCGAGCGGCTCGGACTTCGCCTTGTCGCCCTCCTCGCGCGAGACGTATCCGTTCTCCACCATCTGGTCGATGACCCAGTTGCGGCGCTCGACCGCGCGATCGGTATGCCGGAACGGATGGTAGTTCGCCGGGCCTTTCGGCAGCGCCGCGAGGTAGGCGGATTCCGAAACCGTCAGTTCGTTGACCGACTTGTCGAAATAGGTGAGCGCCGCACCGGCCACGCCATAGGCGTTGAGGCCGAAGAATATCTCGTTGAGGTAGAGCTCCAGGATGCGGTCCTTGGGGAAGGCCTGCTCGATACGGAACGACAGGATCGCTTCCTTGATCTTGCGTTCGTAGGTCTGGTCCTTGGTGAGCAGGAAGTTCTTGGCCACCTGCTGCGTGATCGTCGAAGCACCCTGGCGGGCGCCTGTCTGTATGTTGTTGACGACCGCGCGGAACAGGCCGGCAACGTCGATGCCGGGATGGGTGTAGAAATTCTTGTCCTCGGCCGAAAGGAACGCCGCCTTGACCCGGTCGGGAACCGCCTGGATGGGCAGGTAGAGGCGGCGCTGGCGAGCAAACTCGCTCATCAGCGCGCCGTCCGAAGCATGCACGCGGGTGGTGACCGGCGGCTCGTATTTCGACAGCACCTCGTAGTCGGGCAGGTCCTTGGCCAGGTTTCCGACGAACACGCCGATCCCCGCCGCCACAAGCAGCGCAAGCGCCGTGCCGATGCCGAAGAAATAACCGACCAGTCGAATCATGCCCGCTCCAATGCCAGATCGGGGGATTCCCGCAAAACGACGGCGATCAAACGTCGCCGGAACCATCCCTTTCCGAATTCGCCAAGCCTTGATCTGGCGATGTGTGCAAAATGGGGCAAGCGGGCACGGCAGCGCAAGATCGGCGAAAAAATTGTGAAGGCCGTGGTCGATTCGCCACGCCACGGACCGCCGCCATTTTCATCGTCGCCGCTGCCGCCGACGCACAGCATTTCAGCCTCCGGCGCTGCCGGTCGAGGTGGCGAAGAGCTCGATCGCCTTCGAGATGCTCGTCGCGGCCTTGGCGCGCCAATCGGCGTTTTTCAGCTGCTCCTCGTCCTTGGCGTTCGACAGGTAGCCGAGTTCGACTAGGACCGAGGGTACGTCCGGCGCCTTCAGCACCTTGAAACCGGCGAAGCGGTGCGGATTGTTGATCAGCCCGACCGTGGTCGACAGTTCGCCGACCAGCGAGCGCGCGAAACGCATCGAGAAGCTGTGCGTCTCTCGCTTGATCAGGTCGATCAGGATGTCGGCGACTTGCTGGTCCTCTTCCTCGACAGCGATCCCGGCGAGCTGGTCGGAGAGGTTTTCGCGGTCCGCCAACGCCTGCGCCTCGGCATCCGAAGCCTTTTCCGAGACGGTATAGACCGTGGCGCCGCGAATGCCTTTCAGCCGGATCGTGTCGGCGTGAATGGAGATGAAGAGGTCCGCCTCGTGCTCGCGGGCGATCCTCACGCGATCGTCGAGGCGAAGGAAGTCGTCCTTCTCGCGCGTCATGAAGACGTTGTAGCGGCCGTCGGCCCGCAGCTTGTCGCGCAGCTCCGCGGCGAAGGTCAGGGTGATGTCCTTCTCGACGGTGCCGCCCGGCCCGGCGGCGCCGCCATCTATGCCGCCATGGCCGGGATCGATGACGATGGTGAAGCGCTGGCCCTCGCGGCCTGTCCGCAAGCCCAGGCGCTCGCTCTTAGGCGTCGTCTCGGTCGAGCCGGTCGTCGCCGCCTGCACCGCGAGCGCCTCTTCGAATGCGCCCTGCGAGGCCGCGGACAGATCTGCCACCATGCGAAAGCCGGGGGATGCCTCGTTGGGCAGGATGTCCAGCTTGTCGATGACGAACGGACCCTTGGCTTCGAGCATCAACCGCGAGGTTTTGCCGTTGATCTGGCCGTAGCGGACGTTCCTGATCAGTCCCCGCGCCTTCAGTTCGCTTGGATCGATCGCGAATTTCGTGGTCGGCAGGTCGATCACCAGCCGGTGGGGGGCGCGCAGCAGGAACCATCTCGGCTCCGGCTCGCTGTCGAAATTGATGACGACCCGCATGCGCACCGCATCGCCGGCCATCTTGTAGTCATGCGCTTCGAGCGCGCGAGCGGGCGACGGAAAGATCGACGAACAGGCGAGAACCAGCAACAGAAGCACCGCCCAGGCTGGAGCCCCGCGATTGCTTTCGTGCCTTGTGGCTCTACGACTCATCAGTTTCCCTGCCTCAAATCTGCTGCTTGCGGCGCGGCCCGGACAGACTCCACACTGTTAACGAGTGGTATTCGGACAAGGTTAACCGAGCGTTTCGCGCCGATTGTCCTAACGGAAGCCAAATTTGCCGGCGGCAGAAATCGGGGTTGCCTAAAACTTCGTCAAATCATAAAAGCGATACCGGATCACCGCAATGCCCGGATCCCCTCCGCCGCTACTCCCAAAAGTCTCAGGCGACGCGAGGCGGCTCCAATCGCAACCTGTGATGGTGTGAAGGTTGGTCCCTGTGGATTTCGTCGGGGCGCTCCGGTGGCGCGGAGCCCCTGCCGCAAGCGAATACGGCCGGAAGACGAAGGATCCGCGCCGGCTCTTCACGAGCAAATCAGCTGGTCCGGTTAGTCCGGGCTTAGGTTCAAAAGGTTCCGCAAGGCAAGGAATGGCAAGCGCAATCGTGAAAAGGTCCGCAAGACACCGCGCCGGTTCGGCTGCGGGCGGCACCGTCATGACGCTAAGCCAGGCCCGCGCGGACGCAATTTCCGGCATCCCAACAGGCGCGCGGCGGCGGAGTTTTTCCGCGGCGCTGCGGTCGGCGGCTGCCGGAGGGAAAAGATATAATGCCCAACAAGATGCTTATAGACGCCTCCCACCCGGAGGAAACACGGGTTGTCGTCGTTCGCGGTAACCGCATTGAAGAATTCGACTTCGAATCACAGGACAAGAAGCAGCTCAAAGGAAACATCTATCTCGCGCGGGTCACCCGCGTAGAGCCGTCGCTCCAGGCTGCCTTCGTCGAATATGGCGGAAACCGTCACGGCTTCCTCGCCTTCAGCGAAATCCACCCCGACTACTACCAGATCCCCGTCGCCGACCGGCAGGCGCTGCTTCGCGCCGAAGCGGCCGAAGCCGAGGAAGAGGACGACGAGGAGGAGGATCGCGAGCGCGGCCGGGGCCGCAATCGCCGTCGTCGCGGCGGCAAGAGCCGCGACCGCGGCGACGACGCGCTGAAGGCCGCCGAGGGGACTGATTCGGCCGATGCCTCTGCCGGACCCACGGAAGAGCGGCCGGCCGAAACCGGCCAGGCCGATGGCCCAGGCGACGAGAGTGCCGACGGATCAGCCGCCCCGGAAGAGCTTGTTGCAACCGCGGAAGCCGACGCCGCCACGCCGCCCGCCGACGCCGCTCGAGACGATGCCGGGGACGATGCAAGCGGCGACGACAAGCCCTCCGGCGGGGTGACCTCGATTGCCGCGGAAGTCGAACTGGACGAGGTCTCGGAGAAGATCGTCGAGCCGGCCGGCGATGACGAGCGCGGCGGTTCTGTGGAGGAGATCCGCCCCGCCCACCACGACGACCATGAACACGAGGTCGAATCTGTCGGCGCCGAGGATGCGCTCGAGGAAGTGCGCAACCGCCGCAAGCCGCCGCGCCGCCACTACAAGATCCAGGAGGTCATCAAGCGCCGCCAGATCCTGCTCGTGCAGGTCGTCAAGGAAGAGCGCGGCAACAAGGGCGCGGCGCTGACCACCTACCTCTCGCTCGCCGGCCGCTATTCCGTGCTGATGCCCAACACCGCACGCGGCGGCGGCATATCGCGCAAGATCACCAACGTGCAGGACCGCAAGCGCCTGAAGGAGGTCGTGGCCGATCTCGAGGTGCCGCAGGGCATGGGCGTCATTCTGCGCACCGCCGGCGAGAGCCGTACCAAGGCCGAGATCAAGCGCGACTACGAATATCTGATGCGGCTTTGGGAAAACGTCAGAAGCCTGACGCTGCAGTCCACCGCGCCCGCGCTGGTCTACGAGGAAGGTTCGCTGATCAAGCGCTCCGTGCGCGACCTCTACAACAAGGACATCGACGAGATCCTGGTCGCCGGCGACGACGGCTACCGCGAGGCCAAGGACTTCATGCGCATGCTGATGCCGAGCCACGCCAAAGTGGTTCAGCCCTATCGCGAGACGACGCCGATCTTCGCACGGGCCGGCGTCGAGTCGCAGCTCGACCGCATGCTGCAGCCGCAGGTGACGTTGAAGTCGGGCGGCTACATCATCATCAACCAGACCGAGGCGCTGGTCGCGATCGACGTCAACTCCGGGCGCTCTACCAAAGAGCATTCGATCGAGGAGACCGCGCTCCACACCAATCTCGAGGCGGCCGAGGAAGTCGCCCGCCAGTTGCGCCTGCGCGACCTTGCCGGCCTGATCGTCATCGACTTCATCGACATGGAGGAAAACCGCAACAACCGTGCGGTCGAGAAGCGCCTCAAGGATCACCTGAAAAACGACCGCGCACGCATCCAGCTCGGCCGCATCTCGCATTTCGGCCTGATGGAAATGTCGCGCCAACGCATCCGCGCCAGCGTGCTGGAATCGACCATGAAGCCCTGCCCGCATTGTGGCGGCACCGGGCATGTGCGATCCGATTCATCCGTGGCACTGCTCGTCGTGCGTGCCATCGAGGAGTTCCTGCTCAAGGATTCACGGCAGCACATCATCGTCAAGACCCCGGCTTCCACGGCTTTCTACGTGCTCAACCACAAGCGCAGCACGCTCACCGAGCTTGAGATCCGGTTCGGCCTGACGATCACCGTCGAGGTCGACGAGACTGTCGGCGCACAGCACTACATGATCCTGCGCGGCGCCGTTGCCGAGAAGCCGGCTGGCTTCCAGGAGCAGCAGTTCCTGGCGCCGCCGCCGGTTGAAGAGGAAGAGGACGAAATCGTCGAGGCCGAGGCTGAATACACGCCACCGGCCGAACAGCGTCCCCAACAGCAGCAGCCTCCGGCCGAAGGCGGCGAGGAGGGCAATCGCGACCGCAAGCGCCGGCGGCGGCGCCGGCGGCGGGGTGGCCGCGATCGCGACCACGACAATGGCGCTCCGCGCGAAGGGGCGGCGGGGGCGATGCCGAATGGCGCTGCCGAAGCCCAGTTTGCAGCCAGCGAAAGCGATCTCGAGGTCGAAACCGATGCGGATGCTCCGCAGGATGCGGTCGCCGACACGGCGGATACTTCCGAAGACGGTCAGGCCAAGAAGCGCCGGCGCGGCAAGCGCGGCGGCAAGCGCAACCGCAAGGAAGGCGACGACGCGCTGGCTGAAGCCGGCGACCTGCCCGAGCCGGAGGCCGACGAGCTTGTTGCGGCCGAGGAGATCGCGGCTGAGGAAACCGTCGAGGCGAGCGCTGCTGACGAAGCTGTCGAACCGGCGGTGGCCAGCGAGCCGGCTAAGAAGCCGCGGCGCGCTTCGAGGGCGAAGAAGGCCGTGGCCGCGGATGCCGCATCGCAGGTTCCCGATGAACCGGTTGCGGTCGCCGAGCCCGAAATGGCCCGACCCGAGGCTTCCGAGCCTGTGGCGGCCGCGGACGACCGGTCCGTCGAGGAAAGCGCATCGCGCCGCAAGCCGGCGAATGCCGAGCCTGCCGTCGCCGTCGTTTCGTCCACGCAGGCGGAAGGTCAGACCGAACCGGCATCCGACCAGCCGAAACGCGCCGGCTGGTGGCAAAGGAAGGGCTTTTTCTAAGCTCTTTCAGTCGGTTATATCGTAATCTTGGGGCCGGAAGCGCACTCGCGCTTTCGGCCCCAGCGCATCTGGGCGTGGATAGACATGCCCGGCAAGCCATTGATTTCGTTCGATCACCGATAAAAGCGGCGGCATTCTATTCACGCGCGTTCAGCCTGCGCGATACTGAGGCCATCACCCTCGCGGGAACACGGGTCATGAACCGGATGAGCGTGGAGGGGACGGCGCCGGATCGGTCGCGCTACGGTGGCGCGGCTGGGTGATGAGCCCTGAGGTCCGGGCCCTGACCGAGGTCGCGCAGTGAAAGAATTCGCTGCGTCCCCTCCAGGTAGGGCAAGAACGCCGGCGGGGCGCGGAAACCGGCCACGTACTAATAATTGAGAGGCTCGGTCCCGTGCCCCGCTCCCCACCTTTTCAAGCAAAGGCCAGATGCGAAAGCAGGCGTGGCGATGACGAAGCTTGGCTTCCGGCAACTCTTGCCACTCCCCGCTCTTTGCACTAGCGAAACGAAACGCAAAACAGATCAGGCCACCATGTCCATCATCGATACCCGCACGCCCGACGCCAAGCGCCTTATCCCCGGAGCAACCGGCGACTGGGAAATCATCATCGGGCTGGAAGTCCACGCCCAGGTGACGTCGGAGGCGAAGCTGTTCTCGGGCGCCTCGACCTCCTTCGGCGCGGCGCCCAACGCCAATGTCAGCCTGGTCGATGCCGCCATGCCCGGCATGCTGCCTGTGATCAACGAGGAATGCGTGCGCCAGGCGATCCGCACCGGCCTCGGCCTCAAGGCCGAGATCAACCACAAGTCGGTTTTCGACCGTAAGAACTATTTTTATCCCGACCTGCCGCAGGGCTACCAGATCTCGCAGTTCAAGCAGCCGATCGTCGGCAAAGGCAAGGTGACGATCTCGGTCGGGCCGGACCGCGAAGGAAAATTCGAGGACATCGAGGTCGGCATCGAGCGGCTGCATCTCGAACAGGACGCCGGCAAGTCGATGCACGACCAGCACCCGACCATGTCCTATGTCGACTTGAACCGCTCCGGCGTGGCGCTGATGGAAATCGTGTCGAAACCCGACATGCGCTCGGCCGACGAAGCCAAGGCCTACGTCACCAAGCTCCGGACCATCGTGCGCTATCTCGGCACCTGCGACGGCAACATGGACGAAGGCTCGATGCGCGCCGACGTCAACGTGTCCGTGCGCAAGCCCGGCGGCGAGTTCGGCACGCGCTGCGAGATCAAGAACGTCAATTCGATCCGCTTCATCGGCCAGGCCATCGACTACGAGGCGCGCCGCCAGATCGCCATCCTGGAGGATGGCGGCAAGATCGATCAGGAGACGCGCCTTTTCGACCCAACCAAAGGCGAGACGCGGTCCATGCGTTCCAAGGAAGAGGCGCACGACTACCGCTATTTCCCAGATCCGGACCTTCTGCCGCTTGAGTTCGACCAGGCCTATGTCGATGCGCTGGCTGAGGGTCTGCCGGAACTGCCCGACGTCAAGAAGGAGCGGCTGGTGAAGAGCCTCGGCCTCTCGATTTACGACGCGTCGATCCTCGTCTCGGAAAAGGCGATCGCCGACTATTTCGAGAAGGTTGCAGCCGGGCGCGACGGCAAGACCGCCGCCAACTGGGTGATCAACGATCTGCTTGGGCAGTTGAACAAGGCTGGCAAGGATATTGAAAACGCCCCTGTAACACCCGACCAGATCGGCGCGATCATCGACCTGATCAAGGAAGGCACGATCTCCGGCAAGATCGCCAAGGATCTTTTCGAAATCGTCTGGAACGAGGGCGGCGATCCGCGCCAGCTCGTCGAAAGCCGTGGCATGAAACAGGTCACCGACACCGGCGCGATCGAGAAGGCGGTGGAGGAGATCATCGCCGCCAATCCGGACAAGGTCGAACAGGCCAAGGCCAAGCCGACGCTCGCCGGCTGGTTCGTCGGCCAGGTGATGAAGGCGACCGGCGGCAAGGCCAACCCGCAGGCTGTCAACGACCTCGTCAAGGCCAAGCTCGGGATCGATTGATCCAATCGTATGCTGCGGAAACGCAAAGACTTTTACCAATCCATGCTTGAGCTTCGCGCCAAGGAACCGGCGAGCAGCTATCGGTACGATATTGCTGAGCCGACTTCCGATGTTCTACTTATGGCACCGCATGGTGGTGCTATCGAATCCGGCACTGCCGAAATTGCACGGATGATTGCTGGTAGCGACTTCAAGCTATTTGCATTTATTGGCCAACGGCGCGACGCAAAAGGGAGACTCTCGGGAAACTTCTCCCGCTTGCACGTTACTTCGGAGCACTATGATGACCCTGACGCCCGCAGAATTGCTGCTGGAGCGGACATTGTGGTGGCTATCCACGGCACTGGATTGCCAGAGGCTCACGTAGGCGGGCTCGACGTGGAATTGGCAGGCAAGATTCAAAACGCATTGCGGGGTGCCAAATTTCCCGTTGCGACCAAAGCGGCACCTCATCTGGCCGCGACCAGAAAGCAGAATATCTGCAACCTGAATGCTAGCAAAAGGGGGGTTCAAATCGAGTTGCCGCGCGCGATGAGGTCTCGCGAAGCAAGAGATCAGGTAGCCAAAATCATTCTGTCGGCGATGACTGAGCAACTTAAAGCTCAGTCGAACTACGCTAGCACGGCTTCAAACTAGATGTTCGTCCGGACCGCCAGCGAGCGCGATCTCAAGGCCGTCCGCGACCTCCTCGTCGAAACATGGCACGCGACCTACGATTCGATCTACGGGGCCGAACGCGTCACCGCCATCACCGACGACTGGTATTCGCTCGAGTCGCTGAAACGCCGGCTCGAGCGGCCTAATGCCGAGTTCCTCGTCGCCGACGACGGCAAGCAGCTTGGCGGAATGGCATTTGCGACGGTCGATGCCGCCGGCACATCGGTCATGCTCAACCAGCTCTACGTCCGTCCCGCCTTCCAGGGTCGCGGCATCGGCGGCATGCTGCTCGACGAGATCATCGAGAGCTTTCCCGACGCCACGCTGTTCAAGCTCGAAGTCGAAGAAGCGAACGCCAGGGCGATCGGCTTCTACCGGTTGCAAGGCTTCGTGCAGTCCGGCCGGACCGCCAATTGCGGCGCGGAGCAGTCCGGTATCCCTGCCCTTCTGTTCGAGCGCCGGAGAGGAGAAGTGGGCCGATGACGCAAATAAGGGCCATGACCGAGCAGGATGTGCCGGCCGTGTCGCGGTTGATGGGCGATTCCTGGCGGCGCACCTATGGGCCGATTGTCGGCGAAGACACTGCGGCGCGCATTTCCGGCGACAAGCACTCGCCAGAGCGCCTCGCCTCGGATCTCACCGACGCCGATACGATGTCTTTCGTCGCGGAGCGCACGGACGGCGCCATCGTCGGCTATGCCATGGCCCAGTTCAAGGACGGCGATGTCATGCTCGACCGCCTGCACGTCGACAAAAGCGAGTTTGGAACGGGCGTGGCGGTCGACCTGCTTCACGCCGTTCTCGCGGCGCATGCCGGCATGCCGAGCATCGCGCTCGAAGTGCTGGAAGGGAACGACCGGGCGCTGGCCTTCTACAAAAAACACGGCTTCGAGGTTGTCGAGCGAAGGGCTGCACCGCATGGCGCCGCCGGTCATTCGTCCCTCATCATGCGAAGGCTGCTTTCGCGTGCCTAGGGGCCAGCAACTCCACCCCCTTCACCTGCTGATTTCAGCGGCCGGCGACGTTGAGCAAGCGGGTTCGTTTCTTCGCCCAGCGCAGCAGCACGTAGGCGAGCGCGCCGATGGCGAGAGCCGCCAGCCAGTTCGGATCGAGCGCAATCTTGCTTTCGGCCAGATATTCGCGCGACTGGTCGAGTACGAAGAACACCGCGATGATGGCGAACAGGCCCGAATATTCGCGTCTCAGCACATTGCGGAAGGAGAACGGCAGCTTCGGGGCCCGCCACCCTGTCAATCTTGGGAAGAAGGCCGGAACCTCGGCCGCCCAGTTGCGGTAGTCGTCGCCGAATTTTCCCGCGAGGAATTTTTCCTCGGTCGCGATGATGCGCTCGAGATAGACGATCAGGAAGAGCAGCATCAGCACCGCGAACCAGATGTTCTGCAGGAAGCAGGCGACCGCCATATAGATCACCGCATTGCCGAGATAGAGCGGGTTGCGGGTCAGCGAGTAGAGGCCCGTCGTGTTCAGCGTGTCGGCGACCTGCCTCGCCGTGTTGCGGCCGGACGTGCCCGCCGGCACATGGCCGACCGTGTAGGCGCGTATGGCGAGCCCCAGGAAGGCAAGCGCGATGCAGACCGATTCGAACAGCGTGTCGGCCGCGGGCCCGAAGGTGGTTTCGATCGGCTCGGGCTGGGTGACGACAAGATACACCAGCGGCGCGAAGCCGAGCAGCACGTAACTGCGCCAGCGGAAGAACCAGCTGCCCTGGCGTGCGATCGAATCGGCAATCATGTCCGTCTCCGGCGGAGCGCCGCGACGCGCGGCCTGAAGCGCTTCTGCTGCAGCTTTGAGCCGGAATTGCGGCGCCGGCACTGCGGCGCTTTGCCCTTGCCATCCGTCCACGCCAACGCCATAAGCGATGGAATGCGACGCCTGTCGGCGACGAGGAACAGATGAAGAAGTTTTGGACCCAGTTTTTCACCTGGTGGAACGGCGAGACGCTTGGCACCCGCTTCCACACCTGGCGCTTCGGCAAGCGTGTGGGTGAGGACGAGGTCGGCAACGTCTACTACGAGGGCGGCGTCAACTCCGACGGCCGCACCCGCCGCTGGGTTATCTACAATGGCTACGCCGAAGGGTCGGCGGTGCCGCCCGGCTGGCATGGCTGGCTTCATCACCGGGTCGACGTCGCGCCATCCGCCGAAGACTATAGGCCGCGCGAATGGCAGAAGTCTCATATTCCCAATCTCACAGGCAGCCCCGCGGCCTACCGCCCGAAGGGCTCGTTGCTCTCCGGCAAGCATCGGCCACAGGTGACCGGCGACTACGACGCCTGGACGCCGGGCAACTGATCGTGCATCGGCGGTCGGGCCACGTCATTTGTCGCCACAATTGCCGGTTAGTTGCGTGGCTGGTGTCTTGATAGGCGAACGGCCCGCGCGTTTCGGGTCAGGCGCAACTTCCGGTGCTTCCCGCATGCTACCTTTTTTCAGCCCGATCCCGCTGGCCAGAACCGCACTTGGCGCCTTCGCCGCATTCGCTGTTTTCGGCCTGTCGCCGGCGAACGCCGAACGGGTCAGCAATCCAGTCGCCGAATTCACCGGCGTCGACAAGATCACCGGCCGCATCATCACCTTCGACGTCTATATCGACGAGACGGTGCAATTCGGCGCGCTGCAGGTGACGCCGCGCGTCTGCTACTCGCGCCCGGTAACAGAAGAGCCGAAGACCGACTCCTTCGTCGAGGTCGACGAGATTACCCTCGACCGAAAGATCCGCCGCATCTTCACCGGCTGGATGTTCGCCGAAAGCCCGGGCCTTAACGCTGTCGAGCACGCCGTCTACGACGTCTGGCTGAAGAGCTGCAAGCAATCCTCCGACGTCCCCGCACCGGAAACGAACTGATCCCCCGCATGTCCCTTGCCATCAACGGCGTCGCGTGCGCCCGCCATGCATTCCGGATCTGCGCGGCGGCGGCCCTCGCTGCCGCGGTCGGCACGGGTTCAGCATTGGCGGACAATGTCTGCACCATCCTCGCCGATGCCTCGACGCGCGCGGTGCTCAAGCGGGAGGGCGAATGCGACCGGCACGTTCCGCCTGCTTCGACGTTCAAGATTCCGATCGCGCTCATGGGATATGACGCCGGTTTCCTGAAGGACGAGAACAATCCGAAACTGCCTTTCAAGGAAGGCTATCCGGACTGGATCGAATCGTGGCGGACCGACATCGACCCGAGCGGCATGGATGAAGAACTCGGTCGTCTGGTATTCGCAGCAGGTGACGCAGGCGCTCGGCGAAGAGAAATTCGCCGGCTACGTCACGGCCTTCGGCTACGGCAATGCCGACGTGTCGGGCGACGCAGGCAAGGACAACGGCCTGACCCGGTCCTGGCTGAGTTCGTCGCTGCGCATCTCGCCGCTCGAGCAGATCGACTCCCTGATCAAGGTCGTCCGCAGGAAGCTCGACGTCAGCGCCCACGCCTACGAGATGACCGAGGCAATCCTGACAGAATACAAGCTGCCGAATGGCTGGACCGTCTATGGCAAGACGGGTGCGGGCTTTCCGGTGAAGGCCGACGGCACGCCCGACAGGCAACGGCCGCTGGGCTGGTATGTCGGTTGGGCGAACAAAGGCGACCGGACTATCGTCTTCGCGCGTCTCAAGGAGAATTCACAGCCAAAGAAGATGAGTCCTAGCCTTGGAACGCGCGACGACTTCTTGAAGGAACTGCCTTCGACGCTCGACGCGCTTTAGCCTGCCCTCGAATTCAGGGGTAGAAGACAGCGTTTCCCTTGAGCGCCTCGTGGAGAAGCTTCTCGTAGCGCCCGCGCGGCACGTCAATCGCGCCGAACCGCTTCAGATGCTCTGTAGTGAACTGTGTGTCGAGCAGGGCAAAATCCCGTTCGCGCAGGCGCTCTACCAGATGCGCCAGGCAGACCTTGGACGCATCCGTCTCGCGCGAGAACATGCTCTCGCCGAAGAAGGCGCGGCCGAGTTTCACGCCATAGAGCCCGCCGACCAGCAGTCCATCGCGCCAGGCCTCCACCGAATGGCAGTGCCCCTGCTCGAAGAGTTTTATGTAGGCTTCGCGGATCGGCGCGTTGATCCAGGTCGACGTCCGTTCCTCGCGCTCCTCCGCGCAAGCATCGATGACGCCCGCGAAATCGGTATCGATTCGTATATCGAAGCGGTTCTGCCGGATCACCTTCCTGAGGCTTTTCGGCATATGGAAGGCATTGAGCGGAATGACGCCCCGCGTCTCGGGCCGCACCCAGAAGACTTCCGGGTCGCCGGCGCTCTCGGCCATCGGGAACACCCCCGACGCGTAGGCCTTGAGCAGAAGATCGGTCGGAATGCGATAGCCGGGCGCGTAGGGACGGGTCATGGCCACCAGCCTGCCTGGCTACTCCACCGTCTCAACCAGATATTTTTCCAGCCAGTGGATATCGTAGTCGCCATTGGCAATGTCCGGATTGCCGACCAGATCGCGAAACAGCGGCAGCGTGGTCTTGATGCCGTCGACGACGAACTCGTCAAGCGCACGGCGTAGCCGCATCATGCATTCAACACGGTTGCGGCCGTGCACGATCAGCTTGCCGATGAGGCTGTCGTAGTAGGGCGGAATGCGGTAGCCGGAATAGACGCCGGAATCGACCCGGATGCCAAGACCACCGGGCGTGTGGAAATGGGTAATCGTGCCGGGCGAAGGCGTAAAGGTGCGCGGATCCTCGGCGTTGATGCGGCATTCGATGGCGTGGCCCTGGAAGCGGATTTCGTCCTGCGTTACCGACAGCCCGCCGCCCGAAGCGACGCGGATCTGCTCATGCACCAGGTCGATGCCTGTGATCGCCTCCGTCACCGGATGCTCGACCTGTAGGCGCGTGTTCATCTCGATGAAATAGAACTCGCCGTCCTCGTAGAGAAACTCGATCGTGCCGGCCCCGGAATAACCGAGATCGGCAATCGCCTTCGAGCAGGTCTCGCCGATTCGCGCGCGTTCTTCGGCATTCAGAGCGGGAGAATTCGCCTCTTCCCACACCTTCTGGTGGCGCCGTTGCAGCGAGCAGTCACGCTCGCCGAGGTGGATGCCGCGCCCCATGCCGTCGCCGAACACCTGAACCTCGATGTGGCGGGGCTTTTCGAGATATTTTTCTATGTAGACCGCGTCGTCGCCAAAGGCCGCACCCGCCTCGGTGCTCGCCGTCTGCAGCGCTTGTATCAGGTCGTCTTCGGACCGCGCGACCTTCATGCCGCGCCCGCCGCCGCCGGCCGACGCCTTGATGATCACGGGATAGCCTATATCGGCGGCAATGCGTTTCGCCTCGCGCTCGTCCGACACGGCGCCGTCCGAGCCGGGCACGACCGGAATGCCGAGACGCTTGGCCGTACGCTTGGCCTCGATCTTGTCGCCCATGATGCGGATGTGATCGCCCGATGGCCCGATGAAGGTGATGTTGTGGGCGGCCAGGATGTCGGCAAACTTGGCGTTCTCGGATAGGAAGCCATAACCCGGATGCACCGCGTCCGCTCCTGTGATCTCGCAGGCAGCAACGATCTGGTGGATGTTGAGATAGCTATCGCGCGACGGCGGCGGGCCGATGCAAACGCTTTCGTCGGCGAGACGCACATGCATGGCGTCGGCGTCAGCCGTCGAATGCACGACCACCGTCTGGATGCCGAGCTCCTTGCAGGCGCGCAGCACTCGAAGGGCGATCTCGCCGCGGTTCGCTATGAGTATCTTCTGGAACATGCGCCCTGATCTTCCGGCGCTATTCAATGATGACGAGAGGCATGCCGTACTCGACCGGCTGGGAATCCTCGACAAGGATCGCGGTGACCGTCCCGGAGCGTGGCGATGCAATCTGGTTCATCGTCTTCATAGCCTCGATGATCAGAAGCGTCTGGCCCTCCTTGACCGCCTGGCCAACCTCCACGAACGGCTTGGCATCGGGCGACGGGGCGAGATACGCCGTACCGACCATGGGCGAGGGTACCGCATTTTTTGACGTCTCGGCCGCGGCCGGGATGGGCTGCGCGGACGGCTGGGACGGAGCTGTAGCCGCATATACCGGTTGCGGGGCGGCGACGGCATGAACGGCGGCCGGTTGCCGAGACACGCGAACTTTGAAGGCGTCGAGTTCGACTTCGATCTCGGTCAAGTTCGTGTCGTTGAGAATTCCCGCGAGATCGCGGATCAGTTGCTGGTCAATGCCGGTCTTTTTTGTTGTCATTTCAAGGCCTTTTCATTGTCCGTCGTCAAATCCGCGCCGCCAGCGCCTGAAGCGCAAGCGTGTATCCGAGCGGGCCGAAGCCACAGATCATGCCCAGCGCATGGGGGGCAACTTTGGAAACGTGGCGGAAGGGTTCGCGGGCGTGGATGTTCGACAGATGCACTTCAACGACCGGCAATGGCGCCACCGAGCGGATAGCGTCGTGGATTGCGATCGAAGTATGGGTGTAAGCGCCTGCGTTGAGCACGATGCCCTGCGCTTTCTCGCCTGCTTCCTGAATCCAGTCGACCAGGATGCCCTCGTGGTTGGACTGGCGGAAATCCACGTCGATGCCGAGCGAGCCAGCGGCCTTCCGACAGTCGGCGGCGACACCATCCAGGGTCTCGGTTCCATAGATTCCCGGCTCGCGCTTGCCGAGCATATTGAGGTTTGGGCCGTTCAAAACGAAGATCGTTTTCAAGCAATGGACCTTTTCTCGCGCCGGCAATCTCCGGCGCGCCGCCACCTCTATAGTGGGCTTAGTCCGCCGCGAAAAGAGCGCAAGAGCCTAGTTTTGCTATCCACAGGCGGGGCTAGGCCCGATCCGATCCTAGTTGGCGGCCTGCGTCGCCGCTGTACGGGCTTCCGCGATTTTCTGAGCCAGAAGATCCTGGCCGAGCGCACCGAACACGACCTCGCTGCCAACCACATAGGAAGGGGTCCCCGTGATCGCCAGCTTGTTGGCCAGTTCGTAGGTCTTTTCGAAGGCTGCGCTGATCGTCGGGTTCTTCATTTCCTCGCGCAGCCTTGCCTCGTCGGCGCCGAGCGACATAGCGACCTTAATGGCCGTCGCTTCGCTGGCGCGGCCTTGCCCGCCGAGCAGCTGGTTGTGGAAATCCCCGAATTTTTCCGGCATCAGCGTCCGGAAGGCCATCGAGACGACATGCGCCTTGGTCGAATCCGGCCCGAGGATCGGAAACTCCTTGAGCACGAAGCGCAGATCGGGGTCGGCTGCCGTCAGCGCCAGCATGTCTTCCTGGGCGCGTTTGCAGTACCCGCAGTTGTAGTCGTAAAACTCGACGATCGTGGTCTTGCCGTGGGGGTTGCCGACAATACCGTCATAAGCAGCGTTGAATATCTCATCCCTGGCGGCCTCGATCACCTCGAGATTGGCCACGCGCTGCTGTTCCCGCTGCTTCGTCTCGAGCGCCTGCTGCATGTCCAGCAGCAGTTCCGGGTTCTTCACCAAATAGTCTCGGATGATGTTCTCTATCTCGACGCGGTCGACGGAGGCGGTCGCGGATGCAAGCGCTACCGCCTGCGGCGCGTCATTGGCGATCGCCGCCTCGGGGCGGCCGGCGACGTAGCCGACCGCCAGCATTGCGGCAGCGACGGCCAGACCAGTCGCACTCAACCAAATCGCCTTGCTCATCGTTGCTCGTCCTCTATCCGGTGACACTCACGGCTCTGTCGCAGCATGAGCCAAAAAGGTTCATTTCTTCTTCTTGGGCGTCTTGTAGTTGATGATGTCCTGCGCCCTCACCCACCCCGGCGCGCCGCGCTTGAACTTCTGCTGCGCACGCATGGCGAAAATCTTCGCCTGCTGGTAGTTGCCGCCGTAATAATAACCTTCCGCGGTCGCCAGTTCAGCATCGGCAACTTCGCCCAGCTGGTTGTAGGCCTGCGCCAAATAGGCATAGCCGTTGAAATTTTCCTTGTCCCGGCCGAGACCTTCCTTGATCTCGGCCACGGCTTGCTTGACTGCTCCGGGCTTGCCAGTCGCTATCAGCGCCTGCCCGTAGGCGATCGGCAGGATGCCGGACTTCGCCGGATCGAGCTGGACGGCCAGCTTATAGGCCTCGGCAGCCTTCTCAGGCTGGTTGGCGCGCAGAAGGATGTCGCCGCGCAACTCGTGGAAGTAAGGGTTCTTCGGCTGGATCTTGATCAGCGCGTCGGCCTTCTTCAGCGCAGCGCGCGGACTGCCGAAGAGGAGCGCGGATTGCGCTTCGCCATATTGGGCGGCGAGGCTGCCGGGCATCTTCTTGAACAGGCGGGAAGCTGCCGCCTGCCCTTGCGTGTAGACAGCAATCTTGGCGCGCATCATGTCGTGACGCTGCTGCAGCGCCTCCGAATCCTTGTTGTCGTAGTGCGGGCTCGCTTTCACCAGCGTTTCGAGATTGGCTACGCGGTCGCGCGGCATCGGATGGCTTTGCTGATAGGGATCAACGCGTGCGCCGGAAAGCGACAGCGCGCTCTGGAAGCGCTGGAAGGTGATCAGCATGCCCGCGCCCGACTGCCCGGTCGCCTCCAGATACTTGATCGCCGATTGGTCGGCGGTGGCTTCCTCCGAGCGCTGATAGCCCAGCAGGCCACGTCGCGCGGCCTCGGTGCCGCCGGCCATGAGGCCAGCGCCGGCGGCACCGAGGCCGCCGGTATCGGTGGCCGCGCCGGCCACCATCGCGCCGACGCCGAGCAGCGAAGAAATGACGGCCATGGTCTGCGCACGGGCAATCTGCTCCCGCAAGCGGTCCTGATGGCCGCCAGCAATATGCCCCGCCTCATGCGCGATCACGCCGATGATCTCGTTTGGAGTGCCGGCCTGCAGCAGCGCTCCAGTGTTGATGAACATGCGGCGACCGGCCACGAACGCATTGAAGCTCGGATTATTGACCAGGATGATGTCGATACCCGACTTCGACAGGCCGGCGGCCTTGAAGATCGGACGCGCATAGTCGCGCACCAGCGCCTCGATCTCGGCATCGCGGACAATCGGCAGGTTGCCTTGCGCGAAGGATACCGCCGACCCGGCCGATACGACGACTGCTGCAAGCAGCAGCGTTGCGGCCGCGCGGGCAAGGACAATCGTCGAGCGAATGAAGGAATCCATGGCGGGGAGCACAGGTAAACGAGCAAAGGGGCAATGGAAAGGCGGCGCCGGGGACATCATGAACTTGTGATCCCCATATCAATCAGGCATTTGTGCGGCGCAGTCGGTCACGGGACACGAGTCAGGCAATGGCGGTAGCGATCTCGAAACGCGGCGATGTCGAACCTTTCCACGCCATGGACATCCTCGCCGAGGCCAACCGCCTGAAGGCGCTCGGCCAGCCGATCGTTTCGATGGCGGTCGGGCAGCCGTCGGATCCCGCGCCGCAACGGGTTCGCGAGGCTGCGGCGAAGGCGCTGGCCGACGGGCGCATCGGCTATACTGACGCATTGGGGCTTGCGGCGCTGCGGGAGGCGATCTCCGCGCATTATGCCGAACATTACGGCGTGGACGTTGCCTCAAGCCGGATCGCGGTAACCACCGGCTCATCAGCCGCGTTCAACCTCGCCTTCCTCGCCATGTTCGATCCCGGCGACCGAGTCGCGATCGCCGCTCCCGGCTATCCAGCCTATCGCAACATCATGACGGCGCTCGGCCTTGAGGTCGTCGAGATCGAGCTTTCGGGCGCCGCTTATCTGCACGCGCAGCATCTGCGCGAAGCGAACGCCGAGCGACCCTTGAAAGGCGTGCTTTTCGCCAGCCCGGCCAACCCGACCGGAGCGGTGATTCCCACTCACGACCTCAAGGAACTCGTCGAGACGGCGCAAGAACTCGGCATCGCGGTGATTTCCGACGAGATCTATCACCGGCTCGCCTATTCGGCTCCCGACATGACCGCCCTGAGCCTCGGGCCGGACGTCACGGCCATCAACTCATTCTCCAAGTTTTACTGCATGACCGGCTGGCGGATCGGCTGGATGGTGCTGCCGGAGAAGCTGGTACGGCCGATCGAGCGGATCGCGCAGAGCCTCTACATCTCGCCACCGGAAATCTCCCAGATCGCAGCCATCGAGGCGTTCGGCGCGACGGCGGAGCTGGAAGCGGTCAAAGCGAGATATGCCTGGAACCGCGATCTGCTGATGCGCCGCCTGCCTGAGCTAGGCTTTGCCTTGGCCGCGCCGATGGATGGAGCGTTCTATGCGTTCTGCGACGTTTCGAAATTGACAAACGACAGCATGGCTTTCGCGCGGCGGATGCTGGCCGAAGCCCAGGTAGCGGCAACGCCCGGGCGCGATTTCGACCCACTCGCCGGCCACCGCTACATGCGCTTTTCCTATGCCGGCAGCCATGACGACATGGTGTTGGCCATGGATCGCATCGAGCGCTGGCTGCGATAACCGCTAATGCTTGCGAGCCTGCACCAGATAGGCGTCGATCTCCGCCTCACCCAGCCATTTCATAGCTTCGAGCCTGTGCAGCCCCTCGACGAGGATATGACGCTTGCCGTCGTGGCGAACCTGGATCGGCGTCGTCAGACCATGCTCGACGATATCCTCGGCCAGCGCGCGGACCGTTTCGGGATGCAGTGTCTTGCGTCGAGCCGTCGGCACGTAGATGCCGTCGATTGGAACTCTTGTCACTCGCAGCATGCTGCCTCCCGAACGGCCATCTATGATCATGAAGCATGACGTTCTCCGAAAGTCTGCACCTTTCGGGCTTACGCGTAAGCCGTGCACATAGGATCGTGCACATAGGATAGAGCGTTCGGCTTGCCGCGCCCAGGCGCGCCGCCCTGGCTCAGCGCCGTGTCTTGGCGAGCGCCTTGCGCTTGGCCTCGTCGATGAGGCCGTTCGCTACCTGCATGCGGGCAAGAGCGCGTTGTCTGAGGTGCGGCGCGACGCGGTCGGGATGATTGTTCAGGGCAAAGGCGCGACGCAGCCTCCCGAAATCCGTGGGATCAGCATTTGCAAGGCCGAGTTCGGCTGCAATCGCCTCAGGCTCTATGGGTAGCAGTTCCCCGGCATCGGGAGCAGCCGGCGTCTTCTCGAAACCGACCTCCGCGAGCAGCGCGGACAGCTCTGCCTCGATCCCCACACCCGCTGCTCGGTATTCCGCAGCAGCCGCCTCACGCGACACTTTGATGCGCCCCGAATGCAGCTCTTCGGCCACGGCCAGATAGTCGAACGGGATCGTTGGCCGGGGAGCGGTCTCCTCAGGAGTTTCGGTCACCACGAACAAATCGTCCAGCAGCGAAGCGAAATCGCGGTTCGTGCCCGTGACAGCCTCCCATACTCGAACATCGACCGTCGACAGGCACCGTAGAGCGGGGGCGTTAAAAATCACTGCGCGGAATGAGGACGACTTTAGATTTGGCGGGCGCGCATGGCAGCCATGCGCCATGCTGCACTGCACAATGGCCTGCGAATCGATTAAATACGGAGTGGGGGGACCAATTTGGGGCTTGAACGATGGCTTTCTACACTGAACTGTTTTCCCGCCCGCGTCCTCGCGAAGAGGTGCGCTACCGAGCGGCCCTTGCTCTTCTCAATGCCATGAGCAATGCCGACCGTTCCGACATCGGCATCAAGCCGGCGGATTTCCCGCGCATCGCCCGGGAAACCGCGATGAAATGAAGCGCCGGGCGCTCAGTCTCTACCCAGGAAGTTGCCCTTGCCCAGCGGCACGCCGTTGTGGCGTAGAATGCCGTAAGCCGTGGTTACATGGAAATAGAAGTTCGGCATCGCGACGTCGAGCAGATATTTCAATCCCTTGAGCTCAACGTCGTTGCCGCCGATCTTCAGCGTTACCGTCCGCTCGTCCGAGCCCTCGAACTCCTCCGGCTTGAAGGTCGCCAAATAGTCCCTCGTCTTCGCTACGCGGGCCTGAAGCTCCGCGAAACTCGCCTCATTGTCCTCGTATCTCGGAACCGCGCGCCCAGCGAGCCTTGAAGGCGCGCCCTTGGCGTGATCGGTCGCGATCTGCACCTGCTTCGTCAAATTGAGCATGTCGGGCGCAAGTCGAGCGGTCAAAAACACGTTCGGGTCGATCTTGCGTTCAGCGGCGTTGGCTTCGGCCTTGGTCAGAACGATCGTCAGCGCCCTCAGCCGCTCCGAAAAGACAGGAACGGAAACATCATACATGGAAATCACGGAAAACCCTCCAGAAGGAATGCGGAAATCGCTTCGCGCAGATAGGGTTCCACCACAGCCGATTGCAAGCGTCACCCGGCTGCGCAATCGATGCTATATCATTTAGCCAAAGCGGTGGAGACAAGCTCATGCGGCCATTGCCCCTTGCGTTAGCGTCGGCGGTGCTCCTGCGCTGCCTTTCAGGCGTCGATGCTTTCGCACAAGAGACGCGCTACATCGACGACCGATCGAGTGCGGCAACGATTGTGAAATCGCTCTACAACTCAGTGAACCGCAAGGAATACGCCCGCGCCTGGGACTATTTCGGCGACGAGAAGCCAGCGACGGACTTCAAGGCTTTTGCCGACGGCTACGCCTCGACAGAACGCGTCGACGTCGAAATCGGAGCGGTATCGGAGGAAGGTGCCGCCGGCAGCATTTTTTACAGCGTGCCCGTGGCCATCCGCGCGGTCGGGGCCGACGGTTCCGAAAAAGTCTTCGCCGGCTGCTATACCGCCCGCCAGGTCAACGCGCAGATCCAGGAGCCGCCATTTCGGCCGCTCCACATCGACAAGGGCAGCCTGAAGCCCGCCGACGGGGACCTCGTCGACGCCCTGCCCGCCCAATGCGGCGATACGCCGCCGGCAAAGACGGACGCAGCCTTCGAACAGGCCAAGGCAGCGTTTGCGGCCAGCCACGCCGAACAATGCGAAGCCAATGGCGGCGCAAGAGCCGACGACCCGTCCAATGCACCCCAGGCCTACCCGATCTCCTACCACTACAAGACGGACGCGGAAGGCGCCGAGCCCAGACAGGCGCGTCTCTTCCGTTTCTATTGCTCGATGGGCGCCTACAATGAAGTCCACATCTACTATGTCTCGGACGAGATAAGCGGCGTGAACGAATTGCATTTCGCCGAGCCGGAACTCGACATCCGCTATGAGAACGACAATTCCGAAGGCAAGGTCGAGAGCATTACCGTCATCGGCTTCCGGTCCAGCGGCGAACTCATAAACTCCTTCTACGACGAAGCGACCATGTCGATCTCATCGCATGCCAAATGGCGCGGCGTCGGCGATGCGGCGTCATCGGGGACCTGGATCTTCAGGGACGGCGCTTTCGCGCTGGTCAACTACGAAGTGGACGCGTCCTATGACGGCGAGATCAATCCCGAGACGGTGGTGGACTACAATACCCCGCCTTGAGTTCAGCGCGATGCCGAAAGCATCCAGTTGAGCGTTTCGCGCCAGTCCGTCATCCGTATCGGCGTGCCATGCGTGCCGGTCTCGAAGCGCACGAAGCGGGTCGGATACCCGGGCGAACGCGCCAGGATTGAGCGGTAGAAGGCCTCCTGTTTCTCGACCGGGAATACAGGATCGCGGCTGCCTTGACCGAAGAACACCGGCACCTTTCGCTTGAAGGCGGCGCTGGACAAAAAGCCTTCGTCCCAGAGCGAGCCGAGCAGCAGGAGGCCTGAGAGCCTGCCGGCCAATGTGGAGTTCCCGGCGAGTTGCCAGCAGAGCATGCCGCCCATCGAGCCGCAGGCGATGAAGATTTTCGCGCCCGGGGATTTTTCCGCGTAGTGCCCGACCAGTGCGGCGACCTCGGCGGCTCCTGTCTCACCGAAATCCGCAAAGTCCGGGGACAGGTAAAGCCCGCCATTGGTCGCCATCAGGTTCTTGATGCGGTTGAAATTTCCGCCGAAAGTGAAATCGTCGACGCCCTGCTTGCGGCTGCCGCCCTGCCCGTGAAGATAGACGGTGATGATGCTGGCGCCCTCGGTTCTGCCGACCGCAAAATGGTGGATCGTGCCGGCGTCCGTCTTCAACGCGAGATCTTTCTGGACCTTGCGCACGCCGGTCGAGACGTATTGGCCGCGCACACGCCGTTCGGGCACCTGATCGCGTTTGTCGATGTCGCGCGCCTCGCTGTAGTCGACCACGAGGTAAGCCCCGCCGGCCTCGGACGCGAGGATGCCGGGGTAGGCGAAAAGCTCGTCCTTGAAAGGTTTAAGGGCCTGCGCACTGGCCTGGGACGCCACGGGCAGCACGAGAAGCAGGAAGAGCAGCAGGCGAAATCCCATCCGTCAGTCCTGAAGCACGCCGCCAGCGCTTTCAAGGGCATCCCTGGTATCGACGTCGATCATGGCGCCTTCGCCGATCTCGACATCGACGACCGGCATCGATCCGGCCTCGACGAGGTGTCGTGCGCCGGTGTCGCCTTCCAGTTGGGCTACGGCGCCGAACAAGGCGCGTGGCAGGATGACGGGATTTCCGCGCCTGCCGTCATGGGTGGCGCGCACGATTGCTTGGCCGCCGGCCCTTCGGAAAGCAGCGATGAGGCGGTCGAGGTCGGCGGAGGAGACCGCCGGCATGTCGCCAAGCTGGATCAGAGCGCCAGCAGCATCCTCAGGCACAGCGGCGATGCCGGCTTTGAGCGAACTTGAAAGCCCCGCAGCAAAATCGGCATTGTGCGCAACGCCGGTATGCAATCCGTGCAGCGCTTCGCGGATGCGCGCGGCCTGATGGCCGGTCACAACTGTCGCACTGGACGCCTTCGACGCGAGAACACGCTCGACTGTCTGTCGGATCAGCGGCTTGCCGGAAAAATGCGCCATTAGCTTGTTCGGCCCGCCCATGCGGCTCGAACGGCCGGCGGCTAGCACCACGGCGTGCACTTTCGCGGCGGCCGAGAGCGACGGAAGCTCGCGCGGCTGCGGACGGGTCGGGATTTCCATCAGCAAGCCGCCGACGCCCATGCCGGCAATGTCGCCTGCCGTGACGTCGATCCCGGCGATCAACCGGTCAAGCACCCAGTCGAAGCCGTTTTCCTTGGGGCTGCGAGCGCAGCCGGGCGCACCGATGACGGGCTTTGTTCCCAATTGTCCAAGAACCATGAGATTGCCGGGGTCGACGGGCATGCCGGACCGCAGCACCTCGCCGCCAGCCTGCCTGATTGCCACCGGGATGACATCGTCGAAATCGCAAAGCGCAGACGCGCCGAAGACGATGACCATGTCGTTCGCCGCGGCCAGCGTTCCGATCGCTGCTGCCAGCGGTGCAGACTCATGCGGGGTGCGTAACTCGTCGGCGATCATGCTGCCCGATCGTGCAAGGCGGTTCGCCATCACGCGGGTGGTCTTGGCCAGAACGCTGTCCTTCAGGCCAGGAAGTACCGTCTGGACCAAGCCCACGGTCATCGGCCGGTACGGATGAACTGCGAAAATCTCCGATGCCGCGAGAAGCGAGACGACGCTGTCCACCAGAGCGCGATCGACGGCGAAGGGAATGATCTTCACCGTCGCGACCATGTCGCTTTTTTCGACCGGCTTGAACGCGGCGATCGTCGCCAGCGTGATCGCCGGATCGATTGCGTTCAATCGGTCGACCAAAATCTTGTCGACGGTGAAGACGCCCGCATCGGATGCGTGAAGATTGACGCGGCCAGTGGCGGCCGGCTTCGCCTCGATATCATGCAAGCGCATGCTCGCCGCGATACGTGCGGCAGCTGCATCCTCGTCGAGATCGTCGGAGGACAGAACCGCGGCGACAATCTCGCGGACACCCGCCGCTTTCAGCAACGCAATATCCTCGGCGGTGAGACGATGCGCCTTGCGGAAGCGCCGGTCGCCGGCCGTCGTGGCATGGGCGAGCATCGCCCCTTCGGCATCTTCAACCCGGACCGGCCCGAATTTCATGCAGCTTCGCCCTTTGGCGCGCGAACCGCGTCGGCCAGGCCGCGCGAGCGGAAGGTGCGCACCACTTGCGCCAGCACCGCGACGGCAATCTCGGCCGGGCTCGCAGCGCCTATGTCGAGGCCGATCGGCGCCGCTATGCGCTCGATGTCTTCCGGCGTCGCCCCAAGCGCCAGCAGGCGCTCCACCCGCTTTGCATGCGTTTTCCGGCTGCCGAGCGCGCCGACGTAGAAACAGCCGGCGTCGAGAGCGGCCTTCAGCGCGAAATCGTCGATCTTGGGATCATGGGTGACAGCGGCGAGGCCCGTATAGGCGTCGAGCGGCCGCTGCGCCAGAACCGTCTCGGGCCAGTCAGGATAGAGGTCCGTGTCAGGGAAACGGTCGGGGGTGGCAAAGGCACTACGTGGATCGATGATCTCCAGCGGATAGCCGGCGATGCGCGCCATCGGTGCGAGCGCCTGACTGATATGGACGGCGCCAATCACCACCAGCCGCGGTTGCGGCAGATGCGCGTTGAAGAAGAACTTCTTCCCGTCTGCCTCAACCGCCCCGGAATTGCCTGTGCGAAACGCTTTCGCCAATGCCTCGCCGACCTCGCCGTCGAACGCATCGTTCTCCCGGACCAACATCGCACTGCCGTCTTCAAGGTCGGTAACCAGCACCACCGCGCGGCGGGCGCGGCGTTCCTCGTTCAGGGCTTTGAGAACGGAAATATCCATGATTCCCCTCAGCCGAGCCTCTCGACGTAAACCTTGATCCGGCCTCCACAGGAAAGGCCGACCCGCCAGGCGGTTTCGTCGGCGACGCCAAACTCCAGCATCTTCGCCTTGCCCGTGTCGATCACGTCGATCGCCTCGGTGACGACGGCGCCTTCAACGCAGCCACCCGAAACCGAGCCCTGAAAGTTACCCTCGGCATCGATAACGAGATGGCTGCCAACCGGACGCGGCGCCGAGCCCCAGGTCTCGACCACGGTCGCGATCGCCACGGCCCGGCCTTCGTCCCGCCAGCCCTCCGCGATGATCAGCGGGTCGCGGGCATCGTCGAGATGAACGTCTTCCATCAAGTTCCTCCTTCGCGATCTTAAGCGGCCCGGTGCCCGAGCCACAAGCGCGGGTCGATGTCGCGCGAAGACGGACGGTCGAGCGAAGCACAGAGATCGGCAAGTGCATTGAGGTTGTGGACGGCGCGGAACTCGTCGACATAGGGCAGCATGGCCTTCACGCCGCGGGCCCGCGCCTCGAAGCCGTCGAAGCGCAGCAGCGGGTTGAGCCAGACCAGCCGCCGGCAAGACTTCTGGAGTCGCTCCATCTCCCGAGACAGGCCAGCGATATCGTCGCGTTCAAGGCCATCGGTGATCAGGAGAACCACCGCGCCCTGCCCCAGCACTCGGCGCGACCACAGCCGGTTGAACTCGGCCAGCGTATCGCCGATACGCGTGCCGCCCGACCAGTCCTTCACCGCGGCGGAGCATTCGGCGAGCGCCGCGTCGGGATCGCGGTGACGCATCTGGCGCGTCAGGTTGGTGAGGCGCGTTCCAAAGACGAATGTGTGAACGCGACGCCGCTTTTCGGTCAGCGCATGCAGGAAATGCAGGAAGATGCGCGTGTATTGGCTCATCGAACCGGAGATGTCGGCAAGCACGACCAGCGGCGGGTGAACCTCGCGCGGCGAGCGGAATTTCGGCAGTATGAGCTTGCCGCCGGTGCGTGACGCCAGCCGGATCATGGCGCGCGCATCGATTCGGCGGCCGGACGGGTCGGCGCGAAACCGGCGTGTGCGCACCGTATCGAAGGGCAGCCGTAACGCGGCGATCGCGCGCCGTGCCTCACCAAGCTCAGCCGCGTTCATCTGGGCGAAGTCCTTGCCGCGCAGAAGCTCGTTGCCTGACACGGTGAAGCGCGCGTCCATCTCGATCTCGGGGATCTCCTGCATGGGCTGCCGCTTGCGATGCCCCTCGAACATGGCATCGGCAACACGGCTCTCGGCTGTGCGCGGCTTCTGCCGCTCCCGGTTGTCCGGAGCGACGGGCGAGAACATGGCAAGCATCTTCTCGATCAGCTCGTGGGATTTCCAGAACAGACGGAACGCCTCGTCGAAGGTCGCATGATCCTCGTGCCTCGACACGAGCACGGCATGCAGCGTCCAGTAGAAATCGTCCCGCGAACCGATCCCGGCGGCAAGCACCGCTTCGATGGCGTCCTTCACGGACGCCGGTCCGACCCGCATGCCCGCCTTGCGCAGCGTGCGAGCGAAATAAACGATGTTGTCGGCGAGACGGCCGTCAGGATTGGCGATGGCGGCCGCCGGCACAGGCGTCACTCCGCCGCGGCGGAAAGCTCGGCCTTGACCTCCTGAAGGATCCGCCGGCCTTCACCCTGTTCTATGCGCGCGATGTCGTCCTTGTACTTCAGAAGCACGCCGATGGTGTCGGATACAGTTTCGGGATCGAGGGCCACCTTGTCGAGTTCGGTCAGCGCGCCGGCCCAGTCTATGGTTTCGGCTACGCCCGGCACTTTGAACAACTCAAGCTGGCGCAGCTTCTGGATGAAGCCGACGATCTCAGCGGACAGCCGCTTGTTGGCCTCGGGCACCTTGCGCCGCACGATTTCCAGTTCCCGGGCAGCGTCCGGATAATCGACCCAGTGGTAAAGACAGCGGCGCTTCAGCGCGTCGTGGATTTCGCGGGTGCGGTTGGTGGTAATGATCACGATCGGCGGCTCTTCGGCCTTGATCGTGCCCAGTTCGGGTACGGTGACCTGGAAATCGGAGAGGATTTCGAGCAGGAATGCCTCAAAGGCCTCGTCGGTACGGTCGAGTTCGTCGATGAGGAAGACCGGAGCCGCGCCCGCCTTGCCGGTCAGCGCGTCGAGGACCGGGCGGCGGATCAGGTAGCGTTCGGAGAAGACGTTCCTCTCCATGTCTTTTCGGTCGACCTTGCCGGCCGCCTCCTCCATGCGGATCTCGATCATCTGGGCGGCATAGTTCCACTCGTAAACCGCCGAAGAGACGTCCAGGCCTTCGTAACACTGGAGCCGGATCAGCCGACGCCCGAGCGACTGCGCCAGAACCTTGGCTATCTCAGTCTTGCCAACGCCCGCCTCGCCCTCGAGAAAGAGCGGGCGCTTCATGCGCAGCGACAGGAAAAGCACGGTCGCCAGCGACCGGTCCGCGACATAGTCAGCGCCGGTCAAGAGATCGACCGTCTCATCGATCGTTTGAGGCGCCGGACGGGGGTGAAGTTCGGCCATGCTATTTGACCTCTGCGGCTTCAGAAGACTCGGTAGCCGCGGTTGAAGTACATCAGCGGATCAATCGTATCGCCGATGCGGATGCCCGTCACCTGGCCGAACAGGATGCGATGCGTGGCGTGGTCCTTGGTGTCGATGATCGCGCAATCGAATACGGCGAGACCACCGATGAGGGTCGGGGCGCCACTGGAAATGCGATCCCATTCGGCAAGTGAAAAGCGTTCCTCGGCAGGCAGGCCAGTCTGGCCCGAAAAGCCCTCGGCAAGCGCCTGCTGGTCATTGCCAAGCGTGTTGAGCGCGAAATTGCCGTTCCGGACGAAGGTCTCGTTCTTCAGATTTTCTCGATTGAGGCAGACCAGCACTGTCGGTGGCGCGTCGGATACCGAACAGGCGGCGATCACGGTTGTGCCGCGTTTGCCTGCTGGCCCATCGGTGGTGACAATATGGACCGCGCCCGCAAACCGCGCCATCGCATCACGATAAGTCTGCGGACCAATTTCGTTCTTCTTCAGCACTCGTGAGTTTCCCGCGACAAATCTGCCCTCGCTATATATGGCCGGATAGCATGCCCCACAAGCAATGGTGGCCGGTCCAACCACATCGAATTCGCTTGTTGCGCTTGACCAGGCCAGCCTTTACGTCTTGCCGGGCATTGGCGGCAGGTCTCATGCTGCCGACAAAGGGAGAATCAGCGCCGCCTCATGCGACTTCCGTTACGAACGCTCTGCGCCCTTGCTGCGCTGGTGCTCGCCGGCGAGGCCGGCGCACAGGCGTCGATCGGGCTTTCGGCGCCGCTGACCGGCCCTTCCGCGCTGATTGGCGAGCAGATGCGCACAGGCGCCAACATGGCGGCGGAACGGTACGCCAGTTCATCTTTCAGGCTGATCGTTGCCGATGATGGTTGCACCGCCGATGGCGGTGCTCGGGCTGCCCGGGAGTTGGTGGCGGCGAAGGTGCAAATCGTAGTCGGTTTCCTCTGCGGCGAGGCAATCGAGGCCGCGCTGCCGATTCTGAAGGAAGCGAACATCCCGGCGATCACCGTCGGAGTGCGCACCGACAGCCTGACCGATCGCAGGAACCGCACCGGCTGGCCGGTCTATCGGCTAGGCCCGCGCGCCGACAGTGAGCGCGAAGCCGCGGGGCGGCTGCTTTCGCGGCTCTGGCAAGGCGAACTCTTCGCCATCGTCGACGACGGCACGATCTATGGGCGAGAGCTCGCCGAAAGCGTGCGCGTCGCTGTCGAAAAGGCCGGGCTGTCGCCGGTCTTCGTCGATACGTTCCGTCCGCAACTCGACAACCAGATCGGCCTCGTTGGACGACTGCGGCGCGCCGGGGCCACCCATGTCTTTGCCGGCGGCGACCGCGACGACATTGCCGTGATCGGCCGCGATGCCGCCCAGTTGCAGACCGGCCTCACCGTAGCTGCCGGTGAAACGCTGCGCTCGATCGGGGAAATACCGCTCGCGCCCGGCACTTTGATGGTCGCCCTGCCCGACTGGGCCGACGTCGCGGTTCCCGCGGTCACGGCAGCTTTCGCGGAGCGCAGGATATTGGCACAGGGCTACGTTTTGCCGACATACGCCGCCATCGAGGTGGCGCATGCGATCCTCGCAGAGCCATCGGTGGCTGGCGGATCGATCACCGACAATCTTTCAGGCCGCGACTTCGCGACCGCGATCGGCACGATCAGGTTCGACGACAAGGGCGACCTCACCGAAAATCCCTACCGCCTCTTCCGCTTCGACGGAACGGGATTTTCCGAGGTGACTGTCCCCTGATGTTTCACACTGGACCCCGCAACCTGATCACGGATGTCGTCGGCCTGCGTGTCGGCAACGCCTCGGACGGGCAACTCAAGTCGGGCGTCACGGTTGTGCTCTGCGACAACCCTGCCGTCGCCGGCGTGCAGGTGCTCGGCGGCGCGCCGGGCACGCGCGAGACGGATCTGCTCGAGCCGCACAATTCGGTGGACACCGTAAACGCGATCGTCCTGTCGGGCGGCTCCGCCTTCGGTTTGGACGCGGCGTCCGGCGTGCAGGCGGCGCTGCGCGAGGCGGGCATCGGCTTTCTCGTGCGCGGCAACCACGTCCCTATCGTGCCGGCCGCCATCCTCTTCGACCTGGCGAACGGCGGCGACAAGAATTGGGGCCGCTATCCGCCTTACCGCGAACTGGGATACGAGGCAGCGCAGAATGCGTCGCAAGACTTCGCCATAGGAACCACGGGAGCCGGAACGGGGGCGCTGACTGCTGGATTGAAGGGCGGGCTGGGCTCGGCGTCGACCGTGCTCGACAGCGGCATCCATATCGGTGCGCTTGCCGCGGTCAATTCAACGGGCTCGGTGACGGTCGGCCGCGGCAAGTATTTCTGGGCGGCGCCTTTCGAGATCGGCGACGAATTCGGCAATCATGGCTATCCGTCGCCCATTCAAGCCGACGCGCGAAAGATACTGCTGAAATTCCGCGACAAATCGGTGGGAGCAAACACCACGATCGCGGTCATAGCAACCGACGCGGTGCTTACGGCAGCCGCAGCGAAGCGGCTGGCGATAGCTACCCATGACGGCTTCACGCGGGCGATCTGGCCTACGCATACACCTGCGGACGGCGATCTCGTCTTCGCGCTCGCTACAGGCGCCAGCGGAAAGGAACTGTCGGAGGACGACGCTATCGACCTCTATGCCGCTGCCGGCGCCACGATGGCACGCGCGATCGCGCGTGGCGTTTACGCCGCTACGCCCGCGGAGAACGACTTGTTTCCCGTCTGGACGTCGCGCCTTCGCTGAGAGCGGAACGCAACATTAGGATTCTGCGGCGATACTGGCCGGCCAGGCAACCTGCAGGACGCCAGATGTCTACCGGCTACCTGCCCGGAGCTTTCACAACGGGACAGGCATGACGACCGTTTCAGCAGCCAAAAATTCGTCCTGGCTGTCCGGTGCGCTGTCCGGCGCCCTGCCGGCGCCACTTCCCACGCTTGTTGGTATGCTGCTCTGGGGCACCGTCATGGGCGCCAGCGCCCTCATGGCTTTGGTGCTGGCGGATTGGGAAACGCCGCAGAAGATAAGAACCGTCACTGCGCTCTTCGCTTTGGGTGGCATCGTCGCCTTCCCGCTCGGCCTGATCCCGGCGCGTTTTCTGTCCTATCGGAGGCAGGGGGAAACCATGTTTGCCGCCGCTTTCCTGTCGCTCGCCTTTGCGACCGTCTGCGTGACCGCCGGATTCTTTGCGCTACAATACCGGGATTATTATGCCGAGTGGCACGCTGACGCATTCACGCGAATCTGGTTCCTGCAGTTCGCTCACACTTTCGCTGCCGCGCTCTATCAGTTCGCGGTGCTCGGGTTACGCCTTTTCTTCCCACTCGGGTTTGCCGCCTTGCTCATTGCGTCATTCTGGTTTGCGCGACGCATGCGTTGAGCATTCCCGCCACCTCTGTTAGGGAGCGGCGGTATCAATCCTGATGGGAACCGCTCCGAGATGATCCCTCGCTATTCGCGCCCGGAAATGGTCGCCATCTGGTCGCCAGAAACCCGTTTCCGCATCTGGTTCGAGATCGAGGCGCACGCCTGCGACGCGCTGGCCGAGCTTGGCGTGATTCCGATAGAAGCTGCCAGGACCATCTGGGAAAAGGGCGGCGCTGCGAAATTCGACGTCGACCGCATCGACGAGATCGAGCGCGTCACCAAGCATGACGTGATCGCTTTCCTGACGCATCTCGCCGAATTCGTTGGGCCAGATGCCCGCTTCATCCATCAGGGCATGACCTCGTCGGACGTACTCGACACATGTCTTGCCGTGCAGCTTGCACGCGCCAGCGATCTGCTGCTTGCCGACGTCGACGCACTTCTGGCGGCACTGAAGAAGCGCGCCTTGGAGCACAAGGACACCGTCACCATCGGCCGCAGCCACGGCATCCACGCCGAGCCAACCACCTTCGGCGTGAAGCTGGCACTCGCCTATGCCGAGTTCTCCCGCGCCCGCGAGCGGCTCGTCCACGCCCGGGAGGACATCGCAACCTGCGCCATCTCGGGCGCAGTCGGCACATTCGCCAACATCGATCCCTATGTCGAAGAGCATGTGGCTGCAAAACTCGGCCTGAAGCCGGAGCCCGTCTCCACCCAGGTTATCCCGCGCGACCGTCACGCCATGTTCTTCGCTACGCTCGGCGTCATCGCCTCATCGGTCGAGCGGCTGGCAACCGAAATCCGGCACCTGCAACGCACGGAAGTGCTGGAGGCGGAGGAGTATTTCTCGCCTGGCCAGAAGGGCTCGTCGGCGATGCCTCACAAGCGAAACCCGGTGCTGAGCGAGAACCTGACCGGGCTCGCCCGCATGGTGCGCTCCTACGCGATGCCCGCGATGGAAGACGTGGCGTTGTGGCACGAACGCGACATATCGCATTCCTCGGTGGAGCGGATGATCGGCCCGGATGCGACAGTGACGCTCGATTTCGCGCTGACGCGACTGACCGGCGTCATCGACAAGCTGATCGTCTACCCGGACAACATGCTGAAGAACCTCAACAAGTTCAGCGGTCTCGTCCATTCGCAGCGCGTGTTGCTTGCTTTGACGCAGGCAGGTGTGAGCAGGGACGACGCCTATCGCCTCGTCCAGCGAAACGCCATGAAAGTATGGGAAGAAGGCGCTGATTTCCTTGAGGAACTCCTGGCTGATCCGGACGTTACCGCAGCGTTGCCAGAGGCGGAGATCCGCGAGAAATTCGATCTTGGTTACCACACCAAGCATGTCGACACGATCTTTCGGAGGGTTTTCGGAGAGACGTGATGATCGCCGCCAACGGAGATTTCGATTTTCTCGCGGTGCCTGGCCGCGGCAACTCCATGCCCGATCACTGGATGTCGCACTGGTGCCGCGCTTTCCCGAATTCGAGCAGGGTTCTGCAGGCGGACTGGAACAGGCCGGAGCCGAAGGCCTGGATTGCCCAACTCGATGCTGCCGTCGCCATCGCACCGAGGCGCGTAGTGGTCCTCGCGCACTCGCTTGCTGTTGCCGCTACGGTCAAATGGGCGGCCGAGGCGAGAGAAGACAGATTAACCAAGGTCCTAGGCGCCTTCCTGGTGGCGGCCTCGAACGTCGATGATCCCGACCCGTCCTTCGACCTGATCAGGCCGTTTGCCCCTATGCCGATGAACCGCCTGCCTTTTCCAGCGCTCGTGGTCGCCAGCCGCACCGATCCGCGCGTGACTTTCGAGAAAGCACAGGAGTTCGCCGCAGCCTGGGGCGCGGAATTCGCTGACGCCGGCGATCTCGGCCATATGGGCAACGAAGCCAAGCTCGGGCTTTGGCCGACCGGCCTGCTGTTGCTTGGACGATTGCTGGAAAAAGCCCAGGCTTAACTCACCCTACGTGATGGCATTTCGCTGATAGGAAGGAACTCCTGTCGCGCAGCAAGCGTTGTCGGCGGCATTCAATCTGGAGTGACGCCTATGCCGCATCCGCAGACCCGGACCGTACATATCGGCAGAGCCGGCTGGTTCGGGGTGGGGGCGTTGGCAGCCAGCACGGTTTTCGTCCTTCTTATCGTGGCGGGGGAGTATTTCAGAGCAGGCGGCAGCGAGCCTTCGGCGAACACCGAGCAGCCCGCGGTGATCATCGAGGGAGACTGAACGCGCTGCATTGGATTCAACAGAAGCGCGCGATGGCGGGTTTCCGTCAGGTCGGCTTTCCTGGGGTCACTCGGATTTCGGTGCCCCAGGGGTCGTTATATTGGGCCGACTCGATGGCGTCCGACGAGCGCAACTCGACCCAGGCCAGGCCGGACCGGCCCTTCTCACGCCTTCCCGCCCCTGCGCTTTGCCAGGTGTTGGCGCCGATATGGTGGTGGTAGCCGCCGGTCGAGAGGAACACCGCTTGCGCGCCGTATCTCGCAACCGTGTAGAAGCCGAGCGTCTTGTGCCACCAAGCCTCGGCCGCGAGCGGATCGCCGACCCTCAGATGCACATGGC
Organism: Mesorhizobium sp. KR9-304; assembly: GCF_040049215.1. Lineage (NCBI taxonomy): Bacteria > Pseudomonadati > Pseudomonadota > Alphaproteobacteria > Hyphomicrobiales > Phyllobacteriaceae > Mesorhizobium > Mesorhizobium sp. KR9-304. The sequence continues at coordinate 635,534 of NZ_JBDZDN010000003.1, read as the reverse complement.
CGACGATCGAGTTTTCCGGCGCGCCTTGCCAGCCAGCGTCGGCGGCGGGAACCTCGCCGCGGACCGCGGCAATATCCATGCGCTGCGTCGCCAAGGTGATCTGATCGCCGTTCCACTTCCACTCGGTCGGCATGCGATCGGCGTAGATCTCGATGCCGTTGCCCTCAGGGTCGGTCAGATAGAACGCTTCGCTGACCAAATGGTCCGAGGCCCCGTCGATCGGAATCTGACGCTCGGCGGCGAAGTTGATCCAGCGTCCGAGATCGGCGCGGGAAGGCAGCAGAAACGCCGTGTGAAATAGGCCAGCACTGCGCGGATCGTCAGGCTTGGCGGCTTTGTCGCTTTCGATAACCAGCAGCGGCCGGCCTTTGGCGCCCAGCACTATGGTCTCGCCATCCGCAGACAGTTGCTCCAGTCCGACGATCGCACTGTAATAATCGGCCAGCGCCTTGGCGTCGCGCGCCTTGAGGCCGACCTGTCCAACGCTGACCGGCGTTGTGGCTGCAAATGGAAGTTCGCTCATGTTCTGCTCCGTTGCAGCGGCAAATCCCCTCGGGGCTGCTGCCAGTTTGCCGATACCGCCAATCACGGCGCGATGGGTTAGCGTCAAAGCCGCGACTCCCGAATACGCACCTATTTGCATTCGAACACGTACATCGGGCCAAAAGGTCGTTCACACAAGTGGGCTAAGTCCGAACACGGTGTTCACTCGGCGTTGACTCACCAACCGGTTGCACGTCGCAGGCACGCTCGCTACATGCGCGACATGAAAGTCAAAGACGCAGATATTTTGTTCGTTCCGGGCTATACGAACTCCGGCCCGGACCATTGGCAGTCGCGTTGGCAGTCGAAGCTCTCGACGGCGCGCCGCGTCGAACAGGCCGAATGGTCGAAGCCGGTGCGCGAGGACTGGACCTCAGCGATGTCCAACGCCGTGAACGAAGCTGAACGGCCGGTTGTGATCGTTGCACATTCGCTAGGCGTGCCAACCGCCATTCAGGCTATCCCGCAGTTCAGGAAGCCTGTCGTCGGGGCGTTCTTCGTCGCGCCACCGGATGTCGCCAACCCGTCGATCCGCCCGAAGCATCTGATGACCTTCGGTCCCTACCCGCGCGACCCGCTGCCGTTTCCGTCGGTCGTGATCGCCAGCCGCAACGACCCCTACAGCGCCTTCGAGGTCGCGGAAGATGCTGCCGCGGCCTGGGGTTCGCTTTTCATCGACGCAGGCGAGCGAGGCCACATCAACGCTGAATCCGGCCACGGTCCGTGGCCGGAAGGATCGCTCACTTTCGCGAAGTTCCTGTCTCAGCTTTAGGATTTGGCCCCGGTCAGCGACGTACGCACGGCCGTCAGCAGCGCGTCGGAGCCCAGTCTCATCAGGGTATGCTCCGAGCCCATGGCGAGCAATTGGTAGCCCATCGAGACGTAACGTCCCGCCGTCGCTGGGTCGATCACATAGATGCCCGCATATTTGCCGGCCTTGCGGGCGCGGCCGCCTATCTGCTCGACCGCCTGCATCATGTCCTCGAGCGTGGCATTGACACGGGCGCCATTGGTCCAGGCGATCGAAAAGTCGGAGGGGCCGAGGAAGATCGCGTCTATGCCGGGCGTGTCGAGGATACGGTCGAGAATGTCTACCGCCGCACGCGTTTCGATCATGGCGAAAGAGATGGTGCGCAAGTTGCTCTCGCGCAGCCAATCGCCGAAATCGCCTTTGCCGTGGCGCGGAAAGCCGTAGGTCGGCCCCCAGGAGCGTTCGCCGGCAGGGGGATATTTCATCGCTGCGCCGAAGCGTTGCGCGTCCTCGATCGAATTGACCATTGGCGCGATGACCGCCTCGGCGCCGAAATCGAGCGCGCGGCTCGCCATGTCGAAACGCCCGACAGGAATCCTGACAAGTGCGGGCTTTCCAGCGCGCTGGACCGGGACGATGCTGCGCAGCACACTGTCTTCGTTGTGGCCGCCATGCTGCATGTCGAGTGTCACGGCGTCAAAACCTTGCGCCGAAAGAATCTCGACGGTCAGCGCATCCGGGACGCCGGACCACGCGCTGCACAGCGTTTCGCCCGCGGCGAGCCTTGATTCCAGCGACATTCATCCCTCCTCGGTCGGCCCCTATGTCAGGCCGGTACCGCGAAAAAGCAAAAGAAAAACCGCCCGAAATGAGCGGTTTTCATTGATCCAGCAGTCCTGGGATCAGCTTTTGACCTGCTCGATGGCCCGAGCCATCAATTCGTCCATCGTGCGGCGGATCTGATGCTCGGACTGGGCGACGCCGGCGGCGTCGAAGTCCGCCTTGATCTTGCGCAGCACGTCATGGTCGCCGGCCTCCTCGAAATCGACCACGATCACTTCTTTGGCATAGGATTCGGCGTCCGCGCCTGATTTTCCAAGCTTTTCGGCGGCCCAGAGCCCGAGCAGTTTGTTGCGCCGGGAAGTAGCCTTGAACCGCAATTCCTCGTCGAACGCGAATTTGCGTTCGAAACCCTTTTCGCGGTCACTGAAGTCGCTCATCGAAAATCCTCCGGATAGGTGGTGGTCGTTCGGACCGGATATGGTGGCTGACTGCACAAACCAAAAGGCTAGGCCGCGGTCAATACGGACGACCATGCTGCGGTGCGGTATTTCGCAGCGGAAAGCGGTTGATCTCTAGCATTGGCGATTGAGGAAACGGTTCGATTCAGATAGACACCGGCATTGAACCATACGGCTGCCGCATTATGTCTTCCGGGCCGTCTGGCGCGCCTGCCCGAAAAATCCAGGAAATCAGATGAAAAATCGCCGCCGCATTTATGAAGGCAAGGCCAAGATCCTCTATGAAGGACCCGAGCCGGGCACGCTGATTCAATTCTTCAAGGATGATGCCACCGCTTTCAACAAGAAGAAGCACGAGGTGGTCGACGGCAAAGGCGTGCTCAACAACCGGATCTCCGAGCACATCTTCAACCACCTGAACCGGATGGGCATTCCGACGCACTTCATCCGTCGGTTGAACATGCGCGAGCAGCTCATCAAGGAAGTCGAGATCATCCCGCTCGAGGTGGTAGTGCGCAATGTCGCCGCTGGCTCGCTCGCCAAGCGCCTCGGCATCGAGGAAGGCACGGTGCTGCCGCGCTCGATCATCGAGTTCTACTACAAGGCCGACGCGCTGGACGACCCGATGGTGTCGGAAGAGCACATCACGGCGTTCGGCTGGGCGAGCCCGCAGGAAATCGACGACATCATGGCGCTTGCCATTCGGGTCAACGACTTCCTCTCCGGCCTGTTCCTCGGCGTCGGCATTCAGCTCGTCGATTTCAAGATTGAGTGCGGCCGGCTTTTCGAGGGCGACATGATGCGTATCGTCGTCGCCGACGAGATTTCGCCCGACTCCTGCCGCCTTTGGGACGTCGCCACCCACGACAAGCTCGACAAGGACCGTTTCCGCCGTGACATGGGCGGGCTGGTCGAGGCCTACCAGGAAGTGGCCCGCCGTCTTGGTATCATGAACGAGAACGAGCCGCCCCGCCCGACCGGTCCCGTTCTGGTCGCCTCCGGCGACGGCCGCCGCGGCAAGCCGCACTGAGATTTTCGACCAGGACAGGAGCTTTCGCAGCGTGATCAAGGCCCGCGTAACCGTCACCCTCAAGAACGGCGTGCTCGACCCTCAGGGCAAGGCGATCGAGCACGCACTCGCCGGCCTCGGCTTCGACGGCGTCGGCTCGGTCCGTCAGGGCAAGGTGTTCGACTTCGAACTGCAGGCGACCGACAAGGCCAAGGCCGAAGCCGAGCTGAAAGCCATGTGCGACAAGCTTCTGGCCAACACGGTTATTGAAAATTACAGTGTTTCGCTGAACTGAGGCAGCAAACCCGCAGGTTGGCATGAAAACCGCCGTAGTCCTCCTTCCCGGCCTCAATCGCGACCGCGACATGATCGCGGCGCTGACCAAGATTTCCGGCAAGGCGCCGGTCACCGTCTGGCAGACCGACACGGAAATACCCGACGTCGACCTGATCGCCATTCCGGGCGGTTTCTCCTTCGGCGACTACCTTCGCTGCGGTGCGATAGCCGCCCGCATGCCTGTGATGCGCGCGGTCGCCGAGAAGGCAGCGGAAGGCGTGCAGGTGATCGGGGTTTGCAACGGCTTCCAGATTCTGGTCGAAGCCGGCCTCCTGCCCGGCGCGCTGATGCGCAACACGTCGCTGAAATTCGTCTGCCGCGAGGTCAAGCTCCAAGTGGCGAACGCCAACACTGCCTTCACCCGCAACTACGCGCCGGGCCAGATCATCCGGGCGCCGGTCGCCCACCATGATGGCAACTATTTCGCCGACGACGAAACGCTGAAGCGCATCGAAGGCGAAGGCCGGGTCGTGTTCCGCTACGCCGAAGGCACCAATCCGAACGGCTCGATCAACGATATTGCAGGCGTCATCAACGAAGGCGGCAACGTGCTCGGCCTCATGCCTCACCCGGAAAACCTGATCGAGCCCGCGCATGGCGGCACAGACGGACGGGGCATCTTCGAAAGCTCGCTCGGCATCACGGCCCGGCAGGCAGCCTGACCCCCCGACAATTTCCATTTGGCATGCGCTGGTCCACGATGCGGGCTGTCGTCGCGATTCGAGAGGCTGCATGAAGAAGACTTTTCTGGGATTCGCCGGCCTCGCGGCCTCGCTACTTCTCCTCTCGGCCTGCCAGTCGAGCAAGACGCCAGCCAACCCCGGCGGCTCCGGCAAAAGCGCATCGCTGCGCGTTATGGAGCAGGTCGCGATCGCCGCGCACAAATGCTGGATCGCCAGCATGGACCCAGCCTTCAAATCCTACAGCATGGCCAATGAACTGAACAATTTCGGCGGGGCGCCGCGTTTCCTGCTCGTGCCGAAGAACAATTACGGCGGCAAGCCGCTGCTTGTTGTGCAGGCGCGCGGCCATTCGAGCGAGGTCGAGGTGTTCGGGCCGTTGATGGGCGAAGCGGTCGGATCGAGGATCGGCGCCGATATCGGCCGTTGGAAATCCGGCGACAGCGGCTGCGGTTCCGCCGCTTGATGAATCATTTGCCCACGGCGCAGGCTTGACCAGAGCCTAAAACACGATGGCCGCCCTTCGAGGCGGCCATCAGAGGTATTCGGGTTTTTCCCGAGGCTTTTGTCGTCGTTTTTCCCCGATGGTCATTCTTCGAAGCTCAGCCCCAGAATGGACGGTTTGCTTCGCGGAAGGCTTCCGAACGGGAAATGCCGATGTCCTTGAGCTGCGCGTCGCTCAGTTCCATCAGGGCATGGCGACTGCGGTGGCGCTCGACCGCCATCTCGATCATGGTCACGACGCGCAGCAGGGCCGAACCGCGTGACGCCGAAGAACGCATCGTGACATCGGTACGGGATGTGATGAATGTACTCATTGTCCTCTCCAACTGTATCCGCGATCACATTGTATCGCTACATTCCAATGAATTGACACTCTTTCGAAGGCAATATATGAAGTTGTCACGATGACAAATTGGCTTCCTGACGTCTCCACCGGCTCCGGACCGCTCTATATGCGGCTCGCCGACAGGATCGAATCCGATATAACAAAAGGACTTCTGCCCGCCGGTACAAAGTTGCCGCCGCAGCGGGACCTCGCTTATGACATTGGGGTGACAATCGGAACGATCGGCCGAGCCTATGCTCTGGTCCGCGAGCGCGGCCTGGTCAGCGGCGAGGTCGGCAGGGGCACATTCGTGCTCGGGCGGGACGCCGAAACCGACAATTCACTTGCCCAGATACCCCAGCAGATTGCCGGCACGCGCGCGCCCGACGCCTTGACCGGCAAGCTCATCATGGACAGCACCTCGGCGCCGGATGTCGGCCAGGGCGAAGTGGTAGGCCGCATAGCCGCCGAAATCGCAAGGGAGTATCCTGATAGGATCATCGACTACACCCGCTCCTGGCCTTCGGACTGGCGGGAGGCCGGCGCGCGGTGGCTTGCGGCGGACGGCTGGAAGCCGGATCCGCAAGCCGTCGTGCCTACGATGGGCGTCCACGCTTCCGCCATGGCGGTCATTGCTGCAATGACCGCGCCGGGCGACAAAATCGCCTTCGAGCAGCTCACCTATTCATCGATATCGCGCAGCGCCAATCTGATTGGCCGTAGAAGCGTCGTGGTCGGGATCGACGAGCACGGTCCCATACCTGAGGATTTCGACCGCCTGTGCGCGCAGCAGCACCCCAAGCTCGCCTTTTTCGTCCCCTCGCTCCACAACCCGACGCTGACCATCATGCCGGTGAGCCGCCGGCGCGAGATCGCCGAGATCGCCCGTAAGCACAATGTCTGGCTGATAGAGGATTCGATCTACGGCGCCATGCTCGACCAACCGCCCACGCCGATATCCGCATTCCTGCCGGAGCGTACCTTCCACATCGGCGGGCTGTCGAAGACGGTATCGGCCGGCGTGCGGGGCGGATGGGTTTCCTGCCCTGCCAATCTCGCTCCGCGCATCCAGGTCGCCCACAAGATGGTGACCGGCGGCCTGCCCTTCATGCTGGCGGAACTGTCTTCGCGGATGGTGCTGTCGGGCGCAGCCGACACGATCCGGCGGGCGGCCCGCGCCGAGATCGAAGCGCGCGAGGCGATGGCGCGGCAGGCATTCTCCGGGCTCGACTTCGAATCGAACAAGCGCGCGCCTTTCCTCTGGATGAAGCTGCCAGATCCGTGGCTCTCCGGCACGTTCAAGCAGGCGGCTGCGAGCGAAGGCGTGCTCGTCGACGACGAGGACGAGTACAAGCCTGGCCGCACCGAGCATTTCTATCACCGCATCCGTGTCGGCTTCTCGACGCCGAAGCGCCGCGAGGATATCTGGACGGGATTTACGATCCTCCGGCGTTTGATCGACAATCCCAACGCAGGATACGACAGCTACGGCTGAGCGCAAATTACGCTGCAATTTTCTTCGCAGTGCGGTATGAGCCGGCGCGCGCTTGCGCTATGGGTGCAAGGCGCGCCCTCCCCCGTCACCCGGAGCCGACTGCACCCCATGACCGCCCAGAACACCGTCGCCATCACGCCCGAGCTGATCAAGGCGCATGGGCTGAAGCCGGACGAATATCAGCGCATCCTCGACCTCATCGGCCGCGAGCCGAGCTTCACCGAGCTCGGCATTTTTTCCGCCATGTGGAACGAGCATTGCTCGTACAAGTCGTCCAAGAAGTGGTTGCGCACCCTGCCGACCAGCGGACCGCGGGTGATCCAGGGGCCGGGTGAGAACGCCGGCGTTGTCGATATCGGCGACGGCGACTGCGTCGTCTTCAAGATGGAAAGCCACAATCACCCATCCTACATCGAACCATACCAGGGCGCCGCTACAGGGGTCGGCGGCATATTGCGCGACGTCTTCACCATGGGGGCACGTCCGGTCGCGGCCATGAACGCGCTGCGCTTCGGCGCGCCGGACCACCCGAAAACCAGGCATCTTGTGGCGGGCGTGGTCTCCGGCGTCGGCGGCTACGGCAATTCCTTCGGCGTGCCGACTGTCGGCGGCGAGGTCAATTTCGACGCCCGCTACAATGGCAACATTCTGGTCAACGCCTTCGCAGCGGGGCTGGCCAAGACGGATGCAATCTTCCTCTCCGAAGCCAAGGGTGTCGGGCTGCCGGTGGTCTATCTCGGCGCCAAGACCGGCCGCGACGGGGTTGGCGGTGCGACCATGGCGTCGGCCGAGTTCGACGACAAGATCGAGGAGAAGCGGCCGACCGTTCAGGTCGGCGACCCCTTCACCGAAAAATGCCTGCTTGAGGCCTGCCTCGAACTGATGGCCTCGGGCGCGGTCATCGCCATCCAGGACATGGGCGCGGCAGGTCTGACCTGCTCGGCCGTCGAGATGGGCGCCAAGGGCGATCTCGGCATCCTGCTCGACCTCGACAAGGTGCCGGTGCGCGAGGAGCGCATGTCGGCCTACGAGATGATGCTCTCCGAAAGCCAGGAGCGCATGCTGATGGTGCTCAGGCCCGAGAAGGAGAAGGAAGCCGAGGCTATCTTCACCAAATGGGGGCTGGACTTCGCCATCGTCGGGCACACGACCAACGATCTGCGCTTCCGTGTCATGCACAAGGGCAGCGAGGCAGCCAACCTGCCGATCAAGGATCTCGGCGACAAGGCGCCCGAATATGACCGGCCATGGGTCGAGCCGAAGAAGCGCCAGCCGCTTGCCGCCGACGACATCCCGCAGGCGGATGTTGCCGATGCGCTGCTCAAGATGCTCGGCGGGCCCGACCTCTCCAGCCGCCGCTGGGTTTGGGAGCAATACGACACGCTGATCCAGGGCAATTCGCTGCAGCTACCCGGAGGCGACGCCGGCGTGGTGCGGGTCGACGGCCATGCGACGAAGGCGCTCGCTTTTTCCTCCGACGTCACCCCGCGCTACTGCGAGGCCGATCCGTTTGAGGGCGGCAAGCAGGCGGTGGCGGAATGCTGGCGCAACCTGACTGCTACCGGCGCCGATCCGCTCGCCGCGACCGACAACCTCAATTTCGGCAACCCCGAGCGCCCCGAGATCATGGGCCAGCTCGTCATGGCCATCAAAGGCATCGGCGAAGCCTGCCGGACGCTCGACTTCCCGATCGTATCCGGCAACGTCTCGCTCTACAACGAGACGAACGGCCAGGGCATCCTGCCCACGCCCACGATTGGCGGCGTCGGGTTGCTGCCGGACTGGTCGAAGATGGCTCGCATCGCCTTCACGCGCGAGGGCGAAGCCATCCTGCTCGTCGGCGCGCCGCCAGCCTGGGGCACGCATCTCGCGCAGTCGATCTACATGCGCGACATCCACGGCCGCACGGACGGCCCACCACCACCGGTCGATCTGGCCCATGAGAAGCGCGTTGGCGACTTCGTGCGCAAGCTGATCCACAACGGCGTAGCGACAGCGGTGCATGATGTGTCGGACGGCGGTCTCGCCGTCGCGCTCGCCGAGATGGCGATGGCGTCGGGCATCGGCGCTACGATACCTGGGCTCACCGAAACCGATCCCATTCCGGTCTTCTTCGGCGAAGACCAGGGCCGCTACCTCGTGACCGTCAAGCTCGACCCCCAAAGCGATGAGATGGCGGCTCTCTGGAACGATGCCAAGACGCTCGGCATCCATGCCCCGTGGATCGGCACGACGGGCGGCGTCGAATTGAAACTGGGCAAGGCGCGTGCGATACCGGTCGCTGAACTGAAGTCCACCCACGAAGCCTGGTTCCCGCGCTTCATGGACGGCAAGTAGCGGAGAATCTTTAATGGCAATGGATGCGCATGAGATCGAAACGCTGATCAAGCAAGGCATCCCCGACGCCAAGGTGACGATCCGCGACCTCGCCGGCGATGGCGACCACTATGCGGCTGAAGTCGTGGCCGAGAGTTTTCGGGGAAAAAGCCGCGTGCAGCAGCACCAGATGGTCTATGACGCGCTCAAGGGCAATATGGGCGGCGTGCTGCACGCGCTGGCACTGCAAACCAGCGCTCCGGAATAAGCGACATGTCGGCGATCGGCGATTTCATCAAGGGCGTCGTGACCGACGTGCTCCAGGACATGGCGCGCAAGGCATCGTCCAGCAGGCGTGCCAGGCGGCGCAAGCGTACGACCAAATTGACCGTGGCCGAGCAGTTACGGCGTCTGGAAAGACTGATCAAGCCGGCGAAGCGGCAGACGAGCCGCCGCAAAACCGTCCGGTCCCGTTCGAAAACCAAGCGCCGCGCCTACTGAACGCCGGCCGTGGTCTTCTTGCGGACGGCCAGCATCGGACCCGCCGGATACTCACCGCCAATCAGGTACTTGCTGCCATCGTGAAGCGCAGAGACAGTGCCGTCGAAGAACAGCGCATTTTTGTAGCCAAGCGCATCCCGGAACAGGCGCGCGAAGCTGCCGAGGCTGACGGGTCCACGTGAGATCGCGAAAGCCACTCGTTTGCCGCCATCCGCCGCGACGCCGTTGCGGATGTGGCGCGAGGTTCCGTTCTCCTCGAAGCGCGGATGAATCTTCCCGTCGATGACGAGCATCGGACCCGACTGAGTAGCTAATCGCGGCTTGATGCCGGCGGCGGCGAAGGCCGACGATTCGAGTGCGCCCGCATTACCCTGTTGGTCGACATAGAAGACACCGTTCGGCTTCAGGAAAAAATTGCCCTCCGCGTCGGCCAAATTGATCGGCGACTGCTCTCTGCAGTCCTCGACGTGCAGTCCGACCGGTGTAAAATCCTCGTGATACATGCCCGCGTTCATGGCGAATACAAAAGGCTCGGCGGCGGCCAGTTTTGCGAGGTCGCCGAACGGCTTTCCAGCCCGGTCAGCGCGCTTGAGAACCAACTCGTGGTCGTCCAGCCCGAACTCGCAGACGATGTAGGAAACACCTTCGAAGGCCAGGTCGCGGCACGTGTCGGGCAGATTGCTGGCCGTTTCAGGCGGCGTAGGCGGCATCGGCTGCCTCCACAGCAAGGCAAAGCCGACCGCGATCAACACAGCGCCGAAAGCCGTGAGAAGCCATGTTTTCATGGATAACTACAGGAGGAATCCGTTTGAATATCCATGGCAGCATGACCATGTGCCTTTGCGACCTTTCCATGGCGGGCATCGTTCGCGTCTTGTTTCGGGTCGCCTGTCGGTTTATTTGAGTGTCATGTTTCGAGCCTGACTCCCACAGGCATGAAAGGACAGACGATGAGCGGAATCGGCGAATTTATCGACAGCGAAGTTAAGGGCAACGACGTCGTGCTCTTCATGAAGGGCACCCCCGGCTTTCCGCAGTGCGGCTTTTCCGGCCAGGTCGTGCAGATCCTGGACTATGTCGGCGTCGACTACAAAGGCGTCAACGTGCTCACCTCGGACGAACTGCGCCAGGGCATCAAGGAATATTCCAACTGGCCGACCATCCCCCAACTCTATGTGAAGGGCGAGTTTGTCGGCGGTTGCGACATCATCCGCGAGATGTTCCAGTCGGGCGAACTCAAGTCGCTGCTCGACGAGAAGGGCGTGACCGTCAAGGCCGCCTGAAGACCTGAAAGAATCGCCGTTGCCCGCCACAAGGGCACCGCGCCTAGCGAATGCGCCGGTTTCCGGCGCATTTTCCTTTTTTGTTTGGAATTTCTCCCATGGACCAGCAGGCTTCCCCATCAGCAAAGGCGTTCAGCCTGCCGATTCCGCGCTGGGAGTTCATCGCCCTCGCCGCCGCGCTGATGGCGCTGAATGCGCTGGCCATCGACATCATGCTGCCCGGCCTGCAGCAGATCGGCGCCAGCCTCGGCGTCGAGAACGAGAACCACCGGCAGTATGTGATCACCGCCTACATCGCCGGCTTTGGGCTGGCGCAGCTTGCCTTCGGCCCGCTTTCCGACCGTTTCGGCAGGCGTCCGCCGCTGCTGTTCGGACTTGTCGTCTATGTGGCTGCGGCGTTGGGAGCGGCCTTCGCGCCAAGCTTCACGACGCTGCTCATCCTGCGTTTCGTTCAGGGTCTCGGCGCGGCGTCGACGCGGGTCATTACCGTCTCCGTCATCCGCGACGTCTTCGGTGGCCGCGCCATGGCCGAGGTAATGTCGCTGGTATTCATGGTGTTCATGGTCGTTCCGGTCGTCGCGCCGAGCCTCGGTCAGCTTGTGATGCTGTTTTCCGAATGGCACATGATCTTCGTGGTCATGGCGCTGATCGCGCTGGCCTTCACCATCTGGACCGCGTTCCGGCTGCCGGAAACGCTGCATCCGGAGTATCGCCGCGCCTTCGACCTGCGCACGATCATCGGCGGCTTCCGAATCGTGCTGACGACCCGCGTATCGCTGCTCTACACGCTGGCGACCACGTCGGTCTTCGGCGCGCTTTTCGGCTTCATCAATTCCGCGCAGCAGGTCTATGTCGGCATCTACGGTCTTGGTGTCTGGTTTCCCGTCATCTTCGCCGTAGTGGCGGGCATGATGGCCGTGTCGTCCTTCGTCAATTCGCGGCTGGTCGGGCGCTTCGGCATGCGCAAGCTGTCGCACGGCGCGCTGATCGGATTCCTGGCGGTAACCACGGTCTGGTTTGTGCTGTCGCTCTTCGGGGAACTGCCGATCTACATCTTCGTGCCGCTGTTTGCCGCCGCCATGCTGCAGTTCGGCTGGATCGGCTCGAACTTCAACTCGATCGCCATGGAGCCGCTCGGCCATCTCGCCGGCACGGCGTCATCGGTCCAGGGCTTCATGCAGACGGTCGGCGGTGGAATGATCGGCGCGACGATCGGCCAGCTTTTCGACGGCACCACGACACCGCTCGCGGCCGGTTTCTGCGGCGTAGCTCTAGCGGCGCTGATTTTCGTGCTGATTGCCGAGCGCGGCAGGCTGTTCCAGGCGCACCATTAGGGCGGATCGCGCCCGAAATCCGGGCTGGTCAGTCCTCGCTTGCACCAAGGGACGCGAAGTCGAAAAGTTTGCGGTCGAGCAAATGCGACGGGCGCACATTGCTCAATGCCCGGATCATCGTGTCCTTGCGACCTGGCATCCGCGTCTCGATATCGGCGAGCATCGCCTTCATGGCATTGCGCTGAAGGCCGTCCTGGCTGCCGCACAGGTCGCACGGAATGATTGGGAAATGCATCGCCTCGGCGAATTTTTCGAGGTCGGCCTCTGCGCAGAAGGCGAGCGGCCTCAGTACGAAAAGATCGGCCTCATCGTTCAAAAGCTTTGGCGGCATCGCCGCCAGCCGGCCGCCGTGGAAGAGGTTCATGAAGAAGGTCTCGAGGATGTCTTCGCGATGATGGCCGAGCACCAGCGACGAACAGCCCTCTTCCCGCGCGATGCGGTAGAGGTGCCCTCGGCGCAGCCGCGAACAGAGCGAGCAATAGGTGTTGCCCTCGGCGATCTTATCGGTGACCACCGAATAGGTGTCGCGGTACTCGATACGATGGTCGACGCCATGCCTCGCAAGGAATTCGGGCAATATGTGCTTCGGAAAGTTCGGCTGCCCCTGGTCGAGATTGCAGGCAAGCAGTTCGACTGGCAGCAGGCCGCGCCATTTCAGATCGAGCAGGATCGCCAGCAGGCCGTAGGAATCCTTTCCGCCCGATAGCGCCACCAGCCAGCGGTCGCCGGGTTTGACCATGGCAAATTGCTCGACCGCCTCACGCGTCTGGCGAACCAGTCGTTTGCGCAGCTTGTTGAAGGCGACCGACGATGGCACATCGCGGAACATGGGATGTGTCCCGCCTTCGGCATCGGCGAGCGGATCTTCGGTGACGGCAATGTTCATCGTCATCAACCTTGGTTAGGCGCCAAAGATAGACCATCCGGTGCGATGCGCCAGCATCTCCAGCGCCAGCGAGCCGAGCAGCGAGTTGCCATTCTCGTTCAATCCGGGCGACCACACCGCGATCGATGCCTTGCCGGGCGCCACGACCAGTATGCCGCCGCCGACGCCGCTCTTGCCCGGCAGGCCGACGCGGTAGGCGAAGTCGCCCGAGCCGTCATAGTGGCCGCACATCAGCATCAGCGCGTTGATGCGTCGCGCCCGGTCCCGCGACACCACCGTACGTCCCGTCGCCGGGTTGCGGCCGCCGGCCGCGAGAAACAGCCCGGCATGCGAGAGCTGCCGGCACGTCATCGCAAGCGCGCAGTGGTGGAAATAAACGCCGAGCACATGCTCGGCCGGATGGTCGAGCTTGCCGAAGGAACGCATGAACTGGGCGAGCGCGAAATTACGGAAACCGGTCTCAGCCTCCGAGCGGGCGACGCGCTGGTCGATGACGATGGAGTCATCGCCCGCCAGGAAGCGGACGAACTGCACGATCTCGCCGATCGCCTCCTTGGGCTGATGCCCGGCCAAAAGCACGTCGGCTACCGCGATGGCGCCGGCGTTGATGAAGGGATTGCGCGGCTTGCCGTGCTCGTGCTCGAGCTGGACGATGGAATTGAACGCGCTGCCCGACGGCTCGCGGCCGACCCGATTCCACAGACGGTCGCCCACCATGCCCAGCGCCAAAGTCAGCGTGAACACCTTGGACACGCTCTGGACGGAGAAGGCCGTATCGGCCTCTCCGGCTACGAACTCCCGCCCGTCCACCGTCGTTATGGCGATGCCGAAATGCGCCGGATCGACGGCGGCCAGTTGCGGGATGTAGTCCGCCACCTTGCCGCGCCTGGTATGCGCGGCGATCTCACGGTGGATGCCGTTCACCAGCGCCTGCAGATCGTCCATCAGCGATCTCCCGTCTCCACGGACGAAAAAGCCGCCCGGAGGCGGCTTTCTCACAAATCCAGAGTGTGAAGCCCGATCAGCGCGAGTAGAATTCGACGACCAGGTTCGGCTCCATCTGCACCGCGAACGGCACATCGGCAAGGCCCGGAACGCGAGCGAAGGTCGCGACCATCTTGTTGTGGTCGACCTCGATGTAATCAGGCACGTCGCGCTCGGCGAGCTGCACCGATTCCAGCACGATCACCAGCTGCTTCGACTTCTCGCGCACTTCGATCACGTCGCCCGCCTTGCAGCGATACGAGCTGATGTTGGTGCGGCGTCCGTTCACGTTGACATGGCCGTGGTTGACGAACTGGCGGGCCGCGAAGATGGTCGGAACGAACTTGGCACGATAGACGACCGCGTCAAGGCGCGACTCCAGCAGGCCGATCAGGTTTTCCGAGGTGTCGCCCTTGCGGCGGTTGGCCTCTTCGTAAGTCTTGCGGAACTGCTTTTCCGAAACGTCGCCGTAGTGACCCTTCAGCTTCTGCTTGGCGCGCAGCTGCAGACCGAAGTCGGACAGCTTGCCCTTGCGGCGCTGGCCGTGCTGGCCGGGGCCATACTCACGCTTGTTGACCGGAGACTTAGGACGGCCCCAGATATTCTCGCCAAGACGGCGGTCGATCTTGTATTTCGCGGATTCGCGCTTGCTCATCGCATTCCCTTTCAAAACGATTCACCCGGAACCTCATGTTCCGGGTGAAGGAAACGCGCCCTCCTCTGGCCTCCGTTTTCGAAGCCTGACAGGATTTTCCACGCACGCTTTGCGGAAAAATCCACGGGACACGTCAAATAGTACGCCGGACCTTTCGGCCCGGCGCTGGCGGGTGGATAGGCGAAACAGGGCGTATTGTCAACGCTTTGCCGCTGGCGTCGATATCCTGGCTTTGGCTGTCCGGATCAGTCCTTCGACTTCTTTTCGGGTAGCCCCTTTCGCTTCGTCTCGGCGAATTCCTCGAGCTGTTTTTCACTCATCGACTCGTACATCTCCTTCGACGCACCCTTGAGGGAGCTCTTCCTGGTATCGCCGCGCTTGGCCGACAGCGCGGCGCCGGCCGCCTTTTGCCGTGCTTTCGATTTCGCAGGCATCTCGGTTCTCCGTGCAGCTTTTCACGCAAAACTTGCAAAGGACACCGATTGTTCCGCGGCACTGTCGGTAACCGACAGGCCGAATCCCTGCATCAGCCGGCGCGTCGTGAATTCAGCCTTGCCCGAAGTGAAGATCGCCACGTCGGCCCGCTCCGGCGGCGTGACCGGGGCGGATGCCTGTTGCTTGACGGCAAGCAGCGACAGCGCGCGCCTTGCGATCGCCTCTGCGGGGTCGAGCCAGTCGACCGGCCAAGGCGCGGTCTTGCGCATGCGGTTCACCAGGAACGGGTAGTGCGTGCAGGCCAGCACGACGATGTCCGTGCGCGCGCCGTCCTTCTCGATGAAGCAGGGGGCGGTCTCGGCGCGTACGGCCTCCTCGTCGACGAAGCCGTCGCGCATGTAGGTCTCGGCGAGTGCCGCGAGATTGTCGCTGCCTACAAGGCGGACATGGCATTTCGATGCCCATTGCTTGATCAGGTCGCGCGTGTACTGCCGTTTAACCGTGCCGGGCGTGCCGAGCACGGAGACCAGACCTGAGCGGGTACGCTCGGCGGCGGGCTTTATCGCCGGCACGGTGCCGACGAATGGATGGCCGGGAAACCTCTCGCGCAATGCTTCCATGACCAGGGTGGAGGCGGTGTTGCAGGCAATGACGGATATTTCGGGATCAAAGCGCAGGAGCAGATCGGCAAACAGCGCCAGCACACGTTCCCGGAGCGCCGGTTCCTCCCACGCTCCGTACGGAAAGCCAGCATCGTCGGCGACATAAACGAAGCGCCGGTCGGGCATCAATACGCGCGCCTCGCGCAGCACGGTCAGCCCGCCGATGCCTGAATCGAACATCAGGATCGGTCGGTCAGTCATCGCCGCGCCCCTTGTCGACGGGCGCGGGTTTGCGCCGATAGTCGCCGTCAGCATGCGCTTCTCGATCGGCCTCGGCCTTCCTTTCCGGATAACCTTCGCCGCGCGGCGTGCGCGGCGAAAAATAGTCGAGCGACGCGACGATCCCTCGCAGCACTTTTATCTCCGCCTCGGTGAAGCCCGGCCGCGTCAACACCGCGCGCAGATTGTCGACCATCTTCGGCTTTTTCGCCGTCGGGCGGAAATAGCCGCGCGCATCCAGCGCTGATTCCAGATGATCGAGCAGTCCATGGATGTGATGCTTTTCGGCCGGCTGGATCTCCGGACTTGAGAAGGCCGTGTCAGTCTCGCTTGCCAGCCCAGACTTCATCCATTCGTAGGACATCAGAAGCACAGCCTGGGCGATGTTCAGCGAGGCGAACTCAGGATTGATCGGGAACGTCACGATCTCGTCCGCCAGCGCCACCTCCTCGTTGTAGAGGCCGAAGCGCTCGCGTCCAAACATGATGCCGGTACGCTCCCCGGCACGCGCCCGCGAGCGAAGCGCCCTGCCCGCCTCGACGGGTCCACGCACCTGCTTGAAGCCGTCGCGTTCCCGCGCGGTGGTCGCGAAGACGAAGTTCAGGTCGGCCAGCGCTGGGCGCAGGCCGTCGTAGAGCACCGCGCCGTCGATCACATGGTCGGCCCGGCTCGCGGCGGCGCGCGCCTTGTCGTTCGGCCAGCCGTCGCGCGGATTGACGAGCCTCAGCTCGGCGAGGCCGAAATTCGCCATCGCGCGGGCCACCATGCCGATGTTCTCGCCCAGCTGCGGCTCGACCAGAATGATGGCAGGGGCTTGCCCTGTTTCTGCGCTCGCGTCGGCTGCCTTACTTTCCAATGTCTCGCCTCGGTTGTTCCGGACCGCTCGCATGTAGCGGGCCGGATTAACTATGTCGACATCACGAAAAATGCACACTTCGTGAACACCGGCACGCTCCGAAAGACCAGAATACCGGTCTCTCTCCCGTCATAACAGCCGCGGCTCGATATATCGATTACCTCCGGTGCCTACGACGCTTTGACCTGTCATAGGCATGTCACTTGCCCCTGCCTAATAGGCGACCATGGCTCTGGGCTTTTGCCGGGTCGCCCCCATCGGATCAAGAGGATGAAACCTATGCGACGTTTAACACCACTTCTTTTCGTCGGTGCTTCGCTGCTGGCGCTCGCTCCCGCCACTGCCCAGGACAAGCTGCCCCAGACCGGCGACAGCTATTTTACCGCCGCGCAGGCCGACCTTGCCCGCCGCCTAGCAATCCAGCCGATCACCGGCAAGGCGAAGAACGTGATCATCATGGTAGGCGACGGCATGAGCGTCGCGACGGTGACCGCTGCACGCATCCTTGAGGGCCAGAAGCGCGGCGTCGACGGCGAGTCGAACAGCATCGCGGTCGACACCTTCCCCTACACGGCGCTTTCCAAGACCTATAGCCATGACGGCCAGGTTTCGGACTCGGCCCCGACCGTGACTGCCATGGTCGCCGGCGTGAAAACCCGCAATGACGTCATCGGCGTCAACCAGACTGTACCGGTCGGCGATTGCAAGGCCGCGCTCGCCGGCGAAGTGACCTCGATCTTCGAACTGGCGGAGGCAGCCGGCAAGGCGACCGGCGTCGTCTCCACCGCTCGCATCACGCACGCCACGCCGGCCGGGGCCTACGCGCATACACCGGTGCGCGATTGGGAGAGCACCAAGGAACTTCCGGAAGAAGCCAAGGCCGCGGGCTGCAAGGACATCGCCGACCAGCTCGTCAACTGGACGGCCGGCGATGGCTTTGAAGTCGTGCTCGGCGGCGGCCGGGCCTATTTCCTCCCTGCGGAAATGAAAGACCCCGAGGATACCGAAAAGACCGGCCGCCGGACGGATGCCCGCGATCTGACCGCCGAATGGACGAAGAAGTCCAACAACAACGTCTTTGTGTTCGACCAGAAGGGCTTCGACGCCGTCGATGTGAAGTCGGGCGCCAAGATCCTTGGTTTGTTCGACATGAGCCATATGGAATACGAAGCCGACAGGGCGAAGGACGCCGCCGGCGAGCCATCGATTGCCGAGATGACAGCCAAGGCGCTCGACCGTCTCGCCCAGGACGAGGACGGCTATGTGCTGATGATCGAGGGCGGCCGTATCGACCACGCCCACCACGCCGGCAACGCCGCGCGCGCTCTCGAAGACACGCTTGCCTTCGATGCGGCGATCAAGACTGTTCTCGAAAAGACCTCGCGCGAGGATACGCTGGTCGTCGTCACCGCCGACCACAGCCACACCATGACCATCAACGGCTATCCGAAGCGCGGCAATCCGATCTTCGGCAAGGTCGTCAACGTAGAAGGCGAACTGGAACTCGCAGGCGACGGCAAGCCCTACACCACGCTCGGCTACGCCAACGGTCCGGGCGCCTATTTCCCGCCGCTCGGCAAGGACGAGGACAAGACCAAGGCGCAGCCTGCCGGCATTCGCCCCGACCTGACCGACACCGATACGCTGAGCATTGACTATCTCCAGCCGGCAACCGTGCCTATGGGCAGCGAAACCCATGCCGGCGACGATGTCGCGATCTATGCCTGGGGCCCGTTCGCTCACCTCTTTCAGGGAACCGTGGAAGAGAACTACATCTACCACGTGATGAGCCACGCCTCGGGCCTCGGCGCCGAAACGAACTGAGCGGGAAGGCTTCTTCCCGCCAACTTGGCGGTCGCTGGCCTCGGCCGGCGGCCGCTCGCATTGGAGAAGACAATTGATCGACCGCCGCATGCTTCTTGTATCTGCTTTCTCGGCGGGGCTGCTTGCGGGACGTCGTGCATTCGCCGCCACGTCGATCGACTTCAGCGATCTCTATGAAAAGGAGACCGTGTTCTCCAAGCTTGCCGAGAGCCTGAACGGCGCTGACGTGGAGATGACTGGCTTCATGGCGCCGCCCCTGAAGGCCGAATCGACCTTTTTCGTCCTGACCAGGATGCCGATGGGCGTCTGCCCGTTCTGTGAATCGGCAGCCGACTGGCCGAGCGACATCGTCGTGGTCTACACCGAAGAGCCGATCAGCGTCGTCCCGTTCAACTTCCCGATCCGGGTTTCCGGCCGGCTGGAGCTGGGCGTCTACAAGGACGAAGCCATGGGCTTCGTCAGTCGGGTCAGGCTGGTCGATGCTGATTTCCGAAGGGCGTGAGCGCGTGCCGATGCTTTTCGCCGAGCGCCTGGCTGTTGCCTTCCGCGATGCGGACGGCCACTCCTTCAATGTGCTCGACGCCGTGGACTTCGCGCCGGCGCCCGGCCGGTTGACCGCCGTCACTGGCGCATCCGGGTCGGGCAAATCGACGCTGCTCAATGCGCTGTCCGGTCTCGTACGCCTGGATTCCGGGCGCATCATGTTCGATGGAACGGACGTTTCGAAGCTCAGCGAAAGCCGCCGCGACCGCTGGCGCCGCGACAATATCGGGCTCGTCTTCCAGAATTTCTATCTGATCGACGAGTTGAGCCCGAGCGGCAATGTGATGGTCGCGGCCTGGTTCGACCGGCTGTCTGCGGCAAAGCTGCGCGGCCGTGCCGATGCACTGCTCAAGGAGCTGGGCGTTCCCGGCAATCGCAAGAACCTGCATGGGCTCTCGCGCGGCGAGCAGCAGCGCATCGCCATCGCGCGCGCCCTGATGTTCGATCCGCCGATCATCCTGGCCGACGAGCCCACGGCAAGCCTTGACCGTGCGTCCGGAAGGGCAGTCGCCGCGCTGCTTGGCGATCTTGCCCGTCGCGACGGCCGCACCGTGGTCGTGGTGACTCATGACCTCGACCTGATCGCCGCCGCGGATACGATCGTCGAACTCGCGCATGGACGCCTGGCGACGCCTCAGGCGGTGATGGCATGAATCCTCTGCCGATCGTCATGGCCCTGTTCCGCCGAAATCGTGCGACGGTGCTGCTGTTCGTCTGCCTTGTGACGATCGCGGTTGCGCTGGGCATCGCCGTCTCCGCGCAGGAACGTGCGCTGCGCCAGGGCAGCGCGCGGGCGGCCGATCGTTTCGATCTCATCGTCGGCGCTCCCGGCAGCCAAACCGAACTTCTCATGAACATCGTCTATCTGCAGCCGTCGGCAATCGAGCTTCTGAAGCCGGAGGTCCTGGCCCGCCTGCTCGCCGAACCCAAGACCGATCTTGTCGCGCCCATCGGCTACGGCGATTCGGTCGACGGTTTTTCCGTCGTCGGGACGACCGCCGAATTCGTCGCCCATCTGTCCGGCGCACTTGGCGAAGGACGGCTGTTCGAAACCGAAACCGAGGCGGTTGTCGGCGCCGCCTCGCCGTTCCGCCTCGGCCAGACCATCGAGCCGGTCCACGGCCATGGCGAAGGCGGCCTCGGCGCGCTCGAAGGCGGAGACCATGACGAACATGACGGCGTAACCCACCATGTCGATCTCACCATCGTCGGCCGCATGGCGGCGACCGGTACGCCCTGGGACGCCGCGATCATCGTGCCTGTCGAGCAGGTCTGGCATGTGCATGGGCTTCCTACGGGGCACCCGCCCGGCGAGGAGCGTATCGGACCGCCCTTCGATCCCGCCCATCTGCCCGGCGTCCCGGCGGTCGTCGTGAAGCCCGACACGGTGGCTGCGGCCTATGGCCTGAGAAGCGCCTATCGCACGCAGGACTCGACCGCCTTCTTTCCGGCCGAGGTGCTCGTGCAGCTCTATGCCGTGCTGGGCGACGTACGTTCCGTGCTCGACGTCATGGCGTTGACGACGCGACTGCTGGTCGTTGCCGCCATCATGGCCGGCCTGATGGCGTTGATCCAGCTGCAACGCGAGCGGTTCGCCGTTCTTCGGGCGCTCGGAGCACCCCGGGCGTATATTTTCCTGGTCGTCTGGACCGGGATTACCGCCATGGTGGCCGCCGGCGCGATCCTCGGCCTCGGTCTCGGTTACGCCGTTGCCCAGGTTCTTTCAGCCGCGATCTCGCAACAGTCCGGCATCGCGATCTCTGCCTCCATCGGACGTTCCGAACTCATCCTTGCCGGAGTTCTGGTCCTGCTTGGGGGCCTCGTCGCCCTGGCGCCGGCGGCGCTTGTCCACAACCGATCGGTGGTCGACGTGCTTCGGGGGTGACGGTGGCGGTGCGTCCCGCGATGATAACGAAACGGGGCGGCGGCAAGATCGGCGCCTGAGGCGCCGGCAAGGCTTTGACCTGATCGAGCCGGTAACGGCGGCCACAGATCGCCATTTTGCATTGGTCCGACCCGGCTTTGCCTTCCCTGCGTCGAGTGCTATAGGGGCCGCATTTCCCGAACCAGTCAGACGGGCGTTCGCCCGTTTCCCCAAGCGAGGTAGGCAATGGCGAAGATCAAGGTGGACAATCCGGTCGTCGAGCTCGACGGCGATGAGATGACCCGCATCATCTGGCAGTTCATCAAGAACAAGCTGATCCACCCATATCTCGACATCGACCTCAAATATTACGACCTGGGCATGGAGCACCGCGACGCCACGGACGACCAGGTCACGATCGACGCTGCGAACGCGATCAAGAAATACGGCGTCGGCGTGAAGTGCGCGACGATCACCCCCGACGAGGCGCGCGTCGAGGAGTTCAAGCTGAAGAAGATGTGGAAGTCGCCTAACGGCACGATCCGCAACATCCTCGGCGGCACCATCTTCCGCGAGCCGATCATAATGAAGAACGTGCCGCGGCTGGTGCCCGGCTGGACGCAGCCGATCATCGTCGGCCGCCACGCATTCGGCGACCAGTACAAGGCGACCGATTTCCGCTTCCCCGGCAAGGGCAAGCTGTCGATGAAATTTGTCGGCGAGGACGGCAAGGTGATCGAGCACGAGGTGTTCGACGCGCCGGCAGCCGGCGTCGCCATGGGCATGTACAACCTCGACGATTCGATCCGCGAATTCGCGCGCGCCTCGCTCAACTACGGCCTGCTGCGCGGCTATCCGGTCTATCTGTCGACCAAGAACACCATCCTCAAGGTCTATGACGGCCGCTTCAAGGACATCTTCCAGGAGGTTTTTGACAGCGAGTTCGCCGCCGAGTTCAAGGCCAAGAAGATCTGGTACGAGCACCGCCTGATCGACGACATGGTCGCGTCGAGCCTGAAATGGTCGGGCGGCTATGTCTGGGCCTGCAAGAATTATGACGGCGACGTGCAGTCCGACACGGTTGCCCAGGGATTCGGTTCGCTCGGCCTGATGACCTCGGTGCTGATGACGCCCGACGGCAAGACCGTCGAGGCCGAAGCCGCGCACGGCACGGTGACCCGCCACTACCGGCAGCACCAGAAGGGCGAGGAAACCTCGACCAATTCGATCGCGTCGATCTTCGCCTGGACGCGGGGTCTCGCGCATCGCGCCAAGCTCGACGACAACGCCCAGTTGAAGAAATTCGCCGACACGCTCGAAAAGGTCTGCATCCAGACCGTCGAGTCCGGCTTCATGACCAAGGACCTGTCGCTACTGATCGGCCCCGACCAGCCGTGGCTTTCCACCACCGGCTTCCTGGACAAGATCGACGAGAATCTGAGGAAGGCGATGGCCGCCTGATTTTGCGGTATCACGTTAAGCAAAAAAGCCCCGGAGCGATCCGGGGCTTTTTGTTGAAGGCTCCGCTTCGCGTCGGGACCGGACGTCGAAGGAACCCGGTCCTTCAGTACTCTTGTCAGGCTGCCGCGCGTTCGCTTACGGGGCGGCGCCGAAGCTCGGCTGTGACCAGTGCCGGCGGGATGTAGTTGGCCTCGTTGAGGCCGACGTCGACCCCGGGCGGCACGATCCGGTCGATCCGGTCCAACAAATCCTCGCCGAGCCGCACCTCGGCTCCGGCCAGGAGATCGTCGAGATGCTGCATCGTGCGCGGCCCGAGGATGGCCGAGGTCACGCCGGGATGCGCCATGACGAAGGCCATCGCCATGTGGGTTAGCGACAGGCCGGCTTCCCCTGCCAGCGGGAGCAGCTGTTCGACGACCTCGAGGCTGCGCTCATCCGACATCTGCCGGGGCATGAATTTCGCCCGTAGCGAGTCGGGCATCGGCTGGCCCTTGCGGTACTTGCCCGTGAGCATGCCCTTGGACAACGGACTCCACACCATCACCCCCATGCCATAGCGCAGGCAGGTCGGCAGCATGTCGCGCTCGATGCCGCGGTCGAGGATGGAGTAAGGCGGCTGCTCGGTGCGGAAGCGGGCGAGCCCGCGGCGCTCCGCCACCCACTGCGCCTCTACGATCTCCGAAACCGGGAAGGTCGAGGAGCCGATCGCTCTGATCTTGCCGGCGCGCATCAGGTCGGTCAGCGCCGAGAGCGTCTCCTCGATGTCGGTGTCCGGCGATGGCCGGTGAACCTGATAGAGGTCAATATAGTCGGTGCCGAGGCGGCGCAGCGAACCCTCGACCGCGCGAATGATCCACCGCCGCGAATTGCCTTGCATGTTCGGGTCGTCGCCCATAGGCCCATGAAACTTCGTGGCCAGCACAATGCTGTCGCGACGACCCTTCAGCGCCTTGCCCACGATCTCCTCGGACTCACCGGCACTATAGCGGTCTGCGGTGTCGATGAAGTTGATGCCGGCATCGAGCGCCCTGTGGATGATGCGAATGGCATCCTCGTGGTCGGGGTTGCCCATTCCCCCGAACATCATGGCGCCCAGGCAGTAGGGGCTCACCTTAATGCCGGTTCGTCCGAGCGTACGGTATTGCATGGCATTGTCCTTTCCGCAGTGGTCAACGGCGCCCGTTCGTGCTAAACGGAACGGCATTCCATTTAATACGGAACATTGTTCCGGTTAGCAAGAGGTTGAAGGATATCTTTGGCTGAACCGAAAGACGGGAAACCCGCGCGTGCCGATGCGCGGCGCAATCTGCATGCGCTGCTCGATGCCGCCATGGAGGTATTCGCGACTTCCGGTGTCGATGCTCCCGTGCGGGACATCGCCGAGAAGGCGGGGGTGGGAGTGGGCACGCTTTACCGACACTTCCCCCAACGGTCCGACCTGATCGTCGCCGTATTCCGCAAAGAGGTGGACGCCTGCGCTGCTGCTGCCTCTACCCTCGCCGAAGAGTATGAGCCTGGCGAGGCGCTGGAGCGCTGGCTCGACCGATTTATCCAGTTCGTAGCTGCGAAGCGTGGTTTATCCGCAGCCTTGCACTCAGGCGATCCGGCTTTCGAGCCGCTGCCTGCGTATTTGATGGGACATTTGGCGCCTGCTGCATCTGGTCTTCTGCAAGCAGCTGCAACCGCGGGAATAGTCCGATCGGACGTCGAAGCGGCGGATCTCCTGATGGCAATCGCGCATCTCTGCTCGCCAGACGGGAAGGGCGGCATCACGAAGGAGTCCCGACGAATGGTGTCATTGTTGATCGACGGGATTCGGTACAACGCCAGAGGGCGACCTTAGTCGCCCAAAGTCCGCAAAGGCCACAAAGCGGAATTTGGCCCTTGCCGCAAAACCCCAATACTGCCGCGGGCCTGGACTTAAGTCAGGCCGCTTCCAGCGCCGCCCTGACCGCCGCGATCGCGTCGGCTGCCTTGGTTGCATCCGGACCACCGGCCTGCGCCATATCAGGACGGCCACCACCGCCCTGCCCGCCAAGCGCGGCGGAGGCGGCACGCACCAAATCGACGGCGCTGAAGCGCTTGACGAGATCGTCGGTCACGCCGACGACGACACTCGCCTTGCCGTCTTCTCCGGCGCCGACGAAGACCACGACGCCGGAGCCGAGCGAAGTCTTGCCGGCGTCGGCAAGCGACTTCAGATCCTTGGGCGCGACACCGGTGACCGATTTGCCGAGGAAGCCTACGCCTGCGACGGTCTCGCTTTCCGATGCCCCGTTGGCGCTGGCCGCGGCACCGCCGCCCAGCGCCAGCTTCTTGCGCGCGTCCGAAAGTTCGCGCTCCAGCTTCTTGCGCTCGTCGAGCAGCGCCTCCACGCGCGCCGGCACGTCTGCAGGCGCGACCTTGAGCATCGCCGCCGCCGCCTTCAGCCGCCGATCCTGCTCATCGAGATGTTTTCTAGCCGCCTCGCCGGTCAGCGCCTCGATGCGCCGCACGCCGGCGGCGACCGCACTGTCCGAGACGATGCGTACCAGGCCGATATCGCCGGTCGACCTGACATGCGTGCCGCCGCAAAGCTCGACCGAATAGGGCCGGTTCGCCTTGTCGCCATGTAACCCGGTGCCCATCGACACGACGCGCACCTCGTCGCCATATTTCTCGCCGAAGAGCGCCATGGCGCCCTCCGCAATGGCGTCGTCGACCGACATCAGGCGGGTCGTGACCGGGCTGTTCTGCACGACGATCTCGTTCGCCATACGCTCGACCTCCTCGAGCTCGCCGGCCGCAATCGGCTTGTTGTGCGAGATGTCGAAGCGAAGCCTCTCGGGCGCCACCAGCGACCCCTTCTGCGCGACATGGGTGCCGAGCACCTCGCGCAGCGCCTCGTGGATGAGGTGCGTGGCCGAGTGATTGGAACGCAGCCGTGTGCGGCGCGCATGATCGACCTTCAGCTCGACAGCCGCGCCGGTCTTCACGGTTCCCTTCGCCACGCGGCCGAGGTGAACGAACAGACCATCGGCCTTCTTCTGCGTGTCGGTCACGTCGATCGCAAAACCCTCGCCGGAAATTGCGCCGGTGTCTCCCATCTGGCCGCCGGACTCGCCATAAAACGGCGTCTGGTTGACGACCACCGCGACCTGTTCGCCCTCGCCTGCCGCATCGACGACGGCGCCGTCCTTCACCAGCGCAAGCACGACGCCCTCCGCGGCCTCAGTCTCGTAGCCGAGGAACTCCGTCGCTCCGACCTTCTCGCGCAGCGAGAACCACACGGTCTCGGTGGCAGCCTCGCCCGAACCCGCCCAATGGGCGCGCGCCTCGGCCTTCTGCCGCTCCATGGCGTCGGTGAAGCCGGCAAGGTTGACCGAGATGTCGCGCTGGCGCAGCGCATCCTGGGTCAGGTCGAGCGGGAAGCCATAGGTGTCGTAGAGCTTGAACGCCGTCTCGCCGTCCAGCATGTCGCCGGCGCCGAGCGTCTCCGTCGCGTCGGCCAGAAGAACGAGGCCGCGCGCCAGCGTCTTGCCGAAGCGCGTCTCCTCGAGCTTCAGCGTCTCTGATATCAGCGCCTCGCCGCGCACCAGCTCCGGATAGGCCTGTCCCATCTCGCGCAGCAGCGACGGCACCAGCTTCCACATCAGCGGCTCGCTCGCACCCAGCAGCTGGGCGTGGCGCATGGCGCGGCGCATGATCCGGCGTAGCACATAGCCTCGGCCTTCATTGGACGGCAGCACGCCGTCGGCGACCAGGAAACAGGACGAGCGCAGATGATCGGCGATGACGCGGAAGGACGCGACATCGTCCGCGCCGGGACCGCGGCCAAGGGCCGAAGCCGTCGCATCGATGAGGTGGCGGAAGAGGTCCGTTTCGAAAACGCTCTCCACGCCCTGCAGGATGGAGGCCATTCGCTCGAGACCCATGCCGGTATCGATCGAGGGGCGCGGGAGGTCGATGCGCTCCTCCTTCGTCACCTGCTCGAACTGCATGAAGACGAGGTTCCAGAACTCGAGGAAGCGGTCGCCATCCTCCTCCGGGCTTCCGGGCGGCCCGCCCCAGATGTGCTCGCCGCGGTCGATGAATATCTCCGAGCACGGGCCGCAGGGACCGGTATCGCCCATCGCCCAGAAATTGTCGGAGGTCGGGATGCGGATGATGCGATCGTCGGAGAAGCCGGCGATCCGCTTCCACAGCGCGGCAGCGTCGTCGTCGGTGTGGTACACCGTGACGAGCAGCTTGTCCTTGGGCAGGCCGAATTCCCTGGTGATCAGGTTCCAGGCGAACTCAATGGCCTGCTCCTTGAAATAATCGCCGAAGGAGAAATTGCCGAGCATCTCGAAGAAGGTGAGATGGCGGGCGGTATAGCCGACATTGTCGAGATCGTTGTGCTTGCCGCCGGCGCGCACGCTCTTCTGCGCGGTGGTGGCGCGCACATAGGGGCGGCTCTCCATGCCGGTGAAGACGTTCTTGAACTGCACCATGCCGGCATTGGTGAACATCAGGGTCGGGTCGTTGCGCGGCACGAGCGGACTGGAGGCCACCACCTCGTGCCCGTTCTTCCTGAAATAGTCGAGGAAGGTCGACCTGATCTCGTTCACGCCACTCATGGAAATGCCTTTTGATGCGCCGGCCGCAAAGGCCGGAAATTTGGGTCTCGGCCTTTTAGCGGTCGCTCCCATAGCTGTCCAGAAACTCGCATGGGTCGCGTTCCTTTCGCTCACGGTTGAGCGCTCGCTGCCTCCGCTGGCCTCCGTGGGGCGCGGCGCGTCTCATCATCGCCACGCCTGCTTTCGCATCTGGCCATTGCTGGAGCCCTTCGACGGGCTCGGGAGTCCGGGAAGCGGGGCACGGGGCCGAGCCTCTCAATTATAGTTACGTGGCGCGGTCTCCCGCGCCCCGCCGGCGTGCTTGCCCCACCTGGAGGGGACGCAGCGAATTCTTTCACCGCGCGACCTCGGTCAGGGCCCGGACCTCAGGGCTCATCACCCAGCCGCGCCACCGTTAGCGCGACCGATCCGGCGCCGCCGCCCTCCCTGATACCCGGTGCGCACCAGGTTCCCGCGAGAGCGATGGAGGAATTATGCGGGAGGCCGGAGGGGGGTGAAGAAAGCTCTTTCGAAAATTCCACTTCCAGCACTTAGCTGTTGAAATCGCTTTCTCCCCCGCGTGGGGGGTACATCCCGGTCTCGGTGTTCCAAAAAATTCCATCCACGTCCCGGGAATTGAGGGGACAATGACGGCCTCTCGATCTTGCGGACGGGCAACGTTCAGCAATCAACCCGGCCACCCCAAAAACAGAATCGCCGGCAGAAGCCGGCGATCCGTTACGCAACACAATCGTCTGCCGGCCGGTCACATGCCGCCGGCCGCCGCATCGTCATCGTCGAACTCTTCACGAGATCCGTTCTCGAGGAATTTTTCAGCGATCAGACCGGCATTCTGTCTGAGCACCATCTCGATCTCGCGCGCCGTATCAGGGTTGTCGCGCAGGAACAGTTTTGCATTCTCGCGGCCCTGGCCGAGGCGCTGGGAGTTGTAGGAGAACCAGGCGCCGGACTTCTCGACCACGCCGGCCTTGACGCCAAGATCGACCAGTTCACCTGTCTTGGAGACGCCCTCGCCATACATGATGTCGAACTCGACCTGCTTGAAGGGCGGGGCCAGCTTGTTCTTGACGACCTTGACGCGGGTCTGGTTGCCGACAACCTCGTCGCGATCCTTGACCGAGCCGATGCGGCGGATGTCGAGGCGCACCGAGGCGTAGAACTTCAGCGCGTTGCCGCCAGTCGTCGTCTCGGGCGAGCCGAACATGACGCCGATCTTCATGCGGATCTGGTTGATGAAGATGACCATGGTGTTGGAGCGCGAGATGGAAGCGGTCAGCTTGCGCAGCGCCTGGCTCATCAGGCGGGCCTGGAGGCCTGGCAGGGAATCGCCCATCTCGCCCTCGATCTCCGCACGCGGGGTGAGCGCGGCGACCGAGTCCACCACAAGAACGTCGATCGCGCCGGAGCGCACCAGTGTGTCGCAGATCTCCAGCGCCTGCTCGCCCGTGTCGGGCTGCGATATGAGCAGGTTCTCGAGATCGACGCCGAGCTTGCGGGCGTAGACCGGATCGAGTGCGTGCTCGGCGTCGACAAAGGCGCAGATGCCGCCCTTCTTCTGGGCTTCGGCGACCGTGTGCAGCGCCAGCGTGGTCTTGCCCGAGCTTTCCGGTCCGTAGATCTCGACGATGCGCCCGCGCGGCAGGCCGCCGACGCCGAGCGCGATATCGAGCCCGAGCGAGCCGGTCGACACCGTGGCGATCTCGACCACCTGCTCGTTGGCCCCGAGCCGCATGATCGAGCCCTTTCCGAAAGCCCGCTCGATCTGCGAAAGCGCGGCATCCAGAGCCTTTGTTTTGTCCACCGAATTGTCCTCTACGAGCCGCAATGAATTCTGCGCCATGATATCACCCCTTGATCCTCAATGAAGGCCGGAACGTTCGCTGCTTTCAACGCTATGTACCCGTTTTGTTCTCATTTGGCAAGGGGCTCTATGTACCTGATTGAGTTAGCATAATGCGATTCGTTCAAGTTTCGTTCTTTTATTGCGGCCTATCCGCGCCTGACGCCGCCGGCGGGAATCTCGGACGGGCGGCATCCCGGCCGCCGCTGATTCGGCGCTTCCGGTTGCCCGTGGCAGTCGGCCGACCTAATCTCCGGGCGGATTGCGCAAGCGCCGCGGGCCACAAATGACATCTCACAACATCCTCGCCGTGGGCGGCGCACATGTCGATAGGCGCGGCCGGATGACTGGCACCTTCGTGCCGGGCGCGTCGATCCCCGGCGCCATGCGCGAAGATGTCGGCGGCGGCGCGTTCAACGCGCTGCGGACCGCGGTCCAACTGGGTGCGCGCGGCTCCATCGTCTCGATGCGCGGCGGGGACGCGGTGGGCGATGCGGTGGCGCGGGCAATCGCGCAAGCCGGCATTTCGGATCTCTCCGCCGTGTTCCTCGACCGCGCGACGCCCAGCTACACGGCGCTGCTCGACAGCGAGGGCGACGTGGTGGCGGCGCTGGCGGACATGGCGCTCTACGAGATCGCGTTCCCGAAACAGCTCAGGCGCGCGAAGCTGCGTGCGGAGATGGCTGCCGCCGACGCGGTGCTCTGCGACGCCAACATTCCGGCCGCCGGGCTGCAGCGGCTGGCGGCCCTTGGCGAGGGAAAGCCGATCTTCGCGATCGCGATCTCGCCGGCCAAGGCGGTGCGGCTCACCGACATCCTGCCTGCGCTGGCCTGCCTCTACATGAACCGCCGCGAGGCAGCAGCGCTGGCCGGCATGGGTAGCGACGATCCAGTCGAGGCGATCATCGACGGGCTGAAGGCGCGCGGGCTCGCGCGCGGCGTCGTCACGCAAGGCAGCCGGACGGCAATCGCGTTCGACGCATTCCACGTCCTTGCCATCGCGCCGCCGGCGCCGCGAAAGATCGTCGACGTCACCGGCGCGGGCGACGCGCTGGCCGGCGCCATGACCGTGGCGCTGCTCGAGGGATTGCCGCTCAGCCAGGCTTTGCGCCAGGGCGTGGCCGCGGCGCTGCTGGCTGTCGAGAGCCCGACCTCAACGCCGGAGCTCTCGAGGGCAGCGTTCGCTGACGCGTTGGCCCTTGTGTCGGCGCCCGAGGAAATGCGATGAGGCCGCATCCGGAGATGCCATGACGCCCGATACCGCCCGCCCCTTCGTCGACATCATGCCCGCGGTGGCAGACGCGCTTGGCGCGGGCCGGCCGGTGGTCGCGCTGGAAAGCACCATCATCACGCACGGCATGCCCTACCCCGATAACAGCGTGATGGCGGCGGACGTGGAGAAGATTATCGCCGACGAGGGCGCGGTTGCCGCGACGATCGCCGTCATGGCAGGCCGCATCAAGATCGGCCTGTCGGACGGCGAGCGCGAACAACTCGCCATGACAAGCGGGGCCATGAAGCTGTCGCGCGCGGACCTGGCGTTCGCCGTGGCCGAAGGCCGCACCGGAGGCACCACGGTCGCGGCGACCATGATCTGCGCGCACATGGCCGGCATAAGGGTGTTCGCGACGGGGGGGATTGGCGGCGTGCACAAGGGCGCCGAGGAAAGCTTCGACATCTCCGCCGATCTCGACGAGCTGGCGCGCACCCCTGTTATCGTGGTGTCGGCGGGGGCGAAGGCGATCCTCGACATCGAGAAGACGCTGGAGGTGCTGGAGACGCGCGGCGTGCCGGTGGTGGCGCTGGCGGCCGACGTCATGCCCGCCTTCTGGTCGCGCCAATCGCCCTATCGGGCGCCGCTCAGGCTCGATCGGCCGCAGGACGTAGCCAAGCTTTTCGACACGCGCCGGCGGCTCGGGCTGGACGGCGGCATGCTGGTGGCGAACCCGGTTCCCGAGAGCGACGAGATTCCCGCCGAGGAGATGGCGTCCTACATCGCGGCCGCGCACCGGGCGGCCGGCGAGCAGAAGGTAGCGGGCAAGGCGGTGACGCCGTTCCTGCTCGCGAAAATCCTCGAACTGACTGACGGCAGGAGCCTGAAGACCAACATCGCGCTGGTCGAGAACAACGCACGCGTCGCGGCGCGGATAGCGCGGGCGCTCTGATTCTCTATTTGCCCGAGCGGATGCCGGCCTCGTAGGCCTTGCGCGCCCAGGGCGTCATCTCGTCGGCGCTGTCGGCAGCCCCGTCCGGCAGCGACCAGTAGGGCATGGCCACCGATTTTCCATGGCGCGAGTGGACGTAGGTCCATTGGCGGGCGCCCGCCGCCTCGTAATCGGGTGCGACGGTCGCATCGCCCTTGAGCATCAGCTCGCCGCGCAGTTCGACGGCAATGATGACGCCCTCGAAATAGATGCCCTTGCCGCCGAACATGCGACGGATCGAGACCGGCCCCAGGCCGGAAAACAGGTCGGATATCGCGTCGTGGTCCATGGCGGGAATATGTCACCAGTCGTGGCGTCTGTCATTGCCCGGATGCCGGTGCGTGCCATATCCTGCCGACGTCAACGGAGCGTTGCGCCATGCCTGTCCTGCTGAAAGGGTCCTGCCGCTGCGGCGCGGTGAGCTTCGAGGTCGAGAGCCATACGCCGGCGCCGTTCATGCTGTGCTACTGCTCGATCTGCCGCAAGCAGCAGGGCGGCGGCGGGTATGCGATCAACCTCGGCGGCATCAACGAGACGATGAAGATCAAGGGCAAGCGCTCGATCGGCGTCTACCGCGCCGAGATCGCGGACGACGAGCGGCGGCATGAGACGTCGACCGGCGAGCGCAATTTCTGCAGGAAATGCGGATCGGCGCTCTGGCTCTACGACCCGACCTGGCCGGAGCTGGTGCATCCCTTCGCCTCGGCGATCGACAGCGAATTGCCCAAGCCGAAAGAGCGCGTGCACATCATGCTGAAGTACAAGGCGGGTTGGGTGGAGCCGGATATCCGCAAGGGCGACAAGGCGTTCGAGCTCTATCCCGAGGAGTCGATCGCCGACTGGCACAAGCGGATGAAGATGTGGGTGGAGTGACCTTGCGACCGTTCTGCGTCGCCGGTTCAGGCTGCGACGTCACGGCATGGATCCTCGGGTCAGGCCCGAGGATGACGAAAGTTGGAGCTACGCCGCGCCGGCGCGGGCCTCGGCCAGCGCCTTGAGGTCGGCGGGCTTCAGCTCGACGGACTCGCCGCAGCCGCAGGCCGAGCTCTGGTTGGGGTTGCGGAAGGTGAAGCCGGTGCGAAGCGTCGTCTTCTCGAAATCCATCTCGGTGCCGAGCAGGAAGAGCGCGGCTTCCGGCGCAACCCAGACATGCGCGCCGTTCTTCTCGACATGGTCGTCGCCGGTTTTCGGCTCGGTGACCAAGTCAACCGTGTATTCCATGCCGGCACAGCCGCCCTTCTTGATGCCGAGCCGCACACCCCTGGCGTTTTCACGCGTGGCCATGATCTCGTTGACGCGCACTGCTGCCGCGTCGGTCATCGTGATGACGGCAAAGCGTCCCATCTCATTCTCCAATCTCGCGCGGGTTCAAGGCCCGTGGATTATGTTATAGATGGTCGAACAACCGTTAAATCGCAAGAGGACTTCAATTGTGTGGCCTTTCGAGCTTCGGTGGACAAAGGCAATGGTGGGCACCTTGCACAATGGCATCTGGGTTCGGACAGATCGGGATTGGATCCGATATGACGCAAGCCAGACCATGGAACCGTATGCATCGCCAATCCGATTGCTATGGGGCGCTGCCGCTGTATTGGTTGGACTGGCTGCCGCTGCTTGGACCTTAGCGAATGACGACACGCCGCCGATTGTTTATCTTTGCGCCCGGGCGGGAATCGTGGGCTGCCTCTTCGTCTTGGTGCTGATACTGGTCCGCGCACTTGCTATCAGGCGGCCGATCATAACCCTTCCCTCTGATGGCTTTCTGGACGTTAGAATTTCTTCCGCCGTGATTCCCTGGAGGCTGATACAGGAAATCTCCGAAAGAACCATTGCCAGCTCATCCCTTCGTGATAGCAAGGCGCTATTTCTGTATCTCCCGGCATCATCTTGGAAAAATTTGCCGCTTAAACGCCTTGTTCGGTGGATGCTTCCGCTAATTCTAAAAAGAACACACGGTCACGAGGGCCTCTGCATTGGGCATGGCGAGTTCGGCATGTCCTTCGACACATTCCGCGATGTAGTTACGGCTTATGCCGAAGCCCGGGGCGTTACCGTCAATTAGCCAGCCAAGTCCCGTAACTGCGAAGGTTTTAGTACCACCCCACCGCGACCTGCGCCTCTTCCGACATGCGGTCGGGCGACCAGGGCGGGTCGAAGGTCATCTCGACCTCGACGTCAGACACGCCTTCGACCGCGCCGACCGCGTTCTGCACCCAGCCCGGCATCTCGCCGGCGACGGGACAGCCGGGCGCGGTCAACGTCATCTTGATCTTGACCGTGCGATCGTCCTCGATGTCGATCTTGTAGATCAGGCCGAGCTCGTAGATGTCGGCCGGGATTTCCGGGTCGTAGACGGTCTTCAGCGCCGAAACGATGTCGTCGGTGATGCGCGCAAGCTCGTCGGCGGGGATGGCCGATGCGGTGACCAGGCCAGTCGCTGGCGTCTCGGCGGTCGCTTCTGTCTCTGTCGTCAGATTTGCGTCTTCCATGATGCTCACCCGAAAAACTTCCGCGCCTTTTCCAGCGCCTCGACCAGCGCGTCCACTTCGGCGCGCGTATTATACATGCCGAACGACGCCCTGCATGTGGATGTCACGCCAAAACGTTTCAACAGGGGCTGGGCGCAATGGGTTCCGGCGCGGACCGCCACGCCCTGCCGGTCGATGACCATCGACACGTCATGCGCGTGGATGCCCTGCAGTTCGAAGGAGACGATAGCGCCCTTGCCCGGCGCGTCGCCGAAAATACGCAGCGAGTTGATCGAGCGCAGCCGCTCATGCGCGTAGTCCTTGAGGTCGGCCTCGTGCGCGGCGATGCGGTCGCGGCCGATCCCCTCCATGTATTCGAGCGCGGCGCCTAGGCCGATCGCCTGCACGATCGGCGGCGTGCCCGCCTCGAAGCGATGCGGCGGATCGTTGTAAGTGACGATATCCTCCGTCACCTCCTCGATCATCTCGCCGCCGCCCATGAAGGGCCGCGTGCGCTCGAGCATCTCAGCCTTGCCGTAGAGGACGCCGATGCCCGAGGGGCCGTAGACCTTGTGGCCGGTGAAGACGAAGAAATCGCAGCCGAGATCCTGGACGTCGATAGGCATATGGACGGCGCTCTGGCTGCCGTCGACCAGCACCGGGATGTTTTTCGCGTGGGCTATCTCCACGATCTGCTTGATCGGCGTCACGGTGCCGAGAGCATTCGACATCTGCGTGATGGCGACCAGCTTCGTCCGGGAACTCAGACGCTTCTCGAATTCCTCGATGTGGAAGACGCCCTGATCGTCGACCGGCACCCAGACGAGCTTCGCGCCCTGCCTTTCCCGGATGAAATGCCAGGGCACGATGTTGGAGTGGTGCTCCATAATCGAGAGCACAATCTCGTCGCCGGCGCCGATGTTGGGCATACCGAAGCCGTAGGCGACAGTGTTGATCGCGGCGGTGGTGTTCGAGGTGAAGACGATGTTGTCGGTCGATGGCGCGTTGAGAAAGCGGCGCACCGTTTCGCGGGACTTCTCATAGGCGTCGGTCGCGGCGTTCGACAGGAAATGCAGGCCACGATGCACGTTAGCGTATTCGTTCGAATAGGCGTGGCTGACGGCGTCGATGACCGCCTGCGGCTTCTGCGCCGACGCGCCGTTGTCGAGATAGACGAGAGGTTTTCCATAAACTTCCCGCGCGAGTATCGGGAAGTCGCGGCGGATCGCCTCGACGTCGTAAGGAGCGGTGGAGAGTTTGTGGTCCATGCAGTTCAAGGGAGTAGAGAATAGTGAGTAGTGAGTAGGGAAAAGATCGCAAGGGCGATGTGGTCCCGTTCGCTATTCACTACTCCCTACTCACTACTCCCTATTTGCTTCTCATCCATGGCTCGCAAACCATTCATCGAGGATCGCTTCCAGCGCCTCGACGATGGCCTCGTCCTCCAGTTCCTCGATGACCTCGGCGACGAACGCCTTGACCAGAAGGCCGCGCGCGGTCTTTTCCTCGATACCGCGCGCCATCAGATAGAAGAGATGGTTGCGGTCGATCTCCGTGACGGTCGCGCCGTGGCCGCAGACGACGTCGTCGGCAAAGATTTCGAGTTCCGGCTTGGTCGAGAACTCGCCGTCATCCGACAAGAGCAGCGTGTTGCACGCCATCTTGGCGTCGGTCTTCTGCGCGTACTGGTGGACGTTGATGCGGCCCTGGAAGACGCCGCGCGCGCGGCCGGTGACGACGTTGCGGATCACTTCGGTGGAGGCCGTGTGCGGTACGGCGTGGTCGAGCACCATCGTCACGTCGGTGTGCGTATCGCCGGCCAGCAGGTTGACGCCGCGCAGCGTAAAGGTCGAACCCTCGCCCTTGGTCGCGACGTTGATCTCCTGGCGGACCAGCTTGCCGCCGGCGTTCATCACGAAGACGGTAAGTTTGGCGTCCTTACCGATCCACGCGTTGAACTGGCCGAGATAGGTCGTCGTGTCCGGCTGCTCCTGGACGATGAGCCAGGTCAGTTCCGCGCCCTCGCCGACGACGATATTGCTGACAGCGCTGACGAAGGCAGGGCCCGTGCCGGTCTGGCGCTCGACTATCGTCACCCTGGCGCCGGCCCCGACGCGCACCGGCAGGCGTATATGCGTCTGGCCGCCGGCGTGAACGTTCTGCAATTCGATCGGCGTTTCGAGAGCGACCCCGTCGGCGATGTCGACAAAATATCCGTCGGCCACGAAGGCGGCGTTCAGCGCGCCGACGGCATCGTCAAAGCCGAGCGGATCGAGGGACGGCGCAAGGCTGCCATCGGTCAGCTTGTCGGCGACGCGCTGCATCGAGACGCCTTCGACACTCTCAGTCCTGTCGGACGACGTGCCATTCAACAGCGCAAACACAGGCGAGCCCTTCACCAGCGGGGCAAGCGCTTTTGCCTTCGCCGTTTCGTCAAACGCGGAGACCGACGTCAACAGCCGGCGCAGATCGGTGTAGTGCCATGACTCGATGCGCCTGGTCGGCAGCCCGGCCTTGATCT
Organism: Mesorhizobium sp. KR9-304; assembly: GCF_040049215.1. Lineage (NCBI taxonomy): Bacteria > Pseudomonadati > Pseudomonadota > Alphaproteobacteria > Hyphomicrobiales > Phyllobacteriaceae > Mesorhizobium > Mesorhizobium sp. KR9-304. The sequence continues at coordinate 599,196 of NZ_JBDZDN010000003.1, read as the reverse complement.
GCTCGATCGCGTTGTCGCGCTTGACCGAGACGGCGCCGTCGCCGGGCAGCAGCGACAGGCGTTCGCCGAACGCGTCGACCAGCGCGGTTTCGGCCGGGGTCAGCTGAGGTGCGGCGTGAATGTTCATGCTGTTTACCTCCCGCCTCAGGCCGCCTCGCCGATGACGCCGGCGTAGCCGTTCTCTTCCAGATCGAGCGCCAGGCTTTTGTCGCCCGACTTGATGACCTGGCCCCTGTAGAGCACATGCACACTGTCGGGCACAATGTGCTCGAGCAGGCGCTGGTAGTGGGTGATGACGACGATGGCGCGGTCGGGCGAACGCAGCGCGTTGACACCGTCCGACACGATCTTCAGCGCGTCGATGTCGAGGCCTGAATCGGTCTCGTCCAGCACGCAGAGCCGCGGCTCCAGAAGCTTCATCTGCAGGATCTCGGCGCGCTTCTTTTCGCCGCCGGAGAAGCCAACATTGAGCGGGCGCTTCAGCATCGCCATGTCCATCGAGAGGTCGGCGGACGCCGCCTTTACGCGCTTGATGAATTCCGGGATCGACAGCGGCTCCTCGCCTCGCGCCTTGCGCTGCGCATTCATCGCGACCTTGAGGAACTCCATCGTCGCGACACCAGGTATCTCCATCGGATACTGGAATGCGAGAAAGATGCCCTTGGCAGCCCGCTCGGCCGGGTCGAGTTCGAGGATCGACTCGCCGTCATAGAGGATGTCGCCCTCGGTAACCTCGTAGTCCTCGCGGCCGGCGAGCACATAAGAAAGCGTCGATTTGCCGGAGCCGTTCGGTCCCATGATGGCGGCGACCTCGCCGTTCTTCACGGTGAGGTTCAGGCCGCGGATGATTTCGGTGCCGGTCGAGGCGATGCGGGCGTGGAGGTTTCTGATTTCAAGCATTCGTTTCGTCTTTCGTGCGTATGTTTGTGGGGCGGGTGGCGGGACGCTAGCCCACGCTTCCCTCAAGCGAGATGCCGATCAACTTCTGCGCCTCGACGGCGAACTCCATCGGCAGTTGCTGGATGACGTCCTTGACGAAGCCGTTGACGATGAGCGCGATGGCTTCCTCCTCGGGAATGCCGCGCTGCATGACGTAGAACTTCTGGTCCTCGGAGATCTTCGACGTGGTCGCCTCGTGCTCGAACTTCGCGGTGGCGTTCCTGGCTTCCATGTAGGGCACGGTGTGCGCGCCGCACTGGTCGCCGATCAGCAGCGAGTCGCAGTTGGTGAAGTTCCTCGCATTGGTCGCCTTGCGGTGCGTGGAGACCTGGCCGCGATAGGTGTTTTGGGAGAAGCCGGCGGCGATGCCCTTGGAGATGATGCGGCTCCTGGTGTTCTTGCCGAGATGGATCATCTTGGTGCCGGAGTCGACCTGCTGATAGCCGTTCGACACTGCGATCGAATAGAACTCGCCCTGGCTGTCGTCGCCGCGCAGGATGCACGACGGATATTTCCAGGTGATCGCCGAGCCGGTCTCGACCTGCGTCCAGGAAATCTTCGAGCGGTCGCCGCGGCAGTCGCCGCGCTTGGTGACGAAATTGTAGATGCCGCCCTTGCCGTTGGCGTCGCCCGGATACCAGTTCTGCACCGTCGAATACTTTATCTCGGCGTCGTCGAGCGCGATCAGCTCGACCACGGCGGCATGGAGCTGGTTCTCGTCGCGCTGCGGCGCGGTGCAGCCTTCGAGATAGGAGACGTAGGCGCCCTCCTCCGCGATGATCAGCGTGCGCTCGAACTGGCCGGTGTTCTTCTCGTTGATGCGGAAGTAGGTCGACAGTTCCATCGGGCAGCGAACACCCTTCGGCACGAACACGAAGGAGCCGTCGGTGAAGACGGCGGAGTTCAGCGTGGCGTAGAAATTGTCCGTCGTCGGCACGACGGTGCCAAGATATTTCTTCACCAGCTCCGGGTGCTCGCGGATCGCTTCGGAGATCGAGCAGAAGATGACGCCGGCCTTGGCGAGTTCGTCCTTGAAGGTGGTCACGACCGAGACGGAATCGAACACGGCATCGACAGCCACGCGGCGCGGCGCGGGATTGTCGTTGGCCTCATCGAGCGAGTCAGCGGGAGCCGCCTGCTTCTTCACGCCGGCCAGGATCTCCTGCTCCTTCAGCGGAATGCCGAGCTTGGCGTAGGTCTTCAGCAATTCGGGATCGACGTCGGCGAGCGAGGTCGGACCGGGCGTCGACTTCGGCGCGGCGTAGTAGTGGATGTCCTGGAAGTCGATCCTGGGATATTCGACGCGCGCCCAGGTAGGCTCCTCGAGCGTCAGCCAGCGGCGATAGGCGCCAAGCCGCCATTCGAGCATCCATTCGGGCTCGCCCTTCTTGGCCGAGATGAAATGAATGATGTCCTCGGACAGGCCCTTCGGGGCCTTGTCCATCTCGATCAGCGTCTCGAAGCCGTATTTATACTGATCGACATCGATCTTGCGGACTCGATCGATCGTCTCCTGCACAGCAGGCATGTCACACTCTCCAATCCTCGCCGGGTTCAAGGCCCGGCAGTTATCAAGTCGTGACGCCGCCAGCCGGCGGCGCAAGGCTTATATAGTGCGTCCGTCCCGGAAAATCACCCGGCGGGACAACATGGCTTTGCCCCGAAAACGCACTGGCTCACGGCCTTTCGGCCGAATTTCTAGTTCCCGCTCAAGCGGCCTTCGTTGTCCTGCCCGCCCGGCGCGCCAAAATCTGCGACAGCGCCGTCGTGAACAGGTCGATATCCTTCATCGTGGTGCCGCGCCCGATCGAGACGCGCAGCGCACCGTCATTGTCGAAACCCATCGCCTTCAGCACATGGCTCGGTCCGACCTTGCCGGACGAGCATGCCGAGCCCGCCGACAGCGCAACGCCGGCAAGATCGAATCCGATCTGCGCGGTCTCCGCCTTGAGCCCCGGAATAGCGAAGAACGTCGTGTTGGCAAGGCGCGTCGCGGCGCGTCCAAAAATCTGAGCGTCCGGCGCAAGCGACTGGATCGTCGCCTCGATGCGATCGCGCATCGCTGCAATGTCGTTGGCATGCGCGAGAGATTCAAGCGCCACTCTCGCAGCCGCGCCGAAGCCGGCGATGCCGGCGAGATTTTCCGTGCCGGCGCGATGACCCTTTTCCTGGCCGCCGCCGGTGACGAGTGGCCTGGGCATCATCAGATCCGATGCGGCGACGAACGCGCCGACGCCCATCGGGCCGCCGATCTTGTGCGAGGAGAGGATAAGATAGTCCGCCGAGCCGTCGGAGATGTCGAGCGGGATGCGCCCTGCCCCCTGCACCGCATCGAGCACTAGGATGCCGCCAACATCCTTCACGATCTTTGCAATCTCGCGCACCGGCTGGATGACGCCGGTCTCGTTGTTGGCGAGATGGATCGCGACGAGCGGCAGGCCTTCGTCGCGATCATGCGCAGCAAGCGCGACGCTGAGAGCAGCGAGATCACACATGCCATTTGCATCGACGCCAATGGTCGACACGCGGTCGGCGGAAAAACGTCCACCGTTCAACAGGCACGGATGGTCGGCAGCCGACACATAGAGCCTCGACATCCTGACCACGCCACGACCCATGCGCCATTCGGGCGTGAGCAAGGTCGATGCGGCTTCGGTCGCCCCGGAGGTGAAGACGACATGGTCGGGCTTCGCGTGAACGAGCGCGGCAACGTCGCGACGCGCTTCCTCGACGATGCGGCGCGCGTTTCGACCTTCGTTGTGGACGGACGAAGGATTGGCGGATCGGTCGAGCGCCGCAAGCATAGCCGCCCGCGCCTCGGGCAAAAGCGGCGCGCTCGCATTGTAATCGAGGTAGGCGCGGTAACTGGTCATTTCCGTTCGATCCGTCGGGGTCAGCGGGCAATCTGCAAGGAAGGCGCGTTATTTCCTTGAATTTGCAAGGGCAGCCGTCCTATTTACCCGCTTTGCCGGCCGGGTGGACAGTACCACCCAGTTTTGAACAATTCTAAACTAGCTTCTATGAAGGCGCGAGTTCCGCGTCAAGGCTGCGGGAAGAATTGATCCGGCCGGCAGCGTGCAGATGCGGTCATGGAGTTCTTATGCCTGAAGTAATTTTCGCAGGTCCGGCGGGGCGTCTCGAGGGACGCTATCAGCCGTCCAAGGAGAAGAGCGCGCCGATAGCCATCATCCTGCACCCGCACCCGCAGTTCGGCGGCACGATGAACAACAAGATCGTCTACGACCTCTTCTACATGTTCCAAAAGCGGAACTTCACGACGCTGCGCTTCAACTTCCGCAGCATCGGCCGCAGCCAGGGCGAGTTCGACCACGGCACCGGCGAACTCTCGGACGCGGCGGCGGCTCTCGACTGGATCCAGTCGCTGCATCCGGATTCGAAGACGTGCTGGGTCGCCGGCTATTCTTTCGGCGCGTGGATTGGCATGCAGCTTCTGATGCGCCGACCGGAGATCGAAGGCTTCATTTCGATCGCGCCCCAGCCCAACACATACGACTTCTCTTTCCTCGCGCCGTGTCCGTCGTCGGGCCTCATCATTCACGGCGACGCCGACAAGGTTGCGCCGCCGAAGGACGTGCAAGGTCTCGTCGACAAACTGCACACGCAGAAGGGCATCACCATCACGCAGAAGACGCTGCCCGGCGCGAACCACTTCTTCTCGAACGAGTCCGATCTTCTCATCGAAGAGTGCGCCGACTATCTCGACCGTCGTCTCGCAGGCGAGTTGTCCGACCCTCGGCCGAAGCGTCTGCGCTGAGCGGCCATCGTCCATCGCGACGGCTAACAACTCGAACCTCAGAACTTGCGTGACTTCGAGGCGAGGTCGCGGTGGAAAGTTTTGCGGTATGCTCTACAACTACTCGACAGCCGACTTACTGCATGTCAGGCTCTTGGTGTGACGAATCACAATCCCTAGACGAGGGGGAATTCAAGTGAGCAAGACTGACACTACCAAGAAGGCAGCCATGGCTGCGATAGCATCCAAGCCGAAGGCGACGGCTAAGCCGGCTGCCAAGAAGCCGGCAGCGAAAGCCGCCGCGAAACCTGCCGTGAAGAAGACAGCAAAGCCCGCCGCCAAAGCGGCCGCGAAGCCTGCTGCCAAGAAGCCCGCTGCAAAAGCTGCTGCCAAGCCCGCTGCCAAGAAGACGGCCGCGAAGCCTGCTGCCAAGAAGCCCGCTGCAAAAGCTGCTGCGAAGCCTGCGGCAAAGGCAACGGCGAAGCCCGCCGCCAAGAAGCCCGCGGCGAAGAAGAAGTAAAACACCGCAGCATCTGCTGCGCATTTCCAAGGGCGCGCGGTTCTACCGCGCGCCCTTCGGTTTATTGAGAACGCCGCCGCTCACTGCATGACGGCATCCGGTCGTCGTCGGAAATGTCAGCGGCAATCCCCTTACAGATCGAACTGCAAGATAGGCCCAGGCCTCCGCCTCGGTGCTGTCGCCGTTAAGATAGGCGTCTTCGGCGACGATGACTGTGGCGCCTGTTGTTTCGGCCGCGGCGCGCAGGTCGCCGACGATATGAGGGTTCTTGCGGCCGCCGCCGCAGACGATCCAGAGCTTCGGCGGCTCGGGCAGATGTTCAACCGACTTGATGATCGCTTCGGCCGCGACGGCGGCAAGCGTTCGCGCACCGTCGGAAAGCTCCAGCCCTTCGACCAGCGCCAGAGTGAAGTCGTTGCGGTCGAGAGATTTCGGACCTGGTTTTTCGAAGAAGGGGTTGCCGAGATAGTCTTCGACGACCGAGCGGATGACGCCGCCCTCGCTCGCGATCGCGCCGCCTGCATCGAACGGCACGCCGCCTTCACGCGAAACCCATTGGTCGATCAAAGTATTTCCCGGCCCTGTGTCGAAGGCGATCGGGTCGCCGCACTTCGGCACGTAAGTGATGTTGGAGATGCCGCCGATGTTGACGAAGGCGACCGGGAAGTCGCCGGCAAGATCGGGCGGCAGCGAACGAGCGAGCGCGGCGTGATAGGCAGGCACCAGCGGCGCGCCCTGCCCGCCATGCCTCATGTCGTTGGCACGCATGTCGTGCACGACCGGCACGCCTGTCTCGCGCGCCAACAGCGCGCCGTCGCCGAGTTGCACCGTCAAAGCCTCGGCGGGCCGGTGCAGCACGGTCTGTCCATGAAAGCCGATCACGTCGGGCGCTCGCCAGGCAGGCGGAGCGCCATTCAGAAAATCCCGGACAGCCTGCGCGTGGCGCAAGGTGATCTCGCGCTCCAGTCCACCGAGCTCTCCAGGCCGCTCCTCGCGTTTCACGATGGACTTCGCCGCATCGAGCGCAGCCTCGATCCGCCGGCGGAATGCTGCCTCATAGGGTATCGACAGCGACGGCCCCGTTGCGACGATCGTCTCGCCGTCGGTTTCCAGCGCCGCGACGTCGATGCCGTCCATCGACGTGCCGCTCATCAGACCGATCGCGCGCAGTGCCTTCATTTCGCCGCCGTCCTTGTGATTCACCGCCGCCGGATGCTAAACGCCCGCGACCATACTTGCCATCGTGGCCTCGTGCCGCCGGCGACCTCTCGGAAAAATGAAATGTCCAAGTTCAAGTCTGATTTCCTGTCCGTGCTCGACGAGCGCGGCTTCATCCACCAGATCTCGGACCCCGAGGGGCTCGACGCCGCCGCGAAGGCCGGCCGCATCACTGCCTATGTCGGCTACGACGCGACGGCGACCAGCCTGCACATCGGCAACCTCATCTCCGCGACGATGCTCTACTGGCTGCAGGAGACAGGGCATCGGCCCATCGCGCTGATGGGCGGCGGAACATCGATGATCGGCGATCCGTCCTTCCGCGACGAGCAGCGCGGGCTGCTGACGCCCGAAGCGATCGCCACGAACATCGAGGGCATCAAGAAGATCTTCGGCCGCATCCTGAACTTCGGCGACGGTCCGGCCGACGCGATCATGGTCAACAATGCCGACTGGCTGATGAAGCTGAACTATGTCGAGTTTCTCCGCGACGTCGGCCGCCACTTCTCCGTCAACCGCATGCTCACCTTCGACAGCGTCAAGCTGCGCCTCGAACGCGAGCAGTCGCTTTCTTTCCTCGAGTTCAACTACATGATCCTGCAGGGCTACGATTTCGTCGAGCTGAACAGGCGCCACGGCTGCGTCCTGCAGATGGGCGGCTCCGACCAGTGGGGCAACATCGTCAACGGCATCGACCTTGGCCACAAGATGGGCACGCCGCAACTCTACGCGCTCACCACGCCGCTGCTCACAACTTCGTCCGGCGCCAAGATGGGCAAGTCGGCGAGCGGCGCGGTATGGCTGAACGAAGAGAATTTTTCGCCCTACGACTTCTGGCAATACTGGCGCAATACGGAAGACGCGGACGTCGAACGCTTCCTGAAAATCTTCACGCGGCTGCCGCTCGGCGAGATCGCGAAGCTCGCCGGGCTCGGCGGTTCGGAGATCAACGAGGCGAAGAAAGTCCTGGCGACGGAAGCAACCGCGATCGTACACGGGCGCAAGGCGGCCGAGCAGGCCGCGGATACCGCGCGCAAGACGTTCGAGGAAGGCATCACCGCCGACACGCTGCCGACCGTCGGCGTCGACCGGGCGTTGCTCGAAACCGGCGTCGGCATCCTGTCGCTGTTCGTCAGCGCAGGGCTCGCGGCGTCGAACGGCGAAGCGCGCAGGCATGTGCAAGGCGGCGCAGTACGCGTCAACGATCAGGCCGTCTCCGACGAGCGCAGAGTCATTACGTCCGCTGACCTTACATCCGACGGCGTCGTAAAACTGTCGCTCGGGAAAAAGAAACACGTTCTCGTGCGGCCGGACTGACTGGATCGAGCATCAGAACGGTCCGACGCTAGGCGTCACTGAAACTCGAAGATCGAGCGGAAGATTCCGGGCGCGATCACCGAAAGCGGGTTAATCTGCACAGCGGGCGAATCCGCGTCGCCCTCTAGCTTGAAGGTGACGCCGATCAGGCCTCTGTCGCGGCCGTTGCCGAGCAGAACGCCGATGATCGGAATCTCGCCGAAGATGCGATTGAGGCCATAAGCGGGCATGAATGTGCCGGTCATGTCCATGTTGCCCTTCGGGTCGTAGAGCATGCCCTGGAACGTCGCGCCCACGAGAGGACCGCGCAGCACGCCGTCGGACAGGCGCAGGTAGCCGGGGCCTTTCTCGATCCTGGAATAGCAACGCTCGAAATTGACGCGCGACGTGTCGATGTCTCGCTTGACGGCCTGGTTGAGGCTGCGGTCGCCGCCGGGCGGGGTGGTCGAGACGATCGAGCTCAGACGCGGCTCGTTGACCAGCACGAAGTCTCGCGCATCGACCTGGCCAGTCATCGGTCCGTCCGTGCCGCCCTTGAGCGTCAGTTCGATCTTGCCGCCCTCCATATGTTCGTAGATATCCAGGAACCTGAGGATCGCGCCGCCGTCGGCCGATGTCATGCGCATGGTGCGGCCGCCATCATCGGCGCCATTGCGCAGCTCAACCTTGGCGCCTGAACTCGCCACCGCGTTGACCTCGAGCCGAACGACTTTGTCGCCGACGCCGCTGTATTCGAGCTTGATGTCGGAAAGCTTTTCGTCATGAAAGCCGGTAACCGTTTTCACGTCCACGCTGACCGACACCGATCCGCCTTCCGTGGCCTTGGTTGCGGTGCTCGAGTCCGCCGTGAACTGCCTCACGACGGAGCGCGCATCGAGCGACTCGCCCTTGATGTCGACCGCATAGCCCTTGCCGGACTGCTTCACGGTGATGGCGACGTCGTCGTTGCGGTTGAGCCTCACCCTAGTGAAATCCGCTTGCGACAGGCTGCCGTCCGAAAGCGCGACGGAGCCTACTATGCCGAAGGTCGCTCCGCTGAGATTGAAGTCCGACAGCGTCGACCTGCCGTCCGCATTTTCGAGCACGAAGCTGACACTGCTCGCGATGCCCGGACCCTTCGTCCAGCCAGCCCACGGAATGTTGAGCTGCGCGCCGGTGAGATCGGCTTCGACCAGCCGCTTGCCTCCCCCCTTCGCATCGACGCGGACCTTCACGGGGCCCTCGACCAAGCCCGCAAGGCCCGGAACCACCGCATCGCGCGTCGTCTCGTCGAGGGTCAGCGTTATCAGGCGCTTCCGCTCGATGTCGCTCGCGCCAAGCGGCTCGACGGCGTCGATCTCGGCCGCGACGCCGCTGAGCTTGGCCTTGGCGGCGATCACGGCCTGCGTCTTTTCGACGGCAATCGTACCCTCCGCCTCGGAGACGATCTGGCCGTCGATCGGCTTGGAGATCGAAAGGTCCTTGTAGTTCAAAGCGACAAGCCAGTTCAGTCGGTCCCGGTCGACACCCTTCTGGAGCGGGATGTCGGCCTTGACGTTGCCGGTGACCTGACCGCCGGTGAAGTCATCCGCCACGAGACCCGCGTGACGCATCGCGTTGATCGGATCGTAGGATGCGAGTTCCGCCACCGCCGGCGCGTCACCCGCGACGTCGATATCGAGCGAGCCTATGACCGGCGGCACGTTCGCCCGCTGGATCGAGAGCTTGCCGTTGCTCGCCGCCACGGTGCGCCCGCTCGGCAGGAAAACTGTTCCAGACGAAAGCGCGATCTCGACGTCGTTGCCTTTGTAGTCGACCGTGCCCGTCGCGTCCCGCACCGGCGGGATCAGGCCGGCAGTGTCGAAGCGGGCGCCTTCAAGCTGGAATGTGCCAAACGATTCATCGGCCGAAAGCGGGACACCGTTGCCGGCGCGGCCAGGCTCGACGCGGAACTGAAGCTGCCCATCCGAAACCCTGCCGCCAAACACATTGTTGAGCACCCAGTTCCTGGCGCCGCGCGCCGAGAACCAGGGCCAGAGCTGCTTGACCTGCGAGACCGGCATGTCGTGCACGTTGAAGGCCACGGAAACGCCGGTCGCCTTCCCTTCCACGAAGCGCATCGAGGCCGTGCCGAGCGCCTCGCCGCGGCCGCCCTTGACCACGATCTCGTCGGCGGACAGGATCCTGTCCTCGGGTAGGTAGACGCCGGCCAACTGCAGCGCCGTGATCATTGCCGGCTCGGGCGAGCCTTCCGGGGCGATGGTCGACCGGGCGCTGACGAGGTTGAACCTGTATGCGGGCTTGTCGCCGGCATTGCCGGTCGGCGGGCGCGGGCCGAAGATGCCCTTGAAATCGAGCACGGAGCGGCCGACCGCGGCGCGCAGTCTTTCGACCTCGATCCGGTCGGCGCCCTCACTGAACCTCGCCGTCAGGTCCAGGTCACCAGACAGAACGCCCCGGGTCTTTCCAAGATCAACCGCCGAGTTGGCGAGCTTCAGCGAAGCGTTGAGCTGGGACTGCCGGTTGCTGTTTCCCTCGGCTCCGGCGAGCTTCAGTTCGACCGCGCCGAGCCGGCTGCCGCTTTTCTCGACGGCCTCGGCATCTTCAACCGCCTGTGATGCAGCCGTCAGTTCGAGGTTGGAGATCTGGCGGGTCGCAGCGTCGCGCGTGGCGCTGGCCGCGACCTCCACGGTGCGGCCGGCGATCTCGATCTCGGACGACAAGGCGACGCTATCGCCGGTGGCCTCCGCAAGCACGGATCGAACGACATTGATGCTGGCTACGCCCTCGCCCGCCGGGAAGACGAGCTCGACATTGTCGAGCCCGATACGCCTGAGCGATTTCGAGCCCATCGCGTCCAGGGCCTGATGCACCGAAGCGAAAACGGCCTTCGCGACGAGATCGGGCTCGATCAGGCCGATGTCGTTGCGGATCGCGGCTGCCCAATCGGAGCCTGCGCCCGTCCGCATACCGTCGACCATGATGCGTGCGTCGGACAGCCTGGCGCTGGAGACGCGTACCTCCCCCGTCAGGAGCGGCAGCAGGCGGACGCCCAAACGCACCGCACCAGCCTGGGCAATCGCCTTGCCGTCGGAGGTTCTCTTAAGGCTGACGTCGCGAACCTCTATCGCCAGGAAACGCATGCCGTCGAGGGTGATGCGCGCAGGTCCGACCGAAGCGTCGACATCCAGGCCGCCGGCCCGTTCCAGCGCCTCCTCGGCAGCGATGCGAAGCCGCTCCGAGCCGATGCCCGAAGCGCCGAGAGCGTAGAGCGCCAGCATCGCGACAAGCACGAGCGAAGCCAGGCCGCCTAAGGTGAAGAGAAGGGTCTTCCTCGCATTTTTCGGGAGCCATTGCCGCGCCGGCCTGGCTTCGGTCCCGGCGGAGGGATAACGAGCGAGATCGGTGATCTCGTCGCGCCTGAACCTTATTTTCTCGTGCTTGGGTAGTTCGTGCTCCACACGATTTTCCGTATCTCGCGTCAGCGCCGTAGACGACTCCTGCCGCAACACTATATGCCTGTGGCCGTTCATGTAACCCGATCAAGGGCATAGCCATGGCCGAATTGACACCAGGAGACGATGCGCCGCGCTTCTCGCTGCCTGCCGACGGCGGCGGAAAGGTCCGGCTGACAGACCTTCGCGGCAAAATCGTGGTGCTGTTCTTTTATCCGCAGGACGACACCGAGACCTGCACGGCGGAAGCCATCGATTTTTCGAGGCTCGACGCCGAATTCAAGGAGGCGGGAGCGGTGGTGATCGGCGTCTCGCCCGATAGCCCGAAGAAGCACGAAAAATTCAAGTCGAAACACGGGCTTGCGATGCCGCTGGTCGCCGACGAAGCGCGCGAGGCGATCGAAGCCTATGGCGTCTGGGCGGAGAAGACCATGTTCGGGCGCAAATATATGGGCGTCGTCCGCTCCACCTTCCTGATCGACCGCGCGGGCAAGATCGCCGCGATTTGGCGCAAAGTAAGGGTACCCGACCACGCCAACGAGGTGCTGGCGGCCGCAAAGCGACTCTGACCGCTTTCGAGACGTGGAACAATTTTCTGGCCGCGGCGTTTCCTCACCTGAAATCATCGTGGGAGAACAACATGTTACGCGGAGTGCTTCTGTGGATGCTCGGGATTCCAATTCCCATCATCATCCTGCTGTGGCTTTTCCTCGATTAAGCCGCATGCAAAACCTTTCATACGCGTAGTCGCGTAGACGCCCTCGTTCCTGCTGACCTCGGAACGAGGGCTTCGTTTTTGCCTTCATGCCGGAAACGCCGCCGGCGAAGGGCTTTGTTAACCCTAACGATGTGTAATCGGCCTTATCGCAATTGTAGCGGTATGGACGCTCGCGCCAGTGGCAGAGACAAGTCGGTCAACGGTCTTCGGCAGACGCAAGGAACCGCACACGGTCATTATCGCGCGCGGCGACCACATCCGTCATTTTCAGGTGCGTCCGTGGGTCGTCGCGCTCGCCGGCTCGGCATTCGCCGCGATGGCCATCGGCTATCTCCTGGCGACCTCCTATCTCGTGTTCAGGGACGATCTGATCGACGCGACCTCCGCGAGACAGGCACGGCTGCAGCAGGCCTACGAAGACCGCATCTCAGCGTTGCGCGCGCAGGTCGACCGCATCACCAGCCGGCAGATGCTCGACCAGCAACTGATGGAGACGAAGGTCGGCGAGCTGCTGGAACGCCAGACCCAACTGACCCAGCGCCACGGCCGCCTGGGCCCAATCCTCGACCGCGCCGAGGCGGAAGCGGCAACCTTGCCGCCAGCCGCCCCCCTGCCGCCGCACAAGCCGGATGTCCGCGCAGAGTCGGCGGGCCGGTCGCCGGACTTCTCACTGGCCAGCGCGGCGACGACACCTTTTTCCTTCTGGTCGACGCGCAATTCTGAGGCGCCCGGCGAGACGTCGGCGGATCGGGCCGACAGGCTGTTCGTCGCCATCAACCTGTCGCTGCGCACGATCGAGTCCGAACAGCTGACCCGCATCAATACGCTCGCGGAGGACGCCTACCAGACGGCGGACGCGATCTCCAACGTGCTCGAAGACGCCGGCCTGCCTGTCGACATCGACGACGGCAAGAGCGGCATAGGCGGTCCGTTGGTAACGATCAGCAATCCCGCGCTGTTCGATACAAAGGTCAAGGAACTCGACGAAGCGCTTGATCTGCTTGACAGAATGAAGTCCGAGGCACGTCGTCTGCCGATTGCCAACCCCTCGCCCGGACATTCGGTCTCCAGCACGTTCGGTGTGCGCAAGGATCCGCTGCTCGGTTCGCCGGCCATGCATTCGGGTATAGATTTCCGGGCGCCTATGGGCTCCGATGCTCGTGTCACCGCGGCGGGCACGGTTGTCACCGCGGGCTGGAACGGCGGTTACGGCCGCATGGTCGAGGTGCAGCACGCAGGCGGCTTCACAACCCGCTACGGCCATCTCAGCAAGGTACTGGTCAAGAAGGGCCAGCAGGTTTCCGCCGGCGCTGTCGTCGGCAAGGTCGGCAGCAGCGGCCGCTCTACGGGCCCGCACCTGCACTACGAAGTCCGCCGCAACGGCGACGCGCTCAATCCGGTTCGCTTCCTGAAGGCCGGCAAGAAGGTCAGCCAGTATCTCTAGCTGACAGCCGTTACGCCTCGATGTCGAACACAAAGAGCCTTTCGGTGCCGCCATCTATGGCGGCGACGAGCCGCGCGCCGGCCTTCTGGTGGTCGGGATGCACGAGATAGGCGTCACGCGCGGCGGCGTCACGGAAGTCGATGGTGAAGCCGTCGGTGAAACCGCGCGCAAAAGGCTCGGGGCTGACATTGGCGCCGAAGCGCATCTCGCCCATGCCGTCGACGACATTACTGAGCGCGTCGAGTTCGGCGTGGATCGCCTCCCGTTCGGCCGCCCCAACGCTGGAGCGGAACGCGTAGAAAACGCAATGTCTGATCATCCAGTATTTCCAGTCAAGGCAGAGGCACGTCGCGGCTTACGGCATAACCCTCCCATGGCGAATCCGCCAGAGAGCGACCTCGTACCTCTCACTGGAGCGAGCAAGCTAACGCAGCGGTGTTTCCTTGCGATCGGGCAACGGATCGACGAAGACAAGCAGCCTAACGGCAACCGCCGCCAGCAGCAGGCCGATCACGACGCCCACACCAATTCCCACCCAAAACATCGGCCCCACTCCCCAGCAAAGGCCTTCTCGGATGGGCAGACTGTATCAGAAATTGCTAAAGTTTGGTAGCAGGCTAATTTTCGGTAACGAGAATGTCAGCGTGCCATTGCGACAGACTTGGCCAAGCCCGACGCCGGTTGCCGGCCAGGCAGGATATTGATGCAACGCAAACGATTGCGTTTTCCACTGACCAAGCTGGTCTGAGCTCACGCCGCCGAACGGCTCTGCGAAAACACAACCGGCGGCAGCGGCTCGCGACCGAGGATAATGTCGGAGCCCTTCTCGCCGACCATGATGGTCGGCGCGTTGGTGTTGGACGACGGCACGCGCGGCATGATCGAGGCATCGCAGACGCGCAGGCCTTCGATGCCGCGCAGCTTCAGGTCCGGCGTCACAACGGCCATCGCGTCATGCCCCATGCGGCAGGTGCCGACCGGATGGTGGTCGGTCTTGGCGCTGCGGCAGGCATAGTCGAACAGTTCGTCGTCCGTCTTCAGCGAGGGACCGGGCAGCACCTCGCGCTCGACGAAGGGTTTCAGCGCGCTCTGGCGCATGATGTCGCGCGCGATGCGCAAGCCCTTGATCGAGATCTCGCGATCATAGGGATCGGCCCAGTAGTTCGGATCGATGAGCGGCGCGACAGCCGGATCGGAACTCGACAGCCTGACCGATCCGCGGGAGCGCGGGCGCAGGAAGGCAGAGTTCAGCGTAACGCCGGGGTTCTTCAGCTTCTCGACGCCGGCCTCGATGCCGGAACCGAGGCCGAGATGGAACTGAATGTCGGGCTGCGCTGCCGTCCGGTCGGCGTACCAGAAGCCGCCGGTCTCGAAGAGGCTCGACGCAACCGGCCCCTTCCTGAACAGAAGATATTGCAGGCCGGCCCAGGCCGAGCGGTGGAGTTTTGCGTAGTTATCGTAGGTGAAGTCGCCGGAGCATTCGGCGATGACGAAAAGGTCGAGGTGGTCCTGCAGGTTCGCGCCGACGCCGGGCAGGTCGTGCACCGGCTCGATGCCGACCGACTTGAGGTGGTCGGCCGGGCCGATGCCCGAGAGCATCAGGAGTTTTGGCGATCCAATCGCGCCGGAACTGACGATGACCTCGCGGTTCGCGCGCAGGATCTCGGGCTGGCCGCCGGGTTTGGCGACGATCTCGACGCCGGTCGCCCTGCCCTTCTCGACGACCACCCGCGTGACCATGATTCCGGTGCGGACGGCGAGGTTCTTGCGGTCGCGGATCGGCTTAAGATAGGCGACGGAGGCCGAGGAGCGGCGGGCGTTTCTCTGCGTGAGCTGGTAGTACCCGACGCCCTCCTGGCGGGCGCCGTTGAAGTCGGGATTGAAGGGGATGCCCATCTCCTGGCCGGCGCGGAAATAGGCCTCGCAGATCGGCAGCGGCGCGATCGGGTTGGAGACGCCCAGCGGACCCTGATCGCCATGGAAGTCGTTGGCATAGCGCTCGTTGTTCTCGGCGCGCTTGAAATAGGGCAGTACGTCGCGATAGCCCCAGCCGGGAAGGCCTTCTTCCTTCTCCCAGGCGTCGTAGTCGCGCGCGTTGCCGCGGGTGTAGATCTGCGCGTTGATGGACGAGCCGCCACCGATCACCTTGGCCTGGGTGTAGCGGAAGACGCGGTCCTTCATGTGTTTCTGCGGCACGGTCGACCAGCCCCAAGACGCGATGCCCTTGGTCATTTTGGCGAAGCCTGCAGGCATATGGATCAGCGGATGCCAGTCGCCTCCGCCGGCTTCGAGAAGCAGCACGGAAATTGCCGGATCCTCGCTCAGCCGGTTGGCGAGCACGCAGCCCGCAGGCCCACCGCCGACGATGATGAAATCGGTCATTTCACACCTTCTAGAGACGCCGCACCGACAGCGCGCCGTCGACATTGAGGATCGAGCCGGTGGCGAAGCCGAGCGTGCCGGCGGCGAGCGTTGCGACCGCCAAGCCGACATCCGCCGCCTCGCCCCAGCGGCGTGAGGGCACCAGTCCCTGCCCGATCAAGCCATCGTATTTTTCCGCCGCGGCCGCTGTCATGTCGGTGCGGATGATGCCGGGCCTCACCTCGAAGACGCCGATGCCATCGGCGGCCAACCGCAGCGCGAGGTTCTTGATCCACATGGAAAGCCCCGCCTTGGAGACGCAATAGTCCGGCCGCTCGGGCGACGCGAACTCCGCGCTGACCGACGTGATGGTGACGATCGAGCGGCCGTCCTTGGCAGGCGCGGCGAGCATGGCGCGGGCGACGGCTTGCGAGAAAAAAATCGTGCCGCGCAGATTGACCGAGAGAACGCGGTCGAAGTTCTCCGGCGCGAGGTCGAGGAGGTCTCCGCGCACGGGCGAGGCCATGCCGGCGTTGTTGACCAGGCAGTCGATGGCGCCGAACTCCTTCCCGGCGGTCTCGATTACGCTGGCATGGGTCGAGAGGTCGGAGAGGTCAAAGGCGCGGTAGGCAAGCCGGCCGTTGTTGCGCTCGACGCCGGCATGGAGTTCATCGCTCGGAGCCGGCGCGAGGTCGCCGGCGAGGATGTCGAAGCCGGAGGCGGCGAGAGCCTCGGCGATGGCAAGCCCGATGCCGCGATTGGCCCCGGTGACGATTGCGGCGCGGCGGGTCATGCTCCCAGCTCCGTTCTGCGGATGTGGTCGGCGACACGAAGCGCCTGCGCGGCGACCGTGAGCGACGGATTGACCGCCGCCGACGTGGGCAGGAAGCCGGCGTCGACGACGAAGAGGTTTTCGTGGTCGAAGCTGCGGCACCACGGGTCGCAGACATAGTCAGCGGGATCGCTTCCGATCCGCGTCGTGCCGCATTGATGCGACGGCAGGCGGCCGTCCACGAGTTGGCTGAGCAGGATGGGGTATCCCGCCGCCCGCATGCGCTCCTTGACCCTGGCGACCAAGGTTTCGTGCGCTTTCATGTTCGAGAAGCGCCATTCGAGGATGACCTGCGATCCGTCGAGCCGCACCCGGCTTTCCTTGCGCGGCAGGTCTTCCGAAACCAGATACCAGTCCACGGAGCGGCGGCTGAGCATATTCAGCGCGAATTCGGGAACGGCGCGCAGACGGCTTTTCAGAATCTGCCCGGTCACGCGGCCGAGCAGTTGAACCTGGCCGAGCGGTCCCGATCCATTGCCGTCGCCGAAATAGAAATCGTTGAAGTGTATGGTCTTCTGGTAGACCGAATCGTTGACCGTACGGGGGTCGACGGCGAGCATGAACGTCGCGTTGTGGTTCATGAAGTTGCGGCCGACCTGATCCGAGCTGTTGGCGAGTCCGTCAGGGTTGCGTCCGTCCGCCGAACTCAAGAGCAGCGTTGCGGAACGGATGGCGCCGGCCGACAGGATCACCAGCCTAGGCGAGAGGCGCCTCTCCTCACCGTTCTGGCGATAGACGATCGAGGCGATGCGGTTCTTCTCGTCGGTCTCCAGCCTGACAACGTCCGCACCGGTCTGCAGATCGATGTAGGGATCCTTGAGTGCTTCAGCCAGACCGCAGCTCTCGGCATCCATCTTGCCGGTCAGCGTGTCGGGGTAGGCGTCGAACGGCGTTTTGGCGCGGGCAAGCCAGCGGTCGATGTCCAACCCGAGCGGCAGGCTGGCCGGATGCAATCCTACCGAACTCAGGCGCTCACGGACTTTCGCGATGGCCGGTTCGTCGGGAACGGGCGGGAAAGGATAGTCGCGGGAATGGAACGGCTCGGTGGGGTCTTCGTCTGTCGTTCCCCTGACCTGATAGAGCTGCTCGGCCCTTGAGTACCAGGGTTCCAGTTCCTCATAGGGGAACGGCCAGGCCGGCGACACGCCGCCGCCGGGGAATTCAAGCTCGGCAAAATCCTCCCTGCGGTAGCGAAACAGCACCGCGCCATAGAACTTCGTGTTGCCGCCGACGACATGATAGTTGCCCGGGTTGAACGGCCTGCCCTCGGCGTCGAGCCACATTTCTTTCGGACGGAAATACCCGCGCTGGAAGATGGCGCGGGCATCGCGCGTCTCGGGCGAGTCGAGCAGGCGCTCACCCTTCTCCAGGATGGTCACCTTCGCGCCACTGCCCGCCAGGCCGGCAGCCACCGTGGCGCCGCCCATGCCGGAGCCGATGATGACGATGTCGGGCGAGCCCATCGGCTAGTGAATCCGCGCTTCCGTCGCCGGATCGAAGAACACGGTCTTGGTCAGGTTGAAGGTCAGGGGGGTGACGGTGCCGGGCTGGACATTGGCGTCGGCGCGTAGGCGCGCCACCACGCCCTTGCCGCCGAGATTGGTGACGGCGAAGGTGTCGGAGCCGGCCGGCTCGACGACCTCGATGTGGAGGTCGGCGGTGGCGGTGCTCGAAGCGTTGCGGTCGGCGCCGTCGGGGTCGGTCAGCGCCTCCGGGCGTACCCCGAAGATCACCTGCTTGCCCTGGAAGGCAGCGAGGCCCGCGGGTGGGTTAGTGAGGGCGAGCGACACCGCAGGACGGCCTTCACGCTCAAAGTTGGCTGTCAGCGCGTTGCCGTCGGTGCCGATGGTCGCCGGGACGAGGTTCATCGCCGGCGAGCCCATGAAGTCGGCGACGAACATGTTGACCGGGTTGTTGTATATCTCGGCCGGCGTGCCGAATTGCTGCAGGATGCCGTCCTTCAGCACCGCGATCTTGGTCGCCAGCGTCATCGCCTCGATCTGGTCGTGGGTGACGTAGACGATGGTGGTCTTCATGCGCTGGTGGAGCCGCTTGATCTCGGTGCGCATGTCGATGCGCAGTTTTGCGTCGAGATTGGACAGCGGCTCGTCGAAGAGGAAGACCTGCGGATCGCGCACGAGCGCACGGCCCATGGCGACGCGCTGGCGCTGGCCGCCCGAGAGCTGCGACGGCTTGCGGTCGAGCAGGTGACCGATCTGCAGCATGTCGGCGACCTTGGCGATCGCCGCCTCGCGCTCGGGCTTGGGCACGCCGCGGATCTCCATGCCAAAGGCAATGTTCCCTGACACCGTCATGTTCGGGTAAAGCGCGTAGGACTGGAAGACCATCGCGATGTCGCGCTTGGACGGATGGAGGCCCGCGACATCGCGGCCGGCGATCCTGATCTCGCCGCCGGTGATGGGTTCCAAACCCGCGATGGTGTTGAGGAGCGTGGACTTGCCGCAGCCGGACGGGCCGACCAGCACGAGGAAGCCGCCCTCCTCGATCTCCAGCGACACGTCCTTCAGGATACGCGTTGCGCCGAAGGACTTTTCGAGATTCTTGATCTGCAGGAAGGACATGGTTCTATCCCTTGACCGCACCGGCCATCAGGCCGCGCACGAAATAGCGTCCGGAGACGACGTAGACGATGAGCGTGGGAAGCGCGGCCAGGATCGCGCCGGCGAAATGCACGTTGTATTCCTTCACGCCCGTCGACGAGTTGACGAGGTTGTTCAGCGCCACCGTGATCGGGATGGAATCGAAGCTGGAAAAGGACGATCCGAACAGGAAGTCGTTCCAGATGTTGGTGAACTGCCAGATGACTGTGACGACGATGATCGGCCCCGACGAGGGCAAAAGGATGCGCCGGAATATCTGGAAGAAGGAGGCGCCGTCGATCTGTGCGGCCCGCACCAGCTCGGTCGGGAAGGCTTCGTAGTAGTTGCGGAAGAACAGCGTGGTGAAGCCGAGGCCATAGATGGCGTGGATCAGCACCAGACCGGTGATGGTGCCGGCAAGCCCGGTGAGGCCGAGGATGCGGGCCGACGGGATCAGCACGATCTGGAACGGAATGAAGCAGGCGAGCAGCATCAGACCGAACACGATCGTGTCGCCCTTGAAGCGCCATTTGGTCAGCACGTAACCGTTGAGCGCACCAAGGATGGTGGAGAGCGCGACGGCCGGCACGACCATGAGGATGGAGTTCAGGAAATAGGGCTTGAGGCCGGTCGGCGAAACGCCGATCTGCGCCGTCGACCAGGCGGAAAGCCAGGGCGCAATCGTCCATTGCCGCGGCAGGTTCAGCATGTTGCCTTCGCGAATCTCGTCGAGCGGCTTCAGCGAGTTCACCACCATCACGTAGAGCGGTAGCAGGTAGTAGACCGCGAAGATGAGGAGCAGCGAATAGATCAGCGCGCGGGCAAAAATGCCGGTGCGGGTGGCGTTGTCCTGCGAGACGGCGCTCATTGGCGGCGCCCTCCCCTGAGTTCGGAGTAGAGATACGGCACGATGATGGAGAAGATCATCATCATCATGATGATCGCCGACGACGCGCCCATCGCCATCTCGTTGCGGCCGAAGGTGAACTTCTGCATGAACAAAGCCGGCGTCCAGGTGGCGGTGCCCGGGCCGCCGTCGGTCATGGCGACGACGAGGTCGTAGGACTTGATCGCAAGGTGCGCGAGCACGACGAAGGCCGACAGGAAGACCGGCCGCATCAGCGGGATGATGATGCGGCGATAGATGGTGACGGTCGAGGCGCCGTCGATCTGCGCGGCCTTGATGATCTCGTTGTCGACGCCGCGCAGGCCGGCAAGGAACATCGCCATGACGAAGCCTGAGGACTGCCAGACTGCGGCAATGACGATGGTGTAGATGGCGAACTTGCCCTCCTTGATCCAACGGAAGGAAAAGCTCTCCCAGCCCCAGCTGTGCATGACATGCTCGAGGCCGATGCCGGGGTCGAGGAACCATTTCCACGCGACGCCGGTGACGATGAAGGAAAGCGCCATCGGGTAGAGGTAGATCGGGCGGAGGACGCCCTCGCCGCGGATCTTCTGGTCGAGCAGTATGGCCAGGCCGAGGCCGAGCACACTGCAAACGACGATGTAGAGCGTGGCGAAGATCGCCAGGTTCTTCAGCGCGGTGATCCAGTTGGGGTGGTTGAAGAGGCGCACATAATTGCCGAAGCCGACCCAGGTGGAGAAGTCGGGCAAGAGCTTGGAGCCGGTGAAGGACAGCACGCCGGTGAAGACGATGAAGCCGTAGACGAACAAAAGGATGAGCGCGAAGCTCGGCGCAAGCACCAGCTTCGGCAGCCATTCCTGCAATGTGGCGCGCGGGTTTGCCGCCACGCGCGGCGCGGCTACGCTGATGGTCGCCATGTCCCTGTCCTCGATCGGTGGAAGAGTGCCCCGGCTTAAGCGCCGGGGCACAGATCGCTTGAGGTCAACCCTTGGCCGCAGCTACGGCCTCGGCCAGCGCCGCAGCGGCGGCAGCCGAGTCTAGTTCGCCGTTGAAGTGGCGGGTGATCACGTCATACATGGCGTTCTTCACCGCCGCCGGGTTGGCATGGCCGTGGGCCATCGAGCCGAAAAGCTTGCCGTTCTTGTCGGCTTCGGCGAGGTCGGCCATGGCCTTCTTGCCGCAGTCGTCGAACGCATCGTTCGGCACGTCGGTGCGCGCAGGCGCCGAACCCTTGACGACGTTGAACGCCGACTGGAATGCCGGATCCTCGATCGCCGACGCCATCTTCAGCTGAGCGCCCTTGTTGGCGTCGCCCACCTGGAACATCATGAACTGGTCGGAGTTGAAGGTGACCGACCCTTGTGTGCCCGGGAAGCGGATGCAGACGAAGTCCGTGCCCGGCTTCTGGCCGGCCTTGAGGAACTCGCCCTTGGCCCAGTCGCCCATGAACTGCATGCCGGCCTTGCCTTCGATGACCATGGCGGAAGCGAGGTTCCAGTCACGACCCGAGAAGTCGGCGTCGACATATTCCTTGAGCTTGCCCATCTTGTCGAAGACCGCGACCATCTGTTCACCGCTGAGCGCGGCCGGATCGAGGTCGATCATCGAGGCCTTGTAGAAGTCGGTGCCCTGCGAGAGCACGACGGCGTCGAAGATCGTCGCGTCCTGCCAGGCCTGGCCGCCGTGGCCGATTGGCGAGATGCCGTTCGCCTTCATGGCGTCGAGGACCACGATCAGCTCGTCCCAGGTCTCGGGAGCCTTGCCGCCGGCGGCGTCAAGGGCCTTCTTGTTGATCCACACCCAGTTGGTCGAGTGGACGTTCACAGGAGCGGCGATCCACTTGCCGTCATACTTCGAGAAGGCCTGGAGAGCGGCCGGAACCACGGCATCCCAGTTCTCCTTCGCGGCAACCTCGCCGAGATCGCCGACCACGCCCTGCTTGGCCCAGTCGGTGATGTCGAAGCCGAGCGCCTGCACGGCGGTCGGCGGGTTGCCGGCCGTGACACGGGCACGCAGCGCGGTCATCGCCGCCTCGCCGCCGCCGCCGGCGACGGGCATGTCTTTCCAGGTGACGCCCTGGGCTTCGAGGTTCTTCTTGAGAACGTCGAGCGCGGCGGCTTCACCGCCCGACGTCCACCAGTGCAGGACCTCGACTTCCTCGGCAAATGTCGGCGCGGCATAGGCCGTGAGCGCCGTCGAAAGCATCGTTCCGATAAGCAGTTTACGCAACATGATGTACCTCCCAAAGTTGCGGTTACACGACCGGCGGACACCGCCGGGTTCTTCCCAACTCAGCCAACCCACCAACCGGTGCGCTGGCCGCGATGAAACTGGATGGTCTTCTCCTCGGTGTAGTCCTCCACGGCGCGCTTTCCCAGTTCACGCCCGAGGCCGGACTGCTTGTATCCTCCGAAGGGCAGTTCGGGATAACCGTCCATGAAGGTGTTGACCCACACCGTTCCCGTACGGACGCCGCGCGCTACCGTCATGCAGGTGTCGATGTCCTTCGACCACACGCCTGCAGAGAGACCATAAGGCGTGTTATTGGCGATGCGCAACGCCTCTTCAATCGTTTTAAACGAGAGCACGGAGAGCACCGGGCCAAACACTTCCTCACGGGCGATCGCCATGCCTTCGGTCACTCCCGCGACGATGGTCGGGTCGAGATATTGACCCGCGCTGGATGCCCTGGCGTCACCGCCGGAAAGCACACTGGCGCCCTCGCCTTTTGCCGTCGAAACGTAGCCGGAGACCTTAGTCAGATGGTCGGTCGAGATCATGGCTCCGACCTTGGTGAGGTCATCGAGCGGATCGCCGACGCGGACCTTTGCGGTGAGCGTTTTCACCGCTGCGAGAAAATCGTCTGCTATGGCCTCATGCACGATGAGCCGGCTGCCGGCGTTGCAGCACTCGCCGGCGTTGAAGAAACCGCCGAAGACGGCTGCGTCGGCGGCGGCCTCCAGGTCGCCATCCGGAAACACGATCTGGCCGTTCTTGCCGCCGAGTTCCATCGACACCTTCTTCAGCGACTGCGCCGCGCTCGCCATGGTCAGCTTGCCGACACGGGTCGAGCCGGTGAAGGAGACCATCTCGACCAGCGGATGCGAAACCATCGGCGCGCCGACATCGGCGCCGAGGCCGGCAATGACGTTGACAACACCTGAAGGAACGCCGGCTTCGAGCAGTATGTCGCCGAGCACGAAGGTCGACGCCGAGGTCATCTCCGAGGGCTTCACGACGGCGGTGCAGCCGGCGGCGAGCGCGAAGGGCAGCTTCTGGCTGACGATCAGGAACGGAAAATTCCATGGCGTGATGATCGAGACGACGCCGATCGGTTCGCGCAGCACCACGCCGAGCATGGCGTCGCCGAGATTGGCGTAGGATTCGCCATGCAGCGTGCGGGCAAGCGAGGCGGCGTAGCGCCAGATGTCGACGGCGCCGCCGATCTCGCCACGCGCCTGGGCGATCGGCTTTCCGGATTCCAGCGCATCGAGGCGGGCGATGTCTTCAAGCCGCGCCTCGATCAGATCGGCCGCTTTGAGGAGGATTCCGGCGCGCTCGGCGGCCTTCATGCGCGGCCAGGGGCCACTCTCGAAGGCACTGTGCGCGGCCTTCACGGCCAGATCTACGTCCTTCTCGCTCGCCTGCGCATAACGCGAGACGACGAAGCCGTGGCCGGGGCTCCGGCGCTCCAGCGAGCGGCCGTCGGCGGCGTCGACATGCTTGCCGTCGATGAGCAGCTTGTAGCTCGTCGGGCCAGCGGCGGCCTCGGCTGGCATTGAGATATTGAGCGGAGCGTTCATTGAGAAATCGAGTCCGGTTTCGTCTCTAGCTTCTTGAAAATGCTAGCTTCTGTTTGTTTCTGAATGCTTCGACGCCCATCTTTAGGTCGCCGGTCGACGCGATGAATCCGCTGGCAAGCGCTTCGATCGCGGCAGCGCTTTCCTCACCCTCTGCGACTGATATCATCAGCTTGGCGACCTCGGTGGCGAGCGGCCCGCGCTCTGCGATCTTTTCCGCCCATGCCTTCGCCTCGGCCAGCGCCGCGCCCGTCTCGACGACGCGGTCGACGACGCCCGATGCCAGCGCCTCGGGTGCAAGCAGGATCTCGCCGCCAAGCGCAAGCCGCCGGACGGTCTGCGCGCCGAAACGGCGCACCGCACGCTGCGTGCCAGACCAGCCGGGCACCACGCCGATCGACGTCTCCGGGAAGCCGAGTTTCACCTGACGTTCGGCGAGGCGGAAGTCGCAGGCGGCGGCAAGCTCCAGTCCGCCGCCGAGAGCGTGGCCGCAAAGCACGGCGATTGTGGGTTGGCGCAGCCGCGCCAGGCGGTCGAAGACGCGGTGGCCGTAACGTACCCACTTGACCTGAAAATCGGCAGCACTCATCGCGGACCACGCCTCGACATCGCCGCCCGAACAAAAGCCCTTGCCCTCGCCGCATAGCAACACGACGCGCACACCTTCCGCCTCCTCGGCGGCGTCAAGCGCGGTCTCGAGCGCGCGCAGCATGGGGATGTCGAGCGCGTTAAATTTTTCCGGGCGGCGCAGCGTGACGATGCCAAGCGCGCCGTCCTGTTCGAAGGTGACGAGTTCAGACATGCGCCGCCTCCATGGGAACGCGCGCGGGCTTGCGCGGCAGCGTCAAGCCGATCGGCGCTTCGGCGAACAGGCAGGCATCCATCGTCTTCAGGTCGGGCGAGACGATCAGCGGGAATTCGGACTGGTCGAGAATGTGCGTCTGCAAATCAGCGCCAGGCGCAATCTCGGTGAGCACGATACCCTCCCGCGACAGTTTCATCACGGCACGTTCGGTGACGTAGGTCACATTCTGGCCCTGCTCGACGCCACGCCTGCCCGAGAAGGTAACGTGCTCGACTTCGTTGACCAGTTTCTTCAGCTTGCCGTCCTTCTCGATGACCAGCTTGCCGCCTTCGACGTTCAGCTTCGCGCCCGCGTTGAACATGCCTGAGAAGACGATCTTTTTCGCCCGCGCGGTGATGTCGACGAAACCGCCGGCGCCAGCCGTCACATGCGGGCGGAAGGAGAGCTTCGAGACGTTCACCGAACCGCTGCGGTCGATCTCCAGGAAGGAGAGCAGCGAGGCGTCGAAGCCAGCACCCTGGAAATAGGTGAACTGATAGGGCGACGGCATGAAGGCGTCGGCATTCGACGCGCAGCCGAAGGCGAAGTCGAGCAGCGGCACGCCGCCGACGGCGCCCTGCTCGATGACCCAGGTGACTTCGCCGTGCAGGCCTTCCTCCAGGAGGATGCGCGGCACGTTGGCCGAGATGCCGAAGCCCAGATTGACGGCGCTGCCCGCCTCAAGCTCGCGGGCGACGCGGCGGGCGATGACCTTCTGGATATTGAACTCGGGCACGCGGAAGCTTTCCAGCGGGCGGAAGATCTCGCCGGATATGGCGGGATCGTAAAGTGTCTGCGTGGTCTGCTTCTGGTCGGGATCGACGACGACATAGTCGACCAGCATGCCGGGCACGCGCACGTCATGCGGGCGCAGCGACCCGTCCTTGGTGACCCGCTTGACCTGCGCAATGACGATGCCGCCATTGTTGCGGGCGGCGAGCGCCTGATCGAGCCCGCCGAGATAGGCACCCTCATGCTCGTAGGTGAGGTTGCCGCGCTCGTCGGCGGTGGTGGCGCGGATGATCGCGATTTCCGGGGCAATGGCAGGGAAATAAAGCCAGTCCTCGCCCTCGAAGACAATCTTCCTGACGATCGGCTCGGCGGCGGCCCTTTCGTTCATCGCGCAGCCCTGTCGGTCAGGGTCGACGAAGGTGTCGAGCCCGATCTTGGTCAACACGCCGGGGCGCTTTGCGGCGGCCTCTCGGTGCATGTCGAACATGATGCCCGACGGAACGTTGTAGGCGGCGACCTCCTCGTTGCCGATCATCTTCCAGATCAGCGGCGGCTCGGCGCTCGACGGTCCCGAGGGATAGGAGCCGCCGATGATCTTTTTCAGCAGGCCCTTCTTGGCGATATGGTCGACACCCTTGATGCCGCTCATGTCGCCGGCGGCGATCGGATGCAGCGTGGTGAGGTCGCGCGGATGGCCTTCCTTGTCGAAGCGTTCGCCGATCGCCTTCAGCATCAGGTCGGGACAACCGAGCCCTGAGGACGAGGAGACGGAGACGACCATTCCGTCCCCGATAAGGGACGCGGCCTGGGCTGGGGCGACGACCTTGCTCACGCGATCTCCCCGAGCTTCGGATCGACGGCGACGGCGCGCCCGGTCCTTGCCGACTGCAGCGCGGCCTCGGCGGAGGCCAGCGACCAGACGCCGTCCTCGCCGGTGGCCGACGGTGCCCCCTCGCCGTCTATCGCCTTGTGGAACAGGCCGAGCGAGCGTGCATAGAGATCGCCGCGGTCAAAGGTGAGTTCCTCCTCGCCGCTGGCGGTGCGCAATGTGACCGAGCCGACCGGCTTCTGTGTCATCACGTCCCTGCCGAACAGCGAGCCTTCGCTGCCATGCACCTCGAAGCCGGTGCCGGCGAATCTGGTGGTGAAGCCCTCATGCGACTGCGCGATTACGCCGGACCTGAAGCGCCAGATGCACATGGCGCCGTCCTCCAGCCCGCCCGCCGCCATCCCGGCCGACTGGGTGAACGCAGAAACCTCGACCGGGTCGCTGCCCAGCACGAAGCGGAGCGTGTCGGCGTCATGCACGGTGATGTCGAGCACCACGCCGCCGCCCGCCTCGGGTTTCGAGATGCGCCAGCCCTGGAGATTCTCGGGCAGATAGACGGAGTGGAAGACGCGCGCGGCGATCGGCTTACCTATGCGGCCTGAGGCAATCGCCTCGCGCATGGCGCGGTGCGCGCCGGCATTGCGCAGATGATGGTTGGTGCCCATGACGACGCCCGCAGCCTTGCAGGCCGCGACGATCTTCCTGGCATCGGCGCTGGTGAGCGCAAGCGGCTTTTCGCAAAGCACATGCTTGCCGGCCTTCGCCGCGGCAAGCGACTGTTCGAGATGCAGCTCGTTGGTGGTCGAGATGTAGACGGCGTCGATGTCGGCGCCGAGGATTGCGTCGAGCGTCGAGAAAGCGGCGGGAATGCCGTTTTCCTTTGCGTAAGACGCCGCGCGGTCGGCGCTGGAGCTCATGACGGCCGCGACTTCGCCGCCCTCGGCGCGAACTGCGCCGATCATGAACTGCCTGGCGATCGTGCTCGCGCCGATCAGGCCCCATCTCACCGTCATGCCACTCCGTCCCTGGATGTATCGAGGTCGGGGCCGCAACTTTCGCGAACCACCAGGTTGACGGCGCCGACATGGTCTTCCGCGCGCGTCGTGCGCGACTGGATCATCTTCAGCACCGAATGGGCGGCGCGCTCACCAAGGCCTGCCGTGTCGACCGAGACGCTGGTCAGCGCGGGCACGTAATGCTGCGCTTCAACCACGTCGTCGAAGCCGACGACGGCGAAGTCGCGCCCCGGCTCCAGGCCGCGCTTGCGCAACGCCAGCATGACGCCGAAGGCGACGGCGTCATTGAAGCAGACCGCGGCGGTCGGCGGGTTCGGCAGCGACAGGGCAGTGTCGAGACAAGCCATGCCGCCTTTGCGGTTGGTCTCGCCCTCGACGATCGTGATGTCCTGAGTGGCGATACCATGCGCCTCGCAGGCATCGCGAAACCCGTCGGCACGTTCATGGTAGACGACCATGTCGGAGAAGCCGCCGAAGAAGGCGAGCCGGCGGTGGCCCTTGCGGATAAGATGCGCGGCGGCGAGCGTGGCGCCGCGGCGATTGTCCGGCACGACGGCCGGCACGCGGCCCTCGCGCAGGCGACGCATCGCAAGCACGACCGGAATGCCGGCCTGCTGCATGCGCCGGAACGCTTCAGCCGTCGTGCCGCGCGCCGGGGAGACGATGAGGCCGGCGACCCCCTGCTCCATCATCGACTTCAGCACCTCTTCCTGGCGCACGGGATTCTCGGCGGTGTTGGCGATGAAGGGCACGATGCCGGCAGACTGGAAGACGCGCTCCATGCCGACGGCGAGTTCGGCGAAGAAAGGATTGGTCAGGTCGTTGATGACCATGCCGATGACGTTGGAGTGCGACTTGCGCAGATTGGCGGCGCCGCGGTTATAGACGTAGCCGACGTCCTCGATGGCCTTGCGGACCTTGCCTGCGGTCTCGGGGCGGATGAGCCCGCTGCCCTGGAGCACGAGCGAAACGGTCGACTTGGACACGCCGGCTTCGCGCGCAATGTCCAGAATTGTCGCCTTTTCGCGAACGGGCACGGGTTTCCTCCGGGGCTGGTCTTTGCGCCAGCGAATTGGAACGTTCTAATTCTCACGTCCCGTCATGTCAAGCGCACTGGCTGACCAAAGCATCTCACAACCCACCGCTATAGCCGATTTGAGCAGTGGCCTGTTTGACACTTTGGAACGTTCCATATAGTTACGCCGGCATTCGCCCATCGCAGGGAGGTCCACGGCCGATGGCAAAACTCCGTCTTCCGCTCAGCGACGGCTCGATCGAAGACTACTCGACCGGCCCGGCGTCACCGTTTCCGCTGGCGAGCACCACCGCCCTGCCCCGCACGGTCTACGCGGCGGCGCACGTGGTCGCGGACCCGCTGAGAATGACCGACCCGGTTACGTCGCCCGTTGTCGACTGGGATGCGACGCTGAAATTCCGCCACCATCTGTGGGGCCTCGGCATGAAGATCGCCGAGGCGATGGACACGTCGCAGCGCGGCATGGGCCTCGACTGGTCCGGCGCCAAGGAGCTGATCAGCCGCTCCCTGGCCGAGGCAAGAACTGTGGCAGGCGCCGACCTCGCCTGCGGCGCCGGCACCGACCAGCTCGAGCCGGCGAAAACGCGCTCGCTGGACGATGTGATCGCCGCCTATGAGGAGCAGTTCGCCCACATCGAGGCGAATGGCGGCCGCGCGATCATGATGGCGAGCCGCGCGCTCTGCCGCATGGCGAAGTCGCGCGACGATTATCTAAACGTCTACGACCGGATCATTTCCCAGGCAGCCGACAAGGTGATCCTGCACTGGCTGGGAGACATGTTCGACCCCGAGCTTGCCGGCTATTGGGCGAGCCGCGATGTCGACACGGCAATGGCGACCGTGCTCGACCTGATCCGCGCGCATCCCAACAAGATCGAAGGGATAAAAATCTCACTGCTCGAACAGCGGCACGAGGAGAAGCTGCGCGCCGCCCTGCCTGCCGGCGTGAAGATGTATACGGGCGACGATTTCAACTACGCCGACCTGATCGAGGGCGACGGCAAACATGTCTCCCATGCGCTGCTCGGCATATTCGATCCGATCGCGCCGGCTGCAGCCGCAGCACTCCAGCGCCTCGCGGCCGGCGACAACGCGGGCTATCATGCGATCCTCGACCCCACGGTCGCGCTGTCGCGAAAGATCTTCGAGGCGCCGACCCAGTTCTACAAGGCGGGCGTCGTCTTTCTTGCCTGGCTGAACGGCTTCCAGAGCCATTTCCGCATGCTCGGCGGCATGGATGCCGCGCGCGGCGTCGTGCATTATGCCGACGTGTTCCGCCTCGCCGACAAGGCCCACCTGCTCGCCGATCCCGAACTCGCCGCTGCACGCATGAGGCAACTCGCGGCCGTCAACGGGATAGACTGAAGCCGGCCGTCAGCGGTTGCGCCCGGCCCCTGAAGCGCGCACGCATTTGCGCACGGGACAATTGCGCGTGTCGGCTGCCGGTACGCTCTGGAGATCGGCGCGTTGCGACGAACTGCAAAACGTCCTGTCGCGGACGTAGCGGTCATAAAGCACCAGCGACGGATTATCGGGCGCGGGATAGCGCAAGATCGCCGCACCATCCGAGCTGACGGCAGCCTGCACCCTTGCGCAGCTCATCGACGTCGTCTGATAGCGGGAAATCGCCGAGGCCTCGCCGGCGAGCAACAGCACCGGAAGGATTATCGCAAGCCGCCGCACCGGACCCTCGTATCGTTGGCTCCGGACCGACGACCCGAAGCGATGCCGTCTGGCAACCTTAGCAAAGGCGGGTAGAGCGCCGGGATGACAATCTCGTGAGGGTCGGCGGAAATTCGGCGGGCACCCTCTCAGCCTTCAGACATCAGCCGCCGTCAGGGCGTATGTGGTCTTGCGGGTTCGGCCATAAGCCTTGGCCGCAACAGCCTGGACGAACGAGCGGCTGGCGTCGAAGGTCGCCAGATAGTCCCGCTCCGCGTCGGCGCCGTCGAAGCGTTTTCGCGAAATTGCATCGGTGGTGATGGAGAAGGAGATCTGGAACATGCCGTCATGGCCGACAAATCGAATTCTGCCGTGGTCCGGATCGTAGCTACGGCTTGAATTGGGAAATGTCAGTCCCGTGGTCATAACAACCCCGCATAAATCGCATATGCGGAAGCAGAAATGAATACCAGAACCGAGACCTTCATGACTAAATGGAAAGCGTATGCGCTCAAGGCAGCCTCCTGTGTTTTTGTTATATTTTTGGAGTATTTTACCATCGTAACACATATGCATAAGCCTATGTGGATTATTATTTTACACTGATATTTCAACGGCTCCGCATGCCGGCCAGAACTCGGCGTCGCGCCTCACCAATAGTTGGAGAACTGAGTGCCCCCGCAGCCGTCGACAGGCCAAGCCGGCGCGTCCGCAGCCGGATGAGAGGTCAGTGGCAGGCCACTTCGGGCCCGGCTTATTCTTGGCGCCAATGTCAAAGTCACATGCCGAGATAGCTTTGACGCACGGAATCTCGAGTGATGAGATCGGCTGCTTTCCCCTCCATCTCAATCCGGCCACTCTCTAGAACGTAGGCGTACTCGGAAATGCTGAGCGCCGAATAGACATTCTGTTCGACCAGACAGATCGTCATACCCTCCCGACCGATCACGATCAGTCTCTCCATGATTTCGTCAGCCATGATCGGCAACAGGCCGAGGCTCGGCTCATCAAGAAGAAGCAGTGTTGATTTCCGCCGAGAGTTGACCCGGGATTGAGGGATTTTTCCATCGAGAGTGACCCATGTTTGAACCCACCCCTGCTTGATGATTTCAGGGGACATTGGAGTGATAGACATGGCGTTACTGAGCGTTATCCGGCGCTGACATCTGCGGGATGGACTTTCGATCCGGGAGATTGCGCGGCGCACGGGACTGTCGCGGAACACGATCCGCAAATACCTGCGATCCGACGAGGTCGAGCCCCGCTTTCGAGTGCCGCAGCTCAAGCTTGCCAACTGGGTGACAAGCGTGCGGTCGGGTTGCTGGATGGTAGCTAGATCAGAACATATGTCTCAAAATCGGAGGCAACCGTTCTAAGAAAAACAAGCAATTTCAATCGCATGACTTTGGTGGGCGATGACGGGCTCGAACCGCCGACATCTTCGGTGTAAACGAAGCGCTCTACCAACTGAGCTAATCGCCCCAGAAACAGGCTCGAAAATCAGGCCCGGACGTTTAAGCATTTCGGCGTGGCTCCGCAAGCGGAATCGGGGCCGGCGCGGGCTGCGGCCCTTTGCAGCGCGGCGGGATTCCGGAAGCGCTTGCGTCACACGCGGCTAACGTCGCTGCGGCGCTTGACACTCCCGGT
The DNA here is from genome assembly GCF_040049215.1 of Mesorhizobium sp. KR9-304. Classification (NCBI taxonomy): domain Bacteria; kingdom Pseudomonadati; phylum Pseudomonadota; class Alphaproteobacteria; order Hyphomicrobiales; family Phyllobacteriaceae; genus Mesorhizobium; species Mesorhizobium sp. KR9-304. Next base: position 567,625 of record NZ_JBDZDN010000003.1, on the reverse strand, counting down.
CGAACCCCTTATCCAGCCGCCAACGACGCAACACGCCAGTCACGTGCGCGTCATGCGCGGGTGTAGCTCAGTCGGTTAGAGTGCCGGCCTGTCACGCCGGAGGTCGCGGGTTCGAGCCCCGTCACTCGCGCCATTCCTCCACATTCTGCAGGGTTTGCGGCGGGGAACGCGGTTCTCGCGACGGCGCGGCTGGTGGCCTTGCGGTTGCGGACGGGATCGGACAAAGAAAGAACCGCGATTGCCGACCGCGACGATACCGCCTCAGATGGAGTTCCATCCATGCCCGCTGCCGCCGGTGCTGTTGCCTGCCGCTACACAGGGTTGATCGACAAGAACACCTGCCGAGCCTGCCGCGGGCCTGCTGCGCCGACCTGGCCGCACACGGCGAGTTAGCGATGCTGGGAGCCCTGCTTGCTTGGGAACACGGCAGCGGCCGCGGCCATGTCGTCACGTTGAGAACGGTTGCCGAGGCCGTCGGCGACCGTTTCACGTTCGACGCCGCCCTGTGCAAACTGGACTTCGAGAGCGAGCTGGCCGCCCTTTGCAACCCGGTGCAGGGCCCTTGGCTGCCCTTTTCGGACGAGTATAGAAAAGCCCACGGAAACCCGGCTACGTCGACCTGGGGCGAATTCATGGGAGACATGAGCTTCCGCAGCCCCGAAATCCTCCGCGAATGCATCGGCTGGTGGCAAGGGGTCATGAGTGAGTGCGACATCTCCTTGGTCATCGCCGACAGCGCACCGTGTGCGCTGCTGGCTGCACGAGGTCTTGGAATCCCATGCGTTGCAGTGGGTACCGGATATTTGGTTCCGGCTCCGAACATGACGACTTTTCCTATTCTTCTGCCACGTCATTCGACGCGCATTCATGACGAGGCGGAGATCGTCGACACAATCAATTCGGTGGTTCCGGAGTTCGGCATCCCCAGGCTTGCGCGGCTTCCGGAAGTCTATGCCTGCACCGACCAGCTCGTTTTTACGCTGGAGATGCTCGACCCCTACACCGAGTGGCGCTCGCAACCCTTGCTGCCACCGATCATTGGCGGGACAGCAGAACCGGTTTCCGATGGCGATGAGATCTTCATCTATTTTTCGAGCACCGAGAAGTTCGATCCGGGGCTGATGGAGGCAATAAGCTATCTCGGAGCGCCGACCCGCGCCTTCATTCCCGGAATCGACATCAAGGCTGCGGATAACCTCACCCGGCGGGGGATCCACGTCGAGCGATCGCCTGTCCCAATCGACCTCGTGGCGAAGCGTAGCCGGCTGCTGGTCAACGCAGCGCAACCCGGCACGCTCTGCATGGGCCTCGCCTCGGGACTGCCCCACGTGTCCGTGCCGCAGCATCGGGAACAAGAGTACTACGCTAGGGCAGTCGAAGACCGTGGGACCCTAATATCCGTCGACAAGGCGGACAGACGCGCCGGGCGTTTTCGCTCCATCGTGCTTGACGCCTATGAAGACGCCGCAATGGCCCGCCGCGCCAGGGATCTGGCCGATGAGCTCAGGCCACATTTCCAGGCAAACCAGCGCAAGCTGATCAGGCGGAGGATCGCAGCCGTCATGGATCATAGAGTCTAGGCTTCCGCTCGCCTTCTGCGCTTGGGCAGACCGAACAGCGGCCTCAACGCAGGTACCCTACGGAGGACTTCGTATCCCAATATGCAACCAATGACTGTCGCCCCGACCATCGTCGTCGCCTCGATCGCGACAGAAGCCTCGTTCACCGTGAACCAATAGCCGACAAGCACAATGATCGTCTGATGCAGGATGTAGTATGGGAATATTGCCGAGTTCAGATGGGTCAGCGTGGGGCTCGCGCAATTTGCGAACCTGCGCCCAAGGCCAAGCAGCATGACGATGATCGACCAAGCATAAAATTCCCTCAGAAGCAGCACCGCGTTCAGCAATTGCAGGTCCGAGCCCACCGCGAACTGGTTGAGCAATGCCGTCAGCAGCAAGCCGCCCAGAACCAGCGAGAGGAAAATCGATGCCGGCAACGTCCTGTCGACGGCGTTCCAGAAATCCTCACTCTTCGCCGCCGCGAAGCCGATGAGGAAGAATGTGAGCGTTTGTGCGATGTTGGCCCAATCCCCCCACAGGGCAAGCGTTGTCGGGAAGTAGGGATCCAGTGTCACCGCATAAGCGGCGAACGGGAGCGCCGGCACGAAAAGCAGCCGCCACGCGCGCCCTCTTGCCAGCCAAGCGACGAACGATCCACCAAAAGCGGTTGCCGCAGGTCTCAGCAGCGGCAGACACGCCACCGCAATCAACGTGTAGACAAGAATGTAGGCGACATACCAGAGGTGATACCAAGGCGGCGCGACGATCGAGAAGTCGCCGTAGCCGAGATAGTCGCGGTAGAATGCGAAAAAACCCGGCTCGATCTCGCCCAGATAACGAAGTTCTGCGTAGGCTTGCGGCACACAAATCACCGCCATGCCGAACGCCAGAGGGACGAGCAGCCGCGTGAACCGCTCCGGCAGAAATATGCCCAAGGTTGTCTTGTCGATGGCGAAGCGGACCGCTGCGCCCGAAATGAAAAATAAAAGCGCCAACCGCCACGGATTTGTCAGCCCCATGACAGGTTCCAGGAACGGAGCGCTGTAACGGCTCTTCACGATCCAGTCCCAGGTCACGTAGAACATGCCGACGTGATAGAAGATGAGAACACCGAACGCGAATACCCTCAGCCAGTCGAGATCGTATCGCCGCCCCCACACGTCCTCCGGCGGATCCGCTCTCGGACGGGCATCGGGCGCGGATGTCCCGTGTTGCGCAAAGGCATCTGCCGTCGTCATTGCTTAGCTATGGCGACCGCCGTCAAGAAGCCATGGATTGCTTCCTTCGACACAAGGGAAATCGTCCGCCTCCCGCCGCTACCTGCGCCGCAGGCAGCCGTTCTGCTCAAGCGATCAGTCCGGATACCCGCTAGGGGCAGCCGGGCGTTCTGGCCGGTCCGCTCCGCCCGGCTCGGTCCGCTGCATTCCGGACCGCGATCCAGACAGGCCGCAACTGCCGCTGGCGAAGCCGTAGAAGCCGCGCGTCAGCCTCTGCCTGCCGGACAGGAACGGAAAGGCGGTGTCCGTACCGACCGTCTGATAGATGTCGCGGTTGACCCGCGAGGCGGGAGCGACTCCGCCGCCGGGCGTTGCAACCACGACGTCGCAACGTCGACGCAGTTCCTCACAGCCATTGGCGCCGCAGAACCGCGCGGCCCCTTCAAGCAGTACGACCGAGGTGATGCCGCCAAGGCCGACAAAAATGTCGAGCCGCGTGCCACGCACGCCGATGACGCCGGCCGGCGTCACGATCTCGTAGGCTTCTGATTTCGACTTGCCTGAGATCCAGCGGAACGACCCCCGCGCGGCGTTCAGGGTAAGCTGGTTGAAGGAGTTCGCATCGTCGAACACGAAACGGTCGATGACGACGGAGGAATTGCCGCCTACCGCGAACTTGGTGCCGTCACGGAACGTGAACTCGCCGAGCCCGCTCTGCGACGTGCTGATACGCTCGTCGCGATAAACGGGAGACTTGAGCGCGAGCGGTCCGGCGGCGCCGGTGACCGCCGTCTTGATCAGCGTCGCCTGTCCGACCTGTTCCTGAGCGAACGCCACGGACGTTAACAAAAGAACGGCGGTTGCAGCGACGATAGTTTTGTTTGCCGACCCCTTCATAGGACGCTCCATCAACCGCCAAAATTCGCCTGGGCGCGGACAAAGAAACCCCAGTTCTCCGACGGAACTTCTTCGCCGTTCCAGTACTCGTTCCAGTTCTGGAACTCATCATCAAAGTTGTCGATGTACGCGATCTCGGGTGTAATGACGAAGTTTGGAACAAGCTCGTAAGCGATGTTGGCCACCACGGCGAAGTCCTCCATCTGGTCGTAGGAGACCTGAAGGTTGAACGTCGCTTTGTCGGTCATCATAAAGGAACCGCCGGCCCAAACTGCCCAGTTGCCACCCCAGGGAGCATAGTAGTTCGGGCTGTCCTTGACCTCGACTTCCGTCCAACTCGACCCGTTCCAGTACTCAAGGAACAGGTAGTCGTCGTCGTAGCTCGACCACCCCGCCATCGCGAACAGCGACAGCCTGTCGGTCGGATAGAAGTCGACGCGCGCCTTGACTGCGCCCTCTTCCCACACCGAATCGTAGCCCGCTACAACCGACGCCCCGCCCCAGGCACCCTGCCAGCCGACGCCGCCGACGACATGGGGAACGTAGCTGTCCAGCGTGTAGAGGTTAGGCTGGTTGAAAGCCGGCGCCAGGAAAGGCGCAATGATATCGCCGTCACCCATTTCGAGCGCGACCGCCGCGGCAAATCCGCTGTCACTTGACCATCCATATGCGAACTGGTTCGTGCGGTAAGGGCCGTAGCCGATTATGTCGTCGTTGATCACCCCGCCAGCATAACCGGTGAAGGTGGAGAATAGCGAATCGGTCTTGCCGACGCGGAATCCCGCGAGTTCCATATAGGCGTGCTCGATCGATACCGTATCCTCGACGTCGGTCATCCAGACACCATCGAAGGAAAAGGGGTCTTCGTTGTACTCGAAAGTGCTGTAGTTGAAATTGATGGCCGCATAGGTGCGAAGCGTACCGAGTTCCGTCTCGGCACGGGAATCCAGCCGCAACTGGAACCTGGCGCGCATATCATAGGTGTCGTTCAGTTCGTCCCACCAGCCAAACTCCCCCTCCGACCAGGCTCGTTTGTCCGTGACGTCCGTGAAACCGAAAGCCCCCGCCCCCACATCGAAGCGCATATAGCCGCTGACCTTCAGGCAGGTCTCGGTGCCGGGAATGTAATAGAACCCGACGCCGTAGGTGTCGCAGATGCGGACATATTCCATAGGCTCCGGTTCGGCGACCACGACGGCATCCGCCGCGCGTGCGCCCGAGACCGCAACGAGCGCTGCAGCCGAGGCGAGAAAGAGGCGCCTGAAGTGCACACGAACCTCCAATTACATCCGGATGCGAGAGAGGAAGGGATTCGCCTTCCCGTACGGTATGTTTTGCGGCAGTGCGGCAACAACCGCAACGGCAACCTTTAGTGGAGGCAAAGCATCGTTCGCTTCGGCCAGCCTGTGTGGCAGATGTGCCACAAGCCGGGCGGATCAGGGCCGGAACGACGGTGCGTCGGGCAATTCAAAAAGTGCGCGTTATCAAAGAAAAAGCCGGGTCGAGCCCGGCTTTTTCCTATTTCGAAGCGTGTTGAGCCGCCGTCAGGGCACCGGCTCAACGGGAACCACCGGATCGGCTGTTTCAGTCGTCTCGGTCTCAGGCGCCTCGGCCGTCTCTTCGGCAGCAGCGGCCTCCAGCGTCTCGCGCATCTCGTCGATCTTGCCGACATTTTCCTCGCCGACGCCAAGGACTTCCTTCGCCCAGTCAATCACCTCCTGATCGACGGGCGTCTTGTTGCCCATCTCGTTAAGCGCCGCAGCGAGCGCTTCCTCATCGGGGACAGCCGCGGTCTCGGCGTCCTCCACAACATCTTCTTGCGTGGCGATGAGGTCCGGCAAGGCCTCGAACCTCTCCTGCTCCTCGGTCGTCCGTTGGGCTTCGGGGATATCCGTCAGCGCATCGAGCTCGGCATTGAGCGCGTCCAACTCTGCCTGTTCTCCGGCGAGCGCGTTTTCGGCTTCGGCCGACGCCATCACGAATGCCTGGATGGCGGCGAATTTCGGGCTCTTGGAGTTGATGTAGGCGTTGATGTTGCGCTTCAGCGAATTCAGCCGGCCGAGCTTGGCATTGAGGTTCTTTTCCTTGGCCAGGGTCTCTTCCGCCGATACTGCGGCGACCTGCTGCTGTTTCGCCGCAAGCTTTGCGGCCTTCTTTTCAGCGCCGACGCTCGACTTGGTTTGACCGGCCGCCGACGCGGACTTGCCCTGCGCGCCCCCGTTGCCGTTACCGTTGCCACCCCCGTTGCCGTTGCCGCCCCCGTTGCCGCCCCCGTTACCGCCCCCGTTGCCGTTGCCGCCGCCATTCTTGGCATAGGCGCCGATGTCGAATCCGTCGCTTCCGTAGTCGAGCGGAAGTGCACTGATAGCAATACCGCACAGGGTCGCGATGAAGAATGTCTTGGTAGGGCTCACAGGCTGGTTCCTCCAGTCATCGATGTCTTCTTGATTCGCCCCCAGCCGCAAACGACGGTACGCGATCGCTATCTGTTGTCCAGCCAACATATGTGATGGGCGGTCATACGTCGCGCCTAAGCCATCGGCCCGGTTAACGTCTCATGAACAAGCACGGTACAACCCGCCCAGCGCCGAGATAATCCTTGCCGCGGAGCCGCCGGAAAAGAAAAAGCCGGGTCAAGCCCGGCTTTTTCGACATCAGTGACCTATCGGTCAGTTGACCGCGTCCTTGAGGCCTTTGCCGGCCGAGAACTTCGGCACGGTGCGAGCGGGAATCTTGACCGCCGCGCCAGTCTGCGGGTTGCGGCCCGTCGAGGCAGCGCGCTTGGAAACCGTGAAGTTGCCGAAGCCGACCAGACGCACGTCGCCGCCATTCTTCAACTCGCCGGTGATCACGGAAAAGACCGCGTCAACTGCCGACTGCGCATCGCCCTTGGAAATCTTCGCTGCGTCGGCGACGGCAGACACTAGTTCGTTCTTGTTCATATAACTTCCCTTCCATGAGAAAACCGGGACGAAAGACTCATCCGGCAGGAAACGGACTTTAGAAAGAACCGGTTCCGCAACCAAGCCGTAAAAGCGATAAAAAGCTTGGAAATCCGGGCTTTTTTCACAAAAAAGCCGGGCGCAGGGCCCGGCTTTCCATTGTTGCAGTGCACCAACCCCGATCAGGTCAGTGAGCCAGCGTCTTGCCGCCTTCATCCACCGCGTCGACCGTGGCGGCCGGAGGCGTGACGGGCTCGACCCATTCGATCGGTTCGGGCATGCGCACCAGAGCATGCCTCAGCACCTCGCCGACACGCGCGACCGGGATGATCTCCATCCCGCTCTTCACGTTCTCTGGGATCTCCGCCAGATCCTTGGCGTTGTCCTCGGGGATCAGCACCTTCTTGATGCCGCCGCGAAGTGCGGCGAGCAACTTTTCCTTCAGGCCGCCGATCGGCAGGACCCTGCCGCGCAGCGTGATCTCGCCCGTCATCGCGACATCGGCCTTGACCGGGATGCCGGTCAGGATGGAGACGATTGCCGTCGCCATCGCGACGCCGGCCGACGGACCGTCCTTGGGAGTCGCGCCTTCCGGCACGTGGACGTGGATGTCCCGCTTGTCGAAGAGCGGCGGCTCGACGCCGAAATCGAGGGCTCTGCTGCGGACATAGGATGCCGCGGCCGAGATCGATTCCTTCATCACGTCCTTCAAGTTGCCGGTGACCGTCATGCGGCCCTTGCCGGGCATCATGACGCCTTCGATCGTCAGCAGCTCGCCGCCAACCTCGGTCCAGGCAAGACCCGTCACCACGCCAACCTGATCGTCCGCCTCGACCTGGCCGAAGCGGAAACGCTGGACGCCGAGATAGTCGGCGAGGTTCGCGGCCGTGATGTCGACCCGCTCCTTCTTCGTCTTCAGGATCTCCGTGACGGCCTTGCGCCCGAGCTTCATCAGTTCGCGCTCGAGGCTGCGGACGCCTGCTTCCCGCGTGTAGGTCTGGATGATCGCGCGGATCGCGTCGTCGCTCACCGAAAACTCCTTCGGCTGCAACGCATGATCGCGCACCACCTTCGGCATCAGGTGCCGCTTGGCGATCTCGACCTTCTCGTCCTCCGTGTAGCCGGCGATACGGATGATCTCCATGCGGTCCATCAGGGGCGCAGGGATGTTCAGCGTATTGGCCGTCGTCACGAACATCACGCTCGACAGGTCGTATTCGACCTCGAGATAGTGATCCATGAACGTCGAGTTCTGCTCGGGATCGAGCACTTCGAGCAAAGCCGAGGACGGGTCGCCGCGGAAGTCCATGCCCATCTTGTCGATCTCGTCGAGCAGGAAGAGCGGGTTGGACTTCTTCGCCTTCTTCATCGACTGGATGACCTTGCCGGGCATCGAGCCGATATAGGTGCGGCGGTGACCGCGGATCTCGGCCTCGTCACGCACGCCGCCGAGCGCCATGCGGATGAACTCGCGTCCGGTCGCCTTGGCGATCGACTTGCCGAGCGAGGTCTTGCCGACGCCGGGAGGGCCGACGAGGCACAGGATAGGCCCCTTCAGCTTCTTCTGGCGACTTTGCACGGCGAGATATTCGACGATGCGATCCTTGACCTTGTCGAGGCCGTAGTGGTCGGTGTCGAGCACCTCTTGGGCAAAGTGCAGATCCTGCTTGACCTTGGAGTTCTTACCCCAGGGCAGCGACAGCAGCCAGTCGAGATAGTTGCGGACAACAGTCGATTCAGCCGACATCGGCGACATCGATCTGAGCTTCTTCAGCTCGGCTTCCGCCTTCTCGCGGGCCTCCTTGGAGAGCTTGGTCTTCTTGATGCGCGCCTCGATCTCGGCGGCCTCGTCGCGGCCGTCCTCGCCCTCGCCGAGCTCCTTCTGGATCGCCTTCATCTGCTCGTTGAGGTAGTACTCGCGCTGGGTCTTCTCCATCTGGCGCTTGACGCGCGAGCGGATGCGCTTCTCCACCTGCAGCACGGAGATTTCGGCTTCCATGAAGCCCATCGCCTTCTCGAGCCGTTCCTTGACGGACAGCGTGGCGAGCATCTCCTGCTTCTCGGGGATCTTGATCGCAAGATGCGAAGCGACCGTATCGGCGAGCTTGGAATAGTCGTCGATCTGGCTTGCCGCGCCGACAACCTCGGGCGAAATCTTCTTGTTCAGCTTCACGTAGTTCTCGAAGTCGGAAACCACCGAGCGGGCAAGCGCCTCGATCTCGATCTCTTCCTCTTCGGGCTCGCGCAGCACGACCGCATGCGCCTCGTGGAAATCGTCGCGCGCGGTGAAAGACGTGATCTTCGCACGCGCGGTACCCTCGACCAGAACCTTCACGGTGCCGTCGGGAAGCTTGAGCAGCTGCAGCACGTTGGCGAGCGTGCCTACTTCAAAGATTCCGTCGGCCGCCGGATCGTCTTCGGCAGCATTCATCTGCGTCGCAAGCATGATTTGCTTTTCGGCGCCCATCACCTCTTCCAACGCCTTGATCGACTTCTCACGGCCCACGAAGAGCGGAACGATCATGTGCGGGAAAACCACGATGTCGCGCAGCGGGAGGACTGCGAAGACGCCGTCGCCGGAAGTCCGGGATACCTTGGCCATCGAATTACCTTTCTGCCGCAGCCGCCTTTGGCCGACCGCGAATCTCATATTAGCGGCCGCGAACCGTCTCGCCTACCACGCTATCATGATATGTGGATTGCAGCACGAGATTAAGCCGAAGCCTTATGGACGTTAATTGGATAGGAAGACGGCAAAGATCAAGGGCGCGCGCCCGGACCGGACTGCGCCGTGCTTCCGGTGCATAGCTCCGCTAGGCAGCGCTTCCGTGGCGCGAGAACTGGCACTAGGATGAGAACCCAATCTTAGGAAAGAACGTGCTCAATCAATGGGATCGCGCTGTGCGATACAGTCTTGAGTCAGGAGTTGACCGCATTGACCTTGGGTAATCGCCATGTCGGTTGACCGTCGCAGCCTGCTTACCGGCGGCGCCTTGCTGGCGCTTGCCGCGACAGCGCCTACGGAGGCCGCTCCCGCGCCGGCCAAAACGAGCAAGCATGACCTCAAGAACGTCGCGGTCTATGTGCCCGGCTATTTCCCCGAAAGCGCCTATGCGAACGGCAAGCCGCTCGCGGCCAACCGCCGCTTCAACCGCGCGATCAAGGGGCAGCCGGTCCACAAGATGCTGACCCGGGTCGGCTTCGACGGATCGATCCGCCAGACGCTGCTGCCGGTGGCCGCGCACGACGTCGAGGTCGCGCCCGACCGCTCGATCGGCGTGCTCTGCTCGATGGACGGCGAGCAGCACACCGCCTTCGACCCCGAGACGCTGGAGCTTGCGGCAATCGGCCCGTCGCTCGGCGACGGCTGGCACGGCGGCGGCCACGCCGTCTATCTCGACGGCGGCAAAACGGTCATCCTGTCCGAGCGGGCGCCATCGACACCCTATCAAGGGAAGCTGGAGAGGCACTACGGCCGGCTGACCGTGCGCGACCCCAAGACGCTGAAGGTCGCCGAAACCTATTCCACGCACGGCATCGATCCGCACGACATCCGCCTGACGGCCGACGGCAAATACATCGTGGCGGCCAATTACGGCTCGACCGTATCGGCCAAGACAGGGAAATTCACCATCCCGCGCGGCGTGGTTCAGGCATCGATTACGGTGGTGGAAGTGTCGAGCGGCAAGCTGGTCGACAAGCGCGTGACCGGCAAGGGCGAGGTCGAACTGCGCCACCTCGCCGCCGGACGGCTCGACCGCATCTTCGCGATCCAGGCGCGCTACGGCAGCGACCATGACGATTCCCGGCAGCTCAGGGGCGAAAACGTAGCCTATGAGAGCGACATCACGACGGACCCCGGCTACAATTACATGTCGGCCGCGACGCTGAAATACGACGCGGCGCGCAACCGGCTCACGAAGATGGGCGACGCGAAATCGCTAAAGGTCATGCGGCACGGCCTGTCGATCCGCTATGACGAGCGCCATGACGAGGCGATCGCCACCTACCCGACCACGCACCACGTCATGGTGTTCGACGGCGCGACCGGCGCGGTGTCGAACAGCCTCGACACACGCACGGTAGGCCTGCGCTACCCCGCCGGCGTCACCTTCCTGCCTGATGGCAAGCACTACGCCGTCACCGGCCACTGGGAGAACATGTTCGTGTTTGAACGCGGCACGCACCGCCTAGTGCGGGAACTCTGCCTCTATCCGGTGTTCTTCGGGCATAGCCACATCACGGCGGCTTGATGGCTGCTGGTAAAGGGTCAGTGCGCGGATAGAAAGCGAGCGGAATTGTGAGAGCACAGTACAAGGGCCACAGAATTTTGGATGCCAATGCTGGTGCTTTTGCACTCGACACATGGAATCCACGCGATCCCGCCGACTTCTCGGTCACGATCGATTTTTACGCAGGTATGGAAGGAGATAAAAAGGCAGACGCGTTTACCGTGACCGTCTGCTCACCCAATTGGGTTTTTTCGATCCCAAAAAGGCAAGGTCGTTTCTGGAGAAAACACGATCTTTATGTCGAATTTCAATTACGTTGAGCTTGAAAAGTTCCTTGCCGAGCGCTGTGCCGAAACAGAAGGCGAAACGTCGGAAGCCATATGCGCACAGCTTACACGGCTGTGCCGTTGGGAGTTCGACTACCGCCTCTGACTGATGTCCGGGACGCGGTTTAAGCGCACAAACGAAACGGCACCCGAAGGCGCCGCTGAACTTTCAGCCGACGGACAGGATCAGGCGCTGACCGGGCCCTTCTTTTCCTTCGCTTCCGCGTAAATGTAGAGCGGACGAGCGTTGCCCGAGACCACTTCCTCAGAGATCACGACTTCCTGAACGCCTTCCAGCGCCGGTAGCTCGAACATCGTGTCAAGCAGGATCGATTCCATGATCGAGCGCAGGCCACGCGCGCCGGTCTTGCGCTCGATGGCGCGCTTGGCGATCGCCGAAAGCGCGTTCTCGTGGAAGGTCAGGTCGACATTCTCCATCTCGAACAGGCGCTGGTACTGCTTGACCAAGGCGTTCTTCGGCTCGGTCAGGATCTGGATCAGAGCCGGCTCGTCAAGGTCCTCGAGCGTCGCCAGAACGGGCAGACGGCCGACGAATTCCGGGATCAGGCCGAACTTCAGCAAATCCTCCGGCTCGACAAGGCGGAAGACTTCGCCGCTGCGCCGGTCTTCCGGAGAGGCGACGTTTGCGGAGAAGCCGATCGAAGTCTTGCGGCCGCGATCCGAGATGATCTTGTCCAGGCCGGCAAAGGCGCCGCCGCAGATGAACAGGATGTTGGCGGTATCGACCTGCAGGAATTCCTGCTGCGGGTGCTTGCGGCCGCCCTGCGGCGGCACAGAGGCGACGGTGCCTTCCATGATCTTCAGCAGCGCCTGCTGCACGCCCTCGCCACTGACGTCGCGGGTGATCGACGGATTGTCCGATTTGCGCGAAATCTTGTCGATCTCGTCGATGTAGACGATGCCGCGCTGCGCCCTTTCGACATTGTAGTCGGCCGACTGGAGCAGTTTCAGGATGATGTTCTCGACGTCCTCGCCGACATAGCCGGCCTCCGTAAGCGTCGTGGCGTCGGCCATGGTGAAGGGCACGTCGATGATGCGAGCCAGCGTCTGCGCGAGCAGCGTCTTGCCGCAGCCGGTCGGGCCGATCAGCAGGATGTTCGACTTGGCCAGTTCGACGTCGTTGTTCTTGCCGGCGTGGGCGAGGCGCTTGTAGTGGTTGTGGACGGCCACCGACAGCACGCGCTTGGCGTAGGGCTGGCCGATGACGTAGTCGTCGAGAACCTTCAAGATCTCCTGCGGTGTCGGCACGCCTTCGCGCGACTTCACCATCGAGGTCTTGTTCTCCTCGCGGATGATGTCCATGCAGAGCTCGACGCATTCGTCGCAGATGAAGACCGTCGGGCCGGCGATCAGCTTGCGCACTTCATGCTGGCTTTTGCCGCAGAACGAGCAGTAGAGCGTGTTCTTGGAGTCGCCGCCGCTGCTGTTGCCGACCTTGCTCATCGTGTCCTGGTCCTTTCCGTGGCGCCGTCCGTCGGGCGGCGCCCTTCATGCGATATATGGCGGATACTCCGCCTCTGCCAGCGGGCTGGCCATCCACGCATCTCAACCGTACGAAACACACTCGCGAGGACGTGGCAATGATTCGCGACAACCGCCAAAAGCTAAGCCACCGAAAATCAATTTAGGCTTAACGTAGGCGGTCCCACCGGCCGTGGAAACAGCTAATTGTGTCCGAAATGCCGCAGCGCACCTCAAAAATGCGTCATATCACGAAGCGTTTCCCGGGATGGCCCTCACGGCATCGGCTCACTTCGAAGCCGACTGATCCATCGCGTCGCGCGAGGTGATGACCTTGTCGATCAGGCCGAACTCCAGCGCCTGCTCGACGGACATGAAACGATCACGCTCCATAGCATTGTGGATTGTATCGTAGTCTTGGCCGGTGTGCTTGACGTAGATCTCGTTCAGCCGGCGCTTCAGCGCCTCGGTCCACTGCGCGTGGATCATGATGTCGGTCGCCTGGCCCTGATAGCCGCCGGACGGCTGGTGCACCATGATCGAGGCATTCGGCGTGCAGAAGCGCATGCCCTTCTCGCCGGCGGTCAGAAGCAGGGAGCCGGCCGACATGGCCTGGCCGACGCAAAGGGTGGCAACCGGCGGCTTGATGAACTGCATGGTATCGTACATCGCAAGCCCGCTGGTGACGACGCCGCCCGGCGAGTTGATGTAGAGGTTGATTTCCTTCTTCGGGTTCTCCGCCTCCAGGAACAGCAACTGCGCGCAGACCAGCGACGCCATGCCGTCCTCGATCGGACCCGTGATGAATATGATGCGCTCCTTCAGGAGACGCGAGAAGATGTCATAGGCGCGTTCGCCTCGGTTGGTCTGCTCGACCACCATCGGCACGAGGTTCATGTAGTGTTCGACGGGGTCTCTCATCGCTGTCCCTTTGGAGGCTGGGATTCCGGCGCCCGGAAATGCATGCAAATGGGGCAGAATCGGTTGTGGAGCTTGTCCCTGTAGATAGGATGGCGCCTCCACCTTGTGCAAGGCCAGCCTGCCGCTAACCTTACCGCCAGCCGGCAACCCTCCTGACAGCCCCCGCCTCAGCCGAGGTCGGCGCGCAGCCAGCGCTTCAGTCCGGCCGTATCGCCGTCGCCGACGGCTGCGGCGACACGACGGCCGACCGCCGCCCCGAATTTGTAGCCGTGGCCGGAGCAGGCGGACACGACGAGCACCCTGCCCGTCTCGTGGGCGAGGAAGCGCTCGTCGGCGGTGAAGGTGTAGGCGCAGGTCACGACTTCGGTGACTCGATATTCTTGGATGCGAGCGATGGGCGGCGAGAAAAGGTCGCGGATTGCCTCGCCCTCGCCTTCCACCGGCTCGCGGTTCCAATCGGCGTCGCTGGTCGGCACCTTGTGCAGGCCGGAGCCGAACTTCATGCCGGCGCCGCCACTGGGCGGGATCATGTAGCCGTCAGTCTTGCCGCCGACGTCCAGGATGACGGGGGCGGCCTCCCAGGCGGCCTTCAGGTCGGCGGGCGGCTCGACATAGGCAAGCGCGGTCCGGTAGGTCTTCAGCTCGCCCGAAAGCTCCGGGAACAGCTTGAGCACCCAGGCGCCCGCCGCAACGACGACCCGGTAGGCCTGCAGCGTCTCGCCTGACACCAGCTCGACGCGGCCACTGTCGGCGTCGATGGCGGTCACCTTGCTGTTCTCGTAGACGTTCGCGCCGTGAGCGCGCAGCCAGGCGGCCAGTCCGGTTGCGATCCTGCGGCAGTGGAGCGCGCCGCCATCGGCCGAGAAATAGGCGTAGCGGAAGCTGCCGGGCGCCAGGAACGGCCAGCGTTTCACGGCGGCGTCCGGATCCAGCAAATCGATCGGCCAGCCGCCAGCCTCCATGCCCTCGCGATATTCCTCGGCCTCGTCGCCGGGTTCGCGCGAGACGCAGAGGAAGCCGCGCGGGTCGAGATGGTTTTCTCCCAGATCGCCCCACATTTCGGACCAAGCGTCGTAAGCCTCTGTGATCAGCGCGCCATAGCCAGTCGAGGCGCGGTAGGCGCGGCGGATGATGCGGTGATGGTCGCCAGACGCGGCAAGCGGATTTGGGATCGTCGCGCCCTGCTCCAGAAGCGTCACGCTGTGCCCTGCCTTGACCAGCGACCAGGCGGTCGACAGGCCGGCGATGCCTGCGCCAACGACGATGATGTTCATGAGGCCTCTCAAAGCGGATGTGACGGAAGGACCATACGGTCTGGCCTAAGCTTGGCAAGGCGGGCTAGTAGTCCAACATGACCGCTCTTGATCCGCCACCGCCCTATCTCTCGCTCGATCCAACAGCTCGTCGCTTGCGGCTCGATCCGCGCGACGAGCGGTTCTACCAGAACCCCTATGAGGCCTATGGCTGGCTGCACGGTCAGGGCTCCACCTTCTTCTGGGAAGAGTTCGGCTACTGGTGCTTCGGCGGTTGCGACGACGTCAACCGGCTGCTGCGCGACCGGCGCTTCGGCCGGCAGAACCCGGCAGGCATTCCAGACAGTCGCGGCGTGAGCGCCGACCGCTCGCATCTGAAAAGCTTCGACGCGATCGAGGCGAACTCGATGCTTGAGCTCGAGCCGCCAGTGCATACGCGGCTGAGGACGCTGGTCAACCGCGCCTTCGTCTCGCGGCAGGTCGAGTGGTTGAGGCCGCGCATCGAGGCGCTCGCCAACGAACTGATCGACGCCTTTCCCGCCGGCGGGACCGTCGACCTGCTGCCGGCATTCGCAACGCCGCTGCCGATCACGATCATTTCGGAGATGCTCGGCGTTCCGGTAACGATGGGGCCGCAACTGCTCGACTGGTCGCATCGGATGGTGGCGATGTACACCCATGGCCGCACGCGCGAGACCGAGGAGATTGCCAACCGGGCCACGCAAGAATTTTCGGATTTCCTGCGCCGGTATGTCGCCGAGCGGAAGAGGCAGCCCGGCGACGACCTGCTGTCGCTGCTGATCGCGGCGCAGGAGAACGGCCAGAAGCTTAGCGAGGACGAACTCATTTCTTCGACCATGCTTCTGCTTAACGCCGGCCACGAGGCGACGGTACACCAGGCCGGCAACGCCGTGCGCGCGGTGCTTGCTCAGGGCGGCGACCCCAGGCGGTTCTTCGCCTCGGCCGAGGCGACAGCGGCGACGGTGGAGGAATGCCTGCGCTTCGACGCGCCGCTGCATCTCTTCACGCGCTACGCCTACGATGACATGGAGGTCGCGCCGGGGGTTACGGTCAAATCCGGCGAGCAGATCGGCCTGCTGCTCGGCATGGCCAATCGCGACCCAAAGGCGTTCGCCGAGCCGGGCTCCTTCCTTCCGGACCGCGCTGACCAGAAGAACGTGTCCTTCGGCGCCGGCATTCACTTCTGCATCGGCGCGCCGCTGGCCCGGCTCGAGTTGCAGGTGGCGCTGAAGGTGCTGTTCGACCGGCAGCCGCATCTGGCGCTCGCCGAAGAGCCGCGCTTCCGCGATACGTGGCATTTTCACGGGCTGGAAAGGCTGGTGGTGCGAACGTGAAGGATCAGTCCACCCTGGATTTTTATGCACGCGAGGCCGAGGCCTATGCGGCGCGCTATCGCGTGTCCGAGGAACTGGCACCTTTCCTTGCGCTCCTCCCGGCCGGAGGCCGGATACTGGAGCTCGGTTGCGGCGGCGGGCAGGACAGCGAGGCAATGTTAGCCGCCGGCTTTGACGCGACCCCGACCGACGGGGTGCCGGAACTGGCTCGGCAGGCCGAAAGACGGCTCGGCCGCCCGGTGCAGGTATTGCTCTTCGAAGATATCGGCTTTGTCGCCGAATTCGACGGCGTCTGGGCGAATGCCTGCCTTCTCCACGTGCCGAAGCCGTCCCTGCCCGCGATCTTCGGAAAAATCCGCCGCGCCCTGCGTGACGGCGGCGTGATGTACGCGAGTTTCAAGACCGGAAGCGCCGAAGCGGTCGATCAGTTCGGCCGCTACTACAACTACCCAGACGAGGCATTCCTGCGCGAGGCAATCGGAACTGGCTGGTCATCCATCGAGATCAATCAGCGCGCCGGGAGCGGGTACTACAATCTGCCGGCCGACTGGTTGCATATGGTCGCAGTCAAAGCCTGATCACCCTGTCGCCGGCGCTCAGGCCGCGCGATCCGTCGGACGCTTGACAACGCGGCCGCGCAATAATCCCGCAACCGAAATGTCCTCGTCGATATCCGGCCAGTGGATACCCTCGCCACGGCCGATAAATCGCCAATTGGCACGCTGTCCGGACGTGGCGTCCCGAAGACGCGGAAACCACTCGATAGGCACGGCAAGTTCCCGTCCGTCGTCCAGAACGACCTTAAGCATCGATTCAGTCAGCTCAACTCCGGTCGCCAATGGCTCGCCCTCAGTCTTCGAAATGGTCATGCCATGCCTCCAGGAAAGTCAGGTGATATTGTAGCACAAGATTTCGCAATTCACCGAGTTCGTGTGCGCGAAATCGCTTGGACGACGCCAAGTCCACCGGATCCAGCCAGTATTTGGCCAGCTTGTCGCCACGCTCGACATGGATGTGTGGCGGCTCGTCATTCTCCCGGCTGTAGAAGTAAAATCGGTAGCCTGCCTCGCGCAGCACTGTCGGCATTGGGTTCGCTCCCTGCCTGCGCCGTCAAAGCCTGATCACATATTCCTTGCGAGTCGTTTCAAGCACTTCCCAGGTTCCCTTGAAGCCGGGCTTGAGGACGAAACTGTCGCCTTCGCTGACCGTGCGCGTCTTGCCGCCGTCCTCCTCGATCACAGAGACACCCGACAGGATGTGGCAGAATTCCCACTCGTCATACTCGATGCGCCATTTGCCTGGCGTCGCTTCCCAGACGCCGGCGTAGAGCCCACCTTCCTGCTCATCGAGGTTCCACGTCAGGAATTTCGGGTCGCCCGAGATCAGTCGATCCTCGGCCGGAGC
Source organism: Mesorhizobium sp. KR9-304 (assembly GCF_040049215.1). Taxonomy (NCBI): domain Bacteria; kingdom Pseudomonadati; phylum Pseudomonadota; class Alphaproteobacteria; order Hyphomicrobiales; family Phyllobacteriaceae; genus Mesorhizobium; species Mesorhizobium sp. KR9-304. The sequence continues at coordinate 550,034 of NZ_JBDZDN010000003.1, read as the reverse complement.
GCCGCGTTCGGGTTCGACAAGTTCGGCATCGATCTCAACGAAGTTCGCCATCCAATTCCTCCAAAGAAAAACCCGGCAGCGGGCGGCTGCCGGGGTCATCTTGCATGCCGGATCAGGCCTTTGCCAGCGCCTGCTCCAGATCGGCGATGATGTCCTTCACATCCTCGATGCCGACCGACAGGCGCACCGTATCAGGGCCGGCGCCGGCCAGCGTCTTCTGTTCGTCGGAGAGCTGGCGATGGGTGGTCGAGGCCGGGTGGATGACCAGTGACTTTGTGTCGCCGACATTGGCGAGGTGGGAGAAAAGCTCCAGCGCCTCGACGAATTTCACGCCGGCCCCGTAGCCGCCCTTCAGGCCGAAGGTGAATACGGCGCCCGCGCCGAGCGGCGAATATTTCTTCTGCAGCGCATTGTTCTTGTCCGACGGCAGGCCGGGATAGGACACCCACGACACCTTCGGATGCTTCGACAGCCATTCGGCGACGGCTTGAGCGTTGTCGCAGTGGCGCTGCATCCTGAGCGGCAGCGTCTCCAGGCCGGTGAGGATGAGGAATGCGTTGAAGGGCGAGATCGCCGGGCCGAAGTCGCGCAGGCCAAGCACGCGCAAGGCGATGGCGAAGGCGAAATTGCCGAAGGTCTCGTGCAGCACGATGCCGCCATATTCCGGGCGTGGCTGCGACAGCAGCGGATACTTGCCCGATTTCGACCAGTCGAAGGTGCCGCCGTCGACGATGACGCCGCCGATGGAGTTGCCGTGGCCGCCGATGAATTTCGTCAGCGAGTGGACGACGATGTCGGCGCCATGCTCGATCGGACGCAAGAGGTATGGCGTCGCCAGAGTGTTGTCGATGACCAGCGGGATGCCGTGCTTGTGGGCGAGATCGGCGAGCGGCTTGATGTCGATGAACTCGCCGTTCGGATTGGCCAGGCTCTCGGCGAAGATGAACTTGGTTTTTTCGTCGATCTGCTTTTCGAAGGTCGAGATGTCGTTCACGTCTCCCCAGCGGACTTGCCAGTCGAAGCTCTTGAAGGCGTTGCCGAACTGGTTGATCGAACCGCCGTAGAGCCGCCGCGCCGCGAGGAAGTTCTCGCCCGGACCGAGCAGCGTGTATGCGACCAGAAACTGCGCACCGTGGCCCGACGCGACTGCGAGCGCCGCGGTACCGCCCTCGAGCGCGGCGACGCGCTCCTCGAGCACCGCCTGCGTGGGATTCATGATCCGGGTGTAGATGTTGCCGAACGCCTTCAGCCCGAAGAGCGAGGCGGCGTGATCGGCATCCTCGAACACGTAGGAGGTGGTCTGATAGATCGGCGTGGCGCGAGCGCCGGTGGCCGGATCCGGCTTGGCGCCCGCATGGATCGCGAGCGTATTGAACCCCGGTGTGCGCTGGGACATTGTTTCCTCTCCAAGACTGCTTTTGAAATCGGTTGCTATCTTTGGCCAAGCCTAGGGACGATTGCAAAGAAGAAAATGTCGCCCGGGCCGTTGGTTTGAAACGGGACGGATACAAACGCCCCGTTTCCGGGAACGAACGTGCGGGATTGGCCCCCGAGCGTGTTTCTCCTCAAGGCCGGTTCCGCTTCGGGATCACTTCTGCCGTATGCCGAAGCTCTGGAAGCCCGAGCGCATCACCGGCTTCTTCGACGAGATCACGCCGGAGTTGACGCCGGTCCACGCGATCTCGCCAGACAGCCTGCCATATTCGATCTTGGGGCAGCGGTTCATGACGACCTTGATGCCGGCGGCCTCGGCTCGCGCCGCCGCCTCGTCGTTCCGCACCGTGAGCTGCATCCAGATCACCTTGGGCAGCGGATCGAGCCGCAGGGCCTCCTCGACGACATCAGGCACCGCGTCCGACGCGCGAAACACGTCGACCATATCGATCGCGACCGGAACATCGGCCAGCCGTGCGTAGAATTTGGTGCCGAGTATGTCCTTCCCGGCCTCCTTCGGATTGACCGGATATACGTCGAAGCCCTTGTTCAGCAGATATTTCAGCACGAAGAAGCTCGGCCTGACGTCGTTGGCGGAAGCGCCGACGATGGCGATTGTCCTTACCGAGTTCAGGATGCCGGAGATGTAGGCGTCGTCGTAGGAATCGTGGTTCATGCGGAGGGTGTGGCCCATGCGGTGCGATCAATCAAGGCGGCCCGACAGCGCATCTTAAAGCCGGGCATGTCGGAAAGCTGGGCATGTCCGAAACCCGGCGGCGCTCAGCCGGGAAGCGAGATGTTGCCGTCGACGTCGATCGGAAACGCCGGATTGTGCGCCACTTCCCAGACATGGCCGTCGGCGTCGGCGAAATAGCCGTACCAGCCGCCCCAGAAAGCGTGGCCCGCCGGCTTGACGATGCGCCCGCCGGCCTTCTCGGCGGCGGCCAGCACCGCGTCGACCTCGGCTTCGGAGCGTGTGTTGTAGGCGAGATATACGGCCGATGGAGCCTTGGCGAAGATGACGCCGGAATCGGCTTCGGCGTCCTTGCGCGGGAAGAGGCCGAGAATGACGCCGCCCATCTGAAAGAAAGCCACGCCCTCGGTGATGGCGGCATGGCGTTTCAGGCCCATCGCCTCGTAGAAGCGCACGGCGCGATCGAGGTCGTCGGTGGCGATGGTGACGATGGAGATGCGCGGTTCCATCGGGAACCTACTCCTCCCTCCACTCCGGCTTGCGCTTGCCGATGAATGCGGAGATGCCCTCCTGCGCATCGGCGGCGAGCAGGTTCTCGACCATGACGCGCGAAGCGTAGTCGTAGGCGTCGGCCAGTCCCATCTCAGCCTGGCGATAGAAGGCTTCCTTGCCGAGTTTCAGTATCGAAGGCGATTTGGAAGCAATGGTTTGCGCGTACTTGTTCACGATCTGAGTCAGGTACTCGCGCGGCACGACGCGGTTGACCAGGCCGAATTCCTTCGCCGCCGCCGCGTCGATCATCTCGCCGGTCAGCAGCATTTCCATCGCGTGCTTGGGCTTCAGCCCGCGCACCAGGGCAACGCCCGGCGTCGTGCAGAACAGGCCGACATTGATGCCGTTGACGCCGAAGCTCGCCTCGTGGGAGGCGATGGCGAGGTCGCAGGAAGCGACGAGCTGGCAGCCCGCCGCCGTGGCGACGCCGTCGATCTCGGCGATCACGGGCTTGGGATGGCCGACGATCGACTGCATCAGACGCGAGCAGGCGGCAAAGGTCTCCTCGAAAAACGCCCTGCCCCCGTCGGCATCGGCCCGATGCGCCGTCATCTGCTTCAGGTCGTGGCCGGCGCAGAACATCTTGCCGGTCGCCGCGATGACGACGACGCGTACCGCCTTGTCGTCGCGGGCGCGGTCGAGTTCGGCCTGGATATCCCGCATCACCTCGAGCGAGAGAAGATTGGCCGGCGGATTGGACAGGGTGATGCGCAGGATGCCATGATCAAGCGATGCGGCGGGCTCGTGGGCATCGCGCCTCAGCGAAACTATGTCGGCCATCTCAGCGTCTCCAATCCTGCCCGCATGCAGCAGCTATGCATTTCGAGATCTATTCACTCGATCCAGCAAAAACTAGCACGGCGGCGATTGAAGAACAGCTTCCGCTTGTGTTTTCTCGCGAGGGCAGCCGGCGCAAGAGGGCGCGCGGACGGCAGGGGGAGGAGGACCGATGAACGAAAAGGCCAGGCCGGTGCTGACGACCGCCGAAGTCAACGAACTGCTGGCAACGATCTATCCGGAGCTCAACGCGCAGCTTGGTTCGTATCAGGCGGTCGACGTCTTCCCCGGCGGCTGCACGGTGAGGCTGAACGCGGACGGAAGGCACCTGCGGCCCGGCGGCACCGTGTCGGGGCCGTCGCTTTTCACGCTGGCCGACATCGGCGGCTATGTCTGCGTGCTCAGCCATGCCGGACCTGATGCGCTGTCGGTGACAACGAACATTAACATCAACTTCATGCGCAAGGCCGAGGCCGGACCTATCGACGGCCATTGCCGCATCCTCAAGCTGGGCCGGAGCCTGATGGTTTTCGACATCGACATCGTTGCCGGCGGGCAGACGGTCGCGCATGCCACCGGCACCTATTCGATTCCACCGAAACCTTGAGAAGCGCGCGACCGGCGACTACGCCTCGGCGATCATCGCGATCGAGATCTTGAGCCCTTGGATACGCACAGGAAGCTTGGCGCCTTGCCGTGCCGGCGGATCGCGCGAGAACCATTTGATCCATTCGCGGTTCATGCCCGCGAAATCGTCCTCCTCCGCAAGAATGACGGTGGCGCTGATCGCCTTGTCGAGCGACGTTCCGGCGGCTTCCAGGATCGCCTGGACGTTGCGCAAGGCTTGCGCCGTCTGCTCCTCTATCGTCTCGCCAACGATCGCCCCAGTCTTCGGTTCATAGGCGGCCGTGCCGGAGACGAATACCAGCCCAGCGCATTTCACCGCGTGACTATATGTTGGCGGGGCCTTGGGAAGATCATCAGACGATACGATGGTTCGGGACATGGCAGTTCCTCTTCTTGAAGATTGTTCCTGGACTCGCTTCAAAGGGTGGATGGGCGCCGGCGACGCGCTACCGATAGCCGATCACGGTCACGAATTCGCCGGGAATGCGGTAGCTGCCGTCCGGGGCGCGGTGGTCCTTCACCGAGTCGAGGAATTCGGCCTCGACTTCCTTGATCGTCTCGGGCGTGAATCGCTTCACGGCCAAGGCCACCGGCCCGCCCTGAAGCATCGCCGACAGCAGGGAGCGTTCATGCGCAAACTCCAGCGTCTCGCGCTGTCGATGCTCCTCGACGTGGCGGAGGCCCGCCTGCTCGAAATCCCTGCGCAGAGAGCCAGGCGTGCCGCTGGCGAAAAAGAGGGGGCAGACTTCCGAGACCACGCGCGCGTCGACGATCGGGAAAATCTCCGCCCATCCGCAGTTGCGCCGCTCGCCCCAGACCGTCGCGACTACCCGGCCGCCGGTTCTCACCGCCCGCGCCATGGACAACGCCGCCTTGCCGGGGTCGGGAACATACATCAGTCCTAGCGCGCAAACCGCCGCATCGAAGCTCTCAGGCTCCACCGCAAGGTCGTCGGCGCTCATCCGCGCGGTCGTCACCCAGCCGTAGCCTGCCTCCGCGCAGGTCCGGGCGGTGAGGTCGACCATGTTCTGCGAAAGGTCGGTCGCCAGGACGGCGCCGGCCGGTCCGACCGCGCTTGCCACCGCTTTCGTTACCAGCCCGCTGCCGCAGGCGGCCTCGATCACGCGCTCGCCGGGCTTGATGGCCGCGACCTTCAGGAGCGTCTCCTGCGCCGGCGCGAGGGGATCGCACCACCCGTCCTCATAAAGTTCCGCCGCGGCATCCCAGCCGTAGCGCTGGACGCGTATCTGCAGCTTCGGCTCCATGGCTACGCGCTCGCTTGGACGAGTTTCGTCTTCAACGGCTGCGCATCACGAAACGCTATGAAATACGGATCGCGTTCGAGCGCCCTGCCTACCATCGCCTGGACCTCGTCCCAAGGCGCAGCACTTTCGATCGCGATGGTGACGCGCGTCTCCAGCGGCGCGGCGGTGTTGTCGCTGACACCGATCATCGCGGCGTCGTCGAAGTCCATCTCGACATCGACGTCGATTGCGCCGATATCGACGCCCTCGCGCGCCGCAGTGAGCTTGATGCCGATGGCGATGCAGCCTACCAGCCCTACCCGGATATGGAAGCCCGGCGACGGCGCCGACCCCTCGCCGCCGATCGGCTCGGGCATATCCATGGTGGCCGTGTAATCGTCCTGCCGTGCGTTGCAGACCAGCCCGTGCTCGATGCGGCCGCTTGCGCGTTTGGTGTTGAGTGCAGCGGCCGGCTTCTTGCGAAAGACCTCGGAGACGCGTTCGATGGCAACCCGGATTTTCTCATTGCGGCTCATTCGTCAGGTTCCTCGACTGATTACCCCAGGGCAAGCTACCAATAAGCGCTTGCGACGAATAGTTCTGTTTCTGAATCTGGATGCGCACTCGAATTGATGTGGTAAAATAATACCACAACCCTAAGACGCTGTTATCGCTGGCTTTTCAAAACCGTCGTCAACTTGACTGCCGTCGCCGGCTACGCGTATAAGCTCCCTCGAAATAGCGGCCCCTCGGGTCGCCGTTTCATTTTTGGCGGGGGATTGAACCTTTGCCAATCCAAGCAACAAGAAACGCCTTCAGGCTCCAAGGGCAACCGCCGGGGCTGAAGGTCCAGCAGAAAGCAGAACCATGGCAACCTTTTCGCAGAAACCTGCGGACGTGGTGAAGAAGTGGGTGTTGGTCGACGCCGAAGGTCTCGTCGTCGGCCGTCTCGCCTCCATCGTCGCCAACCGTCTCCGCGGCAAGCACAAGCCGACCTTCACCCCGCATGTCGACGACGGCGACAACGTCATCGTCATCAATGCCGACAAGGTCGCCTTCACCGGCAAGAAATTCACCGACAAGGTGTATTATTGGCACACCGGACATCCCGGCGGCATCAAGGAGCGCACCGCGCGCCAGCTGCTCGAGGGCCGTTTCCCCGAGCGCGTCGTCGAGAAGGCGGTGGAGCGCATGATCCCGCGCGGTCCGCTCGGACGCCGCCAGATGAAGAATCTGCGCGTCTATGCCGGCACCGAACATCCGCATGTGGCCCAGCAGCCCGAGACGCTCGACATCGCCGCGATGAACCCCAAGAACAAGAAGAGGGCTTAACAGATGGCTGACCTGAATTCGCTGGCAGAACTCGGCGGGACCGCCATGGCTCCGGCTCAGGCCGCGGCTCCGGTGCATGTCCAGAAGCTGGACAAGCAGGGCCGTGCCTACGCCACCGGCAAGCGCAAGAATGCGATCGCCCGCGTCTGGGTGCGTCCGGGTTCCGGCAAGATCGTGGTCAACGACAAGGAATTCGTGGCCTATTTCGCGCGTCCGGTCCTGCAGATGATCCTGCGGCAGCCGATCGTCGCGGCCAACCGCGACGGCCAGTTCGATATCGTCGCCACCGTTGTCGGCGGCGGGCTTTCGGGCCAGGCGGGCGCGGTGCGCCACGGCATCTCCAAGGCGCTGACCTATTACGAGCCGGGCCTGCGCGCCGTGCTCAAGAAGGGCGGCTTCCTGACCCGCGACAGCCGCGTGGTCGAGCGCAAGAAGTACGGCAAGGCCAAGGCCCGCCGCAGCTTCCAGTTCTCGAAGCGCTAAGCAATCTTCCGAGCAATCGGATCAGAAAGGCCGCCTTCGGGCGGCCTTTTTTGTTTGTCTGTAACCCTCTTGCAATTGACGACCGTCCTTCGGCCAAAGCATAGGTGCGCGGCCACAACCGACAGGAGGCGACCATGCCACGCGATCGCGACTTCGCCGACCAAGCTTGCTTTCGAGAGAACAGCCAAGCGACGTAAGGGCTATCCGTCCGAAACCCATGTCAAGCGCGGACTGCGCTTCGTCCATGGCGACAAGGAACTCGTCGAGAAGCTCGGCCGCAACGACCCATGCCCATGCGGATCGGGACTGAGATTTCAAACGCTGCTGCCTCGCAACGGGCCGCTTTCGATGGCGCCGAGCGCAATGACTATTGGCGCGGCTAGTTGCTGGCGGCCATCGCCGCGACGGGCACCGACTCTCCGGCATACGGCACACGAAAACCATTGGCCTCCAGCCATTCGATCGCGGCCTTCGGCTGGTCGGTCTGGATGATGGTCGCGCCGCGGTCGACCCAGAAGCCGTAGGCCTCGCCTGGCATCGAGGCGACCGTGGCGAGCTGGTCGCCTCGCCCGCCGGAGAGCATGCCGGCCGGCTTGTTGACGATGGCGTAAGTGTTGACCCAGAGGTGCCAGTCGCCGCGGGCAGCCACCGCCCTCGCCTTAGCGCCGAACAGCGGACCGCCGTCCGATGTCATCGGCTCGCCGCCCTTGTGCCAGGCGATCAGTTCGACCGCGTCGGCGGAAAAGGCGCGGGTTGCAGCCTCCAGGAACTCTGGATCCCGCACGGCATCGTCGGCAATGATCGGCATGAAAATCGCGCCGCTGCCCGTTCGCTCCAGCAGCCGGGTCATTTCCGCGATCTTCTCCGGGCTCCAGAGGTTGCGCTTGATGACGATCTGGTCAGCCATGCCCATGCCGCGCGCGACGGCGACAATGTCAGGCAGCGCCTCGATGTCGAGCTTGTTGTCGATGTTGACGAAAATCCGGTCCTTGGTGACATCAAGCAATTCACGCAGGGTCGGGATCGGTTCGTCCGTTGAGGCGCCGGTGCCCGCAACGACGAGGCGGCATTCCTTCAGCTCGGCCAGGGTGCGTCTCGCAAGTTCGCCCTCGCAGGTCGACGAGCGATCGAGCCAGCTGTCGTGAAACACGACGAATTCGCCGTCGCTCGACTTCTGGATGTCCAGTTCGACCATCTCGACGCCGAGGTCTATCGAGTTCAGCACAGCGGCGATCGAATTCTCCGGATAGTTGCTCCTGTCGCCTTCCAAGCCGCCGCCGCGATGCGCCACGACCATCACATGGTCGCGCCAGCGATTGGCGTTTTGCAGCCGTTCGCGGATTTCGTCGAGGGGAGCGCCTTCGGCGGCGAGCGCAGGCGCATGGATGGCCGCCAGCAAAACAAATGCCGCCGCAACGGTGGCTTTCCACATGAGAATCGCTTCCGCCTGCCAAGGTTCATGCGAGCGATAGAGGCGGCGCGTGACATGCCCGTGAACGCAGCCGGCTCAGGAATGCCCGAGAATTGTGTCGGGTGTCGCCCCGAGTGTGCAGTGCGAAAAGGGGTCGCATTTGTGAAAAGAATGTCGAATAAGGGTGCCCCTGCTACGAAAGAGGGTCACCTATGCCGGCACGCACGATGGACCACGCCTTCACCGCGACCAGAAACACCGGCCGCGCGGACGATCCGACCTATGCCGGCGCGCTGTCCTTCATGCGCCGCCGCTATACAAAGAACGTGAAGGGCGCGGATGCGATCGTGTGGGGCATCCCCTTCGACGCCGCCGTCACCAACCGGCCGGGCGCGCGCTTCGGGCCGCAGGCGATCCGGCGCGCCGCCGCGATCTTCGACAACGACCCGCAATATCCGTTCAACCGCCAGCTGTTCGAGACGATGGCGGTGGTCGACTATGGCGACTGTCTGCTCGACACCGGCAACCACCAGAAGACGCCGGCGACGATCGAACGCGAAGCTGCCAAGCTGCTGAAATCAGGCGCGTTCCTGCTGTCGCTCGGCGGCGACCATTTCGTCACCTGGCCGCTGCTCAAGGCGCATGCGGCGGTGCACGGGCCGCTGGCGCTGATCCAGTTCGACGCCCATCAGGACACCTGGCCGGACGACGGCAAGCGCATCGACCACGGCTCCTTCGTCGGGCGCGCCGTGCGGGACGGCGTGATCGACCCGGAACGCTCGATCCAGATCGGCATCCGCACCCACGCCCCCGAGGATTGCGGCATCAAGATCATCTACGGCCACGAGGTCGAGGAGATGCGGGCGGCCGATATCGCCTATTCGATCGTCGAGCGCACCGGCGGCAAGAAGGCTTATGTGACCTTCGACATAGACTGCCTCGACCCCGCTTATGCGCCGGGCACCGGCACGCCGGTCGCGGGCGGGCCGTCCTCGGCGAAAATCCTGTCGGTGCTGAGGCAACTCACGCAGGTCGACATCGTCGGCGCCGACGTGGTGGAGGTTGCGCCGGCCTACGATCATGCAGATATTACTGCCATCGCCGGGGCGACGGTCGCGATGCAGTATCTGGGACTGCTCGCCGAACGAAAGGCGCGGCTGGAGAACATGAACCACAACGGCGCTGCGGAAGTGAATCACGCAAGCGGCATATGACGTTGAATTCGCAGGGTTTTCGACTGATATGAAACCGAAGATATTCATCGACGGCGAACACGGCACCACAGGCCTGCAGATCAGGTCGCGTCTAGCCGGCCGCGACGACATCGAGGTGATCTCGATCCCGGTCGAGCGCCGCAAGGACACCGCGGCGCGAACCGATTTCCTGCGCGCGGCCGACATCGCCATCCTGTGCCTGCCCGACGACGCGGCGAAGGAGAGCGTGGCGCTGATCGGCGACGCTGGCACCCGCGTCATCGATGCCTCGACGGCGCACCGCGTCGCCAAGGGCTGGACCTACGGCTTCCCAGAGATGGACCGCGAGCAGGCAAAGAAGATCGCCGGTGCGAAACTCGTCGCCAATCCGGGCTGCTGGCCGCAGGGGCCGATCGCGACGCTGCGCCCGCTCGTCACCTCGGGCATCATCCCGGCCGGGTTCCCGATCACCATGAACGGCATTTCGGGCTATTCCGGCGGCGGCCGCCAGATGGTCGAGGACTATGAAGCGAAGGGCGACGACGCGCCGGAATATCTGCCCTACGGGCTCACCTTCCAGCACAAGCATGTGCCCGAGTTCCGGCTCTATGCCGGCCTGTCGCGCGACCCGCTGATGCAGCCGGTCGTCGGCGACTTCGCGCAAGGGATGGTGACGATGGTTCCGTTGCAGCTCGCGGCGCTGAACCACGTGCCGACGGGCGCTGAACTGCACGCTGCAATCGCGGACCACTATGCAGGGTTGGAAGAGTCGGTGGTCGAAGTGGCGCCCTATGCCGCCGTGGAGCGCACGCCGGAACTCGACCCGCAGAGCTACAACAACACCAACCGCATGCGGCTGCACGTCTTCGCCAACGACAAGAAGGCCCAGGCCCTGCTGGTCGCCGTCTACGACAATCTCGGCAAGGGCGCGTCCGGCGCGGCAGTCCAGAACATGGACCTGATGCTGGGGCTGAAGCACTGAGGGCTGCGGCGTTCAGCGCGCCAGCCTGATCTCCGTCGGCAGCGGATAGGCGCCCTTTGAGCCGCGCCAGTGGGCCGCGGCAAAGCCGAGCACGATCAGCGCGAAACCCTGGTGCAGCAGCGCCCAGTGCAGCGGCATCTGCATCACGAGCGTTACGATGCCGATAGCCGCCTGGATGAGCACCAGATGGAAAAGCACCAGCGCCCGGCGCGCATGCGTGGTGCCCGGCAGCCTGCGCCGCGCCGCGATCATGTGCCAGAGCGCCAGCAGGAGCACGGCATAGGCCCCTGCCCTGTGCACAAACTGCACGGTCTTGGGGTTCTCGAAGAAGTTGTGCCAGACGGGCTGCATGATCAGGAGATCGCCCGGAATGACCGCGCCGTCCATCAGCGGCCAGGTGTTGTAGCTCATGCCTGCGTCGAGCCCGGCCACCAGGCCCCCGAGGAAGATCTGGACGAGCAGAGCAAGCACGAGGAAGCCGGCGAAGCGCTGCGTGCCTTCATCCGCCGGCGCCTGCGTGTGTGGCGCCAGACCGCGCGCGACGACCATGATGGCGACGTAGATCACACAGGCGAGCGTCAAATGCGTTGCCAGCCGGTACTGGCTGACGTCGACGCGGTCGACAAGGCCCGACGCCACCATCCACCAGCCGACGGCGCCCTGCAGCCCGCCGAGGAGCAGCAGCCCGACAAGCTTGGACGACAGGCCTCGCTCGACGCGGCCGCTCGCCCAGAAGAACAGCAGCGGCAGCGCGAAGACGAAGCCGACGCCCCGCGCCAGCACGCGGTGCCCCCATTCCCACCAGAAGATGCGCTTGAATTCGCCCAGGCTCATGCCCTGGTTGATCTGAGAATATTCCGGAATCTGCTGGTATTTGGCGAATTCCTCCTGCCATTCGGCGTCGTTGAGCGGCGGGATGACGCCGTGGATCGGCTTCCATTCGGTGATCGACAGGCCTGAATCGGTCAGCCGCGTCGCGCCGCCGACCAGCACGAGCGCGACAAGCATGAGCAGGACGACATAAAGCCAGCCGCGCACGAGCGCGCGGTTGGCCAGCAGGCGCTCGCGTTCGGTTCGAACGGCGCGCGGGTTTGGGGTGGCCAGGGTCTGTTCCATCGGCGGATTGGTGAACCATCGGCGACCGGCTTGCAAGGCTGCGCCCCTCGCGACAAGCGGTCGCGTCGGCCGGCTTCAGCTCTTCCGGCGTTGCGCCGGCGTCATCAAAGCCTTAAGCGGTGGCGACAAAGGAACGGGCATGCCCATTCGCCTGAAAAAGCTCATTGGCACGATACTTTTGGTCGCACTGGTGATTATCTATGCGCTGGTCGCGACGACGGTTGCTGTCGCGCAGCTCGCCGAGTCTGGCCCGGTCGTCCACCTCGCATTCTTCCTGTTCACCGGCATTTTGTGGATCCTGCCGGCGATGGGCATCATCAAATGGCTGATGCTGCCGCCGAGGCCGAAAAACTAGGTCGAGGACTCTTCAAACGGTGACGAGCATCCTGCCGCGATTGGCGAGCGGCGTCGTAATGCCCGACAGCATTGTGCGGATGTGCGCCACGCGCTGGTAGCGCCCGTTGACCGAGATGCGCGGCAGGGCATGCAGGTGGTTGGCATGCTCGGCGCGCAGCACGCCGTGCCGCGTGGTGACGGCGGAAACATAGCCGGCCTCCTCGGCAAGCTTGACCTCGCGGCAGCCGACCGCGCTGGCATAGCCATAGGGATAGGCCAAGTGCCTGGGCGACTCGCCCAGTTCCGACCTCAGAAGCGTCACGACATCCGTCATCTCACGCCGAGCCCTCTCTTCGGGCAGGCGCTTCAGGTTGTAGTGGTTGACGGTATGCGCGCCGATCGAAACCAGGGGATGCGCGGCAATGCCTCGAATCTCGTCCCAACTCATCAAGGTCTTGCGGCCGGGCGCAGCCGGATCGACGCCGGCGACAGCGGCGAATTCGCGCAGCGCGGCGCGCTGCTTCTCTTCGGGAACGTCAAGGGTCAGATAGTTGTAGAGCCGCAGCAGCGCACCGGGCGCCCGGCAGTCGAGCGTCTCCGTGCCGCCCGTCCGCTTCAGCTCCAGCCTGGGGGCGGCGGCAACGATGTCGTCGAGAACGTCCCACCAGAGGTCCGCCGTGCCGTCGATCAGCGCCGGAGCGACGTAGATCATCAGCGGCGCGGCGTGCTTCTCGAGGATCGGCAGAGCCTCGGTGAGATTGTCGCGGTAAGCGTCGTCCGCGGTGATCGCTGCAAACAGCCCATCAGAACCGCCGCGCCTGATGCGCGCGACCGCTTCATCCATTGAAACAAAAGCATAGCCGGCGGCCTTCATGTCGGCGATCACGGCATCGAGGAAGTCGGGCGCGATGTTGAGATGGCGATTGACGCCGAGCGGCTTCTCGGGAACGGCGGTCACCCGATGAAGCATGAGGATCGCCCCTATGCCGCCGACCAGCGGCCTGGCGAGCGGTGCGAGCCCGGAATACCTGGCCACGTTGAGGGCCAGCTTCCGGATCACTTCGCCCCCGTCGATCATTCATTCACCTTTTGCGCCTAGCGTATACGGCGTGGTACGCGGACGCGATGTGGACCCAGCCTCCTGAGATACGCCCCAAGGATTGAGGGATGGTTGACGCGGCCGTGTCATTTCTCCAAGCGACGAACAGTGTGACCTCAACGGGAAATCCCGGACTTTCGGTATCGATCCTGCCGCCGGACAATCTTGCCGCCTACGCCGAATTGGCGAAGCGCGGCGTGTCGGCGCCGGCCCAAGCCGCGCTCTGGGTCGAGGAATGGGTTGCCAACGCCTCGCCCGCCGGTTTTGTCGCGATCGTCCACGCGGAGGGCAGCCCGGTCTACGGGCTTGCGCTCGAAGTCGTCAGGTCCGGCCCGTTCCGCATCGCCCGGTTCATGAGCGGCAGCCACGCCAACGGGAATTTTCCCGCCGCCGATGCCGCTTTCCTCAAGACCGGCTCGCTGGACACCGAGGCGATGCTCGCCGCGATCCGCGCAGCCCGCCCGGATGTCGATGCGCTGGTGCTGGAGCGGCTGTTACCCGATCTCGAGGGCATCGCCAATCCGCTGCGCGCCCTGCCGCATTTCCCAAGCCCGAACGTTTCGCTTGCAGTCAGCCTCGAGGGCGGCTTCGAGGCGCTGCTGTCGCGCGTCAGCGGCAAGCGCAAGAAGAAGAAGCACCGCTCGCAGACGCGCAAGTTCGAGGCCGCCGGAGGATTCCGGCGCATCGAGGCGCGGACATCAGAGGAGGTGACGCGGCTGCTCGACGCCTTCTTCGCCATGAAGGAGTTCCGCTTCCAGAAGATGGGCATCGCCAATGTGTTCGGCGACGACGAGGTGCAAAGGTTCTTCCGCTCGCTGTTCCGCGACGCCTTGCGCGAGAACCCTAGGCCATTCGTGCTCCATGCGCTCGAAGTCGGTGGCCAGTTGCGCGCCGTCACCGGATCGAGCCTCTACGCCGGGCGGCTCGTCTGCGAATTCGGCGCGATCGCCGAGGACGAGCTGGGGCATGCCAGCCCCGGCGATTTCCTGTTCTTCGAAAACATCGGCGAGGCCTGCCGGCAAGGGCTGGAGCTGTTCGACTTCAGCGTCGGCGACGAACCCTACAAGCGCCTGTGGTGCGATATCGAGACGCGGCATTTCGACGTCGTCGCGCCGCTGACGGTCAAGGGAAAGCTGCTCGCCTGGAGCCTGCGGCTCAAGGCCGGCATCAAGGCCTACGTCAAGAACAGTCCGACGATCTGGAAGCTGGCCAAACTGCTGCGCAAGAAGGCAGCCGGCCAGGCACAAGCCGCCGACGATTGATTTGCTTCAGGCCGCCGACCGCCCGGGCATGGGGGCATCCGGCGAACGGTGGTCGGCAGGCGACACCAGCATCACCCGGCCGTAGCCACGCGCCTTGAGCGCCGCCGCGGTTGCCGCCGTCTCGCTGTCGGGTTCGATTACGCTGACCATGATCTCGGTGCCGTCGGCGACGAGCCGCCGAATGCCTTCCGCATCCGACGCACCGCACTCCACGACGACCACGTCATACGCCGCCGTCAGCGACTGCATAATCATCGGCAGCCTGTCTGCGGCCTTCATCGCACGCACCGGATCGGCCGTGCCCACGGGCATGACATGGCAATCCGAATAATGGTCGGTGTGGATCGCCTCGGTGAACTGTGCCTCGGCGGCCAACAGGTTGGTGATGCCGGGGTAGGAAACGCTGTCGAGCATAGGCCGCGACGCGGCGCCCGACGCCGTCAGGTCAAGCAGCAGTACGCGCAGCCCGGCGTCGGCGACTTCGCGGGCGACCATGACCGCCGCGGCAGCGCCTTCGTCTCCTTCGGGCGAGACAAAAATCGCCCGGGTCGCACCGCCGGCGATCAGCATCTCGGCAGCGCTTTCGATCCCGACCTCGCCGATGGCTGCCGGCACGGCAGCCGGTTCGATGGTTTCCGGCGCCGGAACCGGCTTCCTGCGTGCGAACGGATTGCGCATGATCGGCTCCTCCTCGATTTCGTTGTGCTCGACTTCGTCAGTTTCGGATTCGTCATATTCGGCGGGATTGTCTTCGACTGGCCGGGCGGCATGGGTCTCGTATTGCGCCGCATCCATGATCCGCTTGTGCCTGGCCCAGGCTTCGCTGAATGATTCGCGCTCGACCTTCATCTCCGGCAAGGGCTCGTTTTTGATGGGTTCGATCGCCTTCGGCGCGGGGATGATGTCCGCGACGGCAGGAACAGCCACTGCCGGCTCAGCCTTCGGCGGATCGAGCTCCTCGGCGAGAGCCGGCTTGGGCTCTACCGGAACCGGTTCGACGCTCGCAGGCTCGGGAACTGGCGCAACAGGCTCTTCACGTCCAATCGCCTCGGCGACGACTGGTTCGGCATGGGGCTCGTCAATCTCGACATCGTCGTGCAGCCGCGAACCGGAGGCCGGGCGCATCGCACGGCCGGAGAACAGCTCCTGCAGCAGCGTGATGACAGCCATGACCAGAAGCGAGCCGACGAAGGCTGCGCCCGCGATCGGCAGCGGTTTCGGATAATACGGCTCCGCCGGCACGATGGCGCGCGAGAAGATGCGCGCGTCGGCGGGCAGGTAGTTGCCGTCCCGGCGCGACGACGCCTCGCGATAGCGCGAGAGATAGGATTCCAGCAGTTCGCGTTGCGCGTTGGCCTCGCGCTCAAGCGCCCTCAGTTCCACTTCCTCTTCGCCTGCGCGCGCCGATTCGGCCTTGAGCGAATTGAGGTCGGCAACAAGCTGCTTCTCGCGCAACTGCGCTGCTTTCGCCTCCGAAGCGAGCGCGTTGAGGACGTTCTCGGCCTCGGTGCGGATCTGCCGGTCGAGATCGGCAAGCTGCGAGCGCAGGGCGCGGATGCGCGGGTGGTTGTCGAGCAGGGTGGTCGACAGGTCGGCGATGTCGGCCTTGAGTTGCACCTGCCGTTCACGCAGACGCTGGATCAGCGTTGATGACAATACCTCGGGCAGCGCATCGAGCGACGCCCCGCTCTGCAGGACGGCACGAACGCTTTCCGCGTTCGCCTCCGCCGCGCCGCGATTCGCGCGCACCCTCGAAAGCTCCGTCGAAAGCTCCGAAAGCTGCTGCGTGGCGAGCACGGAATTGTTCTGGCCGATCAGCAGATCGGACTGCGCGCGAAAGTTGGCGACACGGGCCTCGGCTTCCTTCACCCGGGCGGAGAGATTGGCGATTTCGGGTTCCAGCCAGTTGGTCGCGTCGGCGTTCGACTGCTGCTTGGCCGCCCCCTGCACCGCCAGATAAGCGTCGGCGAGCGCGTTGGGAATCTTGGCGGCGAGCTTCGGATCCTCCGACGACATCTCGATCACGATGACACGCGATCTTTCCACGCGGTAGACGGTCAGCTTCTGGCGGAATGCCTTGAGAACCCGCTCCTCGGGCGGAACCTCATTGGGATCGCTCTTGAGCCCTGCGATGACCAGCAGCCGCGACAGCACCGACATGTCGGCGGCCTCGTCGAACTCCGGCAGGCGCGCGAGGTCGAGCTTGAGCGCCACCTCCTTCAACAGGTCGGTCGACGTGATCACTTCGACCTGGCTGGTGACGCCCTCCTCGTCGAGCAGCGGACGGTCGTCCTCGCCGCTCGTCTGCGGCCGCGTGAAGACGGACTCGCGCGTCTCTATGAGGATGCGCGTTTCGCCCTTGTAGTGCGGCGTCGCGACCCAAGTCAGACCAAGCGCGAGCGCGGTGACCGCGACGGCAACGAACAAAATGCGCTTCCAGCGCACGACGAGACTGCCGAACAGCCTTCCGAGGTCGACGTCGATATCGCTGGCCGATGACTGTACGCCTGACATGCATCCCTGCTCCGAACTATCGGAAACGCATCGTAAACAACTATGGTAACCCAGCCGTTAAGATGCGCCGGCCCTAGCGCACGCTGCTTGCCCGACAACGCGTCCCGCGCATACAAAAACCACGCAAGCTTTACCGGCCATTAACCCTAACAGGATGATAACGAGCGCAGGTCAGAAGCCTGCCGGGCACGCCTCCGGTAGCCAGTCGAAGGTTTGCGTCCGTCCATGAAAAGGCTTTCGCTCGTCTCCCATGCGTTGCTGGCCGGGCTCGTGCTTTCGGGCTGCTCGGGCTACCGCCCTGCCCCGGCGGCTTTCCATGAGATGCTCGACCAGCCCTACCGGCTTGGCGCGGGCGACCGCATCCGCGTCACCGTGTTCGAGCAGGCTGAGCTGACCAACACCTACAGCGTCGACCAATCCGGCTACTTCGCGTTTCCGCTCGTCGGCGCGGTGCCCGCGCGCGGCCACACGGCGCAGCAGATCGAGGCGACACTCGCCGCCAAGCTGCGCGAAGGCTATCTGCGCGATCCTGACGTCTCGGTCGAGATCGACCGCTACCGCCCGATCTTCGTCATGGGCGAGGTCGGCGCCGCCGGCCAGTATTCCTATGTGCCCGGCCTCACCGTGCAGAAGGCCATCGCGATCGCGGGCGGCTTCACCCCACGCGCCAACCAGGGCAGCGCCGACATCACGCGCGACATCAACGGCAAGGTGATAACGGGCCGCGTAAGAACCTCGGACCCGCTGCTGCCGGGCGACACCATCTACGTCCGCGAACGCCTGTTCTGATCAATGATCGCAGGCTTGCCGTGACCCAGAAATTGCGGATCGTCCACTGCTTTCGGTCGCCGGTCGGTGGCATTTTCCGGCATGTGCGCGATCTTGCCGAAGCGCAGTCCGCGGCAGGGCATCTGGTCGGCATCGTTTGCGATTCGTCTACGGGCGGCGCGTTCGAGGAGCAGTTGTTCCTGGAACTGGAGCCGAGCCTTGCGCTCGGCGTCTCGCGCACGCCGATGCAGCGCCATATCGGCCCCGGCGACATCGCCGCGGCCTGGCGCGCCTACAGGATCATCAAGGAATTGCAGCCCGACATATTGCACGGACACGGCGCCAAGGGCGGCGTCTATTCGCGCATGTTCGGCTCACTGTTGCGGGTTTTCAGGTCTCGCGTAGCCCGCCTCTACACCGCGCATGGCGGAAGCCTGCACTACGACGAGGGGACGGCGACGGGAAAGCTGTTCTTCGCGCTCGAACGCCTCATGGCGCGCTTTACCGACTACATCCTGTTCGTCTCGGAATATGAGCGCGGCGCCTACCGTCGCAAGGTCGGCAAGACCGACCGGCCGAGCGGTCTCGTCTACAACGGCCTGCGCGAGGCCGAGTTCGAGCGAGTCGCGGCGGCACAAGATGCCGCCGATTTCCTTTATATAGGCATGATGCGCGATCTGAAGGGGCCGGACCTTTTCATCGACGCGCTGGCGCAGGCGGAGATGCGGCTCGGCCGCCCTGTCACCGCAGTCATGGTCGGCGACGGCGAACATCTCCCCCGCTACGAGGCGCAGGTCCGGCGGCTTGGCCTCGACAACCGCTTGCGGTTCCTGAAGCCAATGCCGGCAAGGCAGGCTTTCGCAATGGCCGGCACGGTGGTCGTGCCCTCCCGCGCGGAGGCAATGCCCTACATCGTTCTCGAGGCGCTGGCGGCCGGAAAGCCCATGATCGCCACGGCGGTCGGCGGCATACCCGAGATATTCGGCGAAGGCTCGCGGGCGATCGTGCGTCCGGATGCCGGAGAACTGGCCGCCAGGATGGTCGATGCGCTGGCGGACCCTGCTTCCTTCGCCGCGCAGATGCCGGACGCCGCCAGTCTCAGAAGGCGCTTCGGCGCGGAAGTGATGGCGACCGAGATCGAGAAGGCCTATTTCGCCGCGCTTGGGCGCTGATCGCATTGCCCACGGCGGGTCGAATGCAACGACCGCATTCAAGGCTTTCTTAGCTATCTTCTGCTAGCGAAATGCCGAACGCACGGGTCGGCAGCAGCCATGAACAAGATAGAGCCGGCGAGCCGCTTCTCCGCGGAAGCGGTGCGCAAGCATGAAGGCGGCGACAAGAGCCAGCCCGGCCAGCTCAACGAGACGGCCAGGCAGGTGGCCGCGCAGTACCGGCGCGACACAATGTCCCCGATCATGGTCAGCGGCGTGTTGCGCCTTGTCGAGCTCGCGCTTCTCGTCATTTCCGGCGCCGCGCTCTTCGTCGACTATGTCGGCCTCGGCACCGACCTCGACTGGCATTATCCGGTGGTGATCGCGGGCGCATCGCTGATCGCCGTCATCCTTCTCGACATCACGGACTGCTACCAGCTTCCCGCGCTGATGCGGCCGGTCTCCAACATCACGCGCATCGCAATCGTATGGGCCGGAACCCTGGCGCTCTTCGCCGTCGCCGGTTTCTTCCTCAAGCTCGCCGACGATTTTTCGCGCGTCTGGTTTGCCGGCTGGTTCGTGGTGGGCCTGCTGCTGCTACTCGGCCCCAGGCTTCTGCTGGCGCATATGGTCAAGCGCTGGGCGCGCAACGGCCGGATCGAGCGGCGCGCGGTGATCGTCGGCGGCGGCAAGGCCGCCGAGACGCTGATCCGCTCGATCGAACAGCAGCCCTACAACGACATCCGCATCTGCGGGATCTTCGACGACCGCGACGACCGCCGCTCGCCGCCGCTCGTTGCCGGCTACCCGAAGCTAGGCACCATCTCCGAACTGATCGAGTTCGCCCGCATCGCGCGCATCGACATGCTGATCGTCTCGCTGCCGCTGACGGCCGAGACGCGCGTGCTTTCGCTCCTGAAGAAGCTCTGGGTGCTGCCGGTCGACATCCGCCTCTCGGCGCATTCGAACCAGCTGCAGTTCCGCCCGCGCTCCTATTCCTACATCGGCTCGGTGCCGATGCTCGACATATTCGACAAGCCCATCAATGATTGGGATTCCGTAGCCAAGCGCGTCTTCGACGTGGTGTTCAGCCTGCTCGGCATCGTCGTGCTGTCACCGGTCATGATCGCGACCGCCATCGCCATCAAGCTCGACAGCAAGGGGCCGGTGCTGTTCAGGCAGAAGCGCCACGGCTTCAACAATGAGATCATCGAGGTCTACAAGTTCCGCTCGATGTATACCGACCAGGCCGACCCCACCGCGATCCGGCCGGTCACCAAAGGCGATCCGCGCGTCACGCGCGTCGGCCGCTTCATACGCAAGACATCGATCGACGAACTGCCCCAGTTCTTCAACGCCCTGTTCGGCTCGCTGTCGCTTGTCGGCCCCCGCCCGCACGCGGTCGCCGCGCAATCGCACAACCTTCTCTACAACGAAGTCGTGGACGGCTATTTCGCCCGCCATCGCGTCAAGCCCGGCGTCACCGGCTGGGCGCAGATCAACGGCTGGCGCGGTGAGATGGACACCGACGAGAAGATCAAGATGCGCACCGAGTACGACCTCCACTACATCGAGAACTGGTCGCTCTGGTTCGATCTCGAGATCCTGTTCCTGACGCCGATCCGCCTGCTCAACACGGAAAACGCCTATTGAGCGCGCTCGCCTACGGCCTGCCTCGACACGCGGTCAACGCCAAGCTCGTCGCGCTGATCTCGTCGGGAGCGGTCGCGCTCGGCGTCTTCCTCTCCGGCTTCGTCATCCGCGAGCCGGCGCCCTACGAGCTCTACATGGCGGGCCTGATCGTCGTCTGGGCGCTGTTTGGCCTGCGCATCTCGCGCGCCATCGCGCCGCTGGTCGTGCTGCTCGTCGCCTTCAACATCGGCGGCATGATCTCGATGACGCAGATGTCCGACCTGATGGACACGCCGCTCTACCTCGCCGTGTCGCTGTTTCTCGCCTTCACGGCGGTGTTCTTCGCAGCCGTCACCGAGGCGCAGCCCTCGCTCTACAGGCTTATCTTCCAGGCCTGGATCGCGGCAGCCGTCATCACCTCCACGCTCGGCATCGTCGGCTATTTCGGGCTGCTGCCGGGTGCGGAGATGTTCACCAAATTCGAGCGCGCCGCCGGCGCCTTCCAGGACCCGAACGTGTTCGGACCGTTCCTGGCCCTGCCCGGCATCTACCTTCTCTATCTGGTGCTGACCGGCAATCCGGCGAGGATGATGCTCTACGCCGTGCCGCTGCTCATCGTTGTCGCCGGCATCTTCTTTTCATTCTCGCGCGGCGCCTGGGGCCTGTTCGGCGCGGCGGCGGTCATGCTGGCGGCCGCACTCTTCCTGCAGAGCCACAGCGGCCGGTTTCGCCTGCGCATCGTCGTCATGACGATCGCCGCGGTGGCGCTGCTCATCGCCGCCTTCCTCGTCGTCCTGCAGATACCCGGCGTTGCCGACATGTTCACCCAGCGCGCGCAGCTCGCGCAGGACTATGACAGCGCCCGGCTCGGCCGCTTCGCGCGCTATGCGATCGGCTTCCAGATGGCGATGGAGCATCCGCTCGGCATCGGGCCGCTCGTGTTTGGCCAGCAGCTTGGCGAGGACACGCACAACATCTGGCTGAAGGCCCTGCTCGACTACGGCTGGCTGGGCTTCGCCGCATGGGCGATCATGATCGGCTGGACGATCGCGGCGGGTTTTCGCATCCTCTTCCGCGACCGGCCGTGGCAGCCCTTCCTGCTCTGCGCCTATGTCGTCTTCCTCGGCCATGTAGCGCTCGGAACGGTGATCGATACCGACCACTGGCGGCACTTCTACCTGCTGATCGGGCTGATCTGGGGCGCCATCGCGCTGGAAAACCGCTATCAGCGGGGGCGCGGGACAATCGCCCCAACCCGCTCACCCGCGTTTCGACCGTCGATTCCGTAACGATCTCGATCGCCGAGAAAAAATTCTATCCACACCCCTCCGAACCCGAGTGAAAATGCCGTCGCCTATCGAACAGGACTGGCGGCGATGGACTGGAACCTGGCAATCGAGAAAAACCGCGAAGCGCTGAAGCGTATTCTGGCCATGCTCGTCGCCATGGCTGGGCTCGGCGATGCCCTCGCCTCCCCCCAAGGACAGGAAATTCGGGGAGGTCGGCGGTCGCCAGACCGCCGGGTGGGGGTCATTGCAGCGCCGCAACCCCCACCCGACGCTTCGCGTCGACCTCCCCACAAGGGGGAGGTGAAACCCGTGCTGACCTTGCCGCGCCACCTTCACCGCGCGATCCTCAGCCTGCTCAGGCCGGCCGAATCCGCTGTGCGGCGGCTGATCATCGTCATGGCGCGCGGGCTGGTCGTGACGCTGCCGCCGGTGCGCCCGCGCAAGCCGAAACCGGCGCCGACCTTCCTGCGCAAGCCCGGCGGCACTGGCATCCTGATGCCGTCCAAATTTCGGGCCCCGACCATCTCCATGGCCGGCGCGCCGCGCGCACCCCGCGCGCTGTCCCTGCCGCTGCTCGACCCCCTCAGGCCCTTCCGCCCCAGGCCGAAGCGGCCGGTCCAAAGAAGCATTCCGCGCATCTCGTTTCCAGGCTTTACCGCGCCGTCTCCCATCGCGCTTCGCCGCCCGCCCGCGCCCGACGATCCCCTCGACGCTACCCGCATGGCGCTCCGCCTTCAGGCGCTGGGCGCGGCACTCGACGACCTGCCGCGACAGGCAAAACGCTTCGCCCGCTGGCGGGCTGCCCGCCGCGACGCCGTAGGCGCGCAAAACAGAAATCCGGACGCCGCAGGCGCGCAAAACAAAAACCGGCAGGCCGGCCTCGCCCGCCGTGTGTGGCCGCTGCGGCCGAGCCGCCCGCCCGGCCAGCGTCCCGCCAGGCACCGCGCCGAGGTGCACGAGGTCCTGGCCGATCTCCACTGGTTCGCCTTCGAGGTGCTGGAGCATCCCGACACGTCGTGACATCACCACGCCTTCGGCGAAGACGAGGGATGGCAAGGGCCAGCGCAAATCCCGCGCGCGGCGACGATGAAGCTTGGGTAAAATTCCGGCGGCAAGGGCAACCGTAACCCATGTCTTCGGGCCGTACACTTTGAAAAATGGTCGGAGTGGCGGGATTCGAACCCACGACCCCTTGACCCCCAGTCAAGTGCGCTACCGGGCTGCGCTACACTCCGGACCGCGGAGAGCCTTAGAAGACGGGCGGGTCCGACGCAAGCGCAAAAACAGGCGGCGGGGCCGCATCGGGGCGCTTGGGCCGGCTGTCGCGGCGTCACAGCCTGTCCGCGAGCGATCCTGCTGGTTGCGCCTGAATTCAATTCGACGCTGGTCGGCTATGTTCCGCGATAACGTAATAGCCAGCGACGCCCGGGGATGGTGCTATCCGACCGCGGGTCCACCCACCCGTATTGGCCGGCGCCTGAACCCAAGCCCCCCAGCCCCAAGGCGCCGGCCCCTATCATGAACTTGGGTGGCCGACTCGCACCGGCGTTCCGGTAGCGTTACCCGTCATGTCATTCCGCGATAACGGAATATCCGAATCGCCTCGCTTCATGTTGTTATCCTACTGCGGCGGACCTTTGCGGGCCCGTCCGGCCGGCGCCCGCTCAGGCAACAGCTCCCATTGGGCGCCGGCCTCCCCCTCCCGCGGATCGCCCGCGGAGGTGAAGACGCAAGCACTCGTCGCCCCGTAGTCTCAACACAGCCCGATTGCTGATAGGAATTTTCTCCGGCGTGGCTCGGTGCAAAAAAGCATTCCTCGCGCTAAGCTGCCCGCAAATCGGAAACTCACGTCGCTTGCGCGACGCACGATTGCGCGTCCGCTTTTTTGGAGTGCCCCATGTCTCACATTTCGTTCACCCGCCGCATACTCCTGCAGAGCACGGCCATGCTCGCCGCCGCCGCGGCCCTGCCGGTCAGGGGTTTCGCCCAGTCAGGCGGACGTCTCGTCGTGGCAGCCGATTCCGAGCCGAAGAACCTCAACCCCGCCATCGTCGCCTCCAACGGCGTCTTCTTTGTCGCCAGCAAAGTGGTCGAGCCGCTGGCTGAAGCCTCCTTCGAGGGCAAGGACGGTTTGGCGCCGCGGCTGGCGACCAGTTGGGAAGGCTCGGCGGACGGCCTCTCGGTCACCTTCAAGCTGCGCGAGGGCGTCACCTGGCACGACGGCAAGCCGTTCACCTCGGCGGACGTGGCCTTCTCGGCGATGAACGTCTGGAAGCCGCTGCAGAACCTCGGCCGGCTGGTCTTCGCCAACCTGGAAGCTGTCGACACGCCGGACGAACACACGGCGGTGTTCAAATTCTCCAAGCCGACGCCGTTCCAGCTCATTCGCAACGCCCTGCCCGCCGTCACTGCCGTCGTCGCAAAGCACATCTATGAGAACAGCGCGGACATCGCGGCCGATCCCGCGAACGCAAAGCTCACCGGCACCGGCCCATTCAAGTTCGCCGAGCACAAGCCGGGCGAGTATTACAGGCTGGAGAAGAACGAGGCCTATTGGGGCGAAGGCCAGCCGAAGCTCGACGAGATCGTCTACCGTGTGCTGCCCGACCGCGCAGCGGCGGCCGGCGCGCTCGAAGCCGACGAAATCCAGCTCGCAGCCTTCAGCCAGGTGCCGCTCGCCGATCTCGACCGCATCTCCAAGGTCGACGGCATCAAGGTCTATTCGACCGGCTACGAAGGCCTGACCTACCAGCTCGTCGTCGAGATAAACCATCGCCGCAAGGAACTCGCCGACCTGAAGGTCCGCCAGGCTATCGCGCATGCCGTCGACAAGGACTTCGTCGTCAAGACGATCTTCCTCGGCTACGCCAAGCCGGCGACCGGCATCGTCCCGCAAAACGCACCAGAGTTTTACGACCCTGACGTCCCGACCTATGCCTTCGACGTCGCCAAGGCCAATGCGCTGCTCGACGAGGCAGGCTATCCGAAAGGGGCCTACGGAAACCGTTTCTCGCTGAAACTGCTGCCCGCGCCCTATTTCGCCGAGACAAAGCAGTTCGGCGACTACCTGCGGCAGGCGCTCGCAGCCATCGGCATCGACGCCCAGATCGCCAACAACGATTCGGCCGCGCATATAAAGGCGGTCTACACAGATCACGACTTCGACCTCGCCGTGGCGCCCCCGGTCTTCCGCGGCGATCCGGCAATCTCGACCACCATCCTGGTCAAGAGCGGAACGCCTGACGGCGTGCCCTTCTCCAACCAGGGCGGCTACGCCAACCCGACGCTCGACGCATTGATCGACAAGGCCAACCAGACGGTCGATGTGGCGGCGCGCACGGAACTCTTCAACGAGTTCCAGAAGCTGGTCGCGGAGGACCTGCCGCTGATCAACGTCGCCGAGTGGGGCTTCATCACGGTGGCGCGCACCAGCGTGAAGAACGTCTCCAACAATCCGCGCTGGGCGGTGTCCAACTGGGCGGATACCGAGCTGGAATCGTGATAGATGTTGGGATCGCATCGCTGAGGTCCGATCCCGCGTGAAACGTGCCTTTCTTCTCACCAGGCGAAGGCTGCTCAGCAGCATTCCGGTGCTGCTGATCGTCGTCGTCGGCACGTTCCTCCTGCTTGAAGCCGCGCCCGGCGACGCGGTCGACGCCTATCTGCTGTCGATCGGCGGCGGCGACCCGGCGCTGGTGCAATCGCTGCGCGAAAGCTACGGGCTCGACCAATCCGTCTTCGCGCGGCTGTGGCTCTACACAAGCGCGCTTGTCCGTCTCGACCTCGGCTTGTCGGTGGTTTTCGGTCGGCCGATCCTGGAGGTCATCCTCGAACGCCTGCCCAACACGCTGTGGCTGATGGGCAGCGCGACGGCGCTTTCCTTCGGGCTCGGATCGGCGCTCGGCATCGCCGCCGGCGCGCGGCCCGGCAGCGCTACCGACCGCGCGCTCTCCATCGGCTCGCTGGCGCTCTACGCCGTCCCGAGCTTCTGGCTCGGCCTGGTGTTCAGCGTCGTCTTCGCCGTGCAGTTGCGCTGGTTCCCGACCGCCGGCATCGAAACCATCGCCTCCGGCAAGGAGGGCTTATCGCGCGCCCTCGACATCGCCTGGCACCTGGTGCTGCCGGTCGCAGCCCTCAGCTTCATCTATCTCGCGCTCTTCCTGCGCATGATGCGCGCAGGCATGGCGGAAGCCTGGCGCCAGGATTTCGCGCTTGCCGCACGCGCCAAGGGGCTCGCCCGCAGGCGCATCGTGCACCGCCACATCGCGCGCAACGCATTGCTGCCGCTCGTCACCATGCTCGGCCTCCAGGCGGCATCCATGCTCGGCGGCAGCGTGGTCATTGAGAGCGTGTTCGCCATCCCCGGCTTCGGCCGGCTGGCGCAGGAGGCGGTCGCGGGCCGGGATGCGCCGCTGCTCACCGGCATCATCGTCGTCAGCGCCGTCCTGGTGATCGTCGTCAACCTGCTGGTCGACATCGCCTATGCGCTGCTCGACCTGCGCGTCGGAGCGGCGGAGCCTTCGGCATGAACGTCTTCTTCCGACTGCTGCGCTCGCCCGAAGGCGCGATAGGCCTTGCCGTGCTCTGCCTGCTCGCCCTGACGGCGATCTTCGCCGACGTGATCTTTCCGCATGACCCGCTGTCGATCGTCGGTCCGGCGCTGCTGCCGCCGTTCAGCGACCCCTCACTGCCGCTCGGCACCGACCGGCTCGGCCGCGACGTATTGGCCGAACTCGTGCATGGCGCCCGCGCATCGCTCGCGGTCGGTATCGCGGCGGCGGTCGTGGCCCTCGTCATCGGCTCGCTGATCGGCACGCTAGCGGGCTTCGCCGGGGGGCTCATCGACGAGGCGCTGATGCGGGTCGTCGACGCCTTCCAGATCGTGCCGGCCTTTCTGCTGGCGCTCGCCTTCGTCAGCGTCATCGGCGCCTCGCTGCCAGTCGTGGTGCTCGCCATCGCGCTCGGCGCGTGGACCGGGCCGGCGCGGCTCGCCCGCGCCGAAGTGCTGTCGATCCGCGCGCGCGACTATGTCGCCGCCGCGCGCGTCATCGGGATGCGCCCGCTGGAGATCGCGCTAAGCGAAGTGCTGCCCAATGCCTTGCCGCCAGTGCTGGCGCTCAGTTCCGTCATCGTGGCCAGTTCCATCCTCATCGAGGCGGCGCTTTCCTTCCTCGGCTTAAGCGACCCGAACGTCGTCACCTGGGGTTCCATGATCGCGGAAGGCCGTAACGTCCTGCGTTCGGCACCCTTCCTGTCGATCGTGCCGGGCATTGCGCTGATGATCACCGTGCTCGGCGTCTACCTCTTGTCAGAGGGGCTGGCCGATGCGCTGAGCCGGCGGAGGGCGCGGGCGTGATCAAAGTCCTGGCTCATCTTGACGGCGTGTCGGTCACCCATCGGGCCGACGGGAAGACAACCGCTGCGCTGGAGGCGGTCGACCTCGATATCATCTCCGGCGAGCGCCTCGCGATCATCGGCGAAAGCGGCTCGGGCAAGTCCACGCTGGCGCTGGCTCTCGCCGGTCTGCTGCCGGACAATGCGGACGTCACCGGACGCATCCGCTGGCCGGCGCTCGGTCATACTCCCCTGCCCGGCCGCGATATCGGGTTCGTTTTTCAGGATGCGGGCGCCAGCCTCAACCCCGTGCTCACGGTCGGCGAGCAGATCGCCGAGGTCGCGCAAGCACATCTCGGCATCGGTTGGTATGAGGCATACGGGCATGCCCTCCGTCTGCTGGAACGGGTGCACATTCCGCAGCCGGAGGCCGCGCTCGGCGCCTATCCGCATCAACTCTCCGGCGGACAGCGCCAGCGCGTCTGCATCGCCTCGGCGATTGCCGCCCGGCCGAAACTTCTCATCGCCGACGAGCCGACCAGCGCGCTCGACATGGTCGTGCAGGCCGAAATCGTCGCGCTGCTGCAGGAACTCGTGCGCGAGGACGGCATGACGCTGGTCTTCATCACGCACGACATAGCGCTCGCCTCGGGCTTTGCCGACCGCATCGCGGTGTTCCGCAAGGCAAGACTGGTGGAGATCGGACCGCGCGAAAAGGTCTTGGCGCATCCAAGGGACGCCTACACCGCCTCCCTCATCGCCAGCCACATCGATCTCCACTCGCCACCGCTGATCGACGAGGCGGCCTGATGAACGCCCCTCTCCTCGCCGCCACGGGCATCTCGAAGACATATGCGAACGGAAGCCGTCGGGTCGCCGCCCTCGACCAGGCCTCTGTCGCCGTCACGCACGGCCAGACACTCGGCCTGGTCGGTTCCTCGGGCAGCGGCAAGTCGACGCTTGCGCGCATTCTGCTGCGCCTGATCGAGCCTGACGCCGGCCGCATCGATTTCGCGGGTGTCGATCTCCTGTCGCTGCGCGGCGAGAAACTGCGCGCGATCCGGCGTCACATCCAGATGGTGTTCCAGGATCCGCTCTCCGCCTTCAACCCACGCGCCACCGTCGGCAGCGCGCTCGCCGACCCGCTGCGCATCCACGCCATCGCCAACCCATCCGAACTTCGGGCCGCCGTCGCCGACCTGCTCGAACGTGTCGGGCTAGGCCCGGCGCTCGCCTTGCGCGCCATCCACGAGATTTCCGGCGGGCAGCGCCAGCGCGTGGCGATCGCCCGCGCCATCGCGACGAAGCCGGACCTCATCGTGCTCGACGAGGCGTTGTCGGCGCTCGATGTCTCGGTGCGTGGAAAGATCCTCGATCTGCTGGTCGACCTGCAGCGCGAGCACGGCATCGCCTATATCTTCGTCTCCCACGACCTTGCCGTCGTCCGCGCGATTTCACACCGCATAGCCGTCATGGATGCCGGCCAGATCGTCGAACACGGTCCTGCCCGCGACGTTGTGGCCAATCCGCAATCGGCCGCCGGGCGCGCGCTGGTCGCTGCCGTGCCCCGCCTTCGCCTCAACGCATAGAGCTTTCATGTCCCAGCCGTCGCCGCTTCTCGACCTGCCACCATATCCCGCCGACGGTTACAAGCGGCTCGCCGACCGCATCGGCGCGCTGCTACGCACGAAGAACGACGTGCTCCTGGTACAAGCTGAAGCCATCGTCGCCCTGGAGGCCGTTGCGACGAGCATCGCATCGCCCGCGATCTCGGCGCTCAACATCGTCACCAGCCCTTACGGCGCGTTGTTCGGCGACTGGTTGCGGCGCGGCGACGCGAGGGTCGCGGATGTGACCGCGCGCCCGGCGAAGCCGATCGGCGTCGACCAATTCGCGGCCGCTTTGGATGCCGCCCCCGACGTCAACCTGGTCTCGCTCGTCCACGCGGAATCGGCCAGCGGAATCCTCAATCCTCTTCCCGAGATCGCGCGTCTGGCCAAAGCGCGCGGCGCGGTCCTGGTGGTCGACGCCGTGGCGTCCTTCGGCGGGCACCAGCTCGACGTCGACCGGCTAGGCGTCGACATCGCCGTGATAGGCCCCCAAAAGGCGCTTTCCGGTTCGTCGGGCCTCTCCGCCGTCGCCGTCGGCGCAAAGGCATGGCAGCTGATCGAGCAGACCAGAGCGCCGGTTCAATCGACGCTCTCGCTTGTCGACCTCAAGCGCAACTGGCTCGATGCTGGACTTGGGATGCTGCCCGGCATGCCCTCGGCGCTCGAGTTCTTCGCGCTCGAAGCCGCACTCGACCGCGTCGAAGCGGAAGGGCTGGACGCGATCGTTCGCCGCCACAGGCTCGCTGGCGCGGCGACCCGCGACGCGATGCGTGCGCTCGGGCTTTCGACCTGGGTCGCCGACGCATCGGCATCGGATCTGGTGACTGCACTAACGCTGCCGGAGGGTGTCGAGACGGCCGAACTGCTCCGCCGTGCAAACCTGGCCGACGCCGACCTCACCGCCGGCGTCGGGCCCGGCGCCGAAAGCCTTCTGCGCCTCAACCACACCGGCCGGCGGGCGCAGCGCCAACCGGTGCTTGCCAATGTGGCAGCCCTCGCGGAAGCGCTGCGCGCAATAGGCATCGACACCGACCTCGATGCCGCCACGACGGCAATCGCCGCTCACTACGACGCGACCTGAAGCCGTTCGCCTGCATCACAATCCGGTCGAAATCATCCTCTATCGAACGAGACATCGTTGCATCTGGCGACGAGTTTCGCGTGCATCGCCGTAAGGAGAGACCATGAGCTGACTTTGCCCTGGCCAGGCCATTTGCCCGTCACGTCGACGGTCGAACTGTGCCCAGAAAGGAGCCAAGTCATGCCGAAAGTCTCCGTCCGCCTCTCCAGGAACGCCGCTGAAAAGGCAAGGAAACCCGACGACCTCAGGGAAGCGGCGCTCGCCGCCTTCCAGGCCGCCGGCGCCGGCGACATCTACTTTGCGCTGTTCAAGTCCAACGGCCAGCAATTCGCGCTGTCGTCGCGGACGATCGTCGAGGTCGACTGGGTGCCGAACCGGCTGCCGGACAAGGTGATCCGACAGGGCGGAAGATCGTCTGCGAAGAAGCGATAGACGAAAACGGCGCGCTTGCCTGCCGCGCCCCACAACCACCCTGCTCGATCAACGTACCTGGTCGAGCAGGCGCTTGCACTCCAACAGGTCGAACAGCGCTTCCTGAAGCAGCGCGCGATTGTCGCGCGACAGCTTGCCGTCGCCCGGTTGAACCGGGCCTTCGTCATCGGGCTTGCCGAGCCCGAAGAAGCGGCGCGGCCTTGCCTTGGCTTCGCCGACCAGCATCTCGTCCTCGCCCTGGCGCGGCTGCGCGGCAGCGGTCAGCGGGACCGACGCCTCCGCCTGCTTGCGCTGGGCGATCGCCTCGACCGCGGCGCGGTCGCCGCTGCCGACGGCGATCAGGAACTGGTTGCCGTTGTCCCGCAGCAGTTTCTGCACGCCCTTGATGGTGTAGCCCTGATCGTAGAGCATGTGACGGATGCCCTTGATCAGTTCGACATCCTGCGGGCGATAATAGCGACGGCCGCCGCCGCGCTTCATCGGCTTGATCTGCGTGAAGCGCGTCTCCCAGAAGCGCAGCACATGCTGCGGCAGATCGAGGTCTTCGGCCACTTCGCTGATGGTACGGAATGCGTCGGGGCTCTTGTCCATGGCGCGGCCCTTTTGTGAAAGTCCGAATCGCTACTCATTTCAGCGATTTGCGCGCCAATATTCAAGCCGCGGTCCATCCGAGGCGCGGCTTATGCACCGGAAGGCGTGATGCCGAGCGTCTGTCGCCGGCTACTTTGCGGATTTTACCTTGCTGTTTTGATGCATCCGCAGGATGCGGCTCTTGAGTACGTTCGATGCCTTGAAGGTCATCACCCGGCGCGGCAGGATCGGCACTTCTTCGCCAGTCTTCGGATTGCGCCCTACCCTCTCGTTCTTGGCGCGGACGTGGAAGGTGGCGAAGGAAGAAAGCTTCACGGTTTCGCCGCGAACGATCGCCTCGCATATCTCGTCGAGGACGGATTCCACGAGCGCAGCGGACTCCGTGCGTGAAAGGCCTACCTTGCGGTAGACGGCTTCGGCTAGGTCGGCGCGAGTAAGTGTTTTCCCTCCCATGCGACCGTCCAACCATCCCCTCGGTAAAAACAAATAAACGATACAAACACCAAGAACGTTAGGGAATTGGCCACACTAGGTCAAGGACCGAACCCGCCACGTCAAGTCGCGACAGACAATAGTGTGGCATTCCGGTTCGCCTTGCCGGCTACGCTCCGCGCTACCAGCGCACCAGCACGGCGCCCCAGGTGAAGCCGCCGCCCATCGCCTCGAGCAATACCAGGTCGCCTTTCTGGATGCGGCCGTCGGCAACGGCGACGGAGAGCGCCAGCGGAACGGAAGCCGCGGAGGTGTTGCCATGAAGCTGCACCGTGGTGACGACCTTCCCCTCGGCGATGCCGAGCTTCTTCGCCGACGCGTCGATTATGCGCTTGTTGGCCTGATGCGGCACGAACCAGTCGATGTCCTCGGAAGTGATCGCAGCCTTCGCGTAGGTGTCTTCGATCACGTCAGCGATCATGCCGACCGCGTGCTTGAACACCTCGCGGCCCTCCATCCTTAGATGCCCCACCGTGCCGGACGTACCCGGCCCGCCGTCGACGAAGAGCTTGTCCTTGTGCGCGCCGTCCGAGCGCAGGCTGGACGCGATGATGCCACGATCCGAAACCCTGCCTTCGCTCTCCTCGGCCTCGAGGATCAAAGCGCCGGCGCCGTCGCCGAAGAGCACGCAGGTCGAGCGGTCGGTCCAATCCAGGATGCGCGAGAAAGTCTCGGCGCCGATCACCAGCACGCGCCGGGCGAGCCCGCCCTTGATATAGAGATCGGCCGTGGTGATCGCATAGACGAAGCCGGAGCAGACCGCCTGCAAGTCGAACGCGAAACCGTGCCGCATGCCGAGCCGGTTCTGTATGTCGACCGCGGTCGCCGGGAACGTGTTATCGGGCGTCGAGGTCGCGACCACGATGAGGTCGATGTCGTCGGGGGTCAGTCCGGCATTGTCGAGCGCGGCGCGCGCGGCAGCCTCGCCAAGCGAAGCCGTCGTCTCGCCCTCGCCCGCGATATGGCGCTGGCGGATGCCGGTACGCTGTGCGATCCATTCGTCGGACGTCTCCACGATGCCCTCGAAGTCGGCATTCCTCATGATGCGGCGGGGCAAGGCGGAACCGATCCCGCGCACGACTGATCTGATCATGAAAGGGCTCTATTCCTTGTCGTCTTCCTCGGCGACCCTCGCCGCTATTTTCTTTGGGTGCCGGGCATGGAACAGGTCGAGGTCGGCATCGATCCTGTCCAGCAGTCCGTTCCTCACCATGTCGTAGCCGAGTTCCACGGCTGCGGCGAAACTCTCGTCGTCGGCGCCGCCATGGCTCTTCACCACAATGCCGTTGAGACCGAGGAAGACGCCGCCATTGGCCTTGCGGACGTCGAGCTTGTCGCGCAGCCTGTTGAACGCGCCCTTGGCGAGGATATAGCCGATCCGCGCCATCAGCGTGCGCTCCATGGCCGCCTTGAGGAACGACGACATCAGCCGCGCCGTGCCCTCGGCCGTCTTCAGCGCAATGTTGCCGGAGAAGCCCTCGGTGACGAAGACGTCGACCGTGCCCCTGCCGAGATCGTCGCCCTCGACGAAGCCGTGATAGCTCATCGACATCAGGCCCGCCTCGCGCAGCAGCTGGCCCGCTTCCTTGACCTCCTCCTGGCCCTTGATCTCCTCGACCCCGACGTTCAGAAGGCCAACGGTCGGACGGTTGATGCCGAAGAGCGCGCGCGACATGGCGGCGCCCAGGATCGCGAAGTCGATGAGCTGGTGCGCATCCGCGCCGATCGTGGCGCCGACATCGAGCACGATGCTCTCGCCGCGCATGGTCGGCCAGATCGACGCGATCGCCGGGCGGTCGATCGTCGCCATGGTGCGCAGGCAGAACCGCGACATCGCCATCAGCGCGCCGGTGTTGCCGGCCGAAATGCAGCAATCGGCCTGGCCGGCCTTCACCGCCTCGATCGCCTTCCACATGGACGACTTCCAGCGGCCATGGCGCAGCGCCTGGCTCGGCTTGTCGTCCATCCTGACCGAGATCTCGCAATGGACGAGTTCGCTGATCGCGGCCACCTTGGGATATTTCTCGAGGATCGGCCGGACCTCGTCGACCTTGCCGTAGACGAGAAATCGCACGTCGCTGCGGCGCTCGGCGACTTTCTGCAGGCCCGGGATCACCACGGAGGGCCCGTGGTCGCCACCCATCGCGTCGATTGAGATTCTGATCAAGAGGCCACGATCCGTTCAGGTTGCCTGGTATGCCGACGATGTTTGCGGCCGGTCTTTGCATTCATTTTGTGCAGCCCGGAAAGGGCTGGCGAAAAGTTTGCGCAAAATAGCGGTTTTGGCCGCAGGCACAACCGCGATTTCGCAGGCTGGATGGACTATTCAGTCTTTCCGCGAGAGCCGGCGCAATTTTTCCTGAAGCGGACCTTCAGGCTCGGAATTGGCATCCTTGTCGCTGTCGGATACCAGCGTCGCGCCCGGCTTTCGAGGGTAGGGATCGATGGCAAGGCCGAAAAACTGCTCGGCTAGAGCGCCCACGTCAATGGTGTCGCCGGTGAAGGTTTCGGGACCATCGGGGCCTTCCGCGTCGATATGGATCTCGCCCCCTCCCTCGAAGCCCAACCGTCCGAGCTTCGAATCCTCCGGCAGGAAAAGCCCTTCGACGGCCTCGTCGATCCTGGCCTGCAGCGGATCGAGCGTCACAACGCATTCCTGCGTGATGTCAGCCTCGACACGGCCCGAAACCTTTACCCCATGGCGCTTCCAGGGCGCGACGAGCAGTTCGGCATGGAAGCGCTCCACCGACACCAGCCCATGCGCAGCCGCCAGCGCCTCGCGCTGGCGCGCGTCCGCGTCGATCAGCACCGGCATGCCGCTTTGCGGCAACCTCGTCACCGAGGCCTTGAAGGATACCGGACTTGCGCCTTCCTTTTCGTGCATCTGCTCCCTTTCAGGCTGCCGCCGGCGCCGGAAAGCTGATCGAGCCGCCCCGGATGGCGTCGGAATCCTGCGCGGCCAGCACTTCCACGGCAACGATGACGTAATCCGCCAGTCGCGCCCCCTCCGGCCAGACTTCAGCATCGGGTCGGATGTTGCGCATCAGCGCGGCCCTCAACGTTTCCCGGTCGTTGCGCCCCAGCGCATCGTCATAGGCCGCCGTGCGGCCGTAGTACATGCGAGCAAGCTTCTTCATGCGCTTCGGTATGCCGAGATCGCCGATGCCGAGTTCGCGAAGCGAATGGTCCACATCCTCGAAGAAATCGTCGATGAGAATCTGCGCCAGTTCCTGCGAAGCACCGGTTTCGCCGTGCATCCTGTGCTGGAACAGGAACATGTGCAGCGACAGCATCTCGAAACGCCCGAGCGGCGTGTCGGGCACGTTCCAGTCCGAATAAAACGGCGGCTGCCGCGCGGCCGCCACGATTGAGGCGTAGAGCGACTCCGTGATGGCGCGGTTCGCGCTGCGCTCGCGGCCGAACAGGCGCTGGAACATGAAACAGGTCTCCCGGCGTCACTTCGCCTGGCGGCGTTGTTGCATCGCCGCCGAAGCTGGTTTACCGGTTTTGCCGCGCGGTGCAAGGTTGTGGGGAAGGTTCCGGCGCAGCCCGGCCGTTTGCAGATTTTGATGGAGTTGTTGTTGCCAGCGTCGAAATTCAAGACCCAGCTCCTGCCTCGAACCGCCGGCGCGATGTCGGTCGTTCTGGCGGCCGGGGCGATTGCGGGCTGCAACACATCCAAGACATTCGCCGGCCTCACCCCCGGCGAGACACTCACCCAGGGCTACGTCATCGACGAGCAAGCTATCGAGTTGGTGCCTGTCGGCTCCAGTCGCGAGCAGGTGCTGCTTGCGCTCGGCAGCCCCTCCACCACGGCGACCTTCGACAACGAAGTCTTTTATTACATCTCGCAGACGCGCAAGCGGCCGGTTGCCTTCATGAACGCCAAGCTCGTCGACCAGCGCATTCTCGCCGTCTATTTCAATGCCGAGGGCCGGGTCGACAACATCGCCAATTACGGGCTGAAGGACGGCAAGGTGTTCGACTTCATCTCGCGCACCACGCCGACAGGCGGCAAGGACCAGAACTTCCTCGGCCAGATGCTTTCGGGCGTTGGAAATGTCGGTCAGACCGCGGCGAAAAACATCCTCGGTGGCGGCCAGTAGCCGCTCGCCGCATCCGCCGCGAACAAAAAAGCCCGCCGGAGCGATCCCGCGGGCTTTTGTTTGATCTTGGTCCGCTGGCCTCAGCCGTGCGCGAGCACGGCCAAGAGCAGCAGCGCGACGATGTTGGTGATCTTGATCGCCGGGTTGACGGCGGGGCCGGCGGTGTCCTTGTAAGGGTCGCCGACCGTGTCGCCGGTCACCGAGGCCTTGTGCGCCTCGGACCCCTTGAGGTGCTTGACGCCGTCCTTGTCGACGAAGCCGTCCTCGAAGGACTTCTTGGCGTTGTCCCACGCGCCGCCGCCCGAGGTCATCGAGATCGCCACGAACAGGCCGTTGACGATGACGCCGAGCAGAGACGCGCCGAGCGCGGCGAAGGCCGAGGCCTTGGAGCCGGAGATCAGCAGCACGCCGAAATAGACGACGAGCGGCGCCAGCACCGGCAGCAGCGAGGGGATGATCATCTCCTTGATCGCAGCCTTGGTCAGCAGGTCGACGGCACGGGCGTAGTTCGGCTTCGAGGTGCCGGCCATGATGCCGGGGTCCTCGCGGAACTGGCGGCGCACCTCCTCGACGATCGAGCCCGCCGCGCGGCCAACGGCCGTCATGGCGATGCCGCCGAAGAGGTAGGGGATAAGGCCGCCGAAGATCAGGCCGGCGACGACATACGGGTTCGACAGGTCGAAGGAGACCGTGCCGAGGTCCGCGAAGTACGGATAGGTCGCCGCGTTGGCCGCGAAGTACTGCAGATCATAGCTGTAGGCTGCAAACAGCACGAGCGCGCCGAGACCGGCTGAGCCGATGGCATAGCCCTTGGTCACCGCCTTGGTGGTGTTGCCGACCGCGTCGAGCGCGTCCGTGGAATGACGCACTTCCGGCGGCAGGCCCGCCATCTCGGCGATGCCGCCGGCATTGTCGGTGACGGGGCCGAAGGCATCGAGCGCGACGATCATGCCGGCGAGGCCGAGCATGGTGGTGACCGCGATCGCGGTGCCGAACAGGCCGGCGAGCTGGAAGGTCGAGATGATGCCGCCGACGATGACGATCGCCGGCAGCGCCGTCGATTCCAGCGAGACTGCAAGGCCCTGGATGACGTTGGTGCCGTGGCCTGTGACGGAAGCCTGCGCGATCGAGTTGACCGGGCGCTTGCCGGTGCCGGTATAGTATTCCGTGATGACGACGATCAGGCCGGTCACCAGAAGGCCGATAAGCCCGCAGATGAACAGGTTCTGTCCAGTGATGACGACGCCACCGCCGGTGCCGATCTCGCCCCAGCCGATGGTAAGGGAGGTTGCAGCACCGAGGCCGATGACCGACAGGATGCCGGTGACGATCAGGCCCTTGTAAAGCGCGCCCATGATCGAGCCGTTCGAGCCGAGCTTGACGAAGAAGGTGCCGACGATCGAGGTGATGATGCAGGCCCCGCAGATGGCGAGCGGGTAGAGCATGACGGAGTCGAGCACGGCCGTGCCGCCAAAGAAGATCGCGCCGAGAACCATGGTGGCGACCACAGTCACCGCATAGGTCTCGAACAGGTCCGCAGCCATGCCGGCGCAGTCGCCGACATTGTCGCCGACGTTGTCGGCAATGGTCGCCGGGTTGCGCGGGTCGTCCTCGGGGATGCCGGCCTCGACCTTGCCGACAAGGTCGCCGCCGACGTCCGCACCTTTGGTGAAGATGCCGCCGCCGAGACGTGCGAAGATCGAGATCAGCGAGGCACCGAAGCCGAGCGAAACGAGCGCGTCGATGACGACGCGATCAGCCGGCGCATAGCCCATCGGGCCGATGAGCACCCAATAGTAGACGGCGACACCGAGCAGCGCGAGACCGGCAACAAGCATGCCGGTGATGGCGCCGGACTTGAACGCGATGCCGAGGCCTGCAGCGAGGCTGTTCGAGGCGGCCTGCGCGGTGCGCACGTTGGCGCGGACCGAAACGTGCATGCCGATAAAGCCGGCCAGCCCGGAGAGCACTGCACCGATAAGGAAGCCGAGGGCGGCGGTGACGGAGAGAAGCCACCAGGCGAGCAGAAGCACGACCACCCCGACGATGGCGATGGTGGTGTACTGGCGGGCGAGATAGGCCTGCGCACCCTCGCGGATGGCAGCGGAGATTTCCTGCATGCGTGCATTGCCCTGGTCGGCCGCAAGGACCGAACGCGTCGCCCAAATGGCGTACAGGACTGAAAGCAGGCCGCAGGCGATGACGACGTAAAGCATGGTCATGCCGAATTCCCTGATTGCTGGTCCGAAAGACCCCTCCCCGGACCGATGAGAAGGAGACCGAAGCCCGAGAAGCGGATTTCGATCTTTCGGAGCGGCTTATGCGAAACGGCCTTGCGAACGTCAAGATAATGTTCAGCTTTTGCCCGTGTTTCGGCCAGATCGCACCGGTTCATCCGACGCGAATCCGCAACCGGGCGGAATAAGATCGATTGAAATATGCGCACCGGGCGGTGGCACGCCGGAATCGCGATTTCATTGCTTCGGTTCGGACTACCGCTTTGGCTTGACGCGGACCTCGATCATTCTGCCACCTGCGCCGTTCGCGTTGCGGACTTCGACGGATTTGAGACTTTCGACAAGCGAGCTGAGCTTCTTGAAGCCGTAATTGCGCGGATCGAAGTCCGGCCGGCGTTTGTTGAGTATCTGGCCAACCTCTCCGAGACGCGCCCAGCCTTCTTCCCCGGAGAGGTCGTCGATGGCGGCCAGGATGTCGTCGACGGGCAGCCGCGCATGTTTCGCCGTTTTCGCCTCGCCGCCGCCCTTCTCCTCGCTGATGAGAAGGTCGCAATAGAAAAAGCGGTCGCATGAACGCACATAGGCCGTCGACGCCTTCTGCTCGCCAAAGCCATAGACCGAAACGCCATCCTCGCGGATGCGGCTGGCAAGCGTGGTGAAATCGCTATCGCTGGACGCGATGCAGAAGCCTTCGATCTGCCCGCGATGCAACAGGTCCATCGCCTCGATTGCGAGTTTCATATCGGTCGCGTTCTTGCCCGTCGCCGCCGGCGGAATATGAACGGGGGTGAGTGCATATTCATGCACGAGCGGCTGCCACGCGTTCATTGCGGTGCTGGCGAAGTGACCGTAGACGCGCTTGACGGTTATGGTGCCGAGCGCGGACGCTTCCCGGATGATGATTGGCAGGAACGCCGCACGGACATTGTCGGCGTCGATCAGCAGGGCAAGCCGGGCGCGAGGCGTGGCGTCGGTTGGCATCTAACGTACCTCCTTTGCCGAGCGTAGCTTTTTCGGCAGGCCATGGCGACCGCAGCAGCGCAGGTCTCGCTATCCGTGACTTCCGGCGAACCGCCGGCGTCCGACCGCCAACCCGATCAGCCCGATCAAGCACAGCCCCGCCACCGGGAACACGATCCAGTTCAGCATTTCCCAGCCCCAGGCATTGTAAACCGCGCCGGAAGCCAGGGAGCCGAACGCCACGCTGCCGAACAGGATGAAGTCGTGCAGTCCCTGGACCTTGCCCTTCTCGGAACTGCGGTAGCTGCCTGCGACCATTGCGGTGGCGCCGATGAAGCCGAAATTCCAGCCGAGGCCGAGCAGAATGAGAGAAGTCCAGAATTGCCAGAGCTCTATGCCGGAAAGCGCCACGATCGCGCAGGCGATCAGCAGGACCAGCCCTGTCGCGACGATCGTCTCCTTGCCGAAGCGGGATATGAGGGCACCCGTGAAGAAGCTCGGCCCGAACATGGCCATGACGTGCCAGGAGATGCCCATCGCCGCCTCGTCCGGAGTGAAGCCGCAGCCGACCATGGCCAGCGGCGCGCCGGTCATCACGAAGCTCATCAGCGCATAGGATCCGACAGCGCAAAGCAGGCCGACGGCAAACTGCGGCTGCGTGGCGATTTCCCAAAGCGTCCGCGCGGGCTCGGCAGCATGCTGATCGTGCGACGAGATCTTGGCCTTCACCCGCAGGAACGAAATCAGCACGGCGCCGACCGCCGCGAGGCCGATGATGGCCGCAAAGGCCCCGGCGAACATGACCGGCGCAAGCAATTCGCGTGTGAAGATGACGATCTGCGGGCCTATGACGGCAGTGAACACGCCGCCAGCGAGCACGAAGGAAATGGCGCGCGCCTTGAATTCCGGCGGCGCATTGTCCGCCGCCGCGAAACGGAACTGCTGCACGAAGGCGCCGCCGATGCCGACGATCAGCAGGCCTATGACAAACAGCCAGAAGCCTGATTGGAACAACGCCAGCGTCGCGACGAACCCGCCAAGGGCGGTGACCAGCGTGCCGACCTGGAATCCGTTGCGCTGGCCGAGCGTGCGAATGATCCACGCCGCCGGGATAGCGCCGAGTGCGACACCGACGTTGAAACCGGTGACCGGGGCGGTCGCCAGCGACTTGTCGACATCAAGCAGATACTGGCCGGCGAGCGCGCCAAGCGAAATGGACACCACCGCCGCCGACCCGACGATCGCCTGCGTGGCTGCAAGGATCAGCGACGTGCGACGGGCCTCGCGCTCGACCGACATGTGTTCGGTCACGATGCGTCCTTGCCGCGCCCCTCGCCCCTGACACGGCGCGATACGCGGTCGAGTACGGCATTGACCAGTTTGGGCTCGTCTTCCGAGTAGAAGGCCTTGGCGATATCGACATATTCCGAGACGATGACGGCGACCGGGACATCCTCGCGCTTCATCAACTCGTAGACGCCGGCCCTGAGGATCGCGCGCAGCGTCGAGTCGAGCCGCGACAGGGGCCAGTCTTCCGTCAACGCCTGCCGGATGATCGGATCGACGACCTTTTGATTCTCGACCACGCCCGAGAGAATGGCGCGAAACCACTGTGCGTCGGCCTCGCGATATTGCGCGCCGTCGACTTCCTTGCCGAGCCGGAACGCCTCGTATTCGGCGGCGATCTCAAGCAGCCCGCTGCCGGCGACGTCCATCTGGTAGAGCGCCTGCACCGCGGCAAGCCTGGCGGCGCCGCGCTTGTTGGCCTGCCGCGGCGTTGGCTGTTCGCCGGCTGCCTGCGTCACCGCTCTCAGCCTCCCAACCGCTCGCGCAGCGCGATCATGGTGAGTGCCGCACGCGCCGCGAAGCCGCCCTTGTCGCCCTCGCTCTTCTTGGCGCGCGACCAGGCCTGCTCCTCGTTTTCCGTGGTCAGGATACCGTTGCCTATGGCTAGAGATTCCTCGACCGCCAGATCCATCAGCGCCCGCGAAGACTCGCCGGCGACGATGTCGAAATGATAGGTTTCGCCGCGAATGACCGTGCCCAGCGCGACGTAGCCGTCATACGCAGTGCCGCCCTCTTCCGCACCGTCGAGCGCAAACGAGATGACAGCCGGGATCTCCAGCGCGCCAGGCACTGTCACGACGTCGTAGGTTGCGCCGGCGGCGTCAAGCGCTGCCTTGGCGCCATCGAGCAGCGCGTCGGAAAGGTCGTCGTAGAAACGCGCCTCGACGATCAAGAGATGCGCCTTGCCTTCGGGCAGGCTGAAGGCTTTTCCGTGGTCTGAAGTGACGGCCATTCTGGTCTCCAAGTCGGCGGTGACTTAGGCCGAACGGAGTGCGACCGCAAGCGATACGTTCTGTGCCAGGCTTGCGCCGATCAAATCGGGCGTAGAGGCTCAAAGCCCTTCCTTCGCCGCCTCCGCGAGGCGCGCCGCGTAGCGCGCCATGGTGTCGACCTCGAGGTTGACCTCGTCGCCGGCCTTCCGATCGCCCCACGTCGTCACCGACAGCGAGTGATGGATGAGAAGCACGTCGAAGCGGGTTCCCTCGACCTTGTTGACGGTGAGCGAGGTTCCGTCGAGCGCAACCGACCCTTTCGGCGCAATGAACTTCGCCAGTTCGCGCGGCGCCTCCAGCGTGAAGCGAACCGCGTCGCCCTCGGCTTCGCGCGCCACGATCACAGCCTTTCCATCGACATGGCCGGAAACGATATGGCCACCGAGTTCATCACCGATCTTCAGCGCCCGTTCGAGATTAATCCTCGTGCCCGCGGTCCAGCTCGAAGCCGTCGTCAGGCGAAGCGCCTCTTCCCATGCCTCGACCTCGAACCAGCGCGCATTTGCACCCTCGCCGGGCAGGCCCGTCACGGTCAGGCACACGCCGGCGCAGGAGATCGACGCGCCGATGGCGATGGTGGCCGGGTCGTATGCCGTTTCGATGCGCAGCCGCACGCCCTCGGGGAGCGGCCTGGCCGACGCAACTTTGCCAATGTCGGTCACTATCCCTGTAAACATCAGATCGGCCTTGCCCATTCGGCAACACGATCGTCGCCATAGGTCGCCTCGCGCAGCAGGCGGAACCCGGCCGGCATATGGTCTTCGTCGATAGGAGCCGCAAGCCCGCCTTCCCCGATCACCACCGCGCCGCGAAAGAGCACAATGCGGTCGACCAGCCCCTCATCCAGAAAATGTTTCGCGGTGATCGCGCCACCCTCCACGAGAAGGCTCGCCATGCCCTTCGCAGCCAAATCCTCGAGCAGTTCGGGAAGCGCCACTCGGCCATCGAACGTCTCGGTTGCGAGAAAGCCTGCGCCAGCCCGCTCAAGTTCGGCTTTGCGCTGCGGATCGGCCTCAGCGCAGGCCGCGATCAGCAACGGCACGTCCCGCGCGGTCAGGACCAGCTTCGAGGTCAGCGGCAGCCTCGCCATGCGGTCAAGCACGATGCGCGCCGGCGAACGGCTGGCGAGGCCCGGCAGCCTGACCGTCAGCTCCGGATCGTCGGCGATCGCCGTGCCGATTCCGACCAGGATCGCATCGCTCACCGCCCGCATCATATGCACCTGCCGGCGCGAAACCTCGCCGGTTATCGCGATCTGACCCTCACCGGGCTTGCCGATCATGCCATCTTGCGAAAGTGCAAGCTTCAGAGTCACTTCCGGGCGTTTGTTCAGAGATCGAGTCAGATAACCGGCCATGGCGTCGGCGGCTTCTTCGGCGAGCACCCGCTCGACCACCTCAATGCCAGCCTGGCGCAATATGGCGTAGCCTTTGCCCGACACCCGCTCGTCCGGGTCGCTCGCGCCGCCGACGACGCGGACCACGCCCGCCGTCACCAGCGCGTTTGCGCAGGGCGGCGTGCGGCCGTGGTGCGCGCAGGGCTCCAGCGTCACATAAGCGGTCGCGCCGCGTGCCAGCTTACCGGCTTCCGCCAGCGCTTCCGTCTCGGCATGCGGCCTGCCGCCGACAGCGGTGACGCCTCGCCCGACGATAACAGGCGAACCGCCGTCATCGCGCACGATCAGCGTGCCCACCGCCGGG
Organism: Mesorhizobium sp. KR9-304; assembly: GCF_040049215.1. Lineage (NCBI taxonomy): Bacteria > Pseudomonadati > Pseudomonadota > Alphaproteobacteria > Hyphomicrobiales > Phyllobacteriaceae > Mesorhizobium > Mesorhizobium sp. KR9-304. The sequence goes on along the minus strand of NZ_JBDZDN010000003.1, from coordinate 507,256 downwards.
TTGGTGGATGTCAGACCCGAATGTTTCCGCGACAGCCGGATCGCCGCCGCCATATAGCGCCGGTCGAGCGCCTCCTGCTCATGCGGGGTCCTTGTGGCCATCCGTTCAGCCTGCGTCCTCGTCGCCCTTCAACTCGCCGAGCACGTCGTGAAAATCCTTGGCCTCGCGGAAATTGCGGTAGACCGAAGCAAAGCGAACATAGGCGACGTCGTCGAGCGACTTCAGCGCCTCCATCACCAGCCGTCCGATTTCGCCGGACTGAACCTCGGTCTCGCCCGAGCTTTCGAGCTGCCTGACGATGCCGGTCACGGCGCGGTCGATCCGCTCGGGATCGACGTTACGCTTCCTCAGCGCGATCTCCACCGAACGCAGCAGCTTGTCGCGGTCGAACGGCACCTTGCGGCCCGACTTCTTGACCACGACGAGGTCGCGCAACTGCACCCGCTCGAACGTCGTGAAGCGGCCTCCGCAGACCGGACAGACACGCCGGCGGCGGATCGCCCCGCCATCCTCGGCGGGACGGGAGTCTTTTACCTGCGTATCTTCCGACTGGCAGTAGGGGCAGCGCATGGGCGAGACTCAGTTCAAATTTGGGGAAATAAGACGGACATCCGGAAAATAGGTACGATATCGACGCGCGTCACGCGTCAGCAAAGGCATTCCAAGCGTCGCCGCGTGCGCGCCAATGAAGAAATCGGGGAGCACACCAGACTTGGCCCCGCCAGCCGCGCGGTAGCCCGCAAACGCCTTCGCCGCGAGAAACGCCGCTGCCGGAGGCATGTGAGCAAAATCCGCACCGACAGTTTTCATCAAATGGTCCACCTGCGCCTCGCGCTCATAGCGGATAGATAGTTCGGCATAGATAACCGCATTCACATACAGGGGCCCTTCCGCCGCCGCAGCCTCGACCGCATTGAGAGACCATCGGAGCCAGGTTGGATCGTCGGTCGCGATATCCAGCAGAACGTTCGTGTCTACGAGGGCCAATCGTCGCCTCGCGTCAGCCGCATCACCTCGTCCGTGGTCATGCCCGGACCGGCATGCCCGATAAGCTTTTCGAAGCGGCTGGGCGGACGAATACCGTCAACCCTTTCGACGACAATTTCCCGCTTCTCGTTGTAGCGAAAGCGGACTTCCATTCCCGGTTCGAGGCCTAGGAGGTCCCGGACGCCCTTCGGGATCGTGACTTGGCCCTTGGTGGTAATTTTCGTGCTCATCTCAGCCTCGGTAATACCTTGTGTTCCAGAGGTATTACCGAACAGTCGAGAAATCAAGATATCGCCAATCCGCCCGACCGCTCTACCCCATATAGGAATACAGCGGGAACCTGTCCGTCAGCGCCAGCACCTTCTTTTTCACCGCCGCCTCGACCGCGGCATTGCCTTCATCGGAATTGGCGGCCTTCAGACCGTCCAGCACCTCCGAAATCAGCTTGCCGATCTCACGGAACTCGGCCTGGCCGAAGCCGCGCGTGGTACCGGCCGGCGTGCCGAGCCGGACGCCCGAGGTAACGAACGGCTTTTCGGGGTCGAACGGAATGCCGTTCTTGTTGCAAGTGATGTTGGCGCGGCCAAGTGCCGCCTCCGCACGCTTGCCAGTGGCGTTCTTCGGCCTGAGGTCGACCAGCATCAGGTGATTGTCGGTGCCATCAGACACGATGTTGAGGCCGGTCTCCTTCAGGCTTTCGGCGAGCGTTCTGGCATTCGTCACCACGCTCTTCGCATAGATCTTGAAGTCCGGCTTCAGCGCCTCGCCGAACGCCACAGCCTTGGCGGCGATGACATGCATCAGCGGGCCGCCCTGCAGGCCGGGGAACACCGCCGAATTCATCTTCTTGGCGATGTCCTCGTCGTTGGTCAGGATCATGCCGCCGCGTGGGCCGCGCAGCGACTTGTGCGTCGTCGTGGTGACGACATGCGCATGCGGCAGCGGCGACGGATGCTGACCGCCCGCCACCAGGCCGGCGATATGCGCCATGTCGACCATCAGCCAGGCGTCGACGGCATCGGCGATCTCGCGGAAACGCTTCCAGTCCCAAATGCGCGAATACGCGGTGCCACCCGCAAGGATAAGCTTGGGCTTCGTCTCATGGGCGAGCTTTTCTATCGCGTCCATGTCGAGCAGATGGTCGTCGCGGCGCACGCCGTAGGAGACGACCTTGAACCATTTGCCTGACATGTTGACCGGCGAGCCGTGCGTCAGATGCCCGCCCGAATTTAGGTCGAGGCCCATGAAAGTGTCGCCCGGCTGCAGCAGCGCCAGGAACACCGCCTGGTTCATCTGGCTGCCGGAATTGGGCTGCACGTTGGCGAAGCCGCAGCCGAACAGCTTCTTGGCGCGCTCGATCGCCAGTTCCTCGGCGATGTCGACGAATTGGCAGCCGCCGTAGTAGCGCTTGCCCGGATAGCCTTCCGCGTATTTGTTGGTCATGATCGACCCTTGAGCCTCCAGCACGGCGCGGGAGACAATGTTTTCCGAGGCGATCAGCTCGATCTCGTGGCGCTGGCGGCCGAGTTCGGAGCGGATGGCGCCGAAGATTTCGGGGTCGGCGTCGGCAAGGGCGGTCTCGAAAAAGGAAGCGGAATGGGTCGCGGCGGCCGTTGCTGTTGCCATGGCGGTCAATCCTTGATGTTCGGGCCCTTGAAACAAGGCCAACGGGTGGGAGGCGGTCGGCGCGCCATAACACAGTTGCTCCGCCCTCGCCACGTTCGTAGCCGCGAAATTTCGTCGCCGCTTTGCGCCATGTGCCGCAAAAACGAAAAGGCCGCCCGGAGGCGGCCTTGGATGCCCGAAGTAGCCGGATCTTTACAGCGCCTGGCTGAGTTGCAGCTCGTCGACGCCGTCGCGGCCGTAGATGTCGTCGCGGAAATGCGCGACGCCGTCGCCCGTCGACCAGGCCGAGATATAGGTGAAATAGACCGGCACCGGCACGGCGAGCTGCACCGGCGTGTTCTCGCCGCTCTTGATCGTCTGCTCGAAGCGCTGGCGGTCCCATTCGGGCGTGTCGCGCAGCAGCCAGGTGACGAGGTCGCGCACGTTCTGGACGCGCACGCAGCCCGAAGAATCGAAACGCATCAGCTTGTTGAACAGACCCTGCGAGGGGGTGTCGTGCATATAAGTCGCATGCGGGTTCGGGAAATTGATCTTCACCGAGGCCATCGCGTTGATCTTGCCGGGGTCCTGACGGAAGCGGAACTTCGCCGCGTCTTCGGTGTTCCAGTCGATCGTCACAGGATCGATCTCGTTGCCATCAGGGCCGAGGATGCGGATGCTGTTCTTGGTCAGATACTCCGGATCCTTGCGCATCAGCGGGATAATGTCCTTGCGGACGATCGATTCCGGCGCGTTCCAGTACGGATTGACGATGATTTCGTTGATCGCCGAGTTGAGGATCGGCGTCTGGCGGTCGATCTTGCCGACGATCGCCGTGTGGCGCAACGCAACGCGGTCGTTGTCGACCGCCTCGATCTGCGCCGCCGGAATATTGACCATGACATAACGCGGGCCGAGGTCGCCGGACATGGTGCGCAGCCGCACGAGATTGGTCTCGAGCTGGCCAAGGCGCACCGGCGCCGTCACGTTCATCGCGGCGTAGGTATATTTGCCGAGCACGCCGTCGGCCGGCAGCCCGTGGCGAGCCTGGAAGCGCTTCACCGCCGCATCGACATAGGTATCGAACGATTCGGAAATGCCGGCGCTCGTGGGAAGGTCGCCAGATACCATCAGGCGCTTGCGCAGCGCGACGACGTCGGGATCGACGACGCCGAGCTGGAGCTTCTTGGTCGCGGGGACCATCGGCCAGCCGCCCTGCGCGACGATACCGGAATATTGCGCCACCGCCTGCTCGATATACATGACGGTCTGCGGCGAGAAGATCGGCAGGTTCGAAGCCACGTTGTCGCCCTGGGTGGCGCGTGCGTCGAACGTATCGTCCCAATTGCCGCGGCGCTCGGACTGCAGGATTTCGCCGATCACATCCTGCGCGCTGACCGGGCCGGAAAACGCGGCCATGGCCAACGCGCCTGCGCCCGATAAGAAGAAACGTCGGCTCGTCTTGATCGTCATTCGGATACTCTTCTCGTCATCACCGGGCTTCAGGCCCGGCCTGAACTCTATGGTTGCCATGCTTAACAATTAGCCAACCATCACGATTGAAACCGGCCGCAGCCCTCGATCGCACCAATGCACCGTCGCAGCGGAAGTTCCGGATGCCGCATCGGCGGCGCGTCCATTGCCCGGATTTTCATCTGAATATGGCGGCAGCATGGCCTTTGCCACACACGAGACCGTGAAACCGGCAAAATGCAAACGGCCGCTGCCTTTCGGCAACGGCCGTTTCCCGGCGTCCTTCAGCCTTAAACTTACATACGGTAGGCGATCGTGTCGTTCCAGAAGCGGTCTAGCCGCTGCAGCGCGCGGTTCATCTGCTTGAACTCTTCGGTGTTGATGCCGCCGACCTGCTCGATCGAGCCGATATGACGTTCATAGAGCCCGCCGACCACTTCGGCGACCGCCTGCCCTTTCGGCGTCAGGCTGACGCGGACCGAACGGCGGTCGATGCGCGAGCGCTGGTGGTTGATGAAGCCGAGGTCGACCAGCTTCTTCAGATTGTAGGAGACGTTCGAGCCGAGATAATAGCCGCGCGAGCGCAATTCGCCGGCGGTCAGCTCGGAATTGCCGATGTTGAAGAGCAGCAGCGCCTGGATGGCGTTGATGTCGGAACGGCCGTTGCGGTCGAACTCGTCCTTGATGACGTCCAGCAGGCGGCGATGCAGGCGCTCAACCAGCTGAAGGGACTCCATGTATAGAGACCTGATCGCTTCACGGCGATCGTCGGAAACGGTAGCGGTCTTCGCCGCCGGACGCGAATTGATCATTGCCTTGCCTCTCGTTTGTCGCCCGGTGATTGTTTTGTTTCTCACCTTGATCGCGACACTATCGAATGCGCATAAAATTCGACTTAAACGCCAGGACTAACAAGGGGTTAAGGTCGATAGGTTTCGCAAGAGAGTTAATGAAACCCCCGCCGGGCAATGAAAATTAACCTAAAGCCTTAGGCGATGCCGCGAGGTTGCCTCCGGCGCTGGGCGACTAACGCTCCGCCCTGCGGCGCTGCCAGTAGATCAAAAGGCGGAAGGCTGCGTAAACCACCGCCACCACGAGGTGACTCGACACGATGAGCAGCCGGTTGCCGTAGAGGTCGGGGAAGAGGAAATACATCACCGTCTCGGTCGCCGCGCAGATCACCCAGATCACCGGCCCCCACGAAGCGAGCATCCACAACCCGATCGCCGCGAATGGATAGAATACCGCGAGTGTGACGGCCGCCACCTGCCAGTGCACCGGCATCAGGTCGAACCGCCAGAGCGGCCCGTCATAGAAGCCGATCAGCCGCACCCAGTAGAGGATGCCGAAGAGCAGGCAGTAGCCGGCGATCAAGCGCTGGAACCAGACGAAGCCCATCTCGGCCAGCGTCGGCCGGAGCGGTCCATGGTCCGCGAGATCGCTCACAGCTTGAGATCCCCGCCGGGCAGCGGCGCGAAGAATGCGTCGATCGCCTCCGGGCGTACGTCCTCCAGCCGGGCGGGCTGCCAGTTCGGCACTGTGCCCTTGTCGATCAGCGCCGCGCGAATCCCTTCGTAGAGGTCGTGGCTCTCGAGCATCCGGTTGAGGATGCGGAACTCCATCTTCATGCACTCGTCCATCGACATGGTCGAGCCGGCGGTGATGGCGCGGAAGGTGACGTGCAGGCTGGTCGGCGAGCGGCCCCTCATCGTCGCCAGCGTGGCGGCGGCAAAACTGTCGGCGGCGGCCGCGCGCTCCAGGCTAACGACGATGTCCTGCAGGGAGCCCAGCGAAAAATGCCTCGCGATTGCGTGCAGGGCCGCCTCGTCCGTCTTGCGCGGGGCCGCCTTGAAGAACTCTCGCAGTTCCGTGCCCGGATCGCCGCTGTCGGCGATCTCCTCGACCAGCGTCGGCAGATACGCCGCCTGCACCGTATGCGTGGCGATGCCCGACCACAGCGCGTCGCCATATCCGATCTTGTTGCCGGTCAGGCCGAGATACATGCCGAAGCAGCCGCCGAGATTGGGCAGAACGTAGCTGCCGCCGACGTCCGGGAAGAAGCCGATGCCGACCTCCGGCATGGCGAAAACGGCGTTCTCCGTCATCACCCGGTGCGAGCCGTGCGCCGATATTCCTACGCCGCCGCCCATGCAGATGCCGTCGATCAGCGAGACATAGGGTTTGGCGAAGCGGTCGATCTGGGCGTTCAGCCGGTACTCGTCGGCGAAGAATTCGGTAAGCCGCTTGCCCGCCTGCCTGGCCTTGTAGACCTCCAGGATGTCACCGCCGGCGCAGAACGCCCTGCCCTCGGCCTTGAGGATGACGACTTCGACGCCGCTGTCGGATTCCCACGCCGCCAACGCGGCGCTCAGTGCGTTCACCATCCGACGCGTCAGCGCATTGAGCGCATTCGGCCGCGTCAGCGTGACGATGCCGGCTTTGCCGCTCCGCTCGAAACGGATCTCATCGCCGCCGCCGAAATCCATGCCGCCAGAATCCCTCCCCGACACCCCGCCGGGACTGAAGTGCTAAAGCGTGGCGGATAGGCGCGTCAATGGCGAGCGCGGCGGGACCGGGAAATCGATATCTGCTCGACCGCCCGGACAGCGGCGCGCCCCTAGCCGCCTTCGGTCGTTGGAGCCGGACTCCGGCGGGACGATGCAGCAACATGCGGCTGCTTCCAGCTTTCCGTCACGAGGCGGCCTGTGCTAACGCTGACACGCAAGCCGCATCCGTCAAACATCACTCGATGATCCTGTCGATCCGCCTAGCCTGCCTGCTCATTCTTGCCTTTGTGCCGGCGGCCCCCGGCTACGCGGCTGAGGCAGCAGGCGATCTCTACAGTGCGCAGGCCGTCGTTACCGGCCAAGGCGAGAAGAACCGGCAGCTTGGTTTCCGCGAATGTCTCGACCGGGTGCTGGTGCGGATGTCCGGCGACCAGCGGCTTCTCGCTAGGCCCGAACTTGCCGGACTGCGCAACAAGGCCGGGGCGTTGATCGCTTCGTTCAAGTATCGCGACCGCCTCGAAGGCATTCCCATACACGACGAGCAAGGCTCGCACGATCGGCCGCACGACCTGAGCTGTTTGTTCGACCGAGCCAAGGTCGACGCCGCGCTGGCCTCGATGGGCAGCAAGCCCTGGCTGGCGGAGCGGCCCGTCGTCGCGGTTTTTCTGTCCGTCGAGCGAGGAACCCAGCGTTTTGTGCTCACCGCGGACGGCGACGATGGCCCCTTCATGGATGAGTCCCTCGCGGCAGCCGCCGAGCCGCTGGCGATGCAAATGGTGCTGCCGTCAAGGGCTCGGATCGAAGCCGCCCGGCTCGACGCCCGGACCTTGCTCCAGCCGGATTTCGGCGTTCTCAAACGTGCCGCGAAGGACGTTGGGGGAGACGTTCCATTGCTTGGCCGCCTCGCCTGGAGCGATGCTGAGCTAGGCTGGGTCGCCGACTGGCGAATCGCATTCGAGGGCAAAACCTATGACTGGCAGGTGCGTGGCGTCAGTTTCGATGAAGCGTTCCGCGTTGCGATGCGCGGTGCAGCGCAGGTCCTTTCCGGCAATGGTCAGCCTTAGCGGCTCCAAATCGCCGCATTGGTGGTCGCTGCCCACCCGTGCTAAAAGCCGCGCGATCCGGAGCTTTTGCGATGAACAAGTTCACCATTCCCCGCCAAGCCGCCGCCCGCACGGTTGACGAGATCACCGGCTCGCGACGGCTGCGCCGCATGCGCAAGGCCGACTGGTCGCGCCGGCTCGTTCAGGAGAACCGGCTGACCGTTGACGACCTGATCTGGCCGATCTTCGTCATCGACGGCGAGAACCGCCGCGAGGAGATCGCCGCCATGCCCGGTGTCTTCCGCATGACGATCGACCTTGCCGTCAAGGAGGCGGAGCGCGCGGCAAAACTCGGCATTCCCGCCATCGCCACCTTCCCGAATGTCGATCTGTCGCTGCGCGACCAGACCGGCTCGCACATTCTCGATACGGACAATGTGATCAACCGCGCCACCCGCGCCATCAAGGCCGCGGTGCCCGAGATCGGCGTCATCACCGACGCCGCACTCGACCCGTTCACCAGCCACGGTCATGACGGTATTTTGCGCGACGGCATCATCGTCAACGACGAGACGGTGGCCCAGCTCACCGCAGCCGCGGTCGCCCAGGCCGAAGCCGGCGCCGACATCATCGCTCCGTCCGACATGATGGACGGCCGCATCGGCGCGATTCGCGACGGGCTCGACGCGGCGGGCTTCCAGGACGTAGCGATCATGTCCTACGCGACGAAGTTCGCCTCGGCCTTCTACGGCCCCTACCGCGAGGCGGTCGGCACGGCCGGCCTGCTCAAGGGCGACAAGAAGACCTATTATCTCGACCACGCCAATTCAGACGAGGCCGTGCGCGAGGCCGAGCAGGACATCGCCGAGGGCGCCGACATGATCATGGTGAAACCCGGCCTGCCCTATCTCGACATCATCCGCCGGCTGAAGGACGAGTTCCAGATGCCGACCTTCGCCTACCAGGTGTCGGGCGAATACGCGATGATCCTGGCCGCCGCGCAAAATGGCTGGATCGACGGCGACAAGGCGATGCTGGAATCGCTGCTCGCCTTCAAGCGGGCCGGCTGCGACGGCATCCTCACCTACTTCGCCCCGAAAGTGGCGGAGATGCTGAGGGGGTAAGGCGGCGCCCGCTCCTAAAACTCCACCTCGAGCTCGACGATCTCGTCCGGCTCGGCAATCGCGCCTTCTGTCCATTCCTTGAGCAGCGGCCACTCGAATATCCGCTCGCAATAGGCGGCGAGCGCTGGCTCGAGTTCGATGGCGTAAGTCCTGAACCGCGTACAGACCGGCGCATACATGGCGTCGGCGAGGCAGAGCCTTTCGCCGAAAAGATACGGCCCGCCATAGGTCTCCAGGCATTCGTTCCAGATCGCCTTGATGCGCTCGACGTCCGGCCGCGCTCCGGAAAAAATCTTGAATTTTTCGTGCCGCGTCTTGAGGTTCATCGGTAGCGCCGAGCGCAGATTGTGGAACCCTGAATGCATCTCGCCCGACACGGCGCGGCAGATAGCCCGCGCTGCCTTGTCCTTCGGCAGCAGATTGGCCTTCGGATATTGCTCGTTCAGGTATTCGGCGATCGCCAGCGTGTCCCACACGGTCACGTCGCCGTCGGTCAGCCTGGGCACCAGCACCGAGGGGCTGAGCAGCAGAAGCTCCTGGCGCTGGTCCGCGTCGATGTCGACCAGCTTCTCCTCGAAATCGAGCCCAGCCATGCGGCACAGCAGCCAGCCGCGTAGCGACCAGGAGGAATAGTTCTTCGACGAGATCGTCAGTGTTGCCCGCGTCATTGCCTCGCCTTCCAAGCAGCCCACGACAATCCTCTCGCAATGCAGCATGAATTGCACTAGCTTTTTTGCAGCGCACATGGCGCTGCCTCGGGGATGCCGCGGATGCTCTATCAGACCTACCAGTTCAAGGACGATCTGGTTGCGCCGTTCCGCCTCATGGCGCGCGGCATGCAGGCGCTGGCGGGCGCAACCCTCTGGGGGCCGGCGGCCGACCTCGGCCGCCAGATGGCCGCGGCGATGGAAATGATTGCCCGCTTCGAGATAACCCATGTGCGCCCGGACTTCGCCATCGCGCCGGTCAGGGTCGGCAACCGCGACGTTGCGGTGACCGAGGAGGTGGCGCTCGACCTGCCGTTTGGGCGGCTGCTGCACTTCGCCAAGGACGTCGATACGCCGCAGCCTAAAATCCTGGTTGCGGCTCCGCTGTCAGGCCATTTCGCCACGCTGCTGCGGGGCACCGTGCAGACGCTGCTGCGCGATCACGACGTCTACATCACCGACTGGACCAACGCGCGCGACGTGCCGCTTTCAGCCGGATCGTTCGGCGTCGACGACTATGTCGACTACCTTATCCGTTTCATCGAAAAGATCGGGCCGGGCAGCCATGTGCTGGCCGTGTGCCAGCCTTGCGTACAGGCGCTCGCGGCCGTCGCCGTGATGTCGGAGGACCGGCATCCCGCGACGCCGCGCTCCATGACGCTGATGGCTGGGCCTATCGATCCCAGAGAAAGTCCAACCGAGGTGAACGAATTCGCGGTCGCGAAATCGCTCGCATGGTTCAAGAATTCGGTGATCTCGCAGGTACCCTGGCGGCATCGCGGCGCCGGCCGCAAGGTCTATCCGGGCTTTCTCCAGCTTACCGCTTTCATGGCCATGAACATGGAACGCCACCGCACCGCGCATGAGAAGCTCTACAAACATCTGGCGGCAGGCGAGACCGCCGAGGCGGAGAAGATAAAAACCTTCTACGACGAGTATTTCGCGGTGCTCGACCTCACCGAGGAATTCTACATCGAGACGATCGATCGCATCTTCCAGAAGGCGGAACTGGCGACCGGCGACTTCACCTACCGCGGGCAGAAGGTCGATCCCGGCGCGATCCGCAACACCGCGCTGCTCACCGTCGAAGGCGGGCGCGACGACATCTGCGCGCTCGGCCAGACCTCCGCTGCGCACGAGCTTTGCCGTTCGTTGCGCCCGCACCTGAAACGTCACCATCTCCAGGCCAATGTCGGCCACTATGGCGTCTTCAACGGCAAGCGCTGGGAGCGGGAGATCTATCCCGTGGTGCGCAACCTCATTCTCGCGATGGAATAGCGCCGGCCGCCGGTCGCCTCATGCCGGTTGTTGACGGGCCCCGCCCGACGTAAGGTTCACCAGCGCGAGTTTGATTCACCCATGTCCAACGCTATGGTTTCCGCCCTGACAGCCACTACGGTTCTGCCGTGGCAAGCCGCCTCCTGATCTTCGGGGCCGGGCTTTGCGGCGCGGCGGGCGTTGCCCTTTCCGCCGTCGCGGCTCATGGCGGAGCGGCCAACACGGCGACCGCGGCCACTTTTCTCGTCGTGCATGCGCCCGTGTTCCTGGTCATCGGCATGACCGTCTTCAACGCAATCATGCGCTGGGCAGCCCTGGTCCTGCTTCTCGGCCTGGCGCTCTTTGCGGGCGACATGGTGACGCGCGATTTTGCCGACGAGCGCCTCTTCGCGATGGCCGCGCCGACTGGCGGCGGCCTGATGATTCTTGGCTGGCTGGGCATCGCACTCGCCGCGCTCTTTCCCCGTCGCCTGCTGGGGTGATATCGTCGTTGCCCGACCCTTGGGCGATGGCAACGAAAACCCGTACCGCGCGTTTTTGACCGCCAGCCGCGAGTCGCCATGCTCCCACTCCCACAACTTCTCTCCTTCGCCGTCATCGGGCTGATGATGGCTGCTTTCCTGTGGGGCCGACTGCGCTACGATCTCGTCGCGGCGCTGGCTCTGCTGGCAGCGCTCGCGGTCGGGGTGGTTCCCCTCGACAAGGCATTTACGGGCTTCAGCGACGACATCGTCATCATCGTCGGCAGCGCGCTCCTGGTCAGCGCCGGCGTCGCCCGAAGCGGAATCATGGAGTTCGCGCTGCGGCGCTACCTTCCCGATTTTTCTTCGGTGCGCGTGCAGCTCGCGCTGCTCGTCGTCACGGTGGCCGTGTTGTCGGCGTTCGTGAAGAACATCGGCGCGCTCGCCATCATGATCCCGATCGCGTTCCAGTTCGCGCGGCGCTCCGGGACATCGCCCTCTACGTTCCTGATGCCGATGGCCTTCGCATCGCTGCTCGGCGGGCTGATGACGCAGATCGGCACGTCGCCGAACGTCGTTGTATCGCGCGTACGCCAGGATATCACAGGCACGCCCTTCACCATGTTCGATTTCACGCCGGTAGGCGTGATCCTTGCCGTGTCGGGTTGCATCTTCCTCATCCTCTTCTACTGGATTCTGCCGCAGCGCACGCGGCAGGACAGCGCGCTTCACGAAGCCCTCGACATCAAGAATTATGTCGCGGAAGCGAAGGTGGTCGAGGAATCCGCAGTGGCCGGCAAGACGGTAGCGGATCTGCTCAAGATCGCCCGCGGCGACGCGCTCGTGAAGTCGATCATCCGGTCCAACAGCCTGCGCCTGACACCGTTTCCCGATCTCCTTTTGCGAGTTGGTGACCGATTGCTCATCGAGGGCGACCACGAAGCGCTCGACAGGCTGGTCGCGCAGGCCAAGCTCAGCCTCGGCCGCGACAACACGATGGCCGCAGGCGACGGCGCCGAAACAATCGCCATCGAAGCCGTGGTCGGCGAGAACTCAAGCCTGATCGGCTGGTCGGCGGCGAACCTGCTTCTCTACGACCGCTTCAACGTCAACCTGCTCGCCGTCAGCCGCCAGAACGAACGGTTCGACCAGAAGCTCGGCACGATTACGCTGCGCTTCGGGGACGTGGTCGTCCTGCAGGGCAGCGAGGCCTCGTTGCCGCGCTTCCTGCGCGACTTCGGCCTTCTGCCGCTGGCCGAGCGCTCGCTGCTGCTGGGCAGCGCCCGCCGCGGCATAGTGCCTGTGATGATCCTTATGGTCGCGATGGGCGCCACGGCCTTGGGCGTTCTTCCCGTTCCGATCGCCTTCTTCGCCGCCGCGGTCGGCATGGTGATGTTCCGCGTCATCCCGATCCGGGAAGTCTACGCAGCCATGGACGGGCCAATCCTGGTGATGCTCGCCGCACTGATCCCGGTGAGCGACTCGCTGCGCAGCACCGGCGCAACCGACGTCATTGCCTCGATGCTTGCCGAGATCGCAGCGTCCCTTCCAGGCTACGGCGCGCTGGCCTTGATCCTTGTCGTCGCCATGGCCGTCACCCCGTTCCTCAACAATGCCGCGACCGTGCTTGTGATGGCGCCGATCGCTGCCGGGTTCGCCGCCTCGCTTGGGTTCCAGCCGGAGGCCTTCCTCATGGCCGTGGCGATCGGCGCGGGCTGTGACTTCCTGACGCCCATCGGCCATCAGTGCAACACGCTGGTCATGGGACCTGGCGGTTATCGCTTTTCGGACTATCCGAGGCTCGGTCTGCCGCTTTCGTTTCTTGTCATAGTGATCGCGGTGCCGGCGCTCATGCTGGTCTGGCCGCTAAGCTGACCAAACAGAATGCTTACACATGCACGTCGCCTTCGGTGACATCTGTCTCGGCCGCTCCCAGCGTCAAAGCGACAAGGAAGAGGGCGACATAGAACGCCGCCACCGCCGCCACGACCAGCCATCCGGGCAATGGTCCAAGTGCCGCATTGTTCACAGCCTCGGCCGCCGTGGCCACGAGGCCGCCGCTGCCCGTCGTCTCGCTCTGAAGGCTCGGCGTCGATATCTTCAACACCCAGGCAAACAGCACGATCGCGAACATATGGATGTAATTGCGGCGCAATCTGCGGGCGAAGGCGGTCCAGTGCGATATGTGGAACTTGGGCGTCCTCAGGCTCTCCCCTAGAATCGCCAGCCAGTTGGCTGCGTGGTCCGGTTGCGGCGAGAACAACTGAGCGAAATAGTGCCGCTCGAGCTGGCGCACCCTGGCCCGATAGACGTCGAAGAAGCGATAGCGCCTCGCCTCGATCCACAGCAGGAGCATGATCAGCAGCATGGCGAAGATCAGCACCCCATGGTGGGCGCTCGACGTCGAAAGCGAGAGCGACAGCATCGCAGCAACAACCGTTATCGCCCAGTTGGTGGTTCGGTCGATGCGGTCGCGCCAGCCGGCCATACGGGCGATCTCAGCGCGATGGAAATGCGCCACAGTCGTCACGAACTCGTTGGACGACAGCGGTCCCTGGCTTAGCTGGCTCGGAAGCTGGTTGTCCATGACCGATGCATCGGGCCGCGCTGGGCGGCCGCCTCCCCTCGATGATCTAGCGCGAGGCGCTGTCTTCGTCGAGAGGTGCCGGCGTGGGCCGGGAACGCGGTCTCAGCGCGTTTCTTCGTCGCGGCGGAAGCGCGGCAGACGCCAGGCCGGCACTTGCCGGTCTCTGCGCTGCTGGCCCTCCGACCTGTCCCGGTGCTGCGGAATGCCCCAGTAGTGCCGCATGATTTCGTCGAACAGGTAGTTGACAGGATGCATGACATCCTCCTCTTATTGAATCGATCCAATCGAGGGTCGCACGTCGTATTGGATCGATTCAAAACATAGGGGGTCACGGGCGAGAGTCAAGTAGAATTTGAACCGATCCAAACCAGATGCTATAGCTTCTGACATTAGGAGGCTCCGCGGAAGTGGACGCGAAAATCAAGCCTGTCAGGCTCGCCGATGTGGCCAAGGCGGCCGGCGTCTCGCATGGCACCGCCTCCAACGTTTTCTCGCGCCCCGAGATCGTTCGCGAGGAAGTGCGCGAGCGGGTAAGGGCCGCCGCCGGCAAACTCGGCTATGGCGGGCCAGACCCAAAAGGCCGGCTTCTGCGCGCCGGCAAGGTCAACGCCATCGGCGTGGCGACCGCCGAACCCCTGTCGTACTTTTTCGACGATCCCTTCGCGCGCGTCGTCATGTCCGGCATCAGCGAGGCCTGCGACCGCACGGGCGCCGGCATAGCGCTTGTTTCAGCCGCGAACGAAGAGCAGCTCGCCTGGAACATCAGGAGCGCGCTGGTCGACGGCTTCATCGTCTTCTGCCTCGAAGGCGGCTCGCGGCTGGTCGAGCTCACCCGCGAACGAGGCCTGCCCTTCGTTGCGCTCGACTTCGGCTTCGACGACGAGAGGATTGCCGCAATCGGCGTGGACGATGTCGCTGGAGCGCGCCGCGCCGCGCGGCACCTCGCCGGTCTCGGCCACAGGCGTTTCGCCATCCTCTCGCTGGAGTTCGACGGCGGCGGCCATGGACCTGCCTCCTTCGAACGCGCCAGCGCAACCGTTTACGCCGGCACGCGCGACCGCATCGCCGGCTATCTCGGGGCGATTACGGAGGCCGGTGCGGATCCGGCCTCGGTACCGATCTACGAGACGCAGAACGACAAGGCGACGACCCATGCCGGCCTGGAATACTTCTTCGCTGCGGAAACCCCGCCGACCGCGATCCTCGCCATGTCCGACAAGGTCGCGCTTTATGCTCTCGACTGGCTGGCAGCGCGCGGCATCCCGGTCCCGGGCGACGTGTCGGTCGTCGGCTTCGACGGCGTGCCGGAGGGCGAAACCTCCGAACCGCCCCTCACCACGATTGCCCAGCCGATGGCGGAGATGGGCCGACGCGCCGTCGAGATGATCCTCGGCTTCGACGGTACGATTCGCCGCGAGACGCTGGACGTCGAGTTGATCGTCAGAGGATCGACGTCCGCGCCTCGCGGCTGATCGGACTTAAATCCGCTAAGCTGCCTTAGTCCCCTCGAAAGCTCTTCTGATGGGCTCGATCTCGAGCTTGACCATCTGCATCATCGCCTCGGCCACCCGTTTGGCCCGCGCCTTGTCCTTGGTCCTCATCATCTCCATGAACTCGGTCGGCACGATCTGCCAGGACACGCCGTATTTGTCCTTCAGCCAGCCGCAGGCCTCGTAAGCGCCGCCTTCGCCCAGCGCGTCCCAGAGACGGTCGACCTCGGCCTGGTCGTCGCAGTTGATGACGAAGGACACCGCGTGGTTGAAACTATCCATCGGCCCGGCCTGCATCGCGTTGAACTGGACGCCGCCCAGCGTGAACTCGACGACCTTCACCGAGCCGGGCGGTCCGCTCGGCGAGTCGGCCTGCAAGGTCCAGATGTCGTCCAAGCTCGAATTGGGGATCAGCGAGACATAGAAGCGGACCGCCTCTTCCGCCTCCCTGGCGAACCAAAGAAAGGGGACGACTTTTGATACGGCGATTGTCATGATTTCTTCCTCCGATCCTGTTCGCTCAAGCGGCCGCGGCCGACTGGTCGCCGCCGGAGGTCGCCGCCTCGACATCCATGCACGCGACTTCCCAGATATGGCCATCCGGATCCTCGAAGCTGCGCCCGTACATGAAGCCCAAATCCTGGGTCGGCGTCGGATCGATGATTGCTCCGGCGGCCTGTGCCTTGCCGACCATGGCGTCGACGTCGTCGCGGCTGTCGGCCGAAAGAGCGATCAGCACCTCGCTGCTCGTCTTTGCGTCGACGATCTTCTTGGACGTGAACTGACGGTACTTGTCGTGCGTCAGAAGCATCGCGTAGATGGTCTCCGAGAAGACCATGCAGGACGCCGTATCGTCGCTGAACTGCGGGTTTTTCGTCGCCCCGATGGACTCGTAGAACGCCGTCCCCTGCTTCAGGTCGGCGACCGGCAGATTCACGAAGATCATTTTCGGCATCGATTTTCTCCTGTTGCTGTCGCCTATAGGACGAACTGGAGCGGGAGAAATCGACATCAAGCCGGAAAATTTTCGTCGTAAATTGGTGTTCGTCATTCCGGGGCGGGCGTCATGCCATTTGATGCCCGTTAGTTGCCCATGCGGTTCCAGGCATCGAGCCCAGCGATCTTGTAGGCTTCGGCGAGCGTCGGATAATTGAACGTGTTGTTGACGAAGAAATCCACCGTGCCGGCGAGGTTGATCACCGCCTGGCCGATGTGGATCAGTTCGGTCGCGCCCTCGCCGACGATATGGGCGCCGAGCAGCCTCCTGGTCTCGATCGAGAAGATCAGCTTAAGGAAGCCTGAATCGACGCCCATGATATGGCCGCGCGAGGTCTCGCGGAAGCGCGCCACTCCGATTTCGTATGGCGTGCCCGAACTGCGCACCTGTTCCTCCGACTGGCCGACCGTCGAAATCTCGGGCACCGAGTAGATGCCATACGGGAACGTCTCGGGCGGCGGCGGCAAGTTGACGCCGAAGGCGTGGCAGGCGGCCACCCTGCCCTGCTCCATGGCTGTCGAGGCCAGACTCGGGAAGCCGATCACGTCGCCCGCAGCATAGATGTTGGGCACCGTCGTCTGGAACGTCTCCGGATTTGCCTTGATGCGGCCGCGGCTGTCGACCTCGATGCCGATCGTGTCCAGGCCCAGGCCGCCGATATTGCCGCTGCGCCCGGCCGCGTAGAGCACGATCTGCGAACGTACGGTGCGCCCGTCGCCCAGCGTGATCTCGACCGACCCCTTGTCGACCGCGATCTCCTTCACCGTGCTGCCCAGCCTGATCGCCATGCCGCGGTCGCGCATCTGGTGCAGGAAATCGTCGACGATCTCGCTGTCGACGAAGTCGAGGATGGCGTTTCTGGATTCGATCAACGTCACCGGCACGTCGAGCGCGGAGAAGATCGTCGCATATTCGACGCCGATGACGCCGCCGCCGATCACGGTCAGCGTGCGCGGCAATTTCTCGAGCGACAGCATCTCGTCGCTGTCGAACACATGCTCCTTGTCGAACGGCACGCTGTGCGGCCGGTAGGGCCGCGTGCCGACCGAGATCATCGCGTTGGCGAAACCAACCTCGGTGATGTCGCCGTTCTCGTTGGTGAGCTGCAGCCTGTCCGCGGTCAGGAACTTCGCCGTCGCCCGGATGTGGCGCACACCGTTGCGCATGAACTGGTGCTGCAGTACCTCGACCTCATGGTCGAGGGTCTTGTGCAGGCGCTGGATCAGGTCGCCGATCGAAATGTCCTGCTTGACCCGGTAGCCGCGGCCGTAGAAACCGCGCTCGCGCCAGCCCGACAGGTTCAGCACGGTCTCGCGCAGCGTCTTCGACGGGATCGTGCCGGTGTGCACGGAGACCCCGCCGAGACGGCTGCCCTTGTCAACCACCAGCACCGATTTCCCCAGCTTGGCCGCCTGGATGGCGGCGCGGCGGCCGGACGGGCCGCTGCCGATGACGACCATGTCGTATTGCTGCATCTGGTTCCCCTTGACCCGTTGCGCCCCAAATCATGCTGCAGTGCAGCGAGAGTTAACGTCATCGCGCGACCGAACTCAACCGATTGAACGCGACGTTAACCCGCCGGCCTTGTCCAGCCGGATGCAAAAGCTTGAATCGGCGGCAATCCTTCACCATTTTCATCGACAGGCGCATGACAGAGCGCCACCAAGGAAAGCAACGGAGAAAAGATTGAACGCCCGTATCCTCGACGGAGAAATCGTCGCAACGCGGCTTGACGATGTCAGAGCCTATGACGGCGTGCGCACGCGGCGCGTCTTCGCCTTCCTGCTCGATTACCTGATCGTCGCGCTCCTGCTCATCCCCTTCGCGATCCTGGTATTCTTCCTTGGCCTGCTGACCTTCGGCCTCGGCTGGTCGCTGTTCGCCGTGCTCGGCCCGGCGGTGGCGCTGGTCTATGTCTGGAATACGCTCGGCGGTCCCAACCAGGCTACAACAGGCATGCGAATGATGGGCATCCGGCTCGACCGTCTCGACGGCGGGCGCGTCGACGGCATGCTGGCGATCGTCCACTCCGTTCTCTTCTGGGCGGGCAATGTCGTGCTGACCCCGCTGATCCTGCTCGTCACGCTGTTTTCCGACCGCAAGCGGGCGCTGCATGACCTGCTGCTGGGAACCGTCGTCACCCGCTCCGACAGCTAGGCGGATTCTGGAATCATTCCCGCCGCTTGACGTGGCGGGCGCAAGCGTCGATTCATTACGCTCACAATCCAGTTGAAATTTTTGCGGCACGCTTCAAGGTAGAGTGATTCGCAAGGAGCAGTTTGCCGGCACGCGATGACGCACCATACGACACAGTCGCCTCAGTTCTTCCTGACCGCGCCGTCGGCCTGCCCCTATCTCGACGGCCAGTTCGAACGCAAGGTGTTCACCCATCTCGTCGGCGACAAGGCGCCCGAGATGAACGACCTGCTCACCCAGGGCGGGTTCCGCCGCTCGCAGAACATCGCCTACCGCCCCGCCTGCGAGAGTTGCCGCGCCTGCGTCTCCGTGCGCATCCTGGCCGGCGAGTTCAGGCCGACCCGCAACATGCGCCGCGTCATCCAGCGCAATGCCGACCTGATCGGCGAGATGCACGACGCCGAGCCTTCGACCGAGCAGTACTCGCTCTTCCGCACATACCTCGACGCTCGCCACCGCAAGGGCGGCATGTCGGACATGACCGTGCTCGACTACGCCATGATGGTCGAGGACACCCATGTCGACACCAAGGTTATCGAATACCGCCGGCGCGGTCCCGACACCTTCATCACCGGCCGCGGTGTGGGCGAACTCATCGCCGTCGCGCTGACCGACAAGATGGGCGACGGCCTGTCGATGGTCTACTCCTACTACAATCCCGCCTTCGACGACCGCTCGCTCGGCACCTTCATGATCCTCGACCATATCGCCCGGGCACGCGCGGCCGGCCTGCCCCATGTCTATCTCGGCTACTGGGTCAACGGCTCGCGCAAGATGGACTATAAGGTGCGCTTCCTGCCGCAGGAGCACCTTGGCCCGAAGGGCTGGGAGCGCTTCGACGAACAGCCCTGACACTGCAGCGACGCGCGCCCGTAGCCGTCAGCGGAGCGCGACTTGCCTGCCAACCATTCGGACCACGTCAAGGGACTGCTCATCACCGGAATGGGCGGCCTGGCGCTTACCGTCGACATACCGCTTCTGAAACTCGCGAATGGCGAAGCATGGTCGGTGCTGATGCTAAGGACCGGGGTGACCTTCCTCGCCGCGCTCCTGATCTGGGCCGTCTGGCGGCTCGCCTCCCCGTCCGCGCCCAAGCTCGTGCCCGGCCGCGCGGGGCTTGCGGTCGCCGCGCTCTATGGCCTCGGATCGATCTTCTTCGTCACCGCCGTCTACAACACGACGACGGCGAACCTGGTCTTCATCCTCGCCTTCAACACCATGTTCGCCGCGCTGCTCTCCTGGCTCTTCCTCGGCGAGCGGCCCGGCTCCGCCACGCTTCTCGCAATGGCGGCAATGATTGCGGGCATCCTCATCATCGTATGGGACTCGGTCGGCGCCGGAAACCTGTTCGGCGATATGATGGCGGCCTGTTCGGCACTCACCATCGCGTCCGCGATCACCATCTCGCGCGCCAGCGGCGATAATATGGGCTTTACCGCCATCACCGGCGTCATCTTTCCCTTCGCGGTCGCGGCTATCATGGTTGGCGGCAGCGGCTACCAGATCGAGGCGCCGTGGTGGATCATTTTCAACGGCGCCGTCATCATGCCCTTGTCCTTCTACTGCCTCGCCACCGGCCCGCGCTACATTTCCGGCCCCGAAGTCGCGATGTTCTATCTCCTGGAAACCGTACTTGCGCCGGTCTGGATGTGGGTCATCTTCCAGGAGGCGCCGACCCGCAACAGCCTGATCGGCGGTCTCATCCTGATCACGGCACTCGTCGCGCATTCCGTCTGGCAGCTTGCGGAAGGCCGCAAGCGGCGGGCAGCGACAGCGGTGAACTACCCGGCTTAGCGGAGCGGATCGTCGTTCGCTTCACGCAGCCGCAGCGGTTGAGCTACCTGTCTTTCCAGAAATCGGTATGGAGTTGCGCGGCCTCCGCGGCAAGCAGCGGGCCGACGACTTCGGTCGGACGCTGTCCAGCTTCGAAGACGACCGTGCAGGGCAGATCCAGCGTGGGATTCTCGACGTGTGCACCCGTGAGTGCCTTCATGTCATGCTCTGCCAGCCCGAACACGACGCGTCCGATACCCACCCAGTAAATAGTGCCCGAGCACATCGCGCATGGCTCGGCGGACGTATAGAGCGTGCATGAGGCAAGCTCTTCGAGGCTCAGATTCCGCTGCGCCCAGGAGGCCAGCAGCCTTTCGGCATGGGCGGTGCGGTCGCCCCCTCCGGATTTGTAGCCGTTGGGTTGCTCGCGCAATACATTGCCGTCCTTGTCGGCGAGAAGCGCGCCAAAGGGATGTTCGCCTGCATCGCGCGCCTGCCGCGCCACCTCGAATGCCTGACGGAGCAAGCGCTCATCATAGGGGCGCTGTGGCATCGACCGCACCTCGATTGCTTGTTGGACAGTAGTGCCGAACAGTCCGCCGACTCAAGCCTGCAGATTCAGTCAACAGCCGTCAAACCGGTTGGGCGGCCCGTATCGGCAGGATGCAAATGTCAGAATCGGACCACTGGCGACTATCTTCCCAGCACCAGGGCCCAGTATTTCCTGCCCTGCCCGTCTTCCGCCGACGCCAGCCCGTAACGGGCGAAGCGCGGATCGAGCATGTTGCGGCGGTGACCCTTCGAATCCATCCACATCGAAAACAGCTTTTCCGGGTCCATCGCGCCGTGCGCGACATTCTCGGCCGCGGCACCCTCGACGCCGTTCTCCTTCATGCGGGTGGCGAAATCCTTGCGCCAGCCGGTGCGGTGACTCATCGCGTCGGCGCGCGCCATATAGGCGGCCTGCTGCGCGGCAGCCCTCTCCAGCTTCCGGTCAGGGACAAGTGCCGGCAGGCCATGCTCGGTGCGGATCGACGTCAGATACATCTCGCCCGTAGTCGAGGCGCCGACGCCTTCGCCGACGCCCTTCGGACTGACCATCGAAAACACGTTCTGGCAGCCCGCCGTGGCAAGCAGGGCGATGAGCGCAATTGCGGCGACCGGCCGGTGCGGCCGTCTGATGTCGTTGGTCATGCGCTACCCGAGACTTATCAAAACCTACGTCTTCAACCCGATTGTGGCTTTTGCCGGGCCGGCGGTCGAGGCGGGCTGGGTTTCGACCACGACCGGCGGCTCGTGCATCTGTTCGACAATCGGCTCCGCCGTTACTTCGACCTCGTGCAGCCATTCGCGCCAGATCGCGACGAGGATCGCCATCAGCACCGGGCCGATGAACAGGCCGAGGAGGCCCATCGTCTTGACGCCGCCGATCAGCCCGAAAAAAGTCGGCAGGAAGGGGAGCTTGATCGGCCCGCCGACGAGTTTGGGCCTCAGCGTCTTGTCGACGACGAAGAGTTCGATCGAGCCCCACAGGAAGAGCGCCACGCCGGCCACGGGCGAGCCGCTGGCGGCCAGGTAGATCGACACCAGGGTGAATGACAGCGGCGCCCCGCCGGGAATCAATGCCATCAGTCCCGTAAGCGCGCCGAGCGTCACCGGCGACGGCACGCCGGCGATCCAGTAAGCGACGCCGAGCACGAGCCCCTCGCCGATGGCGATCAGCGTCATGCCCGTCACCGTCGAGCTGATCGTGCGGGGCACCACGCGCGAAATGCGCTCCCATCGCATCGGCAGGATGCGCTCGCCGAGCCGGTCGATCTGGCCCGCGAAGGCCTCGCCGTCGCGATAGGTGAAGAACAGCGCTATCAGCATGAACAGCAGCGTCAGAAGCAGGCCGAAGGCGCTTCCGCCGGCGGCCAGCACGCCGCGATAAATGCTGCCTATATTAGCGCCGCTGATCAGCTGGATGATCTCGCCGATACCGCCCGGATGCGCGAGATAGCCTGTCCATTGCTCATCGAGCCAGTCGCCGACCCCGGGCAGCTGCGTTATCCACGCGGGCGTCGGCGCGCCGTTACGGTTGGTTTCCAGCGCCCACCCGACCCATTGCTGGATTTCGGTGATCGCATAGCTGCCTGCCATCATGATCGGAATGATCAGGAAGGCCAGGATGAGCAGCAGCGCGATGCTTGCCGCAATCGTGCGGCTGCCGCCGACGGCGTCGAGCAGCCTGCGGTAGAGCGGCCAACTCGCGAAGGCGATGACCAGTGCGGCCAGCACCGGCACCACGAAGCCGTGGAAAAAATAGACGCCCGCCGCCAACACCAGAAGCAGCAGCCATCGCGCCGCCGACAGCGGCGCGATCACCGCCCCGCGCGGAGCGGTCGACGCTCCGAAGAGCGGACGCTCCCGCTCGGCAGCCTTGATCCTGGGTTCCTTCAAACGCGTATGTTCCAGCCAATGCCCAATCCGTCACATAGTGCATAAAGATCGCGACAGGCAAATGGCGGATGCAAGGCAGGGAGGCTGAGAGGACGCTACTCCGCCGCCACCGGCATCTCCCGCGGCGGCAGCATGTTCGCATTGGCCGCATGATGGTGCGCAGGGTCCGGCTC
Organism: Mesorhizobium sp. KR9-304; assembly: GCF_040049215.1. Lineage (NCBI taxonomy): Bacteria > Pseudomonadati > Pseudomonadota > Alphaproteobacteria > Hyphomicrobiales > Phyllobacteriaceae > Mesorhizobium > Mesorhizobium sp. KR9-304. The sequence goes on along the minus strand of NZ_JBDZDN010000003.1, from coordinate 484,413 downwards.
GTCGGCTGAATTGGGCCGTACCAGCCAGCGCCACAGCCTGGCCGTGCCGATCGCCGCATCGTCCATGATCGTATAGAAGGACGGCACGAAAATCAGCGACAGGAAGGTCGAGACCAGGAGGCCACCGACCACCGCGATGGCCATCGGCGCACGGAATTCGCCGCCGTCGCCGAGCGCCAGCGAAGCCGGGATCATGCCGGCGGACATCGCGATCGTCGTCATCACGATCGGCCGCGCGCGCTTCCTGCCCGCATCGATGATCGCCTCCTTGCGCGAAACGCCCGCCTTGACCTCCTCGATGGCGAAATCGACGAGCATGATCGCGTTCTTCGTCACGATGCCCATCAGCATCAATATGCCGATCACCACCGGCATCGACACCGCCGAATTGGTCAGCCAAAGCGCCGCCGCCACGCCGCCGATCGCCAGGGGCAGCGAGCCGAGGATCGTGAAGGAGTGGAACACCGAGCCGAAGAGCAGGATCAGCACCACTAGAACCAGCATCAACCCGGTCGACATGGCGGTCGCGAAGCCGGCGAAGACTTCGCCCATCACCTCGGCGTCGCCGGTCTCCTGGATGCGCGTGCCGGCAGGCATGTTCTTCACCGCCGGCAATTCCCACACCGCCGCCAGACCGTCGCTGAGTTCGGCACCCGGCGCCATGTCGGCGCCGATGACGACGCGCCGCTCGCGGTTGAAGCGGGCGATCGAAGACGGACCCTGCCCGAAGCTGATCTTGGCGACGGAAGACAGCGGCACGATGACGCCCGAGGGAGTCGTCACCGGAAGCTGGCTGACGACTTCGATGTCGTCGCGCGCGGCTTCGGTAAGCTGCACGCGGATCGGGATCTGCCGGTCGCCGACGGTGAACTTGGCGAGGTTCTCGTCGATGTCACCCATGGTGGCGACGCGCAGCGTCTCGGCAACCGTCGCCGTCGAAATGCCCAGTTCGGCAAGTCTGGCAAGATCCGGCTCGACGACGACTTCCGGCCGGTCTAGCGCGGCGTTGGAAGTGATCGCGCGGAACTTTCCCGTCGCTGCCATCTCGCTCTGTATCTTGCGCGCCTGGCTGTCGAGTACGGCGCCATCCGTGCCCATCACGCCGAAGGCGAGCTGCCGCTCGCCGCGATCGTTGACAAAATAGGCGCGCAGGTCGGGGATCGTCTCCATCCTGTCGAGCAGTATGCCTTCAATCTCATGCTGCGGAATATCCCGCTCCGACTTGTGCTTCAGGTCGGCCACGACAGTGGCGCGCCGCGTCTCCATCGTGCCGGTCGGGCTGGCGCCACCGATAACGTAGACATTCTCCACTTCGGGCACTTCGAGCATCAGCCTGGTGACTTCGTCGCTCGTGGCGCGCGTGTCCTCGAGCCTGCTGCCCGGCGGCAATTCGAGCGAGAAGACTATCCGGCTGGCATCCTCGCGCGGGATGAATCCCGACGGCAGGAAGCCCATGGCATAGATCGAGCCGATGAAGAAGGCTATGCCGGCGCCGAGCGTCACCCAGCGAAACCTGAGGCTCGACCGCAGCAGCCGGTCGTAGCCGCGCATGACCATGCCGGGCTTGGGTTCGGCGTGGCCGTGCCCGCGCAGGAAATACGCTGCCATCATCGGCGTGATCAGCCGCGCCACCAGCAGCGAGAAGAACACCGCCACCGCGACAGTCAGGCCGAACTGCTTGAAGTACTGGCCGGCGATGCCACCCATGAACGATACTGGTGCGAATACAGCCATGATGGTCGCCGAAATGGCGATCACGGCGAGCCCGATCTCGTCAGCCGCCTCAAGCGAGGCGCGGTAGGGCGACTTGCCCATCTTGACGTGCCGGACGATGTTTTCGATCTCGACGATCGCGTCGTCGACCAGGATGCCGACGACCAGCGTGATGCCGAGCAGGCTCACCAGATTGAGCGAGAAGCCCATCATGGAAAGCGCCCAGAAGGTCGGGATGATCGACAGCGGCAGCGCGGTCGCCGACACGAGGGTGGCGCGCCAGTCACGCAGGAATATGAACACCACGATGACGGAGAGCGCGGCGCCCTCCATCAGCGTTTCCATCGCCGAATCGTAGTTGCCGACCGTGTAGCTCACCGAGTCGTCGACCTTGGTGATGCTGACGTCCGGATAGGAAGCTTGCAGATCCGCGACCGCCGCGGCCGCCCGCTCGTTCACCTCGACGTCGCTTTCGCCCTTGCCGCGGAAGATCGCGAACGAGACGACGGTGCCGCCGTTGACGCGGGCAAAGGATTTAGGCTCCGCCCAGGCGTCGGTCACCGTCGCGATGTCGGAAAGTCTTACCTTGCGGCCGGCCGAGAGCGGGATCTCCAGCGCCTGCAGATCGGCCACCGTGTCGGCGCCGCCGAGCGTGCGGATCGATTGCTCGCGGCTGCCGAACTTGGCGTTGCCCCCGGTCATGTCGGCGTTGACGGCGCGCAGCGCCCGGTTCACGTCGCCGGCAGCGACGCCGAGCGCATTCAGCCGGTCCGGGTCGAGTTCGATCTTGATCTCGCGCGTCACGCCGCCATAGCGGTCGACGCGGGCGACGCCCTTGAGGCCCTGCATCTTGCGGATAATCGTGTCGTCCACGAACCAGGACAGTTCCTCGATGGTCATGGCGGGCGCGGAGACGGCATAGGTGAGGATCGCCTGGCCTTCGACGTCGATCCTCGCGACGACCGGATCGTCGGCGGTCGCGGGGAGATCGGAGCGGATGAGCTCGACCGCGTCCTTGACGTCGTTCACCGCCGTCTGCGTATCCACCTCGAGGCGGAACTCCACGGTCGTTTGCGACGTACCCTCGGTCAGCTGCGAGACGACGTTCTTGACGCCCGAAATATTGGCGACGGCATCCTCGATACGCTTGGTGATCTGCGTTTCGAGCTCGCTCGGCGCCACGCCGGGATCGGTCACGGTGACGGAAACAAGCGGGATGTCGATGTTGGGGAAGCGCGTCACCGGGAGCTTCGAGAAACTCATCAGCCCGAGCGCGACCAGCACGATGAAAAGCAGGATCGCCGGGACAGGATTGCGGATGGACCAGGCGGAGATGTTCATGGCTTGACGGCTCCCGTCGCCTCGACGCGTACCGGCGTCACCAGGTCGCCATCGGCGACGAATGTGCCGGCGCGCGACACGACTTCCTCGCCCTCGGCGATGCCCGACACGATCTCGACCATCTCGCCGGATCGCGCGCCGAGCGTGACGGTCTGCGTCCTGACCTTGCCGTCCTCGACGCTCTGCAGGAACGCGTCCGGGCCGGCGTACATCACGGCCGAGGTAGGCACCGCCACGCCTTGGCGCCTGATGATTTCGATCTCGCCGCGCGCAAAATTGCCGGCACGGACGGGCGAGCCGGGCTTCAGGGCAATGCGGATCGCACCAAGCCGCGACGAATGGTCGACCTCGGGCGAGATCCTGCGGACCGATCCGGCGATCGGCCGATCGAAGCCGGCCATCGAAACTTCGGCCACCATGCCATTCGCCAGCCGCGGCAGGGCCGTCTCGGCGACCGTTGCTGCAAGCTCGAACTCGCTGTTGATGGCGATGCGGAAAAGCGGCGCGGTTTGCGCCATCACCACGCCGCCCAACGTGGCGTCGCGTGCGAGGATCAGCCCGTCAGCCGGCGCGCGCAGCTCGGTCTTGGATATCTGCACGACCACGTTCTGACGCTGCGCCTCGACCACGGCGAGCTGTGCTTCGGAGGCCTTGAGCGCCTTCTCGGCGGAGTCGAGCTTGGCCTTGGCGCTGTCCAGCGCGTTGACGGCGTTGTCGCGCTGCGCGTCCGTCGCTACGCCCTTCTTCTGCAGCGCTTCGGCGCGATCGAGCGCTTCCCTTGCCTGCCGGACGCCGACTTCGACGTCGCCGATCTGGGCGCGCATCTGGGCGATATTTGCCTCGGCCTGGGCACGACTTGCCTCGATCTGCGCGAGCTGCGTGTCGAGCATCGAGCGGTCGAGAACGGCCAGCACATCGCCCTTCTTTACGAGGTCGCCCTCGTCGGCATTGAGCGCGATCACCGTCAGGCCGTTGAGGTCGGTGCCGACCGCGGCCTCCTCGCGAGCGACGATCGTGCCGTTCACCGAAAGCGTTTCGACAAGCTCACGACGTTCGGCGGCGACGACGCGTATCGACGGCGGCACCTGCTGGACGACGGGCGCGGCCTCGCTCGCGGCAAACGCCACGGCAGGCGAACTCGCCAGCATGGTGGCGGCGAGCAACGCCATTGCTGCACGCGTTAGGGGACTGGACTTGGCAGGCATGAAGATCACCAAAGAATACGAGTGAAAGCTGCTCTCGGCGTCAGGCCTTTTGGGCCATCCGCTTGCCGGTCGGCCTCAACATGCCGACAAGCATGGCGCGCATGGCCGCTTCGATCTGGTCGAGCGATATGCCGCGTGCAGGCAGGTCGTTGATCGCGATGCCTTCGCCAACCGACATGAGGACGGCCATGAGGGTTTGCAGATCGACAGGCGGGTCGATCTCGCCACGCTCGATCGCGCCTTGGACGAGAGGTGCGATCATTCCGGCGATCTCCGCTTTGTGCCCATCGACCGTGTCGCGGATCGTCGCATTGCGGTTGGACTCGGAGCGCATCTCGGCAAATAGCGCGGCGCTGCCCTTCTTGTGGGTATGCGCGATATGCGCCATCGCGCCCTCGACCAGACCGTCGAGAGCGGAAGTCGCATCGCGGAAGGCACTGAAGCAGGTCATGTCATCCTCGCGGTCCGCCTCGCAGATCGCGGCGACTATCGACTCCTTGGACGGGAAATAGCGGTAGAGGGCGCCGGGGCTCATGCCGCATTCGGCGCAGATCTGGTGCATCGACGCCCCCTGGAATCCGGAGCGGACAAAGCAAGTCTGGGCCGCCTCGAGGATGCGCTGAATCTGCTGGTCGCGGCGCTCGGCCCGAGTCTGCCCCTGCCCTTCGAGCGGCTCGGCTTGCGTGGCCTCGAAAAAGACAACGTCTTCCATGACTATCTCCAGGAGCGAATGTTCGCTCTCACTTTATGCGAATGATTGCTCGCACTTTATGCGAACGATCATTCGCGGTCAAGATGCTGCAGCGCGAAAAGCTCGCCGGCGACCTCTGCGGCGCAATCTCCTGCTTGATACGGATGAACGCAGCCTCTCCTACGCACGCTCGCACGCGCCGGCAGAAAAAGGCTCTAAGTATCGGAAAGTATTATCCGAACTTGCCGGTGCGCGGGAAACCCTTGGGAGCGATCCGCCCGGCCGAGGCACGCGCGCCGAACCATTCGGCAAGTTCCTCGCGGCTGCGCGTGAAGGTGCGGTCGGCCGAATCCTGCCAGGAAAGGCCCTCGGCGACCGTGAAGGTCTTCATGTCGAGAACGCCGCCATCCTTGTATTTCTGCAGCCGCACGCCCTTGCCGCGCGCCATTTCCGGAATCTCGGCGAGCGGGAAGATCAGCATCTTGCGGTTCTCGCCGACGATGGCGACGTGATCGCCCGACAGCACCGCGCAGTGCGACGCCTCGTCCGGCGACTTGACGTTCATCACCTGCTTGCCCTTGCGCGTATTGGCGACAACCTCGGCCTCCGGGACGGTGAAGCCGTTGCCGGCATGGCTGACGAGCAGCAGCTTGCGTTTCGGGTCGTGCACGAACGCCGTGACGATGTCCTGGTCGTTCTCCATGTCGACGATGATGCGGATCGGCTCGCCATGGCCACGGCCGCCAGGCAGCCGCTCGGCGCCGATCGTGTAGAACTTGCCGCCGGTGGTGAAGACGAGGATCTTGTCCGTCGTCTGCGCCGGAAATGCGAGCTTCAGGCTGTCGCCTTCCTTGAAGGTCAGCAGCGACAGGTCGCTCAGATGCCCCTTCATCGCGCGCAGCCAGCCCTTCTCCGAAACCACGACGGTGATCGGCTCCTTCTCGATCATGGCGTGGTGGATATCGGCCACGTCATGCTCCGGCGCATCGGTGAATTCGGTTCTGCGTTCGCCAAGCTTTGTCGAAGGGCCGAACTTCTTCTGCGTCTCGGCAACCTCCCACCGAATGGTCTTCCATTGCTTGGCCGGCGAGGCCAGCAGCGCCTCGATCTGCTTTTTTTCCTCCGACAGCCCGTCGAACTCCTTGCGGATCTCGAATTCCTCGAGCTTGCGCAAAGCGCGCAGCCGCATGTTGAGGATGGCTTCTGCCTGGTTGTCGGTCAGCGACCAGCGCGCCATCATGACCTGTTTGGGCTCGTCCTCCTCGCGGATGATGCGGATCACCTCGTCGATGTTGAGATAGGCGATCAGATAGCCGCTGAGGATCTCGAGCCGCCTCTCGATCTCGCCGAGCCGATGTTTCGAGCGGCGGACGAGCACGTCCTTGCGGTGCTCCAGCCACTCCGACAGCACGCTCTTCAGCGACAGGACGTTGGGCACCTTGCCGCGCGACAGCACGTTCATGTTGAGCGGAAAGCGCGTCTCGAGCTCGGTCAGCTTGAACAGCGATTCCATCAGCAGGCCGGGTTCGACCGTGCGGCTCTTCGGCACCAGCACGACGCGGACGTCCTCCGCGCTTTCGTCGCGCACATTCTCCAGCAGCGGCAGCTTGCGGGCCAAAAGAAGCTCGGCGATCTTCTCGATCAGCTTCGACTTCTGGACCTGATAGGGGATTTCGGTGACTACGATGTTCCAGGTTCCCCGGCCCTGGTCCTCCTGCTGCCATTTGGCGCGCAGCCGGAAGCCGCCGCGCCCTGTCTGGTAGGCCTCGATCATCGATGCCCAGCCGTCCACGACCGTCCCGCCGGTCGGAAAATCCGGCCCCCTCACCTTGCATTCGAGCAGGATGGCCTCGGCGCGCTTGACCGCATCCTTGTCCTCCTTGCGCAGTTCCTCCTGATGGCGCCGCTCGATCTCAGCCCATTGCTCCGGCGAGGTCATGAGTTCCGCGACCGGCGCGTCGCGGTTGTCGATCAGATGGAGCGCGGCCGCGCAAAGCTCCGCCGCATTGTGCGGCGGGATGGAGGTCGCCATGCCGACAGCAATGCCGGACGAGCCATTGGCGAGGATGTTCGGGAATGCGCCCGGAAGGACGACGGGCTCCTCATCCTCTTCGTTGTAGGTTGCCCGGAAGTCGACCGCGTCCTCGGTGATGCCTTCCAGAAGGGCCGTGGCAACCTCGGTCATGCGCGCTTCGGTGTAGCGCATGGCAGCGGCGTTATCGCCGTCGATGTTGCCGAAATTGCCCTGCCCATCGACCAGCGGGTAACGAACGGCAAAGTCCTGCGCGAGACGCACCAGCGCGTCGTAGATCGACTGGTCGCCGTGCGGATGGAACTTGCCCATCACCTCGCCGACGATGCGGGCGCATTTGGCGAAGCCCTGGTCGGGATTGAGGCGCAGAAGCCGCATGGCGTGCATGATGCGCCGGTGCACCGGCTTCAGCCCGTCGCGCACGTCCGGCAGCGCACGATGCATGATCGTCGAAAGCGCATAGGCGAGGTAGCGCTCTTCGAGCGCTTTTTTCAGGTCGACCGGCTCGATATGATCGCCGCCGCCGGAGGCAGGCGGAACAAGGCTTTTTCCCATTGCGCCGGGTTAGCCGAGCCGCTGATTCGCGGCAAGTGCCGCATGGGAGCGGTTGGGGTGCATCGCCTTTACCATCACTGCGAACGCACGGCGTCTGCGGTTGCCAAGGATCGGGGTTTGCGGGCAATCTGCGCGTCGCGCCTTATTTCCGGTCCAGTTCACGGCGACTGGTGCTCGGATTCCGCCAATTCGGGAACGACGATGACCAAATACCAAGCGGCCCTTCGCAAGCTCGCCTTCTCGACGATCCTGCTGGCTATTCCGCTCGACCTGGCGCTCGCGCAGGACGCGTCGGCAGTCGCGGACCGGCTGAAGGCGCTCAGCGCCAAGCAGGGGATAGACATCGGCTGGTCCAAGGTCACCGGCGACGCCTCGAACATGGTGATTGAGGGCTTCTCCGCAAGGGCGGCAGGCGAGTCGGATGCTTTCGAGATCGGCAACGTTACGCTTTCGGACGTCACGGAACAGAACGGCGGCTACCTCGTCGGCAGGCTGACGACCGCTCCCTTCTCGATGGCCGAAGACGGAATGGAGATCGACATCAGCCCGTTTGTGGTCGAGGGACTGAGCATTCCCGCCGACAGCACCGACCCGATGTCGTCCATCACCATGTACCGGAATGCATCCCTCGATAACCTGTCGGTCAAGATCGCCGGCAAGACCGCTTTCGCGCTCGACGGCATGGCCTTCCAGGCCGCGCCTCCGGAGGGCGGACAGCCCATGACCTTCAGCGGAGCGATCGAGAAGTTCAGCACCGATCTCACCGTCATCAGCGACCCGCAAGTCAGGTCGTATTTCGACGCGCTCGGCTACAGCCAGCTCGACGGCTTCATCAACCTGGCCGGATCGTGGCAGCCGGCCGATGGACGCTGGCTGGTCTCCCGGTATGACATCGCGATCAACGACGTCGGCACGCTCGGCATGACTGTCGACGTCAGCGGCTTCACGCCGGGCGTCCTCCAGAAGTTGAACGAGACCTCGGCCAGGATGGCCGAGACTCCCGACGGAACCGACACAGCCGACCAGAAAGAGCTGCTCCGCCAGTTGGAAAACGCCACGTTCAACGGAGCCAGCCTGCGGTTCACCGACGATTCGCTGACGAACCGCGCGGTCGGCATGGTGGCAGCGCAGCAGCGGGCAAAGCCGGCCGACGTCATCACCATGGCGAAGGCCGCGCTCCCGCTCGCCATGATGCAGTTCCAGATGGGAGAGCTGGCTGGCGCCATCTCGCCGGCGATCAACGCCTTCCTCGACGATCCCAGGAATGTCGAAATCGTGCTCGCGCCGCCCTCGCCCGTAACGTTCGGCAGGATAAGCGAGGTCTCCACCGCCACTCCGGGCGACAGCGCGGCCACTACAAACGCGCTTTGGACGTTGCTCGGCGTGAAGGTAGACGCTAACCAGTAACCGCAAAAACCGCGCAAAAGCCCGGCATCTTTGCCGGGCAATTGTCGAATCCAAAGAATCGCTTGGGGCCGATTGCGGACCCTATTTCTGAGGTGGAACCGTGCGCAGGTGCAGTTCGCGCAACTGCGTCGGCGTCGCCTCGGACGGCGCGTTCATCAGGAGGTCCATCGCCTGCTGGTTCATCGGGAACATGGTCACCTCCCGCAGGTTCTTAGCGCCGACGAGCAGCATGACGATGCGGTCGATGCCGGCCGCCATGCCGCCATGCGGCGGCGCGCCGTACTGGAAGGCACGGTAGAGGCCGCCGAAGCGCTCCTCGACCGTCGCACGGTCGAGCCCGACCATCTCGAACGCCTTGACCATCGTCTCCGGCAGGTGGTTGCGGATGCCGCCCGACGCAATCTCGAAGCCGTTGCAGACCATGTCGTACTGAAACGCCTTGATCGACATCGGCTCGGACCCGTTCAGCGCGTCGATGCCGCCCTGGGGCATGGAGAACGGGTTGTGCGCGAAGTCGATCTTCTTCTCCTCCTCGTTCCATTCGAAGAACGGGAAGTCGACGATCCAGCACAGCTCGAATTTTTCGCGGTCGACGAGGTTCAGTTCCTCGCCGGCGCGGCTGCGCGCTGCGCCCGCGAAGCTGACGAACTTCTTGGGATCGCCGGCTACGAAAAAGGCGGCGTCGCCGTCTTGCAGTCCGAGTTGGGTGCGGATCGCCTCGGTGCGCTCCTCGCCGATGTTCTTGGCGATCGGGCCGGCGCCTTCGAGCTTGTCGCCCTCCTTGCGCCAGAAGATATACCCCAGGCCCGGCTGACCCTCCCCTTGCGCCCAGGAGTTCATGCGGTCGCAGAAGGCGCGCGACCCGCCCGTCTTGGCCGGAATCGCCCACACCTCGGCCTTCGGGTCGCTGGCGAGGATGCCGGCGAACACCTTGAATCCCGAGCCACGGAAGTGGTCCGACACCTCCTGCATCTCTATCGGGTTGCGCAGATCAGGCTTGTCGGAACCGTATTTGCGCATCGCCGTATCGTAGGCGATGCGTGGGAATTCCTTGGTGACCGGCTTGCCTTCGGCAAAAGTCTCGAACACCGAGCGCAGCACCGGCTCCATCGTGCCGAGCACATCGTCCTGCTCGACAAAACTCATTTCGAGGTCGAGCTGGTAGAACTCGCCGGGGAGACGATCGGCGCGAGGATCCTCGTCACGGAAGCACGGCGCGATCTGGAAATAGCGGTCGAATCCCGACACCATAATCAACTGCTTGTATTGCTGCGGCGCCTGCGGCAGCGCGTAGAACTTGCCGGGGTGGATGCGGCTCGGCACCAGGAAGTCGCGCGCGCCTTCCGGCGACGAGGCCGTCAGGATCGGGGTCGAGAACTCGGTGAAGCTCGCCTCCGCCATCTGCCTGCGTATCTCGGCGATTATCCTCGTACGTAAAACGATATTCTTGTGCAGCGTCTCCCGGCGCAGGTCGATGAAGCGGTATTTGAGTCGGATGTCCTCCGGATAATCCGGCTCGCCGAACACCGGCAGCGGCAGCTCCTTGGCGGCCGACAGCACCTCGATCTCGCGGGCGAACACCTCGATCTCGCCGGTCGGCAGGTTTGGGTTCACGGCCTCGGCCATGCGCGCCTTGACCTCGCCGTCGACGCGGATCACCCACTCGCCGCGCACCGCCTCAGCGGTCTTGAAGGCTGGCGAATCCGGGTCGGCGACAATCTGCGTCATGCCATAGTGATCGCGCAGGTCGATGAAGAGCAGCCCACCATGGTCGCGCACGCGATGAACCCAGCCGGAGAGCCGGACGGCTTTTCCGGCTTCGGATTTCCTGAGTTGTGCGCAAGTGTGGCTGCGGTAGCGGTGCATCGTCATGTCAAAAATCCGGGATATGTGCCAAGTGCCGGCGAACCGGCGCCGGCCCAAAATTCGCGCGGAAAAGCGCATGGGCACCCTGATTTGTCAAGGCAAAGGCTGGGCTGGCCCAATGCCGGTGGCCATCGCCTCTGGCAATCGTTCGCGCGATGCCCCAATAAGAGCATCCCGCTAGCGGATTGCCCCGTCGCAGATGTCCTCGATCCGTCCGCTGATCCCACTTCTCCTCGCAGCAGGCATACTGCTCGGCGGCAACGGGCTGCAAGGCACGCTGATCGCGCTGCGCGGGGCCGAGGAAGGCTTCTCGCCGGCCACCATCGGCTTCATGGGCACCGCCTATTTCGGCGGCTTCCTGCTCGGCTGCATCTTCATCACGCGCATCATGAGGGCAGTCGGCTACGTCCGCTCCTTCTCGGCGCTGGCGGCCATGGCCTCGGCCGGAACTCTGCTTCTGGTGCTCGTTATCGACCCGGTGATGTGGTCGGCGATACGCTTCGTCACCGGCTTCTGCTTCGCCGGGCTTTTCACCGTCATGGAGAGCTGGCTCAACTCTGGCGTCCAGAACCACGATCGCGCGCGGGTGCTTGCCCTTTACCGCATCATCGACATCGGCTCGGTCACCGGGGCGCAGTTTCTGATCCCGGTGTTCGGAGCGGACGGATTCGCGATCTTCGCCATCATGTCGATCATGATCACGCTGTCGCTGGTGCCGGTGTCGCTCGGCGACCGCTCCAATCCCACCGCCCCGGAGGACGTCAAGCTCGACCTGGCCCGGGTATGGCGTATTTCGCCGCTTGCCTGCATCGGCTGTGTCGCCGTGGGAATGACCAACAGCGCCTTTCGCACCCTCTCGCCCGTCTATGCCGAACAGATCGGCATGTCGGTCACCGACGTCGTCACCTTCGTCAGCATAGGCATCGTCGGCGGCGCGATCATCCAGTACCCGCTCGGCCATCTTTCCGACCTCTGGGACAGGCGCAAGGTGCTGCTGATCACCACCGTCGGCGCCATGCTTGCCGCGCTGGCGCTTGTTTTCCTGGCAGGCACCGGCGTGATCGCCAATTTTGGCCTGGTTTTCGTCTTCGGCTCGTTCGCCATGCCGTTGTTTTCGCTTTCGGCGGCGCACGCCAACGACCGCGCCGACAGAGGCGAGTTCGTGCTCGTCAACGCAGCCCTCATGCTGTTCTATTCGTTCGGTGCGATCGGCGGCCCGCTCGTCGCCTCGTCCTTCATGCAACGCTTCGGCCCACAATCGCTGTTCATCTTTTGCGCGACCGTCTACGCGATCTTCATTCTGATCATCGTCTACCGAATGCAGGCGCGGGCCGCGGTACCGGCCAGCCGGCGTGGGCGTTTCACGGCCCTCCTGCGCACTTCGACGATTTTTGCCCGCCTGACACGGCGAAACGGCGCTTCCGGCAAAGGCTCCGCCGAGGAATGACCGTCGACGTTTTGCCCGCTAAGCTTGACGAACGCGCCGCCGGCTGGAATGGAAGCAGATCATCCTGTTGACCGAAGACTTTTCATGCATGTGATTACGACCCAGGCCGAGCTCGACTCCGTCATAGGCGAATTGGCGAAATCCGAATTCGTCACCGTCGACACGGAGTTCATCCGCGAGACCACGTTCTGGCCGGAACTGTGCCTGATCCAGATGGCATCGCCGGGCGTGACCGCGCTCATCGACCCGCTCTCACCCGAAATCGACCTCAAGCCCTTTTTCGCGCTGATGGCCAACGAGGCCGTCATCAAGGTTTTCCATGCCGCGCGGCAGGACATCGAGATCGTCTTCCACCTGGGGGCGCTGATTCCGCATCCGGTCTTCGACACGCAGGTCGCGGCCATGGTCTGCGGTTTCGGCGACAGCGTCTCCTACGACCAGCTCGTGCAGAAGATCACCGGCGAGCAGCTCGACAAGTCGTCGCGCTTCACCGACTGGCGCCACCGCCCGCTCTCCGACAAGCAGCTCGCCTATGCGCTCGCCGACGTGACGCATCTGATCGACGTCTACAACCATCTCAAGGTCGAGCTCGAGCGCGAGAACCGCGCCCATTGGCTGAATGAGGAGATGGAGGTGCTCACCTCCCGTTCCACCTACGATCCAAAGCCGGAAGACGCCTGGAAGCGGCTCAAGATGCGGCTGCGCAAGCCGCAGGAACTGGCGGTGATGCAGTCGGTTTCGACATGGCGCGAACACGAGGCGCGCGAGCGCAATGTGCCGCGCGGACGCGTGCTCAAGGACGACGCGATCTACGAGATCGCCCAGCAGCAGCCGCGCGATGCCGCCGCACTGGCGAGGCTCAGGACCACGCCGAAAGGCTGGGAGCGCTCGGCGACGGCGACGGCGCTCCTGGCCGCCGTCAACACAGCGCTCGCCATCCCGAAAGACCAGATGCCGCGGCTGCCCAAGCTGCCGCAGCAGGCCGAAGGATCGAGCGCTGCGGCGGAATTGCTCAAGGTGCTCCTCAGGCTTGTCGCCGAAAAGGAGGGCGTCGCCGCCAAGGTGCTCGCCTCCAGCGACGACATCGACCGGCTGGCCGCCGAGGGCGAGGCCGCCGACGTGCCCGCGCTCACGGGCTGGCGGCGCGAGGTGTTCGGCGAGCAGGCGCTACGCCTGGTGCGCGGCGAAATCGCCGTCAAGTTCGAACGCCGCAGGATCGCGGTGTTCGAGGTTAACGGCTGAATCGCAAGGCACTTCCAGGAGTTTCGGGCGGGACCCTACATGCCACCTGAATAATTCGGGCTCTCGCGCGTGATCGTCACGTCGTGCGGATGGCTCTCACGCAGGCCGGCTGGCGAAATGCGCACGAAGGTTGCGCGTTCGCGAAGCTCGGCAAGGTCGCGCGCACCGACATAGCCCATGGCAGCCTTGAGACCGCCTGCAAGCTGGTGCAGCACGCCGGCGACCGGGCCCTTGTAAGGCACCTGCCCCTCGATGCCTTCCGGCACCAGCTTCAGCGTATCGCGCACTTCCGCCTGGAAATAGCGGTCGGCCGAGCCGCGCGCCATGGCGCCGACCGAACCCATGCCGCGGTAAGCCTTGAACGAGCGCCCCTGGTGCAGATAGACCTCGCCGGGGCTCTCGTCGGTGCCGGCAAGCAGCGAGCCGATCATCGCCGCGCTGGCGCCGGCGGCGAGAGCCTTGGCAAGATCGCCGGAGTACTTGATACCGCCGTCGGCAATGATCGAGACGCCGGCGCGCTGCGCCGTCTCGACAGCCGACATGATTGCCGAAAGCTGCGGCATGCCGACGCCAGCCACGACGCGTGTGGTGCAGATCGAGCCGGGGCCGATGCCGACCTTGACCGCGTCGGCGCCGGCGTCGATCAGCGCCTGCGTGCCGTCGGCGGTCGCAACGTTCCCGGCCATGATGCGCACCGAGTTGGAAAGGTTCTTCACCCGCGTCACCGCGTCGAGCACACGCTGCGAATGGCCATGCGCGGTGTCGACCACGAGCAGATCGACGCCGGCGTCGATCAGGCGCTCGGCGCGCTCGAAACCGTCGTCGCCGACGCTCGTCGCCGCGGCGACGCGCAGACGGCCCTGCGCATCCTTGGAAGCGTTGGGATTGAGCTGCGACTTCTCGATGTCCTTGACCGTGATCAGACCGACGCAGTTGCCGTCCGTGTCGACGACCAGCAGTTTCTCGATGCGGCGCTGGTGCAGCAGCCGCTTGGCCTCTTCCGGATCGACGATAGACTCCTTTACCGTGACCAGGTTCTCCTTGGTCATCAGTTCGAAGACCTTCTGCGACGGGTCGGACGCGAATCGCACGTCGCGGTTGGTGAGGATGCCGACCAGCCGGCCGACCTTCTGCCCGCCCGTTCCGCCGTTCTCCACCACCGGGATGCCGGATATGCGATGGACCTTCATCAGGGTGCGGGCGTCCGCCAGCGTGGCTTCGGGGCCGATCGTGACCGGGTTTACCACCATGCCGGATTCGAACTTCTTGACCTGGCGGACCTGCTCGGCCTGCTCGGCGGGTTTGAAGTTGCGATGGATGACGCCGATGCCGCCGGCCTGCGCCATGGCGATGGCAAGCGGCGCTTCCGTGACCGTGTCCATCGCAGCCGACAGGATCGGCAGATTGAGGTCGATGTCGCCGGCGATTCGCGTCCTGATGTCGGTCTCGCCGGGCATGACCTCCGAGTGGCCGGGCTGCAGCAGCACGTCGTCGAAGGTCAGCGCCAGGGCGCCCGTTGCAGTCTCGATGATCTTCGCCATTGCCGATCCTTGTAAATACGCGAAGCAGGCGCGGTGCCCGTTGGACCGCGCCGACTCGGATGTTCCCTTTCAGGATTGGCAGCGGCTGGTAACACGTCCGCCGAGGGAAGAAAAGCGGCTGGCTTGCGGATTCTCCGGTGAGCACCGCCTACCGTCCGGCCTCAGCCCCTGCCCTTGAAATCCTTGGCCAGCAAATAGAGTTCGACCGATTCGCCCCGCGAAGCGGGCGGCTTGACGTGATGCACGGAGCGGAAATTCTTCTTCAGGAGATCGAGCACGGCATGTTCCGTGCCACCCTGGAACGTCTTTGACAGGAAGTGCCCGCCGGGCTTCAGCACCGAGATCGCGAAATCGGCCGCCACCTCGCACAGATGCTCGGTGCGGATGTGATCGGTCCGGCGGTGACCGGTGGTGGGAGCGGCCATGTCGGACAGAACGACGTCCGGCTCGCCGCCAAGCTGTTCGAGCAGCTTCGATGGAGCGGCGTCATCCAGAAAGTCCATCTCCAGCACGGTGGCGCCCGGCACCGGGTCCATGCCGAGGTAATCTATCCCGACGACATGCGGCTTCTCCGCCGCCGACTTCGTGCGCGCCGCCGCCACCTGGCTCCAGCCGCCGGGAGCCGCGCCCAGGTCGACGACCTTCATGCCGGGTTTCAGCAGCTTGTAGCGGTCGTCGATCTCGATGAGCTTGTAAGCGGACCGGGAACGGTAGCCCTCGGCCTTCGAGCGCTGGACATAGGGGTCGTTCATGTGGCGCTCGAGCCAGCGGCGCGACGATTCCTTCAGTCCGCTCTTCTTCTTGATCTTGGTGCGGAGCACGCGGGTGGCGCCGGGCTTCACCGGCTTCTTGGTCACGGCCGCGCTCCGCCGCGCCAGCCGCGCCGCCACACGCCCGCGTCGCCCATCAGTTCCGAAAGAATGCCTTCGCGCAGGCCGCGGTCGGCGACGCGCAGGCGGTCGGACGGCCATACGCCCCGTATCGCCTCTAGGATGGCGCAGCCGGCGAGCACGAGATCGGCCCGGTCGGCGCCGATGCAGGCATTGTTCACGCGCTGCTGGAAATCCCAGCCGAGCAGCTTCTCCACCATGCGGTCGACGCTCACGCCGTCCATCCACAGCCCGTCGACGCGCCGCCGGTCGTAGCGTTCGAGCTCGAGGTGGACGCCGGCCAGCGTCGTCACCGTGCCCGAGGTGCCGAGCAGATGGAACTTTTCTCCATCCATGAGATGGTCCAGACGGCTGCGCCCGGCGAAACCGTCGAGCATCGACTTCACGTGCTCGATCATCGCGCCGAAGGTTTGCGGCGTCACCTCGCGTCCGCCGAACTTTTCCGCCAGCGATACCACGCCGACCGGCAGCGAGGTCCAGGCGACGATGTGGCTGGCGAGGCGCGGCGATCGCTGCCCCCTGACGTCGATCAGCGCGATCTCGGAGGAGCCGCCGCCGATGTCGAAAAGCACGACGCCCTCGGTGTCGCGCTCGACCAGCGAGCCGCAGCCCGAGACGGCGAGACGCGCTTCGGTCTGGCGATCGATGATTTCCAGCGTCAGTCCTGTCTCTACCTTGACGCGCGACAGGAACTCCTCGCCGTTCGCGGCCGACCGGCAGGCTTCGGTCGCCACCAGCCGCGCCCGTTCGATCGCGCGATTGCGCAGCTTGTCGCCGCAGACCTTCAGCGCCTCGACGGCGCGGTCCATCGCCGCGTCGGACAGCCGGCCGTTCGCCGCCAGCCCCTCTCCGAGCCTGACGATGCGCGAGAAGGCATCGATGACGCGGAACTGGCCCGGACGGCCGGGCACCGCGACCAGCAACCGGCAATTGTTGGTACCGAGGTCGAGCGCTGCAAAAACCGGGAGGTCGTAAGGCTGGGGCGGGCGGGGCTCGCGTCGAGCGGCCTCCACGGGTATGGTTGCCGCCTGTCGAATTTCTGCAGGCGGTGTTTCAGCGGGGACGTCCGGCTCAGGCTGAGAGACCTGCGGAGCCTTCGCCGAGGGCGCATTGCCGTCGCGCGCAAAAACCTTGCGTCCGCGCTTGCGCTTGCGGCGTCTCTTGCCTTTGCTGTTCGGGTGCGGACCGTTTTCCTCGCCGGCGCCGGGCGACGCGAAGTCAGCCCTGCCGGCCGATCGAGTTTCCGCGCCTCCTGCCGGCTGGAAACTTCCAGGCACACCCGCTCCCGGCGCGTCGGCGCCGGCGTTGCGGTCTTCCACGGCACTATCCTTCACGCGCCGCGCGAACCTTTCGGACGCAGCATGCGCTCTGTATCTTCAGTTGCAGACAGGATAGCAGCCGCGGCGGCGATCACCAAGTGCCGCGTCGCGGATTTGTCGGTAGCGGCCTGGACGGCCGGCGCCGAGCAAAGTCCGACGTAATGTTCCACGCGGGACGGCCAGATTCCGCGCAGATTGCGCCTGGCCCCGCCAGTGCAGCGCTGGCAAGACCGCGCAGCACCTGCGGGGCTGGTATTCCGCGCTGTTCGTCTTTGCCTGCCTCAATCTCATCCAGTTCGCGATCGGCAGCTACGTCGAGCCGCGCGTGGCAGGAAAAGCATTGTCGCTGTCGCCCTTTCTCGTGCTGTTTTCCGTCTTCCTGTGGATGTTCCTCTGGGGCTTGTTCGGCGCCTTCATCGGGGTCCCGATAACCATCGCCGTGCTGACCTTCTGCGCTCAGCTTCAATCGACCAGATGGCTTGCCCGGCTGATGGGCGCGCCTGACGATATGGTCGACAGCACGCAGAGCTCATGAAATTGTACGTCTGCTATAACTTGTCCCAGCACCACAAGCGGACCTACGACTTCCGGCCCCAAACCAGACATAGTGTGAATCATGCGAATGCGGACGGCAGATTAGGCGCGCCCGGAATATAGGTGGACTCTCCTTGAGGAGGGCAACATCGGATGCGTTCAAAAAATATCGAACGCGAATCCGCGTCTATGAGACGAATAGCCGGCCACCGGCCAAGCGAAAACCAAAGCGGCGTGCTGCATTGGCAGGATGTATTTTAACGATGACAATTATCCCCATAAACCTTGGCAGTCCCTCAGGCAGCCTAACGGGCGGCCCAGATGAGTCCGCGCAGGAGAATTGTGCGGGCGGGCACGACATCTAGTTCCTCGGGAACGTGGCCAAGCGCACTGAAAAAGACCCGACCAGCGCCAAACTTCTTCTTCCACACCGAAGGCATGACGACGCCGTCGATCCATTGATAGAATCGATTATCGAACCGCGTCACCGCCAGCACCTCAACGGCCGGATCAACATGCATGTAATACTGCTCGGAGCGGTATGAGAAATTCTTGATGCCGGAAGTGATGGGATCGTCCTTCCTGACAATCTCCACGGTATAATTGGTGATCGCGCCGGGCTCGGCCACGTATGAGCCACCTACGACAAAGCGGAAGCGGTCGTTGTTACGAAAACCGTCGGCCAATCCGCCATGGAAGCCGCCAAGGCCGACGCCGTAATTCGCCACAGCGTCCCAGAGCCGCTTCGACGTCTCGACTGACATGTCTCCGACTGTCCAGTTCGGCACGATGAGATCGTAGGCGGTGAGATCCTCCTCGTCATAGGCCGACAGGCGGTCGCTGTGCACAACAGCGAAGCCCTCGTCCTCGAGCAGTTTCTGCACCCGGTTGCCAGCCTCGATCGGGCGATGTGGCGCGTAGCCGCCGGACACAATAAGGCATCGTTTCATGGGTACCTCCGTTTGTTGCGACCATAGCTAACTGTTGCGCATAGCACAATAGTTGTTGATATTTTCGAACATGGCGCTACTGTAGGCCCATCCAAGAGGGAGACACCGATGACTGCATTTCCAGGGCCTTTGGTACAACGCGCCACGCTCAACCATGTAAGCGTTCCGGCCAAGGACATGGCCGACTCCGAATCGTTCTATCGCGATGTGCTGGGCTGCGAGCGTCTGCCGGCACCAAATTTCGGCTTCCCGGTATGCTGGCTGCGGCTTGGCGATCTGCAACTGCATCTGCAGCAGGTCGGGCCAACTCCGGGGGTCCGCACCTACCAGCACTTCGCCGTGTCCGTCTTCGACTTCACGGCAGCGTTCGAGGCCCTGTTGGCGCGCGGCGCTTTCGAGGAAGGAACCCGCTACGCCTCCCTGTGGCTGCTGCCCAGCGGGGAAATGCAGATGTTCGCGCGCGATCCCTCGGACAATCTCATCGAGATCGATCATCCGGACGCTTCGACGCTGGACTTAACTCGGTTCGGCGACCGGATCCGGCGGCTGGGCGAGGAGCAGGAGCAATCATCGCAGCATCTTGCTGCCAAGCTGTTCCTGACCCCGCAATAAGCCTCCAGCCCCTCCGGTGAAGGAGACGTTGGCGACCCAACTCAACCAGCGATCTGGGTCGTCACCACGTCCCCGATCTCTTGAATGGACTTAATCAGGTGCTCGAAACGGCCCGATTCAGCGCTGACTAGAGCGGTGACACAGGTGATACCGATCGACGCGATAGGGACCTTTTGCGCATTGAAGATCGGCCGCGCAATGCAAGTCAGACCCTCATGAGTCTCGTTCGCGTCGATCGCATAGCCGCGTTCGCGCGTCACCGCGAGATCGATCCGCAGGTCGTCGGCATTCGTGATGGTGTTCTTCGTCGTCTGGACGAAGTCCAGATTGGCGATCAACGCCTCGCGCCGACCCTGGGGCAGATGGGCAAGGACAGCCTTACCGACGGCGGAGCTGTGCAGAGGCTCCAGACCGCCGATGACATGCCGGATCGAGACCAGGGAATCGGACAGTGCGAAATCGGCGAGAAGAACCCTGTCGTTGACGAAGAGCCCGAGATGGGTGGTCTGTTGGGTGATCCCAGCCAGGCGTTCGAGATGATCGTGGAAAGTGTCGATCAGGCGCGTCTTTTCGCGCAGCCGCGATGCCCAGTAGTAGACGCGTCCGCCGACGTCATATTCCTTCGTGGTCGCGTCCTTGCGCAGGAATCCTCGGTGCTCCAGCGTCTGGAGGAATCGGAAAGCCGAGGCGCGGTCCATGTCGAACCGGCGCACGATGTCGGAAAGCTTCAACGGGCCAGGAGATTCGATGATCTCATCGAGTATCCGGAGCCCCTTCTCTAGGCTCTGGATGTTCCCGGCCGGGGCATCGGCCTCGCGAGGCAATGTCAGCGCGTCCAAACCAAGCTCCGGTTTCTTTGATCATTAAACAACAATTAGTCTCATGCGGCTGGACTGTCAAACCAATGCAAACCAACACATCCCCTGATCCTGCCACCGCAAATATCCAATCCGGATTGCCGACAGCACCTCCGCCGGCTGGCAACTATAGCGCGGTCCGTGTGTACGACGGATGGCTTTACACTTCGGGGCAACTCAGCTGGCGGGACGGCAGAATCATCCACCCAGGTATCATTGGCGTGAATGTATCCGTCGAACAGGCCCTTGAGGCGGCTGCCATCGCCGCGACGAACCTGATCGCGCAACTCAAGCTCGCCGTCGGGGACCTCGATCGTGTGGCGGCCTGCATGCGGCTGACCTGTCATCTTGCCTGCGCACCGACCTTCCATGATCACCCGACGGTGCTAGACGACGCCTCCGCCGTACTCGTCGAGCATCTAGGCCATGAGGTCGGTCGCCACGCTCGCCTCGCCTACGGTTCATCCAGCCTGCCGTTCAATTCCCCTATCGAAATCGAAGGTATCTTTAGGCTGCGCCGATGATCATCCGCGGTGACTCGCCTTTCGTATGACTACGACAACGGCCGATGTTGCGATCATCAGCAGAACGGTGGAAACCGAAGCAATTGTCGGGTCGATCTTGTCGCGCAACGCGGTGAACATAACCTTCGGAAGCGTCGCGTTCTCGCCGCTGGTGATGAACATGGCCACGACCACTTCATCGAGCGAGGTGACGAAGGCAAGAAGCGCGGACGCAACCATCGGCCCTGATACCTGCGGGATTACGACTGCGCGCCAGGTCTGAACACGTCCCGCGCCGAGGCTGCGCGCGGCACGCTCCTGCGAGAAGTCGAACTGGCTGAAGGCGGCGCTCATCACCACGAAGACAACGGGAATTGCGAGCGCTACATGGGCGACCACGAGGCCGCTCATCGTTCCGACGAGGCCGAACCGAGCCAGCATGAAGAACATGCCGATGGCGATGAGGATGGCCGGGATCACCGCCGGCAGAACGATGAGGGTAGCCACCATTACCCGCATCTTGCCGCTCAATTGCAAAGTCCCGTACGCGGCAAGCGTCCCGATCGGCACCGAAATCAGGGTTGTCAGAACGCCGGCGATGAGCGAGGCGCGCGCCGCCTGCGTCCAGGTGATCGAATCCCAGAAATAGGCGTACCAGCGTAGTGATAAGCCGGGCGGCGGAAACTCGAGGAAATCCGATGACGAGAACGACATCGGGATGACGATGAAGGATGGAGCGGCGAGGAACAGGACCAGCAATAGCGCTGCGGCCCATTTCAGCCGCTCCAGCGTCTTGCTCTCAGCGAAACCGTCAAGCATCAGATGGCCTTCCTCGCAATGAAGCGCTGCAATGCGTAGCCGAGCAGGAAGACGGTTCCGGTGAAGACGAGCATCAGGACGCCCAGCGCGCTTGCCGCACCCCAGTTCGAGAAGTTGGATAGGCTCCGGGCAATCCGCATCGAGATGACGGTCACGTTTCCACCGCCCAGAATGGCCGGTGTGACGTAGAAGCCAAGGCTCATGACGAAGACCAGGATCGCGCCAGCTGCGATTCCTGGTGAGGCGAGCGGCAGAAAGACGGTCCGGAAGGTGAAGCTGCGCGTTGCCCCGAGGCTGGCGGAGGCCCGAATGATGTTCCGGTCGATTGCCCGCATCGCCCCGAGCACAGGCAGGATGAAGATCGGCAGCATGATATGTGTCATGCCGAGGATCGTCGCGAAATGGTTGAAGGCAAGCTGCAGGGGTTCATCGATGATGCCGAGCGACATCAGCGTGGAATTCACGATACCACCGCGCTGCAGGAGCACCAGCCACGAATAGGCCCTGACCAGAAGCGAGGTCCAGAACGGAAGCAGGATCGCTGCCAGGAACCAGACCGCCTTGCGCTGTTCGAGGCCGCTAATGAAGGCAGCAAACGGTACGCCAATCACCACACATGCAAGGACCGTTAACAGACTGACCTGGAAAGTGGTCATGAATATGCGCGCATAGGAAGCGCCATCGATGATGCGCTGATAGTTCTCAAAGCTCAGGCTTCCGTCGGCGCCGAAGATCGACAGGTAGAACAGCCAGCCACAGGGGATCGCAACCGCAATCGCCACGACGAGCAGGCAAGGCAGTGTAAAGCCGAGGGCGAGAAGACGTTCGTATGTCGCGTCGCGGGCAAGCCCGCGGCGATTCAGACCTTCAAGCCGGACGTTTCCGGCAAGCGCCATGTCAGCCATTTGTCGCCCCGAGCACGTGCAGGCGGGTGCGCGGAACGTGAAGCGGCAGTGGCTGACCTATCAAGAGAGCGGACACATCCGGGGCGAAGTGCTGCTGGGCGCGCGCACCGATGAGAGTACCATCGGCCAATTCGACCTGGAGAAGCCAGCTGTCACCCTGAAAAACGATGCCGCGCAGGGTTCCTTCAAGTGTCGCCCAGCCGTCGGCATCGCCATCCGGACGCAGGCAGAAATCCTCGCTACGGATGACGACCTTTCCCTTCGCGCCAGCACCCGCAAGCCGATCCGAGTCAAGGATAGTAGCTTCGCCGATGAACTTCGCAACGAATTCGTCCGCCGGATGCCGGTAGAGAACTTCCGGCGTATCGAGCTGAACGATGCGGCCCTTGTCCATGACTGCGATCCGATCGGCGATAGTCAAGGCTTCGCGCTGGTCGTGCGTCACGTAGAGCGTCGTTATCTGAAGTTTGTTGTGAAGTTCACGTATCTCGATCTGCATCTCTTCCCGGAGCGTCTTGTCCAACGCCGAGAGGGGCTCGTCCATGAGCAGGACCTTGGGCTCGAAAACGATGGCACGAGCCAGCGCGACTCGCTGACGCTGGCCGCCGGACAGTTCACTGATGCCGCGGGAGCCGTATCCGCTAAGTTTGACCGTCTCCAGCGCGGCTTCTGCCCTGCCGGAGATTTCACGCTTGGCCACGCCCCTTACTCTCAACGGAAAGCCGACATTGGCCAGGACGTCCATATGGGGGAACAGCGCGTAATTTTGGAACACGACGCCAAAGCCGCGCCTGTTTGCGGGCGCCCGCACGATATCGGACCCGTCAAACAGGATACGGCCGGCGTCCGGCCGGATGAAACCGGCAACAGCCATGAGCAGCGTGCTCTTTCCCGAGCCGGACGGACCGAGGATGGCGATGAATTCGCCAGCCTCGATGGAAAGGGTCACGTCGTCCAGGGCACGGAAATCACCATAGGTCTTGGTGACCGATCGTACATCCAGAGGCGCCGCGGTTCTTTTCAACATGGTGTCGCTGGAGTTCCGGACTTCGGACGGCGTGAGCAGCATAGTGGCCGATTCCTATTCGGTCATCATGTCTTCGAACATCTGCTGGGCCTTGTCATTGTTCTTGGCCCACCAGTCGTTGTCCATCACCACAAGCGTGGCTCCGTTGGCCGGGCTGGTCGGCAGAACGGCTTCCACCTCGGGGCTGATCAGACCCGTCTTGTAAGCGTCCAGGTTCAGCGGACCGTAGCTGATATACTTTGTCAGCTTGGCCTGAGCCTCGCCCTTCGACATCTCGGCAACGAGCTTCATGGCTTCGGCCTTGTGGGCCGACCCCTTGATGACGGCAAAGCAGTCAACGGACAGTATGCCCTGATTGTAGGTGTAGTCGGCCGGTCCGCCAGCGTCCTTCGCAGCCTGGAAACGAGCATTCCAGCCGGTGCTCATATCAACCTCACCATCCTTCATGAGCTGCGAGTGCTGGGCACCGGAGGTCCACCAGATGGAGATGTTCGGTTTGAGCGAGGCGATCTTGTCCATTGCGCGTGCGAGACCTTCATCGGTGCTCATGACCTCGTAGAGGTCGGCAGCCGGGACGCCATCCGCCAGCAGGGCCATCTCGATCTGCGCCTCGGCGTCGGCGCGCATCGCACGCTTGCCCGGGAACTTTTCGGTGTCCCAGAAGTCCGCCCAGGTCGACGGCGCGCCCGCGGCGTAAGTCTTGGTGTTCCATGCCATGGTTGCCGCGACCCCGTAGATGCCGACGCAATAGGGAGCAGCTGAGCCCTCCATGAAGGAGGAGGCGTCGATGACCGAGTAGTCCAGCGGTTCGAGCAAGCCCTCGGCGCCCGCAATGGCCGCCTGATACCCGCTCATAATGATGATGTCCGTCTTGACCGTACCAGAGCCCGCCTCAAGACGGAGAACGTCAAGCGCGTTGTCCGCGGTCTCTTCCTTGACCGCCACCCCAAGCTTCTCCGCGGCAGGACCCCACAGAACGGCCTTGCCGCCATCCTGGATCGCGCCGCCGGGGGTGTTGAGCGTAAGCGTTACGTCTTGAGCGTTCGCAACCGAACTAGCTACCGCGATGACCGCCGCCACCACAATCGAACTTCTCATGGCTTCTTCCCCTTTTTTGTACCAACCAGCACCTTGCCGTTTGATCATGAAACAACGTTTGTGCCTTGCCTTCCTATCAAGGGCGCGCATAGAGCTGCCTGTCAAGTGACTTGCGCCAGATTTTTTCTTATAGCACAACATTAGTTTCTCTGGTAGCAACAGAAATCGAACCATCGTCGACAAGCTGACAGGTCATATATGCCATTGGACCCACCACGCCTCGTCAACCTGGCCTTCAAGGTGAAGCGCCTCTCCGATGCCGAAGATCTGGTCGCCTCCAGCCCCGGATGGGAGCGCAAGGCCATCCACGCGATTGACGGCGACAATTTCCTGGAAGCCAGCATTGGCGACGTGAGGGTGAATTTCTTCGAGAGCGCCATTTACGACAATGGGGACGCTCCAAAGCAGGACGGTTTTCTGCATGCCAGCTTCGCAGTCAGCGATCTTTCGGCAATGCTGGAAAATTCCCAGTGGAAAGCAACCCTGATCCATGGACCAACCACCATCAAAGGAGGCTTCGGGCATCGGCGCATTGCGTTTTTCGAGCCCCTGCCCGGCTGCAGGATCGAACTGATGGAGGAACTCGGTGACTGACTCGACAACACTCGACATCTTCCGGCGCGCTGGCGCCGCAACTGTCTACGAGGCTAGCGGTCGGATTGGCTGTTTGGATTCCGAAATCCGGCCAGTGGTCGCCAGCGCAGTAGTCTCCGGTCGAGCCTTCACCGTGCGCTGCGACCATGGCGACAACCTGGCCGTCCATCGTGCGGTGGCGGAAGCCGAAGCCGGCGACATCCTCATTGTCGATGGCCAGAGCGGCGCATTCGGCTACGTTGGCGATGTTCTGGCCGAGGCTGCATTGGCCCGGGGCATTGCAGGCGTGGTGGTCGACGGTACCGTGCGGGATGCGGCAGAACTCCGGCGCATGAATTTCCCGGCCTGGTCGCGAGGCCTGTGCATTCGGGGAGCCTCAAAGACCTTTCCCGGCGAGCTGCGTTGCCCTGTAGCGGTTGGCGGAGTCGTCATACGTACCGGCGATCTGATCGTGGCTGACGACGATGGCGTGTGCGCGGTAGCAGCAGAATTGGTAGAACGCACGCGAGCCGGCACGGAGACGAGACTAGCTCAGGAGGCCTCGATGCGAGAAGCGTTGCGGTCCGGCGCGCTGACGCTCGATCTCCTCGATTTACGCAAATACCTAGTCGATACAAAGTAGGGCCAGAGCGGAACCGATGCAGAGAACCCCGGAAGCGCAACCCCTGGACGGCGACTCCTACGACTATATCGTCGTGGGAGCGGGATCCGCGGGATCGGTGATCGCAGCAAGACTGAGTGAGAGCGGCAGGCACCGCGTCCTGTTGCTCGAGGCCGGCCCCAGCGACTGGAACCCGTGGATCCACCTGCCGATGGGCTATTCCAAGCTCTACAGCGATCCTAGCGTCAATTGGATGTATGAGAGCGAGCCTGAGCCGGGCCTCAACAACCGGGTGCTCTACCAGCCGCGTGGCAAGGTGCTAGGTGGGTCCAGCTCTATCAACGGCATGATGTATGTCCGCGGTCACCCCAAGGACTTCGACGGCTGGGCGGAAGCCGGCTGTCCGGGATGGGCATTCGAGGACGTGCTGCCGTTCTTCCGCAAGTCCGAGGACAATTCCCGCGGCGAGAACAGGTTTCACGGTGCAGGCGGCCCGCTGAAGGTCTCAGACCAGTCCTTCGACCGCGAACTGCCGCAGGCACTGCGCGCGGCGGCGCGCGAGGCCGGCCTCAAGGACAATCCGGATTTCAACAGCGATGTCCAGGACGGCTTCGGCTACTACCAGATGAACATCCACAAGGGCCGGCGCTGGAGTGCCGCCAAGGGCTATCTGAAGCCTGCGCGATCACGATCCAATCTGCGCATACTCACAGGAGCGACGACCGAGCGCATCCTGCTGAACGGCACGGTTGCGGAAGGTGTGCTCTTCCGCCGCCAAGGCAAGCTGCTGCGCGTTCAGGCCCGGGAGACGATCGTCTGCGCCGGCGCGATTGCAGCACCACAATTGCTGATGGTCTCCGGTATCGGTCCCGCCGATCACCTCAAGGCAACGGGCGTCGGCGTAGTCGCAGATCGGGCATCCGTGGGACAAAATCTCCAGGACCATACCAACACGCAGCTTATGTTCCGTTGTATCAAGCCTATCACGATCAACGATATCGCAAACAGTTGGGTCCGCACGCTTGGCACCGGCTTACAGTATCTCCTGACCGGCAAGGGCTATTTTTCCGAAACGGGCATCTATGTTGGCGGCTATGCGCGAAGCAACGCCTCCCTGGACAGACCGGACATGCAGGTCACGATGGCGGCCTGGAGCGTCGGCGAACGCACTGCAAAAGGTGCAAAGCAGCATCCCTTCTCAGGCTTCTCCTTCAGTCCGGAGCATGTCTGTCCTGAAGCCCGCGGCTCGGTCACGCTGAAGTCGCCGGACGTACAAGTCGCGCCCAGCATTCGTTTCAACCTATTCCAGACCGACTATGACTTGCGGGCGATGATGTTCGGGATACGGCTGATCCGTCATATCGTGAGGCAGCCTGCGATGAAGCCTTACGTGTCGTCGGAACTCCAGCCAGGCCCGAACGTCCAGAGCGACGGGGAAATGATCGCATTCATCCGTGAGAAGGCAGGGTCCGATATACACGCCGCAGGATCTTGTCGCATGGGAGGCGATGCTGATTCCGTAGTCGATCCGCAGCTGAGGGTTCGTGGCGTGAGAGGGCTGCGGGTGGCGGATGCCTCGATAATGCCGCGCGTTGTGCGTGCGAATACCCATGCGGCAACGGTGATGATCGGCGAGAAGGCCGCTTCTATGATCCTGTCGGCCGCGTAAAGGTTTTCCCACGGCCGTCGACGATGACAAATCAATCTTAACTCGCAGCGAGACAATGACGATGGACGGCACCAAGCCGAAGTGATGCGCGCGGCCCAAAGGATTCGTCTCGAAAGGGTCTCGACGCTTCCGCCGCAGTCGCGGGCCAATCCCAGGCAACAGCTGCCGTGTCTTCACAATGCTCGAATAGCGAAAAAGGTAATGATTGTGGTCCGCCTTAGCACCTTGTCCGTCGTAAGCCGACAGCCCGAGTCGGCCCCCAAACAGACAGTGTGAAATACCAATTTCACACTGAGACACCGCTTTGCGCCGCATCGCGGCGGTAGAGATCAACTCTGCAGCGTCCCCAAAGCGAACATCGTCGATAATCACGCTGGAGTTCGTGGTTCCTCATATCGATCATCGGGTCCGGAACTATCCATGACCGTAACGGTAGAAGCGGCCCATGGCGGGCTCGGACTGCCGCCGAAGGTCGTGCAGGAGCGCATGGGGCATTCTTCGATCACGATGACGATGGACGTGTACGGCCACCTGTTCCCGGCAACGGACGATTCCGACGCCCTCGCTGCAGCCGAGCAACGGCTGCTGTCGGCCGCCAATGCGACATAGATGCGACATAGCTGCCCCCTCGCCAAGTGTGATGCCCTCTAAGTTCTTGATTTTGCTTGGCTGGGGAACCTGGATTCGAACCAGGACTAACGGAGTCAGAGTCCGTGGGTCTACCGTTAACCTATTCCCCACTGCCGGGCAGCATTCGCGTCGGCCCCAGGATCGAACCTTCGCGGCCGGACGGCTGCCTTGTAGCCGTGGCCGGAAAATAGTCAAGGCCGCCTCGCCATTCAATGCCTGCGATGAACGGCGTCGGTTGCCGCTCGGGCACTGCTCCCTTACGTCACCCCGGAATGCGGAATATGCTCGCTCCATCCTGAAGGGAGGAAATCGTCATGAAGATATTTCTGTCAGCGCTCGGCCTGGCGGCCGCACTGTGCTCAAACGCGGCAATGGCGCAGACGGCTGCCGAGCGCGAAGCCTGCAAGGCCGATTTCGAGAAGTACTGTCCGGGCGTCCAGCCCGGCGGTGGGCGTATCATGGAATGCCTCGGCAAGCACCTCGACCAGCTTACCCCGCAATGCAAGTCGGTGGTCGAGGCGAACATGCCGAAATAGTCCGGCCGGGCTCCTCGCGACCGGCTAGCCGTTTTCGCGCAGGAGCGCTTCGACCTCGGCCAGCGTCGGCATCGACGGCGCCGTGCCCGGCCGCGTCACCGAAATGCCGGCCACGGCGCAGGCGAAGCGGACGGCATCGAGCGGTGAGGATCCTCTTGCCAGCGCCGCGGCCAGCCCGCCGTTGAAGGCGTCGCCCGCGCCGGTCGTCTCGACCACCGGTCCGGCGCTGACGGCAGGCACATGCTCGGACTGTCCCCTTGTGTGCAGCAGCGCGCCCTTCTCGCCCAGCGTGACGATCGCCGTGCCGACGCCCATCTCCAGCAGCCGGTCCGCCGCGCGGCGGGCGTCGTCGACGGTCTCGACCCTGATGCCGGTCAATTCCTCGGTCTCGGTCTCGTTCGGCGTCAGATAGTCGCTGAGCTTGTATATGCGGTCGGGTAGCTTGGCGGCCGGCGCGGGATTGAGGATGGTTGTCACGCCGGCTTCCCTGGCGATCTCCAGCGCGCGCACGGCCGCTTCGATGGGCTGCTCCAATTGCGTGACGAACACGCCGGCCGAGCGGATCAGCGCCGCGTTGGCGTCGATGTCATCAGGCGAGATCAGCGACGCCGCGCCCGGACAGACGATGATTGCGTTGTTGCCGGTCGTCTCCTCGACGAAGATATAGGCGGCGCCGGTATAGCTCTCCGGCGTCTCGATCACCGCCGGCTTGACGCCTGCGTCCTTCCACGTTGCCCGCGCCATCTCGGCGAAGGGATCGCGGCCGAGCCGGGTGATGAAGGTGACGTCGGCGCCGAGCCGGCCGGCCGCGACCGCCTGGTTCGAACCCTTGCCGCCCGGGCCGAGCTTGAAGTCCGATCCCAGGATCGTTTCGCCCATGCGCGGGGCGCGCGCCGCCCTATAGGCCGTGTCGGCGACGAAGACGCCCAGGATAACGACCGGCTTTTGCATTGCAGCCTAACCCGCGTCCGGCGGGATGACGCCCTTGCGGAAGGCGAAGCAGCCGTAGAAGCGCCGCTCGCCGGTCTGCACCACGCAATAGGCCTTTTTGGCGCGCTCGTAGAAGGCGTAGCGCTCGATCGAGATCATCGGCCAGGACTTGCCCTCGGCCTTGTCAATGACCTTCTGCACCTCCTTCTGGACCGGCGGGATCTCCTTAGGCTTGCCGACGATCTCCATGCGCGCCGCCGCGTCGTCGACGAAGGTGTCGAGCGGATAGACGGAGAGGATCGCCGCGGCGGCTTCAGCGGACGTCGTGTTGTCGATCCGAAGCAGCTTGCCGAGCTGCGTCTGGCGGGCGACCGAATCGGCCGGGAAATTGGTGTCGACGATGATCAGGTCGTCGCCGTGGCCCATTGCGCGCAGTGCATGGAGCACATCGGCGTTCAGCAGCGGGTGGATATTTTTCAGCATTCGGCGAATTCCTCCGGATATTGATTTGATTGGGCCGGGGCGTCAGATCCGCTGGCCGCTCTGTGGATCGAACAGATGGACGAGATCCCTGCGCGGCCTGAGATGCAGCGTGTCGCCGGGCCTGAAGTCGTGGCGCTCGCGGAACAGGGCGACGATCTCGCTCTCGCCGAACCGCAGCACGACCGTCGTCTCCGAGCCGGTCGGCTCGACCACCGAGATGCGAGCCGGCAGACCATCCTCGGCGATCTCGAAATGCTCGGGGCGGACGCCGTAGAGCACCTCCTGCCCTTCCGATACCTTGTGGCCGGCCGCGACCGGCAAGACAGCACCGTCGACCCGCACGCCGCCGGCCTCCACCTTGCCTTTCAGCATGTTCATCGCCGGCGAGCCGATGAAGCCCGCCACGAACGTATTGGCCGGCCGGTCGAACAGTTCCAGCGGCGCCCCCATCTGCTCGATCCGCCCGGCCTGCATGACGACGATCTTGTCGGCCATGGTCATCGCCTCGACCTGGTCGTGCGTGACGTAGATCGTCGTCGTCTTGAGCCGCTGGTGCAATTCCTTGATCTCGGTGCGCATCTGCACGCGCAGCTTGGCGTCGAGGTTCGACAGCGGCTCGTCGAACAGGAACACCTTCGGGTCCCGCACGATGGCGCGGCCCATGGCGACGCGCTGCCGCTGTCCGCCGGAAAGCTGGCGCGGATAGCGATCGAGATAGGGGGTGAGGTCGAGAATCTCGGCTGCCTTGCGCACCCGCTCATTGATCTCCGCCTTGCCGCTGCCCCGCAGTTTGAGTGCGAAGCCCATATTCTTGGCGACCGTCTTGTGCGGATAGAGGGCATAGTTCTGGAAGACCATGGCGATGTCGCGCTTGCCGGGCGGCAGGTGGTTGACCATGCGGTCACCGATGGCGATGGTCCCGCCGGTGACGGCCTCCAGCCCAGCGACCATGCGAAGCAGGGTGGACTTGCCGCAGCCGGACGGGCCGACCAACGCGACGAACTCCCCATCCGCTATGTCGACGCTGACGCCATGCAGAACCTGCACGGACCCGAATGCCTTCGACACGTTGCGGATTGCGACCTGCGCCATCGTCCCCCCGTTCCTTGTTTTGGCCGAAGCTAATCAACCGGGTCGGCCAAGTCCATTGCTCAAATCGACTGGCCAAATCGACTGGCCAAATCGACTGGTAGGACCATCGCGTTGACTCCGTTCGGCCTTCCTCCATAGTGTCAGGCGCTTTCTATCGTCTTGACGTTCGGACTGCCGGAAGCACCGGCAGACATCCGCATCGATTTGCCAGACCTTTTCCGGTGGAGCTGGGACTGGAACGGGCACCCGAACGTCAATGCGCGGAAACCGCTGATCAGGTTCTGGGAGGAACAACGACATGAAGGTAGGTATCTTCGAACAACTGGTTCGCGCCGGGGCGACCCGCCGCGACATGCTCAAGGGCGCGGCCAGCATGGCCGCGCTCGCGGCCGCTTCGACCGGCACGCTCGGCGCGCTGACCAGGCAGGCCGCCGCGCAGGAGGATGTGCGCGCGCAGATCCTGCAGATTCCGGGGGTCGGCAAGGGCTCGCCCACCGACGCCGACTGGCAGAAGGTCGGTGAACTGTGCCTCGGCGCAACCAAGGCCAATGTAGCGGCGGGCGAATTCGCCGGCGTCGAGCTGACCTTCATGGGGCTCAACAACCAGAACCTGCACAACTTCCTGTTCCGCGGCTTCCTGAAGCCTTGGGAGGCCTATACCGGCGCCAAGATCAGCTGGATCGATCTCGCCCAGGCCGACTACAACGCCCGCCTCCAGCAGTCGATCGCGACCGGAACGGTCGATTTCGACATCATCGAGATGGGCGCGCCGTTCGAAGGCGACACCGCCAGCAAGGGGCTGCTTGACGAGATGCCCGGCTGGGTGGCGACGCAGATCGAGGCCGACGACCTCGTGGATTATCTGAAGGCGCCCGTCGGCACGTGGGACGGCAAGACCTACCGCATCACCATCGACGGCGACTGCCACACCTTCGCCTACCGCAAGGACTATTTCGGCGACGGCTCGATCAGCGGGATGGCCGAAGTGCCCAAGCACTGGGAGGATTTCCCCGCGCTCGCCACGGCGCTTGCGGGCAAGACCGATCCGCTCACGGGTGCCCCGGCCTATGGCTTCATCGACCCGCTCAAGTACCAGTGGGGAGGCTTTGGCTTCTACTTCCTCGAGGACCGCGCAGCAGCCTACGCCAAGCATCCCGAGGATCCGGCATGGCTGTTTGATCCCGATACGATGAAGCCGCGCGTCAACAACCCGGCCTGGACCCAGGCGATCCAGGACGTCATGGACCTCGTGAAGGCCAACGCCTATCCACCGGATCAGGTGAACGCCGACCCGAACGCCACGGCGTTCTCACAGTTCCTCGGCGGCACCGGAACGGCCCTGACGTGGTGGGGTGATGTCGGCTCGAATGCAAGGACTTCGGACACCTCGGTAGTCGGAGATGTCGTGGGCTTCTCGATCAACCCTGGCGCAAGGCGGGTTTACAACGCAAAGGCCGGCGCGTGGGAAGAGAAGGAGAACTTCGCGCCGAACATGGCCTATATCGGCTGGGGCGTTTACGTGACGAGCCGCGTCTCGAGCGACGAGAAGAAGCGCAAGGCGGCGTGGTCCGCGGCGGCACATCTTGGCGGCAAGGACATCTCGCTATGGACCGCAGCATATCCGTCGGGCTTCCAGCCCTACCGCCAGTCGCACTTCAAGTACGAGGAGTGGGAAGCTGCCGGCTACGACCGCGCATTCGTCGAGGACTACCTCGGCTCGAACCTCGACAGCTACAATCACCCGAACGCTGCGATCGAGCCGCGCATCCCCGGCATCTTCCAGTACTATTCGATCGCGGAAGACGAGCTGGTGAAGGGCATCAACGGTCAATACGCTTCCGCCCAGGAGACCGCCGACGCCATTGCCGCGGCCTGGGAGAAGATCACCGACCAGATCGGCCGGGAGAGTCAGATCAAGCTCTACAAGGCTTCTCTAGGCATGTGACGATCAGGGGCACGCGCCTAGCGCGTGCCCCTGATTTCTTCGAGCCCCGTGCCGGATGCGGCTCCAGGGAATCCAGATAAAGCATACGCCTCGGGTAAGCATGAGCCAGGGAGATCTCCTTCACGTTGTCACGGCAGACGACATTTCCGACAGGCGAAAGCTCTTCGGCCGTGCAATTGTCTGGATTTCGGCGCTGATCCTGGCGCTGGTTGCGGCCGCTCAAACCCTCCAGCAGTTGGGCATGGCGGAGTTCGGTTTCCAAACCTGGCGGCCCACTCTCTTCGCCTACATACTTTGGGCGGTCTGCCTGTGCTGGAGCCAGGTGCTGATCAGAGGCGAGCTCGGCAAGCGCACGCTGTTCGTGCTGCCTGCCGCGCTGTTCGTCGTGTCGCTCACCGTCTTCCCGCTCCTGTTCGGGCTGATCATCGCGTTCTCGGACTGGAACCTTTCATCCCCGCTGGGCCGCCAGTTCAACGGGCTCGACAACGTCCGCCAGATGTGGAGCGACCCGTTCTACTGGAACGCGTTGCGCAACATGGTGTGGTTCAGCCTGGCGATCCTCGTCGAATACGCCGTGGCCTTCGGTTTGGCGCTGCTGCTCAACGCCGAGATTCGCGCCCGCAAATTCTTCCGCGTCGCGTTTCTGTTGCCGCTGATGCTTTCGCCGGTGGCCGTGAGCTGGATGATCGGCAAGTCCATGCTGGAGGTCCGGTTCGGACCCATCGCGCGCTTCGCGCGATGGCTGGGCTGGGACAACCCGTCCTTCTTCGGCTCCCCCGAAATCGCACGCTTCACCATCATGCTGCTCGATGCCTGGACCTTCATCCCGTTCATGATGATCATGATCCTCGCCGGGCTGCAGGCGATTCCCAAGGAGCTGACCGAAGCCGCGCGCGTCGACGGCGCAGGCCCGTGGAAGAGTTTCTGGGAAGTCACCTTCCCGCTGATGCTGCCGGTCTCGATCACCGCGATTCTCATCCGCATCATCTTCAAGCTGAAACTCGCCGACATCGTGATCACGATCACCTCGGGGGGGCCGGGCGGTGCGACGGACACCGTCACCTCGTTCATCTTCCGCGAGTACAGGGATCGTTCGAATGTCGGCTATGGCACCCTTCTGGCTATGGTGTATCTCGTGATCATCATCATCGCGATGACCATCCTTATGAAACTGGCGGAACGCTTCGCAAGGCCTCGGACATGAACGCGCCCCTTCTCAACAAGGACGAGCCGCACCTTGCGTTTCGGGCCAGCCGGTTGGCCGGCAAGACGGCTATCTACTTATTGTTGATTCTGTGGACGATCATCTGCCTCTTTCCGATCTATTGGACCATTACAACCAGCTTCAAGATGGCCCCCAACGTCATGCAGGGCGCGCTGGTCCCCTGGGTCGACTACACGCCGGCATGGCTCGGCTGGAGGTCGCTCGGCTTGTCTCCCGAAACGATCGGCGCGGAGAGCACGGTTCGCGACGAGTTCTTGAAGAGGTTCTTCAATTCAACGATCACCGCGATTTCTTCCTCCTCGATCGCCGTCGTCCTCGGCTCGCTCGCCGCCTACGGCCTGTCGCGTTTTTCCTACAAATTCGGCTACATGCGAAACTCGGACATCTCGTTCTTCTTCCTGTCGCAGTTGATCCTGCCCCCCGTGGTTCTCGCGCTGCCCTTCCTGGTGCTATACAAGCAGCTCGCGCTGCTCGACACCCGGATCGGCATCATCCTGCTCTACACGCTGACGGTGCTACCTATCGTCATCTGGATCATGCGCGATCAGTTCGAGTCCATACCAACCGAACTCGAGGAGGCGGCGCTGGTCGATGGGCTCTCCATCTGGGGAGCTTTCTTCAGCGTCATCCTGCCAATCGCCTTGCCGGGAATGATCGCCGCCTTCATTCTCAGCCTCGTTCTCACCTGGAATGAATACTTCTTCGCGGCGCTCCTCACTTCCACGCACGCAAACACCTTGCCGGTAATGGTTGCCTCGCAAACCGGCAGCCAAGGCATAAACTGGTGGTCGATGGCCGCGCTTTCCTTCGCCGCGATCCTGCCGCTCGTCATCATCGGTGTGGTGCTGGAGCGTTACCTCATCAAAGGCATGACAGCCGGCGCGGTGAAATGAAATAGGGACTGCATCCAGCAAGAGTGCGGTTCAGACGGTCGGTATCGTGCCTCCATCGATTACATATTCGCTGCCATGTATCGCGGCGGCACGGTCAGACGCCAGGAATGCCACCAGCTCTGCAACCTCCTCCGGCCAAGCGGGCCGCCCGATGGGGATGCCGCCGAGAGCGTCCATGATGCCCTGCCGCGCGGTCTCTTCATCGGTGCCGGCGCTTTCGGCTACCCGCTTCGCCAGATTTTCCGACGCAGTCGTCAGAATCCATCCCGGCGAAACGGCATTCACCCGGACCCCTTTCGGCCCGAGTTCCTTGGAAAGTGCCTTGCTGTAGTTGGTCAGCGCGGCTTTTGCGGCCGCATATGCGATCGTCGATTCATGCAGCGGCAGCCGGCGCTGGATCGATGTGACGTGAATGACGATGCCAGAACCGCGCTCGATCATCTGCGGCAGAAGCATCCGATCCAGACGGACCGCGGCGAGCAGGTTGAGATTCAGTTCGTCCTGCCAAAGGTCTTCCGTCAGCGCCGCGAAACCGCCGCCCGGCGCATGCGAACCGCCAAGGCAGTGGACGATGATGTCGAGCCCGCCGAAGCGCTCGAGCACCGCCGCCGCAACCGCCTCCGTCCCGGCCAGTGTCGCGAGATCGGCCTTGATGAAGAACGCAGGGGATTCGCGGCCAGCACCCGATCGCGCAGCGGTGGCTACGAGGGCTCCGGCGGCGCTCATCCGGCGGACGATCGCCTCGCCCGCCCCCTTGGTACCTCCGGTCACAAGCACGCGCTTACCGGCAAATTCTTGTGGATCGACGCTGAAGTTCGGTCTTGTGGTCATGCGCCGATCTCCAGATGTGAAATGCAGTCGGCATCCAGCCGAAACATGAAGTGCAATGTCGCCGGACTTCCCGGGAAATTGCCGGAAACGAGCGCGGCGACCTTCACGCGGCCGTTCTCGACCTCCACGCCGGACGGCTCTGCGGTATCGTCATATTTCGCCGTGGTCTCCTCCATCCAAGCTCGGATCGCCGCGCGGCCGCGGTGGGTGTGGCTTTCGTCCTTGACGATGGCGCCTTCGGCAAATGGCGCCAGCGCGGCATCGATGTCTTTGCGGTTCTTGGCTTCGAAGTAGGCATCCAGGGCCGGATAGCCGGTTGTGAGCATGGAAATTCTCCGTTGCGATTGGGCGGTGCCGCCCTTGTTCCGCAAGGGAGATGGAGCTAGGCTGAAAAAATGACAAGAACCGACGTAAAAGTAAGGTACTTACCCGAAAGTAAGGTGCTCTATCCGACCCCTGTCTCTGCGGCGAGCGGTGTCGAAAGCGCTCTGCGCATTCTCGAAGGCCGCTGGAAGCTGGTGATCCTGTTTCACCTCTTCGGCGGCAAGGTTTTGCGGTTTTCGGACCTCGAGCGGGCGATCCCGGCGATCTCGCAAAAGATGCTGATCCAGCAACTGCGCCAAATGGAGGCGGACGGCATCGTGCGCCGCACTGTCTACCCCCAGGTGCCGCCCAAGGTCGAATACCACCTCACCGACTGGGGTCAGGCGCTCTGCCCTGCCCTCGACGCCTTGCTGCAATGGGCGGCATCGCGCGAAGAGATCGCAAGCGGAGCCGTCGAGAGCACTTAACCGGCTGGTGCAAGCAACGTCCGCAACCGCTTCAGGATCAGTGCTACGCCCTTCGCCCCAAGCTCGGCGCTCGCGTCCTTTGCCGTCGCCGTATACCAGCCGGTGTTGTCGCCTAGCTTCGCCATGTCCACCGCCTCGGGGCAGAGCGCCAACATCAGCGAGGTCTCGCCCTGCCCCGCATGGTCGAAGGGATAGTCGGCCATGGTCTCGGAACTCATCAGCGAATGGATGCGAATCCAGTTGAACGGGTTCCGCCCGGCCTCGTGCTCGGCGTAATATGCCGCCATCTTCTCGTCGCCCCACCAGCCCTCGCCGCTCTCGCGTTCGAGGAAGCGGAATATCGCCTGCCGTCCCGCCGACTTGAACGCCAGGTCGGTCGGCATGCCCGCGGCGAAGTTTTCGGTTTGGTGGTGGATGATCGCATGGATGTTGCGGAAACCGACCCTGAGAAGGCTGTGGAACAGCGCCTCGGCGAACGGCGCCAGCACGTTGCCGCCGACCTGCACGGTGCCGGTGCCTTCCGGCGGCGCCACCGCGTAGCTTGCCGCGCCATAGTAGAATGGCGGCAGGATGACGAGGTCCATCTCCGGTTCGATCAGTTCGAGCGTCTTGATGACGGCCAGCGTGTCCATGCCGACGCCCATATGCTCACCGTGATATTCCAGCACCCCGAGCGGCAGAACGACCGGCCAGTGCTCCGCGATCGCCTTGCGGATTTGATGGGGCAGCATCAGTTCGTAGCGCATGGCTATTCCATGTTCGTGTGCCGGGCGCGCATCGCCTCCGGCGACACGCCCAACATGTCCTTCAGTCTCAGCACCATGATCTCGAAGAGCAGGAACAGCGCGCCCTCGAAGACCGAGCCCATCGGAAGCACCGACGTCATTTGCGGCCCCTGATCGTCGGCCATGGTCTGCGCCGGCACGACCAGCATGAAGTCGGCAAGGTCGGCGGCACTCCCCTTCGGCTGGGCGGTGACGAGCAGGTTTTTCGCCCGCGCGCCGTGCGCGACCTTCATCAAGGTCAGCACTGTCGCCGTTTCGCCCGGCCCCGAACTCGCGAAGAAGACATCGTTGTGCCTGAGCGCCGGAGTCGTCATGTCGCCGACCACCGAGACGGGCAGGCCGAGATGGAAGAGCCGCATGGCGAAGCCCTTCATCTGCAATGCCTCACGGCCGCAGCCATAGACGACGATCTGCCTCGCCTCCGCCAGCATGCGGCAGGCGTGGTCGATCGCGCCCTGGTCGATGCGCGCCAGCACGGCGCCGAGTTCGCCGAGAGCCTTGCCGAAAAGATCGTTCTCCATCGTCATGACAGTTCCGCCATCAGGTCGCGATTGCGTTCATAGAGTTGCCGGAAGATGCGGTATTGCCGCCGGTAGACGGCGCGGTTCCCGCGGTCGGGGACGATGCGCCGCGCTTCCGGATTCCAGTCGCGTATCTCCTTCTTCTTCACGTCGCCGACAGCCAGCGCCGCCAGGAAGGCGTCGCCATAGCTGGCGCCCACCGTCTTTGCGCAAACGGTCTGCGCCAGGCCGGAAACGTCCGACGTTGCCTGCGACCACACACGGTTCCTTGTGCCGCCGCCGACGGCCAGCAGCTTTTTCGGCATCTCGCCGATCTCCCGGTAAGTCTCGACGATATGGTTGGTGCCGCAGGCGATGCCCTCGAGCAGCGCGCGGTAGAGGTCGCCGCGGGAATGCGTCAGGTTGAGCCCGAAGATCGCGCCCTTGGCCTTGGCGTCGTGGATCGGCGTCCGCTCGCCCGAAAAATAGGGCAGCATCACGAGCCCCTTGGCGCCGGGCGGCGACGCCTCCGCCTCCTTCGCGAGCTTTGCGAAAGCTTGGTCGGGACCCAGTTCGCGCGCGGCAAGGTCTCGGAACCAATGGGTCAGCGTGCCACTCGTCGCCAGTCCCGCCATCGAGGCGTGCTCGCCTGGAAACAGCCAGGGCGCATGCCAGAGCCGCGCATCGGCGATGCGTTTCCTCGACAGCATGATCGTGAAGATGGTCGAGCCGTACATGACCATCATGTCGCCCGGCCTGACGACGCCGACGGAGAGTGCCTCCGCCGCCGCGTCGATCGTGCCGGCGATGACCGGCGTGCCCTTGGCAAGTCCGGTCGCGAGCGCCGCCCTCGCCGTCACTTCTCCCGCGATGTCGGTGGTCCACGTCACCCGGGGCAGCCGCTCGGGTTCGATGATGTCGGGCGCGAGCTCCGTGCTCCAGCCCTGGCGATCAATCAGGTAGAGCGGCGAGAAATTGGCCGCCGAATAGTGGTCGATGACGCACTTTCCGGTCAGCTTCTGGACCAGATAGGTTGTCGAGGTGACGATCCTGGCTGCCTTGCGAAAGATGTCGGGGCGGTTCTTCTTCAGCCACAGTATCTTCGGGCCGACAGACTGCGAGGTCAGCGCATTGCCGCAGCGGTCGAGTATGCGTTCCGGGCCGATCGCAGCGTCAAGCTCCTCGATTTCCGTCGCCGCGCGCGTATCGACGCCGTAGAGCGCGGCATTGGACAGCGCCTCGCCCTCCCCGTCGACCGGCAGCATGCACGGGCCGATGGCGCTTGTCCCGACGGCGCGGATCGTCTCGGGCGCAATGCCGCTTTCGGCGAGCATCTTCCTGCTGATGAAGGTGAAGTCGCCCCACCAGTCCTGTTTCGGGCGATGCTCCGCCCAGCCGGGCCGCGGCACCAGCATCCTGTGCGGCTTCGACGCGCTGGCGACGATGCGCCCCTTCTCATCGACGATCACGCCCTTCGATTCGAAGGTGCCTATGTCGATGCCGAGATAGTGCCTCATTCGTAGTCGTCTCGGTCGAGGCTGAAGCCTGCGTCGATCCGGCCGATCCCCTCGACCAGCAGCATCGTCAGGCGTTCGAGGTCGCCAAGGTCGCAGACTTCGAGCGAGGAGTGCGAGTAGCGCATCGGGAAGCCGAGATCGATCGAGGCGACGCCCTGGCCGACGAGTTGCACATAGGATGAATCGGTGAGCGCGCCGGTATGCGCGCTGCGCTGCAGCGGCACGTCGAGGGCCTTCGCGCTCCGATCGAACAGCGCCACCAGCGCGGGATGCGGGATCGTCCCATTGAGGGTACCGCGGCCGTGGAAGGAATACATGCTCATGGCCGGACCGCCGCCGAGCCTGACGTCGCCGCGATAGCCCATGTCGGGCGTGTCGGTCGCAAGCAGGAGGTCGAGCTGGATCGCGATGTCGGGCTGCAGCACCTGCGCGGCCGTCAACGCCCCGCGCAGGTTGAACTCCTCCTGCACCGAGAAGACGAAATGCAGCGTCGGCCGTGTGCCCGTCGTCATCAACTGGCGCGCCGCTTCGACGATAACAGCGCAACCGGCGCGGTCGTCGATCGCCGTGCCGGCGACGCGGTCTGGCGACAGCTCGACCCAATGCGGCCGGTAGACGACCGGCGACCCCACATCGACGCCCGCGGTGGCTGCCTCCCCCGCGCTGGCGAAGCCTGCGTCGATATAGAGGTCCTGGTAGGGAACGACCCTGTATTTCTCCTCCGGCGTCGTCGCGTGGTGGCTTTTGTTGGCGATCACGCCCGGCCGGTCGCGCCCCTCGCCGACGCAGATCAGCACCTCCTGCGACGCCAGCGCGCGCTCCGGAACGCCGCCGAGCCGCTCGAACCGCAGAAACCCGTCCGGCTCGATCTTGCGCACGATGAAGCCGAGCTGGTCCATGTGCGTGAACAGCATGACCGAAGGCGCGCCTGGCGTTCCGTCGAGGGTGGCGATCAGATTGCCCAGCCTGTCGGTGCGGGTCGCGAGGCCGAGCGCCTGCAACCGGCCCGCAAGATGCCGCCGCACCCTGCCCTCATATCCGGACAGGCCGGGGATCAGCATCAGCTCGCAAAGCAGCGTCTTCAGCCGCCCCCTCGCCTCGCCGGACAGCGCCGCGCCGCTCATAAGCCGCGCGCCGTGCGCGCGAGGCGCATGAACTCGGACGCGCGGTCCGGGTCAACCGGCTTCCATGTGTCGCCGTCGACCTTGAGCGAGGAGCCGACAATGCAGCCATCGGCGATCCGCAGCACGTCCGCGACGGTTGCATGTTTCACGCCCGTGTTGGCGAGAACCGGTGTGTCGGGCAACACCTTCTTCACTGCCTCGAGGTCGCTCAATGCCGCCGCCTCGCCGGTGATCTGCCCGGACACGAGGATGGCGTCGGGAATGCTGGAGAACACCGCGCTGCGCGCACGGTCGGGCAGGCTGCGCTGGTCGAGCGAATGGGCGAATTCCGCTGACACATTGTAGAGCAGCGCGAGGTCCTGCCGGTGCAGGCGGTCGCGGTAGCGCATCGCCTTGCCCGCGTCGGGCGTCCACGGCCCCATGTCGGAAGCATAGGCGCCGGTGAATATCTCGCGCACGAAGGCAGCGCCCGTCGCCGCGGCAAGCGCGATCGACGACATGGGGTCCCACAGAACGTTGACGCCGAACGGCACGGTTATCTTGTCGCGCACCCGGCCGATCGCATAGGCCATGGTCGCCGTCGAGGCCGTATCGACATCGAACTCGTAGGGCCGATCGTTCTCATTGCCGAACATGATCGCGTCGAAGCCGGCCTTCTGCAGGGCGTCGATGTCCCGGCCGATGCCGTCGATGAGACCGTCGAGCCCGCGCTCGGCGTCGAATAGCGGCGCTCCGGGCAGCGCGCCGAAGTGCACCATGCCGATCACAGGCTTGCCGTTGCCGAATACGCGCCTGAATTTCTGCGTCACTGGCCCTCCCCATATGTTTTCATGGATGCTAGCAACCGCCGGAATCCATGTCCAACGGATAGCCCTGCTGGCCGAGTGAATTTGGTGAACAGGGCGAATTCGCTGGACCGGCGGGAGTCGAATTTGCATCATCCGGCGCAATCGCGCCGAAGGCATCCAAGACGGAGGAGCGTCCATGAAAACCAGGCATTGGGACCGCATCGGCAATGGCGGGCTGACCTTCACCGAGCTCGGCTTCGGAACCGCGCCGCTCGGCAATCTGTACCGCGCGGTTTCCGACGAGGACGCCCAGGCGACGCTTCAGGCCGCATGGGACGGCGGCTTCCGCTACTACGACACCGCACCGCTTTATGGGCTCGGCCTTTCGGAAACCCGGCTCAACCAGTTCCTGCGCGGCAAGAAGCGTGACGAGTATGTGCTTTCCACCAAGGCTGGACGTCTGCTCCAGGTTTGTCCGCCGGAGCAGCGCACCGGCATCGGCAAGTTCTTCGACACGCCGTCGCGCCGCGAGGTCTACGATTACAGCTACGACGGCGTGATGCGCTCCTTTGAGGCTTCCTTCGAGAGGCTGGGCGTCGACCGCATCGACATCCTTTTCGCGCATGACCTCGACATCTTCACGCATGGGTCCAAGGAGGCATCCGACGCTCGCATCAACGAATTCATGCGCTCCGGTTATTACGCGATGCTCGCGCTGCGCGACCAGGGCGTCATCAAGGCGTTCGGCGGCGGCATCAACGAGTGGGAAGTCTGCCAGACGCTCGCCGAACGCGGCGATTTCGACCTCTTCCTGCTGGCAGGGCGCTACACGCTGCTCGAACAGGAAGCCTTGCAGTCGTTCCTGCCGCTTTGCGAGAAGCGCGGCATCGGCATCGTGCTCGGCGGGCCCTACAATTCCGGCATCCTGGCCACCGGCCCGAAGCCCGGCGCCTACTACAATTATTCCGAGGCGCCCAAGGAAATCCTGGACCGCGTCGCCAGGATCGAGGCTGTCTGCAAGCGCCACGGCGTCGCGCTGATCGAGGCCGCCTTGCAGTTCCCGGCACTCCACCCTGCCGTGGTCGCGCTCATTCCAGGCGGCCAGCGGCCCGAGGAAGTGAAGAGCAACCGCAAGATCCTCGACGCAAAGATCCCGCCAGCGCTATGGGCCGATCTCAAGGCCGAGGGCTTGATGCGCAAGGATGCGCCCACCACCTGATGGAAAGCCCGACCCCTGGGCGGGAACTAGCCGGACAAAGGATTGGTAGCGCTGCCAACCGCGCTGCTGTAAATGGTCAGGCCCAAACTTGGAACGATTTGAATGCTAGAGAAAGTAGCCAGGACTCTCCGTCTGAGCGAAGAAGACAACGTCGTCGTTGCCACCGAAAGGACCGAGCCCGGCTCGACGATTGCCCCAGGCATCGCCGCGCGTCAGCGCATTCCGTTCGGTCACAAGGTCGCCATCCAGCCGATCGCAAAAGGCGAGCCGGTCACGAAATTCGGCCAGATCATCGGTTTCGCCAGCCAGCCGATCATTCCCGGCGACTGGGTCCACGAGCACAATTGCGACATGGGTCCCGAGCATGGCGCCTTCGAGCGCGACTACCAGATCGCCCAGGCCGCGCGCCCGGAAAACATCCTTCCGGTCGAGGAACAGGCCACTTTCCAGGGTTTTCGCCGCGCCAACGGCAAGGCCGGTACGCGCAACTATGTCGGCATCCTGACCTCGGTGAACTGCTCGACCACCGTCGCCGGGTTCATCGCCAAGGAGATCGAGCGCTCCGGCATCCTCGACGACTATCCCAACATCGACGGCATCGTTGCGCTGAAGCAAGCCAATGGCTGCGTGATCGACTATCGCGGCGTGATCTTCGACACGCTGAAGAAGACGACCTGGGGTTACGCGACCAACCCGAATATGGGCGGCGTGATCATGGTCGGCCTTGGCTGCGAAGGCTTCCAGATTCCGCGCTTCAAGGAAGCCTATGGCGTTCAGGAAAGCGAAACGTTTCGCACCATGACCATCCAGGAGGTCGGCGGCACCAGAAAGACCGTCGCGGCCGGCG
Organism: Mesorhizobium sp. KR9-304; assembly: GCF_040049215.1. Lineage (NCBI taxonomy): Bacteria > Pseudomonadati > Pseudomonadota > Alphaproteobacteria > Hyphomicrobiales > Phyllobacteriaceae > Mesorhizobium > Mesorhizobium sp. KR9-304. The sequence goes on along the minus strand of NZ_JBDZDN010000003.1, from coordinate 440,859 downwards.
TCGAGGCGGTCAAGGCGATGCTCCCCACCGTCAACAAAGCCAGGCGCGAGACGCTGCCAGCCTCGGAACTGATGCTGGCGCTGCAGTGCGGCGGCTCCGACGGCTATTCCGGCATCACCGCCAACCCGGCGCTCGGCGTCGCGGCCGACATCCTGGTCAGAAACGGCGGCACGGCCATCCTTTCCGAGACCCCGGAGATATACGGCGCCGAACACCTGCTCACCCGGCGCGCTAGGAACCTCGAAGTCGGCGAGAAACTGATCGAGATCATCCACTGGTGGGAAGACTACGCCGCCCGCAACAACATGGAGATGAACAACAATCCGTCGCCCGGCAACAAGCTCGGCGGATTGACGACCATCCTCGAAAAGTCACTCGGCGCGGCGGCGAAGGGCGGCTCGACGACGATGAACGCCGTCTACCACTACGCCGATCCGGTGACCGAGAAGGGTTTCGTGTTCATGGACACGCCCGGCTACGATCCCGTGGCCGCAACCGGCCAGGTGGCTGGCGGCGCCAACATCCTTGCCTTCACGACCGGCCGCGGCTCCGCCTATGGCTGCAAGCCCACGCCGTCGATCAAGCTCGCCACCAACACGCCGATGTATGAGCGCATGATCGACGACATGGACATCAACTGCGGCGACATACTCGACGGCGTGACCCTGCAGGAGAAGGGCGAGGAGATTTTCAAGGAAATCCTCGCGGTTGCGTCAGGCAAGAAGACCAAGTCGGAAGAGCTTGGCTACGGCGACAACGAGTTCGTGCCCTGGCAAATCGGCGCGACGATGTAGGCTCGGCGTCCTGCGCTCTGCCTGATTCCTTGCACAGGCGCCCCTGCATGCCCCGTTCCTCGGACTTGCGGATCGGCTTGGTTTGAGGCAATCGAGGTCAGCCCGAACCTTGCTGGAAAGTCCATTGACCAAAGCCTCCGTGGCAGCCCTGCTTCCCGCCATCGTCGCCGCTCTCCCGGAGACCGCGCAACTCATCGATGTGCGCTCGGGCAAACGCCATTCGCGGGACGCGATCTGGCAGACCGTGTGTGAACGCGCCGTTGCGCTCGCCGCAAGCGGCATCGAACGCGGCGACACGGTGGTCGTCGGCCAATCCGACGGGGCCGAATTCATTCTCGACGTGTTTGCTGCCTGGACTGCCGGCGCGGTTGCAGTGGCTGTCAATCCCAGGCTCACGCCCGACGAACAGAGGCGCGTCTTGGCCTCCACCGGCGCGAGGCTCTGGCTCGGGCCGGTCGCCTGCGAGACGCCGCTTCGCCTGGTCGAGGACAAGCCGGCCGATCTCGGCGTCCTCGCCAGCCGCGCGCTTGGCCTGGACGTTCCGGCCCTGATGCTGATGACTTCGGGCACAACCGGCACGCCGAAGGGCGTCGTCCACAGCCTGCGTTCGCTTTCCGCGAGGCTCGCCCTCAACATCGACGCCATCGGCCTGCCCGATCTCGCGCGTACGCTCAACGTGCTTCCGGCCTTCTTCGGCCACGGCCTCATCGGCAATTGCCTGACCGCGCTTGCCGGCGGCGGCGCGCTTCACGTGTGGACAGGCCCGGATGTCGCCGAACTTCGCGATCTCGCGGACTTCATCGATCGTGAAAAAATCACCTTCATGAGTTCGGTGCCATCGTTCTGGAAGATCGCGATGCGCATGTCTGAGGGTCCGAAACATCCGCTCGCCCGCGTCCATGTCGGTTCGGCGCCGCTTTCGCTCGAGCTTTGGACCGAGATCGGCCGCTGGGCCGGAACGAAGCGCGTCTTCAACATGTACGGCATGACCGAGACGGCGAACTGGATCGGCGGCGCTTCGCTCGAAGACCCGGCCGCGGGTGACGGCCTTGTCGGCCGCGCATGGGGCGGCAGCTTCGGCGTGCTCGGCGAGGATGGCGAGGTTCGCCAGCGCGGTTCGGGCGAAGTCGTCTTGAACTCGCCTTCGATCATGCTCGGATTCCACGGCATGGCCAACAAGACCTCTGAAGTCTTCCATGGTTCCTGGTTCAGGACCGGCGACATCGGCGAGATCGACGCCGATGGGCGGCTGTTTCTAGTCGGCCGCATCAAGAACGAGATCAACCGCGGCGGCATCAAGGTGCCGGCCGAGGAAATCGACATGCTTCTGGAGCGCCACCCCGACATCGCGGAAGCCTGCGCCTTCGGCTTGGCCGATCCTGTCTCGGGCGAAGCCGTGGCCGTCGCGATCGTGATGCGCGAAGGCGCGCAGGCAAGCGACGAGGCGATCAAGGAATGGTGCCGCAAGCACATCCGCGCCGAGGCGGCGCCGTCCCGGATCTTCCGCCTCGCAGAGATACCGCGCAACGAGCGCGGCAAGATCGTGCGAAGCGTCGTGCGCGAGACAGCGCTTTCGTTGCGGGCAGCCGCCGAATAATGGCGAAGTCTCATCCCATGCGGCAACGCCTCGAGACGGAGCGCTTCGTCCTGCGCCCGCTCGGCCGCGTCGAGGCGTTCCGCATCGGCCGCGGCAACTGGAACCACGATCCGGAGATCATGCGAAACCTCATCCATTCTCCCAAGCCGCTCAACCCGTGGCGGTGGCTGAGGAAGATGGTCTGGGTGAACGGAAAATCGAAATTCTCCCACGCCATCGAGCCGAAGGAAGGCGGCGCGCCGATCGGCGTGCACGGCATGACGCTGCAGAAATACCGCAGCGCCACGCTCGTCGTTGCCGTTCACGACCGGGAATGGTGGGGCCAGAAGGTCGTCGCGGAGGTTCGCAAGGCCGTGATCGACCATGCCTTCGAGAACAAGGTCATCGATCGCCTGTGCTGCACGGTGCAGGCACGCAACGCCGCGTCCGTTTTCAATTATAAGAAGCTCGGCTTCAAGCATGTCGGCACGCTGCACAATGCGCAGTGCGATCCAGTCAGCGGGGAGCTGTTCGACACGCTGATCTTCGAACTCCTGCGCGCGGACTGGGAAAAGCAGAGGAAGCTCACGCCGCATGCCTGAAGCTGCCGAACTCAAAGCGCGCAAGACGATTTCCGATGCGCTGAAGTGCTCTCTCGACGCGGTCGGTCCCGATGCGGATGTCCAGACCCTGCCGCAATGGGACAGCATCGGCCATATCAACATCATCCTTGAAATCGAAACCGAACTCGGCCGCAAGCTGTTGCCGGAAGAGATAGCCGGCATCAGCTCGGTTGCGGACGTGGCGCGGCTCTACATGCACCAGCCGGCGTCGGCATAAATACAGAAAACGGGGAAACACATTGGACGAAGAGCGCCACACCCCACTGACGGTGCGCGAGCAGGTTCTCTTCGCGGCCCTTGCCGATCCGGAACGGGAGGTAAGCCCGCAGGACTGGACCGACGAGCAGGCGGCGCTGAGAATGCTTTCGGTCGCCCGCCTGCATGGCGTGCTGCCGATCGTCTGGCGCAAGTTCCGCACGATGCCTTCTTCCGACCTCGGCGAGGCGTTCCAGGCGGAGATGCAAAGAGCCGGGACAACGGTCACGCTCATGGCGGGTCAATCGCTGCTCCTGCGCCATCACAGCCGCGGCATCACCGCCGCCTTTGCCGATGCCGGCATACCGGTCGCGATCGTCAAGGGACCGGTCTTCGCCGAGCGGCTCTACCGGATGTCTACAGACCGGCCATTCACTGACATCGACCTTCTGACCGCGCCGGAAAACCTGGCGCGCGCAAATGCGGCCCTTCCCCCGCTCGGCTTCGTCGCACTGACCAAGCAGGTCTGGGACAGGTCCGACAGCAACCAGGAATACAAATGGGGCCGTTCCGACAATCCGAACGTCCTCATCGAGCTGCACGGCAATCTCGTGCATTATGCTTCTTTCCGTCGGCTGCTTTCCTACTCCTATGCCGACCTTATGCGCGCCGGAGACGGCGATCCGAACACGCCTGCCGCGCTCCTGATGACCGCGGTCATCCACGCCGCCTGCGGCCACAAGTTCCACCGGCTGCAATTCGCGGTCGATATCGTCCAGGCCGCCCGCGCCCTGCCCGACGCCGATCTGCCCTTGCTCGACCGGGCGGCCCGCGCCATCGGGGCGGAGCTTGAGCTCGCGGTCTCACTGAATCTCGCCGGCAAGCTGTTCGGCGACCGGCGCGTGCTCGATTTGGCTGAGCGCTTCTCGTCGGGTTTCACCGCCGCGCTGTCGAAGCGTCTGGTTTCGCCCGCCGCGGTCCACAATGCCATGAGCACGTCGGGGCGCGCGTCGCATGCAAGGCGCAAGGCCTTCCGCGGCCTGCAATTGTTGTCGCGGGTCGCGGGCGGGCGGCGCTAACCTCGGCCGAGCGCGTCGAGTATCGCCGGAGCGGTCGAGCGCGGGTCGGAGCCGACGGTCACCTTGAAAGTCGGCGCCGAAGAGGCCAGGCCGGCAAGGCCCGCGAAGCGCCGCTGATGCGATTTCAGCAGGCCTGTTCTGCCCGTCCGCACGTTGTCGGCGGCGAGCGACACGAGCGTATCGGTCTGGCTGAGCGGAGCCGCCACGGCGCGCTCGGCATTTCCGCGTTCCAGGAAGAAGACCCCCGCGATGGGCCGCCGCGCGGCAGTCTCCACGCGTATACGGTCCGACAGGGCGGCGCGCGTGATGGCCTGCTCACCCTCGTCGTTCCATTTGCCCTTCAGGTAGGGCTTCAGCCACGGCATCATCTCGGCCGTGTTGTGATGGACCTTGAGGTCGCGAGGCAGGCCCCACCCGGTCGCCTCGGTCCCGTCGAGCCGGATGACCATGGAATCGTCGGTGCACAGGCCGAAGCCGCTGTCGGCGAGCGCCAGCGAGGTGGTCGTCTTGCCCGTTCCGCTCTGCGCGAAGACCAGAACCTGTGCGTCGGTGCCGGGCACGGTCAGGCCCGCGGCATGCAGCATGAACTGGCCGGATGCGTCGACCGCCGCGTCGACCACCAACATGCCGGCGGTCGCGCCGACGCGCGAAACGCTGTCGGGCGCGGCGACTATCTGCGCCGCCCTGGCCTCTGGATCGAGCATCAGGGAGAGCCGGCCAGGGAACGAAAGGTAAAGTCGCCCCCCATCCTCGGCATAGACGCAGTCACCCTCCCAGAAGACCGGCCCTTCGTAGATGGTCGTGGCGGCACCCGGGATCGACTTGGGCGTTCCCTCCTGGATCGTAAGCGTAAACGCCGGATCGTTCGCCGTTTCGATTGCCAGGCCACGCAGTAGTGCCCCGAAGCGATCGGCCAGGCGGTCATCCTCCACGTTGACCCTGAGAACAGGCCCCATCAAGTCGAAATGACGGCTGATCAATGCATTGTCCTGTCGCCGGCCGGCTCAGGCGTTTCCGAGCGGTGAACGAAAATGGTAATCTGGTCGCCCTGCCGATCTCCGACGACCGGCTTGCCGTCCAGGCAGACCCAGCAATGGGCCGATATCCGGTCGGACGAGACCGAAGCGGGATCGACCGCGAAATGCAGCTCCGGCGAATATCCCGACCTGCGCAGAAACTCGAAGCCGAGAAGCCCCTCGCGAAGACAGCGGCGATCACGCATCAGCCAGGGGTGACGGACCGATTTGCGCACGCGGCGCGAGATGTACTCCGCCGGAAGGCCGGCATAGTCGACACGGCCTTGGGGCGACGCCTGCGCGAGTATCTCCTCGAAGGATTTGCCCGCGACCCGCCAGGGCAGCGATCGCGCCGCCAGCCAGAGGTCAATGCGAAACCGACAGGTTTTCAGGAAACTCACGCGCCGTGCCTGCCGTTCAGTTCTTGCCGCCGACGATGACGCCTTCCTGTATCAGGCTCGCGGCCAACTCGGCGAGATCGGCCTCCAGCATCTCGCGCTCGACTTCGTACTCCTCGGCCAGCAGATCGACGATGTCGGCGAGTGAACGCTTTCCGTCGACATGGCGCAGAAAGGCTTCGGACGTGTCATTGCACGAATAGAGCTGGCCGCTGTCGGCGAGCAGCACGACGGCGCCGTCTCCGACCGACTGGAAGGAGGCCAACGGCGACAGGGAATACACTTCGTCGTGGGGCATCGTTCAACTCCTCAGGCTATCGCGCCATAGCCGGGGTTCAGGGCGCCGCCAGCTTCTGAAGCGGAAGATCGCACCAGTCAAGTTCCAGGCCCAATACGCAAATTGCCAAGTTTGAGTTGCGGCTAGAGCGGTGCCAAGGAGTCATTCCCCTTTGCGGTAACCGCCGAAATCGTTTCGCGCTTCACCAATGCGGGTTTAGTATAGTGTTTTTTCATGGCAGATTTCCCCGAAGAATCGGTCTTCGTTATAATATCTGCGTCCGCAGGGTCAATCCGCGGGTCAGGCGCGGATTTGATTTCCTTGTCCTGCCCGGTCCGGTGAATCGTGACTGAACCAACCCCAATTCCCGCGGCCGGGGGCGGTCAGGTCCCATTGACCGCCGTGTTCTTCGTACATTTGTCCGGGATCGCCGCCCCCATGATCAAGGCATGGCTGGACGGCGGACACCGCATCAGCGCGATCGTCGTCTACCGTCAGAAGGGGCCCCGTGTGCTGTCCGAGCCGGTACAGTGGCTTAACCTGCAATGGTCGGTCATGCGACACCTTCGCCGCCATCGTATTCCCGTGATCAGGCCCGAACCGCCGCTGGACTGGCAGGACCTTTACCGGAAACTCGCTGCGGACGCACCCGACGTGGCGATCAGCTACGCCTTCATGCGCTTGATCCCTGACGGCCTGCTTGGGCTTTTTCCGCGCGGGGCGCTGAACTTCCACCCTGCCCTCTTGCCGCACTACCGCGGGCCTCAACCAATCCAGTGGCTGGCGATCGACGATGCCATGGAACGCTCAGGCGGAGTCACGCTGCACGAAATGACCAATGCCTTCGACGAAGGGGCGATCGTGGCGCAGGCGGCGATGTCGGACGTCTCCGGGACGACCGATCCCTCCGATTTCGTCGCAGACGCCCTCTCCTGCATGACGCGCCATGTCATTCCCGGCTATTGCGCGGGTGAAATCCAGGCGTGGCCGCAGCCGCCGGGCACCTATCCCTATGCCCACTACATTCTGCCAAAGCTGGTCGTACAGCCTCGTTGGACGCGCAAGTATCTGCAGGTCCTGTCGTCGGCGATCCGCAAGAGGCCGGGGGTTGGGATAAACGTTTCGGGCAGGAACATCCGTCTGCTGACTGAGGCCCGCGCACTCGGATCACCGAACGGAAAGCCTGCCACAGTGCGTTGGCGCACGGTCGAATTCGACCTTTCCGATCAACGCGTTGTCTATTGGCGCCACACTTGGTTAAACAAATTCATCAGCTATTTCCGAACGTTCGGGCGCCGATTTTCGCAGCCGGCCAGGGAAGTACCCATCCGCCTTGGCCCGTTCGACCCCTGATCCTGATCAGGCGGACCACTGATCGCCGCCAGCCTCATGTCTTGGGCAACAGACGCCTTGTTCGAAGGCGGACGACCCTGAATGGCGTCGCGGCGTAACGCTCAACCAGCGCCTGCGGCGCGTTGGCATTGAATATGCGCGAGGCCGCCGCCACCAGCACCGGCGCTGTATCGTCAGGCGCCAACTCCACGGGAACGTTGAAACGCAGCAGCCGTTCGCGCCTGCCTCGATTGAGGACGATGGCCCTCAGCCGCGCGTGATGCCGGCCATGCGAATTGAGCTCGAAGTCTATCCGCCTGGACGCTGGGGGGAGGTCGACGGAAACCGTTATGTCCAGGCTGCCGCGCCAGGCCTCGCCCGGCTTCCGATCCGGCAGGACAAGCGGTTCTTCCAGCACCTTTGCGCCGGATGCAGTCACGCTGCCGCCGGTCAGCAGCGAGGGGAGCACGACGCGACGACGATCGCCTGAAAAGCGTCTTCGGTAGGTTCGCATGAGCCGGCTCTGCTTCGCCACGGCGCGCGCGAGCCAGAAAAAGCCGATCCTGTCCGTCTTCGGCCGCGTCTCCGCAAGTGCGGCAAGCAAGGAGACAGGGCGGCGTGCCGCCTTCTTCTCCAGGCTGACGATGACCGATTCCGGCACCGGCCGCTCGAGGCGTTCGCGCGCATAGCCCAGCGCCGTGGCTGCGGCCGCGTGCAGGCGTCTGCGTTCGATGATCTCTTGCAGAAGCACCCAGTCGACGCCGCTGTCGATGGCGACCGCAATGTCGACCAGCCAGTCGCTGCTCTTGTGCGCGTCGAGGGATCCATGCGCGATTGCGATGGCGACGGCATCGGTAGCGGAGGGCACGCGCACGGGGGTATAGGCGATCGCACCGCTGGCTGAACGGTCCCAGATCGCTGCGTCCTCAGCCGCCGATTCATACGGCGGGTGAAATGCCGTGCGGTGAAGGTCGAGGTTGCCGAAACGCCCGCGCACCAGATTGATGCCGACCGCGCCTGCCAGGTGGCCTGCGTGATATACCGCAGTCCCGGACTCCGCCGGCAGCCATCCGTCCGCCGTCAACAGGTCGAAGGCGCGCTTCAGGTCGTCAGGCCGCACGACGACATCGACATCGTTGACGACACGCCCGCGTGCGGTTGGGCCTCCGGCGGCCAATCGGCCGGCGCCCTTGATGACCAGCATGTCGATCGAGGCGGCCGCCAGTACGCGCAGGCCGCCGCCGGCTTCGCCGATGACCATCTGGCTCTGCGACCAGTTCGCCCGCTCGATGCCGCCGATACGCGCGCGCATGGGGCTTTCCGGGGCCAGCGCCCTCAGCCGCCTCGACGCGAATGCGATGAGCCTCATCTCGCCTGCGGTCAGGTGGTCGAAGTCCGCCGACGCCTCGAATTCGTGCCAGGCGGCCGCCGCGGCATTCGAGTCGTCGAGCATCGCTGCGCGCAACAGCCTGTCGATCGAGGGCCTGGGCCAGGCGCTGCGCAGCAGGAGCGCTAAAATCTTACCCCTCATCGCGAGCAGGTCCCGTCCCGCTTTCCGACGCCATCCGCCTCTTTCGTTTCAACGCATTGTGGACTGCGACGAGATAGCCCCGGTTGCGCTCCGCGTCACGGTTGCTCGAAAGACTGCCGGCCCTAATCCGGCGCATGGCCAGGATTTCTTCCAGCATCAAATGCCGGTGCCCCAGATCGCGGCTGCGGGCGAGCCAATCGACCATTTCTCCAAGCATTCCCGGCATATCCGTGAAATCCCCGACTTTGCGCGCGGCGTCGGTGCGGAACAGCAAGGTGGTGCGCGTCCAGAGCCGCGTGACCGCGCCATCGCCTTCTGGATCGGGCGCCTGGCCGTCCGGAAATTGGCGTCCCAGTGAGAAGACACCGGCCAATCCAGGGTCCTCCTCTAGCGCGGCCAGTTGGCGCTCGATCTTCGCGGGCAGCCAAAGATCGTCTGCGTCGAGCGTCGCGAAGCAGGGAGTTGCGACGCGGCGGAATCCCGTCGTCGTGGCAGCGCCTGGGCCACCGTTCTCCTGCCGGACGACCGTAATCGGCCCGGCCATCGCGGCTGCTACCGACGCCGTCTCATCGGTGGATCCGTCGTCGACGACGATGATCTCCTGCGCGGGAACCGACTGGCCGAGGATGGATTCAACCGCCTGCCGAATGGTTCCGGCAGCGTTGTAGGCGGGAATCACAACCGAATAGGCCGGTGTCACGCGCCAAACCCCTCCTCGATTTTATCCCGCCTAAGAAACATCTCCGAGAAAACCTTGGGAACCTCTACCTTCCCCTTCATGCGGTTGCGCGCCGCCCATTTGAGGCTCGCCAGCATGAACTCGCGCTGCATTTCCTGAACGTTCAGCGTAACGTTCGCGTCGTGCCTGCGATAGTAGCAGGCCAACCCGTCATCCAGGACGAGGTTGAACTCCCGCTCGATGACGCGCAGCACGAAATCGGTGTCGCATCCCTGGCGAAACGTCTCGTCAAACCTGCCGACGCTTCGGATGACCTGCGGGCGATACATCGCGGATTGCAGATAGGGTCCGCGGATTATCTTGGTCGCGCTTTGGGCCGCCGGCGCCATTTGCGACTCGTCGGCGATGGAGAACATCTTCACCAAGCCGTAAAGCACGTCGATGCCGGGATCGCCGGCGAGAAGCGAGCGCTGGCGCTCGATCCTCCCGGGTACGGAGAGATCGTCCGCGTCCAGGAAGGCCACGAAGCGGCAGTCGTCGCGTATATGATCCAATCCGGTGTTGCGCGCGGCGGCGATGCCCTTGCGGGGGTTCTGCAGCAGGCGGACCTCGGGAAAATCGGCGGCTAGAGACTCCACGACCGGTCTGGTCGCATCCGTGGAGCCGTCATCGACCACAATGATATCCAGATCGACGGCATCGCGCTCAGCCAAGAGCGAGCGGATCGCCGCATCGATGAAACGGTCGGCGTTGAACGCCGGCATGATCACGCTAACCGGAATGCTCCGCCTCCCTTTCGAGGAACGATCTGATCGAAGCGGCGATCTCCGCCGGTTCTTCCGACAAGCTTACCCGATAGGCTGGCAGGCGTCTGGCCAAGTCGGCAAGGAACCTAAATCCTTCCCCTGCGTCGCCTGCAAGCTGGAAAACCGAGGACGGCGCCAGCGCCAGTGCCGCCCTCTGCGCGGAAACACGTTCGATCCGTGTGTGTTTCGATCGGGCGATCTCGGGCAGCAACAATGCGCGGATGTCCATGCGCTCGGCAAAACCATCAGGCGAGAGCCTTGCCGCGTCGAACTCTATCTTGCCATGCCAATTCAGCCTTCGGTCCGCAAGGCGCTCCGGCGGCAGGCCAGCGCGGCGAAGTCCTTGCGGGTCCTGCTTGAATACCCCGAAGACCGAATGAGCCACGACCCCATCGCCCTGCTCGACGAGTACATAGTCGTCGCCGACGCTGCTCAGGCCATTCAACAGGCCCGCCAACGTCGTGCCAGACTTTCCGGAGCCGCTTGCGCCAACCATCAGCGCGCCCCGCCCGTTGTAACCCAACGTCGCCGCGTGTGTCAGCCGCATGCCGGCGGCTGCGTAAGCCCAATGCAGGAACAGGCGAAGCGGAGACCCCTCCTCCCAAGGCGGCATGCCGAGTGGGGTTGGAAGCGTCTGGACGCCGATGCCGGCCGCGGAATCGAAGAATTGCCAGGACGGCGCGTCGTGGTCGTAAAATCCGCGCACATTGCCGAGCGCGAGCGTCCTGTCGAATTCGCGAGACGAAAAGCCGCTGCTTTCGCGCCACGCCGCGGGCATTTCCCAGCCTTCCGCCTCGGCATCCAGCGCAAATATTTCGGCGGCGGCTTCGAATGGTCGGGCGCTCTCGCGCAGGACCAGCTTCCTGCCGCACAGATCGGCCAGGGCCTCGCTTGCGAACCACACCGTCATGTCGAGACGAGCCAGCCTGAGGTCGCGCCGGAAGAGGCGCGCTTTCGGAAAGGCGGCCGCGGCGGCTAGGCGACCCCTGGCATAGGCGAGAAGGCTCTGCATCGACACGTCATCGACGGGCCGCCTTCTCGATCCTGCTTCGATCACGGATTGGGTCGTGGCGCTGGCCATCCCGCCTGCTCGTCCACGTCATGGATGGGATCGGCGAGAATCAGCTCCGCAAGGTCGTCGAAAACCTCGATCCTGGGTTCTTCGCCGGACCAGGTTTCGTTGATCGGCCCCTGGGCGTTGCCCGCCTCGGCGTCTTGTGGGCGGATGAGCTTCAACTCGATCAAACGATCGACGAACTCCGAAGAACGTCCGGTCAGCGATGGCTGATGTGCCTCGATGCTTTCCAAAATCGCCGCCGGGCTCAGTCCCGCGACAAGCAAAGACCATATTTGCGACGCTATGCCATCGAGACTGAAGTAACGGCCGTCGCCCAGATTGAGGATCACGATCTTTCCATCGAAATCCTCCGCGACGACATCGGGCGCGTTTATTGCATAGCTGCCTGTTGCGATCATGGGCGTCATTTGCATGCCGGTCCAGAAATGCTCCAAGTGCGTCAGCTGTGGGGACAGCCCCGCGCAAATTCAAGATTCGTCCCTCGACGGCAACGGCATGGATGCAAAGCCAGGCTTCGTATCATCCTTCGCGGCGGAAGAGATTTGCAAACTGGCCGACCGTGCCCCTATCGCATCGATCTCGCCCGTCCCCTCGCCAACCGTCTAATTGCTCGCATCCTGTTTGGCAAGATCGGCGCCCGGCAGCAAAAGCCTTGTGCGCGGCGACATGCGGAGCCTCCGTTACAGGCGTCCGTCCGTCTCGTCCTTCCCGAATATGCCCTTGACGTCGTAGAGCACGGCCGCGTCCTTGCCGAGCGCCCGAACGCCCACCGCGCCGGCCTCGATGAACTCCCGGTGCCCCACCGCCACCACCACTGCATCGTAGGCGCCCTGCAAGGGCTGGTCCGAAAGGCAATCGAGGCCAATCTCGTTCTTGCAGGTCTCGGCCGATACCCACGGGTCCCAGACGTCAACCGACGCGTTGAACTGCTTCAGCTCCCGCACGATGTCGATCGCCTTGGAATTGCGCATATCCGGGCAGTTTTCCTTGAAAGCCAGCCCCATCACGAGGATACGGCTTCCCACCACCGGAAAGCCGCGCCGCATCATCAGCCGGGCGACCTGGTCGGCCACATAGCGGCCCATGCCGTCGTTGATGCGCCGTCCGGCGAGGATGACCTCCGGGTGATAGCCGGCCTCCTGGGCCTTGTGCGTCAGGTAGTATGGATCCACTCCGATGCAGTGGCCGCCGACCAGACCGGGGCGGAACGGCAGGAAATTCCACTTCGTCTGGGCCGCCGCCAGCACTTCCAGCGTATCGATGCCGAGCCGGTTGAAGATGATCGCCAGTTCGTTCATCAGCGCGATGTTCAGGTCGCGCTGCGTGTTCTCGATGACCTTTGCCGCCTCGGCCACCTCGATCGAGCTCGCCTTGTGCGTGCCGGCGCGTACGACCGAACCGTACAGCGCGTCTATCGCGTCGGCAGCCTCGGGCGTCGATCCGCTGGTGACCTTGGTGATCGTCGTCAGGCGATGCTCGCGGTCGCCGGGATTTGCCCGTTCGGGGCTATAACCAACGAAAAACCCCTCGTTCAGCCTAAGACCCGACAGCTTTTCGAGGATCGGCACGCAGATTTCACGGGTGCAGCCCGGATAGACCGTCGATTCGTAGATGACCACGCCGCCGCGCTGCAACGCCTTGCCGACCGTTTCCGTGGCCAGGATCAGAGGCTTGAGGTCGGGCCGGTTGGCCTTGTCGATCGGCGTCGGCACCGTGACGATGAAAATTCCGCATCGGCGCAAGGCGTCAGGGTCGTCGGTAAATTCGATCTGCCCTGCGCGCCCGAAATCCTCGGGGGCCACCTCGAGCGTCGAATCGCGGCCGGAAAGCAGTTCGTCGATGCGTTGCCGCCGGATGTCAAAGCCGACGACCGGCCTGGTTTTTGCGAACTCCATCGCAAGCGGCAGGCCGACATAGCCGAGCCCGATCACGGCGATCGTTTTGTCGTCGAGTTCCATGGTTCAGGTCGCCCGTCCGGATTGCGAATGCACCTCGGCCAGGTACCAGTCGATGAACTTGGTCATGCCCTCCCTGATGCCGGTTCCCGGTCTGTAGCCGGTCAGCGCCTCAAGCAGCGCGGGTGAGCCCGCGGTCCGCAGGACGTCGCCGGCCTGCACTGGCAACAGGTTCAATCGTGCTTTCTTTCCAAGGATTTCCTCGATCGTCTCTATGTAACGCATCAGGCCTACGGTTCTGCCGCCAGCGATGTTGACTTCGCGATAAGGCGCAATCGCCGACAGCGTGTCGGTCACCCCGGCCGCCACCGGACTGCCGATTTCCGGAATGCACCCGACGAGGCGCGTGACTGCCTCGACGAGGTCGCCGACATAGGTGAAGTCACGCTCGTGGGCGCCGTCGCCGAAAACGTCGATGGGCTCGTCGTTCAGGATCGCGCGGACGAATTTGAACAGCGACATGTCGGGCCGGCCGTTCGGTCCATAGACGGTGAAGAAACGGCATACCGTCGTCGGAATCGCGAAAAGATGCGCATAGGAATACGCCATGACCTCGCCTGATTTCTTGCTGGCAGCATAAAGCGATACCGGGCGGTCCGTCGGGTCCGTCTCCACGAATTCGGGCTTGTCCGACATGCCGTAGACGGAGCTTGTCGATCCGAACAGGAAATGCCGCGGCTTCACCGCCCGGCAGAGTTCGAGCACGTTCACCATGCCCAGAAGATTGGCGCTCGCATAGGCCTCCGGCTTCTCCAGGCTGTAGCGCACGCCGGCCTGGGCCGCGAGGTGGATAATCACATCCGGCGCGGCCCTTTCGGCCGCGATCCGCAAGGCCGGCGCGTCCTCGAGCATTGCCTCGAAGGCCAGGAATCCCGGTTTGGCGCCCAGGATTTCGTGCCGTCTGCGCTTCAGTCCGACATCGTAGTAAGGGGTGATGCCGTCATAACCGACGACCGAATGGCCATCTTCCAGCAGCCTGCTGGCGAGGTGAAAGCCTATGAAGCCCGCCGTGCCGGTAATGAAGAACCGCATCAGCCGGCGGCCTCTGGCGCGAGCAGGTAATTGGCGTGGCCTTTATCGGTGAAAATGCGCAAGACCCGATACTTTTCCTGCCGAAGCCAAAGCATCAGGGCCGGCGTGTTGCGGTTGGCGATCTCGATGAAGATCAATGGCTTATTGCCCCGGATCAGTTCCCGCGAGCCTGCCAGCACGCTCATCTCCATTCCCTCGACATCGATTTTGAGCAGATCGACCCGACCCGATACCATCGAATCGAGCGTCGCGACAATGACTTCACCCGCCGGATCGGCCTGCAGGCTGGTGGCGCCGAGTCCTCCCCGCCCGGAAAATACGAGCCGCGCGCGGCCTTCGCGGTCCGAGACGCCTGTGCCGAGGCGCAACAGGTCGACATTTTTCAGCCGGTTGCGTGCAACGCTCGCCCGCAAGGCGTCCGCAGCCGCCGGCAGCGGCTCGAACGGCAGCACAGACGCCGCCTTCATGGGACCGGCGAAAAACACAGTGTGGTTGCCCGTGTTGGCCCCGACGTCGACGACATGCGCGCCGGGCTTGACCACCTTGCGCAGTTCCTCCAGTTCCATCGCCTCGAAGAACAGGCCGCGCGACTGTTCGCGCTCGATGCCCGCGTTCCGGCCCGTATAGGGCAGATAATAGGTTGCATCGCCGTGGACGATCGGCAGGAACACCGGCTCGTCCGCCAGCCGTTTCAGCACATAGTCCGTCGCTTCCGCATCGAGCGGCTGCGGCTCGGCATCGAGCTCCAGCAGCGGCTGCGCCGATTTCAGGCAGCGGGCATTGCTCCAGATGTCGAACAGATAGTCGAGCTTCCAGTTCTTGCCGCCACTCGCGGCGACGCGTTCGAGCGTATGCAGCGCCAGTTCGGTGCGCACTAGGTGAGCGTCCGGCATCCACCAGTATAGCAGCGCATGCGGCAGCCTGTCCGCCGTGTCGAAGGCCAGCCGGCTGAGTTTCGCCACCGCATCGGCGCTGCCGCGCGGATGGGCCGCACCGAAGATCGCCTCGTAGAGGCCGAGCGCGGGAGCCGCGAGTTCGAAGGCGTCGTCCGTCAGCCCCTCGCCCGGCGCAAGCGCAATCATCCACTCCGCCTCCGCCTCTGCGGCGAGCCTGGCAGCGCCCAACCTGCCCGAGAGGCTGTCCGGCGGATGGCCGGTCAGGCCGAGGGCTTGCACGGCTTCGAACCCCCCGTTTGCGGGCAGGCGCTCAGGCGGCTTGCCGGCGAGCGAAACGACGGCAACCGTCCCGGCAATCCTGGAGGCGCTCATGCCTTGTCCGCAGGTGTGGGGACCGCGCCGGGGTCGACGGCGGCAAAGCTGTCTGCGCGGCTGTAATTGTCGTGATAGACGACTAGAGGCTTGGTGATTTCGCCGCTGGCATAGACGCCGAGTTTGAAATACGGACCTTTTATCTCGTTGCGATAGCCGAGCGGCCCGTCGAAGCGGAACAGGCTTTCACCGCCGAGAAATGCATCGATGCTGGAATCCCCGTTTCTCGACCAATGAATTCCGAACACGAAATCCAGCCAGGCCCCGCGGGCGATCCGCGGTATCTCGTGGAAGACGTAGCGTTTTTCCGGGTCCTGCGATGCAACTTCCGAAAATGCCCCAGTGAAGCGCAGCGCTCCGTCTAGGTAGCGGATCGCCAGCGGCGGCTTGCCGGCGGGATCGCCGAGTTCGGCCTGGTCGTGCCATTGCGCCAGCACGACGCCGACGCCCTGCGGCGGCGCAAAATCCTTGGGCAGATAGGTGGAGAAGCCGTACCAGGTGTCCGCCTCGAAGGGCGCGTTGTACCAGTCGCGCAGTTCGGCTCGAAAACCTTGCGAGACGTAATCGCCCGGCCTGATCTCGAAGCGGCAGGATTTGGCGCCGCTGCGCACGACGTCGCTCTGGATCACCGCCGAATAGTCCTTCGCCAGGCGCCGGACGCTCCAGCCCGAAAAATCTCCGCTTTCGAAGTCCAGCCGCACCGATCGACTGCCGCGCGGGTCGGTTTCCAGCGCTCGGGCGATGTCCCGCTCCTCCTCCAGGGTTCGCCCCGATGCGGCGATGCGCTGTGCATCGGTTCTGGCCATGATCACCTGCCTTGCAAGCTGCTGGAGAATTGACCGCCGGTCCGGGCGGACAACGGTTTCACGTCATTTAAGGCTTCGACGGCTTCTGCGAAAGCCCTGCGCCGTGCGCCCGCGTTTGAAGCCCCCGTTTGAGCGAAGCTATTCACAAATGGGCTCCCGGACGTTAATGGTAGCGTGCCTCAAGACGGCTATTCCGGTTGCGCGGCCAGTTGATACGAAGCGGGATCATTGTATGCGTGACGGAGTCCAGCAGGCGAACCGCGCCCCGCATATCCTGCTTTACAGCCACGACACGTTCGGGCTCGGCCATCTGCGCCGCTCGCGCGCCATCGCCGAAGCGCTGGTGTCCTCGCTCGAGGGGTCGTCGGCGCTCATCCTCACAGGATCGCCGGTCGCCGGACGCTTCACCTTCGCGCCAGGCGTCGACCACATCCGCATGCCGGGCGTCGTCAAGACGATCGACGCCGACTATGTCTCGGAATCGCTGAATCTGGACATCGAGCAGACGACGGCGCTGCGCGCCAGCGTCATCCTGGCTGCCGCCGTCACGTTCAATCCCGACCTCGTCATCGTCGACAAGGAACCGGCCGGCTTTCGCGGCGAACTGACGACCACGCTCGAAATCCTCAAGGAGATGGGCCGCGCCAAGATCGTGCTTGGCATCCGCGATATTCTCGATTCCCCCGAGGCCCTCAGCCTGGAGTGGGAACGCAAGGGCGCGCTCGACATCGCCGACAAGTTCTACGACCAGTTCTGGGTCTATGGCGACCAGAGCATCTACGACCCGCTCCAGAGCCTCGACATTTCCGACGATTTCAGGCGCAGGGTGCACTACACGGGCTATCTTCGCCGCGCCGTACCGCAGGAATCGCCCGCGACCCTGCCGCACAAGCCTTACGTGCTGGTGACGCCGGGTGGCGGCGGCGACGGCGAGGCATTGGTCGACTGGACGCTCAGGGCCTACGAGAACGACCCGACGCTGCAGCCCGATGCGTTGATCGTCTACGGTCCCTTCCTCAACGGCGAGCGGCGCATGGCGTTCGACCAGCGCGTTGCCGCGCTTGAGCCGCGCGTCACCGCGATCGGCTTCGATTCCCGCATCGAAGGGCTGATGCAGAACGCGCTCGGCGTGGTCGCGATGGGCGGCTACAACACGTTCTGCGAGATTCTTTCCTTCGACTGCCGGGCTGTCATTGCCCCACGCACCGTGCCGCGCATGGAGCAGCACATTCGCGCATCCGTCGCCGAGGAACTCGGGCTGATCCGCATGCTCGACCGGGAGCGCGACGGCGACGGCCCCGAAGTCATGGCCAGGGCGATCCGGGAACTGCCTTTCCAGAGCCCGCCCTCCGGCAAGGCTCCGGCCGGGTTCATGGACGGGCTGGAGAAGATCATCGCTCTGACGAAATCGCTCATCAGCACCCCCGCCAAGGCATGAACGACGCATTACCGTCCGCCGGGCGGCTCGCTGTCGTCCTGAAGGGCTGGCCGCGGCTTTCCGAAACCTTCATCGCCCAGGAACTCGTGGCGCTGGAAAATCGCGGCTTGCGCTTCGAGGTCTGGTCGATGCGCCATCCCACCGACAAGAAGCGGCATGCGCTTCACGACGCCCTGAAGGCCACGGTCACCTACCTGCCCGAATATCTTTACCAGGAGCCGTGGCGCGTGCTGAAGGGCCTCGCCCACTCGGCGCGCCTGCCGGGGTTCGGCGCCGCCTTGAAGCTCTGGCTGAAACATCTGGTCCACGACCCCACGCCCAACCGCGTGCGCCGTTTCGGCCAGGCCGCGGTGCTGGCGCGGGAAGCGTCCCCCGACCTCAAATTCATCTATGCCCATTTCATGCATACGCCCTCTTCGGTCGCGCTCTATGCCAGCGTGATGCGCGGCGTCGCGTGGGGGTTTTCGGCGCACGCCAAGGACATCTGGAAGTCGCCCGACTGGGAAAAGCAGGACAAGCTCGCGCGCTCGACTTTCGGCGTCACCTGCACGAGGCTCGGCGCGGAACATCTGCGCAGCCTTTCCGCCGACCCCGGCAAGCTCGACCTCGTCTACCACGGCCTCGACCTGTCGCGCTTTCCGCCGCCTCCCCCTGCCCGGCCGCCGCGCGACGGATCGGGCGAGCCGGTGACGCTCATCTCGGTCGGCCGGCTGGTCGAGAAGAAAGGCTACAACCTGCTGCTCGACGCGCTGGCCAGACTGCCGCCTTCGCTGAACTGGCGGTTCGTCCATATCGGCGGCGGCGAACTTTCTGAGACTCTCAAGGCGCGGGCCCGGAAGCTCGGGCTTTCCGAACGCGTCGAATGGCGCGGCGCGCGCGACCAGAGCGAGGTCGTCGCCGCCCTGCGCGAGGCCGACATCTTCGTGCTGCCCTCCCGCATCGCCAGCGACGGCGACCGCGACGGCCTGCCCAACGTGCTCATGGAGGCGGCCAGCCAGGAACTGCCCATCCTGTCCACCAGCGTCTCGTCGATTCCCGAATTCATCGAGAACGGCAAGCAGGGCGTGCTCGTCGAGCCGGACGTGGGCGAACTGGCTTCGGCCCTCGCCGCCATGATCGCCGATCCCTATGGCCGCGCGGCACGTGCCGAAGCCGCGCGCGAGCGGCTGGTCGAGCATTTCGGCATGGACGCCGGCATCGACAGGCTGGTCGCCCGTCTGCGAAACGCGCTGGCTTAGGCCGATGAGCGCCGTCGCCTTCTACGCGCCCCTTAAGCCGCCGGAAGATCCCGTCCCCTCCGGCGACCGCACCATGGCGCGAGCCCTGCTCGCCGCGCTTGACGGAGCCGGGCTTGGGGAAGTCCATCTGGCGAGCAGGCTGCGCAGTCGCGACGGCGCCGGCGATCCTGCCGCGCAGGACCGCATCTGCGGCGATGCCGAACGCGAGATCGAGCGGCTTTCGGCCGGCCCGCGCCCCCGCCTCTGGCTCACCTATCACAGCTACTACAAGGCGCCCGACCTTCTCGGTCCGCGACTTTCGCGGCATTGGGGCATCCCCTATGCCCTCGTGGAGGGCACCCGCGCGTCGAGCCGCCTGCAAGGTCCCTATGCGCGATTCGCCCAGGCCGCCGAAGCCGCCTGCGATGCCGCGCAGGTCATCTTCTATCTGACGGAATACGATCGTGAGGCGCTTGAGCGCGATCGCGTTCCCGGCCAGCGGATTGCCAGGTTGCGGCCTTTCCTCGCGGCTGAGTCGCTGCCGCCCTGGCGACCGCCGCCGCGCTCCGACACGTTCCGGTTACTTACCTGTGCGATGTTCCGCGCCGGGGATAAGCTGGCGAGCTACCGGGCGCTGGCTTCGGCGCTGGCTCTGGTGACATCGCAGGCCTGGTCGCTGACGATCATCGGCGACGGGCCGGCGCGGGCGGAGGTGGAGGCATTGTTTTCGCGGTTTGGCGACAAGGTCAGGTTTGCCGGCGCGCTCGGCCAGGAAGAGATCGCCGCGCGGTTGCGTGACAGCGATCTTCTCGTGTGGCCGGGCGTGGGCGAAGCGTTCGGCATGGTCTATCTCGAGGCACAGGCGCAGGGCTGTCCCGTGCTCGCCGAGGACCGGCGCGGCGTCAGGGATGTCGTGCGCGACGGCGGCTTTCTGGTCCCGGCCGACGATCCGTCCGCCTATGCGGGGGCCATCGAGGCGCTGATCGCCGACCCGGACCTCAGGCTCGCCGCGGGACGCAAGGGGCGCGACCGGATCGCCGCGGAACATCTGCTGCCCGCGGCGCGCGCCGCCTTGACCGCGGAGCTTCTGCCTCTCCTTTCGGATCGACCCCGCTGATTACCGCGCGCCTTGCGCTGCTGCGCCATGGCCATACCGCGTGGAACCGCGCCGGCCGCATACAGGGGCGTACCGACGAGCCGCTCGACGAGCGCGCGCGAGAGCATCTTTCCCACCTGCGGCTGCCGGAAGAATTTCAGGGGTCGGCGCTGTTTTCCAGCCCGCTTGCCCGCGCCGTCGAAACGGCGCGCATCATCGCCGGACGCGAGCCGGTCATCGTGCCCGCGCTGATCGAGATGGACTGGGGCGGCTGCGAGGGCCAATGCGGGATCGACTTGCTGGAGGACCGCAATTCGGGTTATCGCCACATCGAGGAATGGGGATGGGATTTTCAGCCTCCGGGGGGGGAGACCCCCAGGCGCGTCTGGGAGCGGGTCAAGCCTTGGCTGGGCTCGGTCGAAGGGCCGGCGGTTGTCGTTTCCCACATTGGGATAATGCGTGTATTGCTTGCCCGCGCGACGGGCTGGAATTTCGACGGCCCGGCTCCGTTCAGGGTCAAGCGCGACCGCCTCTATCGCGTCGACGTCCATGACGACGGCACGCTCTCGCACGACAACGAGCCATTGCGCCTGATCCAGACCGGCAGTGCATGAAACGCGTTTCCATCCTCGTCACCCATCTGCTCGGCACCGGACATCTCAGCCGCTCGCTGATACTCGCTCGCGCCTTGCACGACGCCGGTCTTGCGCCGCAGCTCATCTCGGGCGGCATGCCGGCCGGACATCTCGACCTTTCCGGGGTCGATTTCGTCCAGCTCCCGCCGGTGCGCTCCGACGGCGCCAGCTTCACGAAGCTGCTCGACATTTCAGGGAATCCGGTTGCGCCGGAATTCATGCAGGAACGCATCCGCGTGCTCAAGGCGGCGCTCTGCGCCAGTCCGCCGGATGTGCTGATAACGGAACTCTTTCCGTTCGGCCGCCGCGTTCTGCGCGAGGAATTCGAGGCCGCGATCGCCGTGGCCGAGGCCATGCCTCGGGCCCCGCTCGTCTTTTCGTCGATCCGCGATATTCTCGCGCCGCCCTCCAATGCGAAAAAGGCGCAGCAGACGGAAACCTGGCTCGCCGAGCATTATGACGGCGTGCTGGTGCATTCCGACGCCGGCGTGGTGTCGCTGGAGGTCAGCTGGCCGGTGACGCCGCGGATCGCCCGGCTTTTCCACTATACGGGCTTCATCGCGCCGCCCATGCCGGTCGAGGACTCCGCCGGAGGGGAAGGCGCTGGCGAAATCATCGTCACCGCCGGCGGCGGACCGGTCGGGCGCAAGCTCTTCGAGACATCGATCGAGGCAGCGCGCCTGGGCAACAACCGCTGGCGGCTTCTTGTCGGCGGCAGCGACGCGGAAGCGGTCTGCGCCAGGCTGAACGACCTCGCCAACGGCGCTCCCGTCTTTGCCGAACCGCTGCGCGCCGACTACCGCGCGATGCTGATGCGTTGCGCGGCCGCCGTCGGTCAGTGCGGCTACAACACGGCGATCGACTGGCTTCAGGCCGGCGTTCCCGGCGTCTTCGTGCCGTTCGCCGAGGCCGGAGAGGTCGAGCAGACGCTGCGCGCCGCGTCGCTGCGCAAACGTTTCGGCTTCGGCCAGATCGCGGAGGAGGATCTCACCGCGGAAAACCTCGCCGCGGCCACGGCCGCCGCGATCCAGCGCGGACGCTTCACGGCGAACGGGCTGAAGTTCGACGGCGCGGCGCGCACAAGCCGCATTCTCGTCGACCTTTTGAGCGCACGCGGATGAAGCGGCTGCTCCCTGCCGCGACCGCGGAGCTGGAACGCTGGCGCGGCGAAGACCTGACCCTGCCGATCTGGTGGCGCGATGACGACGCCGTCATGCCCACGCCCGCGCTTGAACGGCTGATCGCGCTGGCCGACAGGTTCGAGGCGCCACTGCATCTCGCCGTGATTCCCGAGCCTGCCTCCGCCGAACTCGCGGACCGGGTGAGGACCGCTCCCGACATCTTCGCGCTCACGCATGGATGGAAACATCTCAATCATGCGCCGCCCGATCAGAAGAAAGCCGAGTTCGGTGCGCATCGTCCTAGCGGGACAATGCTCGAGGAAATCGCAGCCGGTCGCCGCCGGCTGGATGAACTCTTCGCGGCTCAGGCCCTGCCCGTTTTCACGCCGCCCTGGAACCGCATCGCGCCCGAATTGCTGGACGGCCTGCCTGCGATCGGTTTTGCGGCAATCTCGACCTTCACGCCGCGCAAAGCCAAATTTGCCGCCCGCGACCTGCTGCAGATCAATACGCATCTCGATCCGGTGGCCTGGAAGTCGGGCGGTGGCCTGCTTGATCCCCGGCTGCTTGACGCCCAGCTTGCGCGGGAACTCGCTGCCCGCAGGACAGGCGGCGCCGACTACGCGGAACCTTACGGCATCCTCACGCACCATCTGGTGCAGGACGATGCCACCTGGGCTTTCACGGAGGCGATGCTTGAGGTTTTCGCTTCAAGCCGGGCAGCCGCCTGGACGCCGCCGCTGAAAGAATTTCGCAACGCTTCAAGCTGACGGTGCAAGGCTCTCGCGCCGGCTCCAGACCGCCAGCGCCGTGCCGGGCGCCAGCCCTTCGAGCTCGACGTCGACGTCCATGAAACGCGGCATACGCGCCGGCACATAGCCCTGCCCGATCGCCGCGTCGAACGTCGACCGCGTGACCACCGCGGCGCTGTCGAAGATCTTGTTGGCCTTTTCCAGCTTGGCCGCGACATTTACCGTGGAGCCAATCACGGTTACCTCCATCCGGTCGCTGTCGCCGACCGCACCGAAGATGATGGGTCCGGCCGAAACCGACAGGCCGATGCCGTCCCGGACCAACTGGCTGAGGCTGGCGTCGTCACCCCACAAATCCGTGTCCGCAAGGATCGCATCCACGGTCCTCAACGCGTCGGCGGCATAGGTGTCCGACGGCCTCACGGCCCCGAAGGTCGCCATGATCCCGTCGCCCATGAACTTGTCGATGACGCCGCCATTTGCCTGGATGATCGGCACGACGCGGCGCTGGTATGCGGTGAGCATCGAGATTGCGTCCGACGGGGGGAGGTTTTCGATCAGCCGCGAGAAGCCCCTTATGTCGACGTTCAGGATCGCCGCCTCGCGGGCTCTGCCCTCGCCGGGCGCGATGGCGTTCTCGCCCGAGCGTATGTCCTCGACCACGCTGCTGTCGAAGAAGCGGGAGAGCCGTCTTGCCGCCATCGTCTCTGTGGTGGCGCGGATCAGCAGCACCCGGCCGCGATAGAGCGACAGGCCTATGATGCCGGTGACCAGCATCATCGCCAGGATCTTTTCCAGTTCGGCGCCGGGCAGCACGGCGTCGCCTGTCGCGTACTCCACGAAGTTGCGGGCTATGTGCACTCCTGCCGGATCGCCGAAGATGGCGTAGCCGACCATCGCGATCCACCCCGCAACCGCCGCCACACCCGCCACCAGAACGAAACGAGGATCGAATCTCAGCGCGCGCAGCGCGATGAAGACGAAGACGAACGTAACCGTGGGCGCTTTCAGGTAGAAGGATGGAGGCTGGTCCAGAAGAACATGGAAGCGCCAGATGACGAAGTAGAGCAGCGCCATGTCGAAGACGATCGAGAAGTAGATCGTCCAGTTGGGCAGCCGCCGCCGGGTCGCCCAGAACAGAAGAAGCCCGTTGACGACCATATAGGTTCCAACGGCAAGGGGAATGAGGAGGAAGTCGTTGGTCCGAAGCTGCGGGGACAGCAGATAAAGAGCCCCCCAGACGGCGGCGATGATCAGTTGGACGATCTTGGCCAGAACCTCGCCCCGGTTCTCCTGCTCCTGTATCGCCGCCGCGACCTGCGTCGGCATCGCCTTCGTCGCGCGGGCCCCGAGCAAGGGGATCAGCCAGCGCTGGTAGCGCGCCTGCAAGGGGGTCACGTGTCGCCGTGCTCCGGCTTGCCGAAGAGCTGGAAATGTTGCCCCTGGCGCGCCGCGAACGAATTCGGGTAGACCTTGCGCGCCGCATCCTCGATCGCCTGCTGGTCGACGTCGGTGCGCATGTGCATGTGGTGGAACATGCCCCAGTGGCGCACGCCGGCCTCGGCGCACAGCGCGCCGCACTGCTCCCAGGTCGAGTGGCCGAACTTCACGTAGCGAGGATACTCTTCCGGTGTGTACGTCGTGTCGAGCATAGCGAGATCGGCATCCTTCGCCAGGCGAAGGATTTCCGCGTCGCCTGCGCCTGCGTCATGCTCGAAATCGGTGAGGTAGCAGAAGGTCGCCCCCGCACGCTCCATGCGATAGCCCACCGCGCCGTTCGGATGCGTCAGACGGCCGGTCACGATACGGACGCCGGGAGACGGTTGCAGCACGTCGCCGGGCGAGAACTTGCGGTACTCCACGTCGGCGCGCATGTAGTCCTTGGTGATCGGAAAGTAGGGCGGGCGGAAGATGCCGTCGACCAGTTGCTCGGGTGTCGAGCCGTCCAGCATGTGGCCTGCCCAGATGCGCAGCTTGGCCTTGTTCCAGAAGGCCGGGAGGAAATAGGGCAAGCCGATGATATGGTCGTAGTGGACGTGGCTGAAGAAGAGGTCGATCTCGGTGACGCCCTCCTCGAGCAGCGCCTTGCCGAGCGGGATGATCCCGCTGCCGGCGTCGAAGATCATCACGCCGGCGCCGGCGCGAACCTCGACGCAGGCGGTATGCCCCCCGAACTCGAGCGCCTCGGCGCCCACCATCGGAAACGTACCGCGCGCGCCCCAGACCCGGATATCGATGGCAGGCATCGACGGCATCCATCACGCCTTCGCGGCGGACCGCAAATTCGCAAGTTCGCTGGTAGTACGCGCCAGGCGCTCGGCAAGCGAGCGCATGACCTCGACGGTCACTTCCGGGAATTCCTTGAGCAGGTTGAGGAAATCCTGCTTGCCGATCCTGAGCGTCGAAACGTCCGATAGCGCCGTCACCGTGGCGGTGCGCGGCATGTCGCGCAGGATCGCCATCTCACCCACGATATCGTTGCGCTTCAGCCGGGCAACCGTGGCCACGCCCGAAGGCGTTTTGATCTTCACTTCCGCTTCGCCGGAGACAAGGATGAAGGCCTCGTAGCCCTCGTCGCCCTCCACGCAGAGGTCCTGGCCCGGCGCGAACAGCACGCGGCTCGACGCCAATGCCAGCAACTTTAGGCGCCTCGGCGCGACATTGGCAAAGAGTTCGACCTTCGCCAGAAGCAGTGCGTCTTCTTCCAGGCTCATGTAACTCTCCCGCTGGTGTGACCGCGGCCACGCCCCGGTAGTGAGGCCCTACTCCCGAAGCTCCGGGCGCGAAATCCGTCCAGACCGATCATCCTGCCGCCTCGTCCGAAATCATCGCGCCGCGCGAGAACTTCAGCACCCGGTCGAACATCGCCGCCTGTGACTCCGTCGATGTTATCCATAGTACGCCAAAACCTCCCGGATCCGACTTTGCCATGTCCAGAATGCCGCGGACAACCTTTTCTACGGTCCGGTTGTCGAGCGCGTTCAGGCCCCGGTTGACGATCAGGAATTCCGGCCGCCGCAAAAGTACGCGCGCCAGTCCGAGCTGTTGACGCTGCGACAGCGACAGTCTGCGACCGCCGGAACCGATCTCGTATTTCAGGCCACGCTCCAGAACGGCGTAGGATAGGCCTAGTTCCTCCAGAATTTCTCGTAGCATGGCGCTGACGCGGTCGACCGCGCCAGCGCGCCCGTCGACGATGCGGCCGAACAGTATGTTATCCTGCAGCGAGGCGAACGGGTTGATCTCATCCGGATCGTGGAACGAGAACTCGGCTGCGAGATGCTCTGGCAGGTTCTCGCGGAAGGTCACGCGCGCCTCGACAATGGCGGCGCGCAACTCGTCGGTGAGGAGATCCAGGCGGTGGCGGGGTTCGCTGTAGCTCAGTGCCACGCGGATGAATTTCTGCTTGTCCGCCGTCGCCACATTCGCGAATTCGACGCCTTCCGTCCGCCCGAGCGCGGCGCTGTAGTCCGATAGCTTGGTCGGATCGATTAGGTCCAGCCGCTCCAGGATCTTGATGTTGTCGGAAACCTCGCCGAACAGGTCGACGATGACCGCCGAGGCGTCGCGCCCGAGTTGGTAGAGCTGCTTCTCCAGTCCGCGGCCGGCCAGAAGACCCCAGAGCGGCGAGTCCGCCGGGAATTCGCTGGGCAGCATTTCCGGCGACGAAACCGCGCCGAACACTATGTTCTGGAACAGCGTGAGCTGCGAGTTGAACTTCGTCAGCACGAACGACTCGACGTCCGCGGCGTTGTCGTCCTTGGTAAGCCTTTCGAGGAAGATGCGGCGTGCGTTGAGGAACATCTCCTCGCCATGGCCTTCCGTCGCATCGGATAGTTTAGTGCGCAGGCCGAAGGCGTAGAAGTCCTCTTCCAGATTGACCAGGGCAAGCACCTGCGTGATCCGGCCGGCAAGCTCCTCGCCGTTGCTCGCTCCGGTCGCCTCGTAGTCGATCCAGTCGGCGCGCCGGTCGAACTGAGGATTGCCCGATGCCGCCGCCTCCCTCAGGATCAGTGGGGTCATCTCCGTTCCCTCGGGCGCGGGCCTGAATGGAGCGTGGCGCAAGCCGCTCAGGAGAGCGTCGCGCGCCGTTCCATGCGCAAAGAACGGCTCGGGGCCGACATAGCCGATCCGTCGGCCTGTCTGCCATTCCGGCAGCGAGGAGATTGCGGTCGAGCCTACGCTGAGCGTGCCGGCCGAGTGCGGGATGAGCCGCGCGATGAGTTCGCCGATCACCTCCGCGCCATCCCCCGCCGCACCGATCGCGACGACGTTTTCGCGCAGGCCGATCGTCAGATCGAGCCCGCTGATCAGCGTCTTGCCGGATTCGTCCGTCGCCGAGACCTGGCGGAAGACGAAAGGCCCCTCGAGGTGCGGCACCCTGCTCACCTGCAGTTCCTGCGCCCGCGACGGCGCCAGCGGCGTGATGTCGAAGGCGTTGACGACCTGCAGGTATTTCACCTGGACGTCGAGGCGCTGGTAGTCCCAGTCGATCAGTTCCTTGATCGGTCCGGGCAGATCCTTGTAGGCGGCGATCACCGCGACGAGCTGGCCGATGTCGAGGTTGCCGCGGATCGCCAGGATGCCGCCGCCGAGATAGAAGACGAACGGCGTGAACTGGGCGAGGAAGTTGTTGATGAACTTCACCAGGAACTTCCACTGATAGAAGTCGAAACGGATGAAGAATATCCGCGCCAGCCGGTCTGAGATGTCCGAGCGCTCGAAATTGGTGCTGTCGTTGAGGCGGATATCGGTCGCGCCGTCGACGATCTCGCTGACCCGGCCCGACAGGTCGCGCGCGGTAAGCTGGCGCTGCAGGGCGAGCATGCGCAGGCGGCCCCTCAGCTTCGGGATGAGCAGGGTCTGCACCATGAGGATCGCCAGCGTGACGAGGCCGAGCGCCCAGCTCTGCAGCATGATGAAAAGCAGCGCCGCCAGCGCCTGCCCCACGAGGAAAGCGGGCGTCGCGAAGGCTTCGCCGATGAAGCCGCCCAGCGGATCGACCTCGTCCTTGATCATCGTGGCTATTTCGGAGCTTCGAACCCGCCGGTATTGCGGGAACGGAAAGCGCAGCACCCTGTCGACGAGCTGATAGCGCAGGCGGCGCAGCATGCGCTCGCCGAGGCGGCCCTTGTAGGTGTTGATGTAGAGCTTGAAAGCGCCGTTGATGATGACGTAGCCGAGGAATGCAGCGGAGAGCGCAACAAGAGCTCCCATGCGGTCGAGATCGAAGCCGCTGAACAGCGTGAAGGTCTGCTCGCCGAACGGGTTGCCGATCTCGATCGGCAGCACCTTCTGGGTGGCGTCCGGCGTCTCGAAGCCCCTGCCCTGGATCGGCCCGTTGACGATGAGCTTGGGAATATCGAATGCCAGGAAGTAAGTCGGCATGGAGAGGGCGACGACGATCAGAATCCATATCTGCTGCCGCTTGGAGTGGCTCCAGATATATTTGAATAGATTTTTCTCCATTCTGTCGCTCATAAGAGTCCGCCCAGTTCAGGAGTTCTGATCTTGGGGCGCCATGAGCGGCGCCCCCTCGCAATATCTATAGCTATCTTTCATGTTCACTTGTACGGGTCCGCCGCGTCCCTCAGCCCGTCGCCAAAGAAATTGTAGGCCAGCACGACGAGGACGACCGGCATGACCGGCCAGAGCAGCCACGGGTAGAGCGCCACGGCGTTGATGTTCTGCGCTTCGTTGAGAAGCACGCCCCAGCTGGTGATCGGAGCCCTCAGGCCAAGTCCGAGGAAGCTCAACGTCGTCTCGCCGAGGATCATCATCGGGATCGCGATCGTGGCGGTGGCGATGAGATGCGAGGCGAAGCCCGGGATCAGGTGGCGGAACACGATGCGGCCGCTGCTTGCGCCCATCACTTGCGCCGCCGAGACATAGTCCTCCTCGCGCAGCGCCAGCAGCTTCGAGCGCACCGTTCGCGCCAGTCCCGTCCAGTCGAGCAGGCCGAGAATCACGGTGATGCCGAAATAGACGACCACCGGCGACCAGGTGATCGGCAGGATCGCCGCAAGCGCCAGCCATAGCGGGATGGACGGCAGCGACTGGATGACCTCGATCAGGCGCTGGCTCAGCACGTCGAACAGCCCGCCGTAGTAACCCGCCAAACCGCCGATCACGATGCCGAGCACCAGGCTGACGCTGACGCCGAGCAGGCCGATGGTCAAGGAAATGCGCGCGCCGTAGATGATGCGGCTCATGACGTCGCGGCCGAGCCGATCGGTGCCCATCAGGAACAGCGTCCCCTTCTCCGCCGGGCAGATCAGATGGAACCTCGCCTCGACCAGGCCCCAGAACTTGTATTTGTCGCCGCTGCAGAAGAAGCGGATGGGCTGCACCTTTTCCAGGTTCGGCGAGTATTCGCGCTTCAAGTTCTCCATGTTCAGCTTGAAGTCGTAGCCATAGACGAACGGGCCGCGGAACTCGCCCTCGTGGAACAGATGGATGGATTGCGGCGGCGCATAGATGTGGCTGGAATTCCTGGTCTCGAGGTTGTAGGGCGCCAGGAATTCCGAGATCAGGATCGAGAGATAAAGAAGTCCCAGGAAGATGCCCGAGATCAGCGCCGGCTTGTGGCGCCGGAACTTCCACCACATCAGCCTGAGCTGCGAAGCCTCGAACAGCTCCTTCTGCGCGTCGGTATATTTGTAGATCGCCTCGGGGTCGAACGGCCGGTCCGACACCGTATGCGGCAGCCTGGTGGCGTTGGAGGGCAAGGTCATTTGCGTACGCCACCACTCAGCCGGATGCGCGGATCGAGATAGGCGAGCGCAATGTCGGAGATCAGCACGCCGAAGACCGTCAGCAGAGAAAGGAACATCAGGAACGAACCGGCGAGATACATGTCCTGCCTCTGCAGCGCCTGGATCAGCAGCGGACCGGTCGTCTCCAGCGAAAGCACGATGGCCACCACCTCGGCGCCGGAAATCACCGCCGGAAGCAGCGAGCCTATGTCGGAGATGAAGAAGTTCAGCGACATGCGCAGCGGATATTTGACCAGCGCGCGGAACGGGTGCAGCCCCTTGGCCCGCGCGGTGGTCACATATTGCTTCTGCAATTCGTCGAGCAGGTTGGCGCGGATGCGGCGGATCATGCCGGCGGTTCCCGAAGTGCCGATGACCAGGACCGGAATCCACAGATGGTGGAGCACCGACATGAATTTGGCCCAGCTCATCGGCTGGTCGGCGAAGGCCGGATCGACCAGCCCACCGATGGACGTGCCGAACCAGACATTGGCGAGATACATAAGCACCAGCGCCAGCAGGAAGTTCGGGATCGCCAGGCCGAGGAGGCCGAGGAAGGTGAAGCCGTAATCGCCCCAGCTGTATTGCCGGGTCGCCGAATAGATGCCGATCGGAAAGGCGATAAGCCAGGTGAAGATGATCGTCGCCATCGACACGACGATGGTCAGGAAAAGCCTGTCGCCGACGATTGCGGTCACCGGGCGCTCGAAGGCGAAGGAATAGCCGAAATCGCCGACGAACATCCCGCCGACCCAGTTGAAATACCGCTCGACCGGCGACTTGTCGAAACCGTACTCCTTGCGCAGATACTCGATCCTGGCGTTGTCCACCGACTCGCCCTGCGCCTTCAGCTCGGCGATGTAGCTTTCCAGATAGTCGCCCGGAGGCGCCTCGATGATGGCGAAGATCAGCGCGCTGGTGATCACCAGCGTCGGGATCATCATGAGAATCCGGCGCACGATGTAGTAAAGCATAGGGCTAGCCCACATCGTGTCTGTGGCGGATCGCAACAGACGTCACGCAAAGCGCGCCCGGGGCAGGCCCGGACGCCAAGTCGGTTCGGTTTGGATGCGGAAGAGCCATCCGCTTACTTGCCGTCTTCCATCCAGAACGCGTCCATCTGGTAGATGCCGAAATAGCCATAGGGATCGAAGCTCGAAATGCCTTCGGCGGGCACGTTGTGCAGCTTGTTCGAGATGACGACGGGGACCAGCGTCGCTGTCACGATGCCGATCGAGAACACCTGATCGGCATGGATGTCGAGGATTTCCTCCCAAATCTTGAGGCGGGTTTCGGAATCTTCCGAAACGAGCCACTGATTGTAGAGGTCGACCAGCTTCTGCGCCGCGGGGTCGTCGATCTTCTGGCCCGCCGTGCCCTGGGTGCTGACATAGGTGCCCCACATCGGCCACTGCAGCTGGTAGGGGTCGCTCGGCACGAATTCCTGCGGGTTGAAATCGGGCGTCGGAGCGCCGTTGTCGACGCCGGCCCAGACCGACATGTTGGTTTCACCCGCCGCCACCCGGCTGCGGAAGATGTCGCGCTGGCTGGTGCGGGTCAGGAGCTTGACGCCGAGGTCCGCCCAGTTGCCGGTTACCAGTTCCAGCACATCTGCTTCCATCGAGCTCTCGCCCGTGCTTTCGACCACCAGGTCGAGCGGCCTGCCGTCGGGCATTTGCCGGATGCCGTTGTCGCCGCGCTTCAATCCGATCTCGTCGAGCAAGGCGTTGGCCTTGTCGAGATCGAATTCGGCGTAGGCGCTGCCCAACTCATCGCGGAACAGTTGGCTGCCGGGAAGGACAGTGCTCTGGCCTTCCTTTGCAAGACCGGCAAACAGCACCTGGTTGATCTGCGCGCGGTCGATGCCCAGCGAGAGGGCCCTGCGGAAGCGGGGATCGCGAAACAGCGTGCGCCAGCCGGTATCGTTCGTGTTGAGATTGGGGAACAGCGCAACTGCCGCCCCCTTGCCGACCGTCCAGAGCCTCACGGTGTAATTGTTGCGTTTCTCGCCCTCCTTCAGGAAGGTGTAGTCGGAGAAGCCGAGATAGCGTTCCTGGAGGTCGCTTTCGCCGGAACCCGTCTTTGCCGCGATGATCGAGCTTTCGGCGATGTTGATCACGACCTGATCGACATAGGGCAACTGCACGCCGTTCTGGTCGACCCGGTGATAATAGGGGTTGCGCTCGAAAACGTAGCGGTTGGCCGGCGAATAGGTCTTGTTCTGCCAGGGCTGCAAAGTCGGCAGGTCGGGATTCTCGAAGCGATAGCTGCGCCCCTTGCGGATCTGCAGCCGCGTCCAATCCTTCACCTCTTCCTTTGCAACCGCGGCGGCGAGCGCTGCGGCGTCGGCGTATTTGGCGTGGAACTGTTTCAGATACGCGGATGCGCTGTAGATATCGAGGGGACGCGCGCCCGCGAGCGCCGGCAGGAAGAGCGGATTGGGCTGGTCCCATGTGTAGCGGACGGTCAGCTCGTCGATGACCTCGAACTTCGGACCTTTGCCTCCGGCCAGCAGAGCGGAATCCAGCCCGCCGCGATCCATGTCCTTGTCGGTCATGATGTCTTCCCAATGGAAGCGGAAGTCCTCGGCGGTGAAGGGGGTGCCGTCGGACCATTTGTGTCCGGGCCGCAAGTGCAGGGTGAAAACGCGGTTCTTGTCGTTTTCGTAGCTCAGCAGGATGTCGGGCTCCAGCTCGAGCGATCTGTTGTAGGCAACGAGTCTGGCATAGCCGTAGACGGTCATCAGCCGCAGGTCGCCCTGTTCGGCCATCAGCGTTCGAATTGTCCCGCCGCGCTTGCCGACCGTGCGTCCCGTCGACTCGTCTATGATCATGACGCGCGGTTCTTTCGGCAGCCGCTCGGCCTCCGGCGGCAATTTTCCCGCCTTTACCAATTCTGCGAGCACAGGCGCCTCGTCCGCGTGCGCAGGCAAAATCAACATGGCCATGACGGCCAGGAAAGCAGCGAAGATCCTCATGCGTGAAACTCCCTGAAGTCGGCGGTCTGACGCGCCAGAACCTGATGTCCGCCGCCAAGCTCTATGGCGGCGAGATCGTCCATTTCGCCCCGGAATGCGTCCGGCCAGTTGTCGGGGTCGGACGACCCCTTGAGCACAAGATCGTCCAGAACTAGGGGCCTGTCGAGATCGGCGAAAGGTACCGCCTTCAGCAGCGCCCTGGTGTAAGGATGGGCAGGCGCCTCGAAGATCGCCCGGCTCGGCCCGATCTCGACGATGCGGCCCGCGGCCATCACGGCCACACGTTCGGCCATGTAGTTAACGACCGCAAGATTGTGGGCGATAAAAAGATAGGTCAGCCCCATTTCCTTCTGCAGATCCTTGAGCAGGTTGAGCACCTGCGCCTGGACCGAGACGTCGAGCGCAGAAACCGGCTCGTCTAGAATGAGCAGATCCGGGTTCATGGCAAGCGCGCGGGCGATGCCCACGCGCTGGCGCTGGCCGCCGGAAAAGCTGTGCGGATAGCGGTTCAGCGCATTGGCGCCGAGTTCGACCGAGGTCAGCAGGTCCTTTGCCCGCTCCATCTGCTCGGAACGGGCCCCTGTTCCGTGTATCTGCATTGGTTCGCGCAATATGTCGCCGATGGTCATGCGCGGCGACAGTGAACTCACGGGATCCTGGAAAACCATCTGCAGCCGCGGCCGGAACGCCTTCAAGTCGCGCTCGTTGAGCTTCAGCACGTCGACCTGCTCTTGCCCGTCGTCGAAGACCACCGATCCCGAATCGGCGGTGATTGCGCGGGTCAGTATCTTGCTGACGGTGGTCTTGCCGCTGCCGCTTTCACCGACCAGGCCCAGGCATTCGCCGCGCCGGATCGTGAAGCTCACATCGTCGACGGCCCGGATCACCCTCGCCTCGCCGCCGAGAATTGACGCTTTTCTGAGGTGGTACACCTTGCTCAGGCCTGACACCGTGAGCAGGGGTCGGTCGTCCGGCTGGCTGCACTTGGCTTTTGCCTTGCGCATCTCGACCACGGTGCGTTTGCCGCCGCGAAGCGCCACGAGCCGCTCGTCCGGCGCCATGTTGAAATGCGGAGCCGCATTCAGCAGCGCGCGCAGATATTCGTGGCGGGGATTGCGAAATATCTCGTCGACGGGTCCTGCTTCCACCACGCGGCCGTCATAAACGACCACGACCTCGTCGGCCAGATTGGCGACGACGCCGAGATCGTGCGTGATCAGCAGCACCGCCATGTCGAGCTTTGCCTGCAAGTCCTTGAGAAGTTTCAGGATCTGCGCCTGCACCGTGACGTCGAGCGCAGTCGTCGGCTCGTCCGCGATGAGCAGCGACGGTCGGCAGATCAGCGCCATGGCGATCATGGCGCGCTGGCGCAGGCCGCCCGACATCTCGAACGGATACATGTCGTAGGCGCGATGGGGATTTGGAAAACCCACCAATTCCAGCGTCTCTTCGGTGGCGGCGCGCAGTTCCTTGTGCGACAGGCCGGCGCCGAGCGCATGGATTCGGAGGCTTTCCTCGACCTGGTTGCCGATCGAATGGACCGGCGACAGTGACGACATCGGCTCCTGGAAGATCATCGAGACGGCCGAACCGCGCAGCGAACGAACTTTGGGTCCGTTGGGCGGCAATGCCGCCATATCGACGATTTCGCCCGATTTCGGCCTGAAATTGATCGATCCGCCTGTAATCGTGCCATTCTTGGGCAGGATGCGCATGATGGCCTGGGCGGTCACCGACTTGCCGGAGCCGGATTCGCCGACAACCGCCGTGACCGCGCCGGCACAGACCCGGAAGCCGATGTCCTTGACGACCTCGACCGGCGATCCGTTTACGTCAAACGCCACCCTCAGATCGTTGACGCGAAGAACCTCACCCTCATCCAACTCGTCGTTCCCCAACCCCACAAACGATGCTCAATTGCGTCGACCGGCTTTCGCTGGCGACCGGATCGGCCGCCGCCTTAGGCAACCGCTCCGCATGCTCCGATTTTCCAATGCTGGCCGCTCGATCAGGACTTCATGTTCTCCGCTGCCTGCGCATAGCCGCCACCCGCTCCGTCAAGAAAATGAAAATGCGAATCTGACGTTACCGATGGTACGTAGCAGGTCAGGATTGCACTATCTTGAACGCTAAGTCCGTAGCGAAGATTCTTCGCTTTGCGTTCATCCTCCAGAATTTCCGTCAGTCTGCCCAGTTCAGTGTCCCCCAGCGACACGGTGATGCGCAACCCGTCCTGGAATTTTCTATAGTCCGTATTGAGAGAAGTAAATTCCCTGTAGTGCTTCGCGTTGAATGACCCGACGTTGATCCCCGTGGTGAGGATGAACCAGGAAAAGAAGGTCCAGAGGTAGAGGGCGGCCCTGCGCACAGCCAGCGAGGTCTGGCCGCGCGTCGCCCGCGCTTCCATTTCCAGGCCTTCGGGGGGCCATGCTCCCGACGGCCCCTGCGCCGGCATGGGCGATCCGCCCCGCGGCAGACGCATTCCGGCAAGATCGAGCAGCGTTTGCGCTATCTCGGGAAATCTGTCCGCCCTGCCCTCGCCCGGCTCGACGATGATCGAGACGATCTTGCCTTGCTCCGGTTTTATCGCCGACCAGCGGCAGGACAGGCCGGTCAGGTCGGGTCTGCTGCCGGGCGGCGCCGGCGGCACCGTGTATTCGCCGGCCTTCATCAGCGCCTCGGCGCGCGATAGCCCGCCCCCGCGAAATGCATAGTTGTTCACCGCTTCCGACACGCGCGTCGCCTGCACGAGCACGTCGTAGCCTTCTGCTCGCACGGCCGATACCGGCACCAGCGCCGCCCGCAATTCGAGGTCGAGATCTTCCTTCACCCAGGCGGCCGTTCTCGCCATCGTGTCGGCCACGACCTCGCGATCCTCGGGCGAGCATATGATCGCCGCCCCGTCGCCGCCGAAGATGTAGGGCAGTGCCTGGGTGTCCAGCGCGTTCATCAGCGCGCTGATCACGGCAACGCCGGCCATGTTGACGGCCTTGTACTGTCCGGCCGCAATCGCCTTGCGCGAGCCCACGACGTCGCTCACGGCGATCAGCCAGTCGTCCGGCGCCCGGCGGTAGAAGCCGTCGTCGAGGACGGTGCGGAATTCATTGCCGACCGGCAGGGACCGGGTGAACTCGGCGGTTTCTCCAGTCATCAGGCGCGCCTCCCTCCGGCCAGCGATGCGGTTTTCTCCGAACTGTGCGTCCGGCTCCTCGCGGCCATCAGAACACAATACGGTGAAAAGTTGACGCCCATTTCGCCGGCGCACTTAAAAAATCGGATACGCCACTCCACATGATATGGTCTGCGGCAGGCGGCGCGTTCTACAAGGCTCTCCATGACAGACACGACTCTGGTGAACGGAATCAACGAATGGCTGGTCGACCAGGCGCTGTCGGAACCCGACATCGTTGGCATGTTCGAGGGCCTTTGCAGCCGCATTCACGCCATTGGCGTGCCGCTAGGCCGGGCCAGGTTGACCTGGCCGACGCTGCATCCGCTGTTCCAGGCGGAAACGATCCTTTGGAAGCGCAATCAGCCCACCGAGTTCGAGCAGTTCATGCATCAGGAGGTGCAGTCGGACGCCTGGCTGCGCAGCCCGATGAAGTACATGTTCGACAACAACGTCAACGTGCTTCGCCGCAACCTCGACGGTCCGTCCAGGCTGCTGGACTTCCCCGTCCTCGAGGAGGTCGCCGAGCAGGGAATGACCGACTACCTGGTCATCCGCACCGGGCTCTCGATCAAGAACGAGAACGCCACCGCCAAGCAGCTCGGCATCATCGCGACCTGGTCGGCCGACCGCCCCGGCGGCTTCACCAACAGCGAGCTTGAAGCGCTGCAGAAGATCCAGCGCCGCTTCGCGGTGGCCTGCAAGACGGTCATCCAGACGCGCATCGCCCGCAACATTTCCGAGACATATCTCGGCAAGGAAGCCGGCAACCGGGTGCTGGCCGGCTCGATCCGCCGCGGCGACGGCACCGAAACCAGGGCCGTGGTCTGGTACAACGACATGCGCAACTCGACCGCGCTCGCCGACACCATGCCCGGCCAGGATTTCATCCAGCTGCTCAACGAATATTTCGACATCACCGCCACGCCGATCATCGAAGCCGGCGGCGAGGTGCTCGACTTCGTGGGCGACGGCGTGCTTGCGATCTTCCCCTACAACGACGCCGGCGAGCAGGAAGCCGCGGTCGGCGCAGCCATGGTCGCGCTGCGCGGCGTGCTCAAGGCGCGTGACGAACTCAACGAGGAACGGCGCGGGAAAGGCCAGTTGCCCATCCGCTTCGGCATCGGCATCAACACCGGAACCGTGATGTTCGGCAATATCGGCATCTCGCGGCGCCTGACCTTCTCGGTGATCGGCCCGACCGTGAACGAGGTTTCGCGGATCGAGGCGCTCACCAAGGCGACCGGGCTCGACGCGCTTGTCACGCGCGACATCGTCGCCCTCCATCCCGAGAAATGGATCAGCATCGGCCATCAGCGGCTGCCGGGCGTGTCGGAGGAAATGGAGCTGTTCACCTTCGCCAAGGAGACGGTCCAGCAGGCGCTCGCGATGGAACGTATAGAGCTGAAGCCCGCGGTGAAGAACTGAGCCCGGCCCCGGCAAGCCGGAGCGGACCCCGCCTCGCATCGCCGCCGGATGGTCCGTTCGGCCATCCGGGTCCGGTCGTCTTTTCCCGCCTGCGAGGGACGGAAGCGAAGCGGTTTGCACTGGATCAAGGCGGCATGGATTGCGTATGCTACCTGGACGCTCGTTTCGTCCGAAGCCGGGGCTTCGGGGTATGCGAAGGCAGAGAGGGTCCATATGAATAAATCCTTACGTCTTGGCTTGGGGCTCTTGGCTTCCATGACCGCGCTCGACGCCGCGATGGCGCTCTCCCCTTCCGAGCAGCGCGGCCTCGTCTTCGCCAAGACCAATTGTTCGCAATGCCATTCGATCGACCCGGTGGGTCCGAGCCCCTTGTCGCTGGCGCCGCCCTTCCGCGACCTGCACGAGCGCTATCCGGTCGAGGACCTGCAGGAGTCGCTGGCCGAGGGCATTCGCACGGGCCACCCGAGCATGCCGGAATTCCAGCTCGCCCCGGACCAGATCGGCGACTTCATCGCCTTCCTGAAGTCGCTGGAATAAGCGGCGAGACCGTCGCCGGCCGCTTTGCACCCGCCCTACCGTCTCGCTTGGCGAGGCGCTTGGCCCAACTGAAAGTCGCGCCGTCGGCGCCGCTGCTTGACCTGCATCAATGACGCGCGTTCAACACGGCGCGAAATGGATCCGATCCCTCCAGGGGCGGAAGCCATGCAAGCCATCAAATATGTTTTCTGGGGCGCGCTGGCGCTGCTGACGGCGCTGTGGATCGCCGTGGAGCCGCAATTCTTCGCGGCCGCCAGTCTTTTCGAGTTGCGCGCGACCATGATGCAGTACACGGGCGTGATCGCCATGGGCTGCATGAGCTTAGCCATGATCCTGGCGCTGCGCCCCCGCTGGCCGGAGCCGTGGCTTGGCGGCCTCGACAAGATGTACCGCCTTCACAAATGGATGGGCATTGCCGCGCTGGTGGTCGCCATAAGCCACTGGCTGTGGGCGCAAGGACCGCGCTGGGCGGTGGATTTCGGGCTGCTCGAACGGCCGGTGCGCGGCGCGCGGCCGGCTGCCGGCAACCAGGTCGAGCAACTCTTCAGGGACCTGCGCGGCGGCGCCGAGGGGGTCGGCGAGTGGGCATTCTACCTCGCCGTCGTGCTGATAGCGCTGGCCCTCATCAAGCTGTTCCCCTACCGGCTGTTCTACAAGACGCACCGGCTGCTTGCCGTCACCTACCTGGTCCTCGTGTTTCACTCGGTCGTCCTGACGACGTTCGCCTACTGGATGACGCCCATCGGCGTTGTCATGGCTCTGCTCATGGCCGCCGGCACCTGGGCGGCTGTGATCGTTCTGCTTCGGCGCGTCGGAATCGACCGGCAGGTCAAGGGGCAGATCGCCTCGCTGCAATATTACCCGGGCGTGCGCGTCCTCGAAACCGAGATCGACGTACCCACGGGATGGCCCGGCCACAAGGCCGGCCAGTTCGCTTTCGCCACGTCGGATGTGTCGGAGGGAGCCCACCCCTACACCATCGGCTCGCCCTGGCATGCGGATCGTCGCCGCATCAATTTCATCACCAAGGAACTCGGCGATCACACCAGCCGGCTGAGAGAAGAGTTGCGCGTCGGCCAGGAGGTGAAGATCGAAGGGCCGTATGGCTGCTTCACCTTCGACGATGCCTGCCCGCACCAGATCTGGATAGGCGCCGGCATCGGCGTCACGCCGTTTATCGCCAGGATGAAGAACCTTGCGCAGTTGCATAACGAGGATGGAGGCCGGACCGGATCGCAGACGGTCGACCTGTTCCACCCCACCGCCGACTATGACGAGGAGGCCGAACGAAAATTGCGGGCCGATGCGCTGGCGGCAGGCGTGCGCCTGCATTTTCTCATCGACGCACGCGATGGCCGCCTGAACGGAGAGCGCATCCGCGCCGCGGTCCCTCAATGGCGCGATGCGAGCATTTGGTTCTGCGGTCCGATAGCCTTCGGCGCCGCGCTGCGGCGGGATTTCGCCCAACACGGCTTTCCCGTGTCGAAGCGGTTCCACCAGGAGCTTTTTTCCATGCGCTGAGAAATCTGCCGAGCGGCATGGACTGCCGCAATCGCTGCGGTGGCATGTGGCGTGGGTCTCGACTGCGAACGCTGCAAGCGAGCGAGGAGCGACCTTCCAAGCCTTTCGTGTATCCGAGCGCCTACATCGCCTAATCCACCACGACCTTCCATTGGTCGTCCGGGTTGAAGCGCTCGATATGCTTGACGATCTGCTCAGTCGCAGCCCCGAGGTCGGTTTCGTAGACCACGCCGTGCTGGTTGACGACAAAGGTATTCACGCCGGTCCCGGCATATTTCACCGGCCAGGCGATGAGCGCGAAGCCGGCGATCATGTTGCCGTTGATGACGTAGTCGTATGCGCCGCCGGCAATCTGGTCGCCCTGCCCCTTCAGGATGCGGTACCGGTAGCCGAAATAGCCTTCGCCCTTTCCCGCATCGTCGAGTTCCGCCTGATTGACGAAGTCGCCCGCCGGGCTCTCGCCGTTGATATCATCGGCTGGCCAGAAGAGCCCGTCGGTCATGCCTTCCGTGCTGATCAGCTTCTGCGCGAACTCCTCGACGCCGTCGTCGTCGCGGTCCTGCGACGCATAGTCTTCCTGCGCGTCGACATAGGCGCGCATCGTCTCGATGGTCTGCAGTTCGTTCTCGCCGACGCGGCGGTTCACGATCTCCTCCAGCCCGGCATAGGTGTCGAAAGCCCATTTGCCATCCTCGACCTTGACCAGCGGGAACGGCAGCGGCCACAGCTTGTCGCCGATCTGAAGCAGCCTGCTGTCGTCCTCGCCGTCGAGGACAAGCTGCTTGGCCACACCCTCCTTGATCTGGGCGAGCGTCGCCTCGGTGTTCTCGTCTGCCTTGAGCTTGGCGGCATCGAGGCCGAGAAGGGCCGCGATCGCGTCGCTGCCCGGCGCCTGCAAGGCCGTCTTGAAGGCTTCCACCGCGGCCTCCGGCGTGTCGAAGGCTGGCGGCTCAGTGGCCGCGGCGAACGACTCTATCTCGGGCGGCTGTGGCGCGTCCTGGGCCGCGGCGGCAGGAGGCAGCGAAGCCATGATGCAAGCGGCGAGCGCGCCCGCGCAGATGGACAGGACGAGCCGAATGGGACGAACGGCGTGAAATGTCTTTGTCATGGTCATGTCCTCCCGTGCCATCAGCGCCTGCGCCCACCGCCGCCGCCGCCGCTTGGGCGCCTGACCTGCTTGTGGCCGCCGCCGCCTCGACTGCCGCCGCCCATCGACTTGTGGCCGCGGTTGGAACTCACCTTGGTGGACTTGCCGCGGTTGACGTTGCCGAGCCCCGAAGGTTTCTTCGGACGGTTGTCGACGCGGGCCGCTGGCTTTGGCTTGCCGGCCTTGCGGTTCACGTTGGCGGGCTTGCCGGCGGCAGGCCGGCTGGAGGGGCGGTCGACGTTCGCCTTGTTGGCCGGCCGGTTCGCAGCCTGACCACCCTTGCCCTTCAGCCCGTCGAGCGTGCTTTTGCGTACGTCTTTCGTTCCCGGGCCACCCGCGTCCGGCCGCTTGTTGGCGATGTTGTCGCGCTTCTTGATGTCCCTGGCGCGATCGCGGATGGCGTTGTCGCCGTTCGCCTTGACCTTGTTTCTGATCTCGTTGCGGTCGAACTTGTTCAACTGGTCGCGGTCGATGTTGATCTTGCTGCGATCGACATTCCTCCAGTCTACGTCATTGATGTTGATCT
Source organism: Mesorhizobium sp. KR9-304 (assembly GCF_040049215.1). NCBI lineage: Bacteria > Pseudomonadati > Pseudomonadota > Alphaproteobacteria > Hyphomicrobiales > Phyllobacteriaceae > Mesorhizobium > Mesorhizobium sp. KR9-304. Next base: position 400,095 of record NZ_JBDZDN010000003.1, on the reverse strand, counting down.
TGCCGTTGAAGTCGCGGTTGTTGAAGCAGTTGTTGCAGTCGATATCGATGTCGCCGCCGTGCCAGCGGCCGCCCCATACGCCCCAATCGTCCCAATCGACGGCGGCAGCCCAGATGGCTCCGGTCACCGCCCCGGCAAAGAACGTCGCCCCCGGGTACCAGTAGTATGGGTAAGGGTCGGGATAGTAGCGGATCGGCTCCCACACATAGCCCGGCTCGTAAAACATCTCCGGCGGATATTGCGGGACGTAGATCACCTCCGGGCTGGCCGACTTGATGACGACGTTGTCGTTCTCCTTGACCACCTGGATCTTGTCGTCGGTCTTGATGACGCCCTTGGCGACCGCCTCGTCGCGCAACTGCTGGATGGCGATCAGCACGTCCTTCTGCTGGTATGCGATGGCGTCCCCGAGCGCTTGCGTCCATTCGAGGTCGTCGCTCATCATCCTGACGATCTCGGGATAGTTGAGCAGCGACACCACGCTGCCGTCCCAACTTTCCTTCGGCTTCAGGCTCTTGTCCTTCTCGTACCGGTCGAGATAGCGCGCCGCCTCGACGACCTGCAGCGGATAGAGCGCTGCTGCCGTGATCACCGCGATCAACTCGTCCGGGTAGAGCGCAATCCTGGCAACCAGCACCTCCATCTCGTCGGCGCTCAGCGGTTCGGGCGACTGCGCGGCTGCATCCGCTGCATCGGCGGCCGCCACCTGCTCCTGCGCGTACGCAGGCTGGAGCGGCTGCGCCATCATCGTCAGCAGCACCGCAGCCGCCCCGGCAATTCTCCGGGCAAAGCGATTGCCAATCATGGTTTCATCCTCCACGGCTGCAATACACCGCTTTGTAGACCCAAAAGGTCCGGCAGCGCCTGTAGCACTCGTTCAAATCGGCTTCGGAAGTGTCGGGAACGCGCTAGCCCCGATGTGTTCGCACCTCACCCAGCCTTCGCCACCGCCCTCTTGGCCATCACCTTCACCAGATTCGCCCGGTATTCGGCCGAGGCGTGGATGTCGCTCATCAGCGCGTCGGCCGACACGGCGACCCCGTCCACCGCCGAAGGCGCGAAGTGCTGCGCCAGCGCCGCCTCCAGTTCGGCCGCGCGGAAGACGCCGTTTTCGCCCGCCCCCGTCACCGCGACCCGCACGCCCGAACCGCCCTTGGCGACGAACACGCCTGTTATCGCGTAGCGCGACGCCGGGTTGCGGAATTTTTCGTAACCGGCCTTCTCCGGCGCGTCGAAGCGCACGGCGGTGATGATCTCTCCCGCACCCAGCGCGGTCTCGAACAGGCCGGTGAAGAAGTCGTCCGCCGCGATCTCCCTGGCGTTGGTCACGATCGTCGCGCCGAGCGCCAGAAGTGCCGCCGGATAGTCTGCGGCCGGGTCGTTGTTGGCGACCGAGCCGCCGATCGTGCCCTTGTAGCGCACGTGCGGGTCGCCGATCATCGACGCCAGCTGCGAGAATGCAGGCGCGACCTTCTTGATCTCGGCGTTGCTGGACACTTCGAAATGCGTCGCGCCCGCGCCGATGGTGACCTGTATGCCCGCAACCTTGATACCCTTCAGCTCCGCGATATGGGCGAGGTCGACGAGATCGGAGGGCGCGGCGAGCCTGGTCTTCATCGCCGGGATCAGCGTCATCCCGCCGCCCAGCGCCTTGGCGTCGCCGGTTTCGAGCAGTTTCAGAGCATCCGCCACGGAGGAGGCGCGGTGGTAGTTGACTGCGTACATTTGGTTTCTCTCCCTTCGGAAAGAGAGTGAGTAGGGATTAGTCAGTAGTGAGTAGTTCGCCGAGGCCTGTCCGCCTCTTTCCACTACTCACTATTCCCTACTCACTACTCCCTCAGTGTTTGTTGATTGCCCGCCACACCTTCAGCGGCGTCGCCGGCATGGTCAGGTTTTCGTGGCCGAGCGCGTCGGTGATCGCGTTGATCACCGCCGGCGGCGAACCGATCGCGCCGGCCTCGCCGCAGCCCTTGATGCCAAGCGGATTCGACGGGCACGGCGTGTTCGAGGTCGACACCTGGAACGATGGCAGGTCGCCCGCTCGCGGCATCGCATAGTCCATGTAACTCGCCGTCACGAGCTGGCCGTTGTCGTCGTAGACCGCGCCTTCGAGCAGCGCCTGGCCGACGCCTTGCGCGATGCCGCCATGCACCTGGCCCTCGACGATCATCGGGTTGATGATGTTGCCGAAATCGTCGGCGGCGACGAACTGCACAATGTCGGTCACCCCCGTCTCCGGGTCGATCTCGACCTCGCAGACATAGCAGCCTGCCGGGAAGGTGAAGTTGCTGGGATCGTAGAACGCCGTCTCCTTCAGGCCCGGCTCCATGCCGGACGGCAGATTGTGCGCGGTGTAGGCGGCCAGCGCCATCTGGAACCACGGTATGGTCTTGTCGGTGCCGGCGACCTTCAGCGCGCCGTCCTCGATGACGATGTCGCCTTCGTCGGCTTCGAGCAGGTGCGCGGCGATCTTCTTCGCCTTGGCCTCGACCTTGTCGAGCGCCTTGACGATCGCGCTCATGCCGACCGCGCCCGAGCGCGAGCCGTACGTGCCCATGCCCATCTGCACCTTGTCGGTGTCGCCATGCACGATCGACACCTGCTCGATGGGCAGGCCGAAGCGCGAATTGACGAGCTGCGCGAACGTCGTCTCGTGACCCTGGCCGTGGCTGTGCGAGCCGGTCAGCACCTCGATCGTGCCGACCGCGTTGACGCGCACCTCCGCACTTTCCCAAAGGCCGACGCCTGCGCCCAGGCTGCCGACCGCCGCCGACGGCGCGATGCCGCAGGCCTCGATATAGCAGCTCATGCCGATGCCGCGCAGCTTGCCGCGCTTCCTGGCCTCCTCCCGCCGCGCAGGGAAGCCTGCATGGTCCGAAGCCTTCAGCGCTGCGTCGAGCGAGGCGTCGTAGTCGCCGGCGTCATACATCAGCACCACCGGCGTCTGGTGCGGGAACTCGCGGATGAAGTTTTTCCGCCTGAGTTCGACCGGACTCATGCCGAACTGCCGCGCCGCCACCTCCATCATGCGCTCGAGGACATAGGTCGTCTCGGGCCTACCGGCGCCGCGATAGGCGTCGACGGGCGCCGTGTTGGTGTAGATCGCCTTCACATTGGCGAGGATCGCGGGAATGTTGTACTGGCCCGACAGCAGCGTCGCGCACAGATAGGTCGGGGTCACCGACGAGAACAGCGACATGTAGGCGCCCAGATTGACCTGCATGTCGACCTTGAAGCCAGTGATCTTGTGGTCGCTGTCGAACGCCATCTCGGCATGGGTGTGATGGTCGCGGCCGTGCGCGTCGCAGAGGAAGCTCTCGGTCCGGTCGGCCACCCATTTCACCGGCACGCCGGTCTTCTTCGAGGCCCACAGGCAGACGATCTCTTCGGGGTAGATGTAGATCTTCGAACCGAAGCCGCCGCCGACGTCAGGCGCGATGACGCGCAGCTTGTTTTCAGGCGCGATGTTGTAGAAGGCGCTCATCACCAGCCGGGCGAGGTGCGGGTTCTGCGAGGTCGTCCAGCAGGTGTAGTGGTCCTCCGCCTTGTCGTATTGGCCGAGGGCGGCGCGCGGCTCCATCGCGTTCGGAATGAGGCGGTTGTTGATGATGTCGAGCTTTACGATATGCGCCGCCTTGGCGAAGGCCGCAGCGGTCTCGTCGGCATTGCCGAGGTCCCAGTCGAAGATCAGATTGTTTTCCGCTTCAGGATGGATCTGCGGCTGGCCGGCTTCCATCGCCTTCGACGCGTCGGTAACCGACGGCAGTTCCTTGTAGGTGATCGCGACCGCCTCGGCGGCGTCGCGCGCCAGGCTCTTCGTCTCGGCAACGACGACGACAACGGCGTCGCCGACATACCGCACCTTGTCCACCGCCAGCGGCGACCAGGCGCCCATCTTCATCGGCGTGCCGTCCTTGGAGTGGATCATCCATCCGCAGATCAGGTTGCCGATGCCGTCGGCTTTCAGCTCCTTGCCGGTAAGCACCCCGATGACGCCCGGCATCGCCTTCGCGGCGGCCACGTCGATCGAGACGATCTCGGCATGCGCATGCGGGCTTCTGACGAAAGCCGCATGCTTCATTCCGGGCACGACCATGTCGTCGACATAGCGGCCGGCGCCGGTGATGAACCTTTTGTCTTCTTTTCGCGCGACGCGCGCGCCAATTCCCTCAATACCCATCAGAGTCCTCCTCCTGAACCATGATGTGAACAGATTTCCGCGTGTCTTTTGTCGCGGTGCCGGCTAGGCCCTTGGAATCGCTTGTCGAAATCATGTCGCGTCGGGGCCGGTCGGGAATTCTGTCCACGCTCGGAATTTCTCAGGCCGCCTTGGCCGCGCCCTTTTGACCCTTGGCCATCGCTTGAGAGGCCGCCAGTATCGCCTTGACGATGTTGTGATATCCGGTGCAGCGGCAGATGTTGCCTTCGAGTTCGGCGCGCACTGTCGCCTCGTCCAGGCCCTCCGGGTGCCGGCTGATCATGTCGGTCGCCGCCATGATCATTCCGGGCGTGCAGAAACCGCATTGCAGCCCGTGGTGCTCCTTGAAGGCCGCCTGCACCGGGTGGAGCTCGGCGCCGTCCGCAAGTCCTTCAATCGTAACGATTGTCGAGCCCGAGGCCTGTGCGGCGAGCATCGTGCAGGACTTGACCGCCTTGCCGTCGATATGCACCACGCAGGCGCCGCACTGCGACGTGTCGCAGCCGACATGGGTTCCCGTAAGTCCCAGATTTTCCCTCAGAAAATGGACCAGAAGCGTTCGGTCCTCAACGTCGGCGCTCACACTCCGCCCATTCACCACCAACGATACGTTGGACATGATCCCTCCCTTGGTCCTCTGCCTAGGTACTCGACGCCGAAGTCCGGCTAGCGCAACCTATATCCACAACGATCTGTCGGAAAAGCGTTTTTCTGCTTCGCACGCGAGAATGCTCCCGCCGGCAGCCGTCGCATATTGAACTTTCGGCGGGCAGCGCTTCCCTCAGCCTGTCAGAAACAGCCGTTCCGCGACGTGCAGGATCACCCCGGCAAGCCCGCCGATCAGCATGCCGTTAAACCGGATGTACTGCAGGTCCCTGCCGATATTGATTTCGATCAGGCGGGTGAGTTGGACAAGATCCCAGCGCCGCACCTGATCGGCTATGAAGGTGGAGACGCCGCTCTTCTGGCTCTCGACAAACGACGATAGCGCCACGACGAAACCTTCGTTCATATCCGCGCGGATCTGCGGATCCGTGCCAAGATGGCGCCCGATGTCGACGAACATCGATGCCAGATGCCGGCGTATCACCGAATCGTCGGCTTTCGCGTCCTGCTCGACGAAGCGGCGCGTGCTTTCCCAGACATCCTGAGCGAATTCAGCCACTTCGGGACGAGCGAGCAGGTCAAGTTTCAGCTTCTCGGCGCGCCTGGCGTAGTCCTTCGAGTGGCGCAGGCGCTCGATGAACCGGTGCACGAAACGGTCGAATTCCAGCCGCGTGGGATGGTCGGCGTCCGCCCTCACCTCTTCGAGCAGCGAGCCGGCGGAGGCAACGATCTTCTTGAGCAGGTAGGCATCGGCGCGAAACAGGTTGAACAGCGACGGCAACTCCTCGCGAATCCTCTCGCGCATCGTCGCCAAGGCCTGCTCGTCGTTCAGAAAACGGCCGACAACCTTGATGAACTCGTCGAACAGCTTCTGGTGGCGGCGATCCTCGGTAAAGGCAGAGAGCAGGTCGGCGGCGAGCGGTGCAACCTTCACCTTCCCGATTTCGTCCTGCATGCGCTGCTTGATGAAGTCGCGCAGCCCGGATCCCTCCAACGCCGTGAGGGTCTGCGGAACGAGCCGCGCGACGAAGCGAGACAGGCCGGCCGCACGGTCGGGACCGGTCAGCCAATCGGCGACCAGCGCGGCGAAGTCGACTTGCCGGAGCTTGTCCCGCACCGGTCCGGGTGCGAGGAAGTTGGCTTCTATGAAGCGGCCGAGATTGTCGGCGATTCGGTTCCGGTTCTCGGGGATGATGGCGGTGTGCGGGATCGGCAGTCCGAGCGGCCGCCTGAACAGCGCCACCACGGCGTACCAGTCGGCAATGCCGCCGATCGTCGCCGCTTCGGCGAAGGCGGCCACGAAGGACAGCCACGGCCACACCGGCTCGAAATATTTCGCCAGCGCGAACACCGCGACGCAAAGGGCGAGAGCGCCCGTCGCAATAGCTTTCGTTCGCCTGAGCGCGGCGAGCTTATGCGCGTCCTCGGGTGCGGGAATGCCGTCCGGCAGTGCGGATTCGATTGCTGAAGGCATGGCCGGTCGGTCTCCGGTTGACGAAGCGTGCTGACATCGAAGATAGGGTTCGAAGACCTCGTCTGCAGCAATCGGGGCGCGTATTCATGATGCCTTGCCTCGGTGTAGCGGGCATCGCCCGTTCCGGTCCCCTCGCGACCATGGGACATGTCGCAAATAAGCCGCCATCCGCACGAAAGTAGATAAAGGAATTCAGGTTTTATTGGCTTCTTGTCTGGAATTGTTCTAAGGAATAGGCCATATTCCAAATTGACCCCAGCTTCGCGAGGACTTGCCCCATGCGGCTTACGCGACAGACCAACTACGCGATGCGCATACTCATGTACTGCGCCGCCAACGATGGCCGTCTGAGCCGGATTCCGGAGATCGCAAGCGCGTATTCCGTATCCGAGCTGTTCCTGTTCAAGATCCTGCAGCCGCTTGTCGAGCACGGGCTGGTTCAGACTGTACGCGGCCGCAACGGCGGCGTGCGGCTCGGCCGACCGGCGGAGCAGATCACGCTGTTCGATGTGGTGCGCGTGACGGAAGAGAATTTCGCCATGGCCGAGTGTTTCGAGAGCGACGCCGCCGAGTGCCCGCTGGTCGATTCCTGCGCGCTGAACTCGGCGCTGCGCGAAGCGCTGAACGCATTCTTCGCAGTCCTGATGCGCCATTCCATCGCCGACCTGGTGGCGGCGAAGCCCGATATGCGCGGCCTGCTCGGCATTGAAATGCCGATCCAGCCGCAGGCACTCGCTGGATAGTTACAGCCCCGCCGACTGCGGCAGCACGAAGGGCGTACCGGCGGCCGGCAGCACCCCTACCTTCAGCTTGCATTCGAATACATTCGAGATCAGTTCATCGCTAAGCACCTCCAGGGGCGAACCGGCCGCAGCCAGCCGGCCGCGATGCATGACGAAGATGCGACCGGCGTACATGGCCGTCAGATTGAGGTCGTGCAGGATGGCGACCACCCCTCCCCCACGCGTGGCGAAATCGCGCGCCAGGTTCATGATGATGAGTTGATGCTTGATGTCGAGGCTGGAGACCGGTTCGTCGAGGAACAGGTAGCGCGGCTTGCCGTCGAGGACCGGCGCCCAGACCTGACAGAGCACGCGGGCAAGCTGGACACGCTGCTGCTCGCCGCCTGAAAGCTCCTGGTAGAAGCGGCCCGCGAACCCGTCGAGGTCGACGCGCGCAAGCGCCCGTTCCGGCAGGCGCTCATCCTCGCCGGCCAGCGCCCCGGAACGTCCGCCGGTCAGTCCGAGCTTGACGATCTCGCGCACGGTGAACGGAAAGGACAGCGCGGTCGCCTGCGGCAGCACGGCGCGCAGCGACGCGGCCTCCCAGGCCTTCATCATGGCAAGGTCGCGGCCGTTCATGCTCACGCGGCCGGTGTAGGGAAGCTCGGCCGAGAGCGCCTTGAGAAAGGTGGTCTTGCCCGAACCGTTCGGGCCGACGATCGCGGCCAGTTCGCCGGGCTTCACCTCGAAATCCACGTTCGAGATGATCTTCCGGCCGCCGATGGATACGGATAGGTCGCGCGCTTCGATCATTACCGGCTCACAGGTCCAGAATCCCGCGGCGGCGCAGGAGGATCCAGAGGAAGAAGGGAGCGCCTACCGTCGCGGTGACGATGCCGATCGGAAGCTCGGCCGGAGCGACGATCGTCCTGCTGACGGCGTCCGCTAGCAAAAGCATGCTGGCGCCCAGCAACGCCGAGGCCGGCAGCAGATAGCGGTTGTCCGGTCCAATGAGCAGACGCAAAAGGTGCGGCACGACGATGCCGACGAAGCCGATGCCGCCGCTGACGGATACCGATGCGCCGACGGCCGCCGACACCGACAGGATGGCAATGTATTTCAGCCGCTGGACGGGAATGCCGAGATGGCCTGCCGTCGCCTCGCCGAGCGCCAGCGCGTTGAGTCCGCCTGCCACGAACGGTGTCGTCGCCAGGGCCACGACGATGATCGGAGCGACGGCGCCGATTTTCTGCCAGGTCGCGCCGGCCAGAGATCCGAGTTGCCAGAAGGTCAGGTCGCGCAACTGCCGGTCGTCGGCCATGAAGATCAGGATCCCGGTGAGCGCCATCGCAAGCGCGGCGATGGCGATGCCGGCAAGCAGCATCGTGGCGACCGATGTCCGTCCCTGCCTGGTCGCGACGCGATAAAGAACGAGAGTCGTGACCAACCCGCCGACAAAGGCGGCGAGCGGCAGCGCGAAGGTTCCGAACATCTCAGTCAGTGGCGCAAGCGTGCTGGCGCCGAGCACTATAACCGAGACTGCGCCGAGGCTGGAGCCGGCAGACACGCCGACCAGCCCCGGATCGGCCAGCGGGTTGCGGAAAAGCCCCTGCAGCACCGCGCCGGACACGGCCAGCGCGGCGCCTATCAGCACGCCCATGATCACGCGTGGCAGGCGGATATCGTATACGATGATGCCGTCGCGGATCGATATCGGATCGGCGGAGGACGTTGCCAGCAGCCAGCCGCGGACGAGGGCAAGGGCAGATGCGTTTGACGCGCCCGACGCAAGGCTGAAAAGGACCGTCGCCACGAGCAGGATGGCGAGGAGCAGAATAGCAAATCGCGCACGCGAAGCACGGTCGCCATGGACGGCCGTTGCATTCCTCGTCCCGATCACCCCGGCAGCCGGACCAAGGGACATGTCAGCCCTTCAATTCATCACCGTAGAGCGCGGTCGCCAGATCGCGTATCGCGCCGGCCGTACGGGGGCCGAATCCGAGCAGATAGTTGGCGTCGAGCCGGACCAACCGTTTTGCCTGACCCGCCGGCGTCGATGCGATGGCGGGATGAGTGAAAAGCTCGGCATCCGCTGGGCCATGATCGCCGCCCCGATCCATCATCAATATGATGTCCGGTCTGGCCAAGATCGCAGCCTCGTCGGACAGTTGCCTGTATCCTGAAAAGCCGTCGACGGCATTCACGCCGCCAGCAAGTTCGATGATGCCGTTCGCCGCCGTGTTCGAGCCGGCCGCAAGAAGCTTTCCTCCCTGCATGGAGAGGATAAAAAGCACGCGCTTCCTGTCGGCGATTCCGGCGGTCAGTTTTTCCGCGGCGGCGAGGTCGGCCTCGACTTTCCCCGACAGCGCGGCCGCCTTCTCCTCTGCGCCCATTGCCTGCCCGACGACGCGTATCTTTTCGAGGATGCCGGCGTGGTCGAAGGTTTCGGGCACCATGATGAAGGGCACGCTCGCCTTTCTCAGCACGTCGATCGCTTCCTTCGGCCCGCTGCCTTCGACAGCCAGGATTCCAGTCGGATTGATCGACAGCACGCCTTCGGGAGAAAGGGCGCGCATATAACCGACATCGGGAAGCTTCAGCGCGGCTTCCGGATAGAGGCTGGTGGAGTCGCGTGCGACGAGCTTGTCCTGTTCGCCGAGCGCGTAGACGATCTCCGTGATCGCGCCACCGATCGAGGCGATGCGCGACGTGTCCTTGAATATCTCCTGCCCTTGTTCCGCCGTCGCCGCGGGAGAGCCCAGACCCAGCGCAAACAGAAGCGAACCCGCGCAAAGGAGGCGCGTAAACAATCTGGCGTAACCCATGAAACTGCTCCTCAGGCCGCGGACGATTGCGCGGTGCGCGGCAGATTTTCGGCCAGGAAGCGCCAGTCGTCGCGCTCCGGTTCGCCTTCGTGGCGCTGGCCGAAAAACTGGATGATCATCTGCTGGCTGGCGTCGTATGCCTCGATCGAGGTGACGTGGCCGTCCTTGGTCGGCTTGCGCACCGTCCAGAGTTCGCGGACGCGGTCCTGCCTCAGATGCAGATGAAAGGTCTTATCGAGCACGTTGATCCACGGACCCATGACCTTGATGTTGCTGACCGGGCCGGAATGGATCTGGATGCAGCCGCGGTTGCCGACAAAGCACATGATCGGCATGCCGCCTGCCGCCGCGTGATTGAACATGGCGGCCAGGCTTTCGTCGGCGAGCCGCCAGGCAAAATCGTCCCCGATCATGTGCACGGCCTGGTGACGCGTCAGCTTCAACTTCTTGAGCATGCCGAAGAACTGATGCACGTCGGTCATCCGGCTCCAGCGGTCGCGCAATTCCTCGGCGCTCCCCGTTTCGCCTGTATCCGGCTCGCCCTCGGCGATGCCTTGTAGCGCGACCGTCGGCGACTGGTCCGGCGAGACCAGGGCCGCGACAAGCTTCTGATAGGCGTAGAGATTGGATGCGGGACGCAGATGTACCTTGTGCACCGCTTCGCCGGCTTCGTCGAAGAACTGCAGCGAGCGGCGGATCTCGTCGCCCTCGCGCTTCTCGACCGCGAAACCATGCGCCCAGGTTTTCGGGAAGATTCGCAGGTCGATATCGGCGCCGAGGACCAGCGCGGCGTGATCGCCTGCCTGGACCTTGTCGTAGATGCCGATCTTCTCGTGGACCGCGCTTTCGTTGCGTGTCAGCGCCATGACCTCGCCGACAGCTTCCAGCCCGAGCAGCAACTCGTTGACGCGCGACTCGATGCGCTGCACGCCGTCGCCGCAATGCGCGGCGACGAACTCCGCCTCCGATACGCCAAGCTGCGCGGCGAGGTCGCGCTCACGCATCTTGGGGTTTTCGGCGCGCGCAATACGAATCTCATGCGGTGCCGGTTTGACGCGCTGGTCCATGTCGGGATGCCTACTTGTTGAGGATGAGCTTGCCTTGGCGGGTGATCTTCAGCCGATAGAGCGAGCCGCCATGGTTGATGCCTATTTCATAGAGGCCGTTGAACAGCGCCTCGCTGGACACCGTGCGCGGCGGCAGCCTGCCGGCGGCGGTGTATTGGGCCTGCTCGTCCGTCACCGGACGACGCGGCCGAAACCGGAATTCATGCGGGTTGTGCGTGTTCATCGATCCGCTCCTTTCCCCGTCCGTCATCACCAATTCGCGCGGCGGGTTTGAAATGCGATTTGTTTTCTTGACTCGAATAGTCATGTTTATTAGTCAGTGCAATACCGGAGTAAATGAGTCAACATTTAAAGCGATCCGGTGGACTATGAAAATGCGAGCGAGCTCCATGCCAGCCAGCATCGAAATTCAGGCATTGGAGTTGGGACATGGGGCTGGTTGGGCGAGACATGGCGGTTCTGCTGGGCGGAGCCGCAATGACGGTTTTGGTAGGTACGCAGGCGGGTTGGGCACAGGAGGCTCAGCAGACGGGCCAACCAATCCTTGTAAACGGCGAAGCGGTTGCTGAAACCGGTCAGGAGCAGGCGACGCAGCCGGCAACCGCGGCAACCGGGGCCACGCCACTCGACAAGATCACCATCGTCAGCCGCACCGGCGAAAGCGCCATAGACCAGATGGCCTCCGTCAGCCATGTCGACCAGGAGCAGCTCGAACGGCGCATGGCCACGACGCCGCAGGACGTTCTTTTCGGAGTGCCGGGCGTCGCCATGCAATCGGACGCCAACCGCACGGCTTCGAGCGTCAACATACGCGGCCTTCAGGATTTCGGCCGGGTTGCCGTCATCGTCGATGGCGCCAGGCAGGACTTCCAGCGCACCGGTCACGGCACGCAGTCCATGTTCTGGCTCGACCCGGAACTGATCGATCAAGTCGACGTCATTCGCGGCCCTGTTGCCAACACCTATGGTTCGGGAGCCATCGGCGGCGTGGTCATGTTCGAGACGAAAGACGCCGAGGACTTTCTGCGCGACAGCGAAACCTGGGCGGCTTCCATCACCGGACGCTACGACACGAACGGGAACGGCTGGACGACCAGCGGCACCGGCGCCTACCGCTTCAACGACTCATTCGACGTGCTCGGCAACATCGTCTGGCGGGACTTCGACGATTATACCGACGGCAATGGCGATGATGTCCCGGGGAGCAGCTTCGATGTCCTGAGCGGAATTCTGAAGTCGACGATCCGTCCGACCGACAACAGCGAGCTGAAGCTGGGGTGGATCGGCGCCGACGACAGCTGGACCGAAGGCGGCGACACATCGCGGATGGATACCCAGCAGAATACGTTCACCGGCCGCTACAACATCAAGGACGAGAACGAAAGCTGGCTCGATCTCCACATCAATGGCGCCTACAACAAGACCGATCTGGACCAGACCTATCTGACCGACGTCGGCCGCTACAGTTCGGTCACAGGACTGCCGATCGTCATTCCGGCGGGCTCGAAAACCACCTACGACGTCGAGACTCCGAGTGTCGACATCTGGAATACCTCCCGCTTCGACACCGGCCAGTTCGCACACGAACTGACCTATGGCGGTGATTGGGTCCAGGACGACGTCGAGACGGCCAGCCCGGAAGGCGGCGACGACATCTACACGCCGTCGGGCAAGCGGCGCGTCTCGGGCGCCTACATCCAGGAAAAGCTGGTCTGGGAATGGCTCGAGGTGGTCGGCGCGCTCCGCTACGACAGCTACAAGCTGGACAGCGATGTCGGCGAGACCGAAGGCGACCGGGTTTCCCCCCGCATCACGGTCGGCGTATCGCCTTTCGAGCAGATCGGCCTTTCCGGGCTTCAGGTCTATGGCACCTATGCGGAAGGCTATCGTTCGCCGTCGCTGTCGGAAACGCTGATCAGCGGACTGCATCCCAACGGCGTGGTCTTTCCGTTCCTGCCCAATCCTGACCTCAAGCCGGAAACGTCGCACACGATCGAATTCGGCCTCAACTACGGCCAGGACGGCCTCATACAGGCCGACGACCGCCTGCGCCTGAAGGCAGCCTATTTCGACAACGACATCGACGACTATATCGGTGGGGCACAAATCTCGGCGTTCAGCGACCCCTTCGACGGGTGCACCTACACGCCAGGACCCGGCGTCATCCCGATCTGCTACCAGTACCAGAACTTCGCGAACGCCAAGATCCGCGGCTTCGAGCTGGAAAGCGTCTACGACGCCGCATGGGGTTTCGCCGGCCTCTCGATCTCAATCACCGACGGATACACGATCTCATACGAGGGCGTTCGGGAAGATCTGCTGACTATCCCCTCGTCCCAGGTAACAGGTCAGCTGGGCTTCCGCTTCTTGGAGGACCGGCTGGTGGTCGGCGGCGAGGTGCAGTTCAACGGCGCCCCCGCCGGCAATCCGATCGCCGAGGATTATACGCTGGTCAACCTCTTCGCCTCCTACCAGGCGACGGACGACCTGAAGTTCAACGCCCGCGTGGATAATCTTCTCGACGAAAACTACACCAACCCCCTCAACGCTTCGACGACCGACATCATCTACGAACCGGGCATCTCGCTGAAGGTAGCGGCGAGCATGCGCTTCGGGGGCTGATCAGACCGATGCATCCGGTGCAGCTCTTCTATATAACGGCCGCGGCGTTCATCGCCGCGGCCTCTCCCGTTTCAGCACAGGAGCCCCCTGCCCTCGTGCTCGAGCTCAACGGGGCGCAGCCGTCGGACAAGGGCTGCCGACTGACCTTCGTGGTCACCAACAATCTCGGCGCGGAGCTGGCCAAGGCAGCCTTCGAGATCGCGTTGTTCAACGACGCCGGCGTCGTCGACCGGCTGACGGTGCTCGACTTCAACGAGTTGCCCGCGGGCAAGACGAAGGTGGCCCGCTTCGATCTTGCCGGCGCCGATTGCACCAAGATCCGCCGTGTACTCGTCAACCACGCGACCGAATGCACAGGCGCGGGCATCGACCCGAAAGCCTGCCTCAGCCAGCTGAAGCCGGAAACGAAGTCGGCCATCGCCTTCGGCGTGTAGGCGATGGCGGTCGGGCTCGAACCAGCCTTCGCATCCGCCCGGCCGCTATGGCCGTTGGCCGGCATGGCGGCGGCCGACTTCGAGCCGGACGATCCCGATCTCGCCATCCCGCGCGGCGCCCTTCAGAACGGCATCCGCGAGGCCCCCGAGCGCTACTTCGCTGCGAACCACAACAGCCTGATCACGCTCAGGCCGGCGGAACCACTCGGCCCGAATCCCACGAAATCGATGGACCTGGGGCGCAAATGGAAGCTGGCGCTACTGGCGTCCTGCGTCTTTCACGCGGCCATCGCGATCTTCTTCATCCAGGCCACCGACGAGGCGGTGCTGATGGAAGGCGCCGATTTTTCCGGCATCGCCCTTCTCGGCAGCCCTGAAGATCAGGCGAAAGCCGGCGAAACCTCGGAGATCGAGGATACGGTCGACGTCACCATGGTCACCATGCTTGACGCCGTGCCGGTCGACACGGTGGATGCCGAGCCGGTTTCCGTCGATGATGCGGTAGAGGCGAGCGACGTCACCAAGGCCGTCACCGCGGAACCGGAAACGCTGAGGCCGGTCGAGGAACCGCCCGCCGAGCCGGTGACGGAGGCGGCGGCCGAGCCTGTCCAGCCAGCCGAGCTTGCCGAGGCAGTGACGGCCGAACGGCAAACCGCTCACCCTACCCAACGCACGGAACCTGAGACTTCGGAAAGCAAGCCCGCCCCAGCCGTCACCGAGACCGCGCCGCAAGTGCTGGCGACCGACCGGGCCGAGTTGGTCGACGACGACAATTTTGTCCAGAAACCGGCCGAAACTCAGGCAGCAGAGCCGGTCGCGGCTGCCGAGACCATTGCGTCCGACCAGGTGCAAGCATCGCAACCCACCGAGGCCGATCCCGTGGAAAGCGCGGAGGTGGTGGAGACGGCAGAGGTTGCGCAGGCCGAACCGTCGCAGACGAAGCCCGTCGAGGCGACCGAGCACACCGATCCGGCAGTTGAAGCGGAAGTCAGGCCTGGGGCGATTACAAACAAAGCCGAACCGGCGAAGCCTGCCAGGGAAGCCGCGAAGAAGCCCGCCGCCGAGAAGAAGACCGCGAAGCAGAAGTCCGAAGAAGGCAAGAAGGTCGCCAACAAGGCCGATGCCAAGCCGAAGAAATCCGGCAATCGCGGCCAGAACCAGGCCAATGCCCAGCGCGGGCAGGCGGACGGCCAGGAAAAGGGCGACAGCAGGCAGGCGAGCCGCGGCGGCTCGAAGAACGGCCAGGTCGGCAATGCCGCCGTGTCCAACTATCCTGGCAAGGTGCGTTCCAAGCTGGCGCGGGTTGCGCGATCGGTTCGCGCGAAAGGACGCGGAGAAGTGGTGGTCGCCTTCGCGGTCGGCTCGAACGGCGGCGTCCGCTCGGCGCGGGTGACACGAAGCTCCGGCGTGGCTTCGATCGACCAGGCCGCACTTCAGGCCATTCGCAACGCGTCTCCGTTCCCGCCCATCCCCGCGAATGCAGGTCGCTCGTCATGGGAATTTTCGATCCCCCTCGCATTCATGCGGTGAGCACCGGAGACCCGCGATTGTTCTCGTTCAATGGACTGCCGGCGGGACGTGGCTGAAGCCGCAGGCGGCATGCTACCCTTCGGCAGGAACGGCACACGGGCCGCATATGAGGCCGCCTATCGGACAGAGCCGGAAGGGCCGGCTTTCGACGCAACAACTGAAAGGAATACGATGTTCATCGCAATGAACCGCTTCAAGGTGAAAAAGGGCTCGGAGGAGGCCTTCGAAAATATCTGGAAGGGCCGCGACTCAAGGCTTCACGAGATGCATGGCTTCAAGCAGTTCCACCTGCTGCGCGGGCCGGAGAACGAAGCCGAAGGCTACACGCTCTTTGCCTCGCATACGATCTGGGCGAGCAAGGACGACTTCACCGCCTGGACGAAGTCGGAGAATTTCCGCGCCGCACATCGCAACGCGGGCTCGAACGACGTGCATTACCTCGGCCATCCGCAGTTCGAAGGCTTTTCGGTCGTCGAGGGAGCGTGACCTCATCCAGCTCCGGCGAGCAGGCTGGCATTGCCGCCGGCCGCGGTCGTGTCGACGCAGACCGAGCGTTCATGCGCATAGGCGGCTGGATACAATATCTCCGTGACCAGCGGCACGATCGGGCCCGTCTTTTGCGCCAGCGCCTGACGGATGGTCCGAGCATCCTCGGTCCGTCCTGAGAACGCGACGACATCGATGTCGAGCGTCACGACATCGGTCGTGTCCAGCGTTCCGTCAATCGCGGCGACAGGCAGGCCCTTGCCCGTGAGCAGGTGAAGAGCTGCCGGCGCGCCGGGAGCGACCACCAGCACCGCGTTGCCCGCGGCCAGAGCCTGGATCGCCTGTGCCAGAAGCGTCTCTGCATCAGGTCCGAGGCAGAGCACCCGGCCGCGCGGCGCGAGCGTCAGCGTATCCGCCTCGCCGGTCGGGCCGGGCAGGTCGACGGGCCCGAAGTCGATGCTGGCGGCGGCCGTGATCGCGGCAGCGCCCTTGCCGCGCAGATGCTTGCGCAGCACGGCGATGCGGTCCGCACGCGTCGACCAGCCGCCCAGCGCCGGATCGGGCGGGCTGTTCTTCAACACGGCGGCGCTCACCTTGGCCGCCGACGAGGCAGCCGCCTGCTCGCCCGATGCTGGCGAAGCCGACTTGCGGAACCGCCTGAGATAGTGCGGCCCGCCGGCCTTCGGCCCGGTGCCTGACAGCCCCTCGCCGCCGAAAGGCTGCGAGCCCACGACCGCGCCGATCTGGTTGCGGTTGACGTAGATGTTACCGGCATGGATGCCGTCGACGATGTGCTGCACGCGCGCCTCGATGCGTGTGTGCAGGCCGAAGGTCAGTCCGTAGCCCTTGCGGTTGATCGCGCCGATGACGCGGTCGATGTTCTCGGCTTCGAAACTCGCGACATGCAGCACCGGCCCGAAGATCTCGCGCTCCATCTCCTCGATGCCGGATACGCGAAAAATATGCGGCGCGACGAACCGCCCGCCGGCCGGCGCTTCCAGCTTCGCGATCAGCCGGCCCTTCGTTTCCATCGCGGCACAATAATCACCGATCGACTGCTGCGCCTCTTCGTCGATTACCGGACCGACGTCGGTCGAGATCGACCAGGGATCGCCGACAACCAGTGCCTCGAGCGCCCCCTTGAGCATCTCAAGCACCTTCTTCTCAACGTCCTTCTGGACATAAAGAATGCGCAGCGCAGAGCAGCGCTGGCCGGCGCTCTGGAAGGCAGATGCAAGAATGTCGCGCACCGCCTGTTCGGGCAGCGCGGTGGAATCCACGATCATTGCGTTGAGGCCGCCCGTCTCGGCAATCAGCATGGCGTCGGGCGATGCGGTCTTGGCAAGCTGGCGCTCGATCGCCTTGGCGACGTCTGTCGAGCCGGTGAAGCAGACGCCGGCGATGCCCGAGTCAGCCGTCAGCGGCGCGCCGACCGAGGGGCCGTCGCCCGGCAGAAGCTGGATCACGTCTTCCGGGACACCGGCCTCGCGCAGTAGCGCCACCGCACGCGCCGCGATAAGCGGCGTCTGCTCGGCGGGTTTGGCAATCACGGAATTGCCGGTGACAAGCGCCGCCGCGATCTGTCCGGTGAAGATCGCCAGCGGAAAATTCCACGGCGAGATGCAGACGATCGCGCCGCGCGCTTCGGTTCCAGCCTCCACGTTTACCGCTTCGGTCGCGTAGTAGCGCAGGAAGTCGACCGCTTCGCGGACCTCGGCAATGCCGTCGGCAAGCGTCTTGCCGGCCTCGCGGGTCGCCAGCGCAAAGAACTCGACGGCATTCGCCTCGTAGAGGTCTGCCGCGCGCTCGAGGATCGCGGCGCGCTCGGCCACCGGACGTTTCGCCCAGGCAGGCTGAGCCTCGACTGCGATGCGCACCGCGGCCGAAACCTGCTTGGCGCTCGCCTCGGTCACGCTGCCCGCGACGTCCGTCACCTTGGCGGGATTCTGGATCGGGCGTTTCGGCCCCCGTCCCGCCGCACGCGTCATCGGCGCCGCCCGCCAGCGTTCCTTGCCGGCAAAGGCGGACTTCGCCTTTTCCAGGTCGGCCAGCGTCACCGGATCGGTGATGTCGTAGCCCTTGGAGTTCTTGCGATTCGCTCCAAAGATCGCACTGGGCTTTGCAATCGCCGGGTTGGCGGCCGGCCCCTGCCCTGACACCGTCTCGAAGGGATCGCGGGCGATCGTCTCCGGGGGCACGTCGTCGTCGGTCAGCTGGTGGACGAAGGACGAGTTGGCGCCATTTTCCAACAAGCGGCGCACCAGATAGGCGAGAAGATCCGAATGCGCTCCGACCGGCGCATAGATGCGACAACGCGTGCCCTCCGCCTTGCGCACGGCCTCGTGCAGCTGTTCCCCCATGCCGTGCAGGCGCTGGAACTCGAAGGCATTGCGATCCGGCGCCATGGCGAGCACGGCCGCGACGGTATGGGCGTTGTGCGTGGCAAACTGCGGATAGATGCGGTCGGTCATCGACAGCAGTTTTCGCGCGCAGGCAATGTAGGAAACATCCGTGTTCACCTTGCGGGTGAACACCGGATAACCCGAGAGCCCCAGCGTCTGCGCGCGCTTGATCTCGGTGTCCCAATAGGCGCCCTTGACCAGACGCACCATGATCTTGCGGTCGAGCTTCTGCGCCAGCGCATGCAGCCAGTCGATGACGAAGGCGCAACGCGGGCCATAGGCCTGGACGACGACGCCGAAACCGTTCCACCCGGCAAGCTGCGGCTCGGCCAGCACGCGCTCGATGACGTCGAGCGACAGGTCCAGCCGGTCGGCCTCCTCGGCGTCGATGTTGAGTCCCATGCGCGCGTCACGGGCGGCAATAGCCAGCGCCAGCAGCCGCTCTGCCATCACCGGCAGCATGGCATCCTTCTCCGCCTGCTCGTAACGCGGATGCAACGCCGACAGCTTCACCGAGATGCCGGGATTGAAGCGGATGTCCTCGCCAGTCGAGTGTTTCGCGAGTGCGGTGATCGCGTTCTCGTAGGCCTTGAAATAGCGCTGCGCATCAGCTTCGGTGCGCGCCGCTTCGCCCAGCATGTCGTAGGAATAGAGATAGCCCTTGGCCGTCATCGACTTGCCGCGCTTTACGGCTTCAGCGATGGTGCGGCCGAGCACGAACTGCTCGCCCATCTCGCGCATCGCTGCAGCGACGGCGGTGCGGATGACAGGTTCGCCCAGCCTTCGCACCATCGCGCGCAGCGTGCGCTCTATGCCGCCCTCGCCCTCGTCGAGCACGCGGCCGGTCAGCATCAGCGCCCAGGTCGAGGCGTTGACGAAGATCGACGCGGAACCGCCTGAATGCGCCGACCAGTCCTGCGGCGCGATCTTGTCGCGGATCAGCTCGTCCATCGTCTCGGTGTCGGGCACCCGCAGCAGCGCCTCGGCCAGGCACATCAGCGCGACGCCCTCCTTGGTCGAGAGGCCGTAGGCGGAGAGAAACACTTCCATCAGCCGCGGGTCCGACGAGCCGCGCACCGCGCGCACGAGCTGGGCGGCATGGTTGGAGATCGCCTGACATTCCGCGTCGCCGAGCTTCGCTGCCGCGCTCAAGCGTTTCAGCGCCGCATCCTCGTCGGGCAAATAGTTCGCACGGATTTCGTTTCGGAGGGTGGCGAGCGTCGGCATGAAGCGATCCGGATCGGGTTGTGGTTCGCGCGGAATCTAGCACGGACCCCGATTTTCGCGCGGTCCGAAGATGTCGACAAAACTACCCTATCGATCTAAATAGATGCTCATAGATCAATCATTTTGCCTAGTGATATAACCAATGACAGACCAATTGGACCGCCTAGATCGAAACATCCTTGCCGCTTTGGCGCGACAGGGCAGGCTTTCGATGGCCGAACTTGCCGCCAAGGTCGGCCTGTCCAAGACGCCCGTCCAGGCGCGGGTCAGGCGGCTGGAGAAGGACGGCTACATTCGGGGCTATTCTGCCGTCATCGACCGCGAGCGCATGGGAGAGGGCCACGTCGCGTTCGTGCAGGTCAAACTGTCGGACACGCGCTCCCTAGCCCTCGACGCCTTCAACCGCTCGGTCCAGGGTGTGGCCGAGATCGAGCAATGCCACATGATGGCGGCGAGCTTCGACTATCTGCTCAAGGTCCGCACCACCGACATCGCCTCCTACCGGCGCGTGCTCGGCGAGCGCATCTCCGCCCTGCCTCATGTCGCGCAGACATCGACCTTCGTGGCCATGGAAACGGTGAAGGATCGGTAGCTGCAGGCTCTTGTCGGTCGACAAATCGCAAGCTTACGTATATCCAATAGAAATAAGCAGCAACTAGCCTGGCCGCTGGCCAGCTTTTCCCATGAAAATCGAAGTGACCGCCCAAGAGGCGTTCGAAACGGTCCGCTCCGGCGACACCGACTCCGACACAATTTGGCTATTGATCGAAGCGCTCAACAATGGCTTTCCGCTTCAGTCGATCACTGAACTCGTCAATTCGTCGACACCGGGCGTCAGCAGTGCCGGTGTCTACATTCTTGAAGAACTCAGTTGTCGGAAGCCGGAGGTACGTGAACGCATACACGAACTGCGGGACACAGCACTCGCCTTGAGCAGAAGCCCCGATGGTTGGCGACGTAAAGTCTCTGTCGAGTTTTTCATGAACAGCCGGTTGATCGATGAGGCGATCTTGGAGGCACTGGCAACTTCTCTCGGCGACACCGATTGCCACGTCCGTAGCTGGGCGATCAACTGGGTTCTGAAGAGCCCGAGCGCTGCGGTGCTGCGGCTGGCTTCGCATCTTTTTGGACCGGTCGAGACGGCACACGCTCTGGCGGAGAAACTTGCTGCGGTCGACCGCAGGAACAGGCAGTCGCGGGCTTTCAAGATCGCTGTGTTGATCAAAGCCGGAAATGGCATTCACGCGACGCTAGATGACGCGGGATTCGAGGACAGCTTCATCTATGAGGCACTGGAACACATCGAAAGTGTCCATCGGCGGCCATGGCGGCCCATGGAATTGCCTGTGGTCGAGACGTAGCGTCACTCCGCCAGCGTCTTCAGAAAGGCGATAAGTTGCTGGCGTTCGCGCTCGGAAAGGGTCAGCGGATGCAGCTCCGTCGCTCCTGAGGGCGCCGCGGGCGCGCGGGAGTAATGGTCTACAACCTCCTCCAGCGTCGCGAACTGCCCTGCATGCATATAGGGCGGACGCGTCGCAGCACCCCGCAGCGACGGCGGCTTGTAGGCGCGTGTGAGAGCGGCGCCCTCCTTGACCATGAAGCGCAACTCGCCACAGGCTTCCGGTCCGGCGTCGCTGAATTTTCCCAGACAGTTGAAAGGATCGGCGTCGACTTGCTTGACGCCCGTCTCGCGCCCGAGATCCTCCGGCAGGCCGGGCACGACCGGCACCCCGGTATTGTGGAATGAATCGTCGGTCAGGCGCGGGCCAGTGTGGCAGGTCGAGCAGTTCGCCTTGCCGATGAAGAGCTTCAACCCGGCGATCTCCTCGCCCGAAAAAGCCACGTCGCCCTCCGCCGGTTTCCCCGCCGCCAGAGCCCTGGCGAAGCGATCGAAGCGCGTCTCTTCCGGCACGATCGAGCGTTCAAAGGCTGCGATCGCCTTGCCGAGGTTGGAGAAGACGCGGTTCACCGCGTCCTGCCGGTCCGGACTCATCGCGTTCCATGCCGTTTGCTCGGCGGGTTTGCCGAAGGGACCGGCCTGCTTCGGCACCGACGATAGATCAGGCAGCGGCCCGAAGATGCGCTGGTATCGCTCGTTGAACTCGTCGGCCACGAAGTGCGCATAGAAAGCGCGCGTCCCGGCATGCTCGCGCTGGTCCTCCAGCGGCGCCAGGGCCTGCGCCCACAGGCTGTCGCGACGTCCGTCCCAAAAGAACCAAGGACCCCAGGCCGCGCCGGCGAGCGGCATGGTGCGACGGTTGGTCGTGCCTACGCCTTTGCCGCGCGGCAGGTCGTCCTGGAACTGCCGATCAATGAGATGGCAGGTGCCGCAGGAGACGACGCCGTCGCTGCTCATGCGCTGGTCGAAGAACAGCGTTGCGCCGAGGGCAGCTGCAGCCGGATCGTCGGCATATTTGTTGGTTGGATCGGCAGGCAAAGGCAGCAGCGACGCCAGCGACATCGAAGCGATCGTCGCTTTCTCCGCATCGCTGAAGCTCTCTCCGCTGCAGGACGCGAGGAGGAGCAGCGAGGCGACCGCGCAGAACCAAGCTGAACGGCGGCTCTCCATGGCTCGTCACATCACCAGGTTGAACGTCACGGTGTCGGAACCGGCAGCCGACGAAATGTCGAAGCGCAGTTCCCACCAGCCGCTCATCGAAAATTTTACCCCGTCGATACGGTAGCGGCCCTCGCCCAAATATTGCGTCACCTCGGGGCTGGTCGGCAGGCCATGGTTGTGGTCGGGCATACCGCCTCCGACCGTAATCTTCGCATCATCCACCGGCTTGCCGTCAGGCGTCTTCACCGTGAGTATCCAGGAATGCAGCTCGCCTTGCTTCATCCCCGGCGATTCCGGTTCGATGGCGGCGACATAAAGCCCGTTGGCCGTCGTCCGGGAGCGTGATTCGTCGATCTCCGACTTCGTCGGCGCGGCCGACGGCATCGCCAGGTAAGCGCCGATGACGACCGCCAGAAGCACGACGACGGCAAGCACGTAAAGCCAGGTTGATTTCAATTCATTCTCTCCGTCATTGCGGCAACGTTTCGGATGCAGCCGATCATCCCGGAACAGATCGTGCAAAGCATGGCCTCGCCCAATACGAAAAGCTATAGCGTCACGGAAGCGCGGAGGAAGGCATGGCGAGAACAGGAATCGTCTCGATCGGCGAGTGCATGCTGGAACTGTCCGGCCGTGGAAATCATAGCGGGGGCGGCGAGGACTGGCGTCTGGGTTTTGCCGGCGACACGCTGAATACGCTCTGGGCGCTGCGGGCGCTGGTCGACCCCGAGCGCACGACGAACTATATTTCGGCGTTCGGCGACGACCCTTTTTCCCGGGATCAGATCGCCTTCTTCAAAGCCAATGGCATCGGCATCGGCGACAGCCCTGTCATTCCCGGGGCGCGCCCAGGGCTTTATGCCATCACGCTGACCGGGGCCGAGCGGTCGTTCACCTACTGGCGCAATGATTCGGCCGCGCGGCAGCTCGCATCCGATCCCGCGAAGCTGGCGAAAAGCCTGGAAAACCAGGCACTCGTCTATTTTTCCGGCATCACCTTGGCAATTCTGGAGCCGGCGGCCCGCAAGGTGCTCTTCGCAGCCGTGGACGCCGCCCGCACGGCCGGCAGCCTTGTCGCCTTCGACGCCAACTACCGGCCGCGGCTGTGGCGTTCCGTCGACGAGGCCAGGGAGGCGACCGCCGAAGCTCTGTCGCTGACGGACATGGCGCTGCCGACCTTTCCGGACGAGCAGAGCCTCCACGGCGACGCCACCCCGGAAGCGACCGCGCAACGGCTGGCTGCCGCCGGCGTCAAAGAGGTCGCGGTCAAGAACGGGGAGCTTCCGGCAACCCTCTGCTGCGAAGGCAAAGTCGAAACCGTGGCGGCCGTGCATGTCGAAGTGCCCGTCGACACGACGGGCGCCGGCGATTCCTTCAACGGCAGCTACCTTGCGGCACGGCTGGCGGGACTGCCGCCGCTCGAAGCAACGCGCCGGGCGCACGCCGTCGCGGCGGCTGTGGTCCAGGTGCGCGGCGCGCTGGCGCCGTTCGAGACGCTGCGCGCGGCTTTCGCAGGGTAGTCTTTTTGTCGCAATTCCGGACGGAAAACCGGTTCCCACTTTTCCTGGAATTGCTCTACGCCATCCGGAACCGATATTCCGTGACCTGCCGGTAGACCTCGCCCGGCCACAGCACGGCCTGCGGGAAATAGGGCCGGTTGGGCGAATCGGGCCAGATCTGCGGCTCCAGCGCAAATCCGGCATAGGCCTTGTACATCCGCCCGCCATGGCCCGGCACGGTTCGCTCGACCTTGGCGCCGGCGTAGAACTGGACGCCCGGCTCCGTCGACCAGACCTCCATCTCAACGCCTGAAGATTCGCCCTGCGCCCAGGCCGCCTGCCTCAGCGGGCCGCGCGCGGCCGCGAGGCAGAAATTGTGATCGTAGAGGACTTGCTCGCCTTCCTGCTCCAGACGGATCGTCCGCGCCCGGCGAAAATCGAAGGCGGTTCCGCCGACCGGCTGGACGACGCCGGTGGGGATCAGTTCCTCGTCGACCGGCAGATATGCCTCGGCAGGCAGCATCAGGCGATGATCCAGGATATCCCCGCTGCCGCCATCGTCCAGATTGAAATAGGAGTGGTGCGCGAGGTTGCAGAGCGTCGGCTCGTCGCAGGTCGCCGAAAGCTCGACCGACAGCGTGCCGGGTATCTTCATCCGGTAGGTGCACACGACGTCGAGCGCGCCCGGGAAGCCCATTGCGCCCGCCGGGTCGTGCAGCGCAAAGGTGACAAAATCGTCGCCGTGGAGCAGCACCTCCCAGACCTGCTTGCCGTAGCTTCTTGATCCCCCGTGCAGGGTGTGCTTGCCGAGAAAATTCTTGTCCGCCTGAAATTGCTGCCCGGCGATCGTGAAACGCCCGCCGGCGATGCGGTTGGCGTAGCGGCCGGCGATCGCGCCCATATAGGGCGAATGAAGAGGATAGTCCTCGAAGCGATCGAAGCCGAGCACGAGCGGCGCGTCGTGGCCGGCGAGCCTGAGGTCCTGCAGCACCGCGCCCCAGTTCATGATGTTTGCGGTCAGCCCGCCGCCCGTGATGGAAAACCGGTGGACGGCCTCCCCCTCGCCGGTCTTTCCGAAGATTTCGCCGTCGGCCATGCGGGCTCCCCCCTCAACAAAACTGCGAAACAAAAAGGCCGGGTTTTCACCCGGCCCGCAAGGGAAAATCAGAGGCCAAGCCCTCCGATGCAGACATATTTCGTATCGAGATAGTCCTCGATGCCCTGGTGCCCGCCCTCGCGGCCGAGCCCGGATTCCTTGACGCCGCCAAACGGCGCCTCGACGGTCGTGATCAGCCCTTCGTTTACGCCGACCATGCCATATTTCAAGCCTTCCATGACACGGAAGGCGCGGCCGAGATTGCCGGTGTAGAAATAGGAGGCGAGACCGAACTCGGTGTCGTTGGCAAGCCTGATCGCCTCTTCCTCGGTGTCGAACTTGAACACCGGCGCGACCGGCCCGAAGATTTCTTCCCTCATGAATTTCATCGTCGGCTTGGCGTCGGCGATGACCGTCGGCTCGTAGAACGACCCGCCGAGCGCGTGGCGCTTGCCGCCGGCGACGATACGGGCGCCCTTGGCCCTGGCATCGTTGACGAATTCTTCGACCTTCTCCACCGCCTTCTCGTCGATCAGCGGCCCCTGCTGCGTGCCCTCCTCCAGGCCCGAGCCGACCTTCAGCTTGGCGCTCGCGGCGGCAAGCTTCTGCACGAATTCCTCGTAGACGCCGGCCTGCACGAAGAAGCGGTTTGTGCACACGCAGGTCTGGCCCGAGTTGCGGTACTTGGCGACGACCGCGCCTTCGACCGCGCGGTCGATGTCGGCATCGTCAAAGACCAGGAAAGGCGCGTTGCCGCCGAGTTCCATCGACACTTTCTTGACCGTCGAGGCGCATTTCTGAATGAGGATCTTGCCGACCCCGGTCGAGCCGGTGAAGGTCAGCTTCCTCACCAGCGGGTTGGCGCAGATCTCGTCGC
Organism: Mesorhizobium sp. KR9-304; assembly: GCF_040049215.1. Lineage (NCBI taxonomy): Bacteria > Pseudomonadati > Pseudomonadota > Alphaproteobacteria > Hyphomicrobiales > Phyllobacteriaceae > Mesorhizobium > Mesorhizobium sp. KR9-304. Next base: position 374,470 of record NZ_JBDZDN010000003.1, on the reverse strand, counting down.
CGATCTCGCCGGCCGAGCCTGTGACGACGTTGACGACGCCTTTCGGGAAGCCGGCCTCCTCGGCGAGCACGCCCCAGGCGAGCGCCGAATAGGGCGTCTGCGAGGCGGGCTTCACCACCGTCGTGCAGCCCGCGGCAAGCGCCGGCCCAAGCTTGCGGGCAAGCATGGAGGACGGAAAATTCCAGGGCGTGATCGCGGCGATGACGCCAACCGGCTGCTTGGTGGTGATGATGCGGCGGTCGGCCCAGGGCGACGGCACCACGTCGCCATAGGTGCGGCGGCCCTCCTCCGCGAACCAGAGCACATAGGCGGCCGAGATGGCGATCTCACCCTTGGCCTCGAACAGCGACTTGCCCTGTTCGGTGGTCAGGAGTTCGGCTAGCGGCTGCTGATTGTCCATGATCGCGTCGTGCAGCTTGCGCAAAAGCTTGTGGCGATCGAGCGCCGAGGTCTTCTTCCAGGACTGGAACGCCGCTTCGGCCGCTTCGATGGCGCGGCGGGTCTCGGCCTTGCCTGACTTCGGCACAGTGCCGATCTTCAAGCCCGTCGCGGGGTTGGTCACGTCGATCGTCGCGCCGCTGTCGGCCTGTACCCATTCGCCGCCGATCAGGTTCGCCTGGCGCATGAAATGGCTGGTTTTCTGGAGCATCGTCTTGCCTCCTCTGCGGCGTCGCGGCGCCGGCTTCGAGATTGTTGCAGGCCGAGGGGTCGACCGCCGTTGCCGGGACGGCGATTGCCGCTCCGGCCTCGACAGTTGCTCTACTCCAGCCGGCGTCCGGCGATCAATGCTTATCGACTGGCGGGCCTTGGTCCAGCAATGCCCTGCGTCCAGAGCGTGCCGCTCTAACCGAACACGGCCTGCGCAACCGTCAGCCAGAATGCCGTGGTCGCCACGGCCAAAGCCGTGGTGATGGTCATCTGGTTGGAAGCAAGCGCCTGGCCGGTGCCGAACTGCGTCGCGATGAGGTATGAGTTAACCCCGGAAGGAAGCGCCGCGGCGGCGACAGCGACCTTGGCGGCGACCGGCGGCAGCCCAAGCAGAAGCGCTGCGCCGAGCGCCACGGCAGGCATCAGGAAAAGCTTCAGCGCCGAAAGCACGAGCGCAGGCATGACATTGCCGGAGATGCCGAACTTTCTGAGGCCGAGCCCCATGGCGAACAGCGCCAGCGAACCGGCAATGCCGGCAAGCGCGTCGACAAGCCTAGCCGCGAGCGTCGGCAGTTCCAGACCCGTCATGCGCCACGCCAGACCGATCAGAATGCCGACGACCAGTGGATTTTTCACGATCCGGCGAAGGAAGCTTCGCATCACCTGCAGCGGATCGATGCTGCCCCCGCCGCGCCCGAAAATGCCGAACAACATAATCGAGGCGATGATCATCACCGGCAGGTGCACGGCGATGATCAGGGACAGGATCTCGATGCCCTGCCGCCCGAAAACCCCCTGCATGAAGGGCAGGCCGAGAAGGAGCAGGTTGGAGAAAGCCGTCGCAACGCCGCCAACGACGCCGGCCTGCGAATCCCGGCCGAAGATGCGGGTGGTGACTAGGTGGCCCGCCGTCCAGGCAACCGCAGCGGCCGAAAAATAGGCCGCCCACAGCGACCATGGGGCGGAGCCTTGGAAATCCGCGGCGATCATGGTGCGGAAGAGAAGCAGGGGCAGTGCAACGCCGACGGCGAATTCCGTGAGCGCATCCCCGACTTCGACCTTGAGATAGCCGGTCAGCCCGGCGAGATAGCCGAGCGCGACAAGTCCGAAGACGAAAAGGATGGTTTCGACGACCGGCGACACGCCCTGCCGAATAGGCGACTGCGCCGCCCGGCGCAACCGCTGGGTGGAGGCGGCCGCACACCTCTAACAGCGGGTCTCGGGGCTACGCTTGCCTTTATTCCCTCTTTCACATCCCTATATCCGTCGTCGCCCATGGGAGGAAATCGCCGAATGCTGCGTTTGGTCGTCGCCGCGCTGATGCTTGCCTGTGCCGCTCAGGCAATGGCGACGGAGGCTGGCTGGGCGCTGCTGCGCGAGGGCGAGCATGTCGTCCTCTTGCGCCACGCGATGGCGCCCGGAGCCGCCGATCCCGCGAGTTTCGACATCGAGAAATGCTCTACGCAGCGCAACCTCTCGGACCGAGGAAAACAACAGGCGCGCAAGATCGGCGCGCTGTTCGCAGCCCGCGCCGCGCCGACCGAGCGCGTGCTGACCAGCGGCTACTGCCGGACGAAGGACACCGCCCGGCTGGCCTTCGGCGACGCCGAGGATTTCCCGCCGCTCGACCCGCCTGCCGCGGAAGAGCCAGCCCGCAAGGAACAGATCGAGGCGATCCTCAAGGAAGTCCGGGACTATTCCGGCTCCGGCAATCTCGTCCTCGTCACCCATCTTGAGACCATCGAGGCGCTCACCGGCCAGGCGGCTCGCGAGGGCGAGGCCGTGATCGTCGGCCCGGGAGACGAGGGTCTGCAAGTGCTGGGGCGCATAATCTTCAACTGAAGACAGGCTTTCGCGTCGCCGAAAGGCGCTGCAGCGTGTCAAGGGCGGCAAGCGGCTCTTTTCATAGCAAGAAAAAGCGATTAGACAGCCGGTCGACGAACCGCGCCTGGGCACTTTTCCCGGGCTGCTGGGAATTTGAAGGAAAAACCGTGCCGACCACTTTCGAGAAAGTCGCCAAGATCATCGCCGACACGAGCGAGATCGACATCAGCACCATCACCCCCGAAAGCCACACCATCGACGATCTCGGCATCGACAGCCTGGATTTCCTCGACATCGTTTTCGCGATCGACAAGGAATTCGGCATCAAGGTGCCGCTTGAGAAGTGGACTCAGGAAGTCAACGACGGCAAGGCTTCGACCGACGAGTACTTCCTGATGAAGAACCTCTGCGCCAAGATCGACGGGCTGGTCGCCGCAAAGGCTGCCTGATGGCCAGAGCCACGGCCGTTTGACCGGAAACGGCGCGCTATGAACCCCAACGACGTTCTCATCACCGGCATCGGGCTGGTTTCAGCGCTCGGCGAAGGCGTCGACGCGCATTGGCGGAAGCTGACGGCTGACAAGCCACAACCGGTGACGGACGATGTGCGTTTCGCGCCATACGTAATTCATCCCCTGCCCGCCATCGACTGGGGGCTGCAGATTCCAAAGCGCGGCGACCAGCGGCAGATGGAGACATGGCAGCGGCTCGGTACCTATGCAGCCGGACTCGCGCTCGACGACGCCGCCATCAAGGACGAGACGCTTTGCGCCACCATGGACATGGTGGTCGCGGCCGGCGGCGGCGAAAGGGACGAGGCGGTCGACTCGGCGATCCTGGAAGCGTCGACGACACGCAACGACCGCGACGTCCTGCTCAACGAAAAACTGACGACCGATCTGCGCCCCACCCTTTTCCTGGCGCAGCTTTCCAACCTGCTCGCCGGCAACATCTCCATCGTCCACAAGGTCACCGGCTCGTCGCGCACCTTCATGGGCGAGGAAGGCGCTGGCGTCGCGGCAGTGGAGACCGCGGCCGCGCGCATCCGTTCCGGCCAGTCGTCGCATATGCTGGTCGGCGGCGCCTTCCAGACAGAACATCATGACATGCTGCTTGGCTACGAATTGGCGGGATATCTGCACCGCGGCCCTTGGAAGCCGGTTTGGCGGCGCCAGGGTTCCGAAGGCGGCGGTGTCGTCACCGGCTCGGGCGGGGCATTCCTGGTGCTCGAATCGCGCGAACATGCTGAAAAACGCGGCCGCAAGGCTTATGCGCAGCTTGGCCAGGTGGTCTCCAGCCGTGCGCGACGTCGGAAAGATGATCTTGCGGCGGGAATTGCGGCCCTCGCGGTCAAGGCAGGCATGCCGGCCGGCCGGCCGATACTTGCCATATCCGGCGTTTCGGGAGCGCATGCCGCGACATCTGCGGAGATAAAGGCCTTCGAGGCGATGCCCAATGTCGCCTTGCGCGGTTTTTCCAACGTCGTTGGCCATTTGAAGGAAGCGCAATTCCCGTTCGCCGTGGCGCTGGCCGCGCTCGCCGTTCACAACCGCGCCGGCTATCCTGTTTTCGATGCGGAATCGGAGAAGCCGTTCGACGGCGATACGACAACCGTGCTTGCAACGACGGTCGGCTATCACCAGTTTGAAGGCATGGCGCAAGTCGGCAGCGCCGACCGGGCCTGACGGGACAAGCAATATGGCGAAGACGACGGATCACCTCGGCAGACCTCTCGTAGCCGTCACCGGCATTGGTGTCATCACCTCGCTCGGGGTCGGCAAGCAGGACAACTGGGCGGCGCTTACATCGGGCCGATCCGGCATCCACCCGATCACCCGCTTTCCGACCGACCATCTCAACACGCGCATATGCGGCACCGTCGATTTCCTGGAGTCGAGTTCCAAGGGGTCGAGCCCGCTGACCTACGAGCTCGCGGAAACCGCCGCGCGCGAGGCGATCGGCGAATCCGGGCTCTCCTCCGACGATTTCAACGGACCGCTCTTCCTCGCGTCGCCTCCTGTCGAGCTCGACTGGACCGACCGTTTCAGCCTCTACGCCGCCGGCAAGGACGGCACGGCGGCCGATCGCGTGCTCGAAATCGCCCGCGGGCTGGACGCGCTGGATGTCTTCGAGACCGCGCAATTCGGCTCGATCGCCGACCGACTGGCGGATACCTTGGGCACGCGCGGTCTGCCGATCACGCTTTCCACAGCCTGCGCCTCTGGCGCCACCGCGATCCAGCTCGGCGTCGAGGCGATCCGGCGCGGCGAATGCGACCGGGCGCTTTCGATCGGCGCGGACGGTTCGGTCACCGCCGAGGCGCTGATCCGCTTCTCGCTGCTGTCGGCGCTGTCGACCCAGAACGATGTTCCGGAGAAGGCCTCGAAACCGTTCTCCCGAGACCGCGACGGCTTCGTCATCGCCGAAGGCGCCGCCGCGCTCGTGCTCGAATCGCTCGAAAGCGCCGTCGCGCGCGGGGCGGAGGTGCTCGGCATACTGCGCGGCTGCGGCGAAAGGGCCGACGACTTCCACCGCACGCGCTCGAAGCCGGATGGGTCGCCGGCGATTGCGGCGGTGCGGGCCGCACTTTCCGATGCCGGCCTGTCCGAGGACGAAATCAGCTACGTCAATGCGCACGGCACGTCCACGCCCGAGAACGACAAGATGGAGCATCTGTCGCTGTCGACGGTCTTCGGCGAACGTATCCGCAAGATACCCGTCTCGTCGAACAAGTCGATGATCGGCCACACGCTGTCGGCGGCCGGCGCGGTCGAGGCTGCGTTCTCGCTTATGACCATGCGTGAGGGCGTCATCCCGCCGACCATCAACTACGACAATCCCGACCCGGCGATCGACCTCGACGTGGTGCCGAACAAGAAACGTTCGGCCGACGTTTCGAGCGTCCTGTCCAATTCCTTCGGCTTCGGCGGCCAGAACGCCTGCCTTGTCTTGGCGCGGGAACCCGTCTAAGCGAACCTCAACGTTCGCCAGGAGCATGATCCCGAACCGAAGGACCGCGTAAGCGAAAAGCGGGAACCGGTTTTCGGAAAAGATCATGCTCAAAGAAGAATAGAGGGAAGCCGCCCGCAATATGCGCGCATTGCAGTTGATCGAGGATCGCAAGCTCGAAACGGTCGAGGTCGCCCCACCGCCCGCGCCGGGCCTCGGCGAGGTCACGCTCCGGATCAAGGCGGTGGCGCTCAACCACATCGACGTCTGGGGCTGGCGCGGCATGGCCTTCGCCAAGCGCAAGCTGCCGCTGACCATAGGGGCCGAGGCCTCCGGCGAGGTCGAGGCCGTCGGTCCAGGCGTCTCCAATCTCGTGCCGGGCCAACTCGTCGCGATCTATGGCGCGCGCACCTGCGGGCTCTGCCGAAATTGCCGCGAAGGGCGCGACAATCTCTGCGAACACGTGTCGGGCGTGCACGGCTTCCATCTCGACGGCTTCGCCCAGGAGAAGATCAATCTGCCGGCCCGGCTTCTGGTCCCGGCCCCGCCCGGGGTCGATGCGATCGGCGCGGCCGTCACGCCCGTAACGTTCGGCACCGTCGAGCACATGCTTTTCGACAATGCGAAGCTCGAACCCGGCGAAACCATCCTCGTCCACGCCGGCGGCTCCGGCATCGGCACCGCGGCGATCCAGCTCGCCAGGAAGATGGGCTGCACCGTCATCACAACGGTTGGATCGGCGGACAAGATGGCGAAGGCGGCCGCACTCGGCGCGGACCACGTGATCAACTACCGCGAGGACCGCTTCGAGGGCGTCGTGCGCAAGCTGACCAAGAAGAAGGGCGTCGACGTCGTGTTCGAGCATGTCGGCGCCGACACCTGGGCCGGATCCATGCTTTCGCTGAAGCGCGGCGGACGGCTGGTCACATGCGGCTCCACCTCGGGCGTCTCGACATCGATGAACCTGATGCAGCTTTTCCAGCAGCAGCTGAAGATCTTCGGTTCGTTCGGCTGCCGCATGGAGAACATGGCGAACGCCATGCAGAAAATGGCGGCGGGGCTTGTCACGCCCGTGATCGATACGGAGGTCGACTTCGCAGGCATCGGGGACGCGTTGGCGCGCCTGGAAAGCCGCGACGTGTTCGGCAAGATCATCCTGCGCGTCGGCTGAGGACCCCCCAGTTGCAGCGGGGCAAATTCGTCACCTTCCGCTATCGGGCCATGCGGTCCTTAAGGCGGCTCAACCACTGGCTTGTCGCCCGCTTCGCCATGGGCGCGCTCTGGCTGCTCAGGAAGCTGCCCCCCGACAAGGCACTGGATTTCGCGGCCCGGATGGCAGTGAAGGTCGGCCCCCGCTTTGGCCGCCACCGCACGGCCCTGGCAAATCTCCGCATGGCCTATCCGGAAAAGTCGGAGCAGGAAATCGAGGCGATTGCGCTCGAGATGTGGGACAACATGGCCCGTCTCGCGGGTGAGTATGTCTTCCTCGACCAACTCTTCGACTTCGACCCGGAGAACCGGACCGCCGGGCGCATCGAGATCGTCGGGGAAGAACTGTTCGTCCGGCTCGCGGCCGAGAAGAAGCCGCACATCCTGTTCACCGCCCATCTCGGCAATTTCGAGCTTTTGCCGATCGCCGCGGCCGTGCACGGCCTGAAGGTGACGGCATTGTTTCGCCCGCCGAACAATCCCTACATCGCCGAATTCATCCTATCAACACGCCGCTCGACAATGGGAGAGCTGATGGAGACGCGGGCCGGCGCAGCCTTCGCGCTGGCGGCCATCCTCGAGAAGGGCGGCAACGTTGGCGCGCTCGTCGATCAGAAATTCATCGGCGGCCTGCTTACGACTTTCTTCAACCGGCCCTGCGAAACCAATCCGGTCGTGCCGATGCTCGCACGCCGCTTCGACTGCGAGGTTTTTCCGGCGCGCTGCATCCGCCTGCCCGGCAACCGCTACAGGCTGGAAATCCAGGAAGCGGTCGAACTCGTGCGTGACGCAGACGGCGACATCGACATCGGGGCTTCGACGCAACTTCTCAACCACGTCGTCGAAGGCTGGGTGCGCGAGAATCCCGGCCAATGGATGTGGTTTCACAAGCGCTGGACGCTAAGCCGCAGAAGGCGCAGCAGGCGCTGGCAGGCCAAACCCGGGTCCCGCAACAAAAAAGCCGCACGCAAGGCAGGCTGACATCGGGCGGTTGCGGCAAAGCCACAACCTGCAACGTCAGTTGACGACCGTGATCCGCGTGTTGCCGCGGCCGACCTGCTGCACCAGCGAATAGAACTGCGCAGCGTTGCCCGTCTGCAGGCGGATGCAGCCATGCGAGGCCGGGCGACCGAGGCTCTTCACGTAGTTGGTGCCGTGGATCGCGTAGCCGCCAAGGAAAAATACCGAATAAGGCATCGGCGACATGTCGTATTTGCGCGAATACCACATGCGGTGCAGCCGCTTCGGGCTCCACGTCCCACGCGGCGTCCAGTAGCCCGGACGGGCGGTCGATACGCGCCATCTGTGAATGACGCGACCATTCTTGGCTACGGTCATTGTCTGGCTGGAAATGTCGACGCGGGCAACGAGGCTCGCGCTCCAGCCCTGCGCCGTCGCGCCGAACAGCATCGAGGCAAACGCAATTGCCACGAGAAGCGAATTTTTCATCTGACTGACCCCTCTTGCCCGGTTCTGAAGGTATTTGACCGTATGGACCGAACTTTCACAGTACTACGCCGAATCCGTGAGGTTTTCTCCAATCCGGTCGGGCAAATTTGAACAATTTCGCGTGACCGTTGCGCTGCTGCGAGGCCAGCCTTGCCAACAGGCCCGCGAGACTGCTCAATTCGCAGCATGGACGAGCGTCTTTCCAGGATGATCGAGAGCCGGGCCGACGAGCTTGCAGAGCTTACGGCCGACCTGATCCGCTTTCCGACCGTCAATCCGCCCGGCGACGCCTACCGGCCATGCGCCGAATACATTGCCGAGCGGCTGAAAAAGCGCAACTTCGGCATAGAGTTCATCCGTGCCGAGGGAACTCCTGGAGACACCGACCGCTACCCGCGCCTGAACGTCGTCGCGCGCTTCGACGGCAGGACCCGCGGCTCCACCGTTCATTTCAACTCGCATATCGATGTGGTGGAGGCCGGCGACGGCTGGACCGTCGACCCCTTCGCCGGCGTGATCAAGGATGGCAGGGTCTATGGCCGGGGGGCTTGCGACATGAAGGGCGGGCTCGCCGCTTCGATCATCGCGGTCGAGTCCTTCATGGACGTCAATCCCGACTTTCCCGGCGCCATCGAGATTTCGGGAACGGTCGACGAGGAGTCGGGCGGCTTTGGTGGCGTCGCCTATCTGGCCAGGAAAGGTTACTTCTCCAAGCCCAAGGTCGATCACGTCATCATTCCCGAACCGCTGAACAAGGACCGGATCTGCCTCGGCCATCGCGGCGTCTGGTGGGCCGAGATCGAGACCAAGGGCGAGATGGCGCACGGTTCGATGCCGTTTCTCGGCGATTGCGCGGTCCGTCACATGGGCGCGGTGATCAGGGCGTTCGAGGACGACCTATTCCCGGCTCTCGATCAGAAGCGGACCCGGATGCCCGTCGTACCCGAAGGCGCGCGCCGCTCGACGATGAACATCAACGCCATTCATGGCGGCCAGACCGACGACTATTCCGGCCTGCCCTCGCCCAACGTGCCGGACTCTTGCCGGATGGTGATCGACCGGCGCTTCCTGCTGGAAGAAACGCTGGCCGAGGTAAAGGACGAGGTCGTCACCGTGCTTGACCGGCTGAGGGGCAGCCGGAAGAAATTCGACTACACCATCCGCGACATCATGGAGGTTCTGCCCCTGATGACCGAGCGCGATGCGCCGGTCGCCGCCGCAGTCGCCGAGGGCATACGCGAGGTGTTCGGACGCGAACCGGAATACGTCATCTCGCCTGGCACGTACGACCAGAAACATGTCGCGCGCATCGGTCATCTGCATGACTGCATCGCATACGGCCCGGGCATACTGGACCTTGCCCATCGGCCCGACGAATGGGTCGGCATTGACGACATGGTGGAATCCGCCAAGGTGATGGCGATCGGCGTGGACCGGCTGCTTCGCGGCAACAGCAGATAGCGGCCTGACCGGACCGGCAAATCGATCTAACCGATTGTATGGAAAAACATTTCGGTTCACCGCTCGCATTCGCAACAAAGCCGATTTACTGATCCTTGAATTCGCGCTTGTATTCGCGCGGCGTCGTGAAACGGAGAGCGGCCATGAACCCTTGGAAATCAGTCGTCGCAGCAGCCATCGTGGCGCTCGCCTCAACCACGGCGGCCACCGCCGCGCGAACCGACCTCGTGCTCGGCATGCCGCTCGAGCCGCCGCACCTCGACCCGACCGCGGGCGCGGCGGCTGCGATAGACGAGGTGCTCTATGCCAATGTGTTCGAAGGTCTGACCCGCATCGGCTCGCGCGGCGAGGTACTGCCCGCGCTCGCCGAGAGCTGGACGGTTTCCGACGACGGCAAGACCTACACCTTCAAGCTGCGCACCGGCGTCAAATTCCACGACGGAACCGACTTCGACGCCGACGACGTGAAGTTTTCGCTCGACCGGGCGCGCGCCGACAATTCGACCAATGCGCAGAAGGGTCTGTTTGCGGCGATCGACACTGTCGAGGCTGTCGACCCGGCGACCGTCAAGGTGACGCTCAAAAACCCGCAAGGCTCGTTCCTCTACAACATGGGTTGGGGCGACGCGGTGATCGTGGCGCCGGAATCGGCCGAGACCAACAAGGAGAAGCCGGTCGGCACCGGTCCGTTCAAATTCGGCAACTGGGCCAAGGGCTCGTCGATCACCCTCGTCAAGGCGGACGGTTACTGGGGCGATCCGGCGATGCTCGACAAGGCCGAGTTCCGTATCATTCCCGACGCCGCCGCGGCGGTGCCGGCGCTGCTTTCCGGCGACGTGCAGGCGCTTCCCAACTTCCAGCTCGGCGACGCGCTGCCGCAGGTCCAGTCTGACCCGCGCTTCAAGGTCGTCATCGGCTCGACCGAGGGCGAGACGATCCTGTCGATCAACAACAAGAAGCCGCCCTTCGACAATCTCAAGGTTCGCCAGGCTATCGCGCATGCGATCGACCGCAAGGCGATCATCGACGGCGCCTCCGGCGGCCTGGGCACGCCGATCGGCTCGCATTTCTCGCCGGCCAACGATGCCTATGTCGATCTTACCGGCACCTATCCCTACGACCCGGCGAAGGCGAAGGAACTGCTCAAGGAAGCCGGCTTCGAGAACGGCATCAAGACGACGCTCAAGCTGCCGCCGGTCACCTACGCCCGCGACGGCGGCCAGATCATCGCTTCGGAGCTGCGCGACATCGGCATCGACGCGGAGATCATCCCGGTCGAGTGGGCGGACTGGCTGAAGCAGGTCTTCACCGAAAAGGACTACGATCTCTCGATCGTGTCGCACACCGAGCCCAACGACATCGATATCTATTCGCGCAAGGACTACTACTTCCAATACGACAACCCCGCCTTCGACAAGGTGATCGAGGAGTTGAACCTCACTTCCGATGACGCCAGGCGCAAGGAGCTCTACGGCCAGGCGCAGAAAATCCTCGCCGACGATGCCGTGGTGGGTTTCCTGTTCGAACTGCCCAAGATCGGTATCTGGGACGCCAAGGTCGATGGACTGTGGGAGAACTCGCCGATCCAGGCGAACGACCTGACCAGGGTCAAGTGGGTGGATTGAGCGCCTTTACCCTCCCCCTCGCAGGGAGGGTCGGCTAAAGATGGCTTCCAAGCAGTTATCTTTAACCGCGGTGCAATTCCGTGCATTTGACGATCCGTCTAGTGCAGCTACCCCCACCCCGCCCTGTGGGCCACCCTCCCCACAAGGGGGAGGGTAAGACCTTATGACGGTATATCTCCTGCGCCGCCTTGCGACCGGGCTGCTCGCGCTGGTTGTCGCGTCGGTCGTGGTTTTTTGTGTGCTAGAGATCCTGCCCGGCGATCCTGCGCGCCTGATGCTCGGCTTCAACGCCACCGAGGATGCCGTCCAGGCGCTGCGTGTGCAGATGGGCCTAGATCGGGGCCTTCTCGTCCGCTACCTGCATTGGACCGGTGGGCTGCTGAGCCTGGATTTCGGCCGTTCCTACACCTACTCCGTCCCCGTCATAGACCTGGTCAGGGAGCGAGCCGCGGTCTCACTGCCGCTTGCCCTGGTTTCGCTCGCTCTGTCCACGGCGATTGCATTGCCGGTCGGCGTTTTTGCCGCCGCGCGCCGGGGCCGTCCGTCCGACACGGTCGCCATGGCAGCCTCGCAGTTCGGCGTCGCGGTTCCGAACTTCTGGTTCGCCCTGCTTCTCGTCTACGTCTTCGCCGTGTGGCTGCGGCTGGTGCCCGCCGGCGGTTTTCCCGGCTGGAGCGCAGGCGTCTGGCCGGCGCTGAAGGCGTTGATCCTGCCCTCGGTAGCCCTCGCCCTGCCACAGGCAGCGATCCTGGCGCGGGTGACGCGGTCGGCACTGCTCGACGTTCTCGGCGAGGACTTCATCCGTACCGCGCGCGCCAAGGGGCTGCCGCGAAAGGCCGTGCTCTGGCGCCATGCGCTGCGCAACGCCTTGCTGCCCGTCCTGACGATCCTCGGGCTGCAGTTCGCCTTCCTGCTTGCCGGAACGATCATCATCGAGAACGTCTTCTACCTGCCCGGTCTCGGCCGTCTTGTCTTCCAGGCGATCAACCAGCGCGACCTCATCGTGGTGGAAAGCGTCGTCATGCTCCTGGTGGCGACGATCATCGCGATCAACCTCGTGATCGATCTCTCCTACGCGCTGGTCGACCCGCGGCTTAGGGTGCGCGCATGAGTGATCGGACCTCGGATCTCCCTGAAAGGGGCTTTGTCGCGAAGGCCTTCGCGAACCGCTCCTTCCTCGCAGGCTTCGTCATTACGGCGCTCGTCACCGCCATGGCATTGTTGTCCTTTTTCTGGACGCCCTACGACGTGACCAAGCTCATCGTCGCCGACCGCATGCAGCCGCCTTCGACTACGCATATTTTCGGCACCGACCAGTTCGGGCGCGACATGCTTTCGATGATCATGGTCGGCGCGCGCAACTCGATCGCGGTTGCGCTGGTCGCGGTCGGCATCGGCATGGGCATCGGCGTGCCGCTCGGCTGCTGGGCGGCGGCGCGCGGCGGCTATGTGGACGACGCGCTGATGCGCTTCAACGATATCGTCTTCGCCTTCCCCGCGCTTCTGTCGGCGATCATGATCACGGCGATCTTCGGACCGGGAGCCGTCAACGCCATCATCGCGATCGGCATCTTCAACATTCCGGTGTTCGCACGCGTCGCCCGGGCGGGCGCACTCGCCATCTGGCCGCGCGAGTTCATCCTTGCCGCACGCGCCTCCGGCAAGGGCCACGCGCTGATCACCGTCGAGCACATCCTGCCCAATATCGCCAACCTGCTGCTCGTCCAGGGCACGATCCAGTTCGCGCTGGGCATTCTGGCCGAGGCCGGGCTCTCCTATGTCGGGCTCGGCGCACAGCCGCCGATGCCGAGCTGGGGCCGCATGCTGTTCGATGCGCAGACGCGGATGGTCGTGGCTCCCTATCTGGCGATCGTGCCCGGCATGGCGATCATCATCACCGTGCTCGGCCTCAACCTGATCGGCGACGGCATCAGCGACACGCTCGACCCGAAACTCAGGCGGCAGAGATGAGCCTGCTCGAGATCGAAAATCTGTCGCTCGATATCGGCGGCACGCCAATCCTGCGGGGCATCGACCTTTCGATCGAAGCCGGCGAGATCACGGGTCTGGTCGGCGAATCCGGCTCCGGCAAATCGATGACGGCGCTGTCGCTCATGCGGCTCCTGCCGGATGCCGCGCGGGCGATGGGCCGCATCACCTTTGACGGCATCGACATACTGGCAGCTTCCGAGGACCGGATGTGCGCGCTGCGCGGCGACGACATTGGCATGGTTTTCCAGGAGCCGATGACGGCGCTCAACCCGCTGAAGGCGATCGGCGAGCAGGTCGCCGAAGGCATCCGCTGGCACACCAGGGCGAACAGGACCGACGCCGAGACGCTCGCACGCAAGATGCTGGATCGCGTCGGGCTGCCGGCGGACAAGTTCCCCCTCACCCGCTATCCGCACGAACTGTCGGGCGGCCAGCGCCAGCGCGTGGTGATCGCCATCGCCTGCGCGCTGAAGCCCAAGCTGCTGATCGCCGACGAGCCAACGACCGCGCTCGACGTCGTGCTGCAGGCGCAAATCCTCGAACTGCTTCGCGATCTGGTCGACGAGAACCGCACGGGCCTGCTGCTCATCTCGCACGATCTGGCGGTCGTCGCCGAAATGGCCGACCGCATCACCATCCTGCGCGGCGGCGAAGTCATGGAAGCGGGCGAGACCGCGCGGACGCTTTCGGCGCAGGTGCATCCCTATACGCGCCAGCTCGCGCAGGCTTCGATGCATGTGCCGGAACGCGCAAAGGCCATCCATGGGGTCGCGGCCGGCAAGCCTCTGCTGACCGTCCAAAACGTTTCGAAAGACTATCCCGGGCGCCGAACCTCGCTGTTCCACAAGCCGCTGCCGGTCCGCGCAGTGGACGACGTCTCCTTCGCACTCGGCGAGGGCCACTCGGTGGCGCTGGTTGGGCGGTCGGGCTGCGGCAAGTCGACCCTTGCCCGCATGATCCTCGCGCTCGACGAACCGACTTCCGGAACGATCACGTTCCAGGGCGAAACGATCACCGGGCGCGACCAGGCTTCGTTGCGATCCGCCCGGCGCGACATGCAGGTCGTCTTCCAGGATCCATACGGTTCGTTCAACCCGCGTCGAACTGTCGAATGGCTGGTCGCCGAGCCGCTGCATCTGCTTGACAAGAAGCCGGGCAAGACCGAACGGCGCGAACTCGTTTCGCAGGCCCTCCACGAGGTCGGGCTTAAACCGGCCGGCATGCAAAAATATCCGCACGAGTTTTCCGGCGGTCAGCGGCAGCGCATCTCCATCGCGCGGGCCATCATCACGCGGCCGAAGCTTGTCGTGGCCGATGAACCGGTGTCCGCGCTCGACGTATCGATCCGCGCCCAGGTACTCGACCTGTTCGCGGAGTTGAACCAGAAGCTCGGCGTGGCCTACCTGTTCATCACGCATGACCTGACCGTCGCCCGCGCCATCACCGACGACGTGATGGTCATGCATGAGGGCCGGATCGTCGAGACCGGCAAGACGGCCGAGGTTCTGTCGCATCCGCAAACGGAAGCGGCCCGGGCGCTGGTCGAGGCGGCGCCGGATCTGCACCGGGCGATCGCGAAAAGGATGCAGGAACAGGGCTAGGCGGTCAGCACCCGCCAGCCTGCCGCACAACGGAAAATGCCCGCCCTCTCGGGCGGGCAGAGCGGGCGGGCCGGACTGGAGGTCAGACGGTCCGCGATCGTTTCTGCTTTTATTCGAGATAGGTCGACGGATCGACGGGGGCCGAGTTCTTGCGGACCTCGAAGTGCAGCTTCGGCGCGTCGGTGGTTCCGCTCATGCCGGAGACAGCGATATCCTGGCCGCGCTTGACCTTGTCGCCGCGGTTGACCTTGAGCTCGCTGGCGTGTCCGTAGACCGTGACCAGCCCGTCCTCGTGGCGCACGAGAACCGTGTTGCCGAATTCCTTGAGACCGTCGCCGGCATAGATCACGACGCCGTTTTCAGCGGCCTTGACCGGCGTGCCTTCCGGCACCGATATATCGATGCCATCATTCGACTTGCCGCTGCCCTTGCCGTATTGCGAAATGACACGGCCGAGCACCGGCCAGCGCATGCGGCCGATGCCGGTGGCGTCGGGAGCAGTCTCGTCGGCCTGCTCGATGACCTTCTCGGCCTTCTTCGGCGGCGTGTAGACGGCGACCTTCTCGCCTTGCGCGGCGGGCTTGGCAGTCTCGGCAGTCTTCGTCGTGTTGGTCACCACCGCGTCGGTGGCGGCGGGAGCGGCCGAGGCGACTTTCGTCGAGCCGCCCGCGCCCGGGATCTTCAGCGTCTGGCCGACACGGATCAGGCCGTCGGAAAGGCCGTTCGCTTCCTTGATGGCGGCAACGCCGACGCCTGTGTTCCTGGCGATGCGCGAGAGCGTGTCGCCTTCCTGCACCTTGTAGGTGCCGCTAGCGCCCGAAGGCTTGGCGTTGCTGCTGTCGGCGGTCGCCGTGGTGGCCGCTGCCGATTTCTCCTTGCTCTTCGGCGTCTGCGGGAGAACCGCGAGGTTCTGCTGGGCGTCCTGGTTCGGGTCGGACGGCTGCTGCTCGCCACGCGAGGATTTCGCCTTGGCCGTCTTCGGATTGTTGTCGGGGGCGGAGACGCCTGCCTTGTCCGAATAGACGTAGGTCGGGATGACGATCTTGGCGCCCGCCTTGAGGCCGTCGGATTCGCTCAGCCCGTTGGACTTCATGATGACGTCGGCGGGGACGCCGAAGCGGCGCGACAAATTGTAGACCGTCTCGCCCTGCTTGACCGTGACCTGGGTTCCGCCTGCGCGCGACCAGCCCTTGATGTCGCCCTGCTCCGCCATTGCCGGCTCGGGCTTGACCGTGCCGGTGGTGGTGGTGTCGGCCGGCTGCATGGCGGGAGCCGAGGCGGTCCGGACCGGCTGGGCGGCAGGAGCGGTGGAGACCGGCGCCAGCGCGCCGCGGCTCACCGAGCCGGAATAGGCGCCGTTGGCGGGCGCCGCCGCGACCTGCTGGGTGTCGCCGGGATAGGTCTGGGCGCCGGAAGTGTCGCCACTCGGGCGGATGATCTCGCGCTGGTTGGGAGTCGACGCTGTCATGAAGTCGTCGACGCCGCCGAAGCGGGCGACCTGGGAGCTGCAGCCGGCGGCCATCCCCGCCAGGAGAAAGACTGCCGCGCCCTGCGACAGCTTCAATCCGCTACGCTTCAAAACACTGACCTGCATGGCAACAACCCGCAAATACTCGAGACTCAACTGGCGGGATTAAAGCGCGTTAATGTTACCGGTCGGTTAAGCCCCTCTCATTTGAAGCGGATTTAATTCAGACTTTTCAAAAACGCCCTTCAGATCACGGCGGCGACGCTCCGCACGATCGGCTGCAGGCGCACCGTGCCGATGTCCTCGCGTTCGAAACGGCTGCCGATCTTGGTGAGTTTGGTCAGCGTCTGCAGGCCTTCGTCGGGCCCGATCGGGGATATCATCACGCCGGCGGAGGAAAGCTGCTCGGCGAAGCTGCGCGGCATGCTGTCGAAAGCCGCCCACACAACGATGCGGTCGAACGGGCCTTCCGCCGCGAGCCCCTGCGAGCCGTCCGCATGCCTGACGAAGGCGTTGGTGAGGCCAAGCGCCTCGAAGCGCTGGCGGGCGAGCTCGGAGAGCGTCTTGTAACGCTCGACGGTGACGACGCGCGCCGCAAGCCGCGCCATGACGGCGGCGCTGAAGCCGGAGCCGGTGCCGACCTCCAGCACGCGATGCCCCGGCTCGATGGCGAGCGAGGCCATGATTTCGGCCTGCAGGTCCGGCCCCTCGACCGCCTCGCCGCACTCGATCGGGATCATGCCCTCTGTCCAGGCGACATTCTGCCAGCGGTCGGGCACGAAAGCGCGCCGCGGCGTCGCCTCGAAGGCCGAGATCAGGTTCCTGGCGACGATGCCCTTGCCGCGCAGGCGCAACAGGAAGGAGGCAAATGCCTCGCGTTCATCCGGGACGCCGTTCATGCGAGCGCCTTTGTCAACTGGTCGCGCAGTTCGTGCGCGGTGAGGTCGAACTTCAGCGGCGTGACCGAGACGAAGTTGCTTCGCACGGCGTGGATGTCGGTTCCTTCGCGAAGCTCCGTCGCGTCGCGGCCGAAGCGCAGCCAATAATAGGGTAGGCCCCGCCCGTCCGCCCGCTCCTCGATGCCGAGATTGTAGGCGACCTTGCCCTGCGCCGTGACGCGCGTGCCCTCGACCTCGCCGGGCCGGCAGCTCGGGAAGTTGAGGTTCAGGAAGGTGCCGACCGGCAGGTCGACGGCGAGCAGCTTTTCGAGCAGCGCCCGCGCCAGCGCCTCTGTCGTCTCGTAGGGCACCGTGCGCTGTCCGTCCTCGACCAAGTAGGCCTGGCTGAGCGCAACCGACTTGATGCCGAGCAGCGCGCCTTCCATGGCGCCGGCCACCGTGCCGGAATAGGTGATGTCGTCGGCGATGTTGGAGCCGGAATTGATGCCCGACAGCACGAGGTCGGGCGGCCCCGGAAGCAGCCGGCGCACGCCCATGATGACGCAGTCGGTCGGCGTGCCCCGCACGGCAAAATGTTTCTCGCCGAGCTTGCGCAGGCGAAGCGGCTCCGACAGCGACAGCGAATGCGCGTAGCCGGACTGGTCGGTTTCCGGCGCGACGACCCAGACGTCGTCGGAGAGTTTTCGCGCCACGCGCTCGAGGGCGGCGAGGCCCTCGGCATGGATGCCGTCGTCGTTGGTGAGCAGGATGCGCATCTACCGCGCCTCGATCTTGGTCAGCCCGCCCATATAGGGCCTGAGCGATTCAGGAATGGTTACGCTGCCGTCAGCCTCCTGGTAGTTCTCCATGACGGCGATGAGCGCGCGGCCGACGGCGGTGCCGGAGCCGTTCAGCGTGTGCACGAAGGCCGTGCCCTTGCCTTCCTTGGGACGGTAGCGGGCGTTCATGCGGCGCGCCTGGAAATCGCCGCAGACCGAGCAGGACGAGATTTCGCGATAGGCGTTCTGGCCCGGCAGCCAAACCTCGATGTCGTAGGTCTTCTGGGCGCCGAAACCCATGTCGCCGGTGCAGAGCGTGACGGTGCGGAAGGGCAGATCGAGCTTCTTCAGCACCGTCTCGGCGCACTCGGTCATGCGCTCGTGCTCGTCGCGCGAACTGTCCTGATCGGTGATCGAGACGAGCTCGACCTTGTAGAACTGGTGCTGGCGCAGCATGCCGCGCGTGTCGCGTCCGGCAGAGCCCGCCTCCGAGCGGAAGCACGGCGTGAGCGCAGTGTAGCGCAGCGGCAGCTTTTCGAACGGGGTGATTTCCTCGCGCACGAGGTTGGTCAGCGGGACTTCGGCGGTGGGGATGAGCCAACGACGCTGATATTTTGGCTCCTTCGGTTCTTCCTCATCGAAAATCTCATCAATGCGAAGTTGATGCTTATCCGAATCCTCAATCGAAATGCCTTCTGCAGCGGCCCGATTAAAAACCCGCCCCCATACAGCCACCTGCCGGAGGTCTCGCTTTACGAGCGAAACGAACAGGTCATCTTCGAATTTAGGGAGCTGGCCAGTCCCGTACATAACGTCGTCATGAACCATCAGCGGAACCTGCACTTCCTGATAGCCGTGCTCCGTCGTGTGCAGGTCGAGCATGAACTGGCCGAGCGCGCGTTCGAGCCGCGCCAACTGGCCCTTCAGCACGGTGAAGCGGCTGCCGGAGAGTTTGGCGGCGCGCTCGAAATCCATCATGCCGAGCGCCTCGCCGATCTCGAAATGCTCGCGCGTCCAGTTGGACTTCTGCCTGGGATCGCCGACCTTGCGAACCTCGACATTGTCGTGCTCGTCGGCACCGACGGGAACGTCGCGCAGCGGCACGTTGGGGATGACCGCCAGCGCGTCGTCCAGCGCCTTGTCCAGCTCGCGCCCCATGGCCTCCGCGCCGGACAGCCATTCCTTGATGGCGGTGACCTCGCCCTTCAATTCCTCGGCCTTGGCCGCATCGCCCGAGCGCATGGCGTTGCCGATCTCCTTGGAGGCGGCGTTGCGGCGCTCCTGGCGTTCCTGCAGCCGGCCAAGATGGGCGCGGAGCGCCACATCCTTCTCGATCAGCCCGTCGACGGTTTTTTGCGCTTCCTCGGGCGTCCACTGCCGCTTGACCAGCGCCTCGGCCAGCGCCTGCGGGTTTTCGCGAATCCATTTGATGTCGAGCATGGCTGAAACCGTTCCTGAAAAGGCGCGACAGGGCCTAAACCGAGTGGGCAAAGGATGCAAGGTGGGGAGATTGGTCGTGGACATGCCTCATCGTTGCCACGCCGTGCATTTCGGCAGTCTGGCTGTTGATCCCTCATCTTTCTTCGCGTTCGGCAAGGCAGCCGCCGGCGTCATGACGTGTCCGGGCTGAGCGCGAAGCGGGCCAGCGCGTGGGCGTGCGCCAGGATCTCGTCGACGTCGCGGGTGTTCTTCCGGCGTGGGGCGTCCGGATCGTATCGTGACAGGCGCCCGCCGGGCGGACGGCCGGGACGCAGAGGCCAGACGCGGCGAAACCGGCCGGTGCGGCGACTATTCCCCTTTTGCGTGCCTGCGGCGTCGGGCTTGTGCGCGGCGTCCGCCGCCCGCGCCCGCCAGCGGGCGAAGCGTCTTGCCTCTCGCGGCAAGTCGTCCAGAGCGCGGCCGAGCGCGCCAAGGCGCAGTGCAAGACGCGCGGCGTCGATCGGATCGTCGGACGAAGGCGCGCGGGGGACGGGAAATGGCTGGGTCAGACCGGGGATGGAGATGCGGGGAAACCCGCTCGCCGCCGGCCTCGGCGACGCACCCCACCGGGGCAGCGGATCGAACAACGGCAAGGCACGCGAGCAAGCGGCCGGTGTGCCGGCCTTGTGCCGCCAGCCGCGCGGCATCACGATGCCGGTGCCGATACCATTGCGCAGGATCGTGGATGTCGGCTTCGGCTTGCTCGGGCCGGTCGGCGCAAGTGTCACCACCAGCCCGCGAGCCATGACGATGATCAGCCGCCGCGCAGCGGATTCGGCCGGCCTGAGCAGCCGCAGGATCGCGCGGTGGAGATGGCGGGGCAAGGTGGCAGGGTTGCCGCCGCCCAGCCCGGCCATGGCGACGAGCATGGCCAACACGCGCTTCAGCGCCTCGCGATTGTCCTCGATTGCCGCATTACAGTCCATCGACGCGTTCCTCGACCCAGACGGCGACATCATCGCTCCGCCGGGAAGGACGGGGACAAATGTCCGCGGATTTTTTTGGGTGAGAAGCGGCGCTCATGGCATCGTTCGAGGAGCTGAGGAGCGATTTCAATGACTTGGCTGGCGCGCGAAGCGAGGCCAAATGCTCGAAATCGCACGTGGCAGGGAGCATGATTCCACGTTTGGATGTCGCCTAGCGTCCTCGTGGTTCGACAGGCTCACCATGGACTGCGCGGCATGGTCAATTCGCTTCGCGACCGGCTGGTCACCCCTCGAGGGCAGAAGGGAGCGCTGGGCCCCACCTCCGGCCGCCTAGCCCCGATCCGCTGTCGGCGGCCCGCTTCAAGATTACATTGAAAGACTTGCTTGGTTTTCTCGGAAGCGATGAGAGAAGCGATGAGACAGGCAACCTAATCGGCTGATTTCGTTGCGTTTCGAAGGTCGTGCGGGATCTTAGAGCGATTGCCGCCTTGTCCCCAAGGCACGGCTGAGTTCGTTGACAGACTCAGGGGCCGCTCTCACGCTGCGGAAGCCGGCAAAGGAGAGGCCGGCCTGCAAGGGGACAGGATCATGACGATATCGAATGCATCGCCTCAGCTGTACAATGAGGATCTGGCGCCCGCCACGGAGCGCAACTGGGGGCCGTTCTCGATCTTCAACGTGTGGACATCCGACGTCCACAGCCTGTGGGGCTACTATCTCGCCGCAAGCCTGTTCCTGTTCTGCGGCAGCTTCATCAACTTCCTGATCGCAATCGGCATCGGCTCGCTGATCATCTATTTCCTGATGAGCCTCGTGGGCGTCGCGGGTGTGCGGACCGGCGTCCCCTTCCCCGTGCTGGCGCGCGCCTCGTTCGGCATATGGGGCGCGAACTTCCCAGCCATCGTGCGCGCCATCGTCGCCTGCTTCTGGTACGGCGCGCAGACGGCCGCGGCATCGGGCGCGATCGTCGCGCTGCTCATCCGCAACGAGGGCATGCTGCAATTCCACCAGACAAGCCATTTCCTGGGGCATTCGACGCTGGAGGTGATCTGTTACGTCGTCATCTGGGCGTTGCAGCTCCTGATCATCCAGCGCGGCATGGAGACGGTGCGGCGTTTCCAGGACTGGGCCGGTCCCGCTGTCTGGGTGATGATGCTGATCCTCGCGGTCTATCTGGTCATCAAGGCGGGCGGCATATCGCTGAACGGCAACATCCCGATGGACGTGCTGCTGGAGAAAACCAAGGATGCCGGCGTGCCCGGAGTGCCCGGCTCCTTCGAGGCCCTGATGGCGGTGGCCGCGATCTGGGTCACCTATTTCGCCGCGCTCTATCTCAACTTCTGCGACTTCTCGCGCTATTCGCCAGACGAGCGCTCGCTGAGGATCGGCAACATCTGGGGCCTGCCGGTAAACCTGATCCTGTTCTCGCTGGTCGCCGGCATCACCACCATAGCCGCCTTCCAGGTTTACGGCGAAGTGTTGCTGCACCCCGACCAGATCTCTGCCAAGTTCGACAGCTGGTTCCTGGCCCTGCTGGCGGCGCTGACCTTCGCGGTGGCCACCCTCGGCATCAACGTGGTGGCGAATTTCGTGTCGCCGGCCTTCGACTTCTCGAACGTCTTCCCCAAGTATGTCGACTTCAAGAAGGGCGGCTATATCGCGGCGCTGATCGCGCTGGTGCTCTATCCCTTCGCGCCATGGGAGGGAGGCGCCGCCCACTTCGTCAACATCATCGGCGCGACCATGGGGCCGATCTTCGGCGTGATGATGGTCGACTACTACATGATCCGCAAAGGCTGGCTCAACGTCGAGGACCTCTATCGCGAACACGGCGAATACCGCTTCCAGAACGGCTGGCATGTCAATGCGCTGATCGCGGCAGGCATCGGCATCGTGTTCTCGTCGATCCTGCCGAACTTCACCAACATCCTGCCGTCCTGGTGGGGCGTCTACGGCTGGTTCTTCGGCGTCGCGATATCAGGCGCGATCTATTACGGCCTGCGCGCCAAGAGCATCGGCGCCGTGCCGAAGACCGCATGACGGAACGGAGGCGGGCGGTGTATTTGCGCCGCCCGCCTCCGCTGTCAGCATGGCGCGATAGCGCAGCGTTTTTCGGATGATGCCGGCCGGCCGCCATGCTAACCGTCGTCGCATGAAGATCGTGACCTGGAACATCAACGGCGTGCGCGCCCGCATCGGCAACCTCCTGCACTGGCTGAAGGAGGCCGATCCCGACATCGTCTGCCTGCAGGAGATCAAGACGGTGGACGAGGGTTTTCCGCGGCTGGAGGTGGAGGCGCTGGGCTACCATGTCGAGACCAACGGCCAGAAAGGCTTCAACGGCGTCGCGATCCTGTCCAAGCTGCGCTTCGACGAGGTCAATCGCGGCCTGCCGGGCGACGACGCCGACGACCATGCGCGCTTCATCGAGGGCGTGTTCTCGACGGACAAGGGCGCGCTGCGCGTCGTCTCGCTCTATCTGCCCAACGGCAACCCGGCCGACGACCCGGTGAAATTTCCCTACAAGCTCGCCTGGATGGAGCGGCTCGAGCGCTGGGCGAGCGAGAGGCTGGAGCTGGAAGAGCCGCTGGTCATGGCCGGCGACTACAATGTCATCCCCGAGCCGATCGACGCGCGCTTCCCCGAGAACTGGGTGAACGACGCGCTGTTCCAGCCGGCCACGCGCCAGGCCTTCCGGCGGCTGGAGAACATCGGCTTCACCGAGGCGGTGCGCGCCACGACCGACGCCCAGGTCTACACATTCTGGGACTACCAGGCCGGCGCCTGGCAGAAGGACAACGGCATCCGCATCGACCACCTGCTCCTGTCGCCCGAGGCGGCGAATTTCCTGGCCGGCACCTCGATCGACAAGCATGTGCGCGCCTGGGAAAAACCGTCCGACCATGTGCCGGTGGCGGTGGAGTTGAAGCTGGCGGCTGCGTAGGGTCTGTCGATATTCAGGCGAGGCCGGCCTGACCTGAATCTCGTCCAGCCCCCATTCGGAGGTTCAGCTCTTCGGCTTCACCACATCGACCGGGCTGATGCCCAAGAGGTCGAGCGTGCGGCGCAGGAGCCGCACCTCGTTCTCGGCGAGCTGGCGGTCGGCCTTGGCGATCTCGGCCATGTGGCGGGCGAGTTCCTTGCGGCGCTCGATGTCGAGTTCGCGGAACATCCCGATCGCCTGCGCGCCCGACGTTTCGTAGCCGAAGTCGTTGAGATATTCGATGACCCCGTCGATGCTCTCGTCGGCGATGCCGAAGGACTCGCGGCAGATGCGGCGGAAGACCTGCATCTCGCTGTCGGAGACCTGCCCGTCGGCGAGGATCATGCGGAAGAGCAGCAGAAGCTCGGCCGACAGCACCGGGTCGTCGGCGACCTTGCGCACGCCGGCGTCACCCTCGAAGATCTCCCTGAGCTGGGCAAGCAATCCTGACGCCATCGGCAAATCCCCGTGCTCGGCCCCGGTTTTGGCCGCATCCGGCGATCATTAGCGCGAATCCCGGCTTGCGCAACCGGCAAGCCTGTGGTGAAGCCGGCAATCATTCGCCGGCGTCAGCCCCCTCCTGCCCCATGTCCGACATCGCCACCGAAATCATCCTGTTCCTCGCGCTGGCGGCCTTCGCCGCGGGCTTCATCGATTCGATCGCCGGCGGCGGCGGGCTGATCGCCATTCCGGCGCTGCTGCTCGCCGGCTTCCCGCCTGCCGAGACGCTCGGCACCAACAAGCTGCAGGGCCTGTTCGGCACCGGCTCGGCAGCGCTTCACTACGCTTCGAAGGGACAGCTCGACGTGAAGCGGCAGCTGCCATGGGCCGCGCTCGCCTTCGCCGCCTCCGGGGCCGGCGCGCTGGTGGCGACGAGCATTCCGGGCGATGCGCTGCGGCTGGCGCTGCCCTTCGTGCTGGTGGCGATCGCGCTCTATTTCGCGCTGAAGCCCGACATGGACGACGCCGACCGCGCCCAGCGCGTGACGCCGATGCTGTTCGGCCTGAGCGTGGTGCCTCTGGTCGGCTTCTACGACGGCGTGTTCGGGCCCGGAACCGGCTCCTTCCTGATGCTCGCCTTCGTGTCGCTGGCCGGCTACGGCGTGCTGAAGGCGACGGTGCACACGAAATTCCTCAATTTCGCCACCAATCTCGGCGGTTTCGCGGCCTTCGCGGCGGCAGGCGTGGTGTCGTGGAAGGTCGGGCTGATCATGGGCGCGGCGCAGTTCCTCGGCGCGCGCATCGGCTCGGGGCTTGCGATCAGGAACGGCGCCAGGCTGATCAAGCCGCTGCTGGTGCTGACCTGCGTCGCGCTCGCGGTGCGACTTTTGGTCGACCCGGCGCATCCGCTGAGAGTCTTGCTTGGCGTTTGAGCCGCGGCTAAATAAGATTGTCGTAACGAATCATGAGCTGAGCCCCTGGGTTCAGGGTAGCTCAGGCAACGGAAGCGCCCGGTCCCTCGGCCGGGCGCTTTTTTGCGCGGCGGCGCGGCGGCTGCTATCGTGGGGCCGAAGGGTCCGCGATGGCCGACAGAATGCAGGACAGGCAGACACCCGCCTCGCCGAAGGCTTTCGAGATGGCCGAGCGAAGGCCGGCGGATGCATTTGCGGGTCTCGTGTCGAGAATGGTCGGCTACCGCGAGATCGAGCGCGGCCACTTCCGGCAGGTCGAGGCGGCGTCGCTCGACATTCCACTGGTCGTCAGCTTCGGCGAGCCTTTCGCGATCGGTCTTGGCCGCGCGCCCGGAAGCAACGACCGCTACGGCAGCTTCGCGGCTGGGCTCTTCGCCGGGCCGGTGACGATCGATTCCTTCGGCGCGTCGAACTGCATCCAGATCAACTTCACGCCGCTCGGCGCAAGACGGTTCTTCGGGATGCCAATGACGGAACTGACCGACAGGATCGTCGTGCTGGACGATTTGCTCGGCGCGGAGGGAGCGGCGCTGCGCGAAGCGCTCGGCGACGCGCCGGACTGGGAGCGGCGCTTCGACATCGCCGAGTCTTTCGTGCTGCCGAAGGTCGCCGGCGCGCATGCGCCCTCGCCCGAAGTGGCCTGGGCCTTCCGCACAATCACCGCAACTGGCGGACGGGCGCGCGTTGCTTCGATCGCCCGGGGGATCGGATGGAGCCGGAAACACCTGGCGCGGCGTTTCGCCACCGAGGTGGGCCTCGGGCCTAAATCGGTGTCGCGCATCGTGCGGCTGAACCGTGCGATTGCGGCCGCGCGGACCGGCGACGGCGGATGGGCGAGCATCGCCGCAGATTGCGGCTATGCGGACCAGGCGCATCTGGTGCGCGAGTTCCGCGAGCTTGCCGGAGCGTCGCCGACGGCCTGGGGCATCGAGGCCAGGTAACATTTCTTCAATCCGGCCGGACGACGGCGTGCGAAGACGGGGCATCGAACCGTTTCGGAGGGAGAGCCATCATGACCGCCGCAAGCATCTATCCGACCTTCCGCTATCGCAGCGCGGAAAAGATGATCGACTGGCTGTGCGAGGCATTCGGCTTCGCCGTCGACGCGAAGTTCACGGACGGCAAGGCAATCACCCATGCCGAACTCAGCCTCGGCGGCGCCATCATCATGCTGGGCGAGGTGCGTGATGACGCCTATGGCGGGATGGTGGGCGGACCGGGCAGCCCCGGCGGCAAGTCGACCTACATCGCTGTGGACGACATCGACGCGCTCCACGCCAAGGCAAAGGCCGCCGGCGCGAAAATCCTGGAGGAGCCTGTCGACCGCGACCATGGCAGCCGCGACTTCATCTGCGCCGACCCGCAAGGCAATGTCTGGAGTTTCGGCACTTACCGGCCGAAGGCGAAGTAGGAGGGCCCGATGCCAGATAACATGCGGCCGCCCATCGTGCGGCTGCCGGGCGAAGGCCGTGAATACACGATGCCGACGATGCACGCGGTGTTTCACGCCGACGGCACGGAGACCGGCGACGCCTATTCGGTGTCGGAATGGCGGCTGGAGCCGAAAAGCGACGGACCCGGCCCGCATTCGCACGAGGCGAACGACGAGATCTTCCGCATCGTGGAAGGCACTATGTCCGTGCTGGTCGGCGAGCGCTGGATCGACGCTCCGGCCGGAAGCACGCTCGTCGTCCCGGCCGGCACGACGCATGATTTCGCCAACCGGACCGACGCGCCGGCGGCACTGTTCAACGTGTTCATCCCCGGCGGCTTCGAGAAGAACATGCCTGACATAGTCAGGTGGTATGAGGAGAACGGCTAGGGTTCGGCCGGCGACAGTGCGCCTTGGGGCCAGCGCAGCAAGGCGGCGCGGCCTGCGTCGGTGAGCACATACACGCCGCGCTCGGCGCGATCGAACCAGCCATAGACATTGTCGAGCAGAATCTTGCCCGCGCGCGGCGTAAAGCCCGTCAGGTCGCGCGGCCGCCTCGGCCCCTCCGCCATTGCCGCCGCGCACGCCAGCGCGTCCTGGCGATAGGCGGTCATGACCGGCGAGCGCGTGCTGCCGCCGACGGCAGGGTCGCCGCGCCGGCGCCGGTGCTCGTCGAGAAGTCTCGACCGCATCCTGGGATCGCGGCGCGGCGGCGGCGCGGCCGGACTGAGCAGCAGCTCGACTTCCCCGCGCGGCGTCACGCCAAGCAGCCCGAAGCCGAGCCGCCGGCAGAGGGCTCGAAAGCGGCTGTCGTGCTCGCGGCCCTTTCCGCGCGCGGACATGGCGGCGGCCAGCCACACCTCGTCGCTCGCCCCGGCGCGGTCCACCGCCTGCAGCACCAGTTCGAGGTTGAACTGCATCTTCAATTCGCAAATGACCAGAACCGGCGGCTCGCCCTCGCGCAGACCGACCACGTCGCAATTGCCGATCTCGCCCTTGACGACGAAATCGAGGTTTTCCAGGAACTTCTTGACCGGCGCATAAAGCGAGATTTCGGACATGCACAACGCATAGACGATTCGCCGCCAACAGGCATGCAGCGCAGATCAGTCGTGCCGACTCGAATGCTCGCCTGCTAGGGCGTGGCAGCCGCAGCCGCTTTGGCCGAGTCAAAGATATCGACCATCGAGACAAGCTTGCCGTTCCTGAACTCCCACAGGTTCGCGATCCAGCATTCGACCGTCTTTTTGGTCGCCTTGTTCTTGTAGGCGCACTTGCCGAACATAGCGATCTTGTTGCCCTGCTCGACGAATGTCTTCGGCGTGTAGTGAACCATCTCCCAGTCGTTGAAGATACCGGTGAGGTAGGCGAGCGACTCAGGCTTTGACGATCTATCAGCGGCAAAACCCAGCCCAGGCGTGTTCTCGTCCATGCTGGCGATCCGGAAGCTGTTGGCCATTAGCGACTCCAGCGGTCCGATATTAGCCGTGGCCCTGCTCTTGCCCCATGCCCTGTACGCAGCTTTCAGGTTCTTCAGATTGGATGGCTTGGTTTTCGCGCCCTTGCTGGCAGGCTTCTTACCTTTCTTGACAGTTGCAGCCATTGCGATCCTCCCATGGTTACGCAAGGTCATCCTGTTCCCGATTGCTGCGGCATGCAAGTCGCACGAAAGTCCGAGACCGCGAAAATACTAGCCGGTTGAGTATTACCGCGCTGCGGCGAAGATGGCGTCGCAGTCGAGGTGCGTTTCGAGATGTGCGGCGAGTTCGTCGAGCGCGCGCTCGACCTCGGCGCGATAGTCTATGCCGGCGCCCTTGACGCCCAGGCTTTCGAGGAATTTCTGCCGGAATTCGTCGGCGCCGAAGAGGCCGTGCATATAGGTGCCGAACACCTTGCCGTCGGCGGACGTTGCGCCGTCCTCGACGCCGCTGATGACCGCCGCCGGGCGCAGGCAGTCGGGGCCGGTGGTGCGGCCGAGATGTATCTCGTAGCCCGACAGCGGCGTGTCGAAGGCGACAGAACGCGCGGTGACATTGCGCACCGTCTTTTCGGGTTCCATCACCGTCTCGATGTCGAGCAGGCCGAGCCCCTCTGTCTCGGTGACATTGCCTTCGATGCCATCAGGGTCGCGCACGACACGCCCCAGCATCTGGAAGCCGCCGCAGATACCCACGACATGGCCGCCGCGCCGGCGGTGGGCGGCGAGATCGCGGTCCCAGCCGTTGCGGCGGAAGTCGATGAGGTCGGCGATGGTCGATTTCGAGCCGGGGATGACGACGAGGCCGGCATCGTCAGGCAGCGGCCGGCCGGGCGCAACGAAGACGACCTCGACCTCGGATTCGGCTTTGAGCGGATCGAGGTCGTCGAAATTGGCGATGCGCGACAGCATCGGCACGGCAACCTTGAGCGCGCGGGACTGACCCGACGCAAGGCGCTCCAGCACGACCGAATCCTCTGACGGCAGCAGGGCAGCGGCGGCGAGCCACGGCACGATGCCGAAGCAGCGCCAGCCGGTGTATTTTTCGATCGCCAGCAGGCCATCGTCGAACAGGGAAACGTCGCCGCGGAACTTGTTGATGAGGTAGCCTGATATCATCTTGCGGTCCTCGTCCGACAGGATGAGATGCGTGCCGGCGATCGAAGCGATGACGCCGCCGCGGTCTATGTCGCCGACGAGGATTACAGGCACGCCGGCGCGGGTGGCAAAACCCATATTGGCGATGTCGCGGGGCCTGAGGTTGATCTCAGCAGGCGAGCCAGCGCCTTCGACGATGACGAGGTCGACCCCCTCGCCCACCTTCGCCCAGGAATCGAGCACGGCGTTCATCAGCTTTGGCTTGAGCATCTGGTAGTCGCGCGCCCTCGCCTCGCCGAACACCTTGCCCTGCACGACGACCTGGCTGCCGATGTCGCTTTGCGGCTTGAGCAGGACCGGGTTCATGTGGATCGACGGTGCAACGCCGCAGGCGATCGCCTGCAGCCACTGCGCGCGGCCGATCTCGCCGCCGCCCGGTTCGCCCGGAATATCGGCGACGGCGGCGTTGTTCGACATGTTCTGCGGCTTGAAGGGGCGCACGCGCATGCCGCGGTTTTTCGCGGCGCGGCAGAGGCCAGCGACGAGCACCGTCTTGCCGACGTCGGAGCCGGTGCCCTGCAGCATGATGGCGCGCGCCATCGCCTCAGCCCCGTCCCGTGATCGTCGAGCGGGCGGCGAGTGGCCCGCCGCGCCAGAGATAGAAGGCGAGCAAAGGCTCTGCGCCGGTGCGCATGGCATGGCTGACATCGGAGGCGTGGTGGATGACCTCGCCTGCCCCGCGTGTTCGGAAAGGGCCGCCGCCCATGCGCCATTCGGTGCCGCCGGTGAGCGGTATGTAGAGTTCTTCGGCGACGTGGTGATGATCAGGATATTCGATGCCGGGGCCGAGGATCAGAAAGCCGCCCGCGAGCGCGTCATTGGCGAAATGGCCGCGTGTGCCGAACACTTCCAACCAGCCGTAATTGTCGATGAATCGTTGGCCGAAGTCGGCGGCAGTATATGTTTGGCCCCAATGGAACCCACCGCCGTGGTCGCGAAGAAGCCGGGCCAGCGGCTTGGCCTCGTCTGCGGCGATCTCGGCGGCACGGTCGAGATGGACAAGGCATGGCAGGCTGCGCGACGCGAGCTCCCGCGCCGGCATCGCCCAATCAATGCCGGCGATGAAGCTTCGCGCGGGCTCCTCGCCGAATCCGGCGAGGAAGCCTTTCACGCCAGCAAGAAGGTCTTCGAAAACCGTGGTCACCCGTCCTCGCAACGTGATGGTCGAAACTCCCGGCCGAACGGCCGATTGCGCGGGCGCATCATTGGTCTAGATTGTTTTGCGCGCATAGCCAAAAAACGTCACGGGAGGACGTGATGGACGCCAAGGCGGATATCCCTGCCGGCCAGTTCGAGCTGAACGAGGACCAGCGCGCGATACAGGCGATGGCGGAGGCGTTCGCCGCGGATCGCGTTGCGCCGAACGCGCTCGACTGGGACCGTAATAGGCACTTTCCGGCCGATACGATCCGCGAAACCGGCCCGCTCGGCTTCGGCGGCATTTACGTGCGAGACGATGTCGGCGGCGCGGGCCTTGGCCGGCTCGACGCTGTGCTGATCTTTGAGGCGCTGGCACTGGCGTGCCCGGCTTTCTCCGCCTTCATCTCGATCCACAACATGACGGCCTGGATGATCGACCGCTACGGCAGCGAGGAACAGCGGCGGCGTTTCGTGCCGAAGCTGACCGCGATGGAGTGGCTGGGCTCGTATTGCCTGACTGAACCGGGTTCCGGCTCCGACGCGGCTGCGCTGAAGACCAGAGCCGTGCGCGACGGCGGCCACTATGTGCTCAACGGCGCGAAACAGTTCATCTCGGGCGCCGGCGACAGCGATATCTATATCGTCATGGCGCGCACCGGGGCGGAAGGCCCGAAGGGCATCTCGACCTTCATCGTGCCGAAGGACGCGCCTGGCCTCTCCTTCGGCGCGCTCGAAACCAAGATGGGCTGGCACATGCAGTCGACGCGGCAGGTGATCTTCACCGATTGCCGCGTGCCGGCCGAAAACCTTCTCGCGGCGGAGGGCGAAGGATTTCGCATCGCCATGGCCGGGCTGGATGGCGGCCGGCTGAACATCGCCGCCTGTTCGCTCGGCGGCGCGCAGTCCGCGCTCGACAAGGCGCTGGCCTACACCGCCGAGCGCAAGGCCTTCGGCCAAAAACTCAACGAATTCCAGGCGCTGCAGTTCAGGCTGGCCGACATGGAAACGGAGCTGCAGGCGGCGCGGATATTTCTTTATGCGGCTGCATCAAAGCTGGATGGCCGCGCGGCCGACGCGGGCAAATGGTCGGCGATGGCCAAGCGCTTCGTTACCGACACCGGCTTCAAGGTGGCGAACGAAGCGCTGCAGCTTCACGGCGGATACGGCTACCTGCACGATTACGGCCTCGAGAAGCTGGTGCGCGACCTCAGAGTGCACCAGATCCTCGAAGGCACCAACGAGATCATGCGGGTGATCGTGGCGAGGCATCTGGTGAGGCAGTAGGGGAGTAAGTGAGTAGTGAGTAGTGAGTAGTGAGTAGTGAGTAGTGAGTAGTGAGTAGTGAAGGTTTGGAACTCGGACGCGCACACAACATCCTTTTCTACTCCCTACTCCCTACTCACTATTCCCCCTGTTTCGGAGGACCATCATGACCACTATCGCTTTCATCGGCCTCGGCAACATGGGCAACCCGATGGCCGCGAATCTCGTCAAGGCGGGACACACGGTGCAGGGCTTCGACCTGATGCCGGAAAACCTCTCGATCGCCCGCGACAACGGCGTGGAGGCGACGGCAGGCGCGGCGGACGCCGTAAACGGCGCGGCGGTGGTGATCACCATGCTGCCCGCGGGAAAACACGTGCTGGAGGTCTACGAGGACATCGCGCCGCTTGCGGCAAAGGGCACGCTGTTCATCGACTGCTCGACCGTGGACGTCGATTCCGCGCGCGAGGCCCACACGATTGCCTCAGCCAACGGACTGCTGTCGATTGACGCGCCGGTGTCGGGCGGCACGGCGGGCGCGGCGGCGGGCACGCTGACCTTCATGGCCGGCGGGTCGCGGGAGGCTTTCGCGCTGGCCGAACCCGTGCTGCAGCCGATGGCCGGCAAGGTCGTGCATTGCGGCGAGGCGGGCGCCGGACAGGCGGCAAAAATCTGCAACAACATGATCCTTGGCGTCTCGATGATCGCGGTCGGCGAGGCCTTCGTGCTCGCCGAAAAACTCGGCCTGTCGCACCAGGCGCTGTATGACGTGGCGTCGACCTCGTCGGGGCAATGCTGGTCGCTGACCAGCTATTGCCCGGTGCCGGGGCCGGTGCCGACTTCGCCCGCCAACCGCGACTACAGACCGGGTTTCGCGGCGGCGCTGATGCTGAAGGACCTGACGCTGGCGCAGGAGGCCGCAAGCTCGTCGGGCGCCTTCACGCCGCTCGGCGAGGCCGCCGCCGAACTTTACGAGCGGTTCAACGAAAACGGCCACGGAGCCGAGGATTTCTCGGCCATCATTCGCTACATCAGAGCTTCCGCCGCATAAAAAGGCGAGGACGGAAATCGTACACGTCAAGTCAAAAAAGTCGCAAATTTAGGTTTGCTTAAGCTCTCGATAACCACGCGGTAACAATGTCCCGATAGAACGGATGGCGAGGCGGTGATCGCAATCGCCCGGCGCTCCGGATCAGGTCTCGCGTACCGGAGCCGTTACCTTCGCAGCGTATCGTACGCGAAGGGCCATGCGTTGAAATGGCAAGACCGCGCACTGCAGGCGCGGTTTTTGCCGTTTGGGGCGGCAACGGAACCTTTTCCACCTTGTTTCGGTTGATCAAGATGACAACGAGCGACGCGGACGCAATGTCACCGCTTATCCGTTACATAATCACACGCATGTCCATCGGCTTCGCCCTGGGGGCGAGCACAGCGATGGCTCTGGTCGTCTTCACCCCAGAGGCAATCGGGTCGCCGTCGGGACCGCTCGAAATCTGCATGATCATATACGGGCTGGGATCGACGTTCGCGGCCGGCTATCTCGCCACGGCCTTGGCGACGGGGAGCGACATCCGACCCGGTCCTTGACAGCGATGTCCGCTCACGACCGCGCGGCGGCATCTGAAACCTACAACTTCGACAGGCGGCGGAAGTTGTCCCGGACGCGCCGGCCGGCCGGCACCAGGGCAGCGTGGAGCGAACGCTCGACGGCGGCGCCGGTGAGGACGGACGGCGTCTTGCCCGCAAGGACTTCAGGCCAGAACTGCGCCGCCGATCCCAGAAGCGACATGTGGGCAGCGAACGCGCCTTCGGCAATCGCCGCGATCTTTTCGTTGACCGCCAGAGCCGACTCGGTCGCCCAAGTGCCTGAATTGCGCGCCTCCGCCGCAATGAGCGGAAGCCGCATCAAGGCGACCATCGGGGCCAGCATGAGGCCGCCGGCCGACGCGCCAGCGCTTTTGGTGGAACGACGATTTTTCATGGCTGGGTCCCGACATTATGATGCAGTGCACCATAACGTCGGGTGTGCCCAGGCGTTCCGCAAGCCCGAGACAATCACTTTCCGCGGAGATCGGCGAGCGCGAGATCGAGCGCCTTGACGATCCGATCGCACGCCATGTCGATCGTGTCTCGCGTCCAGATCAGCGGAGGCGACAGGATCATAGTGTCGCCGGTCGCGCGCAGCATCAGGCCGTTGGCGATGGCATGGTCGCGGATGACGACGGCGGCGCTGCCCGCCGGCTTGAAGCGCTCGCGCGTCGCCTTGTCCCTGACAATCTCGATCGCGCCCATGAGGCCGAGCGCGCGTGTCTCGCCGACCAGCGGATGTCCGGAGATGCGCTCCTTGAGCGCCTGCTCGAAATAGGGACCGGTGTCGTCGCGCACGCGTTCGACCAGCCCTTCACGCTCGATGATCTCGAGGTTGCGCAAGCCGACAGCGCAGGCGACGGGATGGCCGGAATAGGTGTAGCCGTGGAAGAACTCGCCGCCTTTCTCGACCATGGTCGAGGCGACGCGGTCACCCACGAGCAAGGCCGATAGCGGCAGGTAGCCTGATGTCAGCGCCTTGGCGGTGGTGATCATGTCGGGCTCGACGCCAAACGTCTGGGCGGCGAACCAGTTTCCGGTGCGGCCGTAGCCTGTGATGACCTCGTCGAGCATCAGGAGCACGTCGTATTGGCGGCAGATGCGCTGGATTTCCGGCCAGTAGCTCCACGGCGGGATCTTGACGCCCCCTGCCCCCATCACCGGCTCGCCGATGAAGGCCGCGACGTTGTCCGCGCCAGCTTCGAGGATGGCGTCCTCGACGGCTTTGGCCGCGCGCAGGCCGAAGGCCCCGTCGCTTTCGCCTGGCTCGGCGAGCTCGAAGGCGTAGGGCGGCATGACATGCACGATGCCCGGCACCGCCCCGTGAAGCTGGCCGTGCATGTGCTTCATGCCGCCGAGCGAGACGCCGGCGACCGTCGAGCCGTGATAGGCGTCGCGGCGCGAGATGACGATGTTCTTTTCCGGCTTGCCTTCGAGCGCCCAGAAATGGCGCACGAGGCGCAGCGCTGTATCATTCGACTCCGAGCCGGAGGAGCCGAAAAAGACCTGGTTGATCGATTTCGGCGCGAGTTCGGCGAGCTTTTGCGCCAGCAGCACCGGCGTCGGCGTCGAGCATTTGAAGAAGGAGTTGTAGTAGGGCAGTTCCAGCATCTGGTCGTAGGCGACCTTGGCCAGTTCCTCGCGGCCGTAGCCGACGGCCACGCACCACAGTCCGGCCATGCCGTCGAGCAGTTCGTTGCCCTCGCTGTCGTAGATGAAGGCGCCGTCGGCGCGCACGATCATGCGCGTGCCGGCGCCGCGCAGTTCCTTGTGGTCGGTGAAGGGGTGGAGATGGTGCGCGGCGTCGATCGCCTGCAGCTGCTTCAGCGAATAGTTCTGATAGGTCATGGACATCTTGCCTCGTGAGTGAATCAAGCCGGCCCGGACTTTGGTCCTGGCCAGCGGCGGATTCAGAGGCGGGCGGGCGGCGAATAGCCGATCCGGGCGCAAAGCCTGAGCATCTCGGCATGGAGCGTCCGCCGCGAGGGGTTCGCGGCGGTCAACTGCGTTTTCGGATGTTCCAAACGGCGGCCCATCCGGAAATCATAGTCGAGTTGGCGGCCAGCCTACAAGCGTCGGCTTTCAAGCGTCGCGGCGGCGCACGATGCTGAGAACCGCGAGCAGGAAGCAGATCAGCCCGAGCGCCAGCGGCAGGCCGGGCGCGCCGACGAGGTCCATCGCTGCGCCCGCCGCCGGCGGCACGGCGATGCCGCCGACGCCCCACATCATCGAGAAGGCCGCGTTGCCGGCAACGAGCATGGAGCCGGTGAAGCGTTCGCCGAGTTCGATGATGGTCATGGTGTAGATGCCGTATGAGACGGCGCCCCAGACGAAGATGAAGGGCCACACCAGCGGCGATTCGATCAGCAGAGGAAGCAAGGCGCAGCCGAGCACGGTGGCCGTCACGCAGGCAAACCGCACCAGCCGGGCCGACCAGCGCTCTGCAAGCAGGCCAAGCGGCACCTGCAGCGCAATGTTGCCGGCGATCATCACCGCAAGCAAGGCGGACATGGTGGATTCGGCGATGCCGTAGCTGGTGCCGTAGACCGGGAGCAGCGCGAGGATGCCCTGCTCGAAGCCTGCCGCGGTCACCACGGCGAACAGCAGCAGCCAGGCGAGCGGAATGAAGCCGAAGACTGAGACGTGACGGCCGCCCTCGCCGTTCATGTCCGGCAGGCGGTGAAGCACAAGCGCGAGGCAGATGCCGCAGATGCAAAAGGCGACGATGCCGACCAGAAAGGGCGGCCAGCCCTCCGAGCCGACGAAGAGCAGGCAGAGCGGCCCGGCCGCAAAGCCCGCCGAGATCAATGTCGTGTAGATGCCCATGATGCGGCCGCGGCGCGAGGGCGGCGCAAGCGCGATCATCCAGACTTCGGAGAGCACGTAGAGCGGATTGACGGCGACGCCGAGCAGGAAGCGCAGCAGGAACCAAGCATGGACGTCCTGTGTCCAGCCGATCAGCGCGAGAAGCACAGCCGACAAAGCCGCGCAGGAGAGCGCCGTGCGGCCGGCGCCGAAGCGCCTCGAAACAGCCGGGATGAGCGGCGAGGAGACGATGAAGCCGATCGGCGTCATCGCCGCCGAGAGCCCGATCATGCCCGGAGAGACGCCCTGGCGCTGCAGGATGAACGAGAGCAGCGGATAGGAGAGCCCCTGCGCGATGGCGAAAACAGAAACGGTTGCGATCACCCCGGCGATGGCCGCCCAGGGTGTCTCTTCCGCGACCGTCCGTTGCTGCGCCAGATTCACCGTCGATACCGCATGTGTTGAGAGGCCAAAGCCAAAGCGGGCCAACTCATCAGTAGGCGGGATGAAAGGCAATGCGGGCGAGGTTCAGGACCAAGCGAAAGCGCGCTCTGAGCCGATCGGGAAGCGCCGCACGGCGCCGTACAGCGGCGGTCTAGCCGGCGAAGTCAGTCAGCATTACTGACCGATTTTGTCCGTTTATTTCCGAATCGAATATGACAGTTTTGTAACAACGGCAAAATTGCGCAACATCGGGCAGTTACGTTCCAAGCTTAGGCGCATCTCCTGGCGGTGGCTCTGCCAAGGGGAGTGTCTTTTTATGGAACAGCGTTGGACGGTCGATAGATATGACGTGCCGTCGGGTGATCTCGAATTCTGGGCGCTGCGTCGCGGCAAGGTTCCGACGCCGGCGAACCAGAACGACTGCCGATACGTGCCGGCCTGCAGGCGCAGGCAGATCATGATGCGCGCCAGTCTTGCCGTGGCGGTCGCCGCTGTCGTGGGGCTTGCGTTGAGCTGACGGCTCGGCCCCCGCGGCACGGCCGGGCCGGTGGCTCTGGGATGTCGCTTCCCTCGCGCTAGTGGTCGCCGCCTCCGCAATGGCCGGACTGGCGGCGGTCCATGATGCTGGCGGAAAACCAGCACCACCCGTGAGGATCGCCATGACCGCCGCGCTTCATCCAGCCGAACCCGCGCTCGCTACCGACCGGGTGCGCCGTGGCGGCCGCGCGGGAAAGCGCGCCGGCGGCGCGGCCGCATTCGAGCAACCGCCCTTCCGCCAGCTGAAGAACCCCTTCGCGCCGACCAAGCTGATCTCCGACGACGAGCTCGAATCGATCCACCTGGCGTCGCTGCGGGTGCTGAAAGAAATCGGCGTCGACGTTCTGCACGACGAGGCCCGGCGCATCATGAAGGAACATGGCGCCGACGTGCGCGAGGGCTCGGAGCGCGTGCGCTTCGACGCCGACATGATCCTCGACCTGGTCGAGCACTGCCCGAGCGAATTCACGCTGCATGCGCGAAACCCGGCGCACAATGTGCGCTTCGGCGGCAACAATCTGATCTTCTCTCAGATGGCGTCGGCGCCGAACTGCTCCGACCTCGACAATGGCCGCCGGCCCGGCAACCAGGCCGACTTCCGCAATTTCCTGAAACTCGCGCAGATGCACAACATATTGATGACCACCGGCGGCTATCCGGTGGAGCCGGTCGACATCCACCCAGGGGTCCGGCATCTCGAATGCATCCGCGACCTGTCGATCCTGACCGACAAGGCGTTCCACATCTACTCGCTGGGCAAGGAGCGCAACGCCGACGGCATCGAGATCGCCCGCATCGCCCGCGGCATCAGCCGCGAGCAGTTGCAGGACGAGCCGTCGGTCTACACGATCATCAACACCAACTCGCCGCTGAAACTCGACATCCCGATGATGGAAGGCATCATCCAGATGTCCGGCAACGGCCAGCTGGTCATCGTGACGCCGTTCACGCTCGCCGGCGCGATGGCGCCGGTGACGGTGGCGGGCGCGCTGGTGCAGCAGAACGCCGAAGCGCTGGCCGGCATATCCTTCGCCCAGATGGTGAAAAAGGGCGCGCCCGTCGGGTATGGTGGATTCACCTCCAATGTCGACATGAAATCTGGGGCGCCGGCCTTCGGCACGCCGGAATACATGAAGGCGCAGCTCGTCGGCGGGCAGCTCGCGCGGCGCTACGGCATACCCTACCGCACCTCGAATGTCTGCGCCGCCAACCAGGTCGACGCGCAGGCGGCGTATGAGAGCGTGTTCTCGCTGTGGGGCGCGATCCAGTCGGGCGCGAATTTCATCCTGCATTCGGCCGGCTGGCTGGAAGGCGGCCTACGCTGCTCCTACGAGAAGACGATCCTCGACATCGACCTGCTGCAGATGGTGGCTGAGTTCCTGACGCCGCTCGATCTTTCCGAGGATGCGCTGGGCGTCGAGGCGATCCGCTCGGTCGGCCCGGGCGGCCATTTCTTCGGCACCCAGCACACGCAGGACCGTTACAAGACCGCCTTTTATTCGCCTGTTATTTCCGACTGGCGCAATTTCGAGACCTGGGCGGAGGCCGGTTCGCCCACCGCGCTGGAGCGCGCCAACCGGGTCTGGAAGGAACGGCTTGCGACCTACGAGCAGCCTTTCATGGACCCGGCGATCCGCGAGGAGCTCGACGCCTTCGTCGACAAGCGCAAGGCCGAAGGCGGCGCGCCGACGGATTTTTGACGGGCCATGCCACTGCCGACAACCATGCAGGCCGTGATCCTGACCGGCCATGGAGGGCCGGACAAGCTTGTCGTGCGCAGCGACTGGCCGGTGCCCACGTATCGCGCGAACGATGTACTGATCCGCGTGGCCGCTGCGGGAGTCAATAACACCGACATCAACACGCGAACCGGCTGGTATTCCAAGGCGGTGACCGGCGACACCGCCTCGAGCGCCGCCGGCGCGACGGCTGACGACGGCGGCTGGGCGGGCGTCCCATTGGCATTTCCGCGCATCCAGGGCGCCGACATCTGCGGTCGGGTTGTCGCGGCGGGCGATGCCGCGGATCAAGCCCTGATCGGCCGGCGTGTTCTCGTACGCACCATGCAGCCTGCGGGGGACTCCGCCGAGGGACCGGTCACCGTCACCGTTGGTTCCGAAATGGATGGAGGCTTTGCCGACTACGTCTCGATACCTGCCGAGATGGTGGTTCCAGTCGAGTCCGGCTGGTCCGACATAGAACTCGCCTCGATCCCCTGCGCGTGGTCGACCGCCGAGAACATGCTCGAACGCGGAGGTGTTGGGCCTGGTGATCGCGTGCTCGTTACCGGGGCGTCCGGTGGCGTCGGTTCCGCCGCTGTGCAACTTGCAAAACGACGAGGCGCCCATGTGACGGCGATAGCGGCAAGGGCAAAGCTCGATTTTCTCGAGCGCATCGGAGCCGACCATGTCATCGCTCGAGACGACAATGCAACGGCGGCCATCGGTCGTGCCAGCGTCGATCTCATCGTCGACCTCGTCGGCGGACCGGATTGGCCCTCTCTGCTCGCCTGCCTGAAGCGCGGCGGCCGCTACGTCGTCTCCGGTGCTATTGCCGGTCCGATCGTTTCGCTCGATCTTCGCGATCTCTATCTCAACGACTGGACGCTGAAAGGCGCTACCTGGCAGCCCATGGTTATTCTGGAAAACCTCGTGCGCTACATCCAGGCAGACGAAATCCGCCCGGTCGTGGCGAAAACCTATCCTCTCTCTGCGATCCACGAGGCGCAGATCGACTTTGTCACCAAGAGCCACCCCGGCAAGCTCGTGCTCGTGCCGGATGCGTTGTGGGACGACCACGCGCCCAATCGACAGGACGAACCATGAAATCCCACTACAAGGCGGTTGTCATCGGCGGCGGCGTCGTCGGCTGCTCGGTGCTTTACCATCTCGCCCGCGCCGGCTGGACCGACATCGTGCTCATCGAGCGCTCGGAACTGACCTCCGGCTCGTCATGGCATGCGGCGGGCGGCTTCCACACGCTCAACGGCGACCCCAACGTCGCCAAGCTGCAGGCCTATACGGTGCAGCTCTACAAGGAGCTGGAGGAGATTTCCGGCCAGTCCTGCTCGCTGCATCTCACCGGCGGCGTGATGATGGCCGACACGCCCGAGCGCATGGACTTCCTGCGGCTGGCGCATGCCAAGGGTCGCTATCTCGGCATGGACACCGAACTGATCACGCCGTCGGAAGCAAAAGCGATGTTCCCGCTGATGGACGAGACGAATTTCGTCGGCGCGATGTGGGACCCCGTCGAAGGCCATCTCGATCCGTCCGGCACGACGATCGCCTATTCCAAAGCGGCGAAAAAGCTCGGCGCCGAAATCGTCCTCAGGAACCGCGTCGTCGAGCTGACGCAGGAGGTCGACGGGACCTGGAACGTCGTCACCGAACAGGGCACGGTGAAGGCCGAGCACGTCGTCAACTGCGGCGGCCTGTGGGCGCGCGAGGTTGGCCGCATGGTCGGCGTCGAACTGCCGCTGCTCGCCATGGAGCACATGTATCTGCTCACCGAACCGATGCCAGAGGTCGAGGCCTTCAACAGGGAAACCGGCCGCGAGATGGTCGGCGTGCTCGACTTCAAGGGCGAGATCTACACGCGCCAGGAACGCAACGGCGTTCTGCTCGGCACCTACGAAAAGGCGTGCAAGCCGTGGTCGCCGGTCGAGACGCCGTGGAACTTCGGGCATGAGCTGCTCCAGCCCGACATCGACCGTATCGCGCCGTCGCTGGAGATCGGTTTCAAACATTTCCCGGGGATCGAGAAGGCCGGCATCAAGCAGATCATCAACGGCCCCTTCACCTTCGCGCCCGACGGCAACCCGCTGGTCGGACCGGTGCAGGGGCTGACCAATTTCTGGTGTGCCTGCGCCGTGATGGCCGGCTTTTCGCAGGGCGGCGGCGTCGGGCTGGCGCTGTCGAACTGGATGGTCAACGGCGATCCGGGCTTCGACGTCTGGGGCATGGACGTGGCACGGTGGGGCGAGTGGGCGAGCCTGCGCTACACCAACGCCAAGGTGCGCGAGAACTATTCGCGCCGCTTCTCGATCCGTTTTCCCAACGAGGAACTACCGGCCGCACGCCCGGCGCAGACGACGCCCCTCTATGACACGATGGTTGGCCAGAACGCCGTGATGGGCGATTCGTGGGGCCTGGAGACGCCGCTCTGGTTCGCGCCTGAGGGTACCGAGCCGAAGGACAAGGTGTCGTTCCACCGCTCGAACGATTTCGAGCATGTCGGCAACGAAGTGCGCGCGACTCGGAAAAGCGTCGGCGTCACCGAGACCGCCAATTTTGCCAAATACGAGGTGTCGGGACCGGGCGCCGAGGACTTCCTCAACCGGCTGATGACCAACCGCATGCCGAAGAAGGGCCGGATCGTGCTGACGCCGATGCTCAATGAGTTCGGCAAGCTGATCGGCGATTTCACCATCGCGAAGACCGGCGCGGAAAAATTCATGATCTGGGGCTCGTCGGCGGCGCAAAAGTACCACATGCGCTGGTTCGAAAAGCACCTGCCGAAGGACGGCAGCGTGAATATTCACCGCTTCGACCAGACGCTTGTCGGCCTCTCCATCGCCGGCCCGAAATCCCAGGCGCTGCTGCAGAAGCTGGTCGATGTCGATGTTTCGACCAAGGCGTTCCGCTTCATGGATTTCCTGGAGATGGCGGTCGGCGGCGCGCCGTGTTTGGTGAACCGCATCACCTATACCGGCGATCTCGGCTACGAGATATGGATGGCGCCGGCCTATCAGCGGCTGGTCTATGCCGCGATCAAGAGCGCGGGCGAAGAGTTCGGCATCGTCGATTTCGGCATGCGCGCGCTGCTGTCGATGCGGCTCGAGAAAAACTTCCCGACCTGGTTCCGCGAGCTGCGTCCGATCTACGGTCCCTACGAAGGCGGCATGGATCGTTTCATCAAGCTTGAGAAGAACGACTTCGTCGGCCGCGAGGCCGCTGCGAAGGAATTGGCCGAAGGCCCGAAACTGCGCCGTGTCTCGCTCATCGTCGATGCGCTCGACGCCGACGTGATGGGCG
This sequence comes from Mesorhizobium sp. KR9-304, assembly GCF_040049215.1. Classification (NCBI taxonomy): domain Bacteria; kingdom Pseudomonadati; phylum Pseudomonadota; class Alphaproteobacteria; order Hyphomicrobiales; family Phyllobacteriaceae; genus Mesorhizobium; species Mesorhizobium sp. KR9-304. The sequence goes on along the minus strand of NZ_JBDZDN010000003.1, from coordinate 332,908 downwards.
ACGAGCCAATCTGGGCGAAGGTGGCGAAGGACTACGGGACGGTCGAGAAGCCGCACGGCTATGGCGCGCCGCGCTTTGACGCCAAGGGCAAGGAAGCACGCGGCTCGACCGCTGCGACCGGCGCGTCGGCCGTGCGCGGCATCATCGACGGCGACTGGCGCGTGGTCGGCTGGGTCACCTCCGGCGGCTATGCGCATTACGTCCGGAAATCGATGGCGCAAGGCTATGTGCCGGCGGCTCTTGCCGGGGACGAAAGCGAAGGCCTGTTCGAGATCGAGATCCTCGGACACCGCCGCCCAGCCCGCATCAATGTCGAGCCGCCCTTCGACCCCGATGGCGGGAAGATGCGGGGGTAGCCGCCCGCATCAACTCCGCTCAGCCGGTAAGCTGCGAGCCTGCCGACTACGCCGCGGCGATCGCCAGCGCATGCTCGCGAGCGTTTTCGCGCAGCGCGTCGAGGTGAATGGATTTCAGCAGCGCGGCGAGGTCGCCATCGGCCTCGTGCCCGCCGATCTCCCGCAGCATCAGCCAGGAGACTTCCTGCGCGCCGGCGACGCGCTTGCCGTTGGCGACTTCGCGCCAGACCTTCAGCGCACGGATAAGGATGCCATGCACGGCATCGGAAAGGCCGGCGCCGCGGAAGACCGCAGAAAGCGCCACGTCGCTGCCCGCTGCGAGCAGCGAGCGCACGCGCTGATCGGACGATCCTGCCAGCGCGACAAGCACAGAGCCGAAGAAGTCCACCTTGCCGTGCGCGACCAGACGGATGATGAAGCTGGCCGTCAGGTCGCCGCGCACCCTGAGATGCGCAATCAGGGCCGAATAGTCTTCGGAGCGGGTGCCGTCGATCAGCGTCAGCGACGCCTTCATGCAGGCGTCCTTCAGCAGGCGCTCGGCCCGCGAAACGCCCATCACCGCGACCACCAGCGGCGAGCCCTTCAGCGCCTCGCCGAGCTTGACGAGAAGCATGTGGCGGCAGTCGGCGGGCATGCGCCGGTCGGCGATCAGCGCCTCGCGCAGCGGCCCGACATGGCCGTGGCGTTCGGCCATGCGGCGGAAGGAGAGCGCGGCGATGTCGGCGCCGCTGTTGGCGACGAGCATGCGGCAGGCATCGGCCCCGCCGATCTCGGCGATAGCCGCGGAGAGTTCCATCGACACGGCGGGCCGGTCGGCGATCAGCATCTGCGTCGCATTCCCGCCAGAAAGCACGCGCTCGATCAGGTCGGCGTCGGTGAGCAATGGCGAGCGCGCCAGCACGACGCCCGCCACTTCGGGCTGGTCGCCGGCGAGCGCGCTGATGACCTGCAACGGCGCGTTGCGGGAGAGCGCCAGCGCCTCGGCCATGGCCTTGCGCACCTTGGCGGAAGGGTCGTCGAGCAAAAGGGTAAGGGCTGCCTCCGCCGCGCAGCGGTCCTCGAACGGGAGATCGTGCTGGACATAGGCGCGGGCGAGCGCGCTGGCGGCCGCCGCGCGTTCGTTCGCCTTGGCCGTGTTGATCCACTTCAGAAAATGCGAAACGACCATCAATGCCTGCTTGCGCCCCCAGGCGAATATCCGCCAACACCCCGCGTGGCGTCGTTCGGACCGTAGGCAGAAATGGTTTACGTTTGGTTCACCATGTTCATTAACCGGTGAAACGGCTTGCCGGACCCGGCTTGGCCGGCCTATTCCGGTGAGGTATGCAGGGAGGATCGCGGATGGCCGGGCTTTATCTCGAGGAATTCCAGGTCGGCCACGTCTTCCGCCACGGCCTGACCAAGACGGTCACCGAGAGCGACAACATGCTGTTCTCCGTGATGACGCTGAACCCGCAGCCGCTGCACATCGATTTCGACTTCGCCTCGAAGACCGAATGGGGCAAGCCGCTCGTCAACTCGCTGTTCACGCTCGGCCTGATGATCGGCATCTCGGTGCATGACACGACGCTCGGCACCACCATCGCCAATCTGGGCATGACCGAAACGGTCTTCCCCGCCCCCGTCTTCCACGGCGACACAATAAGAGTCGAGACAGAAGTGCTGTCGGTGCGCGAGTCGAAATCCAAATCCGACCGCGGCATCGTCGAGTTCGAGCACCGCGCCTTCAACCAGAACGGCGTGCTGGTCGCGAAATGTTTCAGGCAGGCGATGATCAAGAAGAAGGGCGCCTGATGCGCTCGCTGCTGTTTGTTCCGGGCGATTCGGAAAGGAAGCTGGAAAAGGGATTTTCGGCCGGCGCCGATTTGGTGATCGTCGACCTGGAGGATTCCGTCGCGCCTGGGAACAAGGCGCTCGCCCGCGCCCTCGCGCCTGATGTCATCCGCGCCCGGCGGGCCGGCGGCCCACTCGTGTATGTGCGGGTCAATGATCACGCGACCGGCCTTACCGACGAGGATCTCGCCGCGATCGTGCCCGCGCGGCCCGACGGCATCATGCTGCCGAAATCGGTCAATGGCGCGGACGTGCAGCACCTGTCGACCAAGCTGCGCGTCGCCGAGATCGAGAACGGCCTGCCGGACGGCGGCATCAGGATCATCCCGATCATCACCGAGACGGCTCTCGCCACGCTGTCCACCGCCACCTACCCGAACGCCGGCCAGCGCCTTGCCGGCCTCACCTGGGGCGCGGAGGACCTGTCGGCGGCTATCGGCGCGCGCACGCCGCGCGACGAGCACAAACGCTACACCGACGTGTTCCGCTACGCACGGGCGGTCACGCTGCTCGCCGCATCCGCAGCCGACGTCCCGGCCATCGATACGGTGTTCATCGATTTCCGCGATCTCGACGGCCTGCGCAGGGAGTGCGCCGAGGCTGAGCGCGACGGCTTCACCGCCAAGATGGCGATCCACCCGGCGCAGGTGCCGGTCATCAACGAGGTCTTCACGCCGGCGGCGGAGGCGGTCGCGCATGCGCAGGCGCTGGTCTCGGCCTTCGCCGCGGCGGGCAATCCCGGCGTCGTCGGAATAGACGGGCGGATGTACGACATCCCGCACCTGAAGCGCGCCGAACGCCTGCTGGCGAGGGCGCGGGCGGCGGGGGTGGTGGCCTAATGGTAGGCGCGCGACACAGGATACACGCTGCGTTAAAGTGAGGGTGGACGACCGATGCGAACGTCCGAACTGAAACGAGGAGCGATCTGCGATGATGACATATCAGTCGAAGGGCGTGCTGCTAACGCTTGCGATCGTTGGCTGTGTCATGGCCCGGAGCGGGAACGCGGCCGAAGAACCCGGTCTTGGAACTGTCGTTCCTGAAGCCGAAATGACCGTGTTCTGCCAGAACGCGGCAGCGGCACGATTTGAAGTGCAACTCGACGCCATCACGACGGATCCGCCTATCAGGCGTGAGGGAAAGCTCCTGGTTTTGGGCACGGTGGATGATGAAGGCACCGACCGTGATGCCGGCTTCGACTGCCGCTTCGAGGAGAACGGAGCCTATCTCGGAATAATCGGCGCCCCCGCCGAATAGCACAAGTCAGGATGCGATCTCGCTGCGATATGGTGGTGGACCCGCATATCATGCTTGTCGTCTATCCCGCCCACGGCCCCGAATAGTCGGCATAGAGCGTGGACACATCCGGCCTTGGGCGCTCGAATCCCGGCCCGTCATGCGTGCCGATATGGACGAAGCCGACCACTCGCTCGTGCGGCGCCAGCCCGAGCAGCGCGCGGCCCTCCTCCGTGTCGGAATACCAGTTGGTGATCATGTTGGTGCCGTAGCCGAGCGCATTGGCTGCAATCATCAGGTTCATCGCCGCCATGCCGCCGGACAGGAACATCTCCCATTGCGGGATCTTCGGGTTGTCCTTCGGGCTGGAAATCACGCCGATGACCAGCGGCGCGCGCGAGAATCGCGTCAGCTCCTGGTTGCGGCGGCCTTCCGGCAGCGGTCCCTCCCGCTTCTCAGCCAGTTCGAGCAGCTTTTCCCCGATTTTTTCGCGCGCCTCGCCGCGGTAGAGGATGAAGCGCCACGGCGCCAGCCGGCCATGATCGGGCACCCGCGTCGCGGCGGCGAGCACGGTCGCGATCTCGCTATCAGTTGGAGCCGGCGCCTTAAGCTCGGGGATCGGCGCGGAATTGCGGGTCAAGAGGAAGTCGATGATGGGCGATGCCATGCGCGTGTCTCCGGGATTTTGGCTGAAGCGCGGCGGCAGGCATGTGGCGGCGTGCGGCGGCTCTTGGCGAATTAAGGCCTTGAAATTGCCATCTGGTTGGGGGAGAACGCAAGCATGACCGGAGGGGTAATCCGTCTTTTTGTCGTGCTCTTGAGCGCCGCCGCCTTCACGGCGCTTCCCGCGCTGGCCAACGCGCAGGAATTCAGCGGCGAGGGAATGGGCACTCCAGCTCTCGACCTCAACCTGCCCTCGTTCTCCAGTTTCGCGCCCGCGACCGACCCCTCCTCTCCGCTCGCGCTCGCGACCGGCGGCGAGATCACGCTCTCGGCCAAGCTGACGGAGGAAGGCGAGGACATATCGCGCGGCCTCGTCTGGCGCATCTTCGGGCAGCAGGCAGGCCCCGACGGCAAGCTGCCGCTGATCGCGTCGTCAGAGGGCGGCAGCGGCGTCTTCCAACTCGCGCCCGGCGGCTACCTCGTCCATGCATCCTACGGCCGCGCGGGCGCCACCAAGCGCATCACCGTCGGCCGCGATTCAAAGAGCGAGAGCCTGGTGCTCGACGCCGGCGGCCTCAAGCTCGACGCCACGCTGGCCGGCGGCGTGCGCATTCCGTCCGGCAAGCTGAAATTCTCCATCTACGAGGCCGAGACCGACACCAATGGTGAGCGCGCGCTGATCATCCCCGATGTCAGCCCGAATTCGGTGGTGCGGCTGAACTCCGGCACCTACCACATCGTGTCGACCTACGGTTCGGTCAACGCCGTCATCCGCTCCGACATCCGCATCGAGGCCGGCAAGCTGACCGAGGCGACCGTCGAGCATCACGCCGCCGAACTGACCATGAAGCTGGTGCGCGAACCCGGTGGCGAGGCCATCGCCGACACGTCGTGGTCGATCCTCTCCTCGTCCGGCGATCCGGTGCGCGAGGTCGTCGGCGCATTCGCATCGCTGGTGCTCGCCGAAGGCGACTATACGATCATCGCCAAGAACAAGGACCGCATCTATCAGCGCGACTTCACCGTCGTCGGCGGGCGCAACCAGGACGTCGAGGTCCTGGCGACCGAGGCAAACACGGTCGAGAACATGGACGGCGCGGACTAAGCGGAACCGGCCGCCCGACCCCAATCAGGCAGAACCTTATCCCTGCGGCGGCACGTAAGACTGCAGCCCGAACAGCATCAGAACGAACGACAGCAGGAAGAAACCGGCTGCCACGCCGAGCGCAATGCGGGCGTAGAGCCCGTATGTGTCGCGCATGACGGTGCCGAATACCCGCCGCGCGGCGACATCGGCCGGGCGGGATTTCTCGTCGAGATAGAGCCATACCTCGGTGTGCCTGGGATTTTTCGTGCCCGCGGTCATTGCTTTCCAGACCAGCGCCAGCGCCATGATCAATGTCAGGAACGCGCCGGAGCGGAAGGCCGAAACCGGGTTGAAGGAAAAGCCGATCATGACGCAGCCAATGGCAAGCGACCCGAACATGACGGCGCGCCCGACGCACTCGAAAGCAACCCGCCTGATCTCGTCCATCGGCCGCCTCGGCAACAACGGCAGAACAGTGGGCGAACGCCTCGACGCTTGCAAATCACATTAAGGCGACGGGGCTGACGGAGGCACGTCGATCAGGGTAGGCTCTCTGTCACAATCGGGCTGCCTTCGCGGCTTCGCGACCGCGCAGCTTGAAGCGCACCGCGATGCGACGCCTGGGCATCGCCGCCGGCGCCAGTTCGAACACCGCCCGCTTCAATTCGCCGAGCAGAGCCTTGCGGTCTCGCATGGGTTCGAGTTCGTCCCATGCGAGCGTCCGCCCTATGCGCACGTCGATCGTCTTGTCGGACAGCCGCGCGAACTCGCGCACCAGCATCGAAAGCCTCAACGTCAGCGACACCTTGCCGACCATTCTGGCCAGCCGCCCTTCCCGCTCCAACAGGTTCATCGGCCCGCTGACGATGTGGAAGAGCCGCCCGTTCTGGCCTGAGAAATGCATCGGCACGACCGACGCCCTGGCCTCCTGGATGAGCTTGGCAGGAAACATCTTCCAGGGCAGGTCCTCGGCCGCGCCGAAGCCGCGCGGCGCGGTCGCCACTCCGCCCGCCGGAAAGACGACGATGGTGGTGCCGGATTTGAGCAGCCGAACCGCCTCGTGGCGGATGGCGAGATTGTTCTTCAGCGCCTCCTTGGTGCCGGAAAAATCGACCGGCAGCGAATAGGGCTCCATCTCCTTGATCTTCAGGAGTTCCGACGCAATCATCACGCGGAAAGGCCGGCCCAGCCGCTCGGCGAGCGACAGGATGGCGATGCCGTCGCCAATCCCGAACGGATGGTTCGCGACGATCACCAGCGGCGTGTTCGGCGTGTCCCGCAGGCCGGCCGGCGGCCATTGCCCGATCGCATTGACGCCGATGCCGACAAGATCGAGCATCTGCCCGAAGATGCGATCGCCGGTCGGCGCGATGCTTTTGCGCCACAGATCGTAGATCGCGGCATAGCGGTCCCTGCCCGACAGACCTTCCACGGAGCGGATGAACCAGCGCTACAGCCGCGGATCGGCGGCGCTCGCATAGGACAGTTCGGTGAAACGAGAATCGGATTTTCGCCGAGGCAGCATGCGCACGGGTTAGCCGCGTCGCATGACAGGCGCATGAAACATGCGTTGAAAGCGCCTGCCGGCGCCCTGCTCCCAGTTCAGCCGCGCTCGCCCATATGATAGCGTCGCCGCAGCAAGGGGGCTTGATGACATTGCATGAAGAGACTGCGCGCCGCCCGATCGCGGCGCGATCATCCGCGTGGGCAATAGCGTCGAGCGCCTGGCTGGCGCGAAAGGGCGTGTCGCCGAACGCGATCTCGGTGACGTCCATGCTGTTCGCCGCGCTCGGCGGGCTGCTCATCTTCGAGGGCGGGCACTGGCTCGCATGGCTGGCTGCAGCCGCCTGCGTCCAGCTTCGCCTCGCCTGCAATCTCCTCGACGGCATGGTGGCGATCGAAGGCGGCCGCAAGTCGAGCGTCGGCGCGATCTACAACGAATTTCCCGACCGCATCGCCGACACGCTCTTCCTGGTGCCGCTGGGCTATGCCGCCGGTATGCCGTGGCTCGGCTGGGCCAGCGCCCTGCTTGCCGCGCTCACCGCCTATGTCCGCGTCTTTGGTGGTTCGCTCGGGCTGGCGCAGGATTTCAGCGGCGTCATGGCCAAGCAGCGGCGCATGGCGGCGCTCACCGCCGGTCTCGCCGCCCAGGCCGTGCTGTCGTTGTTCTCAGCCGGCATTTGGCCGCTGCTCGTCACGGGAGCCGTCGTCGCGGCCGGGTCGCTCGTCACCTGCGTCACCCGCACCCTCGCCATCGCCCGAAAGCTGAAGCAAGGGCCGGACCATCCATGAACGCGGCGGCTGCAAAAACCGAAGCGACGGCACTTGCCCGGCGATTCCTGATCACGCTGGTGCGTATCCTGCTCGGCGCACGCAGCGAGTGGCTGGGCTGTACGCCGAAACCCACCCGCCGAATCTATTTCGCCAATCATGGCAGCCATGTCGACACCATCGCCGTGATGGCCGCCCTGCCCTGGCAAGTGCGCCGCCGCACGCACCCGGTCGCGGCCCGCGACTACTGGGGCAAGACGAAACTCCACCGCTTCATCGCGGAAACAGTGGTCTGCGCGGTGCTGATCGACCGCAAACCCGAGCCGGGCACCAACCCGCTGGCGCCGGTCGAACGCCTGCTGGAACGGGGCCAGTCGATCCTGATCTTCCCGGAAGGCACGCGCGCGGACGGCGACGAGGTGGCCGAGTTCCGCAGCGGCATTTTTCGCCTGGCGCAGCGTTTTCCGGATGTCGAGCTCATCCCCGTCTATCTCGACAATCTCAGGCGCATCCTGCCCAAGGGAAGCATGCTGCCCGTGCCGATCACCTGCACCGCGCGCTTCGGCGCGCCGCTGCGCCTCGAACCCGGCGAGGAGAAGGCCGCGTTCCTGCACAGGGCGCGCGCGGCCGTGCTAGCGCTCGATGTGGCGCGTCCCGTTTCCACGCCGCCTGCCGCATCGAACCAAAGCCCGGCGGTGCGCCCATGAGGGAAACCCTGTTCGGCGTCCTGGCCGGCATCGTCGCGCTGCTGACCCTCGCCTCGCTGGTCGGCTACGCGCTGGAGCGCCGCGCGACCAAGCCTGAATCGATCGCCACCGTGCGCAACCTCAATGCCCGCACCCGCTCATGGTGGGTGATGGTGCTGGTCGTCGGCGGCGCGATCCTGCTCGGGCCGACGACCACGGTCGTGCTCTTCGCCATCCTGTCCTTCATGGCGCTGCGCGAATTCTGGACTCTGACGCCGTCGCGGCGCGGCGACCACTATGCGCTCTTTCTCTCCTTCTTCGTCGTGCTGCCCTACCACTACTACGTGCTCGGCACGGAATGGTACGGGATGTTCGTGATCTTCATCCCGGTCTACGCCTTCCTGCTGCTGCCTGCGGTCGCCACGCTGATGGGCGACACCAACGAGTTCCTCGCGCGCAGCGCCAAGGTGCAGTGGGGGCTGATGCTCACCGTGTTCTCGATCAGCCATGCGCCGGCGCTGCTGATGCTGGAAACTGGCGTGCCGAGCGCCCTGCTCATCGTCTACCTGATCATCGTCGTGCAGCTCAGCGACGTCTTCCAGTATGTCTGGGGCAAGCTGATCGGCAAACATCGCTTTTCGCCCAACATCAGCCCGTCGAAGACCATCGAGGGCCTGGTCGGCGGCGGCCTCTCCGCCATCCTCGTAGGCACGCTGCTCTACCGCATGACGCCGTTCTCGCCGCTGCAGGCCGCGGCGGTCAGCGCCGTCATCGTGGTGGCGGGCTTCTTCGGCGGCTTCGTGCTGTCGGCCATCAAGCGCGACCTCAAGGCGAAGGACTGGGGCTACATCATCGAAGGCCACGGCGGCGTGCTCGACCGGGTCGATTCGCTCACCTTCGCGGCACCGCTCTTCTTCCACGTCACGCGCTACTGGTTCACGGCGTGAGCGCTGCAACGATGGCAGGCGCTCCCTAAGTCTACACAATCACCGTATCGAACTCGCCGAGCGTCGAGCGCAGATCGCCGACGCCGGCAGGATCGAGCAGTTTTCCGATCAGGCGGTCGATCTTCGGCGTCAGGATGATGAGGTATCGGGCCGGCTCGACCACAGTGTAGGTATGCGCGACGCCCGCCGGCACGAAGACCGTCGTCCCGGCAGGCGCATCGACCTCCCTGTCCGGGAACTTGAAGCGCAGTACGCCTTCGAGCACGTGCCAGGCTTCATCGTCCGAATGATGCACGTGCACATAGTAAGGGCCGGGCATCGTCCATTCGCGGATGACGAAGGATGAACCGGCCGCGGAGATCGCCGGCGAACCTGGACCGGCGACGATCGGCTGAGGAACGTGCGTCATGGAGACCTCCGATACGCCTGAGACGCGGCGACGGATATTCCAGGCCTCACCCGTGAATCCAATGATTTGATTTCACGAAGATGGTGAACGCGGCTCAGTGATCGGCGCAGCTCGAACGGACCGCATGCCGCGCGTTGCGGCTTGGCCTGCCGGGCAGCCGATGCTAGGCACTCCGAATTGCGATGGAGACCGCCTCTTGTCCTCTTCCCCTGCCAACCACCCCCTGATCGAGGTCTGCGTCGAAGGCATCGACGGGCTGCTGGCCGCGCAGGAGGTCGGCGCCGACAGGGTCGAGCTTTGCGCCAGCCTGGTCGAAGGCGGCATCACGCCGAGTTTTGGCACGGTGCGCAGCGCGCTCGATCTGGCGACCGTGCCGTTCCACGTCATCGTGCGGCCACGCGGCGGCGATTTTCTCTACAGCGACGCCGAATTCCGCTCCATGCTCGCCGATGTCGAGTCGCTCAGCGAGCTCGGCGTCGCAGGCGTCGTTGTAGGCTGCCTCAGCGCCGACGGCTCGATCGACGAAACACGCGTGACCGAACTGGTCGAAGCGGCCGGTCCGCTCGCCGTCACCTGCCACCGCGCCTTCGACATGACCCGTGATCCGGTCGAAGCACTGGAGGCACTGATCCGCTGCGGGGTCGGGCGCGTGCTGACCAGCGGCCAGCGCGACACGGCGGTCGAGGGCGCGCCGCTGCTGGCCGAGCTGGTCAAGCAGGCCGGAGACCGCATCATCATCCTCGGCTGCGGCGCGCTGGCACCGGAAACGATATCCGGGGTCCGCCGGGCGACCGGGCTCACCGAACTACATTTTGCCGCCTTGAAGGACGTTCCAAGCGGCATGGACTATCGCAATCCCCGCGTCGGCATGGGAGGCGCCGATCTCGACCGCGAATACCGCAACACGGTGACCGACCGGGACCTCGTGGCCGCGACGATCGCCGCGGCGAGGTCCTGAATCAGTTGGGGAACCCGGTCGGCGCTTCCAACGAGAAGTGCCTCAAAACGACGTGCCGACTCACTTCGGCAATATGCGGAAATCGGCCCCTTCGGGCAGGAGCTGTCCGCCGTCGACCACGATCGTCGTGCCGGTGATGTAGGCTGCCTCGTCGGAGGCCAGGAACAGGAAGGCGTTGGCCACGTCGCGCGGGCTGCCCAGCCGCCCGAGCGGGATCGCGTCCTCCATGCTCTTGATGAACGCCGCGTCGCGATGCTCCAAAATCGCCTCGGTCAATATGTTGCCCGGCTCGATGCCGTTGACGGTGATGCCGTAGCCGGAAAATTCGAGCGCGGCGGATCGGATGAAGCCGTTGATACCGGCCTTCGTCGCGGAGTAGTGGCCGTGCCCCGGACTGGTGACGTGCGGCCCGGTGATCGACGAGGTGAAGAGCATGCGGCCCGATCCCTGCTTCTTCATCGGCACGAGTGCGGCCCGCGCCCCGTTGAACGCGCCGCGCAGGTTCACCGCCATGACGCGGTCCCAGTCGTCGGGACTGGTGTCCTCGATCAGCTGCCAGGGGTAGATGCCGGCGTTCTGTACGATGATGTCCAGGCGGCCGAAGCGCTCGACGGCAACCGCAACCGCGGCCTCCGCGTCCTCCATTTTCGAGATGTCGGTGCGAAGGAACAGGGCATCTAACTCGCCGGCGGTTGCCTGGCCTGCCTCGGCCAGCGCGTCGGCCAGCACCAGCCTTGCGCCCTCCTCGGCGAAACGCTCGGCGATACCCTTGCCGATGCCTCGCGCGGCCCCGACGACGAGCGCCACCTTTCCTTCCAGTCTCCCGACCATGCGTGGTCCCCGGCGCGCTGTCTCAGCGCTCGTATTTCTCGACGGTCTGCTCGATCGCGCCGAAGATCGAGTGGCCGCCCGCGTCCTTCATCTCGATGCGCACGGTGTCGCCGAAGCGCAGCAACGGCGTTTTCGCCTTGCCGCCGCTTTCCAATGCCTCGACCATCCGCAGTTCCGCCAGGCAGGAATATCCTGCTCCACCCGCCGAAACGGGCTTGCCATGGCCGCCATCGAGCTTGTTGGATACCGTGCCGGAGCCGACGACCGTGCCGGCCGCCAGCGGCCGGGTCCTTGCCGCATGGGCAACGAGCTGGCCGAAGTCGAAATGCATCTCGCCGGCATTTGCCCGCCCGAGCGGTTTGCCGTTGAGATCGACGTGGAGCGGCAGGGCGAGCTTTGCGCCGTCCCATGCGTCCCCGAGCTCGTCCGGGGTCACCGCGACAGGCGAAAACGCCGAGGACGGCTTCGACTGAAAGAAGCCGAAACCCTTGGCGAGTTCGGCCGCGGCCAGGCCCCTCAGGCTCACGTCGTTGACCAGCATGACGAGCCGGATCGCCCCCCTCGCCTGCTTCGCGGTCGCACCCATCGGCACGTCGTCGACGATCACCGCGACCTCGCCCTCGACGTCAGCGCCCCAGGCTTCGTCCGCCAGCAGGATCGGATCGCGCGGAGCCAGGAAGGCGTCCGAGCCGCCCTGGTACATCAGCGGATCGGTCTCGACGTTCGCCGGCATCTCAGAACCGCGCGACTTCCTGACCAGTTCGACATGATTGAGATAGGCCGAGCCGTCCGCCCATTGATAGGCGCGCGGCAGCGGCGAATGGGCGTCGTGCTCGTGGAAGCGTGACGAAGGAACGGAGCCGGTTTCGAGCGATTCGGCGAGCGTCGCCAGATGCGGCGCTATGCGCTGCCAGTCGTCGAGCGCGGCTTGCAGGGTCTGAGCCAGGAAGGATGCGTCGGTGAAACGCGTGAGGTCGCGCGAGACCACGACCAGTTTCCCGTCGCGCGCACCGTTCTTGAGCGTCGCCAGCTTCATGCAGTTCCTCCCGGTTGTGCGGCTTCCTCCCGCCTGCGAGCACAACAGGGGTATTGCGGCCTGCCGTCAAGCCATCGTCCCTATGGAAAGGGCTCGGCGCCTACCAATCCATCACGACCTTGCCGGAATTGCCTGACTTCATCGCCTCGAAGCCGGAAATGTAGTCGTCGACGCCGATGCGGTGGGTGATCAGCCCCGAGACGTCGAGCGGCCCCTGCACCAGCGCGATCATCTTGTACCAGGTCTCGAACATCTCGCGGCCGTAGATGCCCTTCAGGGTGAGCATCTTGAAGATGACCTTGTTCCAGTCGATCTCGAAGCCGGTCGGCGCGATGCCCAGAATTGCAATCTTGCCGCCATTGTTCATGGTGTCGATCATGTCGCGGAAGGCGTTGGCCGAGCCCGACATTTCGAGGCCGACATCGAAACCCTCGCGCATGCCCTCCTCGCGCATCACGTCGCGCAGCTTTTCCTTCGAGGCGTCGACGACGTGATGCACGCCTAGCTTCCTGGCGAGCGCCAGCCGCACCGGGTTGATGTCGGTGATGACCACCTTTCGCGCGCCCACGACCTGCGCCACCAGCGCGCCCATGATGCCGATCGGCCCGGCGCCGGTGACGAGCACATCCTCGCCGACCAGATCGAACGACAGCGCCGTATGCACGGCATTGCCGAGCGGATCGAAGATCGCCGCAATCTCGTCGGGGATGTCGTCGGGGATCGGCACGACGTTGTGCTGCGGGATCGCGAGATACTCGCCGAACGCGCCCGGCCGGTTGACGCCGACGCCGAGCGTATTGCGGCACAGATGCCCCCGGCCCGCGCGGCAGTTGCGGCAATGGCCGCAGACGATGTGCCCTTCGCCGGAAACGCGCTGGCCGACCTTGTATTCGGTGACCGCCGCGCCGAAGTCCGCAACCGTGCCGACGAACTCGTGGCCGGTCACCATCGGCACCGGCACCGTTTTCTGCGCCCACTGGTCCCAGTTGTAGATATGCACGTCGGTGCCGCAAATCGCGGTTTTTCTCACCTTGATGAGCACGTCGTTCGGGCCAATCTCGGGCACCGGGACCTGTTCCATCCAGATGCCAGGTTCGGGCCGGGACTTCACGAGCGCCCGCATCATGTTGGACATTCTTTTGTTCCTTGAATCTCTTGATTCGGGATCGTTTTCTCGCCCGCAGGGTCAGGAGATGACTTTCAATTCCCGCCCCACCGCGCCGAACGCCTCGATCGCCCGGTCGATATCTTCAGGCGAATGCGCCGCCGACATCTGGGTCCGGATCCTCGCCTGGCCCTTCGGCACGACGGGGAAGGAAAAGCCGATCACATAGATGCCGCGCTCCAGCATCTTTTGAGCCATCTCCTGCGCCAGCGCGGCGTCGCCCAGCATCACCGGTATGATCGGGTGGTCTGCGCCTGCCAGTTTGAATCCGAGCCTGGTCATGCCCGCGCGGAACCGCGCCGCATTCTCATATAGGCGTTCCCGCAGCGCGTCGCCCTCATCGATCATGTCGAAGACTTTCAGCGAGGCTCCCGCAATCGCCGGCATCAGCGTGTTGGAAAACAGATAAGGCCGCGAGCGCTGGCGCAGCCAGTCGACCACCTGCCGTTTGCCTGACGTGTAGCCGCCCGACGCGCCGCCGAGCGCCTTGCCGAGCGTGCCGGTGATGATATCCACCCTGCCCTCGACGCCGCAATGCTCGGCCGAGCCGCGGCCATGCTTGCCCACGAAGCCGACCGCGTGGCTGTCGTCGACCATCACCATCGCGTTGTATTTTTCGGCCAGGTCGCAGACGCCCCTGAGGTCGGCGATGATGCCGTCCATGGAGAAGACGCCGTCGGTCGCGATCAGCCTGAAGCGGCTGTCCCGCGCTTCCTTCAGCCTGGCCTCCAGGTCGGCCATGTCGTTGTTGGCGTAGCGCAATCGCTTTGCCTTCGACAGCCTAACCCCGTCGATGATCGAAGCATGGTTCAGCGCGTCGGAGATGACGGCGTCCTCTTCGCCGAGCAACGTCTCGAACAGGCCGCCATTGGCGTCGAAGCAGGAACCGTAGAGGATCGTGTCCTCCATGCCGAGGAAAGCCGAAATCCGCGCTTCCAGCTGCTTGTGCTCCTCCTGCGTGCCGCAGATGAAGCGAACCGACGCCATGCCGTAGCCGTAGCGGTCGAGCGCCGCCTTGGCGGCGTCGCGAAGTTCTTCGCTGTCGGCGAGGCCTAGATAGTTGTTGGCGCAGAAGTTGAGCAGCTTGCGGCCGCCGACCTTGATCTCGGCCGACTGGGGCGACGTGATGACGCGCTCCGACTTGTAGAGACCGGCGGACTTCAGCCCTTCCAGTTCGGCGGAGATGTGGTTGAGGAACGCATTGCTCATCGGCGGTCGGCCCAGGATTGAATTCAGGGCGGACTGTCGCGCGATGCCGGCGAAAAATCCACGAAAAACGCGACCGCAAACAGAATGGGCGAGACGTTGGGAGCCCGTCTCGCCCATCCGCCCCCTAACCGCCCAAGCTAGGAAAGGGGGGCCCCGATGATGTCTATCCCGTTGCGCGCGCAGGCTTCCGTCAGCGCCGCGATCATCGCCGGCGTCGGCTCGACCTGCGGCGGCAAGGTCGCGCAGCTCGCCGGCTCGCCGATCTCGCGGATCATGTTCTCCAGGTCGCCGCCGGAGGTGATGGTCAGGCAGCGCGCCCCTTCGCGGGATTCGACGCGGAAGGAATGCGGAATGCCCTTGGGCGCCAGAACGGTCTCGCCGGCGTGTGCGACGGTCTCGACGCCATCGATATGGATGCGCATCGAACCTTCGAGGATATGAAAGACCTCGTCCTCGTTGCGATGGATGTGCAGCGGCGGAGACTCGCCATGGGGCATGTAGTGCTCGACCACGCTCACGCGGTCTGCCCCTGTATTCCAGGAGAGACGGACATTCACCAGCGTCCCCTTGAACCAGAACAGCTCGCCGGAATTGCCGATCGCTGTGTGCATTGTCATTCTCGTCTCCTGCGAATACCCGCTCAACCAGGGATAGGCAGCCGCTGTAACCGTTTTAGCGCGACCGGCACCGAAGCTGTATCAGCCGCTTGAAACACTGCCTGTGCCGCACCAAACCAGAGGCGTTGGCCGCTCTAGAAAATGGTGATGTATCGGACGACTCTTCGCAGCACCGAGACGACCGAGGCTCCTGCGAGCCAGCCGCGCGCAGTCTCACCGCGGTCCAAATCACCGGCTGCCGGTCCTTCCGGCGCCTTCAGGACAAAGCTTGATTGCCGCGGTGTCCTCACCCCGCGACGGCCATTGGGCGTGTGCATGGTCATGGATCGGTCTCCTCCCGAATCTGCATTGCATGCTTGCGTGACCTGAAGTAGCCGCACGCTGTAACCGTTCGATCTCGGCAGGTGCCGGACCTGTATCGTCGCCTGAAACAGCGGCTGGAAAGCTCGCTCTCATGCAGGGCATCGCCGGGTTCCGCACCACCGAACTGTCGTAAAAGCGACGCGTCCCCCCGCCGTTTCCCTGGCTCCGGCGCACCGCGAAAATGGCTAGCCTCCACCCTTTGAAGGAGCACCACGCGCATGACGATCGCGAGTATCCGCCTCTTCCGGCAATGGCAGCCCTTCCGGGACGGCACATACCGCTGCTCGGGGGGCCGCAGCGCGGAGGGTTTCGATTCGACGATTGTGGAGATCATCGCCCGCGACGGAACCACCGGTTACGGCGAGATGGCGCCGCTGGGCAGTTTTTACGACCCGGCCTTCGCGGAAGGCGCGCGCGCCGCCATGCGCGAGCTGGCGCCGAAGCTGATCGGCGAACCCTCGGCCGGCATCGAGGCAATCAACCGCCGCATGGACCTGCTGCTCAAGGGGCATCCCTATGCCAAGTCCGCGATCGACATGGCGCTGTGGGATCTCGCCGGCAGACGTTGCGGCCTATCCTTGGCGACGATGACGGGCGGGGCGGAGGGCGACAGCGTGCCGCTCTATCGATCGCTGGCGCAGGCAGCGCCCGACGCGATGGCCGCCCGCGCCCAAAAATATGTCGCAGAGGGCTATCGCCGCCTGCAGGTCAAGATCGGGCTCGACGTGCGCGAAGACATTGGGCGGCTGGAGGCGGTGCGCGCGGCGACCCCCTCCGACACGGTCATCTTCTGCGATGCGAACGGCAGCTGGGGCACGGCGGATACGCGGCAGTTCCTGCTTGCGACGCGTTCCATGGACTACACGCTGGAACAGCCATGCGCGACCTATGAGGAAAACCTCGCCATCCGCCACACCTGCGACCGGCCGCTTATCCTCGACGAGACGATCGACGGCATCGACGCCCTGTTGCGCGCTCTCGCGGATTCTCTGGTCGACGGCATCACGATAAAGCTCGCCCGCGTCGGCGGGCTGACCAAGGCGCGGCTGATCCGCGACGTCGCCGCGGCGCGCAACCTCAAGATAACCATCGAGGATACGGGCGGCGCGCAAATCGACACCGCCGCCTATTCGGGCCTGATGCTCTCGACGCCGGCGGGCCTGCGCCAGCATACGGTCGACTTCCAGAACTGGGTGACCGTATCCAATGCCCGTGCCGATTTCAGGGTCGCCAACGGAAGCATGGGCCTGCCGGACGGGCCAGGACTTGGATTAGAGGTTGACCCAGTCGCGTTCGGCGAACCGATCTTCGTTTGCGCGGCGTAAGCAGTTCCTCAGAAAAACGCCTGCAGTCCCGTTTGCGCACGGCCGAGGATGAGCGCGTGCACGTCGTGCGTGCCCTCGTAGGTGTTCACCGTCTCGAGGTTCTGGGCGTGGCGCATGACGTGGTATTCGATCTGGATGCCGTTGCCGCCGTGCATGTCGCGGGCCTGGCGGGCGATGTCGAGCGCCTTGCCGCAATTGTTGCGCTTGACGATCGAGATCATCTCGGGCGCGAACTTGCCTTCGTCCATCAGGCGGCCGACGCGCAGCGAGGCCTGCAGGCCCAGCGCGATCTCGGTCTGCATGTCGGCGAGCTTCTTCTGGAACAGCTGCGTTGCCGCGAGCGGCCTGCCGAACTGCTTCCTGTCGAGCCCGTACTGGCGCGCGCGGTGCCAGCAATCCTCCGCCGCGCCCATCACGCCCCATGAAATGCCGTAGCGGGCGCGGTTCAGGCAGCCGAACGGACCCTTCAGGCCCGAGACGTTCGGCAACAGAGCCTCTTCGCCGACCTCGACGCCGTCCATGACGATCTCGCCGGTGATCGAGGCGCGAAGCGAAAGCTTGCCGCCGATCTTGGGCGCAGACAGGCCCTTCATGCCCTTCTCCAGCACGAAACCGCGTATCTGGTTGTCATGCGCAGCCGACTTGGCCCACACCACGAAGACGTCGGCGATCGGCGCGTTCGAAATCCACATCTTCGAGCCGGTCAGCCGGTAGCCGTTTGCCGTCTTCTCCGCCCGCGTCTTCATGCCGCCCGGGTCGGAGCCGGCGTCCGGCTCGGTCAGCCCGAAACAGCCGATCCACTCGCCGCTGGCGAGTTTCGGCAGATACTTCTTCCGCTGGTCCTCGGAGCCATAAGCATGGATCGGATACATCACCAGCGAAGACTGCACTGACATCATCGAGCGATAGCCGCTGTCGACCCGTTCCACTTCGCGCGCGACCAGCCCATAGGTCACATAGCCGGCGCCGAGGCCGCCGTACTCCTCCGGAATGGTGATGCCGAGCAGGCCGGCATCGCCCATCTCGCGGAAGATCGCCGGGTCGGTCTTTTCCTCCAGATACGCTTCCTGCACGCACGGCGCGAGCTTGTCGGCCGCAAAGCTCGCCGCGGCATCGCGCACCATGCGCTCGTCCTCTGAGAGTTGATCCTCAATCAGGAAAGGATCGTTCCATACGAAATTCGCGGCTGCGACCTTGCTTTCGGCGTTCATGGCGGTTTCCAGATATCTGCCTGCGGAGTTTATACCCAAGGCCGGCCGCGAGAATTGGCATCCGCGCCCGGTCGATTGGCGCAGATCGCATAAATACAGGCGAAATGCAAAACGACCCGATAACCATCTCACTTGAATTGCCTGCGGCGACAGCCGATCGAAAGGTCACTTGCGCCGCGCCTTAACCATTTTCCTGCGAAGGGTAGATGCATGGAAGCCGCCCGTCATCCCCGCCAGCCATTCATGCAGCAGCAGCCCGTCAATGTGAATTCCAGGAAGCTGATCGCGCTGATCAAGAGCGCGTACTGGATCGCGCTTCTGATCATCGCCGCAATCACGATGGCATCCTTCATCCTGCTGCAGCAGATGATGGCGGAGCAGCAGCGCGACGATGCGCTGCTTACGCTGGCCAGCACGCAGAAGGCTCTCTCGCAGCGCGTGGTGTTCCTTGCCGGCGCGACCAAGGACGCACCTCGCGAGGAACAGCTTTCGCTGATTGCCTCGCTGAGGAAAGCCGTCGCCGAGTTCGAGGCGAACTACGACATGCTGCTGGAGCGCACGAACGCCGATCACCGTTCGCCTGCGCTCTTCGATCCGAGATCCATCGAAAGCGTGCTGTTCGGCATGCCGTACCACATCGATCTGTTCTCGACCGAGCTGGCTGCAAACGGCTGGCGTCTCATCTCGGCGCTTGAGACCGAACTGGGCGTACCCGGCGCCGACTATCGCGCGGGAAAGGAAACGGCGGTGCTCGACGAAACCGTCGCCAACGCCACGCTTGAAGGTTTCACTGCGCTCGGACAGCGCATCGGCGCGCTTGCCGACGCCCGCCTCGACAGCACGCTCGCCCTGCACCGGACGCTTTTCTATTCCACAATCGGCGTCATCATCCTGATCGCGCTGTTCATCTTCCGGCCGATGTCGGATGTCATCCTGCGCAAGACGGACGAGCTGATGGATGCGCGCAATTCGATGGCGTTCCTGGCCGTGCATGACGGGCTGACCGGCCTCCACAACCGCGCCTTCCTCACCGATCATTTCGACACGCTGATCAAGGGCGCGCAGCGGCGCGACGAGCGCATGGCCGTGGTGCAGATCGACCTCGACCGCTTCAAGCAGATCAACGACACGCTCGGCCACGCGGCAGGCGACTACGTCCTGGTGATCACCGCGCAGCGCATGCGCGAATCCTGCCGTGCCTCCGACATCTGCGTCCGGCTCGGCGGCGACGAATTCGTGATGATCCTGCAAGGCGCCGGCTCCACCGAAGACATCAACATGGTCGCTAGGCGCATCATGAACCGCATCAACGAGCCGATCGGCTTCCAGGGCGCCACGATCCTGCCCGGCGCCAGCGCGGGCATCGCCGTCTACCCGGTGGACGCCGACAACGCCAACGACCTCGTCGTCCATGCCGATCTCGCGCTTTATGCCGCCAAGAAGCAGGGCGGCGGCGCATATTCCTTCTTCTCCGAGGAACTTCGGCGAGAGCTCGAGCACCGCAAGCAGCTCGAGCACGACCTGCGCCTCGCCATCGCCGACAAGTCGTTCCAGGTCTATTTCCAGCCGCAGGTCTCGCTGACCAGCGGCGCCATCGCGGGCATCGAGGCGCTGGTGCGATGGCAACACGCGACGCGCGGGATGATCCCGCCGGGCGAGTTCATTCCTGTTGCCGAGAAGTCGGGGCTGATGGCCGAAATCGGACGAATCGTCATCGCCAAGGCCATCCGAGCCGCGGCCGAATGGCACCGCGCCGGCATCCAGTTCGGACGTCTCGCCGTCAACGTTTCGGGCACCGAACTGCGCGAGGTCGATTTCGACAGGTTCCTTTTCGACACGTTGGAGGCAGAGGGCCTGCCGCCGCAAAAACTGTCGCTGGAAATCGTCGAATCCGTCATCCTGGACGACGAGAAAACCGGGATCGCCGCGAAACTGCGCCACATCCGCTCGGCCGGCGTGCATCTTGAGCTCGACGATTTCGGCACCGGCTACGCCTCGCTCAGCCACGTCAACCCGAACGAGATCGACCGGCTGAAGATCGACCGGCGCTTCGTGCAGAACATCAACGCCAACGGCGACAACACCAAGATCGTGCGCGCCATCACCGAGCTAGCGCGCGGCCTCGGCATCTCAATCATCGCAGAGGGCGCAGAGACCGAGGCCGAGCTTACCTCGCTGAGGTCGATCGGCTGCGATCAGGTGCAGGGCTACTCCATCGCCTTCCCCATGCCGACCCGCCAGGCGCAGGAATGGCTTTCGCTGCGCAGCCCGAAAAAGCCTCAGCTGACTGTGCTCCAGGGCAATCGGGCGTAGGTTTGTCCGGCCCGCGTTTTCGGCCGCGACTTTGGAAGCCATCAATGCGATAAGCCGCACCGTAACCTTCTCGCGACCATTCCGAATCGAAGCATGATCGAGCCTATCGACCGCGACATCGAGCCCGCTGTTCTCGCGCTCAACAACGAGCATGCCGAGGAATTGTCCTGGCTCGAGCCGGAGGAATTGTCCCACCTGATCGGACAATCCTTCTATGCGCCGAGGATCGGCAATCTCGAGGCGTTCCTCATCGCCTTCGATCAGTATGCGGACTACGACAGCCCCAACTTCCTGTGGTTCAAGGCGCGCTATCCGCGTTTCGTCTATGTCGACCGCATCCTCGTCGCCGCCGAGTCACGAGGCAAAGGGCACGCGCGCAGTCTCTACAGCGACCTTTTCGAGCGCGCGAAGCGAGCAGGCCATGACGTGATCGTCTGTGAGATCAACTCCGACCCGCCAAACCCTGGTTCGGAAGCCTTCCATGCGGCGCTTGGCTTCTCGCATGTCGGAGAAGCCGTGATCCACGGAGGGAAAAAGGCGGTGCGCTACTTCGCCCGGCTGCTCTAAACGCGCAGGCCGAACCTGACAGCATCGTAGATGGCGGCATGGATGTTGCGCGCCGCGACCGCATCGCCGATGCGGTAAAGCACGAAAGCCGCGTCCGGCCGTGTCTCGGGGAATATCTCGCCACCCTCGACAAGCCGCTCATAGTCCACCGCGCCATTGTTCTTCGACAGCGGCTTCAGCGCCAAATAGAGATCGTCGAGCGGCAGCGTGCCATGCTCGACGACTACCTGGTCGACCCGCCTTTCGCTGCGCCAGCCGTCTGCAAAATCCGAGGATAGCGTCGCGACAAGCTGATTGCCTTCACGCCGAACCGCATGAAGCCGGGTGTTGATTGTGATGGTGACGCCCTTCTCATGGAAGGCGCGCATGTAGGGTACATGGTTCATGCCGCCCATCTCCGGCGCGAAGAACCGTTCGGGCGAGAGCAGCTCAAGCCTGGAGCCGGCATCGGCGATCAGCTCCGCCGCGGTCATGCCCTGGTGGCCGCCATTGTCGTCATAGAGCAGCACGTTTTCGGCCGGCTTCACCGCGCCGGCCACGATGTCCCAACTCGATGTGACGAGATCGCCTCCCGCTTCAAGCGGCGGATTCTGGGGCAAGCCGCCTGTCGCCACGATCACCACATCGGGCGACAGCGCCAGCACGTCGTCCTTCTCCGCCCAGGTATCGTAGCGGATTTCGGCGCCCAGCCGCTCCAGCTCCGAAAGCCGCCAATCGACGATGCCGATCAACTCCCTGCGGCGTGGATTCTGCGCGGCAAGCCGGACCTGCCCGCCGGCCCGCCCCGACGCTTCGAGTACCGTCACACGATGCCCGCGCTCGGACGCGACGCGCGCCGCCTCCAGCCCGCCTGCGCCGGCGCCGACCACAACGATCTTCTTCGCCGGCCCGCCGGCTCTTGCGATGACATGCGGGATCGTCGCTTCACGCCCTGTCGCGGCATTGTGGATACACAGCGCCTCGCCGCCTTCGTAGATGCGGTCGAGGCAGTAGGTCGCGCCGACACATGGCCGGATCTCGTGCTCGCGGCCCTCCATGATTTTCTTCACGATATGCGGATCGGCGATATGAGCCCTGGTCATCCCGACCATGTCGAGCTTGCCGGCCGCGATCGCATGGCGTGCCGTCGCCACGTCGGAGATGCGCGCGGCGTGGAACACCGGAAACTTGGTCGCGGCCCTCACCTCGCCAGCGAAGTCGAGATGCGGCGAGGAACGCATGCCGGCGATCGGGATGACCTTGGTCAGCGCCGCGTCGGTCTCGATCGAGCCGCGGATGATGTTGAGGAAATCGAACTTTCCCGACGCCGCCAGCCGCCGCGCGATCTCGACGCCTTCATCCTTGGAGAGCCCGGCGGAAAAATCCTCGTCCGCCACCATGCGGATGCCGACGACGAAGTCCTCGCCTACGGCCTTGCGCACGGCGTCGATCACGCGCCAGGTGAAGCGCAGCCGGTTGTCGAGCGAGCCGCCATATTCGTCGTCGCGATGGTTGGTGGCCGGCGACCAGAAGCCGTCCATAAGGTGCCCGTAGGCCTCGAACTCCATGCCGTCGAGCCCGGCGTCCTTGATCCGCGCCGCAGCCGACGCATAGTCGGCGACGATGCGCTCGATGTCCCAATCCTCGGCGATCTTCGGGAACGACCGATGCGCCGGCTCGCGCACCGGGGAGGCACTGAGCACCGGCAGCCAGTCCGCCTTGTTCCACCCGGTACGGCGGCCGAGATGGGTGAGCTGGATCATCACCTTGCAGTCGTGCTCATGGCAGGCGTCAGCGAGTTCCCGCAGCCACGGCACGATCTCGTCGCGATAGGCCTGGAGGTTGCCGAACGCAGCCGGGCTGTCGCGCGACACGATCGCCGAGCCCGCGGTCATGGTCAGCGCCATGCCGCCCTTCGCCTTCTCGGCATGATAGAGCCGGTAGCGCTCCTTGGGCATGCCGTCCTCGGAATAGGCCGGCTCGTGGCTGGTCGACATGACGCGGTTCTTCAGCGTCAGGTGTTTCAACTGGTAGGGCTGGAGAAGCGGGTCGGCTGCTGACATCGTCTTTTCGTTCCAACTGAATGTGCTTATAAGCGCCCGCTGATGGAGCACAATATGACCGTAACCGACAGCCTTACCCAACTTGGCGCGCGCGTGGAAACGCCAACCTCTCCGCAAGCCGCAATCCTGGAGACGGTGCCGTATTCGCGCGGCGACGGCCCGCCAGCAATCGTGCGGTTCACCTGCCCGGAATTTACCTCGCTATGCCCCGTCACGGGCCAGCCTGACTTCGCCCACATCGTCATTGACTACGCACCGGACAGACTGCTGGTTGAATCGAAGTCGCTGAAGCTGTTTATGACCTCTTTCCGCAACCACGGCGCGTTCCACGAGGACTGTACGGTCACGATCGGCCGCCGTGTCATCGAGGCAACGGCCCCGCTCTGGCTGCGGATCGCCGGATACTGGTACCCGCGCGGCGGCATTCCGATCGATGTGTTCTGGCAGACTGGATCGCCGCCAGAGGGCGCCTGGGTCCCTGAAACTGGCGTTGCTCCGTATCGTGGGCGCGGCTAGCCCAGCGGGGCGATCCAACCGCCTACTCGCACTGGAAGCGGCTGAGCGCCCAGTCCTTGGACAGCGAGATCATGTCAGAGATGCGCCACTCGGTACCTATCGCCTTCAGTCGCCACTGCACCGCCTGCTCCTCCCCCTCGGCCATGAATTTGGCGACCACCGTCGCTTCGTTGCCGCTGACCAGCTCTTCGAGCTTCAGCGTGCTCGCGATCTCGGCAGGATCGAAGTTCGTGTCGTTGAACGGCAGCGCGGGGTCGAGGCAACCATCGGGCCCGCCCTGCCTGATCTCGTCGTTCTGGTTGAGGATCTTGCGCGCCGGGTCGATGAACTGGCCGCGCGCCGATTGCTCGAGTTCGAGCCCCGGCTGCAGGTAGAACGGCCTGACGACTTCGCTGGGCTCGCCCGCCTGAGCGGCGGACACGGCAAAAACTACGATCCCTATTACAAGCAAACTCCGCATGACTGCCCCCCTGTAGGCGCGAAGTATCCCTAAAATGCTAGTTCAACGGTAACCGCCGATAGCGCCCGGGCCTGCCCGGATCGTGAAAATGCCCTATCGGACCATGCTCGGTAAAGTGGGCAGCCCATTTCTTCATCGATGCGGGGTCAAGCTCGACGCCGAGCCCTGGTCCTTCCGGCACCCGCACCATGTTGTTTTTCTGGCGGAACGGTCCGTCCCTGATGACGTCGCCGACCTGCCAGCGAAACAGCGACTGCGACGCCTCCGTGATCCACTGCGTCGCCGCCGTGACATGCAGATAGGCCGCCGTCATGATGCCCAGATCGTTCGAGTAGCACCAGAACCCCTTGCCCATCGCCTCGCAGGCCGCAATGAATTTCATCGTCTTGGACAGTCCGCCCAGCGCCGCGAAATTGCAGACGAAGGTGTCCGGAGTGCCAAGCGCCACCGCCTTCCTGAGATCGGGCACATGCGTCGAGAAGGGGATGCGCGAATGCTGGCGCAGCGCGGCCATTTCCTCGAACGTCGCTACCGGATCCTCGTAGTTGCGAATGTTGTAAGGTTCGATCTCTCGCAAGATCCAGCGCGCCGCCGTCAGCGACCATTGCATATTGGAATCGAGTCGAATCTGGGCATTTTCGCCGAGCGCTTCGCGCAGCAGCCGCACCGTACGGATTTCAAGCTGCGGATCGCCCATGATCAGCTTGCCTTCGAATATGGTCGAGCCGTGCTCCTCGCGCATCCGCAGGCAGTAGTCGACAATTGCCTCCGCCGTCATCTCGCCGCCCGCTCCGTCCTGTTCGGGCCGGAAGGCAAAATATTCCGAGAAAGGGATGTCCTTCCGCACCGCGCCGCCGAGCGTCTTGTAGAGCGGCTCGCCCATTACCTTGCCGCGAATGTCCCAGAGCGCCAGTTCGACCGAGCCGAAGGCCACCGAAGCGGCGTTCTCGCCGGTATTGGCGGTGATCTGCCAGGGTGGCACGCAGCGGCTCTCGCAATCGGCGATATCAAGCGGATCGGCGCCGATCAGCGCCGGCGCGATCTCAGACTTGACGACCTCGCCGAAGTGCCACCACGGCGCCTCACCCAATCCGACTACGCCCTCGTCGGTCTCGACCTCGATGATCGATTTAGAGGCGCCGCCATAGAGCCCCGCCGTCCACCAGAACGGCGCATCCAGCGGCACGTTGACGTGAGTGACGTTGACGCCGGTGATCTTCATCTCAGTACCATGCGTCCTGCATCGACGCCTTCTTTCTGGCGATGAAATCTTCGAGAGCTTCGTCGATGCTTTCGTCGAGCGGCGGCGGCTGGTATTCGGCAAGCGCCTTCTTCCAGCGCCGGTTGGCGCGGATCGCGGCGTCCTCCGATCCAGCAGCCTCCCATTTCTCGAACGGCTCGTTGTCGGCGATATCGGAGTCCCAGAAGGCTGTCTCGTAGTTCGCCAGCGTGTGCTGCGATCCAAAGAAATGGCTGCCCGGCCCGACCTCCCTGAAGGCGTCGAGCGCAAGCTGGTTGTCGTCCACCTTGACGCCGTCGAGATAGGTGTGGAGCGCGCCGCAGAAGTCGGCGTCCATGACGAATTTCTCGTAGGACATGGAGAGCAGGCCGTCGAGAAAGCCCGCCGAATGCAGGATGAAGTTGGCGCCGCAATGCACGGCCGCCAGCATCGACATGGTGCCTTCGTTCATTGCGTGCGCATCCGGCAGCTTGGATGTGGTGAAATTGCCGGAACAGCGGAGAGGGAGATTAAGTCTCCGCGCGAGCTGCCCAATCACCATCGAGCCGATGGCAGGCTCCGGCGTGCCGAAGGTGGGCGAGCCCGACCGCAGCGACATGGACGACAGGAAGTTGCCGAAGATCACCGGCGCGCCGGGCCGCTCGAGCTGCGTCAGCGCGCAGCCGGCCATGGTCTCGGCAAGCGACTGCGCGATGGCGCCGGCGTTGGTCACCGGACCCATGGCGCCGCCGAGGATGAACGGCACGATCACCGCCGCCTGGTTGGCGCGCGCATAGGCGCGCAGCGCCGTCGTCATAGTGGCGTCCCATACCAGCGGCGAATTGACGTTGACGTTGCCGAGGATGACGCAGTTCTGGTCGACGAAGGTTTCGCCGAAGACGATCCGCGCCATGTCGATGGAGTCTTCCGCCCGGCTCTCCGCCGTCACCGAGCCCATGAAGCCGCGGTCGGAATACTTGATATGGCTGTAGACCATGTCGAGGTGGCGCTTGTTGACGGGCACGTCGACGGGCTCGCAGATCGTGCCGCCCGAATGGTGCAGCCAGGGCGAGGACTGCGCGAGCTTAACGAAGTTGCGGAAGTCCTCGATCGTGCCGTAGCGGCGGCCTTTGTCGAGGTCCATGACGAAGGGCGAGCCATAAGCCGGCGAAAAGACGACGCTCTTGCCGCCGATGACCACCGACTTCTCAGGGTTGCGCGCATGCTGCGTGAACTCGGCGGGCGCGGTCTTGAGTATCTCCCGCAGCATGCCCGGCTCGAACTTCACCAGCGCGCCGTCGATGCTCGCCCCCGCCCGCTTCCAGTGGTCCAGCGCCACCGGATCGTCGCGGAACTCCATGCCGATCTCGGCAAGGATGCGGTCGGCCGTCGCCTCGATGCGCACGAGGTTTTCTTCCGACATGATGTCATAGGTCGGGATGTTGCGGACGATATAGGGCCGCCCGAGACCCTCCGACCCGTGCGATCGTAACTCGCGCCGCGCCATGCGACCGCCGCCGCGTTCGCGCCGCTTGGCTGGTCCAGCAACCGTTTCAATCTCGGCGGCGCGCATCGTTCCTCCCTCGCTCTGGCATGAACATATCCTGTCCCAGAGGCCCTGTGACGCTGGAAAATCTTCATCACTTGTATAAGTTGGACTTATGCGAAACCTTCGCCACATCCTGCCCTCGGCCGGCAGCCTGATCGTCTTCGAGACCGCGGGGCGGCTGCTCAGCTTCACCGCTGCGGGCCGCGAGCTCGGCATGACGCAGGCGGCCGTTTCCTATGCCATCCGCGGCCTTGAGGACGAGCTCGGCGTCAAGCTGTTCAGGCGCGGGCACCGACAGGTGATGCTGACCGAAGCGGGCGACCGGTTTCTGGCCGACGTCACGCTCGGGTTGTCGCACATCCGCAAATCGGCCGAGGCGCTCAGGGCGCTGTCGGGCGGCACTCACGTCACGCTGTCGGCCTCGACGGCCTTCGCCTCCTTCTGGATGATGCCGCGCCTGCAGAAGTTCCGCGACGACCTTCCCGGCATTGACCTGCGCATCCAGACCGCCGACCGGGACCTTGATCTCATCGCCGAGGGCATCCCGCTGGGCATTCGCGGCGGCGGCGCAGAAGACTGGCCCGACTACGACCTGCTGCCGCTGGCCGGCGAGGAGATCTACGCAGTGGCGGGGCCGGCCTATGCGGCGAGTTCGGGGCTCCCCGCGACGCCAGCCGAGATGACGTTCCACCGCCTCATCCATCTCGACGAGCCCTTCCGCCCTGCCGCGACCTGGAGGGACTGGTTCCAGTCGGCAGGCATCAACAGTGCCGTCGCCAACCGGGGACTTCTGATCAACGACTATGTGCTGGTCATTCAAGCGGTCATGGAGGGACAGGGCATCGCGCTCGGATGGCGGCATCTTACCGACAGGCTGATCGCCAGTGGGCTGCTCGTCCGCGTCACCGCGCATTCGATGACGACCGGCGCGCATTTTCACGTCGCCTGGCCGAAGAACCGCGAGCTGTCCGACAGCGCCAGGCAGGTGCGCGACTGGCTGGTCTCGCAGGCGTGACCTCTCGCGGAAACCGCCGCGCTCTTCTTGCTTGCCCGAGCCGTGCTATCCTTGTCCCGCGCTTGCCTTATGCTGGGGGAACAAATGGATACGGATGTCCTGATCGTCGGGGCCGGCCCGACCGGACTGATGCTCGCCTGCCAGCTTGCGCGGCGGGGCGTCGGGGTGGAGATTGTCGATCGCCATTCGGGGCCGGCACAGCAGAGCCGGGCTCTGGGCGTCCAGGCGCGCACGCTGGAGATCTACGCGCAGCTGGGCATCGCGGAGCGCGCCGTTGAACTCGGCAAAAAGGGCACTGGCGCGACTTTATGGGCACAGGGTCGGCGCATGGCGCATGTTCCCCTCGGCAACCTCGGCGGCACCGTCACGCCCTACCCGTTCATCCTCGTTCTGGGACAGGACGACAACGAGCTGATCATGGGCGAGAAGCTCGGCGAACTCGGCGTGACGGTTCGCTGGAATACCGAACTGACGGAGCTTACCCAGCATGCGGACCACGTATCGGCGACGCTGAAACAGCCTGACGGTTCGAGCCGCACCGTGAGCGCTGCCTACATCGCAGGCTGCGACGGCGCGCACAGCGCGGTGCGCAAGCTGTCGGGTATCGGATTTCCCGGCGCACCCTACGAACACGTCTTCTTCGTCGCCGATGTCGAAATGACGGGCACCATGGCTCCCGATGAGATCAACGTCTATTTCTGGCGCTCGGGCTTCCATCTGCTCTTTCCGATGCGCGGCGCGGACCACTGGCGCATCGTCGGCATCGTGCCACGCGAGCTTCGGGACGTCGAAAACCTCGATCTCGACGCCATCATGCCCTCGCTGCGCAAGGAAGCCGGCGCCAGCCTGTCGATCCGGAATTGCAGCTGGTTTTCGACCTACCGCATCCATCACCGTGCCGCCGAGCGCTTCCGCGACCGCCGCGCCTTCATTCTCGGCGACGCCGCGCATATCCACAGCCCGGTCGGCGCGCAGGGCATGAACACCGGCCTGCAGGACGCCTACAATCTCGCCTGGAAGCTGGCGCTGGCCGTCAGGGGAGAAGCCGACCCGGCGCTGCTCGACAGCTACAATGAGGAGCGCCTGCCGGTCGCCCGCAGGCTGCTCGCGACGACCGACCGCGGCTTCAAGCTCGTCGTCTCCGACAGCTGGTTGGCGGGCCTCCTGCGCACCCAAATCCTCGCCCGTATCGCCGCCTTCGCCATGTCGATCGAACGCGTTCGGCAATTTGCGTTTCGCACCGTCTCCCAGACCGGCATCGGTTACCGCGATAGCTCACTCTCCAAGGCGATCGACACCCTTCCCGCCAGCGCGCCGCAAAGCGGCGACCGCTTTCCCTGGATGCACCTGGAACTGCGCCCGGACGGACCGGCCGAAGATACGTTCAAGGCATTCGAGGACCGCTGCTTCAACCTTCTGGCCTTTGGCCAGTCCGTCCCGGACGGACCGGGCTTCGGCGCCATCGTCAAGAGCTGGACCGTGCCCACCGGCCCGCGCAACGATGCCGAACTCGCCCGCGTCGGCATCCCTCGGCTTTCCTTCTATCTCATCCGGCCGGATGGCCATGTCGGCCTCTGCGGGACGACCGCCGATGCAACCGCGATCCGGCGATATCTTGCCGAAACCATCCGCTACGCCGCGGCCCGAATCCCTGTATAGTCGCGCCATGCCCATCCGCCAGCTTTCCGAAACGATGATCAACCAGATCGCCGCGGGCGAGGTTATCGAGCGTCCGGCGAGCGTGGTGAAGGAACTGGTCGAGAATGCGCTCGATGCCGGCGCACGCCGTGTCGAGGTCGCCACCGCCGGCGGCGGGCTGTCCCTGGTGCGGGTGGTCGACGACGGCGCCGGCATTCCGGCCAGCGAGCTGCTGCTGGCCGTGGCGCGCCATTGCACCTCGAAGCTGTCGACCGACATTCACGAGATCCGCTCGCTCGGCTTCCGCGGCGAGGCGCTGCCTTCGATCGGCTCGGTCGCACGGCTTGCCATCCGCTCCCGCACCGCGGGCTCGGACGCGGCGGCGGAGATTTCCGTCGAAGGCGGACGGGTCTCGGCCGTGCGTCCCGCCGCTGCCAGTCGCGGCACGTCGGTCGAGGTGCGCGATCTTTTCTTCGCGACGCCGGCGCGGCTGAAATTCATGAAGGGCGAGCGGGCGGAAAGCTCTGCCACAACAGACGTCATCAAGCGCATCGCCATCGCCTTCCCCGCCGTCCGCTTCACGCTGTCGGGCACCGACCGCTCGACGCTCGACCTGCCGGCCACGGAGAACACGCCTGAGGGCAGTCTGCGCCGCATCGCGCAGGTCATGGGCTCGGATTTTCCCGAGAACTCCATCGCGATCGACGCCGGCCGCGAGGGCGTGGCGCTGAGCGGCCGCGTCTCTATCCCGTCATACAGCCGCGCCAACGCGCTGCAGCAATTTGCCTATGTCAACGGCCGCCCGGTGCGCGACAAGCTCATCGCCGGCGCGATCCGGGGCGCGTTCGCCGACGTGCTGCCGCGCGACCGCCACGCGGTGACCGTCCTGTTCCTGGACCTCGATCCGGCGCTGGTCGACGTGAACGTGCATCCGGCCAAGGCCGACGTGCGCTTCCGCGACCCCGGACTGGTGCGCGGCCTGATCGTGGGAGCCATCAAGCAAGGGCTCGCCGCCGCAGGCATCCGCCCGGCGACCACCGGCGCGGCAGGTCTCGCCGGCGCCTTCAGGCCGGGCGCCGCGGCCTATGGGCATGCCGGCCCAGCCAACGGCCACCGCGGCTTCGATCCCGCCTTCCGCGCCAATTTTTCCGGTTTCGATCCCGGCCGCTCGCCCTACCGCCCGCTCGACATGGGGTTCGCCGAGAGCGCGCAAGCCGGCTTCGACGCCGGACCGGCCGCCAGCGCCGATGCAAGGGCCGGAACAGGCGCGCCGGACGAGACTCTGCTCGGCGCTGAGCTTGGCGCGGCGCGCGCGCAGGTGCACGAGAACTACATCGTCGCCCAGACCAGGGATTCGCTTGTCATCGTCGACCAGCACGCCGCCCATGAGCGGCTGGTGTACGAGGCCTTGAAGAACGCTCTCCATTCGCGTCCTATGCCGGCGCAAATGCTGCTTTTGCCAGAAATCGTCGACCTGCCCGAAGAGGACGCGGAGCGCCTCGCCTCGCATGCCGACACGCTTTCCCGCTTCGGGCTCGGCATCGAGCGTTTCGGTCCTGGCGCCGTCGCCGTGCGCGAGACGCCGTCGATGCTCGGCGAGACCAATGTCGGCCAGCTGATCCGCGACCTCGCCGACGAGATCGCCGACAACGACACGGTCGACACGCTGAAGGAGCGGCTCGACCGCATCGCCTCCACCATGGCCTGCCACGGCTCGGTGCGTTCAGGACGGCTGATGAAGCCCGAGGAGATGAACGCGCTGCTGCGCCAGATGGAGGCGACGCCGGGCTCGGGCACATGCAACCACGGCCGTCCGACCTATATCGAACTCAAGCTCGCCGACATCGAACGCCTGTTCGGCCGGCGATAAGGGCATGTCGCGCCCCGGAACCCGCCTGTGGGTTCCCGCGTCCGGACCCTACAGCTTGACCTGCCCTGGGATTTGTGGCGGAACAAAACCATGATGAACAAATTCGAGGGCCCCGGCGCCAGGGAAGCCCGCATCCGCTATCTCGACGGGGATTTCCAGGTCACAAGCCCGGGCGCGTTCGTGCGCTGCGCCGTCACCGGGGAATCCATCCCGCTCGACGAGCTCAAATACTGGAGCGTCGCGCGCCAGGAACCCTACGTCAGCGCCGCCGCGTCGCTGAAACGCGAAATGGAAATGAACCCCGACCTGCGGCGCCGCCGCGCCTGAGTCTGTGGCGAGCCACGCCGCGCGTCAGGCCTTCAGGCGCCGGTGGCGCCAAGCCTCGAGCGTTTCTTCGATGATCCGCTTCGGAGCATTGGCATTCTCGAAGACGGCGTCGATTTCGAGCACGTTCATCCGCTCGAGCAGTTCCTTCGGCGCGATGCCGTTGCGCAGGCGCGCAAAATCCTTCGCCGTCGTGATCAGTTCGAGTTCGGCGGTCTCGGCCGTGTGCGCGAGTTCCCTGAGTTCGTCGTTCGAATAGTAATGATGATCGGGGAAGGACCGCGACATGACGATCGTTCCGCCTGCCTGCGTCACCGTATCGAAGAACTTGTCTGGGTGGCCGATGCCGGCGAAGGCCAGGAAGCGCCGGTTGGCGAACTTGTCCGCGCTCTTGGGCCGGGTCCACGCTTCGAAGATCGGCCGGCCCGCGCGCGCCGCCTGCCTGACGACCGCCTCGCCTGCCTTATCCTCGCCCATGCGCACGATTCCGGTCGCGAAGCGCACCTGGTCGATCAGGCGGGCGCGCAACGGTCCGCCGGGCAGCACCTGACCGTTGCCGATGCCGTAGCGTCCGTCGACGACCACCAGAGCATAATCCATGTGGATCTGCGCACTCTGGAACCCATCGTCCATGATCAGGAAATCGCAGCCACGCCCAAGAAGCAGCTTTGCGCCGGCGACCCGGTTCGGCGTCGTCGCGGTCAGAGCGTGATCGGAAAGCAGCAGCGGCTCGTCGCCGACCTGCCTGGCGCTGTCGTGCTTGCGGTCGACGACATGCGGCTCGTGGATCGAGCCGCCGTAGCCACGCGACAGGAAACCGGGCGTCAGGTGCATTTTCTTCGCCTGCTTGGCGAGCGCGATGGCCACGGGCGTCTTGCCGGTGCCGCCAACGGTGAAGTTGCCGACGCACAGCACCGGCACGTCCAGCTTTTCGCGCCGCGCATTGATCATCCGCCGCGTGGCGATGAAGCTGTATATCCGCGAGGCGGGATAGAGCGCATAGGCGCGCCAGTCCGGCTGATCCTCCCACCAGAAGGGCGGCGCCTCGCTCGCCATCAGCGCGTTCCCTTGAGCCGCGCCTTGACGATCAGCGGGTGGATGAACGGCTCCAGCGCCTTGAGCGTCTTGGCGAGCGCGCCGCGCATCTCCTCGACGGTTGTCGCACCCGCCTCCATCATCTTGCGGCGCGGACCGTCGTTCAGAAGCAGGAAATTCACCGCGCCGGCCAGCATGTCGCGGTCGGCGACGAGCTTGGCCGCCCCGCTGTCGATCAGCCGCTGATAGGCCTCGCGGAAATTCTGCACGTTGCGGCCGGCCAGGACCGCCGTCTCCAGCATCGCCGGCTCAAGCGGATTCTGGCCGCCCTCCGCCGTAAGCGAGCGGCCGACGAATGCGATCTCGGTGAGCCTGAGGTAGAGGCCCATCTCGCCGATCGTGTCGCCGAGCAGTATGTCGGTATCGGAACGGATGCGTTCGCCGGAACTGCGCATCACGACCTTCAGCCCCTTCGCCGCGAACTCGACCGCGAGCGCCAACGCGCGTTCAGGATGGCGCGGCACGATGATGGTGAGCAACCCCGGATGGCGCGAACGCAGCATCATGTGGATTTCGGCCGCTATGGTTTCCTCGCCGTCGTGGGTGGAGACGGCGGCCCAGGTCGGGCGCAGGCTGAGCTGGCGGGAGATGGAATGCAGCGCGCGCTCGTCGACCGGCGGCGGGTTGGTGTCGACCTTGAGGTTTCCCGACACCGTCACCGGCCTTGCCCCCAGCGCCTCGAAGCGCTCGGCGTCGACCTGCGACTGCGCCACGACGTGCGAAAGGTTCTCGAACAGCGCCTCGGCGATATAGGCCCGCTTCTTCCACGACGTGAAGGAGCGCTCCGACAGCCTCCCGTTGACCAGCACCTGAGGAATGCGCCTCAGTCCGAGTTCGATTATCGTCATCGGCCAGATCTCGGATTCGGCGATGATCGCCAGGTCCGGCTGCCAATGGTTGAGGAAGCGGGTGATCGCGGGCTTCAGGTCGAGCGGCACGAACTGGTGGACGACGCGGTCGCCGAGACGTTCGTCCGCCACCTGCGCCGACGTCACGGTCCCCGTGGTGAGCACCACCTGGACGCCGAGATCGAGGATGGTTTCGATCAGAGGCACGATGGCGATCGTCTCGCCGACGCTTGCGGCATGCGCCCAGATCAACGGCCCTTCCGGGCGCGGCCTGCTGGCGACGCCTGAGCGTTCATGGCGGCGGTTGCGGTCTTCCTTGCCCTTGGTGGCGCGCCAGGCGACATAGGGTCCGATCAGCGGAAAGGCCGCAGCGCCCACGACGCGGTACGCCGCCAGCACGGTACGCGCCCACTTCTCGCTCATCGCGCACCGTCGACGAGAGCGTATGCCTTGGTGGTCGCGGCGTTCAGCATCTGCGTCAATTGCTGGCGCTTGCGCTCCATCTCGGCTTCGTCGGCATCCTTGGCGACGTAGATCAATTCTCCTACGACGATGGCGCTGCGGCCGAAGGGCAGGCTGATGGTCGTCTTGTCCCAGGTCTTCTCCAGCACCTTCCGGCGGCTGGTGGCGATCGCCGCGCAGATGATGGGGCGCCTCGAAAGCCGGGCGAGAAGAATGACGCCCATGCCTGCGTCGCGTGGCTTTCCGTGGGGTATATCGGCGATCATGGCGACGTTCTTGCCCGCATCCAGCGCCTTTTTCAGGGCAATGAGGGCTTTGGCGCCGCCCTTGTCGAGGTGCCGGCTGTTGTCCCGCCCGCCGGAGCCGCGCACCGCCTCGATGCCGAATTTCTCGACCACCATTGCGTTCAGCTCGGCATCGGCGCTGCGCGACACCATCGCAACCAGGCCGCGCTTGCTCGGATAGAAGATGGGGGCGAGCAGATGCTGCCCGTGCCACAGCGCGATGATGCCCGGCTGCTCGGCCTCGTATATGTCGGCAAGCTTGACGGAGCCTTTGACCGGCGGATTGGTCAGCCTGATGAAGCGCAAGGCGCTCGCAAACAACGAGGTGACAATCCCCTTTGCCACGCGCGACTGGGCGAGCGGCCGGCGGATTTTCATCCAGAAGGTCTTCGGCCGCTTGACGGTCTTTCTCTTGGCCGCACGCCGGACGACCGGCTGCGTCGCGGTCTGATCGTCCATTATTCCGATCCGGAGCCTTTCATGTCCGGCTCGAGCAGCCGGTGCAGGTGGACGACGAAATAGCGCATGTGGGCGTTGTCGACGCTGGCCTGCGCCTTGGCTTTCCAGGCTGCCTGCGCGGTTCGATAGTTCGGATAGATCCCGACGATGTCGAGGGCCTCCAGATCCCTGAATTCCGTGCTGCCGAGCTTTTTGAGCTCGCCGCCGAAAACCAGATGCAAAAGCTGTTTCTCGTCCTTTTCGCCGGACATTCCTGGAACCTTGATCTGCCGCTTCGGCGCCTGTCTAGCGCATCGATCCAGAAATCGGAATCGAATTCTGGACCCGGACCATGCGCCAGTTCCGCACTCCGCCGCACCAATACGCGTCGGCTGCACATGCTGCGCAGTAACCGAAAACGCGGCGTTTTCAAACCAGTTTCGGCGATTTTTCAACTGCCGGCGCGAATGACCTGCGCCATTGTCGCCAACAGCTCGCCGCTGCCCCCGACAAGCGCTCCGTGACGGATATCGAGACCGCCATAGGTCGGCGCCGCGCCGAATTCGTCAAGAATGCTGCCGCCGGCCTCGTGCAGGATCAGATCCGCCGCCGCCAGATCCCAATCGTGCGAGTTCGGCTTGACGAAACTGCCGTCGAGGGAGCCGTCGGCGACCATCGCCAGGCGGTAGGCGAGCGAGGGTATGTATTCGGCGCGCTTGACGTGACGGCGGATCTCCGGGGGCAGTCCACCGATCATGTCCGCGGGGCCGCCGACCAGCGCCACCGGCCCCGGCTCCCCGACCGCCAGCCGTCGCCCGTTCTTGAATGCGCCGCCACCGGGCGTCGCCCAGAATGTCTCCTTGCGTGCCGGACATTCCAGCACGCCGGCGATCGAACGCCCCTTTTCGACGACGGCAACCGAGACGCACCATTCGCGGCGGCCCTCCAGGAAACCCCGCGTGCCGTCGATCGGGTCGACGACGAAGGTGCGACGGGCGCCGAGCCGAGCTTGATCGTCCACAGCCTCTTCGGAAAGCCAGCCATAGTCCGGCCGGGCGGCGCGCAGCGACTTGTTGAGGAAGTTGTCGGCGGCGTAATCCGCCTCGCTGACCGGCGACGTCCCGCCCTTCAACCAGACTTCCGGGCTCTGCCTGAAATAGCGCATGGCGATCTCTCCGGCTTCCCGCGCGGATTCCAGCAGCAGGGCAAGGTCGCCCGCCAGGTCGGATTCGCTCAGTTGCTCAACTGCCGGCAAGCGTCATGCCCTCGATCAGCAGGGTCGGACTCGCGGTCGCGTAGTTGCGGTCGAGATCGTTCGCGGGCACCATCCTCAGGAACATGTCCTTGAGATTGGATGCTATCGTCACCTCGGCGACAGGATAGGTGAGTTCGCCGTTCTCGATCCACAGGCCCGATGCGCCGCGGCTGTATTCGCCGGTGATCATGTCGACGCCCTGGCCGAACACTTCCGTGACGTAGAAGCCGCTCTTCAGCGATCTGATCATCTCCTCGGGCGTCTTTTCTCCCGCCTCTATGGCCAGGTTGGTCGAGGTCGGCGACACCGACGATCCCGACCGGGCGCCGCGTCCGTTCGTCGTCAAGCCGAGCTCCCTCGCCGCCGAGGTCGACAGGAACCAGTGGTTCAGCACGCCCTTGTCAACCATGAGCAGCTTCTCGCCGGCGACACCCTCGCCGTCGAACGGCCTAGAAGCCTGGCCGCGCATCATTGCCGGCTCGTCCGTCACGGTGATGCCGGCGGATGCCACCTGCTTGCCCATCTTGTCGCGCAGGAAGCTGGTCTTGCGCGCGACAGACGCCCCGTTGATCGCGCCTGCAAGGTGTCCTGCAATGCCGCGCGCCACACGCGGATCGAAAATCACGTCGACCGGACCGGTCTTCGCCTTGCGCGCGCCAATCCTGCGAACGGCGCGCTCGCCTGCCTTGCGCCCGATCTCCTCGGCCGAATCGAGGTCGGCGAAATGCGGCCGCGACGAATATTCGTAGTCGCGCTCCATGCCGGTGCCCTGCCCGGCGATCACGCTTGCCGAACGGCCGAAGCGCGAGCCGACATAATGGCCGACGAAGCCGTGCGAAGTCGCGAGCACCAGTCCGCCGAGGCCGGCGCTGGCGCCGCTGCCGCCCGAATTCGTCACGCCTGGCACGGCGAGCGCCGCTGCCTCGGCGGCGAGCGCTGCTTCCCGCAATTCGTCCGCCGTCACCTCGGTCGGGTCGTAGAGATCGAGATCGCGCACTGTCTTCGCCAGCAAGGCGGGATCGGCAAGACCCTGATAGGGGTCTTCCGGCGAGACCTTCGCCATGGCGACTGCGCGTTCGGCCAGAGTGGCGGGATCGGAAGAGGCGGTCGCCGACACGCTGGCGACGCGTTTGCCCACGAACACCCTGAGCGACACGTCGTCGCCTTCCGAAGCGTTTGTGCTTTCGACCTTACCGAGCCTGACCGAAACGCTGGTCGAGCGCCCCCTCACCGCGACGGCATCGGCCGCATCGGCGCCAGCCTTCCTGGCGGCCTCGACAAGGGCGGCAACGCGATCGGTCAGGCGCGCGGCGTCAGGTGTATCGTTCATCATCTGTCCTGGGATATTCATGACAACAGGCGGGGGTCCTGCTGCTCCATCTATTGTTCCGGACAGGCTTCTGCAATGGCTGGGCGCGTCCACGATCGCTCAGATCATGCCGCGGCCTTGGCCTTGACGGCCGCCTCCACCGCTCGTTTCAGCTCGTCCTTTATCGACGCCGTCTCGGACATCAGCGTATCGATCTTCAGGAAATCGAGGACCCGGAATTTCGACACCGACGGCCGCAGCAGGATATCTGGCGGGCACCGCTGAAGCTTATGGGCGATGATCGACTGCATCAGGAGCTGCGTGGCGCCGAACATCAGGTCGATCGAGGTCGGCTTCCTGCCTGCCGCCTGCTGCGGCGCTCCGACAACGTCGACGGCAATCACG
Organism: Mesorhizobium sp. KR9-304; assembly: GCF_040049215.1. Lineage (NCBI taxonomy): Bacteria > Pseudomonadati > Pseudomonadota > Alphaproteobacteria > Hyphomicrobiales > Phyllobacteriaceae > Mesorhizobium > Mesorhizobium sp. KR9-304. The sequence continues at coordinate 295,096 of NZ_JBDZDN010000003.1, read as the reverse complement.
ATGTCCGCCTTTCCATGCAGGAGGTCGAAGGGAACCGGATTGTAGATGCCGCCGTCTATGTAGGTGCGCCCATCGCGCGTGACCGGGGAAAAGACCGCGGGTATGGCCGCGGAGGCGGCAAGCGCGAAGCGCAGATCGCCTTCGGTGAAAACAGCGACGTGATGGCCGTAATAATCCGTCCCCGTCACCTGCAGCGGAATTCCGAGTTCGCCGAAATGTTTCGGGATCCGGTGGGGCAGGAAAGCGTGCAGGATGCGCTCTATGCTGAACTGCGTGACCCGCAATCCGCCGACCATGGCCGCCAGCGTCTCGGGGCGCGCGCTCCACATGCGCCCGACCACCTCGGCGCGCCGCGACAATATGGAGCGGGCGTAGTGTTCGATCTCCGCGCCCGTCATGCCGGCCGCCATGCCCGCCCCCATGATCGCGCCGATCGACGATCCGGCGATCGCCACCGGTTTGATTCCGAGCTCGTCGAGAGCCTGGATGGCGTGGATATGCGCAAGCCCGCGCGCGCCGCCGCCGCCGAATGCAACGGCGAAGCTTGGCCCGCTCGTGCGTCCGGCCTCGACCGTCACCCCTTGCTCCCCTGCTCGAAGGGCGGCCCGATCACCAGGATCGCCGGCTCGGCCGTCAGCAACTTTCCGGCGGCCGCCTTCACCTGGTCGAGCGTGACGCTCTCGATCAGCGCCGCGCGCCTGTCCATGTAGTCGATGCCCAATCCTTCCTCCTGCAGCGACAGCAGCGTCGCCGTGATCGCGTTGGAGGAGTCCAGGTTGTTCAAGGCATAGGAGCCTATGACGTATTTCTTGGCCGCGGCCAGCTCGGCCTCGGTCGGTCCCTCCTCGGCCATCCGCCGCACCTCGTCGCGGATGACGGCGAGCGTTTCAGACGCGCGGTCCGAACGCGTGGCGGTGCTGATCACCAGACCCGAGGAGTATTCATGCGTGACCAGCGACGAGTCGACGCTGTAGGCCAGGCCGCGCTTTTCGCGCACCTCGTCGAACAGGCGCGAGGTGAACGTCCCGCCCCCCAATATGTGGTTCATCAGATAGGCGGCGAAGAAGTCGGGCGCGTTGCGGGGAACGCCGGGATAGGCGAGCTGCAGCGAGGTCTGCGGCAGGTCGTACTCCACCCGCACCTCCTGGCCGAGGTTCAGCTCCACCTTGTCCACCGGCCGCAAATCCGACTTCTCCGGCAGATCGCCGAACAGCCGGTCGAGCTGCTGCTTCACCGTTGCCGCGTCGATGGCGCCGACGATCGCCACATTCAGATTTTCGCGCGCGAAAACCGCCTTGTGATAGGCGCGCAGATCGTCAGCGCTGATCGTCGCCAGCGACTTTTGCGTGCCCTCGTCGGGCCGCGCATAGGGGTGCGTGCCGTAGAGCGCCTCGGCCCATTTTACCCTTGCCGCCGTCTCCGGATCGCGCTCGTTGGCGACGATGCCCGACACCATCTGCGCCCTGATGCGGTCGATCGGGGCGGCATCGAAGCGCGGTTGCCCCAATGCGAGCGTCAGAAGTTCCAGCGCCTCGTCCTTCTTCTCGGCGAGCATGCGCATGGAGCCGTAGATGGTGTCGCGCCCGGCGCCGAAACGCATCTCGGCTCCCGCATCGTCGAGCTTGACCTGGAACGTTTCGGAATCGAACTCGCCCGCGCCCTCGTCGAACAGCGCTGCCATCAGTTCCGACAGGCCCTCCTTGCCCGGCGGGTCCTGCGTGTGGCCCCCCTTGAAGGAGAAACGGATGGTCACGATCGGCACCGAATAGTCCTCGACCAGCCAGGCCGTGACGCCCTTGGCGCTCGTCACCTCCTGGATCGCGACCCCCGCCTGCGCCGGCCATCCGGCCAGCACCATCGAGGAAGCGGCGACAAGGCTAAATGTGAAAGCGCGAGTCTTCGCAATGAATTGCGTCATCATGTTCATGTCAGTTCTGCACCGGCTCTGAGGGCAGGAGAAGGCCCGTCACGGAGTGGTCGCCGGCCAGGTATTTCGCCGCGACCTTCTGGATGTCGGCCGCGGTCACCTTCCTGATGCGATCGGGCCATTCCTCGATATCCTTCATGGCGCTGCCGGTGGCGAGCGCGGTGCCATAGAGATTGGCCATCGATGCCTGGTTGTCGCGCGCGAAGATCATCGACCGCAGGAAACGGTTCCTGGCGCTCTCCAGCTCCTTTTCGCTCACGCCGTCCTTGGCGATGAGCGCGATCTCGACATCGATCGCGGCCTGCACCTCGTCCAGCTTTGCCGTGCCGCGCGGCGCGCCGTAGACGGTGAAGGCCGTCTCGTCCAGCTTCGAGCCGTCGTAGTATGCGCCAGCCGACGAGGCGATGCCCGACTTCACCACCAAAGCCTGATAGATCCGGCTGCGATTTCCTCCGCCCAGTATTTCCGAGAGAAGGTCCAGCGCCTCCGCCTCACCGGGCTCGGCGGCATGATAGGAAGGAACCAGCCATGACCGCGAGAAACTCGGCACCGAAACGCGCGGATCGGCCAGCGTCACCGTGCGCGCCGTGTTCTGCTCCGGCTCGGTCGGACGGATGCGCGGCGGCAGGTCAGGTCCGCGGGGGACCTTGCCATAGGTCTTCTCCGCAAGCATGCGCACGTCCCCTGCGTCGACGTCGCCCGCGACGATCAGAATCGCGTTGTTGGGCGCGTAGTAGCGGTCGTAGAAGGCCACCGCGTCGGTGCGGTTGAGCTTTTCCATCTCGTGCATCCAGCCGATCACCGGGATGCGGTAGGGATGGTTCTGGTAGAGCGTGGCGTCGATTTCCTCGGCAAGCAGCGACTCCGGACTGTTCTCGATGCGCGAGCCGCGCTCCTCCAGCACGACGTCGCGCTCGGGCCCGATCACCGCGTCGGTCAGGATCAGGTTGCGCATCCGGTCGGCCTCGTATTCCATCATAGTCTCAAGCGCCTCGGGCGGCACGGTCTGGAAATACGCGGTGTAGTCGTCGGAGGTGAAGGCGTTCTCGCTGCCGCCGATCTCGGCGATCCTGGCGCCGAACTCGCCGGCCTTGTGCCTGGCCGTACCTTTGAACATCAGGTGCTCGAAGAAGTGCGCGATGCCCGATTTTCCTGGCGGCTCGTCGGCGCTGCCGACCTTGTACCAGACCATGTGGGTGACGATCGGCGCGCGCCGGTCGGGGATCACGACGACCTCCATCCCATTGTCGAGCAGGAAGCTGGAGATCTTGCTCTCGACAGGCGCCTTGTCGACGGGCGCGTCCGCCCACGCCGGGCCGGCAGCCAGAATCAATACCAGCACAACGTTCAGAAACTGCCGCCTCAATCGGACTTTCAATGCCATCCGTGCTCCAATGATCTCCGCCCAAACTACAGCGGGCGGACAACCGCCGTTAGTTAATTGTTGGTCATCTGGGCGGCAAAGAGGCCAAACTCAAGGCGAGCGGCGTCATGCCGCCAACGCTGCAACGAAGCGAACCACCGTGTCGCCGTAGCCGCGCTCGTCCAGGACTGAAAATCCGTCGCCGGGTTCGAAATGCGCCGAAGCGGCCTCTTCCACGACGCAGAGCGCGTCCGGCAGCAACCAGCCGCCCCTGAGCGCTGAGCGCAGCGCCGCCTCGCCGAGTCCCTTGCCATAGGGCGGGTCGGCAAAGACCAGCCCGAACGGCGCGATCGTGCCGGCATCTCCAAGCCCCGTCGCATCGCGCCGGAATATCTTGGTGCGGCCCTGCAGGCCGAAGGCTTCGACATTGGTGCGAATCAGGCCGCGCCCTTCGGCCGATTCCTCGATGAACAGGCAATGCGCGGCGCCGCGCGAAAGCGCTTCGAGCCCAAGCGCGCCGGTTCCGGCGAAGAGGTCGAGCACGCGCGCGCCTTCGAGCTTTTCGGGGAAGCGATGCGCGAGCACATTGAACACGGCCTCGCGCGTGCGGTCGGTGGTCGGACGTATCGACTGGCTGTGCGGCGCGGCCAACGGCCTGCCGCGGAACTCACCGCCGACGATCCGCATCTTTTCCGCCCGTGCGCGGTCCTCTTGGCCCGCCCTTGCCGCCATCTGGCCTGTCGCGTTGGGTCCGATCACCTTGCGGCCGCTCGCCGCGCGGCTTGCCAAATCCCGGTTTTCCGCCCGGCTTGCCATATGCCTGCTTCTTGGCGGCGCGCCTGGCCTCTACCTCCGCCTTCTCGGCGGCAGCGCGGCCGGCGCCGATCGGCCTGGCGCCAGGCGCCATCCAGACATTCGCCTTGCGCTGACCGGGCGGCTCGATCGGGCGCTGCTCGCGTTCGGGTTTCTTGCCAGCGCGCGTCGGCTTTGCCCCGGGCTTGTCCGCGAATGTCGCGAAGCGGTCGGGCCTGTCGCCGAATTTGCCTGTACGCACCGGCCTCTCGCCGCGCTCCAGCTTCGGCCGTTCCGGCCTGTCTCCGCGATCGAATTTCGGCCGGTCCGGCCTTGACGTGGACAGCTTGCCCAGCGCCTCGTCGCGCGTGTTCTCACGGCGCTGGCGCTTCTTGATCAGGCCACCCTCGCCGATCCTGCCGCGCTCGCCGTCGCGCACGATCTTCGGCCGCTCGCCGGGTTCCGCCGCTTTCGGCTCGGGCGCGCGCTTGACCGGCTGGTTGGGGAACTGGTTGACCACCGGAGCCTCGAAATTGGCGCCCGACTCTTCGATCAGCCGCTCGCCGAGCTGGTCGCGCAACAGGCGACCCTTGATCTCCTGCACATGGCCTTCGGGCAGGTCGCCGAGCTGGAACGGCCCGTAGGAAATGCGAATCAGCCGCGACACGTCCAGCCCCAGCGCGCCGAGGATGTTCTTCACCTCGCGGTTCTTGCCCTCGCGCAGGCCGATGGTGAGCCAGGCGTTGCTGCCCTGCTCCCGGTCGAGCGCAGCTTCGATCGAGCCATAGAAGACGCCATCGACCGCGATGCCGTCCTTCAGCCCGGCAAGCGCCTTCTCCTCGACCTTGCCGTGAACGCGCACGCGGTAGCGCCTCAGCCATCCGGTCGCCGGCAGTTCCAGCACGCGCGACAGGCCGCCGTCATTGGTGAGCAGCAGCAGGCCTTCCGTGTTGATGTCGAGCCGGCCGATGGTCATAAGCCTCGGCAGGTCCGTGGGCAGAACGTCGAAAACGGTCTTGCGGCCTTCCGGATCGCGGTTGGTCGTCACCAGACCGGCAGGCTTGTGGAACAGAAAGAGCCGTGTGCGTTCGATCGCCGGGATCGCGGTGCCATCGACCTCGATCGTATCGTCAGGCATGACGTTGAAAGCTGGCGACTCAAGCTTGAGGCCGTTGACCCTGACCCGCCCGGCCGCGATCAGCTCTTCGGCATCGCGCCGCGAAGCGATGCCCGCGCGGGCCAGCCGTTTGGCGATGCGCTCGCCGGGGGCTTCCTCGACCACACCGGCTCGTTTGACGAAAGGCTTGCGGTCGCCGTCTTCATGGCTCTTCATGCCATACGAACGACGCTGACCCTCGTGGCTTTTGGTTGCGAAGGAGCGCGTGCCCTCCCTGCTGGCTGGGGCATCACCCGCGGGACGCTCGCGTCGCTGAAATCCCTCGCCGTCGCGGCGCGGGCGCGGCGTGAATTCGCGCTTCGGGCGCTGGTCGCCTTCAGGCCGCGGCACATATGGCTTGCGCTCGCCGCGCTCGGCATAGGGCTTGCGCTCTCCGGCCGGACGCTCGCGCTTTTCGAACGGCTTCCTGTCGGGGCGCGGGCCGGCCTTGAACGGCCCCGCCGCCCTTTCGGCTCTCGCCTCGCCATCGCGCGGCCGGGCGTCCTGGTCGAACTGCCGCTTGGGGCGATCGCCCGCCTGCGGCCTTTCCGCGAAAGGTTTTTTCACGAAAGGCTTTTTCGCGCCGCCGGCACGAAAAGGCTTCTTGCCGAAGTCGGGCTTGCCCGAACGCGGCCCATCCGTCGCTCGCCCTTGTCCGGTCGGTCTCGGTCCGTTCTTGCGCGGGAATTTTTTTCGGTCGTCGTCCATGTGGCCTTTGCCTCTTTGCGCGCGTAGATAACAGGATCGTTCCGGGCTTGCGAGGAAATAGAGCTTGAATTCCGGCCGCACGGATTTCATGGGTGCAGCGCTTGACGAGGCCGAGGCGGCCGGCGCGCGCGGCGAGGTGCCGATCGGCGCAGTGCTCGTCAATGCCGGCGAGATCGTCGCCCGCGCAGGCAACCGAACCCGCGAACTGTCGGATGCGACCGCGCACGCGGAACTGCTGGTGATCCGGGAAGCCTCGCGAAAGCTGTCCTCGGAGCGCCTCGGTCTTTCGGACCTCTACGTCACGCTGGAACCCTGCACGATGTGTGCTGGCGCCATCTCGTTCGCCCGCATACACCGGCTCTATTTCGGAGCGGTGGACGAAAAGGGAGGCGCGGTGGTCAGCGGCGTGCGCTTCTTCGCCGCGCCGACATGCCATCATGCGCCGGAGGTCTATTCCGGGTTCGACGAGGCCAGATCGTCGGAAATGCTGAAGCGCTTTTTTCGAGACAGGCGATCAACTTAACCAGGACTGTGCCGAGCTTCAGGCTAGAGCCAGGGAATCAAATCCCGCCAGCTCGTGTCTCCGGCCGCCTTGCGGGCCTCGGCTTTCAGCCTGCGCTGCTTCTTGTATTCATCCTCGCCGAGTTCGTCGGCCGGGGCGGTGGGGATCGGCTGGCGATATTCGATCGGCGGCTCGGTCAGGGTACGGCGCACGGTCGGGCTGCCTTGCTTGCTCGCGGCAAGCCTCTGCCGGGCCTCTGCGCCCTTCTTGTTCAGGTCTTCCGCTTTGCCGGCTGCCGCGACGCCTGACTCGGTGGCGCGGTCTGAAGTGCCCACTGCCGCGGACTGGGTTTCCTGCTCAAGGCTGAGATCGTTGATCACCTCGGGTTCCCAGCCCTGCTTGTCCCTGTTCTCGGTCGCGTCGGCGCGAATGCGGGCGCGCCGCTGCTCGGGCGATTCGGGCCACTGGTCGCCGGCGGATGCCACGATGTTTTCCTGCGGCGGAGGCAATTCGGTCGTCGGCGTCGTCGGCTTCACCAATTCGGGACGGGGCGCGTATTCGGCGTTCGCCCTTTTTGGCTTCAGCGAGAACATGGTGCTGACATCGGTGGTGAGCTGCTTGGTCTGCGTCGTGCCCGTGCCATAGGTCGGCGAGCTCATGCAGCCCGACACGAGAAGGCCCGAAACGAGAAGCGGCGCAACCAGCAACGCGCGTGCGCCATTTCGTTCACTCATAAGCACCAGTCCCACTGAAAACCGCCTCTCCATCGACCGGACAACATTCCGGCCATGCGTTAGCGCATATCCGACGGAAATCCGGCGACAATTTGTCTGCCGGAATATCCGCTGTTTACCTTAAGCGTCCGTCAAGGGCAACGACCGGCCCGAACCGGGGCCTAGCCGCGCCCCGGGGGCGCGGCATTCCTACACTGCGTCAGAGCCGTCCCAGAGCCTGCAATTCGTGCAACACCTGGGCGTCCCGGGCCGAAACCTCGGGGAACTCCGGATCGGAACCGACATCTGCAGTATAGCGCCAGGAACGCGCGCACTTCCGCAGGCCGCGCTCCTCCGCCTTCTCGACGACCACCGCCACGCCGGGCACGTCCGGCAGGGTGAAGGCAGCGGCGGCCGCCTGCCCGTTGCCGATTTCCCAGCCGCTGGTGATGGCGATCTCGGCCATATCCGCGCCCGTGACGGCCTTGGCCAGTTCGGCATTCTCCAGATAGACCACCGGGACTGCCTCCAGCGAGGAGCCGATCGTCTTCCTCGCCCGCTCGATCTCGAGCGCTCCGGTAACCGCGCGCCGCACGTCCCTGATCCTGTACCACCTGGCCTCGAGATCGGGATTCAGCCACTCTGCCGGGATTTTGGGAAACTGCTCCAGATGCACCGATTCCCTGCCGGGATGGCGCTCGAGCCAGGCTTCCTCTGTCGTGAAAGGCAGCATCGGCGCCAGCCACGTCACCAGGCATTCGAACAGATGGCGCACCACCTGCACGGCCGCCTTGCGCTTCAGGCTCGACGGTCCCTCGCAGTAGAGCGCGTCCTTGCGGATGTCGAAATAGAAGGCCGACAGTTCGACGTTCATGAAATCGCTGAGCGCGCGCACCACGCGCTTGAAATCGAAGGCGTCGTAGCCAGCGCGCACCGTTTCATCCAGTTCCGCCAGCCGGTGCAGCATCAGCCGCTCCAGTTCCGGCATCTCCTCCAGCGGCACCGTCGAGCCGTCGTCATGCGCCAGCGTGCCGAGCATCCAGCGGATGGTGTTCCTGAGCTTGCGATAGGCGTCGATGTTGGTCTGCAGCACGTTCTTGCCGAGCCGCTGGTCTTCCCAATAGTCGGTCGTCACCACCCAGAGGCGCAGAATGTCGGCGCCGGACTGCTTGATGACGTCCTGCGGCACCACGGTGTTGCCTAGCGACTTCGACATCTTGCGGCCTTCCTCGTCCATGGTGAAGCCATGGGTGACGACCGTGTTGTAGGGCGCCCTGCCCCTGGTGCCGCAGCTTTCGAGCAGCGAGGAATGGAACCAGCCGCGATGCTGGTCCGAACCCTCCAGATACACGTCGGCCGGCCATTTCAGGTCGGGCCGGTCCTCCAGCGTGAAGGCGTGCGTGGAGCCGGAGTCGAACCACACGTCGAGGATGTCCTTGACCATCATCCATTTCCGGGGGTCGTGATTGCCGAGGAAGCGCTCCTTGGCGCCTTCGGCGAACCATGCGTCGGCGCCTTCCTGCTCGAAGGCTTCGGTGATGCGGGCGTTGACCGCCTCGTCCTTCAAAACGTTGCCGTCCTCATCGGCGAAGACGCAGATCGGCACGCCCCAGGCGCGCTGGCGCGAAAGCACCCAGTCCGGGCGCTCCTCGATCATCGCGCGCAGGCGTGTCTGGCCGGCCTGCGGCACGAAACGCGTGTCGTCGATTGCGGCAAGCGCGCGGGTGCGCAGCGTCGTGCCATCCTTCAGGTCCATGTCCATATGGACGAACCATTGCGGCGTGTTGCGGAAGATGATCGGCTTCTTCGAGCGCCAGCTATGCGGGTACTGGTGCTTCAGCCGCCCGCGCGCGAACAGCATGTTCTTCGCGATCAGCGCGTCGATGACCGCCTTGTTGGCGTCGCCCTTCTTGCCGTTGTCGTCGATGACGCGCGCAGCACCTCCCTCGCGATCCGGTCCGAAACCCGGCACATCCTTGGTGAAATAGCCGGCATCGTCGACGGTGAAGGGGATCGCCGTCTCGATGCCGCGCTGGCGGAGTTCGGGCGCCGCATCCATCCACGCGTCAAAGTCCTCGCGGCCATGACCCGGTGCGGTGTGGACGAAGCCCGTGCCGGCGTCGTCTGTGACATGATCGCCATCTAACAATGGCACCGGAAAATTGTAGCCGCCGCCAAGTCCTCGGAACGGATGCGCGCAGACAATCGACTGAAGCAGCGACCACGGGAGATCGGAATACACCTCGCGCAGCTTCACCTTTGCCTTGGCCGCGCAGTCATCGGCAAGACCCTCTGCAATGACCAAGCGTTCGCCAACCTTCGGACCGAAGTCGTTTTCGGCCTCGGTGATCTCGAAAAGGCCGTACTTTATCCGTGCTGCGTAGGAAATCGCACGGTTCCCTGGAATCGTCCAAGGTGTTGTGGTCCAAATCACCACATAGGCATTTGCCAAGTCGGCACTTTGAAGTGGGTCCTGATCTTCCTTCTTGAGTTCAGGAGCCACTACACGGACAACGGCTTCCTGCTGTTGGTTGATTTCGGCGACAAGCTGCTTGTCGTACGCAACAATCGGAAACTTCACCCAGATCGTATCGCTCTCGTAGTCGTGGTATTCGATCTCGGCCTCGGCCAGCGCGGTCCGCTCGACCACGCTCCACATCACCGGCTTCGAGCCGCGATAGAGCTGCCCCGACATGGCGAACTTCAAGAGCTCGCCGGCTATGCGCGACTCCGCGTGATAGGCCATGGTCAAATACGGATTGTCGAAATCGCCGACGACGCCCAGCCGCTGGAACTCGGCGCCCTGCACCTTGATCCAGTGTTCGGCATAGGCGCGGCATTCCCTGCGGAACTCGATCATCGCAGCCGGCTCGGAAAGGTCCGGCTTCGACTTGCCCTTCGAGCGATAATTCTCTTCCTCGATCTTCCACTCGATAGGCAGGCCGTGGCAATCCCAGCCCGGCACGTAATTCGAGTCATAGCCACGCATCTGGAAGGAGCGCGTGATCACGTCCTTCAAGATCTTGTTCAGCGCGTGCCCGATATGGATGTTGCCGTTGGCGTAGGGCGGGCCGTCATGCAGCACGAATTTTTCGCGCCCGGCCGCGTCCTCGCGCAGCCGCCTGTACATGCCCATATCCTGCCAGCGCTTGACGATGACAGGCTCCTTTTCGGGCAGCCCGGCGCGCATCGGGAAATCCGTCTGCGGCAGGTATAGCGTCTTCGAATAGTCGATCTTGTCGGTCGTATCGGTCATATGGCTTGCCATGAGATTGCCCGTCGGAGGACGGCCCGGGCGTTGAACTATCATGATTTCTGGAAAGCGCGAGTGCAGTCGCGCAACAATCCCGGCTTCCGGCAGCCTCAGGCCGCCCGGACCGGGCTCATAATTCGTATCGCCGTGACCGGCATGCGCGAAAAATGCGTCATACGGCAGCCTCTAGCGGAAACCACGCCGAGAATAAAGTGCTTGTTGGGGCTGAGGTTAAGCCGCCGCCTACATCGTGAAGTCGAAGCGATAGGCCGCCGAAACCCCGAACGTGAACTGGTTGAGTGAGCCGCGCTCCTCCACAAGGCTCGAATCCGCCGCCGAGCCAAGCAGCCGCGAATACTCACTGAACACGCTCGTGGTGAATTTTTCCGTCACCTTCCAGTCATAGGCGCCACCGAAGCCGATCGATTTGATGCCGCCGTCCGGATAGTATTCGGACAGGCCGGAATTCGCCGATTCCGTGGCGTCCACGCCATAGTAGCTCTCGAAATCGTCCGCTGACGCGAAGGAAATCCGAGGACCGCCCGACACGCGTACCGACGGCGTGATGTCCTTGAACGCATCGACCCTGATGTCGGCCACCACGCCGCTGTGCGACCTGATCCCCTGTCGGACTTCGCCGCGCACGCGCAGCCAGTCGGTCGGGTAGACCTCCGCGAAGCCGCCGATTTCCGCGCCGAAGCGCACCGGGTCGAGCCCTTCCAGATCGTCATCGGAATCGCGCTCGAAGATGATCTTGCCCGTTGCGCCGGCGCGCATGCGGCCATTGTCGTAGAGCGACAAGGAGATGCCGTCGTTTCTCGAAGTGAAGCGGGCTTCAGGACCGGCCTTGCCCAGCGAAATGATCGGCGACACCGTGAACATCAAGTCTTTCGCACCTTCGAAGTCAGGCGCCACCATGCCGGTCGCACCAACTATCAGCTTCCAGTCTCCGTGGACCCAGTCGAAAAACCCGCCTTCGGCCAAGGCACTGCCCGGCAAGGCAAACATCGCAATGGCGAAAACCGATGATGGAAGACGCTTTAACATGAAGCCCCGTTGGCACGCTCGACCGCGCCGTGCCGCTGACATCCTGTTTCGGGCGATTGCGTAAAATTTGCATTAAACTCGCAAACCTAAGTGGCGTTCGCACCGTGGACGCAACCGCGCCGCGGCGCTACCATCAACGCGCGAGTTCGGCCGCGAAACCGGCCAATGTTCAAGGAGGGATGACAGCTATGACTTTGACACCGGATCTACCGGAAGTGCTCAAGGGCCGCATCGGCGAATTGCGCTCCAAATGGGGATGGTTCGTCGGCCTCGGCATCGTGATGCTGATCGTCGGCGTCATCGCGCTCGGAAATCTGCTCGCCGCCACCGTCGCATCGGTCTACCTCGTCGGCTTCATGATGCTTATCGCCGGCGGCTTCGAGATCGCCCATTCCTTCGGGGTCAAGACCTGGGGCGGTTTTTTCTGGTGGCTGCTCGGCGGCCTGCTCTATGCGGTCGGCGGTATCATCGCCTTCAACAATCCGCTGTTGGCCTCGGCCGTCCTTACCCTGCTCCTCGCCGCGAGCCTCATCGCCTCCGGCGCCGCGCGCGCATGGATCGGCTACAAGCACTGGTCGCACAACGGCTCCGGCTGGATTATCGCCGCTGCCCTGATCACCGTGCTTTGCGGCATCGTCATCGCCATCGGCTGGCCGGTCAACAGCCTCTGGGTACTGGGCATGTTCCTGGCGATCGACATGATCTTCCAGGGCTGGACGGCAATCGCGCTCGGCCTAGCCCTGAAGAGCGGCAAGTAGCTAAAACGCGATCCGGGCGTCGAGGTCGGACAGCGGCCTGACGCCGGACAGCAGCGCCCTCGCCTCGGCGTCGTCGCGCCTCATCTGCGCGACGAGCGGTTCCAACCCGTCGAACTTCTCCTCGCCGCGCAGGTAGCCGAAGAACGAAACACTGGAGGTCTCGCCGTAGAGGTCGCCCGAAAAGTCGAACAGGAAGGTCTCGAGCAGCGGCGCGCCGTTCTCGTCGACCGTCGGACGCCGGCCGAAACTCGCCACGCCGTCATGCAGTGAGCCGTCCTGCCTGCGGAAGCGCACGGCATAGATGCCGTGTTTCAGCGCGGCGTCTGCCGGCAAAGCCATGTTCGCCGTCGGAAAGCCAAGCGTCCGGCCAAGCTTCTGGCCGGCTGTCACCTGCGCCTGCACCGTGAAGCGGTAGCCGAGCAGGCCGGCTGCCTCTGCCGCGTCGCCGGCCTGCAGAAGCCCCCGGATGCGGCTTGACGAGACGACCTCGGCGCCTTCGTCGCGAAATGCATCGACCAGGGTCACGCCGAAGCCATGCCGCTCGCCGCTCGCCATCAGGAAAGCCGGGCCGCCCTGCCTGTCCTTGCCGAAATGGAAGTCGAAGCCGGTCACGGCGTGGCTGACGCCCAGCCGTCTTTCCAGCACGTCGGTCACGAAGCTTTCGGCCGACAGAGCGGCGAATTCGCGCGTAAAGGGCTGCTCGACCATCGCGTCGAAGCCGAGTTGGCCGAACAGCCTCGCCTTCATCGCCGGCGGCGTCAGGATGAAGATCGGAACGTCGGGCCGGAACACCTTGCGCGGGTGCGGCTCGAAGGTGAGCGCCAGCACCGGAACACCTCGCCGCGCGGCCTCTTCCAGCGCCCGCTGCAGCACCGCCTGGTGGCCGCGGTGGACGCCATCGAAATTGCCGATCGCGACCACCCCGCCGCGCAGGGTCGCGTCGAGTGGTTCGGCCCCGGTGAGATGGCGGAACGTCTTGCTCATTTGCTAGCGCAGTTTCGGCATGGTCGCCACGACGTGATATCCGTGGTTGTCGAGGAATGCCTGCAACTGTGCCGGATCCGGATCGTCGGCATGTCCGTAGTCGCGCGAATGGATGCCGCCGGACACGTAGAGCACGTCGATGCCGTAGTCCGACGCCCCTTTGATGTCTGTCAGCATGCCGTCGCCGATCGCCAGCGTCTCGTCGCGGCGCACCTCGCGCCCGAGCACGTCGCCGGCAGCCTTCATCGCCGCGTCGTAGATCGGCCTGTGTGGCTTGCCCGCGATCAGGGTGCGGCCGCCGAGCTGTGCGTAGTCGCGCGCCAGCGCGCCGGCGCACCAGATGATCCTCTCGCCGCGCTCCACGACTATGTCGGGATTTGCGCAGATGAACGGGAGGTTCCTCGCCCGCAGCCGCGCCAGCATCTCGCGATAGTCGTCCGGCGTTTCGATCTCGTCATCGAACAGGCCGGTGCAGACGACGCCGTTCGCCTCGAACTCCTCGACCAGTTCCACGTCGAGCCCGTCGAACAGGGTGAGGTCCCGTTCGGGACCGAGGAGGAAGATCCTGCGGGGGCCGGCGGCGATGAGGTCGCGCGTCACGTCGCCGGACGTGACCACCCGGTCCCAGGCGGATCGCGGCACGCCGATCGTCGTGAATTGCGCCTCGACGCCATCATGCGGGCGCGGCGAATTGGTTATCATCACAGCCGCCAGCCCCCGCTCGCGCGCCGCCGCCAGCGCTTGCGCGGCCGCCTCGAAATGGCTGACGCCGTTGTGCAGAACACCCCAGACGTCGCACAGGATCGCCGCATAGCGGCCCGATATCTCATCCAGCGACGCGATCGTTGCGGGCCTGCCCGCCACTGGAACCTCGGTTGTTATGGGAGCCTCTCTTGCGGTGTCGAGGGAACTTGGAACGGGCCACCGAATTAACCGAAGCCCTTCACTCTGTCATCAGCTTTTGCTTCGGTTGCCGGCTGGACCGAGCGAAAAAACGGGCGGCGTAAAAGCAATTGCGCTAGGGTCAGTAAAAATACGTTCTAGGGACAAGGGGGGCGGTCGGACCGATGCAGCGGATCTTGTTGGCCATTGCCGGTGCGGCTGCTTTCTGCGCGGCCGTCACGTTCCTGCTCCAGATCGCGATTTCGCGCGGGCTGCCGGCGACCGACATCGTTCTGGTCACGGCGTCGGCGACGCTGCTGCTCTCGATAGCCGCCGCGGCCTTTGCCTACCGCGCCTTCAACCGCGCCAACCTCGTGGCCACGGAGCTCGAGCGCCTCACCCGTTCGATGGATGCAGCCATCAAGGACGTATCGCTGCGCGGCGACCGCGATGCCGCAAAGCTCGAAGACCTCAGCGCAGCGGTGTCCAGCAGGCTCAGGCCCCCGTCGGCGCGCGCTTCGACCGCCAGGGACGACGCCGATACGGATGCGGACTCCGAGCACAAGGCGCGCGAGGCGGAACATCACGCCCCTTCCCGCAAGGCCAGGCAGACACCGGCGCCAGCCCTAGGGATCGGCGCAACCGAGGCGGCGGACGTCGACGTGGCGCTCAGGCGCGTGGTTGCCGGCGCGCAGGCGGACCTCAGCCTCCAGCCCATCATCGCCGCCGGCCGCGGCGAGGCAGGCGGCTTCGAGGTGCACTTCCACATCCAGCCGGAGGAAGGCAAGCCAGTCGACCTGCGCCGCCTCTCACGGCCTGTCGCGGATGTCGATCCGGCAGCCTATGAGCGCCTGACGGTCGTCTCGGCGACCGAGGCTGTCAGACGGCGTCTCGGCGACGTCAGCGAGAAGATACCCCTTCACGTCGCCATCTCCTCCGCCCTTCTGCGGGACGGGCTGGAGTTCGCCACGGTGCTCGACATCTTCAAGCTGCACCCAGCGCTGGCAAAGGCGGTCGTCATGTCGCTGCCGGCCGAGCTCTTCACATCCGGCGAACATATGGCGGCGCTCCAATTGCTGTCGGGTCTCGGCATCCGCTTCGCCGCGGAGGACTGGTCGGGCGAGCGGGGCGACCTCGACGAGATGAAGAAGGCCGGCGTAGGTGCCGTCAAGATCGCCGCCGAGCGGCTCCTCGATCGGACAAAGGCGCGCAAGGGAGCACCGAACGGCGCCGCGCTCGTCGAAATGGCTGACAGCGCCGGCGTGGACGTCATTGCCACCGATGTCCAGAACGAGGAGGACGCCGTAAGCCTGATCGACATGGGGGTCGATCTGATGTCGGGGGAACGCCTCGCCGCCCCTCGCCGCCTCAAAACAGACGCCTCCAGCGGACTCAAGCGCGCCTGACATGCGCCATCCTCCCGCGCACGGAAGCATGGTTAACGGCGCTTAAAACCGCATGCGCAGGTTGGAGGGATATTCCAAACCGGCAATTTAGGGATTTGTGGGAAAGTGCCCTGCTGACAAACCAATCAAGCAGGGGCGCTTGGGCATGTTCCGCAGGTTTTTGAAGGATGTCCGCGGCAACTACCTGTTGCTGACGGCGATTTCGATGGTGCCCATCATGGGCGCGCTCGCGATAGCGATCGATTACACCGAACTGACGCGCCAACGGTCGTTGACAATGGCCGCGCTCGACGCCGCGGGCATCGCAACCGCGCGTTATATCGCCAGCGGCAGTTCCGACTCCACGAACCCAGAGGTCTACGACGCGGAGATCAAGAAGTACGCCGAAGATTTCTTCGAGGCCAATCTCGGCGCCGTGAACCCCGCCAACACCACGCTGACGGTGCTTCTGCCCAACAACAACTTCGGCGGCGGTACGCTCAAGCTCACGGCGGACCTGACCTACGAGCCGAAATTCGTGCCGGCCGCAGCGATGCTAATCGGCAAGTCGTCGTCGTCGTCGAACGTCGACTTCACGGCCGAAGCGGAGATCCGCCTGAAAAACACGCTCGAAGTTGCCCTCGTGCTCGATAATTCGGGCTCGATGGACCAGTACGGCGCGGGCACGAGCGAGAAGCGCATCGCGCTTCTCAGAAAAGCGTCCAAGGAGCTGGTCGAGACGCTCGCGAAGCAGGCGTCGCAGATGAAGCAGATCGAGAAACCCGTCCAGTTCGCCCTCGTGCCGTTCTCTGCTTCAGTCAATATAGGCCCGGACAAGGACGAAAAGGACTGGATGGACACGCTCGGCATTTCGCCGATGCATCACGAAAACCTCGACTGGTCTCAGCTGACCTACGCAAACCGGGCGCAGCTCGGCGATCGCTGGGCCGAGAAGGTCGGCGACGTCTGGTACAAGCGCGGCACGGGCTGGGCCGACGCGGAAGACAACCCGCTGACGCGCTTCAGCCTTTATGCCGACATGCTGATCGAATCCGGTCGCGAGGAAGTGCCAAACTCCAGGGAATACATCTGCACGCGCTACAGGCTCAACGGCACCTGCCGCGAAGGCTACTGGACCGCACCGGACTACACCTACACCACAAGCAAATTCGCTTCGTGGCAGGGCTGTGTCGAAGCTCGGCCCTATCCGTACAACACCAACGACACGACACCCACCAGCGGCACTCCTGCAACGCTTTTTGTGCCGATGTTCGCACCGGACGAAGCCGGGCATCGCTGGCGCGATCTGGACCATGATACAAGCACGAACGAGCTGAACGGCGACACGTTCGGATACAGCAACAACTGGTGGGCCGACTGGGCGGATACGACCGCTCAACCGCGTCAATGGGACGCGCGCAAATATTTCCGCGTCAAGCCCTACGGCTCGTCCAGCGCCGGCTCCGGTTACGGCCCGAACTTCTCCTGCACGACGAGCCCGATCACACCGCTCACGGACGTCACCGTCGCAGCCGGCAAGACCGTTATCACCACCGCAATCGACGCCATGCAGCCGACCGGCAACACCAACGTCCCGGAAGGCACCGCCTGGGGCTGGCGGACCCTGTCCAGCAACGAACCCTTCACCGAGGGCCGCGAAAACACGGAGAAGGGCAACGACAAGGTCGTCATCGTTCTCACCGACGGCGCCAACACCTATGGCGACCAGGGCGGCAACGACTACGCCGGCAACAAGTCGACATACGCCGCCTACGGCTACGTCGGGCACAAGTTCGCGGCGAGCGAACCGACTTCCCGGCTTTACAAGGGCACGACCGTCAGCCAGACGACTTATACCTCAACCAACTATCAGTCGGCGCTCGATCAGCAAATGCGAGCAATCTGCGCAAATGCGAAAGGCTCGAACATCCTTATGATGACCGTCGCGCTCGACCTCGATGAAACCCAGACCGCCGACCAGAAGCAGATTACCGAACTGAAGACCTGCGCATCGGATTCGCGCTTCCGCAAGGGGGAGGACGGCAACCCGGCCAAGCTCTTCTGGAACGCGACCGGCGCCACGCTGTCCACGGTGTTCAAGGAAATCGCGGACGAACTCTCCAACCTTCGCATCGTCGGGTAACAAACAGCATTTCGCAGCCGCGGCGGGGGTCGCCAAGAATGATACTGGAATTTCTGCGGGACCGCGGCGGCAACTATGCGATACTGACGGGGATCGCCATGCTGCCGATCATGGGCAGCATTGCGGTCGCGGTCGACTTCAGCGAGATGAACCGGCAGAAGCAGGCCACCGTCAACGCTCTCGACGCGGCCGGCCTGGCAACTGCCCGCCAGGTGGCGAGCGGAGCCTCCGACGAGGCGCTGCTCATCTATGCAAACGAGTTCTTCGAGGCCAATCTCGGGCCGGTCGACCCGGCCGATACCGAACTCACCGTCGTCCTGCCGAACAATCAGTTCGGCGGTGGCACGCTGAAGATGTCGGCGGTGCTGAACTACAAGCCGTATTTCCTGCCGTCCTTCCTCGGTATGCTCGGCAAGCCAGCCGACGAGCGTAACAAGGAGATCACCTTCGCGGCGAATAGCGAGATCCGCCTCAAGAACACGCTTGAGGTGGCGCTCGTGCTCGACAATTCGGGATCGATGGACTTCTATGGCTCGGGTTCGGGCCAGAAGCGGCTCGCGCTGTTGAAGACGGCGGCCAAGCAGCTCGTCGACACGCTGGCGCTGCAGGCCGCTCAGATCAAGCAGGTCGCCAAGCCGGTGCAGTTCTCGCTGGTGCCGTTCGCCGCCTCGGTCAATGTCGGTCCCGGCAATGCGGTCGCGGAGTGGATGGATGTCGAAGGGCTGTCGCCCGTCCATCACGAGAATTTCGACTGGACCAAGGTCGACGATCCCGACAAGCGCGCCGAAAAGATCGGCGGCATCTGGTACAAGAAGGGCACCGGCTGGGGAGCGGACGAGAACGGCATCCTCTCCCGCTTTTCGCTCTACCAGGACATGCAGAGGGTCAGCGATCGCGAATGGGTCGTCACCGGCCAGGAATATGTCTGTACGCGTTACCGGTCCAATGGCACGTGCCGCAGCGGCGAGTGGCGGGAGACGGGCTACTACGACGAGACGATCTCGACCTATGCGAGCTGGCAGGGCTGCGTCGAGGCACGTCCCTACCCCTACAACGTCAATGACGCGCCGGCCCAGGGCGGCACCGCCAACACCGGCATCGGCTTCGGCGATCCGGCGACCATGTTCGTGCCGATGTTCGCTCCCGACGAGCCGGGCGACCGATGGGACGTCGAGGGTCAGAACAAGGACAGCTACAGCGCCGCCAACAACTGGTGGAACGACGGCACCGAGAGCATTTCCGGCGAGACACGCCAGAAGAACATGAAGAAATATTTCGATGTCCGCCCCTACGGCGCGACGTCGCCGCAGGGCAGCGGACCGAGCTACAGTTGCACGTCGACGCCGATCACGCCGCTTACCGACGTCACCAACCAGGAAGGCCTGGATACGATCAAGGCGGCGATCGACAAGATGGCCGCCAGCGGCAACACCAACGTTCCCGAGGGCACGGCCTGGGGTTGGCGCACAATCTCCAGCACGGCGCCTTTCACAGGCGGACGTGCGGAGTCCGAAAAAGGCAACGACAAGGTGATCATCGTGCTCACCGACGGCGCCAACACCTATTCGGTGCCGAACAGCGATCCCGCCGGCAACAAGTCGACCTACGCCGCCTATGGCTATACCGGCCAGGGCTACAACGGCACGGGCACGACCCGAATGTTCATGGGGACCAGCGGCGCGATCGGCCAGTACGACTATTCGTCGTCCAACTACACGAATGCGCTGAACGAGCAGATGGAAAAGGTCTGCGACAACGCCAAGGCCGCCAACGTGCTGATGATGACGGTATCGCTCGACCTCAGCACCAGCGACGCCGGCGAGAACAAGGCGATCGAGGCGCTGAAGAAATGCGCGTCGGATTCGCGCTTCCGCAAGGATCCGGCCGACCCCAGCAAGCCCGCCAAGCTCTACTTCAACGCCACCGGCTCGAACCTCTCCGAAAAGTTCAAGGAAATCGCCGACGAGCTGTCGAACCTGCGCATCGTCGGCTGACGCCGCCTACGCCAGCCTCACCGGAAACCGGCCTGGTGCAACCGTTGCCGTCTCACTGACCCTGCGGCAGTTCAGGTTCCGCACGTAATAGTCCTTGCCGCCGCGGCCATTCGCGGCGTCGCCGAGGACCAATGCCCGAAATCAGCACGCTTGCCGCCTTCGGGCTCGTTGCGCTAGGCATGGTGCTGACGCCCGGCCCGAACATGATCTACCTGACCTCGCGTTCGCTCTCGCAGGGGCCGGCGGCGGGCCTGATCTCGCTTGCCGGCGTAGCTCTCGGCTTCGTCTTCTACATCCTCTTCGCCGCGTTCGGCATCACAGCGCTTGTCTTCGCTGTACCCTATGCCTACGACGCGCTGCGCATCTGCGGCGCGCTCTACCTGCTCTGGCTCGCCTGGCAGGCGCTGCGGCCCGGCGGGCGCTCGCCGTTCCAGGTCCGCCGGCTGGCGCCCGACAGCCCGCGCAGGCTGTTCATGATGGGGCTGATGACCAACCTGCTCAACCCGAAGGTCGCGGTCATGTACCTGTCGCTGCTGCCGCAATTCGTCGATCCCGAACGCGGCAGCGTGCTCACGCAGTTGCTGGCCCTCGGCGCCGTCCAGATCACCACCAGCATAACCGTCAACGCGATCATCGCCGTCATGGCCGGCTCGATCGCAACCTTGCTCGCCGGCCGGCCGCTCTGGCTTCTGATCCAGCGCTGGCTGATGGGCACGGTGCTGGTCGGACTGGCGCTGCGCATGGCGACCGACGCGCAGCGCTGATCGGCTTCAGTCCATATGGGCTGCGGGCGCGCCGGCTGCCGACTGAACCGGGGCGGGTTTCCGCAGCAGGAACACCAGCGGGATCGCGCAGAGCGTGACGATCATCATCAGCTTGAAGTCGTCGATGTAGGAAATCATCAGCGCCTGGATGTTCACCAGCCCGTCGATCCGCATCAGCGAGGCCGGATCGCCCGCGGCGGCAAGCGGGGAGGCTTCGATCAGGTTCCGGTTGAACGGCGTCATGCCCGCGCCCAGTTCGGCGTGATTGATCTGCAGGTTGCGCGCCAGCACGACCGTCACCACCGAGATGCCGATCGACGAGCCGAGATTGCGCACCAGGCTGAACAGGCTCGCAGCATCCGTCCGGAAGCGCGCCTCGAGCGTGGCGAAGGCGACTGTCGACAGCGGCACGAACACCAGTCCGAGGCCCAGCCCCTGCACGATGCCGGTCTCGATGATCAGGTAGCTGTCCATCTGCGGCGTGAAGCCGGTCATCGCGTAGAGCGAGTACGCCGTCAGGACTAGCCCGAGCACGACGAGATAGCGAGCATCCACCTTCTGGATGATGCGGCCGACGACGATCATCGACACCATCGTGCCGACGCCGCGCGGCGCCATGATGATGCCGGTGGTGATGGTCGGATAGTCGAAGATGCGCGACAGCATCGGCGGCAGCAGCGCCAGGCTCGCCAAAAGGATGATGCCGATGACGAAGATGAAAACCAGCCCGGTCACGAAATTCCGGTCGGCGAATATCTTCGGGTCGATGAAGGGATGTTCGGCCGTCACCGTATGCACGATGAAAACCCAAAAGCCGGTCAGCGTCAGGCCGAGTTCGATCCAGATTTCGGCCGCCGAGAACCAGTCCACCTCGGCACCGCGGTCGAGCACCAGCTGCAGCGCGCCGACGCCGAGCGACAGCATGGCGAAGCCGAAGAAGTCGAAGCCGCGCAGCCGTCTGCCGATGGCGGGCAGATAGATCAGCATGCCGGCGACGGCGATGATGCCGACCGGCAGGTTGATGAAGAATACCCAGCGCCAGTTGAAGCTTTCCGTCAGCCAGCCGCCGAGAGTGGGGCCGATGATCGGCCCGACCATGATGCCCGCACCCCACAGAGCCATCGCCGAGCCGTGACGTTCCTTGGGGTTGATGTCGAGCAGGAAGGTCTGCGACAGCGGCACGATGGCCGCGCCGAACAGGCCTTGCAGAACGCGGAAGGCCACCATGCTTTCCAGGCTCCACGACACCCCGCAAAGCATCGACATCACGGTGAAGCCGACTACTGTGGTGAGGAACAGCTCCTTGCGTCCGAACCGGTCGGCAAGCCAGCCGGTCACCGGCGTCATAATCGCCGCCGCGACGATGTAGGAGGTCAGCACCCAGTTGATCGTGTCGGCCGACGCGCCGAGGTCGCCCGTCATCGTCGGCAGGGCGACGTTGGCGATCGTGGTGTCGAGCACCTGCATCACCGTCGCGAGCATGATCGCGACGGTGATCAGCCCGCGATGCGGGACGTTGTGAGGGTCTATCGCCCTGACTTCGAACATGGTTCCGGGTTTCTGACTTCTTGACCGGGCGGGCCGGAGTGACGGCGGCCTTATTCCGCGGCGGCCGCCGTGCCGAAGAGGCTGGCCAGAGTGTGTTGGACCTTGGTGTCGACCTCGACGCTCGCGCTCATGCCGGTGCGAACCGGAACATCCTTGCCGTCCGTATCGAGCTTCAGCCGCACCGGGATGCGCTGGGTCACCTTCACCCAGTTGCCGGTGGCGTTCTGCGCCGGCAGCAGCGAGAACTCCGCGCCGGTGCCTGCGCCGATGCTCTCTACCGTGGCGTGGAACGGCACGCCCGGATAGGTGTCGAGCGTCACCTCGGCGGTCTGGCCCGGCTTCATGTTGGTGAGCTGCGTTTCCTTGAAGTTCGCCTCGACCCAGGTGTCGCCGGTCTCGACCAGCATGAACAACGGCGTGCCGGCCGCAACGTACTGGCCGACCTTGAACGACGATGCCTGGCTGATCACCCCGTCGGCCGGCGCGCGCACGGTGGTCTGCGCGAGATCGAAGGCAGCCTTGTCGCGCGTCGACAGAGCGGCGAGCACGCTCGGGTGCCTGTCGGTCGCGATGTCGGGATCGCCGCCCAGCGCGGCGCGGGCGCTCTCGATGCCCTGCTGGGCCGCCCTGTGCTGCTCCTCGGCGCGTTCGAGGTCGCGCTGCGCCTCGTCGAGCGAGGACTGAGCGCTGATGCCCTTTTTCGCTAGGCCCGCAGCGCGGTCGAACTGCGACTTCAGATATGTCACCTCGCTGGCTGCCACCCGCTCCTGGGCCACCGCTTGGCCGTAGGCGGCGCGAAGCTGCTCGACGTTCAACCGGGCGGCGGCAAGTGCTGCGTCGGCCTGCGACAGCGCGATGCGGTAGGGCTCGGGGTCGACGACGAAGAGCGTGTCGCCGGCCTTCACCTCGGCATTGTCGGCGACGTCGACCTCGACGATCCGGCCGGACGCCTCAGAAGCGACCGTGACCGTCGCCTGGCGAAGGTTGGCGTTCTCGGTCTCCTGGTAGCGGCCCCCGGTCAGCCAGACATAGCTGCCGCCGGCGGCGAGCGCGAGAGGCACGACAAGCATCATGAGCGTGCGGCGACTGCGTTTTGGCCTGGCCGGCGCAGGCGCGGCCTCCATGTGCAAGGCGGCTGGCGCGGACGGATTGTCGAGCTCGACCTCGGCGGCGTCTTCTTTGACTTTAGCCACGGCATTCATGCTGCATTGCCTTTTGCGGTAACTGTCTGGTCCGCCGCCGGCGTCTCGCCGTCGGATAGGTTGGTGATGATCGCGTTCAGGCCCTTGACCAGGACCTGTTTTTCCTCCCCCGTCAGACCCGCCAGCGCCAGGTCGTAAACCTCTCCCGCCACGCTCTTGATCGCGGCGAAGGCTTCACGACTCTTGTCGGTCGGGAAAATCATCCGTACGCGGCGGTCGCCTGCGTCCTGGCGGCGTTCTATCCAGCCGCCCTCCTCCATCCGGTCGAGCAGCCGGGACACGCTGATCGGTTCGATTTCAAGGAGTTCGGCAAGCCGCGCCTGGGCGACGCCTTCTTCCTTGACCAGCCGCACCATCAGCCGCCACTGCGCCGCCGAAAGGCCATACGCGCTGCCCTTCGTCTCGAAACGCTTGCGAAGCAGCCGCGCCGAATCGTGAATCAGGAAGCCTAGCCTGTCTATGCCGTCGGTATTCATGAGCGGCATATATTATAAGCATGCTCACGACACAAGGTCGCACACCGCGCGACCCAGGAAAAATATTGCACCGCGGCAAAATGCGCCGTCTGCGTGGCGTCCGACAAAAAGCCGCAAACGGAGCCCAGAATTTCTTGACAGCAAAACCTCAAGCGCCTATCTCAGCGCCACGTTAGCACTCGCCTCTAGTGAGTGCTAACAAGTCTGGCCCCGCCGTTGCTGCGGCGCCGGACGGAGGACTCTCAAACATCCGCACGAGGATCGAAAACAATGGCAAAGTCGAAGTTCCGGCCGCTGCATGACCGCGTGGTCGTTCGCCGCGTCGAATCCGAAGAGAAGACCAAGGGCGGGATCATCATTCCCGATACTGCGAAGGAAAAGCCCCAGGAAGGCGAGATCATCGCCATCGGCTCGGGCGCCCGCGACGAAGCCGGCAAGCTGGTGCCGCTCGACGTCAAGGCAGGCGACCGCGTCCTGTTTGGCAAGTGGTCGGGCACCGAGGTGAAGCTCAATGGCGAAGACCTTCTGATCATGAAGGAATCCGACATCATGGGCATCATCGGCTGATCGCCAACCTATTCATTCACATCTGAATTCAAGGGCCTGAGCCCCGCTGAAGCAGATATCAGGAGCTGAAAATGGCTGCTAAAGACGTAAAATTCTCCCGCGACGCCCGCGAGCGCATGCTGCGCGGCGTTAACATCCTCGCCGATGCCGTGAAGGTCACGCTCGGCCCCAAGGGCCGCAACGTCGTCATCGACAAGTCGTTCGGCGCACCGCGCATCACCAAGGACGGCGTCACCGTTGCCAAGGAAATCGAGCTTGAGGACAAGTTCGAGAACATGGGCGCACAGATGGTCCGCGAAGTCGCTTCGAAGACCAACGACATCGCCGGTGACGGCACCACGACCGCGACCGTTCTGGCCCAGTCGATCGTCCAGGAAGGCCACAAGGCGGTTGCCGCCGGCATGAACCCGATGGACCTGAAGCGCGGCATCGACCTCGCTGTCGCCGACGTCGTCGCGACCCTCATCAAGAATGCCAAGAAGATCAAGACCTCGGAAGAGGTTGCCCAGGTCGGCACCATCGCCGGCAACGGCGACGCTTCGGTCGGCTCAATGATCGCGGAAGCGATGCAGAAGGTCGGCAACGAGGGCGTCATCACGGTCGAGGAAGCCAAGACCGCCGAGACCGAGCTCGAAGTCGTCGAAGGCATGCAGTTCGACCGCGGCTACCTCAGCCCCTACTTCGTCACCAACGCCGACAAGATGGTTGCGGATCTGGAAGACGCCTACATCCTTCTCCACGAGAAGAAGCTCTCCAACCTGCAGGCCATGCTGCCGATCCTCGAGGCCGTCGTTCAGACCTCGAAGCCGCTGGTCATCATCTCGGAAGACGTCGAAGGCGAGGCTCTGGCCACGCTGGTCGTCAACAAGCTGCGTGGCGGCCTGAAGATCGCCGCCGTGAAGGCGCCGGGCTTCGGTGATCGCCGCAAGGCCATGCTGGAAGACATCGCCATCCTCACCGGCGGCCAGGTCATCTCCGAAGACCTCGGCATCAAGCTCGAGAACGTCGGCCTCAACATGCTCGGCCGCGCCAAGAAGGTGTCGATCTCCAAGGAGAACACCACCATCGTCGACGGCGCCGGCAAGAAGGCCGAGATTCAGGGCCGCGTCGCCCAGATCAAGCAGCAGATCGACGAGACCACCTCCGACTACGACCGCGAGAAGCTCCAGGAGCGTCTCGCCAAGCTGGCTGGCGGCGTTGCCGTCATCCGCGTCGGCGGTGCGACCGAGATCGAGGTCAAGGAAAAGAAGGACCGCGTCGATGACGCCCTCAACGCGACCCGCGCGGCCGTCGAAGAAGGCATCGTGCCCGGCGGCGGCGTAGCGCTTCTGCGCGCTTCGCTGACCATCAAGGCCGTCGGCGCCAACTCCGACCAGACCGCCGGCATCGCCATCGTGCGCCGCGCGCTGCAGGCTCCGGCCCGTCAGATCGCGTCGAACGCCGGTGCGGAAGCATCGATCGTTGCCGGCAAGATCCTCGAGAACAAGGGCGCGACCTTCGGCTACAACGCCCAGACCGGCGAGTATGGCGACATGATCGCCATGGGCATCGTCGACCCGGTCAAGGTCGTTCGCACCGCGCTGCAGGATGCGGCTTCGGTCGCCGGCCTGCTCGTCACCACCGAGGCCATGATCGCCGAAGCTCCGAAGAAGGACTCTGCTGGCGGCGGCATGCCGGGCGGCATGGGCGGCGGCGGCATGGGCGGCATGGGCGGCATGGATTTCTAATCCAGCCCATCAGCCTACGGATACGGAAAGGGCGGCCCTCGGGTCGCCCTTTTTTGTATGTCCGCCCGCCTCGACCGGCGTTGTTAGGGCGCTGCCGCGCTTATATTCTGGTTGAGGCTGAAGAAGTTGGCCGGATCGTATTTCCGTTTCACTTCTGAGAGCCGCGCGTAGTTCTTGCCGAAAGCCGCACGCACCACGTCGTCGCCGGCTTCACTCTGGAAGTTCAGCAGATGCATGCCGCTCGAATGCGGTTCGAAGGCGTCGTAAGCGTCCCGCACCCAGGCGACATGCGCGGCCGTCTCGGCGGGATCGGTCCACTGCGCCATGATCCCGATATTGAACTCTGCCTCGCGCTGAGCGAAAGCGGACTCGCTTGCGCCGACCCTGCCCGGCGCGCCGCCGTAGAATTCCACGACAACGGCCGACAGCGGAGACCGCATCAAATTGCCGTGCTCCACCAGAAGGTCGATGACCGCCTCGCCGAGTTTCGGCACGAAGCTCGCCTTCCAATAATTGTAGGTGCCGTTGGGAAACGCCCCATCCAGCAACTGCTGCATCGCCGGGAACGGCATCGGCTGCACTGCGTCCAGCAGCGGCGGACCGTATGCGCGCAGCGGCGCCAACACACGTTCGCCTTCGACCGGGTCGCCGCTCCAGCAGACGATCATCGCGACGGCGGGCATGCCGTCCGGCGTGGTCAGTATCGCTGCGTAGACGGTCAATTCCTCCGGCGCGGTGGCCATGAAGTCGCGGTAGAAGCGGAGCATCTGGCCGGCTCTGTCGCGAGGATGCACCAGCAGGCCGCCAAGCACGGTCGACACCGGCTGCGCCTTGAACGTGAAACAAGTCACGATGCCGAAATTCCCGCCGCCGCCGCGCAATGCCCAGAATAGATCGGGGTGCTTGTCGGCGCTCGCGGTCACCACCTCGCCCTTGACCGTCACCACTTCGAACGAAACAACGTTGTCGCAGCTCAGCCCATGCTTGCGCACCAGCCAGCCAACGCCGCCACCGAGCGTCAGCCCCGCAACGCCCGTTCTGGAAACGACGCCCATCGGCACCGCAAGCCCGTGCAGGTGGGTTTCACGGTCGAGGTCGCCGAGCGTCGCGCCGCCTTGCACGCGCACCGTGCGCGTGTCGGGATCAACCAACACGCCCCGCATGGCGGCGAGATCGATCACGACGCCGTTGTCGCACAGCGCGCGGCCGGCAACGTTGTGACCGCCGCCGCGTACCGCGACGAGGAGATCGTTCGCAGCGGCGAACTTCACTGCTTGAACCACATCGGCTACGCCGAGACAGCGCACAATCAGGCCCGGATGCTTGTCGATCGCGGCGTTCCAGATCCTGCGTGCGGTGTCGTAGTCGGGGTCGGTCGGCCGGATCAGCTTTCCGGCCAAGGTGGCGCCAAATTCGTCGATTTTTCCAGAGTCAATGCGGGTGCCACTACGGTTCTGAAGCTCCGTCTTCGCCATTTTGTCCTCCCAAAGACAATTTCCCCGTCACTGCAGTCCAACGCATCACCATATCATGGATTGACTATCCAGGGACGATTCGGCCCTCACCGCATTTGTTTTGCCTTGCCAGTCGTCTCGGCTCCGAAGTATGCGCGCTCGTCGCGCCGCGAAAACGCCTTTCATTTTTCCGCCGTGTCCTAGCATTGCGTTCTCCTGCGGCGTGCTGTGCCGTTCCGTCCATGGCTTGGCCGCCTGACAGCGCGCCTATAGGCTCCGCGCGCTCGACAGGGGTGTAAATGGAAGAATTCGTGCTCTTCGCCGTCGTCGGATTTCTGGCCCAGGCCGTCGACGGCGCGCTCGGCATGGCCTACGGCGTCATTTCGACGACGACGCTGCTCGCCTTCGGCGTGCCGCCGGCCCATGCCTCGGCGTCCGTGCACGCGGCGGAACTCTTCACCACCGCGGCCTCGGGCTCGGCCCACCTCTACCACCGCAACATCGACTGGAAGCTGTTCTGGCGCCTCGCCCCTTTCGGCATCGCCGGCGGCTGTCTCGGCGCCTACGTGCTGACCTCGATCGACGCCGGCGTCATGAAGCCCGTCGTCACGGCCTATCTGTCGCTGGTCGGCGCATGGCTGGTGCTGCGGTCCTTTCGCCGCATTCCCGGCAAGCCGGTGCATGCCGCCATCGTGCCGCCGCTCGGGCTCTGCGGCGGCTTTCTCGACGCCGCCGGCGGCGGCGGATGGGGACCCATTGTCACGACGGGACTGCTCGGGGCCGGCGGCACGCCGCGATATGTCATCGGGACCGTCAACGCGGCCGAGTTCCTCATCACCTTGTCGGTGTCGCTGACGTTCCTCTTAGCCCTCGTCAGCGGCCATTGGAGCGACGGCGGCGATGTCACCGAGCACTTGACGGCGGTCGCCGGGTTGATCGTCGGCGGCGTGTTCGCCGCCCCGCTCGCCGGCTTCATGGTCAAGAATCTCGACGAGACGCTGCTTCTGCGGCTGGTCGGATCGCTCATCGTGCTGATCGCGGGATGGCAGTTGCTGCAGTTGTTGGGCCTGGTCTAAACATCTCATCTGGGATCCCTGCGACCCGTCAGATGGACATGGCTTACCCGCGGCTGCCGTTCGCCGGAAATCGTCGAAATAATTCCACTGGCCTCGGAACCTTTGCCCTGGACGCGCATTATTGTGTTGTCCGAGGCAGTTTAAGAGACAGCCAAAGGACAAAAGGACGCCTCCAGCACTGTCACAGGTGCGGGAGGCGTTCTTGTTTCCGGCCGGCGCAGAGGCGAACGCCCGACCGTGCTCCCTGACTGCCTATTCCGCCCGACTGGCGAAACCGGGCCGGACAGCCGGGTCATGGGCAACAAGAACCAAAAGCCAGACCGGAAACGGCCTATAGCGATGGAGAAGCTTGCCCCCGGGGACATTCAACCGATTTGCCCATCATACGCACCCACTCAGCGCTTGAAGCCTTCCGGCCAACGGGATACGCCCATGCCGACACCAGACGGAGACCGCCAGTGGCCAAGACGACGCACCGAACCGAGACCGACACGTTTGGCCCCATCGAGGTTCCGGCCGACCGCTACTGGGGCGCGCAGGCGCAGCGCTCGCTCGGCAATTTCAAGATCGGCTGGGAGAAGCAGCCCGCCTCGATCGTGCGCGCCCTCGGCGTCGTCAAGCGGGCCGCCGCCGAGGTCAACATGGACCTCGGCCGCCTCGATCCCAAGCTCGGTTCGACCATCGTCAAGGCCGCCCAGGAAGTGATCGAGGGCAAGCTCGACGCGCATTTCCCGCTGGTCGTGTGGCAGACGGGTTCTGGCACGCAGTCCAATATGAACGCCAACGAGGTCATTTCGAACCGCGCCATCGAGATGCTTGGCGGCGAGATGGGCTCGAAGAAGCCTGTCCACCCGAACGACCACGTCAACATGAGCCAGTCGTCCAACGACACCTACCCGACGGCCATGCACATTGCCTGCGTGGAAGAGATCCACCACCGCCTGCTGCCGGCGCTGCGGAAGCTGCGCAACGCGCTGAACGACAAGACCCAAGCATGGGCGAAGATCATCAAGATCGGCCGCACTCACACGCAGGACGCCACACCGCTGACGCTGGGCCAGGAGTTTTCCGGCTACACGCAGCAGGTCGAGAACGGCATCGCCCGCATCGAGCTGACATTGCCCGCGCTGATGCAGCTCGCGCAAGGCGGCACCGCCGTCGGTACCGGCCTCAACGCGCCGGTCGGCTTCGCCGACAAGGTCGCCGAGCGGATCGCCGCTATCACCCACCTCCCCTTCACCTCGGCGCCGAACAAGTTCGAGGCGCTGGCCGCGCACGACGCCATGGTCTTCACCCACGGCGCCATCAACACCGTGGCCGCTTCGCTCTTCAAGATCGCCAACGACATCCGCCTGCTGGGCTCCGGCCCGCGTTCCGGCCTTGGCGAGCTTTCGCTGCCCGAGAACGAGCCCGGCTCCTCGATCATGCCGGGCAAGGTCAACCCGACCCAGTGCGAGGCGCTGACCCAGGTCTGCATCCAGGTGTTCGGCAACAACGCGTCGATTTCGTTCGCCGGCAGCCAGGGGCATTTCGAGCTCAACGTTTACAACCCGGTGATGGCCTACAACTTCCTGCAGTCGGTGCAGCTCCTGGCGGATGCCGCCGTCTCCTTCACCGACAATTGCGTCGTCGGCATCGTCGCGCGCGAGGACAACATCAAGGCGGCGCTCGAGCGTTCGCTGATGCTGGTCACCGCGCTCGCCCCGACCATCGGCTACGACAATGCCGCCAAGATCGCCAAGACCGCGCACAGGAACGGCACGACGCTTCGCGAGGAGGCGCTGAAGACAGGGCTGGTGACGCCGGAGGATTACGACCGGATCGTCCGCCCGGAAGATATGATCCACCCCGGCTGACGGATTGGAATATTCTTCCTTTTGTGAACGAAGTGTCAGGAGATAGGTACCTTCTGTGAACGGAGGGGGCCGCGTATATGTGCGGCACAGAGTCCCCATCCTCAACGGAGAACCGAGATGTCCACCACTTCCATTACCGCCAGCCAGTCCGGCAGCAGCACTTCGCTCGCAATTCTGGTCGGCCGCATCCTGCTCGCAGCCATGTTCGTTCTGGCCGGCTTCGCCAAGCTCACCGACATCGCCGGAACCGCCGGCTGGTTCGGCAGCATCGGCCTGCCCGCGCCGACCATCGTCGCGGTCCTGGTCGGCCTGCTTGAACTCGTCGGTGGTCTCGCCATTGTCGTCGGCTTCCAGACCCGCATTGCCGCGTTGGCTCTCGGCGCCTTCACTATCGCTGCCACTCTGGTCGCGCATCTGAACTTCGCCGACATGACGCAGTTCCTGTTTTTCCAGAAGAACTTCGCAATCGTGGGCGGCCTGCTGGTCCTTGCCGCGGTCGGCGCGGGCGCTCTTTCGGTCGACGGCCGCCGAGGCTGATCGAACAAGACAGACATCGGCAAAAGCCCGGAGCGATCCGGGCTTTTTCGTTGCGCTGGAAGATTCGTCGGAAAATTTGTCCACGCCTCGCCGTTAGCGCCTATGATGGCGGCGTGAGCGGCATGCCGCCCACATGGCGTGGGAGGTCTTCATGCCGGCCGATGCTTCACTTCTGGCGGCCCGACTTTTACTGGCTTTCCTTTTTCTCGTTTCCGGCTTTTCCGCTCTGCGCGACATGGCCGGCGCCACCGGCTACTTTTCTTCGCTCGGCTTCCCCGCCCCTTCTTTCGTCGCCTGGGCGACATGCCTGTTCGAGCTCGCCGCCGGCGGGTTGATCGTGCTCGGGTTTGGAACGCGAGCCACGGCCCTGCTGCTCGCAGCCTTCAGCGTCGCTGCCGGCTTCATCGGCCACTACGGCCAGGGCGGCGAGGATGCGACGCTCGCCTTCATGCACAGCCAGGCGCTGATGAAGGACGTGGCGATCGCCGGCGGATTCCTCGCGCTTGCCGTCGCCGGCGCCGGAGCGTGGTCGGTGGATGCGCGGCGCCGCCGATGAGTTCGGATCAGACGACGGCGAGTTCGAGCTTGCGTCCTGAAATCCTCGCTAGCTGCGCCAGCCGGCCGACCGGCCGCTCGCCGTAAAGCCCGGCGATTTCCGACGGGATGACCAGCGCAAGTGCGCCTCCGTCGCGCTTTTCCCACCTCAGCCGCGGCATCACGCCCGGCATCGACGCCGTCAGCAGGTAGACCACGCGCATCATGGCCGCCAGCAGCCGTGCCCGGTCGACGTAGCGCGGCGTCGCCAGCGCCTTGAGTTCGGGCGCGACCGCGTCGTTGAAGACGCCGTCATTGCGGAATGCGTTGACCAGCGCGAGAAACAGCCGTCCGGGGTGATCGACGCCGATGAAGGACGCATGCGCGATGATGTTCAGCGACTGCGTGCCGCGATACTCCGGGTGGGCCCGCCAGCCGATATCGGCAAGCAGGCAGGCGGAGTGCCTGTAGCGCGCCTCTTCCTCGGTTTCGACGATACCGAATGCGGCAAGCGCCGCGGCCGTCCAGTCGACAAGCTCGCGGGCATGGGTCACCGAACGGGCGCGCAGCAGCGCCAGTTCCTCGGACGCCGAGATCAGGGGGTCCGCCCGCCGCTCGTCCTCGGGCAGCAGGGAATAGAGGAAACCCTCGCGCACGCCGAGCGCCGAAACGGCGATCTGCGAGGGCTGCATCGCGGCGATGATCTCCAGAAGCACGATCGCGCCGTACGGCAGCAACGCGCGACGGGCCTTCGACACGCCTTCGATGCCCTTGATCTTGTCGATGTCGCCGCGCGCCACCTTCTGCAGGAATGGAACCGAGCTCGCGATGTTCATCTCATAGTGATGCATCACAGCGAGCGGATAATTGGTGGTGATCATGTGCAGCCGGGCGAGGTTTCGCCAGGTGCCGCCGACGGCGTAGAACGGGCGCCCCGCGCCGGCTTTCAGTAGGGAAGCCTTGGCGATCTGCTCGCGTGCGATCCTGGTGGCTGTCGCATAGGAATTCTTCGCCATGTCCTGCAGGCGCAGGCCGCCGAGCGGCAGCGTTATGCCGTCGCCTATCGTTTCGCCCTTGACGTCGACCAGTTCGAGGCTGCCGCCGCCAAGGTCGCCGGCGACGCCGTCGGCCGGGTGGAAGCCCGAGATGACGCCGAGCGCGGAGTAATAGGCTTCCTCGCGGCCCGACAGCACGCGAATCTCCGTGCCGAGCACGGCTTCGGCGCGCTGGATGAAATCCGGGCCGTTCTCTGCCTCGCGCGCGGCGGCGGTCGCGATCACATGCAGCTCATCGGCCCCCGACTGCTCGGAAAGCGCGCGGAAACGCCGGAACTCCTCCATCGAGCGCGTCACGGCTTCCGGATCGAGCCTGCCGGTCGAGACTATTCCGCGGCCGAGGCCCGCCAGCATCTTCTCGTTGAAGAGTACGGTCGGCGAACGCGCAATGCCTTCATAGACGACGAGACGAATCGAGTTCGACCCGATGTCGATGATCGCGAGCGGCCTGCGATCCTGCAGCCGCCCCTGCGAAAGGGAAATCATCCGCTCTGGGACACGCCAGCCTTCTTGCGCCGCTTGAACTGCGCGATCTGCTTGGGCGCATGCGATTTCAGCGCGTCGCCCCGTCCGGACAGGCTAGGGTTGGTCATGAAATATTCCTGCGCGTTGAACGGTTCCTCGCCCTCGTCGAGCGCGATCCGCCGCGAGGTGCCGTCGGGCAATACTTCAAAACTTTGCTGGTTGTCCATTATGTTTCCGAGCATGATCTGGCCCAGTATCTGTTCATGCACAGTCTGGTTGGTGATCGGCACCAGCGTCTCGACCCGGCGGTCGAGATTGCGCGGCATCATGTCGGCGGAGCCGATGTAGACGATGGCGTCGTCGGACGGCAGGCCATGGCCGTTGCCGAAACAGAAAATGCGGCTGTGCTCCAGGAAACGTCCGACGATCGATTTGACGCGGATGTTTTCCGACAGGCCCGGCACCTGCGGGCGCAGGCAGCATATGCCCCGGATGACCAGATCGATGTCGACGCCGGCTCGACTCGCGTCGTAAAGCGCGTCGATAACAATGGGATCGACGAGCGCATTCATCTTCATCCATATCTTGGCCGGTCGGCCCGCCTGCGCGTGGCCGATCTCGTCCTTGATGTGGCCGAGGATGCGGCTGCGCAGCGTATAGGGCGACAGCGCCAACCGCATGGTCTCGGCAGGCTCGGCATAGCCGGTGATGAAATTGAAGATCTGAGCCACGTCGCGCGCGATCAGCGGGTCGGTCGTGAAGAAGGACAGGTCGGTATAGATGCGCGCGGTGATCGGATGATAGTTGCCGGTGCCCAGATGCACGTAGTTGCGCAGCTTGCCGTCCTCGCGCCGCACCACCATCGACATCTTGGCGTGCGTCTTGAGCTCCAGAAACCCGAACACGACCTGGACCCCGGCGCGTTCGAGGTCGCGCGCCCAGCGGATATTCGCTTCCTCGTCGAACCGCGCCTTGAGCTCGACCAGTGCTGTGACCGATTTGCCGGCCTCCGCCGCATCGACCAGCGCGCGCACCACGGGGCTGTCGTTGGAGGTGCGGTAGAGCGTCTGCTTGATCGCCACCACTTCCGGATCGGCCGCGGCCTGGCGAATGAACTGCACCACCACATCGAATGATTCGTATGGGTGGTGGACGATGATGTCCTTCTCGCGGATTGCCGCAAAGCAGTCGCCGCCATGTTCGCGGATTCGCTCGGGGAACCGCGGATTGTAAGGGGTGAACTTGAGATCGTCCCGCGGCACGGCGACGATCTCGGAAATCTGGTTGACCGCCAGCGGACCGGTCAGCACGCTGATGCGGTTTGCGGCCACGCCCAGCTCGCCTGCCACGAAGTCGCGCAGCTCCTCGGGCATCTGGCTGTCGAATTCGATGCGGATCACCGAACCGCGGCGGCGGCGCTTCAATGCCGTCTCGAAGAGCCGCACGAGGTCCTCGGATTCCTCTTCGACCTCGATATCGCTGTCGCGGATGATGCGGAACGTTCCGGAACCCTTGACCTCGTAGCCCGGGAACAGCTTGCCTATGAACAGGCCGACCGTCTGCTCGATCGGGATGAAGCGGATTTCCGCCTTGCGGTCAGGCAACCGGATGAAGCGCCTCAGCGCCGTCGGCAGGCGCAGAAGCGCCGACATGCCCTCGCCGTTCTTGAGGTGACGCAGCTGCAGCGCGATCGAGAAGCCGAGGTTGGGAATGAACGGAAACGGATGCGCGGGGTCGATCGACAACGGGGTCAGCACCGGAAAGATCTGCTCCAGGAAATGATCTTCCAGCCAGGCGATCTCGTCCTTGGACAGTTGGTCCACGGCGATGGTCTCAATGCCCTCCTTCCGCAGCAGGACGGCCAGGTTGGACAGGCTTTTCTGCTGGTCCTCCTGCAGCCGCCCTACCTCGACCAGGAGTTGCTCGAGCTGCTGCTCGGGAGTGCGGCCATCGGGGCTGCGCAGTGAAATCCCCTCGCGCACCTGGCCGGCAAGGCCAGCTACACGCACCATGAAGAACTCGTCGAGGTTGGCCGCCGATATGGACAGGAAGCGCACACGCTCGAGCAACGGATGGGAGGTATTCTGCGATTCCTCCAGCACGCGGCGATTGAACTGCAGCCACGAGAACTCGCGGTTGACGAAGCGGTCGGGGTTCCCGACGCCGTCACCGTCGGCCGTTGCAACGGCGGTAAACTCGCTCTGCGCCGGCTTCAACTCGCTCATCTGGTCATTCGCCCCTGATTTCCATGTTCTTAGCCGATATCCGGCGCAATCTACCCTCTGGCAGGGTTTTGCGACAGTTTGATTTCATGCGGCTTGCAAAGCATCAGGTTATGGGACAAACGCTATCGGCGGAAATGGTTGATAGAGGCTGAGGGAGCATGACATGGCGGGCGGTTCCATTCCCCACTTCCAGAACGATGCTGGCCACGCCGCGATCGACATCGGCGTGAAGGAATTCATGTGCGTCGGAGCCAATCCGCCGTTCGATCATCCGCATGTCTATCTCGACATGGGCGCGGATGACGAAAAGGTCTGCCCCTATTGCTCCACGCTCTATCGCTACGATCCAGCGCTCAGGGCGGACGAGACGCGTCCGGGAAACTGCACCTACCTCGACCGCGCGGCCTGATCGGGCCCGACGAACGCTCATGGCTGAGGCGCGCTCTCGGCAGATCATCATCGCCGGCGCCGGCATTGCCGGCCTGACGGCGGCGCTTGCCTTCGCCGTTCGCGGCTATCCGGTCAGGGTGTTCGAGCGCGCGCAGCGGCTCGACGAGGTCGGGGCCGGCCTCCAGCTGTCGCCGAACGCCACGCGCATCCTCGACCGTCTCGGCGTGCTGCCGGGGCTTCGCCACGCCGCCGTGCGGCCGGACGCCGTCGTCATGCGCGATGCCTCCAGCCTGGCTGAACTCGGCCGCGTGCAGCTCGGCGCGGCGGCCGAATGGCGCTGGAAGGCGCCTTATCTCACCGCCCACCGCGCCGACCTGCAAGGTGCCTTGCTGGCGCATGTCGGCCGCGAGCCCGGAATTCAGCTGACGACAGGGGCGACCGTCCGGGACGCGACACCGCATCCGCTCGGCGTGACCGTATCGGTCGAGATCGCCGGCCGCATCGAGCAGACGGCCGGCATGCTGCTGGTCGTGGCGGACGGCGTCTGGTCGGATCTGCGCCGGCTGGTCGGCGACCGCGGGAAAAGCCGCTTTGCGGGCCAGGTCGCCTGGCGCAGGACTATCCGGGCCGAAAGCCCTGCCGGGCGTTCGCTGGCCCAGCTCGGCATCGGCGGCGTCGTCACCGCCTTCCTAGCCCCCGGTTTCCACCTGATCACCTATCCGGTCCGCGGAGGTGCTGCGCTCAATCTCGTCGCTTTCACGCGCGGCACGTCGATGAGCGAGACCTGGTCCGGCACGATGGACACCAAGGTACTCAAGACCGCGATGCGGCGAACCGCGCCGGCGCTGTCGAAGCTCGCCGACGATGACGGCGAATGGATGGTGTGGCCGCTTCATACGATGCCTTTGGGCGGCTCCTGGACCGCGCCCGGCGGCATAGCGCTGATCGGCGACGCCGCGCATGCGATGACGCCCTATGCCGCGCAGGGGGCGGCGATGGCGATCGAGGATGCCGAGACGCTCGCCGGCCATGTGCTCGCCCGGCCCGACAGCGTCGCCGATGCGCTCGCAACCTGGGAGCGGGAAAGGCGTAGGCGCATCGAACGCGTAGCGCGCCGCGGCAGGCTGAACAGGATGGCGTGGCACGCCGCCGGGCCAGTCGCGGCGACGCGCAACCTTTTCCTGCGCATGCGCGGCCCGGAAAAGCTCGCCACCGGCCTCGACTGGCTCTACGGCTGGAAGCCGCCCGCGCTAAAACTGTGAGTTGTGCAGGTCGAGCGACATGCCCAGCGTCTGCGGCAGCGGATTCCACCAGCCCGTCCGCAGCCCGGCCTCGCGCAATGCCGCCGCCGCCCAGGTGTTGCAGCCGAGAAGAGCGTTGAAATGCCCCTCGGCTTCGAAAAAGCCGTCAAATTCGCCATAAGCCGAATCCGGAATTGGGATTGGTCCGTCCGCACCGCTCCGGAAGCTGGCCTGGATGAAGGCCAGCAGACGTTCGAATTCCCCTTCGGTCAGATCGAAGCCCCGAACCGGCGTCTGCGTCTCGTCGATCGTCCCCGCCACGCCGACATGCATGACGGACGCGTCGAGCGTGAGCGCTGAAAGCAGCGGCCCGGGCTTCAGGTCAGCCCAAGTCGGAGTCTCGATGTAGAAGGCGCGGCTGCCCCAGCCGAATACGAGGTGGCGCGCGCCCGGCGCATCCGCCTTGATCCCCGCATGCAGCAGCGGCTCGAAGCGCGCCAGCACGCCGGCATCGATCGGGATGACGATGTCGGTGTGAATGGGGTTGCCGATGACCAGGATCCGCCGGCTCGCCTGGCCGGTCCCGGCATCGGCAAACAACGGCCTGGGGACCAGCGTTCCGGCGACCAGAAGCAACGCCACGGCGGCGAGGATATAGAGCAGCCAGCGGCTGACCCTGGCCATCGGGGATCACATTCCGTTCAGCGTATCGGCACGCTCAGTGCAATATCTGGCTCAGGAAGAGTTTGGTTCGCTCGTGCCTGGGATGGTCGAAGAACTCGGCGGGCGTGTTCTGCTCGACGATCTGGCCCTGGTCCATGAAGATCACGCGGTTGGCGACCTTGCGGGCAAAGCCCATCTCGTGCGTCACGCAGAGCATGGTCATGCCTTCCTCGGCGAGGCCGACCATCGTCTCCAGCACTTCCTTGATCATCTCGGGATCGAGCGCGGAGGTCGGCTCGTCGAACAGCATGATGCGCGGGTTCATGCACAACGAGCGGGCGATCGCCACGCGCTGCTGCTGGCCGCCCGAAAGCTGGCCCGGATATTTGTTCGCCTGCTCGGGAATCTTCACGCGCTTGAGGAAATGCATGGCGATCTCCTCGGCCTCCTTCTTGGGCGTCTTGCGCACCCAGATCGGCGCCAGCGTGCAGTTCTCCAGGATCGTCAGGTGGGGAAACAGGTTGAAGTGCTGGAACACCATGCCGACTTCGCGACGCACCTCGTCGATCTTCTTCAGGTCGTTGGTGAGTTCCTTGCCGTCGACGACGATCTTGCCCTTCTGGTGTTCCTCCAGCCGGTTGATGCAGCGGATCATGGTCGACTTGCCGGAACCCGACGGCCCGCAGATGACGATGCGCTCGCCGCGCATGACCTTGAGGTTGATGTCCTTGAGCACGTTGAAGTCGCCGTACCACTTCGACATGCCGACGATCTCGAT
Source organism: Mesorhizobium sp. KR9-304 (assembly GCF_040049215.1). NCBI lineage: Bacteria > Pseudomonadati > Pseudomonadota > Alphaproteobacteria > Hyphomicrobiales > Phyllobacteriaceae > Mesorhizobium > Mesorhizobium sp. KR9-304. The sequence continues at coordinate 256,931 of NZ_JBDZDN010000003.1, read as the reverse complement.
TGCGACGTCGGTGTCGGAGATGTGCATCTTCTTGACGTCGACCTTGATCTCCTCCGCGCTGACTGCGTTCTCGATGACCATCGACCGGTTCCCTTTCGTTTTCTTGATTATTTTCGGTGGCCGGTATCGAGCCGGCGTTCCATGTATTGTGAATAGCGCGACATGCTGAAACAGAACAACCAGAAGATCGCGGCGGCAAAGACATAGCCGGTCTTGGCGGTCTGCGGGGTGGCCCAGGTCGGGTCGCCCGATATGTTCTGCTTCACGACTCCAAGCAGATCGAACATCGAGATGATCAAAACCAGCGTGGTGTCCTTGAACAGGCCGATGAAGTTGTTGACTATGCCCGGGATGACCAGTTTCAGCGCCTGCGGCATGACGATGAAACCCATCTTCTGCCAATAGCCGAGACCGAGCGAATCGGCGCCTTCATACTGGCCCTTGGGAATCGCCTGGAGACCCCCGCGAACGGTCTCCGCCATGTAGGCCGACGAAAACAGCGCCACGCCGATCAACGCGCGCAGCAACTTGTCGAAGGTTACCCCCGGCGGAACGAAGAGCGGCAGCATGAAGCTCGCCATGAACAGGACGGTCACCAGCGGGACGCCGCGTATCGTCTCGATGAAGACGACCGACAGGAGCTTGACGATCGGCATCTTGGACCGCCGCCCCAGAGCCAGCAGGATGCCAAGCGGCAGCGACACGACGATGCCGACATAGGAGATCACCAGCGTGACCATCAGCCCGCCCCAAAGCGGCGTCTCGACATAAGGCAGGCCGAAGTAGCCGCCGACCAGGAGGAAGAAGGCGATGAACGGAAACACGGCGAAGAACAGGACGGCGTTCAACCGCTTGTAGGGCACGCGCGGGATCAGCAACGGAGCCAGCAGCGCGACGAAGATGATGCCGGCAAGCATGACCCGCCAACGCTCTTCCAACGGATAGCGCCCGAACATGAATTGCCCGAACCTGCCGCTGACGAACGGCCAGCAGGCGCCGGACCAACCGGCAGGAAGCTGGCCGCCCTGGTCCACGGTCAGACAGGCCGTGCGATCGGCCCCGCTCCAGATGGCGCTGAAGAACAGCCAGTTCAGGATCTGCGGAACGAACCATGCGATCGCCAAAACCGCGATGACGGTAAGCACGGAATCCACAGGCGTGGCGAAGAGGTTCTTCTTCACCCAGGCATAAGCGCCGACCTGATCGCGCGGTGCTGCCTGCGCCAGGGCCATTTCGGTTCGGACCCAGGAGGAATCATGTTCCTGCATGGATCATCTCTCCTTCAGCGCCATCTTGTTGTTGAACCAGTTCATGAAGGCCGACGTCACGAGGCTCAAGCTGAGATAGACCACCATGAAAATCACCACGACCTCGATAGCCTGCCCGGTCTGGTTGAGGATCGTGCCGCCGATCGCGTAGAGGTCCGGGTAGCCGATGGCGACCGCCAGCGATGAGTTTTTGGTGAGGTTGAGATATTGGCTGGTGAGCGGAGGAATGATGATGCGCATCGCCTGCGGCACCACCACCAGCCTCAGCCCCTGCCCCGATCTCAGGCCAAGCGCCGAATAGGCCTCGGTCTGGCCCTTCGACACGCCGACAATGCCGGCGCGCACGATCTCCGCGATGAAGGACGCGGTGTAGAACGACAGCGCCAGGAAGAGCGACAGGAACTCCGGCTTCACATTCGTGCCGCCGGTGAGGTTGAAGTTGCCCTTCTGGGGGAATTCCAGCGTCGCCGGCAGGCCGGCCAGCAGGAAAGCCAGCAAGGGCAGTCCGATGACAAGCGCGACACTGGTCAGGAACACCGGAAACTGCTGACCCGTCGCCTCCTGCCGCACCCTGGCGCGACGGGCCACGAAGACGCTCAGCACGATGCCGGCGATCAGGCCAACCAGAACGAGCCACGCGCCGCTTCCCCACAGAATGGCAGGAAAATAGAAGCCGCGATTGTTCAGGTACGAGCCGAACGGCAGCGAAAGGCTGTCGCGGACATTGGGCAGAAGCGCGAGCACCCCCTGGTACCAGAACAGGATGACCAGCAGCGGCGGGATGTTTCTGAAGACCTCGACGTAGACCGTCGCTGCCTTGCGGATCAGCCAGTTTTTCGAAAGCCTGCCTATGCCGACCAGAAAGCCGATTATGGTCGCGGCGACGATGCCGGTGACGGCAACCACCGCGGTGTTCAGGACCCCCACGACCAGAGCGCGCAGGAACGAAGAGTCCGAACTGTAGTCGATCAGACGGTCTGAAATATCGAAGCCTGCGCGCCCCCACAGAAAGGCGAATCCCGTCTTGATGTTCGACCGCGCGATATTTTCGATCGTGTTGTCGACGATCCACCAGATGCCGGCCACCAGCAACAGGACCAGCACAATCTGGAAGACGAAGCTTCTGACCTTCGGATTGTAGAGAAGCGAAGCCTTGGCGGGCTCCCCAACACCGACGATGTCTTGTGTCGCCACAGGGTTCCCCTTCCTATGACTTTGGCTCGGACCGTATTCGGTCTCGAACCGAAAAGGCCGGAGGGAATGCCCCTCCGGCCCGGAGACCGCGATCAGCGGATAGGCATGCCGTATTGGAGGCCGCCCTTGGTCCACAGGGCGTTGGCGCCCCGCGCGATCTTGAGCGGGCTGCCGGCCCCGACATTGCGCTCGAAAATCTCGCCATAGTTGCCGGTTGCCTTGACAATGTTGGCAACCCAGGCGTTGTCGAGGCCGAGGTCGGTACCGATCTTCGTTTCCGCCTCGACGCCGAGCAGGCGCTTGATGTCCGGGTTCGGAGAGTTCTTCATCTCCTCGACATTGGCCTGGGTGACGCCTGCTTCTTCCGTGTTCAGCAACGCGTAGTAGGTCCACTTGACGATATCGAACCACTTGTCATCGCCCTGGCGCACGGCCGGCCCGAGCGGCTCCTTCGAGATGATCTCGGGCAGAACGACGTGATCGTCGGGCGCCGACATCTGCAGGCGCACGGCATAGAGGCCGGACTGGTCGGTGGTGTAAGCGTCGCAGCGGCCCGCGTCATAAGCGGCGTTGGCCTCCTCGAACTTCTCGAAGACCACCGGATTGTATTCGAGGTTGTTGGCCTTGAAGTAGTCCGCGAGGTTCAATTCGGTCGTGGTGCCCGACTGAACGCAAACCGAGGCGCCGGAAAGCTGCAGCGCGGAGTTCACGCCGGGAAGCTTCTTGGCGTTGATCATGAAACCCTGGCCGTCGTAGTAGGTGACGCCGCCGAAATTCAGGCCGAGCGCGGTATCGCGGTTGATCGTCCAGGTCGTATTGCGCGACAGGATGTCGATCTCGCCCGATTGCAGCGCGGTGAAGCGGTCCTTGGCGCTCAGGCCGGTGAACTTGACCTTGGTGCCGTCGCCGAACACGGCTGCGGCGACCGCGCGGCAGAAGTCGACGTCGAGCCCGGTCCATTCGCCCTTGTCGTTCGGCGCGGAGAACCCGGCGAGGCCAGTATTGACGCCGCATTGGATGAAGCCCTTCGCCTTCACATCGTCAAGCGTGGCGGCGGAAGCGGCGGATGCCGCCACTCCGAGCACGGCCGCGCCGAGAATGCCAATCATCGTATTTTTCATAACCCTCAACCCTTTGATCTGTTCTTCTTGGTACAAACATTTCCGTTGAGCGGCAGCACCTCATCGTCCGGCCCATTTCCGGATTCGGCATCGACCTTTTCGATGCAATGCTGCGCGCACCCCGTGCAGAATTTGCATCGAAGGCGATTATTCCATTGAGGTCAAGCGGAATGACCGAATCCCAAGGAGTTTGGAAACCGCAAGTTGCGGATGCCCGTTTGACAGGCTTTTCTGCCCAAGGTTTGACCGCTGGAAAGAAAAGCGAGCGCGCCGCGCCACGCACCGGTGAGACGAGCGGAACGTGAAGCAAGCCGGCAAACGAGAGCCTACTCCGTTGCACGCCACTCCGCCGCGCTTTATGGCTGACCGCGCGAGAGGTGGAGCACAATGGCAAAACGCATTCCCGACGGCGCTGGAATCAATACGCGGCTTGCGCATGGCGGCAACGATCCGCACGACTATCACGGCTTCGTAAACCCGCCTGTCGTGCATGCCTCGACGGTGCTCTTCCCGGATGCCGCGACCCTTGCCTCACGGGCGCAGAAATACACCTACGGCACGCACGGCACCCCCACCACCGACGCACTCGCTCAGGCGATCGACGAACTCGAAGGCTCCGCCGGCACGATCATCGTCCCCTCCGGCCTGATGGCGGTGGTCGTCCCGCTGCTTGCATTTCTTTCCGCCGGCGACCACCTGCTTCTGGTCGATTCGGTCTATTTTCCGACCCGCAAATTCGCCGACGCGATGCTGAAGCGCATGGGCGTCGACGTCGAATATTACGACCCGCGCGCCGGCGCCGGCATCGCCTCACTGCTCAAGCCCAACACCAGGGTCGTGTTCACCGAATCGCCTGGTTCCAACACGTTCGAGGTGCAGGACATCCCGGCGATCGTGGCGGCCGCGCATGCCGGCGGAGCCATCGTCATGATGGATAACACCTGGGCAACGCCCCTCTATTTCCGCGCCCTCGATTTCGGCGTCGATATCACCATCCATGCGGCGACGAAATATCCAGCCGGCCATGCGGACGTGCTCTTGGGCACTGCCTCGGCAAATGCGGCGTGCTGGGAACAGCTGCGCGCTACCGTCAACGCGCTCGGCTGCTGCGCGGGACCGGACGACGTTTACCAGGTGCTGCGCGGTCTCAGGACCATGGGCGTGAGGCTCGAGCGGCACCAGGAAAGCGCACTTGCGATAGCGCGCTGGCTGGAGCGGCAGGACGGCGTCGCGCGCGTGCTGCATCCGGCGCTCGAAAGCCATCCGGATCATGCGCTCTGGAAGCGGGACTTCTCGGGTTCGAGCGGCCTCTTCTCGGTCGTGCTGGCGGGAGCCGGACACAAGGCCTCCCACGCCTTCCTCGACGCGCTCGGCATCTTCGGGCTCGGCCATTCATGGGGTGGCTACGAAAGCCTGGCCGCGCTCGTTTCGCTGAATGACCGCACGATCGCCAAAGGTCCCTTCGAAGGACCGCTGGTGCGTCTGCAGATCGGATTGGAAAACGTCGAGGATCTGAAAGGCGATCTCTTGCGGGGGCTAGAGGCCGCGCGGCGGGTGGGTTGAGTCGGGCTTCCCATCGGATTTGGGCCGGGTGGACTCCTCCGCACCGCCATTCATGGCCTCGACGGCGTCCTCGAGTTTCGTCGCGATCAATTCTTCGAGATCGCCGACCTCCTCCTCGATGTCCTCGAGCCGCACGCCTGCGTTGGCAGCTTGAGCGGCACATTGCTTGGCAAGCACCCCGGCCTCCCGGTCGATCGACGCTGGGGTCTCGGGAGCCTGGACCTTTTCGTGGATCCACTCCTGGAGGAATTCGATTGCCTTCTCGGTCATCTCTGCCTCTGTTGCCGAAGCGGCGGTAGCAATGCCACTAACGCCCTCGGCTTGAAAAGGATGCTTTCGTCTAAGCCACGGCCCTGCGCCTTGTCGACGCCGTGAATATCGAGGCTGTGGGGAGAAATCCACCCACATATAGGTGCACCCGCCGCGGAAAAAAGTTCATTTCTGCTTGAAACACTGTCAAGGGCGGCGCGGCATGTTGCCACTAGTGGTCCGATTCGACATCTGCGTGCCCCGGCAGCCGTCGCGCTTTGAATTTGACATTTGAGAGGGTGCCCTGCTTCAGACACAACTCAAATGTCGAATTCGCTCACTAATAATGGGCTCCCGGCGGGACCTTGTATCCCGTCTTCGGACAAATCCCGGCGTCGACAGCGCGGTATCCACAGGGCGCGCCGGTCGCCATCATCGGCTGATCGGAGTTGCCATAGCCCGGGCCATACCCGCAGCCAGCCAACCCCGAGGCAGCCACAATCATGGCGAAGAGCAGAAGTCGCGACATGGAATCTCCTAGTGCACCTTAGCCTGTCATCGGGGACTGCGGAACCCGGGTTTGGACCTCAGCCGGCGTGGCGCCTTTTCCAATCCGCTGCAAGGTCCCTGGGTGCTTGTCCATAGGTCCATTCGACCTGGACCCTGCCCTCGGAATCCTGGATGAGCACGAGCGCGTCGTAGCCGAGCCTTCCAGCCTCGTAGGCCGCCTGCACGGCCGCACCGACCGCCTCGTCGCGCGTGGAGTAGTATGGATAGTCGACGCCATTGCACTTGACCTTCCAGCCCGTGCCGTCCGGCATGACGACATATGCCATGCGCTCCATCTTATCCGCCCTCGATATCCCAGCGACGCTGATTGCACATGCGAAATGGTTCGTCCAGTTGCCGCCACGCGAGGCGCATCGTATCAGTGTTTCCGCGCCGCGAGGCTCTTCCCGCCGACTATGCACAAATTATTGAGACCCCGCGCGGCTTGCCGATCATGGCCGGATTCGCATCGGGACATCAACCGGGGAAACAGCGGAAAACGGGCACGGCAATCCGCAAGGGCGGGGCAAGCCGCCGCTTCGCGGGACCGCCATGTTCGCTCGAAAAATCTAGCAAATACAATAGCTTAAATGGCGATCCCGGCAGGATTCGAACCTGCGACCATCGGCTTAGAAGGCCGGTGCTCTATCCACTGAGCTACGGGACCACACGCACCGGGAGGCCGGCGGCTTTCCCGGAAGCGCCTGCTCAATGCGTCCAGGGAATCTTGCGGTCATAGCGGAAATTCTCCGCGTATGAAATCGACCGGCGCTTGGCTTCCTTGGGCTCCTGCACGCGGTAGGCGAGCCCGTTCTTCTCGGCATAAGCCACGGCTTCCTCTCGCGTTTCGAAGGTCAGCCGGATCTGGCTCTTCATGTCGCGGGACGTCGTGTAGCCCATCAGGGGATCGATCTTGCGCGGCATTTCGGGGTCGAACTCGAGAACCCAATGGCCCGTCTTGGCTTGTCCGGACTGCATGGCTGTCTTGGCCGGGCTGAAGATGCGGGCTGACATGTCTGGCTGATTCCTGACTCACATTCGACAGGACGCTTCTAGCAAATGGCGCGCGCCCGCTTCAACAAAGCCTTTTCAGGCGGGGAAAAATTGGTCGGAGTGATAGGATTCGAACCTACGACCCCCTGATCCCAAATCAGGTGCGCTACCAGGCTGCGCTACACTCCGAACCCTCAGGTGCGCAGTGCCTAGAGTTTTCAGCCTGTGAACGCAAGAGCAAAGCGCCACACAGTTTGCTCGCTGCAACCGCCGCTTCGCCACGATGCGAGCGCGAAACCGCCAAAAAGCGGGGCGAGAACACCTCACGTGACATTACGTCATGTAACGCTGCGGCATCGGCCGCCGCTATCGGAGACCGTAACATGAGCAAGAAACGGCTTTACGTGCACATCCTCCTCGACCGCTCGGGTTCGATGGAGGAGTGCCGCGATTCGACGATCAGCGCCTTCAATGAATATGTGAATTCGCTTGCCGCCGATGCCGGCCTGTCGGCGCGAATTTCGCTGACGCTGTTCGACGACCGGAGCATCGACCTCGTTTTCGACCGCCAGAAACCTGGCGAAATGCCCAAGCTGACCAAGGAAACGTTCGTTCCGCGCGGCATGACGCCGCTCAACGACGCCATCGCCGGAACGGTGGCGGAAATCGACAAGGCCGACCTCAGGAAGGATGAAAGCGTCACCTTCGTCATCCTCACTGACGGGCTGGAGAACGCCAGCCGGGAGCACACGAAGCAGACTATCAAGCTGCTGCTGGAACGGCGGCAGAAGGAAAAGAACTGGCTGGTCATCTATCTGGGCGCCAACCAGGATGCCTTCGCGGAGGGAGCGGCGCGCGGCATGGCGGCCGACAACACGATGACGTTCGACGCAGAGCGCGTGGAGCAAGCCGTCGGCGCGGCCGCGCGGGCGTCGATGGCGTTCGCACATAGTCCCGTGCGCGCGTCTGCCGCTTTCACGCCGGCCGAGCGCGCAAAGGCCCGCAGATAAGCGGACAATCGCAGAGGGCCTCGGCGGCGGACATCGCCGAGGCCCCCGCTCAAAGATCGAGTTCCGCCTGCCCCCTGTCCATGGCGTTTATCGCCTGGGCCGCCAGTGCCCGGGTGATGCGGCTCTTCTGCTCCAGCGCCATCCGGTCCAGCCGGTCGACGACGTCGATCGCGGTCGACAGCGACCGTTCGATCCGCCGCACCAGGAACTGCACGACATGCGGCTCGACCTCCACCTGCCTGTCCGCGAACAGCTTGGTGACGACGGCCGCGAGCAGATGATCGTCGGGCTCCAGTATCTCCACGGTCGCCGCGGCCTTCAGCCGCGATGCAAGGTCTGGAAGACGAACGCCCCAGGCCGACGGGAAGCGCCTGGAGGTCAACAGCATGTGCGTGCCGGCCGCGCGCGCGGCGTTGATCAGATGGAAGAGGCCGTGCTCGTCGAGGTCGACGTCCGCGTCGTCGATCACCACGGGATGCGTCAGCGGAGCGCCTTCCAGCCAGTCCTCGATTGCGGCCGGATCGACAAACACGGCGTTCGCGCTTGCCGCCCAGATCGAGGCAAGATGCGACTTTCCCGATCCGGCCGGGCCGGCTAGCACCACGACCGTAGCCGGCCAGTCCGGCCAGCCATCGATCAGAGCCACCGCCTGCCTGTTGGCGTCAGAAACGACGAGTTCATCGCGCGAATGCCCCGGCCGATGGCTCAGATCCAGCGGAATTTGGCGAGGCTCGTCAGATCCGGCCATGCCGTCAGTCGCCCCGGGCCGCGTCTTTGCGGGCGCGGCCTGCCGGCTTCGGCTTGACCCTGACTTCGAAGACGCGGTCGGGAGCGATTTCGACGTGCCCCTTGTAGAGCGGCGACTCCAGGTAGCGGGAAATCGCAAAACGCACGAGAACCGCAATCGCGGCGGCCGCGGGCACCGCGATCAGCAGCCCGACGAAGCCGAACAGGGCGCCGAAGGCGAACAGCGCGAACATCAGCCAGACGGGATGCAGGCCGACGCTTTGGCCGACCAGCTTCGGCTGCAGGATGTTGCCTTCTATGAACTGGCCGACGAAAAAGACGCAGGCCACCGCCACCACCATGATCCAGTCCGGCCAGAACTGCACGAAAGCCACGCCGACCGAAAGCACCAGGCCGACCAGAGAGCCGACGTAGGGAATGAAGCTGATCAGGCCGGCGAAAAGGCCGATCAGGATGCCGAAGTTCAGCCCCGTCAGCGTCAGTCCGACCGCGTACATGATGCCAAGAATGAGGCACAGCGTGCCCTGCCCGCGCACGAAGCCGGCGGTCGCACTATTGATGTCGGTAGCCAGGGCGCGGATGGTTTCGACATGATCGCGCGGCACCCAACTGTCCACCCTGGCGATCATCCGGTCCCAGTCGAGCAGCATGTAGAAGGCGACGACTGGCGTGACCACGAACAGGGCGGCGATGCTGAACAGCGCGACGCCCGAGCTCCAGATCGACTGGAAAACGGTGGCAATGAAGCCCGCACCGGAAGTCAGCAGCGAATTCAGCCCCTCGCGCAGACTGCCCGCATCGAGCCCGAAGCGCCGCTCGAGCCACTCCGGATTGAAGCTGGTGATCAGCCCCTGCAATTGCTCCAGATATCCGGGCGCCTTCTCAAGCAGGTCGGCAAGCTGCGACGCCAATACCGGGGCCAGGATGACGATCGCGATGGCGAGCACGATGATGAAGGCCAAAAGGATCAGCAAGGTCGCCGCCACGCGCGAGAGACCGAGGCGCTCCAGCCGGTCGGCCACCGGGTCCAGGAAATAGGCGAGCGCCATGCCGGCCACGAAAGGCAGCAGAATGCCGCTGAACACGAAGAGGAATAGTCCGAGTAGCGCTCCGGCAATCAGCCAGAAAGCGATCTGCCGGCGAAAGTTCGCGGCGATCAGCGCGTCGGCTATCTCATTGTCCGGCGTGCGGTCCGCCTTCGCCATCTTTGCTCATGTGCCTCGACCAGGCTACGAGATAGGCTCCAGCCGAAGCCACGGTCAAGAGGCCGGACAGGATAATCAAGGCAGGGCGAACAGGCCCGAAACCCGCGTCGAAGGCCAGTTCCGCAAGCACGACGGCGGCAAGCACGATCTGCACGGCCGTATTGGCCTTGGACACCATCAGCGGCTTCATTTCGACCGGGTTGCCCATCACCGTCGACAACAGAACGGCGCAGACGATGAGCCCGTCGCGGCTGACAGCCGCGATGACCAGCCAGAGCGGCAATTCGTCCAGCCAGCCCAGCACGACGAAAACGCTGACCAGAAGCAGCTTGTCCGCCATCGGGTCGAGATAGCCGCCGAGTTCGGAGCGCTGATTGAAATGGCGCGCGACGAAGCCGTCGACCGCGTCCGAGACGCCGGCCACGACGAAGCCCGCGAAGGCCAACTGCCACCGCATCGTGAGCATGCAATAGATCACGGCCGGCACCAGCACGAAGCGCAGCATCGTGATCATGTTGGCGGCGGTCACGCTAATGTCCTCCCTGCTTTCCCCGCGGATAGATGGTCCGGCGGATGCTCCCACGCAAGAGCCGCGGCCAAGCGGCTGTTCGTCCAAGGAAGCGGCGCGGAGGCGGCCCGGCTTCTTGCGGGCGGCATCCGTTCATGCGAATAGCCGCACACGACAGCCGCGCAGGGATGGAGCAATGACAAAGAACGGGCTCACCTATGCCGAGGCCGGCGTCGACATCGATGCCGGTAATCTCTTGGTCGAGAAGATCAAGCCGGCCGTGCGCTCGACCCGCCGGCCCGGCGCCGACGGCGAGATCGGCGGTTTCGGGGGGCTGTTCGACCTCAAGGCCGCGGGCTTTTCGGACCCGGTCCTCGTGGCGGCCAATGACGGCGTCGGCACCAAGCTCAAGATCGCCATCGACGCCGGCAAGCATGACACGATCGGCATCGACCTCGTTGCCATGTGCGTCAACGATATCGTGGTCCAGGGTGCGGAACCGCTGTTCTTCCTCGATTATTTCGCAACCGGCAAGCTCGATCCCGACCAGGGCGCCGCCATCATCGGCGGCATAGCGGCGGGGTGCCGCCTGGCAGGCTGCGCGCTGATCGGCGGCGAGACGGCGGAGATGCCGGGCATGTATCACGGCAACGACTACGACCTTGCGGGTTTCGCGGTGGGCGCCGCCGAACGCGGCCAGTTGCTGCCGACCGACGACATCGTCGAGGGCGACGTGCTGCTCGGGCTCGCGTCTTCGGGCCTCCATTCCAACGGCTTCTCGCTGGTCCGCCGCGTCGTGGCGATGTCGGGGCTCGGCTGGAGCGACGCGGCCCCCTTCGCCGACGGGCTGACGCTTGCCGAGGCGCTGCTGGAGCCGACCCGCATCTATGTGAAGCCGGTGCTCCAGGCGATCCGCGGCACGCACGGCATCAAGGCCCTTGCCCACATCACCGGCGGCGGTTTTCCCGAAAACATCCCGCGCGTCCTGCCCAAGGACTTCTCAGCCGAGCTCGATCTCGATTCGATCGAGGTTCCACCCGTGTTCTCATGGCTGGCGAAGACAGGCGGCGTCGCGGCGAACGAAATGATGCGCACCTTCAACTGCGGCGTCGGCATGGTCCTGGCGGTTGCTTCGGGCCAGGCGGCCCAGGTAGCCGCTGTGCTGCAGGAAGCCGGCGAGACCGTCACGCCGATCGGCCGCATCGTGCCGCGCCGGGACGCCGGCGTCATATACCGGGGCTCGATCGCACTATGAACGGCGGCCGCAAGCGCGTCGCGATCCTGATTTCGGGGCGCGGAACCAACATGGCCAGGCTGATCGAGGCCGCGCGGGACAGCTCCTATCCGGCCGAGATCGTCGGCGTCGTTTCCGATACGCCGGAAGCGCCGGGCCTGCTGTTCGCCGGCGACAGGGGCATCGGCACCATTGCCCTGCCGCGCTCCGACTATGCCAGCAAGGAAGCGCATGACAGCGCCATCGACGCCGCGCTGCAGGAACTCGAAACGGACATCGTCTGCCTCGCCGGCTACATGCGCATCCTGACCGCCCGCTTCGTCGAGCGATGGGAAGGCAAGCTGATCAACATCCACCCTGCCCTGCTGCCCTCCTTCAAGGGTCTCGACACCCATCGGCGGGCACTCGAAGCGGGCGTTCGCATCCACGGCTGCACCGTGCATTTCGTGACCGCCGAGACCGATGCGGGGCCGGTCATCGCGCAGGCCGCGGTGCCCGTGCTCGCCGGCGACAGCGAGGCTGAACTCGCTGCCCGCGTGCTGAAGGCCGAGCACGAGCTCTATCCGCTGGCGCTGCGGCTGGTTGCGGACGGCAAGGCCAGGATGGTCGAACGGCGCACCGTCTTCGCCGATCTCGGCGAAAGCGCCGGCGACGGGAACGCCCGGCTGTTCTCGCCGCGTTCGTGGAGCGACGATCTCGACCTCGAGGCGCTGGCGCGGTTCACGCCGTAGGTGCCTGGGCGACAGCCGCCCGCACCCACACCTTGTTGTCGTGGAAGGCGGCGCCGCCATAGGGCGCCGGCGCGTCGGCGCCGGTCAGGACGTTGATGCCCTCGCCGCGCTCATGCGCGTCGTTCGGCCAGATGCCCTCGGCGATCACCACGCCGCGCTTCATTCCGCCGAAGAGTTTTGCGTGCAAAACGACTTCGCCGCGCGTGTTGCCGATCTCGACGCGGTCGCCTTCGGCGAATCCGAGCCGCTCCGCGTCCTCTGGATGGACCAGAAGTTCCGGCCGCCCGCCCTCCCTGGCTTTCGAGGCCGCCGTCTCGGCGAAGCTGGAATTGAGGAAGCTGCGCGCCGGCGAGGTCGCCAGCCGGAACGGATGCTCCGCATCCGCCACCTCAATCAGATCGACATGATCGGGGAATTCCGGAAGACGGTCGTGGGGACCGAAAGCGACGCCCATGCTTTTCGGCGGCTTGCCGGGCGCAAGACCTCCCACCCACTGCGGCTTGAATCGGAACTTGCCGTCCGGGTGGCCGAATCCCCTAAGGAAATGCGCGGTCTCGAAATCCGGCTGCACGTCGAGCCACTTCGCTTCCTTCAGCGATTCGAAGTCGCCGTAGCCGCGCTTGCCGAGCATGACGTCGATATGCTCGCGCTCGGTCATGCCGAAGCCCGGCAGATGCGCCACGCCGAGGCGCTTGGCCAGCTCCTCGATGACGAAATGGTTGGTGCGCGGCCCCTCCGGCGGATCGATCACCTTGGGGCCGAGATTGATGTGCTGGTTGCCGCCGCCGCGATAGATGTCGTCATGCTCGAGGAACATTGTGGCCGGCAGCACGACGTCGGCGAGCCTGGCCGTGTCGGTCATGAACTGCTCGTGCACGCAGGTGAAGAGATCGTCGCGCAGGAAGCCTTGCTTCACCAGCCGCTGCTCGGGGGCGACGTTCACCGGATTGGTGTTCTGGATCAGCATCGCCGTCACCGGCGGACCGCCATACAGTGCGTCGGGCGCGCTGGTGAGCACCGGGCCGATGCGCGAATGGTCGAGATAGCGGATGTCGGGGTCGCGCAGCCGCGTGCCCTCGAGGAGCCCCTTGTCGAACTTGAAGATGCCGGAATTGGAGTGAAAGGCGCCGCCGCCCTCATATTGCCAGCAGCCGGTCACCGCCGCGACCGACAGAGCCGCATGCATGTTGACCGAGCCGTTGCGCTGGCGGGCAAAGCCGTAGCCGAGACGGAAGAAGGTGCGCTTCGTCGTGCCGACGAGATGCGCGAAAGCCTCGATCTCGGCGACTGACAGGCCGGTGATGTCCGCCGCCCATTCCGGCGTCTTGTCCTTGAGATGCGCCTCCAGTCCGTGCGGATCGTCGGTGTATTTCTCCAGATAGGCGCGGTCGGCCAAACCCTCGCGGAAAAGCACATGCATGACCGCGCAGGCGAGCGCGCCGTCGGTGCCGGGTTTGAGGATCAGGCCCATGTCGGCCTGCTTCATCGTAGCGTTGTCGTAGATATCGATGACGACGATTTTCGCGCCGCGTTCCTTGCGGGCGCGGATGGCATGGGTCATCACATTGACCTGCGTGGCGACCGCATTGGTGCCCCAGATGACGACGCAGTCGGACTTCGCCATCTCCCTGGGGTCGGAGCCGTGCAGGGCTCCTGCCCCCATATACCATCCGGTCCAGGCGAGATTGGTGCAGATCGAGCTGAAGAAGCCGGAATATTTCTTGGCGTGGCGCAGCCGCTCTATGCCGTCGCGCTGCACCAGCCCCATCGTGCCGGCGTAGAAATAGGGCCACACCGTCTCGCTGCCGAGTTTTTCTTCCGCCGCGATGAACTTTTCCGCCACGAGATCGAGCGCGGCTTCCCAGCTCGATTCCTTCCAGGCCCCCTCGCCCTTGGCGCCCGAGCGCACCAGCGGCTTCAGCAGGCGGTCGGGATGGTGGACGCGGTCGGCGTAGCGCGCGACCTTGGCGCAGATGACGCCGGCCGTGTAGCTGTTTTTCTTGTCGCCATGGACGCGGCCGATGCGGGTGTCGGACAAGAGCTCGACGTCGAGCGCGCAGGTCGAGGGGCAGTCGTGCGGACAGGCCGAATGGCCGATCTTCGGCTTTGCCTGCGGAACGGGGGCTTGGCTGAGTGTGGCGTGCTGGTTCATGGGCTGTACTTAGCCGGAAACGGCGGTCTCGTGTAGGGCCAGGTTGGGCAGTAGGGACGCGCGCGATTGATCCTCCCCTGCGAAGCGGGGGAGGTGTCCCGAAGGGACGGAGGGGGCGCCCCCTCCACCATGCTTCGCATGGTCCCCCTCCCCCGTAAACGGGGGAGGATCAGCCGCGTCAAACAGGGGAGGATCGGCGGCGTCACGACGTGTCGGGATGCTCCAGCACCTCGAAGGCGAGCCAGTGGAGATCGCTCAGGATCTCGTACACCTCATGGCGGCGCCGGTTGGCGGGACGCTGGCCGGGCGCGCGGCCCGGACGCAGCGGCCAGGCGCGGCGGGCAAGCCTCTTGTTTTGCGCGCCTGCGGCGTCGCGGCCGGTGCGTTTCCTCGCCCGCCAGCGGGCGAAACGTTTTGCCTGTCCGGGCAGGTCTTCGAGTGCCGCGCCCAGCGCCTGGAGGCGGAGAGCAAGGCGGGTGGCGTCGAGCGGATCGTCGGGCGCGGGCGGCAGGCGCGGCGTGATCGGCGACGGCGCGACGACGCCGGGAAACGAGATACGGGGAATGCTGATCTGCGCCGGCCGTCTCGGACCGGGTCGGAAGGGTCTCAGCGGATCGAGCAGCGGCAGGGATAGCCGGCGCGCGGGTGGAACCCCTTCCCGCAAGGGGGACCCTGAAAGGAGGGCGCCCGGCGGCAGATAGATGCCGGTGCCGCCGGGCTTGCGCAGGAAGATCGAGGACGGTTTCGCCTTGCGCGGGCGCGGCGGCGCAAGCGTTACCACCAGCCCGCGCGCCAAAACGATGATCAGCCGCCGCACGGCGGATTCAGCCGGCCTGATGAGGCGCAGGATCGCCCGGTGGAGATGGCGCGGGAGGGTCAGCTTCACCTCCCCCTTGAGGGGAGGTCGACGCGAAGCGTCGGGTGGGGGTTGCGGCGCTGCAATGACCCCCACCCGGCGGTCTGGCATATTGCCGGGGACCCCGATTGGTTCGCAATCTCCCCGGCCTTCTCGGCCGACGGTCGAGCCACTGGCTCGACCGGAAGATCGGGCCTCGAAGCCCCTCAAGGGGGAGGTGAAAGAATTCGTGAGCCCCGCCATGGCGACGAGCATGGCCAGGATGCGCTTCAGCGCGTCGCGGTTCTTCTCGATTGCCAGGTTCCAGTCTATCGCCGCCTCCTTTCAAGGCGGCGGGATTGTCGCTCGGGGTGGGAGGGGCGTGGATGAAATGGGGCGGAGAAAATCGTGGGGGAGGAAAGGTAAGTGGTTGGGGGATTGGGGAAATATCTTGGGGGCGGGAAAAATGTGGGGGAGGTTATCCACGGGGGCGAACAGTACAATAAATGGTTTTGGCGGGGTGCGTACTTGAGTGTCGGGACCGGGGACGACTGCTGAAGGCCCGGTCTTAGCCGCCAACAAAGGGAAATCGGCTCGTTTGGGAATCGCCGACATGGCGGGTTGCGACCACACCCGGGATCAATTTTCTTTCCAAACGCCGGTTGCGAGGTACAATGTATGCGGCATTTGAGAACTCTTGGCGTCGAGGCAAATTATGAATTCGACTAGCAAGGGCGACAAACTGGAAGACGCGTTCTACCGCTATCTTGTTGATCAAAAAGATCGCGGAGAGCTCGTTTTTGGTGTTTATACAGCGCAAAACTGCAAAATTTACAAAAAGAAATCATATTACTGTCGCGACCGCCAGGCAGACGTCGAGTTCGATGTCGTTTTGGAACTGTACCGAACTAATAGCGATACACCCCACCTGTACGTCATTTTCGAATGCAAGAATCATGACGCGAGCGTCTCCGAAATATACGTCAACGACTTTTCATCGAAGATTGGCCGGATATTTCCGCATGCGACCAAAGGGGTCATAGTTGTTACTTCGCGGCTACAATCTGGAGCAGAGATGGTCGCCAGAAATGCCGCGATGGGCATTGTAAAATTCGGCAAGCAAGGTTTAGAAATTGTCGCGGATCGAAAAAGTAGATTTTTAGAGAATGGATTTTTAAGTGCCCAAATGTTTCGGAACGACAATGCCACAAAGTCCCTGAAGTTCTCGGGGTTCCACGACGGCAAATATTTTTCAAACGTCGACGATTTCGTGACAAATCTCGACTTCGAAATGACCGGTAATTCTTCGTACGATCTCAAAGACGTTGATCAATTGGTGCCCTTTTTGTCGACCGAAGACATAAAGTCGACTGCTAAGAAACTTCTTAAATCGTCCGGATACACGTATGGTCCAGTAGACCAACTCACGATTTGTGAGATCCTTTCCATTTCGCTGGATTTTTCTGATCGTGAATTTGTCGATATTGACGGAAATTCTATATTGGGGAGCGCAATTTTTAATCAAAAAATGATTGTGATAAACGCACACTCACTCCAGACACGAGAACGCTTTACACTTGCACACGAGATTGGCCATTTTGTTTTGGACCACGAACGATATTTACGTTCTGAGACAATTGTTGAGAGAGACCTTTTTTGCCACAAAAGAAAAATCGGAAATATTCAATTATTAACGTTTAGAATATCAGGCAAACTCATTTGCATCTGAACTGATCCTACCGGATGCAGTCTTCCTGCAACAAACGGCGCGCGTCCGCCTAGACTTAGATATCAAAGATAGAGGTCACGGATACATATTTGTCGACGACCAACCGTGTAATTTTTTGACCTACTATGAACTGCTGTCGCGTCTATCAGACTACTTTCAGGTTTCGAAGCAAGCCATCGAAGTGAAACTGAGGAAGTCAAAAATGTTAACGGACCAGAGAAACAGAAATGAGGCGTCACCGATAGGCAATCACCTCGGCGGCATGGTCGGCTGGTAACCCCCCCACCGCCTCGCTGCGCTCGGCACCTCTCCCCCACGTTGTGGGGGCGAGGAACCCGAGTTCTGATCCCGCCTCACCCCTGCCCCAAAAACCTCCGCACCAGTTCTTCCCATTCCGCGTCGAGCGGCAGGGCCGACGGGGCGGCGCGGGCGCGGCGGTACCAGTAGTCGGCGTTCGACTTGTCGCCTTCCTTGCGATGCAGATAGGCATGGACATGCGCGCCGGCTGCGTCGTCGCGCTCCTGCGCGCGCTCATGCGCCTTGTCCCAGTCGCCCCTGGCATCCCACCACAGCGCCTGCAGGGCGAGCGAAAGCCCCGGCGGAGGCTCGGGTTTGGCGAGGGAATCCCTGAAGGTCTGAAAATCAAGCTGCATGCGGCGATGGTAACCGAGCGGGGGGAAAGGCGGAAGGCGCATTGGATGAAGCGCGCCGCCGCGGCCAGGGTCTCTACGGCGGGATGACGAATTCACGATCGGCCTGGCGACATCCCGGGCCGCGAAGCCGCCCGCGCCACCGGGCAGGAATCAGGTGGGAGAATCGCCCGCAATACCGCTCGCAAGCAGGCGGGCGATTGCGTCCGTGATGGTGTGGTCGTCGTAGGGTTTTGCGAAGAACCTGCTCCCCGCCGGCAGGCTGCTCTCTTCGAGAATGGTGGCGCCGGATGCAACGATCAGCTTCACGGGCGGCCATCGGTCCCGGATGTAGTGGGATAACTTGATGCCGTCCATCGTGCCCGGCATCTGGACATCGGTGAAAACCAGGTCGACGTCGTCTCGCGACTCAAGGATGCGGATTGCCTCGTCCGCGTCGCGCGCCTCCAGCGCTTCGTAACCGGCGGACAACACCAGATCGACGGCACCCATCCGAATGAGTGTATTGTCTTCGACGACAAGGACGACCGCTTTGCCGTTATTCATCGCTCACTCGGGTCATGAGGGCGGGGATCCTCGCGGGCTGCGATGGTAAAGCGCTTCGGAAGCAATTCGGTTCCTAAGCGGCCGTGGAAAGGTCGGATCGCAGATCGGCGCTGTCCCGGTGGCTGATCGTGACGGCCGTGCCGGGGGCCGCATCGCTCGACTGGATGTCGCCCCCAAGGTTCTTCGACAGCGCCTCCACGATGCCAGTCCCCAGTCCAGCCTTTGGTGCATCGCTTCCCGCGGGAATGCCGATGCCGTTGTCGGTAACAGAAAGAGTCCAGTCCTTGCCCGACGATCGATAGTCGACCAGGATCGCGCCCGTTCTTTCATCGGGAAAGGCGTGCTTGAGGGCGTTGATGACAAGCTCGGTCACGATAAGCCCCAGGCTCACGGAAACGTCCGCTTCCACGGCGCTGTCGTCGACCGTCACCTTGATCGAGAGCCGGCCGGGGTCGGCGACCATCGACGCGCCGAGGCTTTGGCAAAGCTGGGTCAAATAGGTACGCAGTTCAACGTTGCCGCCGCTGGACGTGGAGAGCTGCCTCTGCAGGGCTGCTATCGACATGACCCGGTGATGGGCGTCTTGGAGGTGCCCGCGCGCTTCGTCCGACTGAACCCGGCGTGCGCTCTGCATGAGAACGCTGGCAATGATCTGCAGGCTGTTTGCCACCCGATGCTGGACCTCCTGCAGCAGGATCGCCTTGTCGCGGATGAGATCGTCTTTGAGCCGCGCCTGGGCGCGCGCTTCGGTCACGTCGGTTACGGCCAGAAGCAGGCGAATGTGGTCGAAATCGCCGTCGTCAAGCGTGCGCGCATTGACGACCAATTGCCGGGTTTTCTGGTTTGGCCGCTTGAGGTCGATTTCGTAGGCTTCGACATGCGCACTTCCCGAAGCGGTAGCCCTCAGCAGCGACGCAAGCTTGGGCATCGCCCATTCGCCATTCCCGAGTTCGCCGAGGCGTCCTACCGGTAACTGTCGCGGGGTTGATCCCGAAGGCCCGGCAGAACGATGCGCTTGCTGCGATGACCTTCTGGTCGTCGGACAGGAAAAGCAGCGGTTCGTTCGACGATACCACAACGGCAAGAGTGCTCGCCGCCTCGAAATGCACTGTCGGGGTCTTTAGCATGATGTGGCCCTCAAGGGCCGGAGACTCGCGGAGCGAGTCATCACTCGGCAGAAACGCCGCCGAGCCGGAAAGCACAAGCTCGACGAGTACACGCTATCACACCCTACGCGTACCGGCACCATACTAAATGCCGCGCGGTTCCGGCGAGAAGCCGATCGCGCTGCGTCTAGAACCGTAGCGACAGGTTGGCCTGCAACGCATTGACGGTCACACTGTCCCCATACTGGCCCAGGTAGGAGACGCCGATGCTGGTCCGTTCGCCGAGGTCGAGGTCGACGCCCATCTCCACAAGCGCCGCGTCCCGAGCCAGGGGCGCTCCCGCCACCGTGAAGTTCGCCGTCGGAACGCTGAGAAACGCCATCTGCGCCTCCGGCGTGACATCGCCGAAGGCATGCTGCCAGGTCAGCGCGGCATGGGGCTTCAGTGTCTGCCCGCCGGCTAGCTGCATCGCCGTGGCGGCCCGGAGGCCGAGCGAGGAATAGCCGACCCCGGTCGAGGTCGAGTCGGCGGACAGGCCGGCCGAAGCGCCTGTTTCGGTGAAGCTGTCGGTGGCGACGTGGACGTAGGCGAGGCCGGCGAAGGGCTCAAGTGCTGCCTGCCCGAAGGCGAAACCCTGGCTGACTTCGGCGAAGATCTGGCCGACGCCGGCGTTGTAGTCGGCATTGGCCTGCTCCGAATAGCCGGGATAGGCGATGGTGCGCGAGGCGTCGACCTGGCTGAACGCATAGCTGGCGCCGAACCTGATGTTGCGCGGGCCAAAGCTGGTGCCGGCGTAGAGCACCACCAGCGCGCTGTCGACATCGCTGGAGCTTGCTAGCTCGTCGATGTCGCTGCTGGACTGCGTGTAGCCGAGGGCGGCGCCGACCAGCCAGTTGTCGACTGATATGTCGACGCCGGCGATGATGCCGCCCATGGTGGCGTCGACGGCGGCGGTTGCGGAGCCGCCGTCATAGTCGGCACTGACGCCAAAACCCTGTGCCCAGAAGGTGTGGTTGTAGACGGGTGCAGCGGCCATATCGGGCGTGGCGGTGTCCGGACCGTAGGCAAGCGCCGCGCCGCCATAGCCGAGCGTGGCCACGGGGCCCTGCTGGCCGGCATAGCTGCCCTGGCGCAGCCGCTCCAGGATGGACTGGCGGACGTAAAAGCTGTCGCCGATCAGCACCGACTGCTGGCTGGCGTAGGCCTCGCCGGAGAGCGCGTCGAGCGCGCCGGGAAGCTGGCCGGCGGTGAGATCGTAGAGCGGGGCAAGCGCCTCGGGCAGGGAGTCCAGCAGATTGCCGGTCGAGGCGTCGATGATGCCGTCGATGGCCGCACCCACCGCGCTCTGGTTGGGCGTGTTGCCGGACAGAGCGGCGAGACCGCCGCCGACGGTCAAGGTCACCTCGGTCGGCGTGTAGTTGAGGGTGCCGCCAAACAGGGCCGGTATGCCGCTGAGGGTCAGCGTCTCGAACTCGCCGGTGATCTCGTCCGTCGCGTTGATGAGGGTGTAGTTCCTCAGGAGGTTTGCTGTCTGGAAGGAGACCGCCATGGTGCCGTCGAGCCGCACGGCGCCGGTCACGTCCAGCTTGTCGTTGCCGACGTCCATCATGCGCGCGGCATAGGTGCCGGCGGCGGTGTTGACCATGGTGCCCTGGAAAAAGTGGGTGATCGACGGCACGGTGCCGGTGACGCCCAGCCAGCCGCTGTTCTCGAAACGCTTGCCCGCGCCCATCTCCATAGCAAGGCGGCCGTCGATGGTGCCGGTGTTGACGATGATGGTGCCTTCGGAGGTGGCATTGGTGCGCAGGGCGTCCGCTTCGAAGGTTGTCTTCAGCGTGCCGGAATTCAGCAGGGTGCCGAACTTGCCATGCATTTCCACCGCGGCACCCGCAAGGCCGCTGGCGGTGATGGTGGCCTCATTGGTCAAGACGCCGTAGGTCTCGCCGCGCATGGCGACGCCACCGTTGCCGGTTGCCGTGATGTCGGCCTCGTTGATGATGTCTTCGCCCTTTTGGCCATCGAGGAACGCCGCGTTTTCGTCGGTGAAGGTGGTCTCGGTGCTGTTGACGGTGGGGTTGTAGATGCCCTCGATGGTGGCGACGTAGCCGTGCACGCCGTCCGCGTCGGTATAGATGCCGACCACCTTGTCGCCATAGGCGGAGTTGGACGAGACGACCGTTCCAGGAATCTCGATCTCGTACCAGGTGGCAATACCGAATTCGTTGAGATGCATGACGCCCGGATGGACGACCTCGTCGTCGGTCACCCAGTTGACGACGAGATTGTAGGTGTTGGGCTGGCCGCCGCCGGTGATGCCCTCGAAGTGGGTCGCGACGACGCCGAGGCCGGGATGATCGTAGGTCGTGAACGTATCGTTGACCTGGTCGTAGATGTAGCCGTGCTGCGGGCTGAGGCCGCCGCCAATCGCCGCCTCGGTGAAGCCACCGGCGATCTTGTCGCCGTATATGCCATACGCCGTGGTGCTGATGGCGCCCGGCTTGTTGTTCGTGACGTACTGCTCGGTGTCGATGTTGTAGATGAAGGCGTTGCCGGTCGCGAGCTGGGTGTCGTAGTTGCCGACCAGCTGATTGCCGAAGGTGCTGTGCGCGATGGTGTAGAGCGTCCCGGCGTCCGGGTAGACCAGCGTCGTGAGTTCCTCTCCCGGCGCGGCCGCTGCATCATAGAGGTAGCTCAAATCGTAGCCATTCGACTCGGCGGTCAGGTAGCTGCCGACGACGCGCAGCACGCCTCCAGGATTGCCGAAGCTCGGGCCGTAGGGCGAGGAGCCTGTCGCGCCGGGATAGTTGGCGCCGTTGGGCGTGGCGACCGGCATCGCCGACCAGAGGCCGCTCGTCAGATTGTAGTAGAGGCCACCGGTCGTTCCCGCCTCGGGGATCGTGTAGTTGCCGACGATGTTGTCGCCGCGGATGCCGGTTAGGAATGTCCCGGTCGTGCCGAAATCCAGCGTTATGAAACTCGTCGGATCGGCATGCGCGGGCTGGGTGAGGCAACTGGCGCCCAGGCCCATGGCAACAAGCCCGAGCGCAGGCACACGCAGCACGCCGGAATATAAAGAACGAATTGTCATGATATTTTCTGCCGCCCTGGAACGAGACTATGCCAATTTTAACGGCAAAGCATTGAAATGGCGATGCAGCTTTTTGTTCAAATACAAGCAAAACTGTGTCTTTTTCTGCTGATCAATAGCAGTTTTCTCGTTTTGTATCAGGCGACGAGCTGTTTTGTGCGAATCAAATGTTACAGTTCGGCCCACTTTTCTAATACCTGAATTGACATGTTCGCCGTCAGGGGTCGCGCGCCTCCGGGTCCGAAGTCGCATGTCCGTGAGCCACCCCCTGCGTCCTGCGACCGCGTTGCGGAAAGGTGGCGCCGGCTTTATATGTCATTCGATCCAGAAATCGCGGCAAGCGGATGCAGGACCAACAAAAGAAGGCGCAAGTTGAAGAGGCCGCACGCAGCCGCGGCCGGCCACGCGAGTTCGATCGCGAGACCGCGCTCGCGCGGGCGACCCGCTTGTTCTGGTCCAAGGGCTACGAGGCGACGTCGATTTCCGATCTGACGCAGGCGATGGGGATCGGGTCGCCCAGCCTCTACGCGGCGTTCGGGTCGAAGGAGGCGCTCTACGCCGAGGCGCTGCGATACTATCGCGACAACTACGAGACGCTCTTCTGGGGCAATTTTTACGCGGCCGCCACGGCGCGCGAGGCGGTGCAGTCGCTGCTCATGGATTCAGCGGCGGCAATGAGCGGATGTCGCGCCGACGTTCCCAGCGGCTGCATGGTGGCGCTGTCGTCGGTCGGCAGCGAAGGGCATGAGCAGCTCGGCGCGCTGGTGCATTCGGCGCGCGCCGTCGGGCTGGAACGCCTGAAGGCGCGGCTGAAGGAGGCCGTCGCGGACGGCGAGCTGCCGGCGTCGGTCGACGCCGGCGCGCTGGCCCGTTTCGTCCTGACGGTGCAGAGCGGCATGTCGGTGCTGGCGCGCGACGGCGCGAGCCGCGCCGAGTTGGAGGACGCCGCCAAGGTGGCCATGACTGGTTGGGACGCCTGGGTGGGCGAAGCCGCCTGACAGCGTGCCGGCATCAACCGGCAGCGCCATCCCTTCGCCCTGCCGGTACTCGGCTACGCCCGGGGATCAGGCGTTCCAGCCGCCGTCCACCGTGAGCATGGATCCGGTCATGTAGCCGGCGGCGGGGCTCGCCAGGAAGGCCACGGTCGACGCGATCTCGGCCGGCGAGCCGTAGCGGCCGAGCGAGGTCAGCGGGCGCACCGTGTCGGCAAGCTCGCCGTCGGCCGGATTCATGTCCGTGTCGGTCGGTCCCGGCTGGACCAGGTTGACGGTGATGCCCTGGGGTCCAAGTTCGCGGGCGAGATGGCGCGTCAGGCCGGTGAGCGCGGACTTGGTCATCGAATAGGCGGCAATGCCGGCGAAGGGAGCGCGCTCGGCGGCGTTGGAGCCGATGGTGACAACGCGGCCGCCCTGCCCGAGATGCGGGATGGCCGCCTGGGTGGCCAGCACGGCCGCGCGGACATTGACATTCAACAGCGCATCGATGTCCTCGAGGCTGAGGTCCACGAACGGGCCGAACCGGGCAATGCCGGCATTGTTGACGAGAATGTCGAGACCGCCGAGCCCGGCTACAGCTTGTTCGACCGATCGCTTGACCGCCGCCGGATCGGCGCTGTCGGCCCGGATGGCGAGCGCCCTTCGGCCCTTGCCCTCGATCGCCTTGACGATCTCGGCGGCGCGATCGGCCGACTGCTCGTAGGTGATCGCCACATCCGCGCCCTTGTCGGCAAGCGCCAATGCAATCGCAGCGCCGATACCGCGCGACCCGCCCGTCACCAGGGCGCGTTTTCCAATCAGTTCGCTCATGATCTCAGTCTTTCTGTGTTGAACAATACAGAATTAGCTATGAGCGCCGGAGCGGGTTGTCAACGATTTATATAGCGATCATTTCAGAAATGCCGCGCCAGCGGTTCGGCGCATCGGCAAGACGTCCGCGGCAACCGCCGCAGCCTGCAAAAAAGGCCCGGCGCCTGCCTTCAGCGCATAAGACCTGCGGCTCGTAATGCATCCTCTATGATCTTCCGGACGCCGTGAGGATCCCGCGACGGCGCTTGCGGAGCGGCGGGCTGTCGCAAGATCTTTCCAGCGGCCTCTTCGGCTCCCGGTCCCGTGGATTGGGATGACATTCCCTTGCGCGATGTCTCAGCCGCGCCTGCACGCGCCGTGCCGCGATCGTTGGCGATACCCCAGAAGCGCGCAATCTCGAGCGTGGACGAGATTCCGACATCGAGCATGTAGGGACCCGCCTGGCCGATGCCGTCGCCCAGCGGCGTGCCATGACCCATTCCGGCAATCATGTTCAATTCCAGCAGGGCTTCTCCACCGGCGTCATTCCAGACACGTCTCGAAATTCTTCCGTTGGACTCCGAACGGGTCGGCGCATCTTCCAGTTGGTGGACACCCCACCACTGGGCGGCAATAGCTTCCGCGTTCGAGGGCACGACCGTCCGATCGGCAGAGCCGTGCCAGATTGCCACTTTCGGCCAAGGTCCCCGATGCTCTGAGGCGTTGCGCAGCGCCTGCTGCAGTTCCTGGTGCGAGGGTCCGCCATGACCGCGCATCCGATCGAATGCCTCGGATACAGTCGCGGCGCTGCCAAAGGGAAGTCCGGCTATGATCGCACCCCCGGAAAAGACCTCCGGATAGGCCGCCATCAGGGTTGCAGCCATGGCGCCGCCAGCCGAAAGCCCTGTGATGAAAATACGATGCCGATTCAGGCCATGCGTTGCGACCATCGCCGTGATCATCTCGCGGACCGAAAGCGACTCGCCCGCGCCTCGCCTCGCATCGTGCGGCAGGAACCAGTTGAAGCAGAGGTTTGCGTTGTTCGCGCGTTGCTGTTCGGGGAGCAGAAGGGCAAAACCCATCTCGTCGGCGAGCTGCAACCATCCGGATTGCCGTGCATAGCCTGCCGCGGTCTGCGTGCAGCCGTGCATCACCACGACCAGCGGCGCCTCGCTGGAGAGACCCTCCGGCAGATAGTATCTGGCCTCCAGCGCCCCCGGGTTGGACCCGAAACCGGTCAGCCTTGGCAGAATGTCGGAGGCATCGGCCGGCTGCGAGGCACCTTGCCGGTGGAACGCGGCGAGGCGCGCGATCGTGTCAGAGATTGTTCGCAAAGCAGGCATCCTGTCCTGACGCCCGGAATTGGACGGCAATGTGCAACGTACGTGCAGCAATATCGTTGCTGCACTGCACAATCACAAGACAGCAGCGAGCCTGCCCGCCATTATGCGGCGGCGCCAACGAGTGAGCCCGAGAAGCAATCGGCGCGGCAGAGGTCGGCGGCCACTGCCCTTCACGCGCAAAAATGCCCCACGAATTGGTCGGAACCCGCGCCGCTCGTTCGTCCTCTGGATGAAACCCGACAATGTCCTCGCAATCGAACACGTCACGCAACCGACAGCGTCATGCAATCACCGGAGCCCGCCAATGACCCCCACCATCACTGCCTTTGCGAATTCGCCCGATCGCGGCAGGGGCCAGGCGCGCGACATGCGCGTGCGCTGGGCGCTCGAGGAGGTGGGCCAGCCCTACGATGTGCGTCTCGTTTCGTTCGGCGAGATGAAGGGACCCGCCCATCGCGCGCTGCAGCCGTTCGGGCAGATCCCGACCTACGAGGAAGGCGACCTCGCGCTGTTCGAGTCCGGCGCGATCGTGTTCCACATCGCGGAGCGCCATGCCGGCCTGCTGCCGCAGGATGCGAAGGCGCGGATGCGGGCGGTCATGTGGATGTTCGCCGCGGTGAGCACTGTGGAGCCGCCGATCGTCGAGCGCGAAAACGCCACATACACGGAGCGCGACAAGGACTGGTACGGGGAGCACCTGCCAATGCTCGAGGAGCGTGTGCGCAGGCGGCTTGGCGAACTGTCCACTCGGCTTGGCGATGCCGACTGGCTCGACGGTGCGTTCAGCGCCGGCGACCTCATGATGGTGATGGTGCTGCGCAGGCTGGGCGGATCGGCGCTGCTCGCCGAATTTCCCGCGCTCTGGGACTATGTCGCCCGTGGCGAAGCGCGGCCGGCCTTCAAGCGGGCGTACGCGGCACAGAGGCGGTGTTCAAGGCGGCCTCGGGCGGGGGATGAGCGCCGCAATGTGGCCGTTCGCCCGGCATCCCACACAAGGGGAGAAAGCGGCGTCGCGCCGCCAGTAGACCCAGGCGCGGTCCGGGCATAGGATTTCGCGGGTTCACGGACGGTCGGGGGCCAGCCATGGGTGGATATATCGAGCGCTTCCAGGACTGGTCAGGCATCGGTCGCACCGGCCGGCGCAAGTGGATATTCGTCTCCATCGCCGTCGCGCTCTTCGTGCTCGGACGCATCGTGGAGGCGACCGTTTCCCTTCCATGGTTACGCGATGTCTCCGACGCGATCATCAACGATCTCTGGACCATCAACGTCATCAACCTCGCCGGCCAGTACTATCATTTCGTCTCGTGCAGCCAGCCGACGGAGTATCTCGGCGCGGTCTGCAGCGCGGCGCATCTGATCGATCCGCGCAACTGGCTCGCAGGGACCTGGCAGACCTTCGAGTACATATTCTTCGATGCCCCGCTCAACGACACCGCCTATCTCGTCTACCTGCTGGCCTATGTGGCCGGCTTCGCCGGCGCATTTTCCATCTACCAGCGCTCCCAGGCGCGGTTGCATCTGGTGTCCATCGCCCTGCTCGCAGTGGGCACGTTCGCGCTCGGCAGCCTCGCCGCGCTCGTCATGCAGGTGCTCGGCATCGTGCTCTTCTTCATCTTCGGCCGCGTCGTCGGCCTCTTCATCCTGCTCGGCGGCGAGTACAAATGGGTGCGCGAAGTGTGGAAGCGTGGCCGCCAGGCGCACAAGATCCTGAGTCGCGGCTCGAACCACCCCGACGCCGCGCGGGCCGCCGCAGGCGACATCCTGGAGGGCGCATTCGACCCGCTGCGCGACATCCGCGACATCGAGGACAGCGCCAATACGATGGAAAGGACGTACGACCGCATCGCCGGCTGGTTCGGGCGCAAGCGGACGTAGCCAGCCGGCGGGCGGCCTAAGCGCGGCGCTACCTAATCCGCCGTCGCCTTCTCGTATTCGGCTGACATCTCCAGCCACTTCTCCTCGTTGCGGGCGAGCTGCGCGGAAAGCTCCGAGCGCTCCTTGGCAAGCTGCGTGGCGGCAGTCGGGTCCTTCTCGTAGAGTCTGGGGTCGGCGAGCTGGTCCTCGATCGCGTCGATGCGCTTGCGCAGCCGGTCCATGAGCGCCTCGGTGGCGCGGATTTCCTTGGAAAGCGGCTCGGCTGCGGCGCGGCGGGCGGCGGCCTCGCGGCGGCGGTCGGCCTTGGACGCCTTCTCGGCCTCGCGCCTTTCGCGGCGGTCGCCCGAGACGCCGGTCACCAGCGTCTTGTAGTCCTCGAGGTCGCCGTCATACGGGTTGACCTGCCCGTCCTTGACCAGCCACAGCCGGTCGGCCGTCGCTTCGAGCAGATGGCGGTCGTGCGAAACCAGGATCACGGCGCCCGGAAAATCGTTCAGCGCATGGATCAGCGACTCGCGGGAATCGATGTCGAGGTGGTTGGTCGGCTCGTCGAGGATGAAGAGGTTCGGCCCTTCGAACGCCGCCAGCCCCATCAAGAGCCGCGCCTTCTCGCCGCCGGACAGGTCCTTGGCCGGCGTGTTCATCTTCTCGGTTGTCAGGCCGAAATTGGCGACCCGGGCGCGCACCTTCGATTCCGGCGCTTCCGGCATCATCCGACGCACATGCTCGTAGGCGTTTTCCTCGGGCCTCAAATCGTCGAGCTGATGCTGCGCGAAGATCGCGACCTTCAGCCCCGGGGCGACCGTCATCGTGCCGTTTTCGGGCTTCAGCCTGCCGGCCAGCAGCTTGGCGAAGGTCGACTTGCCGTTGCCGTTGGCGCCGAGCAGCGCGATACGGTCGTCGGCGTCGATCCTGAGCGTCATCTTCCTGAGGATAGGCTTGCCCGGCGCATAGCCGACATCGATGCCGGAGAGAGCGACGATCGGCGACGCCGCCGTCTTGACCGGCTCGGGGAAGCTGAACGGCCTCACCGTATCGTCGACCAGGGCCGCGATCGGCTTCATCTTCTCCAGAGCCTTGATGCGCGACTGCGCCTGGCGCGCCTTGGAAGCCTTGGCGCGGAAGCGGTCGACGAAGGACTGCAGATGCTTGCGGGCGGCTTCCTGCTTGACGCGCCCCTTCTCCTGCAGCTCGCGCTGCTCGGAAAGCTGGCGCTCGAACTGGTCGTAGCCGCCGCGCCAGAAGGTCAGTTTCTGCTTGTCGAGATGCACGATCGAATTGACCGCGCGGTTCAAGAGGTCGCGGTCGTGCGAAATCAAGAGCACCGTGTGCGGATATTTCGCGACGTAGTTCTCCAGCCACAGCGTGCCTTCGAGGTCGAGATAGTTGGTCGGCTCGTCGAGCAGCAGCAGGTCGGGCTGCGAAAACAGCACTGCGGCGAGCGCCACGCGCATGCGCCATCCGCCCGAGAAGGACGAGGCAGGCCGCCGCTGCGCTTCGTCGTCGAAGCCGAGGCCGGCAAGGATGGTCGCCGCGCGCGATTCCGCCGAATGGGCGTCGATGTCGGCAAGCCGCATATGGATCTCGGCGATACGATGCGGATCGGTCGCCGTCTGCTCCTCGTCCAACAGCGTCGCACGCTCGACATCGGCCTTGAGCACGATGTCGATCAGCGGCTCCTCGGTGCCCGGCGCTTCCTGCGCCACCTGGCCGATACGCGTGTTTTTCGGCAGGCTGACCGAGCCGGTCTCGGAGGACAGGTCGCCGGTGATCGCCTTGAACAGGGTCGTCTTGCCGGTGCCGTTGCGGCCGACGAGGCCCGCCTTCGTGCCCGAGGGCAAGGTCAGCGAGGCATGGTCGAGAAGGAGGCGTCCGGCGATCCGGAGCGAAAGGTCGTTGATGATCAGCATGGCCGGGCTTTTGCACTGGCCCGGCTTCAACCGCAAGGCCCGCCGGCGATGCAGCCCAAACGAAAACGGCCCGCGCGAGGCGGGCCGTTTCTCGAGATCGATGCCGCTTAGCGGCTGGCCACCTGCACCATCTTGCACAGCGCGACCAGATTGGCGTCGAAGCTGCCCCTGTTGCCGAGCACCTGCTTGCAGGTCTTTTTGTAGGCCGCCAATTCGGCCGCCGACAAGCTGGCGACGACGCCGCTCAGACCCGGATTGCCGGGCGTTCCGGGGGTGCCCGGCGTGCCTGGCGTGCCCGGGGTGCCCGGGGTGCCCGGAGTACCTATGCCCACGCCGACGCCAACGTTGACGCCGGTGCCGACATTCGCGCCTACCCCCGCGGTGATCCCGCCCGTGCCGCCGATCGAGGCGCCAGCGCCCGCGTTGATGCCGCTCGTGCCGCCGACCGAGGCGCCCAGACCCGCGCTGACGCCGCTCGAACCTCCGACCGACGCACCCGCGCCTGCGTTGACACCGCTCGAACCGCCAATGGAAGCGCCCGCGCCGACGCCAAGGCCGCCGCCGGACCCGCCGCCTATCGATGCGCCGGCGCTCACCCCGCCGACGCTGGCTCCGACGTCAAGCGCCAAGGCCGGCGTGCAAAGCAACGCGGCCGACAGCGCAGTGGCAGCCAGCGCCGCAGAGGTTCTTGTTAGAAGGTTGATCATGACACTCTCCTAATGTTGCCTTTACGCTTTCCCGGCCACCGCGACCGTCTGCGTCTCAACGGGGATAGTTTCGATCGACACAACCTTCCAAACTATTCTCATGCAACCTGCACTTATATTTTCATTTTCTGAAACTAATAACAAATTGCCATCAAATTATGAATTTTAGCAGTATTTTCAATCCATTGGCAGCGAACATCGCGGCATTAACCATTCTGCCGTCACACGGTTGTGCAACCCTGCATTTCAAACGAGGCTGTTGATAGGCAGCCGGATGGCGACGATCGCCTCAGGCGTAGGCCCGCCCCTCTTCCGTCCGCTGGAAATAGATCAGGTCGAGCGACGGGGCTTCCTTGCCAAGCACGGTCAGGATCGTGTGGGCCTGTCCGCGGTGGTGAGTCTGGTGGTTGAAAAGGTGCGCAAGCGCCGGCGCCAGCCGCTGCGACACGGTGCGCATGTCGGTGACCGTCATGTAGGTGAACCGTCCGGCGAATGCCTTTTCGCCGAGCGAGCCAACCCAGTCCAGCAGTCGCTTGTCCTCGGCGACGCGCGCCACGCGCAGCTTCGCGAAGTCGATGTAGAGAATGGTATCAAGCGCCGCGGGCGCATCCCCCTCGCCGGTGAAACGCTTCAGCCAGATGCGGTCGGTCACCAGGAGGTGGTTGAGAGTGCCGCGCATCGACTTGAAGAAGGCGCCGGCGTCGCGGGTGAACTCCGCCTTGGTCAGCCCGGACACTGCCTCGTAAATTCGCTGGTTGGCCCAGGCGTTATAGGCGGCGAACATGATGAAATGCTGTTTCACGGGGGTTCCCTTCGCGGACGGCGGCGGCAATATAGCGTCCCTTGAATAGACGCAACGGAAAGCAGCGCCAATGACAATCCTGCTCTATGATCTCGTTGGAGAAGACGCCTCCCGGCCGTTCAGCCCGCATTGCTGGAAGACTACCATGTGCCTCGCTCACAAGGGGCTGGACTACCGGCGCGTGCCGACGCCGTTCACCTCGGTCCCGGCGGTCGAGGGCGGCGTCTCGAAGACGGTGCCGGTGATCCGCGACGGCGATACGGTCGTGGCGGATTCTTTCACCATCGCGCTCTACCTCGACGAGGCCTATCCCGATCGCCCCACCCTGTTCGGTGGCAAGGGCGGCGAGGCCATGGCGCGTTTCATCGAACGCTGGTCGCAGCTCACGATCCACCCCTATCTCGGCGCGGCGGCGCTGACCGACATCCATGCCCGCCTCGCGCCGCCCGACCAGGCCTATTTCCGCGACAGCCGCGAAAAGCGTTACGGCAAGAGCATCGAGGACGTATCGGCCGAACGCGAGGCCGGGCTGGCGGCATTCCGAGCGTCGCTGGAACCGCTGCGCAGCATGCTTACCTATCAGCCCTTCATCGGCGGCGCGACGCCGCTCTATCCGGACTACATCGTGTTCGGGGCGTTCCAGTGGGTGCGGGTGATGTCGCCCTTCCCGGCTTTGGCGGAAGGCGATCCTGTTGCGGCCTGGTTCGAGCAACTGCTCGATCTGCACGACGGGCTCGGGCGAAGCGTCGCGGCCGCCTGACGAAGGCCTTCCGGCGCTTGGCAAGGCTGGCGGCGGCCTGTATAGAGCCCGCCACCTTACAAGCGATACAGGAACCAGACATGGCGATCGAACGCACCTTCTCGATGATCAAGCCGGACGCGACCCGGCGCAACCTGACCGGCGCGATCACCAAGATGCTGGAGGATGCCGGCCTGCGCGTCGTCGCGTCCAAGCGGGTGTGGATGAGCCGCCGCGAGGCCGAAGGCTTCTACGCCGTGCACAAGGAACGCCCGTTCTTTGGCGAACTGGTTGACACCATGACGTCCGGCCCGACCGTCGTCCAGGTTCTCGAAGGCGAGAACGCGATCGCGAAGAACCGCGAAGTGATGGGCGCGACCAATCCGGCCAACGCCGCCGAGGGCACCATCCGCAAGGTCCACGCCGTCTCGATCGGCGAGAACTCCGTGCACGGCTCAGACGCACCCGAAACCGCCGCGCAGGAGATCAAGTACTGGTTCTCCGACACCGAGATTGTCGGCTGAGCTTTTGAGTCCGCCGATCGCGTCAAGCGGTTGAACAGAATGACAAAAGCCGGCGTTGAACGCCGGCTTTTCGTTTTGATGCGCTGACGTAGCGGCCGATATCAGCCTGCGCCTGCAAACCGCGCGATGTCGACGCCATTGGCGTCCATCAGGAAGAGCTTGCCGTCGCCGTCGATCCGATAGGCGCTTACCTTGCCCAAGGCGGCGAACAGCTTCTGTTCCTGATCCATGACCGCCGGCGCGCAAGCCATGAAGGTCGAGCCAACCGGGCCGATCTTGATCGAATTCCCTTCGACCGACGCCTGAGCGAAGTAGCGGTTGCATGCCCCGCTGCCGGTCACCTTGCCATCCGATGCAATGCTGAGAGTGGACTGCGCGTTGTCGATGACGCCCCGGCCTTCGATGTCCTCGGCCAGCCAGATCCTGTCGAACAGCGCCGGGGGCGCGTCTGCATCCTGCTTGACCATCTTGAGCACCAGCATCGCCGGTTCCGGCTTCAGCGGATCGACCGCGTGGCGCTCGTCATTGGTGAACCATAGCCTGTCGTCGACGGTGATGCGCGCCTGCAGCACGTAGCTGACGTTGGGCTGGACGACGGCCGGGTCGAGCTTGAGCTCGAACTTGATCGGCACCTGCCCCGCCGGCTCGATCTTCTGCTCGGCCACGACCGATTGCGGCGCGTCGGCGAGCGACATGTCGGTCAGCCGCACGGTCAGGATTGCGTTTGGCGGCAGCGCGATGCGCTCGCGGTACGAGACCTCGCCGGAGATCGTCGCTTCCTCGGCGGCTATCGCGCCGGGGATGAAGAGACCCCCCAGGATCATCGGAGCGATCCCGAACAAGACCAGTTCCGCCAACTTGCCGAGCATCGACCTTGCCTCCTTGCCAGGAGCCAAGGTCTGCAAGGATTGAGTCCGTTCCGTGGCCCACGGGCGGCAGGCTGCTACTTTTTCCAGCGGGCCGCCGCCTCGTCGTCGCCCTCCTTGGCGTCCACCCAGCCGCCTTCGGCGCCATCGGCGCGGTGCTCCTTCTTCCAGAAGGGTGCCCGCGACTTCAGATAGTCCATCAGGAATTCCGCCGCCTCGAAGGCTGCCCGGCGGTGTTTCGACGCGGCGACGACGAGCACGATGTTTTCGCCCGGCCTGATCTTCCCATGCCGATGGATGGCGGTCAGCCCGGTGAGCGGCCACCGCTCGGCGGCCTGGCTCGCGATGCGCATGATCTCGGCCTCGGCCATGCCGGGATAGTGCTCGAGTTCCAGCGCGGTCAGCGTGCCCTTTTCATCCCGGCAAATTCCGGAAAAGGTGACCACCGCGCCGACGTCGCCGGCCGTGCTCAGCCTGTCGATCTCGGCCGCGACGTCGAAATCGGCGGCCTGGATGCGAACGACCGGGCTGATGTCGCCGGTCATTGGCTTCAGCCGCCCGTCATCGGCGGAAACAGCGCGATCTCACCGGCGCCGGCGATCTTCTCGCGGTGATCGACATGCTCGTGGTTTATCGCGACGCGGATGACCTCCGAGTGCCGCAGCGCATGCGCGTACTCGTCGCCGCGACCTTTCAGCCAGCGCAGCAGGTCCTCGACCGTCACGACGCTTGCCGGAAGCGAGACCTCCTCCTCCGGCTTGCCGATGCGTTCGCGCACCCATGCGAAATAGACGAGTTTCGTCACCTCATTCGTCCATGATGTGCTTGGCGCCGGCGCGGAAATAGTCGTAGCCGGTGTAGAGCGTCACGATAGCGGCGATCCAGAGAAGCACGATCCCCGTTTCCGTCGCGTAGGAGATCACCTTGTCCAGCGCCGGACCGGCCAGCAGCACGCCAATGGCGATCATCTGGATCGCCGTCTTCCACTTGGCGAGCTGCGTCACCGGCACGCTCACCTTGAGCGCCGCCAGGTATTCGCGCAGGCCCGACACAAGGATTTCGCGGCAAAGGATGATGATCGCCGCCCAGAGCGACCACCCGGCGATGGTGCGGTCGGTGTCGGCGGCCAGCAGAAGCAGGCAGGTCGCGACCAGGAGCTTGTCGGCGATCGGGTCGAGCATGCGGCCGATGTTGGACTGCTGCTGCCAGGCGCGCGCCAGATAGCCGTCGAAATAATCGGTGACGCTGGCCAGGATGAAGATGACCAGCGCCGACCAGCGCGCGAAATCGCTCGACTGCAGCCGTCCCTCCAGGAAAAAGCACAGCACGACGAGCGGCACGGCCAGAATCCGTCCGTAGGTCAGCATGTTCGGCAGGTTGAAAGCGGGCTTGGCCATGTTTTCTGCAACTTTCTCCAGCCGTACTGAAATCAGAAGGCCATGTAGGGGGTCAACTGGCTGATTTCGATGAACCGGATCGATTCGCTTGGGCTTTCGATCAATTTTCGTGGAAATGGTTGTAAACAAGGCGCGCGACCGACTCCGAAATGCCGTCTACCGCCGTCAGATCGTCGATCGCCGCGTTGCTCACCGCCTTGGCGGTGCCGAAATGCAGCAGCAGCGCCCGCTTGCGGCCCGGTCCGATGCCGCTGATCTCGTCGAGAGGGTTCCTCACCATCTCCTTCTTGCGCCGCGCGCGGTGCGAGCCGATGGCGAAACGGTGCGCCTCGTCGCGCAGCCGCTGCACGAAATAGAGCACCGGGTCGCGGACGGGAAGCGTGAAGGCGCCCTTGTTCCTGGTGAAAAAACGCTCGCGCCCGGCCTCGCGGTCCTGGCCCTTGGCGACGCCGATCGCCACGACGCGATCCTCGATGCCGAGATTGCTCAGGATCGAGCGCACCGCCGTCATCTGGCCCTGCCCGCCGTCAATCAGGATGACGTCGGGCCAGGCCGGGAACGCGGTGTCTTCGACATCGTCCTCGACGGCCGCCCCATCGACCACGGCTTCCCCGTCCGCCACTGCTTCGCCGTGCTCCTTGAGCAGCCGCGAGAAGCGCCGCTCCATGACCTCGCGCATCATGCCGAAATCGTCGCCCGGCGTGATGTCGGTCGAGCGGATGTTGAACTTGCGGTACTGGTTCTTCACGAAGCCTTCCGGTCCCGACACGATCATGGCGCCCACCGCGTTCGTGCCCATGATGTGCGAGTTGTCGTAGACCTCGATGCGGCGCGGCGGCTTGTCGAGCCCGAAGGTCTCGGCGAAACCGGCAAGCAGCCGCGTCTGGGTCGAGGTTTCGGCCAGCCGGCGGCCGAGCGCCTCGCGGGCGTTCTGGACCGCGTGATCGACCAGATCTTTCTTCTCGCCGCGCTGCGGCACCATGATCGAGACCCGGTGTCCCGCCTTGGTCGCCAGCGCCTGCTCCAGCAATTCCTGCTCCTCGACCTTGTGCGACAGCATGATCGTGCGCGGGCAAGGCTTGTCGTCGTAGAATTGTGCCAAGAACGACGACAGCACCTCGGCCGCTTCGAGGGCCGGATCGGCCTTCGGGAAATAGGCGCGGTTGCCCCAGTTCTGGCCGGTGCGGAAAAAGAAGACCTGGATGCAGACCTGACCGCCATGCTGGTGGATGGCGAAGACGTCGGCCTCCTCCACGCCTTGCGGGTTGATGCCCTGGTGGCTCTGCACATGCGACAGCGCCGCCAGCCGGTCGCGGTAGACCGCCGCGCGCTCGAAATCGAGCTCTTCGGCCGCCTGCTGCATTTGCCCTGAGATCTCGGTCTTCACCTTCTGGCTGCGGCCGGACAGGAAGTCCTTGGCGTCCTCCACGAGCGCGGCATAATCCTGGGGCGAAACCTCGCCGGTGCAGGGACCCGAGCAGCGCTTGATCTGGTAGAGCAGGCAGGGCCGCGTCCGGCTCTCGAACACCGAATCCGTGCAGGTCCTGAGCAGGAACGCCCGCTGCAGCGAATTGATCGTGCGGCCGACCGCGCCCGCCGAGGCGAACGGCCCGAAATAGTCGCCTTTTCGCGAGCGCGCCCCGCGGTGCTTGAAGATGCCGGGCGACGGATGGTTGCCGGTCAGCACGATATAGGGAAACGACTTGTCGTCGCGCATCAGCACGTTGAAGCGCGGCCGCAGCCGCTTGATCAAATTGGCTTCGAGAAGCAGCGCCTCGATCTCGGTGCGGGTGACGACAAATTCCATCGTCGACGTCTCGCGCACCATCCGACCGATGCGGTTGGTGTGGAAGCGTCCCTGCGCGTAGTTGGTGACGCGCTTCTTCAGGCTGCGCGCCTTGCCGACATAAAGCACATCGCCGGCGGCGTTCATCATGCGGTAGACGCCCGGCGCGTTGGGCAGCCGCTTCACCAGCGTCTGGATGACCTCGGCGCCGACCTTTCCGTCGGCGTCGCCGGCATGCGCGGTCCAGTCGATGGCCGTGAAAGGCAGGTCTATGCCGGGCGCGGGCGCTTCAGGTTCCTCGGCCTGAACGTCGTCCTCTTCGGTCTCGTCGCCGGCGATGAAACCCGCGATGTCGTCCGCGGCTTCGCCGTCCTCGACCTCTCCCGGTATGCTTCTTCTTCTCGGGCTCATTCCACCATGCCTGTCACATCCGGCGTCTGCCACGCAAGATGCTGGCCGCCATCGAGCGCGATCATCTGCCCGGTCACCGAGCGCGCGTCCCAGAGATAGCGGATCGTCGCGCCGAATTCCGCCAGCGCCGGGCCGCGCTTCAGGATCAGCCCGTCGACCTGGGCGTCGAAATCATTGGGATCCTGCCGCGCGCTGGCCAATGTGGGACCGGGACCGATCGCATTGACGCGAATCGCGGGAGCCAGCGCCTGCGCCATGGTCCGCGTCGCCGCCCACAGCGCGGACTTGGACAGGGTATAGGTAAAATAGCCCGGCGTCGGCTTCCAGACGCGCTGGTCGACGATGTTGACGATC
The DNA here is from genome assembly GCF_040049215.1 of Mesorhizobium sp. KR9-304. NCBI lineage: Bacteria > Pseudomonadati > Pseudomonadota > Alphaproteobacteria > Hyphomicrobiales > Phyllobacteriaceae > Mesorhizobium > Mesorhizobium sp. KR9-304. The sequence continues at coordinate 219,952 of NZ_JBDZDN010000003.1, read as the reverse complement.
AAGCCCTCCGTGCTCGCCGGCAGCGCCTCGGCGAAGCGCCGCGCCAGCAGCACAGGCGCGGTGACGTGAATGGCGAAATGCCTGTTCGCCACGGCGGGATCGAAGGTCTGGACGGTATCCTTCTCGAAGATCGAGGCGTTGTTGACGAGCAGTCCGACCGGCCCGACGGCTTCGGTTGCGGCCTGGATGAGCCGGCCGGTCGAAGCCGTGTCCGTCAGGTCCGCTTCCACGACGGCAGCCCGGCCGCCGGCTACGCGAATTTCCTGGACCAGCGAAGCGGCCTCCCGGCGCGAGCGGTTGCAGTGGATCGCGACGGCGAAGCCATGCGCCGCAAGGTCTTCGACGATCGCCTTGCCAATGCGCCTTGCGCCGCCCGTCACCAATGCCGTCCTTGCGGCTGCCGACATGATCGATCCTTGTTGTTTCGCCGTCGTTTCCGCCCGGGCCGGCTGCCCGGGAATGCGGCAGCCGCTTCGTTAAGATCCGTTCTTTCTTTTGACGGCTTTGTGGCCAGACGCGTGAAAACGGGCCGTCAAGGGCTGCGGCGCTCTGCCTCAGCCGAGGCAGATATAGAGTGCGCAACGCCTTGCACCAAGCGGCCCGCGGGCGGGCCGGCTCAAGACTCCTGACAAAGGCTGTTGCGCAAAGGCAACGACAAGCTTCAGCCTCATTCGCGCCGGGCAATGACCCAATTTCAGGGTCCTTGGGGCCACAATTCGACACGACATTCGGAACCGTCAGGCAGCCGGTCCGTTCTTCCCCCCCAGACGGGCCAAGGGTGGTGCCTCATCGAACCCCACGTGTCTCGTGGTCATGGAGTAAGAAGAATGAAAAAGAATCTCGAATTCGTCCGGCCGGCCACCGCCGCGATCGCGCTGATGGCCCTGCTCGGCACCGTTCCCGCCTTCGCGGCCGACGCCGTGATGGAAGAGCCGCCGGCGCCCGCCGCTCCGATGGAAGAGCCGCCGCTCAACACCTGGTCCGGCCCCTATGCCGGTATCACGGTCGGCTATGGCTTCGGCGGCGAAACCGAGGACGAAACGTTCAACAACACCATCGACACCGACGGTTTCCTGGCCGGCGGCTTCGCCGGCTACAACTACCAGGTCGGCAACATGGTGGCGGGCGTGGAAGCCGACATCGGCTATAGCTGGGAAGACGGCTCGAACGCCGGCCTGACCTCCGATTCGGGCGTCGAAGGCTCGCTGCGCGCGCGTCTCGGCTATGTCATATCGCCCAGCGTCCTGCTCTACGCGACGGCAGGCGGCGCGGCCAAGGATCTCGAAGTCTCGGGCGGCGGCGTTTCCGACAGCAACACGATGATCGGCTGGACGGCCGGCGGCGGCGCCGACATCATGGTCACCGAGCGGGTCTTCGGCCGCGTCGAATACCGCTACACCGACTTCGGCAGCGATACGTTCACGACGAGCCTCGGCGACGCCGATGTGAGCGACAAGAACCACCGCATCAACTTCGGTCTGGGCGTGAAGTTCTGATCCAACCAACTACCAACGACAACCGGGCGCTGCGGCGCCCGGTTTTGTTTTATCCGCAAGACGGCCGGCTCAGCTCGGCAGCAGGCTCTTCAGCTCCGGAAATTTCTCGTCGAAGCGCGCCGCCCAGCGCTTCAGCTTTGAGCGCCCCTTCTCCCACTTTCCGGCGAACCGCAGTTCCATATACCCAAGCGCGGCGCGCAGCGCGATGTGGCCGCCGGTGATCTTCTTGCCGAGCTTGGGCGGGTTGGCGTTGAGCGCGTCCAGCGCACGCATGACCTTGCCCCACTGCTTGTCCAGCCAGGGCTGGTGCACCATCTCCTCGGGCCGCGAGCGGCGCTCGTAGACATGCGCCAGCGCACAGTCCGCTATGCCGTCCGCGAGCGCTTCGAGCCGCTCGGCGGCCGTGCGCTTGGCCGGGTTGCGCGGGTAGAGCCTGTTGCCGGACTCACGGTTCAGATATTGCGTGATCGCCCGGCTGTCGAAGATGGTCTCGCCGTCGTCGGTAATCAGGACCGGTATCTTGCCGAGAGGATTCGCGTTCAGCAGTTCGGCCGTCGGATTGGATGTCTCCACCGCAACGGCCTGAAGCGGAATTTCGGCATAGGCAGCCGCCATGCGGACCTTGCAGCTGTATGGCGAGGCGGACGAAACGAGGACCTTGGGCATCGGCTTCCTTCAACAATGGGTCGCATCGGGACCAGTCTACGGGTCGGACGTCGTGGGGCAAAGGCCAGCGGCGACAAAAACGCTCCGCCACGCCTCCAACGCCCGGGCGCAGCGCCGATCAGGCGCTACCCGCCGCGCACCGGCGGCATGACGACCCTGGCCAGCCGGCAGTCGCGGCGATCGACTTCGGGGCACGAGCGGAACTCGAGGTCTCTGGTCAGGCAAAGGCGCACCTCGCGCAGGTAACGCTTGTCGCAGGTGACCGCGATCCCGTCGCGCGGCAGCGAGTCATTCGCCCTGAGGAACGCCGCTTCCGCGTCGTCCGGGTCGAGCGTCCGGTAGCTGTCCAGGCGGCGGAATTCGGCGGGAATGCTGACCGTCTCGCGCGCGGCGCGCAGCACGTCGAAATAGTCTTCCTGCCCGAGACCCGAACAGGAGCCGTGCTTGCGCCACTGGTGCCGGATCAGGCCCGCCGACGGCATGATGTCGTAGAGCGTTCGCAGCGTCGCGTTCGCAACATCCGGCTCGGAGGTGTCGCAGCTCTCGGGAAAGCCGCGCTCGAACTGCGGCCAGAGGCCGTGGACGACGAAAGCGTAAGGTCTCTCCGTCGCGCATTGCTGGCGGTTGGCCTCCTCGCCTTCCGCCTCGCAATAGCTCGGCGACCAGGACAGCGACAGCACGTAGAAATCGAAGCCTTCGCCGAGCGGAAGCGCCGATCTGCCAGGTTTTGACGCGACAGGCCCCCCGGGGCCCGGCTCGGGCGACGGCTGGACAATCGGCACCGTCGGCGTGGAGTCCGTCGCCTTGCCGGCTTCCTGGCTGCAGCCGGCGAGGATCAGGCCGGCAACAAGCGCCAGCACCCGCAGCCGGACGTCAGGCATCGCGGAAATCAGCGAAGAACGCGGCAGCGGCCGTTGTAGACGTACCAGCGGTCGAAGCCGGAGACGCAGAACTCGACATTGTCGCCGATGCCGGCGTAGCCCTGACCTTCCTCGATCAGGTACCAGATATCGCGGGCGTCGCCGTCGGAGAGGATCACTTGCGCTCCGCAATAGGTGCGGCCGATCGGACGGTCTTCCTGCGCCGGCAGGTAGCGGTTCTCACGGATGTTCTGGAAATCGGTGATGGCGACGTTGGGCAGGTTCGGCACGTGACGGACCTGGTAGGCAAAGCGGTGCGTGATCTTGCCGAGCACCCAGCGCTTGCCGCAGACGCCGGAATCGTCGGTATAGACGCCGCCGAGGTCGGCTGCGCGGACGGACGGCGTCGCTCCGATGGCGGACGCAAGGCCGATCAGCGCGGCGAGGACGGGGCGGGCGAAGCGAAACATCTCAAGCCTCTCTGAGCGGGCGGTCGGGGAATACTCCCGCAACCATGGACATAATCGTTTCTGCGCGCGTCGCGGTCAAGCTGCTTCGCCCGCCAGCCAGTCCAGCGACCAGCGTGCCTTTTCGTCTTCGGCGAGCGCCTTTTTCAGCTCGGGAAGCAGGATCCGCATCTCCGTTTCGATGACGAAGGGCGGGTTGACCACCACCAGACCGCTGCCGTCGAGCCGCGCCTCCGGCGAGGGCGGACGAATCTCGAAGGCGACGTCGAGGATTTTCGGGATACCGGTTCCCATCAGCCTTCTGCGGAAGGCAGCGACGGCGGCGCGATCCTTGATCGGATACCAGAGCGCATAGATGCCGCCCGGCCAGCGACGGTGCGCCCGCACCAGCCCGTCGACGAGGCGGTCGAATTCGCCCTCCTGCTCGAAGGGCGGATCGACCAGCACGAGGCCGCGCTTCTCCTTCGGCGGCAGATGCGCGCCGAGCGCCAGCCAGCCGTCGAGCTCGATCGCTCGGACCTGGAAGTCGCCGGCAAAGCGCGATTTCAGGCGCTGGAAATCCTTGGGGTGAAGTTCGATTGCGGAGAGGCGGTCCTGTGGACGCAGAAGATGGCGCACCATCAGCGGCGACCCCGGATATTTCTTTACGCCGCCCTCAGGATTTACCGATTTCACCGCCTCAAGATAGGGCGCGAGCAGCGCGGCCGCTTCTGGGGACAGCTTTGCGTCCAGCAGCCGGCCGATGCCATCGAGCCACTCGCCGGTCTTCTGCGCCTCGTCCGACGACAGGTCGTAGAGCCCCGTGCCGGCATGGGTGTCGACGACGCGGAACGCCTTGTCCTTCAGCTTCAGATATTCGACCAGCCGCGACAGGGCCGCGTGCTTCACGACATCGGCGAAGTTTCCGGCATGGTAGGCGTGGCGGTAGTTCATTCTTCAGGCTTGGCGCCGCCCCTGCCCCAGCGCGGCGGTGGCGGCTGCGAATTCGGGTTGCGCTCGCGTCGGCCGCGCCGCATCGCCAGCACCAGCCCAATGAAGCCGATCGCGGTCACTGCATAGCCGACGGGCTGCGCCCTGGGATCGACGGAACCGGCGCCGCCGCGCAATATGAGGTCGACCGAGCGCATCTCGATGCCTTCCGCATCGCCCTGCCCGACCACGAACGTATAGTCGCCGTCCTCGACCCCGGCGATAACGCCGGCCTCGTCGCGATAGATCTTTTCGCGGAGCTGCGGGCTTTTCTCCTGCGGTTTTGCTTCCGCGAAGGTCAGCGTCTCCGCAAGCACGGAGCGGCCGTCGGTCGAGGCGGTGATCGTCAGCACCGTGCTGCGCGGCGCGAATTCCGGCGGCGCGATCGCCTCCATGTCGACCAGCACGCGCACCGGATCGTCCGCTTCGGAGAGCCTCGCCGTGACCGGCTTGAAGGCGCCGCCGCGGTCGTAGACCCGCCATGTGCCGAGCTCGCGGCCGGAAAAATTGGCGACATACCAGGGGTAGCCGAAGCCCATGGCGAGGCCGGCGAGGAACAGGAGCAGGAAGATCACGCGCATCGTCAGGTCCGTCCGGTTCCGTTCATGCCTTGCGCTCCCATCGTCTGTCGGCGGTCTGCTGCCAGTAGGTCACGTCGTGGCCGCCCGCCTTCATCACCTTCCAGTGTTCGCGCGCCGCCTCGACCTGGGCGGCGTCATGGCCGTCGAACAGGAACACCGCGCGCTCGTATGCGGAGAGGTCGACCGGCGCAGTCCCGTCGACCAGGAACCTGATCTGCGCACCGTTGGGGTTGTCGTCTGTGATGGTCAGCAGCACCGGCTGCTCTGTCGCATGAGGCTCGCGGTCGGTGCCGTGCGCGAGGAACGAATCGTCGCGAAAGCTCCACAGATGCGCGTCGAGCGCATCGCGCCTTTCCACAGTGCCGGTCTGCACCACGGCGCGCCAGCCGCGGCCGAGGCTGCGCTCCAGCAGGCCGGGCAGCGCGTCCTGCAGGGTGGATTCGGTGAGGTGGTAGAAAAGGACTTCGGCCATGGCTGCATGCTTAAAGCATCCTTTGCCGGCCTCATGAAGTCCTCTCGGAACGAAAAAGGCGGCCCTCGCGAGCCGCCTTCTCCGTTCACGCTGCGACTTACTGCGCGGCGATGATGCCGGCGATGATGCCCGAGGCGAACGAGATCAGCAGGAAGTCGTTGTCGACCTTCACCCACTGCTGGCCGTAGGCCGGGCGGCGCAGGCCGTGGCGGTGATAGTCGCGCACCACGTGGCCGCGCTGCCAGGCCGGAACCCGGTTGCCGCGCGCCCAGTGCTTCTTCTTCACGATCTTCTTCTTGACGACCACGTTCCTGTCGAAGCCGGGCTTCTTCCAGTTGTTGTCGTAGCGCTCGTAGCGCGGCTCCTCGTGACGCGGGCCGGCCTGCGCCTGGGCGACGGGAAGCGCCAGGAAAAGAGACAAGGGTCTCGTCGGGGGAATTGTCGCCGAGATTGTCGGCTGCGAGCAGGTCATTCTCTGCGATATGAAGGTCGCGAAAAACTCTCAAGTAACTAGGCTTCGAAAAAACAAGTCCTGTAAGTTTATTCTCAGTATAAATTTGTTTAAATCGATCTGATACAATAAGCTCCCGCCGACACCCCCACTCATCGTTTAGCCGAAACAGGTCATACTGCGTTCTAAAGTCTCCCCTCAATTTCAAATCGAATATGGCTTCAATGTCGTCGTCCGGTTTTGAAAACCTTCTGTAGCGAGAACGCTCAAAATCAAATCCTGATATCTCCAAAAGGCAACAATGAAAAAGCAATATATTATTATCGCATTTCCCTCGGTAAATTTTCAGATGTCCTATTATTAAGCCATAGAACAAGTCCCATACGTCTTTAGTACAAATTAATACCCCATCAGTGCCCCCGTACGGAAAATCCGGCTCGGACAAATTCGTCTCCGGATCAAATTCATAACGAAGCAATGACTCATCAATTGGGAGTTTATGATTATCTATTTCAAGAAAATCACGAGACCAGTAAGGAACGTTGTTTCCGACTATTATTTTGTAGTTAGATATATCCCATTTTACTCTCCAATACATTTCAAACCCTTTGCCAGGCGACGAACATGGTTTTTTAGCAGCATACGACGCTTCCCTTTTCAAAGCCCCGCCGCCGCCCGATGAGATCGCTCTATCGGCCGCTGGTGATAGCGAACCGCTGAAATCTCGACAAGTTCGAGTATCATTCTCCCAACCCTATCCCAAAACCAGAGAGTTGGTCTCGTGCACTCCAGCCCCCGGATCGGCGCATGCGGACGGGCAGCCGTGCCGGCTAGGTATGTGAAGGTGTCGGTTAACCTGGTGCGACTGACCAGATTGCAGCTGGCCGAGTAGACAAAGCACTCGTTCGGCGCATTCCGTTTTCCCTCGGGGAACCAGGCGACATCATCCGGAATCAGGCACGCACTACCGGTTTCCGACATCGCGCGTCGCCCGTGAACGGCCCAGCGGCAATTGCGCGAAATTTATTATCCGGCTAAAATAATTGCCGACCATCATGACCATCAAACACGCCATTTCCACCGACCCCCTTCATCCCTTCGCGACAGCGGAGTGCGCGCGTTGAGCGGTTCGGTCGTGCTTTTGCATCTCGCCGGAGCCGTGGCGCTGCTCCTCTTCGCCACGCGGCAGGTGAGGACCGGCGTCGAACGCGCCTATGGCGACGTGCTGAGGCGCAAGCTCCGCTCGATCCTGAAGAACCCGCTGCTGGCGGTCGGCGCCGGCGCACTGCTCGCCATTTGCCTGCAGAGCGCCACCGCCGTTGCGCTGATCGTCGGCTCCTTCGCCGGTTCGGGCATCGTCGGCGGCACGGCCGGGCTGCTTGCGGTGCTCGGAGCCGATGTCGGCTCGGCGCTTGTCGTGAAGCTGCTCAGCTTCGACCTCGAAGTGCTCACCCCGATCTGCCTCGTCGCAGGCACCGTGCTCTTCATGGTGACGTCTCGCCGCGACCTGCTGCAGCTCGGCCGCATCCTGATCGGCATCGGCCTGCTCATCCTGTCGCTCAGGCTGATCGGGGAAGCCTCCGAGCCGTTGCGCGAAAGCCGCATCCTGCCGGTCGTCGTCAACTACCTGTCGGGCGACCCGGTCACCGCCTTCCTCCTCGCCGCGATCATGACCTGGCTGTTTCATTCCAGCGTCGCGGCGATCCTGCTCGTCGTGGCGCTGGCCGCGCGCGGCCTCGTGCCGGTCGAGCTCGGCGTGGTGCTGGTGCTCGGCGCCAATCTCGGCGGCGGCATCATCGCGGTTGTGCTGTCGCGCGCCGCTCCCCGTAAGGCGCGCGCCGTGCCGCTCGGCAACCTCATCATGCGCGGCGCCGGCGCAATGATCGCGCTGACGGCGCTCATCCTTTTCGCGCCGCCGCTCGGCCATCTCGGCGCAAACGTTCCCGCCCAGCTCGTCAACGCGCATATCGGCTTCAATATCGCGCTCGCCGTTATCGGCCTGCCGCTTGCCGGGCTGGTCTACCGGCTGGCGGAGCGCCTGACCGACATGAACGCGCCCGACAAGCCGGAAGACCTTGCGGCGACCGAAATCTCGGCACTCTCGGAGGCCGCGCTCGACACGCCCTCCCAGGCGCTCGCCAATGCGACGCGCGAGGTGGTGCGGGTCTGCGAGACGGTCGAGATCATGCTCAGCCGCGTCATGGAACTCTACGAGGCGGCCGACGACGGGAACATCAAGGCGCTCGCCGCCCTCGACGACCGCGTCGACCGCAAGCACGCGGCGATAAAGCTCTACCTCGCCAAGGTCACCAGCCGCCCGCTGACCGAGGACGAGGCGCGGCGCTGCCAGGAACTGATCGGCGCCTGCGTCAAGCTGGAGCAGGTCGGCGACATCATCGTGCGCAACATGCTGGCGCATGTCCGCAAGAAGATGGAGCGCGGGCTCGAATTCACGCCGGAAGGCTGGCGCGAACTGGCCAGCTTTCACGCGGCGGTGCTTGCCAATGCGCGCCTCGCCTTCAACGTGCTGGTGTCGCGCGACGCGGCCACGGCGCGCCAGCTCGTCGAGGAAAAGGACCAGTTGCGCGATGTCGAGAAAGCGATCAGCACCAGCCATTTCGCGCGGCTGCGCGAAGGGACGGTGAAGAGCCTGGAAACCAGCACCATCCATCTCGACACGATCCGCGACCTCAAGCAGATCAACTCGCTGCTGGCCGCAATGGCCTATCCGGTGCTCGAGGAGCATGGCCTGCTCAGGGGGTCGAGGCTCACGGCAGGCTGATCTGCCGTCTGAAGAAAAACTAAAGCCTGGCCGACAAATTCCGGGTTGCCGGTCGGACCCGTTCGTGGTTTCTCGCGCTTCCGCCCTGCCCCGGATACGCCATGCCTCTCCCGCTCCTTGCCCTGTTCTTTGCAGCCTTCGCCTTCGGCACGACGGAATTCGTAATCGCCGGCGTGCTGCCGCAGGTGGCGGACGGGCTCGGGGTCAGCGTGCCTAGCGCCGGCTACCTCGTATCCGGCTACGCCATGGGCATCGCCATCGGCGGCCCGATGCTGACCATTGCGACGGCGAAACTCTCCCGCAAGACGCTGCTCATCGGCCTCACCGTCGCCTTCACATTGGGACAGGCGGCCTGCGCGCTCGCTCCCGACTTCGTCTCGATGCTCCTGCTGCGCGTCGCCACCGCGGTCGCGCACGGCGCCTATTTCGGCGTCGCCATGGTCGTCGCGGTCGGGCTGGTGCGCGAGGATCAGCGTGGCATGGCGGTGGCGCTCATCCTCGCCGGCCTGACCGTGTCCGGCATCGTCGGCGTGCCGGTCGGCACCGCGATCGGCAACGCCCTAGGCTGGCGCGCCACCTTCTGGGCCATGTTCATCCTGGGCATCGTCGCCATCGCCGCGATGGCAATGCTGCTGCCGCGCGGAACCGGCGCCGGCGCCGTGCCCGCGGGGCTCAGGAACGAGGTCCGCGTGCTCGGCCGCCAGCAGGTCTGGACGTGCCTGATCATCATGTTGATGCTGATGCTGTGCCAGTTCGTGCCCTACACCTATATCGCGCCGCTGCTGCGGGAGGTGACGGGGCTCGACGCCGGCCTCGTGCCCTGGGTGCTGCTGCTCAACGGGCTGGGTGCGACCGCCGGCGTCTTCGTCGGCGGCAAGCTCGCCGGCCGCCACCTGATGCCCTCGCTCATCGCCCTGCTGGCGCTGCAGGCGGTGGTGCTGGCCGTCGTCTACGCGGTCAGTCCCTATCCGATCCCGATGGTCGTGGCGCTAACCGTTTGGGGCGGGGTCAACTTCGCCGTGGGAACGCCGATCCAAACGCGCATCCTGACCTGGACGGCCGATGCGCCCAACCTCGCCTCGTCGCTCATCCCTTCGGGCTTCAACGTCGGCATCGCGATCGCGGCATCGCTCGGCGCCATGATGCTCAGTGCCGGCTTGCCCTACCGCAGCCTGCCGCTGGTCGGCGTCGGGTCGATGATCGTCGGCGCGATCGTCGCCGCTCTCTCCTACGCCTGGGAGAAGCGCAGTGGCGCGAGGCCGCCGCTGCCGGCCGGCGCGCTGGGACAGCGATAGATTCGTTCAGCGGCTCCCGCTCGCGGGCGGGACAAGCGATCCTGCGCCCGTTAAACGCTGCGCGATCCTTTTCAGCGGGCAGTTGACTTCCGGCCAAACCGCAAGCAGATATTATGCGTGGGGTGTTGGGATGCTTTATAGCATGGGGCTGTGGGTTCCGCGCATTTCTGTGGCTGTCGCCGCAGCTATCATACTCGTCTGGAGTGTGATGCTGCCGGTGGTGGGTCTGCTGTACCTGCTGGGCCGGTTGCCTTAGCTGCCGATCCAACGAGGGTTTTGCGGACCGCTATCTCACGCGGCGCGCCATCATGTCAGATCATCGGCAGGCTTTTGGGCCGCCCGACAGGAAATGCCTTGTCGATGCGCTCGATCTCGAGCGCGCTCAGCCGCAAGTCTCCCGCTCCCGCATTGTCGGCGGCATGTCCGGCGCTCGACGCTTTCGGGATGGCGAACACAGAGGCCCGCCGCGTCAGGAAGGCAAGCGCCACCTGCCTTGGCGTCGCGCCATGCGCCTCGGCGATCTCCGCAAGGACCGCGTCGCCCCGGGATGACGGATTTGGGAAGCGTCCCTGCCCGTAAGGGCTATAGGCCACCACCGCCACGCCATGCGCCTCGCACCATGGGATCACGGCATGCTCGATGGCGCGCTCCTGCAGGTGATAGAGCACCTGGTTGCAGGCGATCCTGCCCTCGCCGACGATGGCCAGCGCCTCGTCGAGATCGTCGACGTCGAAATTGCTGACGCCCCAGGACAGGATCTTGCCCGCCTGGCGCAGTTCCTCGAAGGCGGCGAACGTGTCCTCCAGCGGGTAGCTCCCGCGCCAGTGCAGCAGGTAGGAGTCGAGCCGGTCGGTCCTCAGCCGCGCCAGCGAGCGCTCGCAGGCCTTGATCGTGCCGGCGCGCGAAGCGTTGCTGGGCAGCACCTTCGAGACCAGGAACACCCGGTCGCGCCGGCCTTCGATGGCCTTCGCCACCAGCGGCTCCGCCTCGCCGTACATTTCGGCCGTGTCGATATGCGTCATGCCGAGGTCGAGCCCGCGTCGCAGGGCGGCGATAGCGTCGGCGTCGTCGCGGCCGTCCATCTGCCAGGTCCCCTGCCCGATGACCGAAACCTCGTCGCCGGCACTGCCGAAAGGACGTGTGTGCATGGGAAGCTCTCCTTACCCCAGCAGTTGCTTGACCCAACCGCTCGCCTTGCCGAAATCCATGCGCCCGGCATATTTCGCCTTGAGCTCGGCCATCACCTTGCCCATGTCGCGCGGGCCGGTCGCGCCGGTTTCGCGGATCGCCTCGCCGATGGCTGCCTTCGCCTCGCCCTCCTCCATCTGGCTCGGCAGGAAATCGGCGATGATCGCGATCTCGGCATTCTCCTGGGCGGCGAGTTCAGGGCGCTTGCCGTCCTCGAACGCCTTCGCGGATTCCTGGCGCTGCTTGACCATCTTGGTGAGAATCTGCAGCACTTCTTCGTCGCCGGCCGGACCCTTGCCCGTGCCGCGATTGGCGATGTCGCGGTCCTGGATCGCCGCGTTCACCATTCGAAGCGTCGTGGCGCGCTGCTTGTCGCCCGCCTTTAGGGCGGTCTTCAACGCGTCGGATATCCTGGCTCGCATTCCTGTCTCCATTCGTCATCGCGCGGCGTCGCCGGGCGAATTGCTACAAATCCGTTAGCCCATCGCCGCAAGCGTTTCGGGCAGCACCTGACCGCCATCGATAACAAGCGTCTGGCCGGTCACATAGCCTGCTTCCTCCGAGGAAAAGAACAGCACGGCGTTGGCGATATCGCTGACTGTGCCGAGACGCTTCATCGGGATCGATGCTTCCATCGCCGTAACATAATCCTTCCCAAGCCCTTCCAGGCCTTCTGTCCAGATGTTGCCGGGCATCACGGCGTTTACCGTGATGTTCCACGGCGCCAGTTCAATTGCCGCCGAGCGCATGAAGCCGAGCTGGCCGGCTTTCGACGCGCCATAGTGGGACCAGCCGGCAAAGCCGGTGATCGGGCCGGTGATCGAGGAGGTGATCACGATCCGGCCGGCCCGTTTGCCTTTCATCGCCGGCAACACCGCCGACACGCAATTGAACGTGCCCGTCAGGTTGGTCCGGATGACGTGCTCGAAATCCTGGGCGGTCATTTCGCCGAGTTTCGCGGACGGAAAAATCCCGGCGTTCGCGCACAATATGTCGATGCCGCCGTAGCGGTTCACGGCTGCCTCGGCCATGGCGGCGCAGTCGTCCGGGCTGGTGACGTCGGCGGCGAAAGCCTGGGCGCGGGGACCGATCTCCGCCGCGACACTTTCAGCGTCGGCGATCGTCCGGCTGACCACCAGGACATTCAGACCCGCCTCTCCCAACCGAGTGGCGATGCCGCGCCCGATGCCCTTGCTGGCGCCGGTGACGATCGCGGTCTTTCCCTCCAGGGACTTGAACATTGCTCGCGCGCCTTTAATTGGCCTAACTACCGAAGCCGCCCTGTTGTCGCCTGCGCCGATGCTGCACGGCGGGGCGCACTCTCGACCGCCTCACGCGCAAATGCAACGAATGGGGGGCAACCGCAAATTTCGCTTGTTCCAGCGGTCGGGGCAGCATCTCAGTTTGGATTCAGCTTACGAACCTTTCAGACATCCGCGTCTGACAGCGCGAGCAAGACACGCTCCGTTTCTACCGTGGCGTCGAACCACTCGGTTACAATGCGAAAGCGGCTCGGACTGGATCGGTAAAGTTCGATGCTGCCGAAATCCAAGGTGCCATCCAAATCTTGCGTGATATTCGGCTTTCCGGCGCGCCACTCGAGAATCGACGGCCGTTCAAGCACGATGTTGCCCTCACGGTAGCAGTGCGCCTCCCCGGGCCTGGGTGGCGCATAATCCGCGTGGTCGATAGTGAGAGCGAACAGGAACTTCAATTGAAGGTTATCGCCATCGGCGACCACACCGAGGAAGTAACTGTCTTCGAGATAGGTGCCAGCGAACTCCGGCAGATGCTCATCGCGCATACGGAAAGCTTAGCGGGTAGGGATGCGAGCACAAGTCCTGATATCCACTCGCCGCCATTGACGCTAGGCCGGCCTTCCCCTATTGACCGGGCCTTGCACGAACTACATTAGACCGGCGCGCGGAGGCTCCAGGGATGCCTGCTGCGCTCTTGCCGCACGCAAAGCGCCGCACGACCGCCTCTCTGGAGAGAAGCCCGACCATGACTGCGACCACGACCGCCCCCTGGTCCACCGAAAGGCCGACCGCCCTTTTGGTGCTCGCCGACGGCACCGTGATCGAGGGTCGCGGCCTCGGTGCTCAGGGAAGCGCCGTCGCCGAGGTCTGCTTCAACACGGCGCTGACCGGCTACCAGGAGATCCTGACCGACCCGTCCTACGCCGGCCAGATCGTCACCTTCACCTTCCCGCATATCGGCAACATAGGCGCCAATGACGAGGATCAGGAAGATTTGACGCCGGCGGCCCGCCACGGCGCGGTCGGCGCGGTGTTCAAGGCCGACGTCACCGGTCCGTCCAACTACCGGTCGAAGGACGACCTGCACGACTGGCTGAAGCGGCGCGGCATCATCGCCATGTCGGGCATCGACACGCGCGCGCTCACCGCCCTCATCCGCGAGAAGGGCATGCCCAACGCCGTCATCGCGCATGCGAGCGACGGCGTGTTCGACCTCGCCGACCTCAAGGCCCGCGCCAGGGCGTGGGCAGGCCTCATCGACCTCGACCTCGCCAAGGACGTCACCTCCGGCCAGTCCTCGGTCTGGCGCGAGACGCCCTGGGTGTGGAACGAGGGTTACGGCGAGCAGACCGATCCGTCGATGCACGTCGTCGCCATCGACTACGGCGTCAAGCGCAATATCCTGCGGCTGCTTGCGGGCCTCGGCGCCAAGGTCACGGTGGTGCCGGCGCAGACCTCGGCGGCCGAGATCCTCGCCATGCAGCCGGACGGCGTCTTCCTCTCCAACGGCCCCGGCGACCCGGCGGCGACCGGCCAATACGCGGTTCCCGTGATCCAGGACCTGCTCAAGACCGAACTGCCGGTCTTCGGCATCTGCCTCGGACACCAGATGCTGGCGCTGGCGCTCGGCGGCAAGACCGAGAAAATGCACCAGGGTCACCACGGCGCCAACCATCCGGTGAAGGATCACACGACCGGCAAGGTCGAGATCGTGTCGATGAACCACGGTTTCGCGGTCGACTCGGAATCGCTGCCCGAAGGCGTCGAGGAAACCCACGTCTCCCTGTTCGACGGCTCGAACTGCGGCATCGCGCTCACCGGCCGCCCGGTCTTTTCGGTGCAGCACCATCCCGAAGCCTCGCCCGGCCCGCAGGACTCGCACTACCTGTTCAAGCGGTTCGTCAACCTGATCCGCGAACGCCGCGGCGAGCCGGCGCTGGCGGAGCGCTAGGTGATTAGCGGTCGATTTTTAGCCGGTTTCTATCCGAACCCGCCTGAACACCCAGAATTTAGGGAATATTGACCAAGCTCTGCCATAATTCTAAACAATGGATGAACACGCGGGTGGGGGCTTGCGTGGAGAGTTATTGTGAAGAGTCCCCTGAGGGTCGGCGCCACAGCCGCGCCGAAGAGCCAGTTTCCGATCAAATCCAGCCGGCCCGAATCCGGCAAGGCGCGGCGCTTTGCCCGCCTGTCGGCCGCCGCCGCCATGGTGCTCGGCGTCGGCGCTGCAAGCGCCATCTTCGTCGACTATCTCGCGGATCGCGCGCTGGCCAGGGCAGCGGATGTGCCTGCCGTCGTGGTGGCCGAGGCGGTCGAGGCCCCGGCCGGGACCAAGGTGGCGGCCCTTGCCTCCGAGCCGGCCCCCGTGCCGGCCATTGCGGCCAGCCAGCCCGTCGAGCCGCCCAAGGTCGAGATCGCGGCCGCACCGCCCGATCCAGTCGCGGTCGCGAAGGTCGCGGTCGGCCCCGAGCATGCGATCGAGCTGCCGACCGACGATCCGACCGCAAGCCCGATCGTGCTGACGGACGAGGTGTCGGCATCGGAGGACGCGCTCCCCCCCGACGAGAGCGTCTTGAACGAGGAGCGGCTAGCGGCCTACGCCGAGGACGACGCCGACGGGACGCAGACCGCGGCAATCGCTCCCGACGCCGCCGAGCCCGACGAGCCGCTGGTGAAAAAGCCCAAGCGCCAGAAGGCCGAGGCAGTTAAGCCGCAGTCCATCGACAAAAAGATCGAGGTTGCGTCGCTGCCCGGCGTCAATGTCGGCGGGCTGGCCGGCCATACGTCCGACGAGGACAATGTCGGCAGCACGGTCAAGACCGTGACCAAGAAGGCAACGACAGCCGCGAAAAACCTGGGCGGCGTCGCCCCGGGAACCGCGCGGGTGTCCGCCGCTGTCAACATGCGCTCCAGCCCGAAGAAGGGATCCGGCGTGCTGCTGGTGGTGCCAGCGGGCTCAGCCGTGAACGTGCTGTCCTGCGACGGCTGGTGCCAGATCGTTTACAACGGCAAGAAAGGCTGGGTTTACAAGAACTACCTGACGGGTTCGAAGGTTAAGCCGCAGAAGCAGCAGGCGGCCAGGTCAGCGGCTCCCGCTGCTGATCCCACGGCGAGCAAGGCCCCGTCCTCGCGGCTCTGACGCTGCCGGGCAGATGCCCCGGCAGCCCGCCGGATTTGCTCAGATCGGGTTGTTGAACGTGTCGCAGGACGACAGCTTGCCCGACTGCAGCCCCGCGGCGAACCATTTCTGGCGCTGCTGCGAGGTGCCGTGGTTGAAGCTTTCGGGCACGACATAGCCCTGCGTGCGCTTCTGCAGCGTGTCGTCGCCGATCTGCTGCGCCGCGTTCAGCGCCTCCTCGACGTCGCCTTCCTCCAGCAGTCCCTTCTGTGCCGTGAAGTGGCCCCACACGCCGGCGAAGCAGTCGGCCTGCAGTTCGACCCGCATCGACATCGCGTTCGTCTCGGCCTCGCTCATCGACTGCCGCATCTTGTTGAACTTCGGCAGGATGCCGGTGAGGTTCTGGATGTGATGGCCGACCTCGTGCGCGATCACATAGGCCTGCGCGAAATCGCCGGACGCGCCGAACTGGCGGTCGAGCTGGTCGAAGAAGGTGGTGTCGAGATAGACCCTCTTGTCGCCGGGGCAATAGAACGGGCCGGACGCGGACGATGCGTAGCCGCATGCCGATTTCACCTGTCCCGCGAACAGAACGAGTTGCGGCTCCTCGTATTTCAGGCCCTCCGCCTGGAAGATGCCGTTCCAGACATCCTCGGTCTCGGCAAGCACCACCCCCACGAACTGTGTCATCTCGTCGGAGGCTTTCGGCTGGCTTCCGCTCACCTGCCCGCCGCCGCCCGGGACGCCCGACGGACCGCCGTCGCCCGTCAGGATCTGCAGTGGGTCGATGCCGCAGGCCTTGAGCACGAAGAACAGCACGACGAGTATGATGATGCCGGACAGGCCGCCGCCGCCGGCGCGTCCACCCATGGGGATGCGGATCGGATTGCGCCCGAGTCCGCCGCCCGGCATGCCGCCGCCGACGCCGCCCTGGCCGCGGCTGTCCTGAATGTTGTCGCTCTGGCGACGGCCTCTCCAACGCATGGCGCTATTTCCCTCGAATGCTTGGTCGCAGGCCGTCTGGACCCCGGACCGGTTGCACGAAACCTAGCCGAACAGGCCTGCCAAGTCACAGGGTTTTTCGGTACTCTCACTCACCGGCACTCATTCGTTACCTGCACACAACAGACAATGAGCATATAGTGGCTGGACCGGATCAAGGAGCCGCCTATGAACCGCCTTCTCCAACCGACCGTCATCGTGGCGCTTGTCAGCCTGTGCGCTCCAGCGCTCGCCCAAACCCTGCAGGGAACGCTCTACAAGGATCAAAACTGCCCGTGCTGCGAAGGCCACGCGAAATATCTCATGAGGCGAGGAATCGACGTGGACATCAAGCCCGTCGAGGATATCGCCAAGATCAGCAAAGGCGCTGGCATTCCGGGCGACTATCAAGGCTGCCATACCCTCATGCTGGAGGGATACGCGATTGAGGGGCATGTCACGGTCGAAATCATTCAGAAGCTCTTGAAAGACCGGCCTGCCGATGTAGTGGGGATTTCGCTCCCCGGCATGCCGACTGGCGTTCCCGGCATGGGCGGGCCGTATGAAGGCCCGTACGACGTGTACGCGATCAAGAAAGATGGAACCGCAAGCGTCTTTGCCGCTCAGTAAATTCAGCTGAGACGCTGCCCGGGCGTTATCTAGCGCTGCTTGGCGCCGGCGCCCTTGCCGTCGGAGCTGCGCGAACGTTCGTCGAAGCGCTCGGCGCCCTTCTTGAGTTCGCTGCCCTTTCGCGTCTCGACCTTGCGCTCTTCCTTGGCGGTCGCCTTGCGCAGCCCACGTGCGGCCTCCCTGCCTTTGGCGGTCGGTGCCTGTTCGATCCCCATGATCTGCCTCCAGAATGATAGCGGCGCGCTTGCCGTCCGCCTCAACGGTCGGAGAAGGGTCTAGTTCCGCCGGCGCCGGCATCCGGAAATTTCGCCTGCCCTGTCGAATTCCAGTTGCTTCGTTCGTCGTTGCAGTGAGCCCGGTCAAAACCAGAGACCGACCGCGAAAGGAGACCAGACCATGAGAAAGATCACCACTGCCACCTTCGTCAGCCTCGACGGCGTCATGCAGGCGCCGGGCGGTCCGGACGAAGATCCGACCGGCGGCTTCAAGTTCGGCGGCTGGACGTTTCCCTTTTTCGACGAGACGCTCGGCGCGTCGTTGGACGAGGTCTTCAGCAAGCCTTTCGACCTGCTGCTGGGGCGCAAGACCTACGACATCTTCGCCGCCTACTGGCCTCAATACAGTGGCCCGGACGCGCCTATCGCCGAGGCCTTCAACAAGGCCACCAAATATGTGGCGAGCCGGTCGACCAGAAAGTTCGGCTGGAAAAACAGCCAGTGGCTGGGCGACGATGCCGTCACCTCACTGAAGAAGATCAAGACCGGCGACGGCCCGGACCTGCTGGTCCAGGGATCGAGCGACCTCATCCAGACGCTGCTGAAGCACGGCCTGGTCGACGAATTCACAGTGCTGACCTTCCCGCTCCTGCTCGGCAAGGGCAAGCGCCTCTTCGGCGATGGAATTGCCCCGTCCAGCCTGAACCTGGTGAAGTCGCAATCTTATCCCACCGGGGCCATCGTCTCGACCTATATGCCGGACGGTCCGGTTAAGACCGGTTCCTTCGCGCAGGACGAGCCAACGCCGGCCGAGTTGGAGCGCCGGAAGAACCTCACCTAGGCTCGTCGGTCATCGTTGAGCTTGGTGCTCATTCTGCCGGATACCGGATTTCCCGCCTGCTTGCCTGCCGCGTGCTCGCCGCCAGCACGCCGAGTGCCGCCAGCGAGAACACCGCCGCGATCAGCCCGAGCTCGGCCGGCGGCGCCAGCTCGAGCGCCTGGCCGCCGACGAAGCTGCCGAGCGCGATGCCGAAATACATGGCCGAGACGTTGAGCGGCATGGTCAGGCTCGCAAGCTCGGGCGCTGCGGCGACCAGCCGGCTCGCCTGCGCCGGCGGGAACATCCAGCCGACGATGCCCCAGGGCAGCATCAGCGCGATCAGCAGCGGTCCGGCCAGATTGGCTGGCGCGAATTCCAGTATCAGGGTGAGCAGCACGCAGATAACCATGGAGCCTGTGAGCGACAGCGTCACCACGCGCGTCGCGCCCAGCCGGTCGGCGAGCTGCCCGCTCGAATAGTTGCCGATCACGGCGCCGAGTCCGAACACCAGTAGCATGGCCGGCACCAACGCCACCGGCATCCCGGCCCCTTCGGTCGCAAGCGGACCGAAATAGCAGATCACCGCGAAGCCGCCGGTCAGATAGAGGAACGTCACGATGAGCGACGGCAGCACGCCCGGCCTGCCGATCACCATCACGCGCTCCTTGAGCGACAGTTTTACCCCGGCGATGCCGTGCGGCAGGCGCAGCCACAGCACGGCGAGGCACGCGAAGGCGAGCGCGGCGACGAAGAGGTAGGTCGCGCGCCAGCCGGCCATGTTGCCGATCAGCGCGCCGAGTGGCGCGCCGATCGCCACGGCGAGCGTCGTGCCGCCGAGCACGGCCGAGACGGCGCGGGCGCGGTGGTCGGGCGAGGACAATGCGATCGCCGTCGCCTGCGCGGTGGAGGCAAAGAGCCCCGCCGCCGTGCCCATGACGATCTGCGCGCCGAGCAGCCCGAGATAGGAGCCGCTCGCCGCGGCAAGCGCGTTGCCCGATATGAAGCAGAGCAGCGCCATGGCGATGACGCGGCGGCGGTCGACCCTGCCGAACAGGGTCGAGAGAACAGGCGTGCCGATCGCATATGACAGCGAGAACACCGTCATCAGGCGCCCCGCTTCGGCGATCGAGATTTTGGCCGAGGCCGAGATCAGCGGCAGCAGTCCCGCGAAGACGAACGCCACCGTGCTGGTGGCGAATGCGCCGACGGCCAACCATATCAGACGTCTGTCCACGCAACTCTCCTTAGTTCAAATATCATTGAACAATTGAACCTCGACCGCGACTGTGTCAAGGTCGCAACGTTTCGCTCCTGACGGCTTGCTGCCAGGCAGGGCTATACGAGGTGACCGGAATGGGCCTGCCCCACCCCTCCGTCGAACAGCTCGATCTCGCCACGATCCTCGGCGTGCTCGGCGACCCGACCAGGCTCGGCATCATCGCCTATCTCGCCCGCGACGAGGGCACGCCGCTTGCCTGTGGAGGCTTCCTCGACCTCGGCTCCAAGACCAATCTCAGCTACCACCTCGCGAAGCTGCGGGAAGCCGGCGTCACGCGCACCGAGGTGGCCGGGACCAGCCGGCTGATCTCGCTGCGGCGCGATGATCTCGACCGCCGCTTTCCGGGCCTGCTCGATTCGATCCTGGCGTCGGCGAGGCATTTGCCGGCGCACGCCGGGCTGGAGGCCCGGTAGGCTCATGCCGCGTAGCGCGCCGCCGGCTTGCCGGCGACGAGCTTGCCGTAGAATGCGCCGCGCGCCTGCCGGTACTTCTCCACTTCGGCAAGATCGGCAAGACCGGGCGCGGTGAACGCCTCGCCCTGCGCAAGGCCTGCAAGCGCTGCGTCGACCAGATCCTCGGCCGTCATGATGTACTCCGGCGGCAACGCGGAAATATCGCCGCCCGCGATGTCCCAGAATTCCGTCCTGATCGGGCCGGGCAGCACGACCTGGGCCTTGACGCCGGTGCCCTCCAGCTCGCGCTGCAGGCCCTCGGTGAAGTTCACGACATAGGCCTTCGTTCCGCTGTAGATGCCGCCGAAGCCGGTATCGAAGGCCAGGATCGAGGCGATGTTGACGACCGCGCCCTCGCCCTTCCCGATCAATCCGGGCAGCACGGCGCGCGTCAGGCGCGACAGCGCGACGACATTGACCTTGATCTGCTTGGCGATGTCCTCGGCGTCGGCCTCCGCCACGACCTTCTGGCCGCCTATGCCGGCATTGTTGACCAGCAGCGTTATGTTGCCGTCGCCGGCGATCCTCTCTTCC
The DNA here is from genome assembly GCF_040049215.1 of Mesorhizobium sp. KR9-304. Classification (NCBI taxonomy): domain Bacteria; kingdom Pseudomonadati; phylum Pseudomonadota; class Alphaproteobacteria; order Hyphomicrobiales; family Phyllobacteriaceae; genus Mesorhizobium; species Mesorhizobium sp. KR9-304. The sequence continues at coordinate 199,434 of NZ_JBDZDN010000003.1, read as the reverse complement.
AGCCGGCGAAGGTCGCCGTCATCGGCAAGGTCGGCGGCAAAGGCCGACACCGACCGGCCGTGCTTGCGCCTGATGGCTTCGGCAAGCGCCTCCAGCCTGTCCGCGCGCCGCGCCACCAGCACGAGGTCATAGCCCTGCCCCGCCAGGCGCTCGGCATAGACCGCGCCAAGCCCCGACGACGCGCCGGTCACCACCGCCGTGCCTCTGTCTTCAATCCTGCTCATGGTCTCGTCCTTTTTCGGTTCGGCGGGCGGCCCGTTCGCCGCCCGGATTATTACTGGCATATGCCACTATCAATTTATAGGTATATGCCACCTTCTTGTCAACGGCGTTGCGAACGGTTATTTCTCTTGCACCCAAGCGCCTCGTCGGGCGGCGGCGTCGCTGCTGCTGGAGCCAGCCATGTCCAAGGACGCATTCTCAGCCACGTCGGCCTGCAACAACGCGACGCTCAGGCGCGCCGCGCGCAAGCTCGGCCAGTTCTACGACGATGCGGTGGCGCCGGCGGGTCTGAAGGCCACGCAGCAGGGCCTGCTCTACCAGATCCACGCCGGCGGCGAGCCGGCGATGGGCGAGATCGCCGCCGCCCTCATCATGGACCTGTCGGCGCTCGGCCATACGCTGAAGCCGCTCATCCGCGACGGTTATGTCGAGACCTTCAACGACAGGCAGGACCGCCGCATCCGCCGTATCAGGCTGACGAAGGCCGGCGAGAAGAAGCTCGCCGAGGTGATGCAGCTCTGGCTGGTCGCCCAGCGGCGGCTCGAGGATCTGATCGGCGCCGAGAAGGCCAAGCGGCTGCGCACCGCGCTCGACGAGATAGCCCGGCTCGACCTCGGCGGCGCCCCGGCCCCGTGACGGCAATTGGGTCGCGCGTCTGCCTCCCGATTCATCCCGCCAGCCTGCAACCCCGGAAAAAACATTCCCGTGGGGGTTGCCATTATCCGGTCATGAATGTGTAGTTTCTCGCCGGCTGGGCTTGGGAGAACTGATCATGACATTGAAATACGCATCGTTTGCCGCGGCGTTCGTTTGCGCCTCGGGCATCGCACTATCGGCCGCGTCGGCGCAGAGCCGGGCCGGCAGCGAGGGCAATGGAGAGATGCCGCGCTCGCTCGAGGAAATGCCGGATCTTTCCAAACGCAAACTCGTCGACATGACGCCGAAGCTCGACGACGCAGAGCAGCGCTCGGTGAGGGAGCCGACCGAAGAGGAACTGCAGAAGGGGTTCACCACCGTCGTCCGTTCCCGCAACGGCAGCGAGAAATCCGTCGAGCCCAACGAGGCGCTGCGCACGACCATCATCCGCCAGCTCAAGGGCGACAAGGAAACCAGGGCGGCGCCCATGACCGGGGCCGATCCGCTCTTCGACGAGGCCTCGCGCACCGTCATCGGCGAAGACAACCGCGTCCGCATCACCGACACCACCAAATATCCGTTCCGGACCTTCGGCCAGTTGCACGCAAACAAGGGCAACGGCAATTGGGGTCTCTGCTCGGCGACGCTGATCTCCAGCCGCACGCTGATCACGGCGGCGCATTGCGTCTACGACCACGAGGCGGGCGGATGGCTCGAGGACTATGAGTTCTACCCCGCCCTGAACGGCCAGGGCCGCGCACCATACGGCAGGTACAACTGGCGCGACGTCTTTATTCCCTCCGGCTTCATTTCGAACTGGCAGGGCTATTACGGCTCGGTCGTTCCCTGGGACATCGCCGTCGTCGTGCTCGACCAGCCGGCCGGCTCGAATCTCGGCTGGATGGGCTATTCGGTCTACGACCCGGCCTATGAATTCGACGCCAACATCGTCGGCTATCCCGGCGACAAGCCGGACGGCACCATGTGGCGCGCCTCCTGCAAGGTCGACCCGTCGCTCGCCAACGAAACCAACATGCAATATGACTGCGACACTTGGCCGGGGTCGAGCGGAAGCTCCGTCTACGACTACAATCCCGACACCAAGGAACGCACCATCAACGGCGTCAACATCGCCAGCAGGCCCGACACCAACATCGGAATCCGCCTGACCTGGACCTATTTCGAATGGGTCCAGCAGCACGCCGAATAGCGACGCCCTAAGCCGGGCGCGGGCTGCCGCGCCTGGCCTTCCCTAATCAGCCGCGCAGGCGCGGCGATGCCTGCCCCTGTCATTTGCCGCATTCCGTGCGACAATCGGCCAGGATTTCGGGATCGGCTTGGATGCACGCTTTGAGCGGTGCCTGGACATGCGGGTCGCCTGACGGAGGACGCTTCGTTCGCCTCGCCGTCACGGCGCTCGTTTTTTCCGTCCCCCTCCTGCTGCCTTTGATCTTCGGCGCCTTGGCACAAGAGCAGCGCGCGCTGCGCGGCGTGGCGCTGGTGATCGGCCAGTCCGATTACCAACATCTGACGCCGCTGCCCAATCCGAAGAACGACGCAGACGCCATCGAGAAGCTGCTTGCCGACCTCGGCTTTGATTCCGTGCGCCGCGTCGACCGCGACGCCGAGACGCTTGCCCGCGACCTCGAGCGTTTCGCCGAGGACGCGGAGAATGCCGACGTCGCGGTGCTTTATTATTCGGGCCATGGCATCGAGGCTGGCGGCGAGAACTATCTTGTCCCCGTCGATGCCGATCTTTCCGCGCTCGATGCAGCCGCCAAGAAGCTCGTTCCGGTCTCGGCCTTGATCACGAAGCTCAAGGCGACCGTGCCAGTCATGATCGTCATGCTCGACGCCTGCCGCGACAGCCCGTTTCCGGCAGGGTCTATGGTGCGCGCCCAACCCGACACGGAACCGGCGCCGATAGCCACCGCCGGCCTCGGCGAGACGCGCGGCGCGGCCGGCTTGAAACCGGCCGAGCCACAATCTGCGCCTGCTGACGAAAATCTCGGCACCGTCATCGCCTTCGCGGCCGAACCAGGCAAGGCAGCGCTCGATGGCGATGCGGGCTCGAACAGCCCGTACGCCGCCGCCGTGCTTCGCCACTTCGACGCCATGGCTGGCGAGGAGTTCGGCGTGGTCATGCGCATGGTGGCGGAGGAAGTCTATCTGAAGACTGCGGGCAAGCAGCGACCGTGGGTCAACGAGAGCTTGAGGCGGCTGCTTTATTTCGGGGAAAAGCCGAAGGGCGTTGAAGGTGAAGAGGGCGAAATTCTCAAGGAGCGGCGGCAGCTTCTGGTGACGATTGCGGCGCTGCCTGACCCAGAGCGTCGTCGCGTGGAAGCCGTCGCCACCGACGGCGGCGTACCGATGGACGCGCTCTACGCGATACTTCGGGCGTTGGGTGCGAAAGCCCCCACCGATCCGTCCGAACTTGATAAGGTTCTCCGCGCCGAAGCCGAACGTCTGGCCGTCATCCTCGCTGAACGCAGAGCTATCAGCAGTCCCGATCCCGAAATCATGCGCCTGTCCGCCTTGGCCGACCACGCCGAGCAGGAGGGCGCATTGTCAACCGCCGACGCACTGCGCCAGCGCGCCAAGGCCCGGTTCCGTGCGCTCCGGCCAACTTTGGAACAACAGGAAAAAACTCTGCGCCAGCGTTTTATCGAAGGCGCGGCCGTCTTCGCCAGAAGTGCCGGCACGAAGGCGCTCGCTTCAGACTATTTGGCGGCGGCGCAGGACTATGCTGAAGCCTTTGCTCTGGTAGACGGCCGAGACGCATCGCTTGCCTGGCAATACAGGAATGCCGAGGTCCAAGCCTTAACGTTACATGGCGGCTGGGGCAAAGATGACTCATCGCTTGAGCGCGCGGTCATAGCTGGCAAACAGGCATTGCTCATCGCCGAGACTCTTGGCGACCGCGAAAAATGGGCCACGACGCAGTTTGCTCTCGGTGCCGTTTTCCAACAGCTAGCACGCAGCGAAAAAGGGACCGCGCGGCTTGAGGACGCCATAGCTGCGTATCGTGCCGCACTCCAGGTGCGCACTCGCGCCCGTTCGCCGCGCGAATGGGCGAAAACGCAGGCCGAGTTGGGAGGGACGTTTTGGGCGCTCGGCGAACGGAAGAATGACGTTGAGGACTTGAAAGAGGCGGTGGTCGCCTTTCGTGCGGCGATCCAAGGTTCTTCTCGCGAAAATAATCGACCAGAGTGGGATTCGAACCAGAACTTTCTCGGCTTGGTCTTGTGGAAACTCGGCTCACGGGAGAACGACCAGGAACTGCTGGCGGAGGCAGTGAACGCCTTTCGTGCTATCCTGGAGGGACAAACACCCGAAGACACCGTGATGCGGTGGGCATTGACGCAAGTGTATCTCGGTGGGGCGCTACTGGAACTCGGAGTGCTCGAAGGTAGCCCGGCCAGGATAAAGGAATCTGCGGCCGCATTTCGTACGGCGATGCACGACCCCGCGCTTGAAGTGTTGACCAATAAGAGAGCTGAGGCGCAGTACAGTCTCGGCACGGCGCTTCTGAACCTTGGGTCGCTCGAGGGGGCATTGGCACCGTTGCAAGAAGCAGAGGTAGCCTTTCGTGCTGCCCTTCGCGATTACGACCGAAAGCGAGAGCCAGTCGATTGGGCCAATGCGCAGCGTAGGCTCGGTCTCGCGCTGCGTATGCAGGGAAAACACGAAGAGAGCATCGCACCGCTGGAGCAAGCGGCAGCAGCATTCAGTGCGGCCCTTGAGGAATACGACCGCGAGCGCGAGCCCCTTGAATGGGCGGACACGCAACGTTCACTGGGTATCACGTATTCGGAGCTAGCCGAGCGCAGCGCGATGCATCGTGAGATTCGCGCCCACGAAAAGGCCATAGCGGCTTGGTCGAACGCTTTGCAAGTTTATACCCGAGCAGAAAATCCATCTACCTGGGCCAGCCTACAGAACATGATAGGTTATTCTCTTGTCCTTATCGGTGAACAGGAGCGTGACCTTATTCGCCTTGCGGACGCACAGACGATCCTCCGAGAGGCCCTCGATCTACAATTGCAGATTCAATCACCCTTGGTCCATTACACTGAAGACAGCCTCTGCCGCGCATTGTTGAACATCGGCCGAATGAAACATGACCGTGCCATTCTGAACGAGGCGAAAGCGCTCTGCGAAACCGCGGTGGCCGGCAGCTTGACCGCCTCAGACGGGGCGACAGCGCAGGAAGCATCGGCCAATCTCGATCGCGTCCGACAGGCTTTGGCTGCAGTGGAATGAACCGCATTTCCGGGGTTCCCTTCCCCTTCCCCCTCCCCTATAAGGCCCGCCTAGCCGCACATCAGAATCCCTCCGCGCACCGGCCGGGGCCGCGTCGCGTTCGCGCGCGAACGTGAAGCCACCCGTTCGGTGCGTCGCGCAGCCACGGACGCTCCATGCCAAGACGCACCGACATCAAGTCGATCCTGATCATCGGGGCCGGCCCCATCGTCATCGGCCAGGCCTGCGAGTTCGACTATTCGGGCACCCAGGCCTGCAAGGCGCTGAAGGAGGAGGGTTTCCGCGTCATCCTGGTGAACTCCAACCCGGCCACCATCATGACCGACCCGGAGCTTGCCGACGCCACCTATATCGAGCCGATCACGCCCGAGGTCGTCGCCAAGATTATCGCGCGCGAGCGCCCCGACGCGCTGCTGCCCACCATGGGCGGGCAGACCGCGCTCAACACGGCGCTGTCGCTGCGCCGCATGGGCGTGCTGGAGCGCTACAATGTCGAGATGATCGGCGCGGACGCTCACGCCATCGACAAGGCCGAGGACCGTTCCCTCTTCCGCGAGGCGATGGCCAGGATCGGGCTCGAGACGCCGAAGTCGATGCTCGCCAACGCCACCCTGCCCAAAGACGAGGACCGCAAGCGCCACGAGGCCGAGCGCGCTAGCCTCAAGGCCGGCAACGCCTCCGACGCCGAGTTCGACGCGCTGGAGACCCAGTGGAACCTCGGCGAGGGCGACCGCAAGCAGCGCTATATCGGCCATGCCATGGCGGTCGCCGCCCAGGCGCTCGACCATGTCGGCCTGCCCGCCATCATCCGCCCCTCCTTCACCATGGGCGGCACCGGCGGCGGCATCGCCTACAACCGCGCCGAGTTCTTCGACATCGTGCAGTCCGGCCTCGACGCCTCGCCGACCACCGAGGTGCTGATCGAGGAGAGCGTGCTCGGCTGGAAGGAGTACGAGATGGAGGTCGTCCGCGACAAGGCGGACAACTGCATCATCATCTGCTCGATCGAGAACATCGACCCGATGGGCGTGCACACCGGCGATTCGATCACCGTCGCGCCGGCGCTGACGCTGACCGACAAAGAATACCAGATGATGCGCAACGCCTCGATCGCGGTGTTGCGCGAGATCGGCGTCGAGACCGGCGGCTCCAACGTGCAGTTCGCCGTCAACCCCGCCGACGGGCGGCTGGTGGTCATCGAGATGAACCCGCGCGTGTCGCGCTCGTCGGCACTTGCCTCCAAGGCGACCGGCTTCCCGATCGCCAAGGTCGCGGCGAAACTCGCGGTCGGCTACACGCTGGACGAGCTGGAGAACGACATCACCGGCGGCGCGACGCCCGCCAGTTTCGAGCCCAGTATCGACTACGTCGTCACCAAGATCCCGCGCTTCGCCTTCGAGAAATTCCCCGGCGCGGAGCCCACGCTCACCACCGCCATGAAGTCGGTCGGCGAGGTCATGGCGATCGGCCGCACCTTCCAGGAATCGCTGCAGAAGGCCTTGCGCGGGCTGGAAACCGGCCTCACCGGCCTCGACGAGATCGAGATCCCCGGCCTGGGTCACGCGGAGGACAAGAACGCCATCCGCGCCGCGCTCGGCACGCCCACCCCGGATCGTCTGCGCATGGTCGCGCAGGCGATCCGCATGGGCACGTCGCTCGAGGAAGTGCACGACATGTGCAAGATCGACCCGTGGTTCCTCGAACAAATCGCCGGCATCATTTCGATGGAAGCCCGCATCCGCGAGCACGGCCTGCCCGCCGATGCCGAGAACCTGCGCATGCTGAAGTCGATGGGGTTCTCCGATGCGCGGCTCGCCTCGCTGTCGGGCAAGGACCCCGACTTCGTCGCCGCCCACCGCGACCGGCTGAACGTCCACCCGGTCTACAAGCGCATCGACACGTGCGCTGCCGAATTCGCCTCGCCCACCGCCTACATGTATTCGACCTACGAGACTCCGTTCGCCGGCGCGACGCGCTCGGAGGCGCAGGTCTCCGCGCGCCGAAAGGTCGTCATCCTCGGCGGCGGGCCGAACCGCATCGGCCAGGGCATCGAGTTCGACTATTGCTGCTGCCACGCCGCCTTCGCCCTGCGCGACGCCGGCTACGAGGCGATCATGGTCAACTGCAACCCCGAGACCGTGTCGACCGACTACGACACCTCGGACCGCCTCTATTTCGAGCCGCTGACGGCGGAGGACGTGCTGGAGATTCTTCGCGCCGAACAGGCCTCGGGCGAGCTTCTGGGCGTCATCGTGCAGTTCGGCGGCCAGACGCCGCTGAAGCTCGCCGACGCGCTGGAGAAGGCCGGCATCCCGATCCTCGGCACGTCGCCCGACATGATCGACCTCGCCGAGGACCGCGACCGCTTCCAGAAGCTGCTCCACCGCCTCAACCTCACCCAGCCCCGCAATGGCATCGCCTGGTCGGTCGAGCAGGCGCGCAGCGTCGCCGAGGGGCTCGGCTTCCCGCTCGTCGTGCGCCCGTCCTACGTGCTCGGCGGCCGCGCCATGCAGATCATCCACGACGAATCCATGCTGCAGTCCTACCTGCTCGACACCGTGCCCGGCCTGGTGCCGGAGGACATCAAGCAGAAATACCCCAACGACAAGACCGGCCAGATCAACACGCTCTTGGGCAAGAACCCGCTGCTCTTCGACACCTATCTTTCCGGCGCCATCGAGGTCGACGTCGATTGCCTCTGCGACGGCAAGAACACCTTCGTCTCGGGCATCATGGAACATATCGAGGAGGCCGGCATCCATTCGGGCGACTCGGCCTGCTCGCTGCCCGTCCACTCGCTCGCGCCCGCGCTGGTCGACGAGCTGGAGCGGCAGACGGCGGCCCTTGCCCGCGCGCTCAATGTCGGCGGGCTGATGAACGTGCAATACGCCATCAAGGACGGCGTCATCTTCGTGCTGGAGGTCAACCCCCGCGCGTCGCGCACCGTGCCGTTCGTCGCCAAGACGATCGGCAGCCCGATCGCCAAGATCGCGGCGCGCATCATGGCCGGCGAGAGCCTCGACGACGCGTTTTCCCACTACGGCCCGAAACCCGACCCGCGAAACCCCGGCCACATCGCGGTCAAGGAAGCCGTCTTCCCCTTCGCGCGCTTCCCCGGCGTCGACATCCTGCTCGGCCCGGAAATGAAGTCGACCGGCGAGGTCATGGGCCTCGACTATGATTTCGCGCTGGCCTTCGCCAAGAGCCAGCTCGGCGCAAACGTCGACCTGCCCCGCTCGGGCACGCTGTTCGTCTCGGTGCGCGACGAGGACAAGCCGGGCATCCTGCCGGCGGTCAAGCGTCTCGCCGGGCTCGGTTTCCGCGTGCTCGCCACCGGCGGCACGCAGCGCTTCCTCGCCGAAAACGGCGTCGAGGCCCAGAAAATCAACAAGGTGCTGGAGGGCCGCCCGCATATCGAGGACGCCATCCGCAACCGCCAGGTGCAGATCGTCTTCAACACCACGGACGGACAGAAGGCCGTCTCCGACTCCAAGTCGCTGCGCCGCGCCACGCTGATGCAGAAGGTGCCGTATTACACCACGCTCTCGGGCGCCGCCGCCGTCGCCGAAGCCATCGCTGCGCTGAAAGCCGGTTCGCTCGAAGTGCGCCCGCTGCAGGAGTATTTTGCCTGAGGGCTGGCTTTGGAATGCGGCCGCCGCCTTGCGGCGGCGGAACCGCTCGGCATGCCTTAGTCAAACCGCTTGATATGCGCCTTGCCTTTTTCCGTGACGATCTCGAACTTTCCGCCTTCTCTTTCAGCGATGCGATATAAATCTGGCGTCGGTTGCCCGGTCCTGATGAATGACACGATGTCCAGGGCGGTCTGTTCAGGCAGCTCCCATGCCACGCTATGGCCAACATCGGTGGGGCCGCCGCTGGCGGGGGCAGGTGAAACGCCATATTGCTTCCAAACCGCCTTTGTATGACCGTCGGAGGCGGCTTTCGTCAGGGCGGCGATGATCGGAACCTGGTCGCGGTCAAACTCAAAGATCGCATCCTGCACTCCCCATAGGAGAAAGGCGGGTACTTTGAGATTCTCCAATCGGGTCAAATTATTGTATTGATCGAGACCCTTTGTGGCGCCGAAGAAGGTTCCGACCCGGATTTTGGCGGTAAGCTCCGACATCTTGTCGATAAAATCCGCTGGCGCGAACCTGTCGCCGACCCAATTGTCCTTCATCCACTGCAATGCCTGCGGATCTGCATCCGCGGGAAGCGCGGACCACAATGCTTCAGGCGTGTCCATCCCCTTTTTCGCAAGCGCCGGCTTCCATGACCCAAGAAGAATGTCGTCGGTCAGCCACTTCAAAACCGGATTGCCACCCACGTTTCCGGACGTAGCGACCAGGACGATGCCGGCAACATCCTGCGGATAGTCAAGTGCGATCTGTTGCGCGACAATTGAGCCCATCGACTGGCCGACAACGAAAGCGCCCTCTATGCCCATCTTGCCAAGAAAATCGTGCAGATCTTCTGCGTAGAGTTTCGCCGTGAAACACGTCTGGGGGGCATTCGGGCAATCCTTGCCCGACGGCATGCTGCTTTCGCCATGACCGCGCAAATCGATGCTCACGAGACGGAAGGCAGGATCCAGTGCGGTAATTTTTTCTGTTACCAGCGACCACATATAGAGATTGTCGGTAAGTCCATGCACGAAAACGATAGGCTTGCCGTCCTTCGGGCCGGCGTCGGTATAGGCCATGTCTATCCCGGTATCGAGTTGGACATGGCAGCGCGCCTCTGTGGTGCAGTCTTGACTATTGGCTGAGCTGACAACAAGAAATCCGAAAAACTGGGCCAGAAAAATCGCCATAACACAGTGAATCTTGGCGAGTGACGAGAAGCAGATTTTCATCGCAGATCCCTCGAGTTGTTGGTCTGGCCATGCCACGCAACAACCATGCCACCGTTCTCCGACATCGATGGAAGGCCTGTTCTGAGGGGTTTGTATCTCTTCGCGTCCTTGCCACGCATCTGCGTCGCGCGGACGCGAAGCAAGTCTCATTTCTGACGACGCTTGAGAGGGTCTTGCGACCTGCAAACCGGTGTCTTTTCCAGACGTGCCAGGCGTCATCGCTGTTGCCGACACGCTCGACGAGGCCCTGCACGAGGTCGGAGTCGCGATCGGCTCGCCTTCGAGGACTGGCAGGGCGAGCCCCTCGCCCGCGTAGGCTCGACGCACTTCGCGAAGATGCCGGATTTATCGAGTGGTCCGCCTACGCGGTCGTGGTGGCCGTGGCGCCGGCAAGTGGGATGGCTGAGCCGGCCTAAGCTACCCTATTTCGCTGCGCCACCTTATGCAGAAGGTGCCGTATTACACCACGCTCTCGGGCGCGGCAGCGGTAGCCGAAGCCATCGCCGCGCTCAAGGCGGGCAGCCTGGAGGTACGGCCGCTGCAGGAGTATTTTGCCTGAGTGCTGTCCTTATCTCCCCCCTTGCGGGGGGTGAGCAGCCGGTTCGCGGAACACGAATTCGTCATACCGGCTATTCAATCAGCCTGCTAGCGAATTCAGAGATTTTCGTTATCAGACCGACCATATCTGTGGGGATCTCGTCTTTCTTCATGGCGTCAATAATGGACGTATGTGTAACATTGACGTTGTGTGTCTCTTGCAAAATTCTATTGAAATACCGAAGGGCATCTTTCCCCGGTATGACCTGCATCCTCCTATCCGCATCGGACCAATCTTTCTCAAAATCATTCAATGCTTTTTCGCTGATTGTGGCATCGCTCGTGCCTGGGTTGACATTTCGCTCGAATCTTCTCCTCTCGGTAAGATATTGAGCGGCAACATAGCTTTTCTTCTCGGCAGCAAATTGTTCAAGTACATCATTGGCCGATACTTTATACTCTATCTCTTCACCACCCCGCCTCGCAAGATCCGCCAATTTCGCCCTTGCAGATCTATCTAGCGCGGAAGGTATCAGCAAAAAGTTCTCTATTTCCTTTCGATTATGTAACGAGACAAGGTCCGAAAACTTACTACATGCATCCTCAATCGACTTGCATTCACCGTCGCTCCTGTAGTCACGATCAAAAATGACCGCAGAGGAAATATGAGTTCCCAGCGTCAGTTCCATGCCAATTTTTATGCTTTTTGCTCTTTCAGGATTGAATCCCTCAACGGGGATGACAGCAAAATTCCCGCGGTTTCCAGTTTCCGCGAAGCCCAATCGCGTCGCAAATTTTCCGATTATTTGATAATCTTTGCCTTCTACAAAAATCGCCCGCCGGGTTTTTGCCAGTTGCGTAAGAATCGGATTGAGATTCGATCCTAGCGACGAAAATACGTCTCCTAGCTGTGTAGGATTTTTGACGCGCTGCGCATGGGGTCGCTTTTTATTGACGATTACGATCTCATCCGGCTCGGGGTGCTGTCCTAATTAGAGGGCAGTTGTCCTAATTTCCCGCCCGGCCCCTTGACATAGGTATCATGGTGATACATATGAACCGCACCACCTGACTCTCCGACGTAGAGCCGACGGGCTCGGGAAGGAGGTGGTAGCGATGGGAAAGAAGACCGTAACCGTAGGACGCAGTGCGATCTCAGGCCGGTTTACTTCTGTGGCGACGGCAATTCGAAAGTCGAACACGCATATCGTCACGCGCATCAAGAAGTGAAAAAAGGGCGCTCGTTATCCCGCGAGCGCCCTTTTGATTGGAAGATTTTTAACCGTGGCACATTGGATTGACCTAAAAGGATTAGTAGGAAGATGTATCGTCATGATATAAAAATGCAGCAACCGAATGGGGGACAGGGCGTTGTGGCGGGCGGATGCAACTGGCCGAAGGAGCAGGCGACCGATGAGATTCGCGCGATTGCGCGCTCTCGAACTCTAACGATTACCTACAAGCGCCATGCTAGAGAACGAATTGCCGAAAGAGGGATTATCTTGGGTGACGTTCTATTCGTCCTCAAGAATGGGTTCGTCCACATGGATCCAATGGATTCAACGCGGCCCCACTACAAGAAGTACGCAATGGAGAGCATGTGCCCCAATGGGGGAAATAGGACGCTTCGGGTCATTGTGGTCCCAGACAAGCCTGGAACCCTCCTGAAGATTGTAAGTGTTATGTGGGTCGACGAAATCGAGACCCGAGCTGGTACGTTCACTGGAGAAGAAGATGACTAGGCACCACTACACCGAATCCGGACTGAAGAACGTCTTCATCGACGGCCTTCCGATGGAAGTCGATGACGACGGTGACGAGATCATCACGATCCCGGCTGTCAATGAATTGCACCGCGTGATCGCCCTTGGGATTGTGTCTCATGCACATGGGATCAGCCCCGATGAATTGCGATTCCTGCGAACCGAGATGGGGTACACCCAGTCGGAACTTGGCGCGCTGGTCCATCACGACAAGCAGTCTGTTGGTCGATGGGAAAGGGGAGAATACGAGATCGATAGTTCGGCGGAGACGATCATCCGCAGGCTTGCGATTGAGAAGCTGGAATTGTCCTCGACCTTCGGCGTGGATGAACTGTCCCGCCGGAGTGTGCATTCGGCAAAGACCCAGCCCATCGAAATTCGTCACGTCAACGATGATGGGTATCGACTGCTGGAAGCGGTCGCCGCCTGATTCCTGAGTCACACTCTCAAAATGTGAGCCCGCCTCAATTCAACGAGGCGGGCTTTTTCGTGATTAGGAAAGGATCGTCTTGAAAGCGGCGATCTTCTTTTCCAAATCCTCCAGTCCGTCTTTGTCCATCAGCGCATTGATACGCACCTTGCCACCGAAGAACTCGACCCGAATGTCATTCAACTCGCTTGGGGGCGGTGGCGGGGGTGGCGGAGGATCGCGATGCTGCTGACCGGCAAGGTTCTGTTCCATCTTTGCTTTCTCATCATCGCTAAGGTTGTCGGTGTCTTCAGACCCGACCTCATTAGAGGATACATCGTCCGATTCCAGCAGTCCAGCAAACGTTACCGTCTGGCGATACTCTGAAATGAGTTCATCAGCAGCGGCATTTGAATAAGGGGCGGCTCCGTCGTCAGCGCGATCCAGGGTGAGATAACTCTTGACCGCAACATCCATCGCACCGGATGCACCGGCGACACCATACTGCTCCCACAGTTCTGAATGAATCTTGGGCGATAACGCCGCCGCACGGATCGCCGCTATCCGCTTCTCCGACTTTGGGTCGGTATCGCGGACGATGCGGATTGCGCGGTCGGTGAGCTTGAAGCGGCGCTTATCGCCCGACCCTTCGTCCGTCATGAAGCCGAACTGCTTTAGGGCCGCAACGGTCGCGAAAAGCCCGCTGCTCTTTGGTGCGTATTCCCATGCGCTCGCGGCAACAGTGATCGGCACCGCGTGATGGAGGGCCTTCTGGTAGAAGGCACCTAAACGGTCGATTGCTTTTGCCAGCGGGATAGACGGATAGGGCGGACTACGGAAACGGGGCTGCTTCATGTAGTCGGTGTCGTCGTTGGGCGCGTCGGTCATGCCAGCCTCCTATATGGTGGCCGTAACTACCACGCTTACCTTCACCTCGTCAAACGAAAAAAGATATGCGGTACCTCTACCATACCTCTTGACGGGTACGGATGCAGAAGGTAGGGTGATTCCAGATCGAAGCGGAGACCTACGATGACAACAGTCAGAGCCCCGGCACGGCAGCCGACGCTACCGGGGCGAGGATGAAGGAAGGGGCCGGCACCCGGACCCGCGAAGGAAAGGTGCCAGCCCCTGCAATAGGCTACTTAGCTCTCCCCGGTCGTCTAATTGGTAGGACGCCCGCCGTTACAAGTGAGGCAATCCAGGTCCGAGTCCTGGCCGGGGAACCAAGAATCAATGGGGCCGATCTGCGCGAACAGCCGGCCCCGGATCACTTCACAGGGATTTGGCCCCCTGCGTCATGACCCTCCGCTCTATATAGCGGATTCTGGGTCTTTCCGCCAGAGGCGGACGCAAAGCCAATCCCATAACCGTTGGATTGGCCCCAATGAACATTCTTCCCCAAGATCGGCAAGTTGCCGTCATCTCCGCCCTGATCGAGGGCTGCTCCATCCGCGCGACCGAGCGCATGACCGAAACTCACCGCGATACCGTCATGCGCCTTGGCGCCCGCATCGGTCGCGGTTGCGCTGCCCTGCATGACATGATGTTCCGCGACTTGAACATCAACCAGCTCCAGTTTGACGAGCTGTGGGCATACATCGGCAAGAAGCAAAAGCGCGTGAAGCGCGACGACGATCCGACCAAGGGCGACTGCTACACGTTCCTCGCGCTCGATCCGCTGGACAAGGCGATTATCAGCTACCGGGTCGGCAAGCGCACTGGTGAAACCACGCTCGACTTCGTGAGGGACGTGCGCGCCCGCGTCCTCGGAATGCCGTTCATCACGTCCGACGCCTTCCCGGCTTACGAGCCGGCGATCCGCGCCGTCTTCGGCCCCGGCGTACACTACACGCAGATTGTAAAGACCTATGTAAACGAGCCGCCGGTAAACGCCGCTCGCCGCTACTCGCCAGGTGCCATCGTAAAGGTAGCCAAGGAACGGGTATTCGGCGCGATGCCAGAGTTCATGGCATCAACCAGCCACGTCGAGCGCGTCAACCTTTCCGTGCGCATGGGCTCGCGCCGGTTCACCCGATTGACGAACGGCTACAGCAAGAAGGTCGAGAACCATGAGGCGGCGGTCGCGCTCTTCGTCGCGCACTACAATCTCTGCCGCGTCCATGAGAGCTTGAAGATGACGCCGGCAATGGCGCTGGGATTGACGGATCGCCTGTGGTCGGTTGCGGAGTTAATTGATGTAGCGGTAGCAATGACCGAAAGTGCAGTTCGTCCTAATTAGGACAGTACCCGGCTCGGACTCAGTTATTATTTCGGTCGAATGTGTTGCTATGAGTATATCGGGGCCAAGATTTCTCAGTAGAGAAAGAAGTTGCCTCTGCAACTCGGAATGAAGGTATATGTCAGGTTCATCTATCAGGAATATCGAATTTTCTTTTGATTGAACTAGATGAGTTAGCATTTGACACCAAACTTGGAATCCAAACCCCGACCAGAATATTTCGCGTGGTATTCTCGATTCCGGGCAGAACATATATAGCCTAGCTTTTCCCTCGACGTGTTCGATTCTCGGGCGCTCTATATCCATGCCGGGCCAAGTTCTGACTAAGGTCTCCTTGAACTCGTCAAATTTTTCTGGATAATGGTACCAGATATTTCTGAAGTTTCGAGCGGCCCTGTAGTTGAACAAAGCAAGACGCGCGGCCTCCTTTCCATATAGAATTTCATCGTGATCTACAGGCCCTAAAATTGGCACAAAGCCTATCGGGCAGTTAAATTTATTGACGAATTCTTTCGGCGAGAGTGGCGTCCTACCTCTGGGGACAGAAGCTATAAGATGACAAGATCCTTGCTCTCCAAAATATAAAATAAGTTCGTTTTTGTTCGAAAGCGTAAATTTTATTAAGGAGGGATAGCTATCGTCATAGTTATAAAAGATATTTTCCTCTGCCACAGATATGGTTGTTAAGTCTACGACGTAACCATGGGTAGGACCTTGCGGTCCAGCCACTATTTCTGGTCTCTTGGATGTCGCCCTCCTCAATCCAGACGCCAGAATTCTGAAGGCAGCCAACACAGTCGATTTTCCGGCGTTGTTCGGCCCTACTAGAATATTAAAATGCCTGAGGTGGAGGGTGAATTTTTGAAAAGCTTTGAAACGGTCGAAATCAACCCTGACGAATCGGACTAAATCGGTCACGATACCCTCCCATCCAGCATCTCACTTAGCTTATATTACTCCGGGGTGGCGACTTGTAGAGCCGGTGCCGCGCATTTTTGAGCTTCGGCCGAATCCTATGGGGCTATAGTAGGGGCAAACATGCGCCACCCCCGTGAAACCAACTTCCATCCCCACAATTCTCTTTACCGCCCTGAAATCAATCACTTCCGCGTTTCTTCGCCTCTCCCAACTTGTCCCCACCCCTCCACCTCCCGCATACTCCTCGTGCAGCTTGCTTGTGGGAATGGGTCGCTACAACCTCCACTCCGGCACGTGTCGCAGCGGACGCCCGCTGGTTGCGCGGGCAGCTCCGGCCCTGCTCGCGCTCCCTCCGGCCACAACCTCAGCCCAGACCCTGCGGAACCCACACCCGCCTCGACAGTTTGCTCCGCAGGAGGCAAGCCCATGGACGCCATCGCCATCGTCAAACGCTGTTTTCAGGCCTATGTCGACAAGGACCGCGCGGCGATCGAAGCCGTGATCGCCGACGATTTTCATTTCACCAGCCCGCTCGACAACTGCATCGACCGCAAGACCTATTTCGAGCGCTGCTGGCCGAACAGCGAGACGGCGGCCGGCTTCGAATACAAAAACCTCGTGCAGGATGGCGACCGCGTCTTCGTCACCTATGAGGGCAAGGGCGCGTCGGGAAAACGCTTCCGCAACACCGAGATCCTGACCGTGCGCGGCGACAGGATCATCGACGTCGAGGTCTATTTCGGCTGGACGATCCCGCATGAGGCGCCCGCCGGCGGCTTCGTCGACAAATAGCGCAGGCAGGCGGTACGTGGAGAAGATTTCCGCCGCCGCAAAGTTTTTCGCCCGTGAAATCAATTGCTTACCCGGTTTCCGCCCCTCCCCGCCCCGCCGCTTTTTCCCCGCCCCTTCCGCCCAACGTTAAAATCCCGCCGCCCTGAAAGGAGGCGGCGATGGACTGGAATCTGGCAATCGAGAGAAACAGCGACGCGCTGAGGCGCATCCTGGCCATGCTTGTCGCCATGGCGGGGCTGGACGCCTCCGCGTTCACCTCCCCCTTGAGGGGAGGTCGGCGGTCGTCAGACCGCCGGGTGGGGGTAATTGCAGCGCCGCAACCCCCACCCGACGCTTCGCGTCGACCTCCCCTCAAGGGGGAGGTGAAGCTGACCCTGCCGCGCCATCTCCACCGCGCGATCCTGCGCCTCATCAGGCCGGCCGAGTCCGCCGTGCGGCGGCTGGTCATCGTTTTGGCGCGCGGGCTGGTGCTGACACTGCCGCCGCCGCGCCCGCGCAAGGCGAAACCGGCGTCGATCTTCCTCAGCAAGCCCGGCGGCACCGGCATCTATCTCCCGGCGAGCGTCCGCGATTCAGTGTCCCCTTTGTGGGGAGGAGGAGGCAGGGCTCGGAACGCAACGGCCCTCGCCTTGCCGCTGCTCGATCCGCTCAGGCGATCCTTCCGCCGCCGCTGGCCGGCCGCAACCAGCATTCCGCGCATCTCGTTTCCCGGCGTCACCGCGCCGTCGCCCATTACGCCGCGCCTGCCGCCCGCGCCCGACGATCCGCTCGACGCCACCCGTCTTGCGCTCCGCCTCAAGGCGCTGGGCGCGGCACTCGACGACCTGCCCGGACAGGCAAAACGCTTCGCCCGCTGGCGAACGAGGAAACGCGCCGGCCGCGACGCCGCAGGCGCGCAAAACAAAAGTCCGGACGCCGCAGGCGCGCAAAACAAGAGGCTTGCCCGCCGCGTCTGGCCGCTGCGACCGGGCCGCGCGCCAGGCCAGCGTCCCGCCAACCGGCGGCGTCATGAAGTGTACGAGGTCCTGAACGACCTCCACTGGCTCGCCTTCGAGGTGCTCGAGCATCGCGACACGTCGTGATGCGATCGACCGCCTTTGCCGGACGCCAGGAGGGAGAGAGCCGGACTGCGAAGGCAGGGCGTGGCGATGATGAAGTGTGCCTATCCTCCACCCCGGAACGGGGGGGAGGTGTCGAGGCGAAGCCGAGACGGAGGGGGGGCCGCCGGAGGAAAATGCAAAACGTCGAAGACGTCCGCAACACCCCCTCTCCGTCGCGCCTTCGGCGCGCCACCTCTCCCCCGCTTCGCGAGGGAGAGGATAGGCGCCAAGCGCTACCCCTCCCCCACCCTGATCAGCGCCAGCCGGAACGACGCCACGCGCATCAGCGTGGCGCGCCAGTCGGCAATCGCGCCGATGTTGTCGACGAACCAGCGCAGCGACGAATGAACCTGGGTGAAGGCGGCGGCCGCCATCATCAGGCCCCCAAAAGTGAGGTCGCCGGCGAAATAGACCGGCGAGGCAATGACGATCGGCGCCACGACAGTCACCCAGCCGTAACCCGCGGTGAACCATTGCAGGCGGATCGCCGCCGTCATGATGCGGCGCACGGTGAGCAGCGCAGCAGTGAGGTTTTGCTCCAGCCTGCCCCTTGTCGCTCCCTCGCGGCCGGCGCTGGCGATCTCCTCGACGCCCTGGCTGGCCTCGACCAGCGAGACGCGCAGCTCGGCCTCGCGCGCATAGTGGTCGGCGTTCAGCCTCACCAGCGGCCGGGCAAGCAGCCAGGACAGCGCCGAGGCGGTGCCGGCATAGGCAAGGGCTGCCCACACCATGTAGCCGGGGATGGCGAAGCTGCGGCCGCCATAGTGGAACACGAACCCTTCCGAGATCGCCCACAGCACGCCGATGAAGGAGACCAGAAGCACGCCGGCCTGCACGAAGCCGATGCCGAGGTCGGCCGAGAGGTCGGCGAGGTGCCAGGCGTCCTCGTGCAGCCGCTGGTCGGGGTTGACGCCGATCTCGCCGGATTGCTTGAGCTTCAGCGCGCGGCCGGGGCGCATCCATTCGTCCAGCAGGTCGCGCACCAGCCCCTCGCGCAGCTTGATGTGCAGATAGCGGTTCAGCCAGCCCTGCGCGATGTTGAGCACCAGGAGCGCGCCGGCGATCTCGGCGAAGACGACGAGCTGGTGGAGGAAGCCCGCCATGTCCTTGCGCTCGATGGCGTCGTAGAAGGGCTGGTTCCAGCGGTTGAGCAGCACCTGGCCGAAGGCCGTCGCCACGATCAGCGCGAAGATGCCGAAACCGACCCAGAACAGCAGCCTTCTCAGCGGCGAGCCGATGAAGGCGCTCCACATCATCTTGAGCTGGTCGTAGAAGCTCGCCTCGCCCGAGGGGATGCAGCCGGGCTGCCTCGGCTTGCGCGCCTGTCCGGCGCCGGCAACGCCGTCCGCCACCATCGCCTGGTCCGTCATGACAAGATCCTGCTCTTCGCGCCCGCAGCATGAGATAGGCGGAAAAAGCGCAAAAGTCAGGTGGGCGGATGGTGCGGATCGAACGTTTCAGCCGCGAATGCGGCGGGCGCCGCGACGGCGTCGCTTCGCCGGCCGGGGCGGATTTTCGCGGTTCAGGATGGCGCGGGCAAAATCCGTGCACCTTGATAAACAGGCGAAACCCGCCTATGTATTACCAATCGGTCTTGCTTGTCGAACTTTGTTGCTGCGCAAAACAGCGCGTCCACGACGATCTTCTCCTCTCAAAATCGATCGAAAATGCGCCGGGCCGCATGTTGCGGCGCGCGCGAAAACTATGAGCGATTGAAAGGAAGTCGTTATGAATACTGGCACCGTTAAGTTCTTCAACGCAACCAAGGGCTTTGGTTTCATCCAGCCGGACAATGGCGGCACGGACGTTTTCGTCCACATTTCCGCCGTCGAGCGCGCCGGCATGCGCACCATCGTCGAGGGCCAGAAGCTCTCCTTCGAGGTCGTGAAGGACAACCGGACCGGCAAGAGCGCCGCAGAGAACCTGCAGGCCGCATGATTTCGCATCTCGGTTCCGCGACCACGGATGTACCGGCGCGGGACTGAATGCTGACGGGAGGTCGGGCACACGCCCGGCCTTTTTCTTTACAGGAGGACCCGGATGGCAAAGTCGATCGAAGCGCGGGGCATTTTTGCTCCCAACCCTTCCAGGCAGGATTCCAAGGCCAGCACCACCAGCAACGCCGCCCGCGTGATCCTCGAGACGGAGGCCAAGCAGCGCGAGGCCAAAACCGCGCGGCTGCGCGCGCTCAGGCTGAAGATGGAGGCCGAGGCCCCGCCCCCGCCGCCCAAGCCCGCCAAGGCCGTGCCGAAGAAGCGCGCGCCCAAGGCGGCCGCCAAACCGGCAGCCAAGAAGGCCTGACTGGTCAGGCCGGCGCGCTAGACGCTCTGGCGTTTGCGCTTGCGGTCGCGCCCCAGCCCGGTTTCCTCGAGCATGCCCTTGCGCTTGGCGTCGTAATAATAGCCGCTGGCGTAGAAGCGCACCGCGCGGTCGTGGTTGCCGGCAGCGACCATGTAAGCGCCGCGCAGATATTTCACCGCGTATTTCAGGTTGGTTTCGGCGTCGAGCAAGCCCTGGGCCGTGCCCTGGTAGCCCATGCCCTTGGCGGTCTGCGGCAGGATCTGCATCAGCCCCCAATAGGGGCCGTTGCGCGCCCTGGGGTTGAAGTTGCTCTCGCGCTTGACGACGCGGCGCACCAGCGTCTCGGGAACCTCGTAGAGCGCGGCGTATTTGGCGATCAGCCGGTCGACCTCGCCGCGCGGCGTGTTCTGTGGCGCCCAGACGATGTCCTCGGCCGGCCCTTCGGGTACGCGCGCCTCGGGCGCCTCGGGGAAGACATCCCGCGCCGGGTTCTGGTTCGGGAATTCCGGACGCGGCAGGGAGGCGAGCTGGACGCTATCATCGCCCGGCGTCGGCTCGGCGAAGGAACTCGGCACCACCGCCACCTCGTCGGGCAGCGTGATGCCGTATTCGCTGGACTGGGAGACTTCGACCGTGTCGGCCCCGAGTTCGGAGAGCGGCGATATCGCTGGTTCGAGCCGGGTGGTGCTGCACCCCGCCAGCATACCGGCGCAAAGCACCAGTCCGATCAGAAGGCCGTTCTTCGATGCTGGCAAAGGCCGCGCTCTGGCTGTTGGTCGTGGTCCCGTCCCGAAACGTCCTTACACCAGCAGGCCCGGAGGGGCAATCCGCGGCTGCGTCGCAGGTTTCGGGTGGCGGCAGCAGGCCGAAAATGCCATACTGTTCTCGATTTGTACTAGACCTCCCAAGCCAGGACGACGATCGTGAACACCTCATCAACGCCCATCGGCCATGCGGTTTTCGAAACCGCGCTAGGCTTCGTCGGCATCGCCTGGAACGGGATCGGCCTGACGCGGCTTTGCCTGTTCCAGCGGGAACGCGCTGCGGTCGAGCGCCGGCTGGAGAAGCATGCGCCGTCCGGCGATGCCGCCGGGCGACATGAAGGCGAGCAGCCGCCATGGGTCGTCGACCTGATCCGCGACGTAAAGGCTTATGCGGTGGGCGAAGAGATCGATTTTTCGCGCGTGCCGGTCGATCTTTCCGGCATCGACGATTTCAACCGCGCCATCTATGAAGCCGCGCGCAAGCTGCGCTTCGGCGAAACCACCACCTATGGCGAATTGGCCAAGCGCGCGGGCCAGGCGGGGCTGCCGCGCGAAACCGGGCAGGCGCTCGGCGCCAATCCGGTGCCGCTGGTCATCCCTTGCCATCGCATCCTCGCGGCGGGAGGCAAGATCGGCGGCTTCTCGGCGCCCGGCGGCTCTACGACCAAGGAAAAGATGCTGGCGCTCGAAGGCGTGCGGGTCGGACCCGCGCCCGCCCCGCAGCAGTCGTTCGGTTTCTAGGTCAATCCCGGAAGTGGGGGCGCCAGATGAAGTCGTCGTCGGGATCCCAGTATTTGCATTCTCGCACCGCGCAGGACTTGCGGTCGGCCGAGGGCACGTAGGACGTTTCGGCGCGCGTGCCTGACTCGCAGAAGCCGCCATGCGCAACGAAGCGGCCATAGCGCAGGATGCCGCTGTTGCCGCGCCAGCGCAGGATCACCGCGCCCTCCGCGCGCACGGTTGCCTTGATCTCGCCGCAACTCATCGAGGTCGAATTGTAGCGTGAGATTGCCTGTGCCTGGAATGACACGAGCACAAGACTCAGCGCTAACAGGACTATTTTCATCGTTGCCTCCTTCGGAACCCGCATCCGTCGTCCTCAACGGCAGCACACAGGCACAAGTTTCATTGCGGCCGAAATTGGACGCAGTTAGGGCGGCCTCGCGGGTGACGCGGCGCGGCAAACCGCATAAGGTTCGCTGCTCATGATGGAGGATAGCATGGCACTGGATCGCGTAGGCTTTGTGGGCGTCGGGCTGATGGGGCACGGCATGGCCAAGAATATCGTCGAGAAGGGCCACCCGCTGACGATCGTCGCGCACCGCAACCGGGAGCCGGTGGAGGATTTGAAAAGCCGCGGCGCCAGGGAAGCGGCGGACCTTCACGAGCTTGCCGCCCAAAGCGACATCGTCGTGCTGTGCGTGACCGGAAGTCCGCAGGTCGAGGCGACCTTGACTGGTCCGGGCGGCCTTGCATCGGCGGGCAAAGAGCTCATCGTGTGCGATTGCTCGACGTCCGACCCGTCATCCACGGTGAAGCTCGCCGCCCAGCTGGCGCCCCAGGGCATCACGCTCGTCGACACGCCGCTGTCGCGCACGCCCAAGGACGCCGAGGCCGGGACGCTCGACGTGATGGCGGGAGGCGACGACGCCACCTTCGACCGCATCAGGCCCGTGCTTGAGAAGTTCGCCGGGCGGATCGTGCGCACCGGTCCGGTCGGCAGCGGCCACACGATGAAGCTGCTCAACAATTTCATTGCGATGGGTTATGCCGCGCTCTATTCGGAAGCACTGACGCTCGGCGCCAAGGCGGGGCTGACGCCGCAGGTCTTCGACAGCGTCATCCGCGATGGCCGCATGGACTGCCCCTTCTACCGCACCTTCTTCACCTGGGTGCTGGAGCGAGACCCGAACGCCCACCGCTTCACGATCGCCAACGCGCTCAAGGACATGACCTACCTGTCGGGCTACGCGAACGCATCCGGCACGGTCAATCCGCTCGGGGCGGCCGTGCGCAATTCCTTCGCGCTGGCGGCGGGCGCCGGGCGCGCCGAGGACTTCGTCCCGATGCTGTCGGACGTCATCGCCGGCATGAACGGCGTCAAGCTCACGGCGAAATGATCAACGCTACCCGAGGCTTGCCTTTTTCCGAGAGCCTGCCTATATGCGGTGTGTTGAAATTTCGGCCGATCGATCCAGAACCACGCTACCCGCGTTTGCTGACGTCTATCTCCAAAATCTCGATACCAAACGGCGCAAGCTAAACCTTCGCCATTCTACAACGTAGCAAACACGAGGAATTCACATGGCAACTGGAACCGTAAAGTGGTTCAACGCCACCAAGGGCTTCGGCTTTATCCAGCCCGACGCCGGCGGACCGGACGTTTTCGTCCACATCTCAGCCGTCGAGCGTGCCGGCATGTCGAGCCTGGCCGAGGGCCAGAAGATCAACTTCGAGATCGAGCAGGACCGCCGCACCGGCAAGTCCGCTGCTGGATCTCTGTCCAAGGCAGGCTGACCTGAAACGCGCGTTCCCGGGTCACACCGGAGCGCGCGGCATGTCACGGATGTACTGACGGCCGCACCAGTGGCGCGCGATGGCCGCAAAAGGTCCGAGTTGCCGATCAGCGGATTGCTGCGGTATCGGACCGGATGCTCCCGGTCAGTCACCTTGGAAGCGGAAGGCGGGGTTTTGCCCCGCCTTTTTGTTTGCGCGGCGCATGCCGGACCAGTTGAGTTTCGGCAGCGCTCAATCGGCAAAGCTCAGGGCAGCCAGTCCATCGGCACATGGCCCGGATCCTGCTCGACGCGGTTCAGCCAGGCCATGACAGCCGGATAGGCGCCGAGTTCGAAGCCGCCCTCGCCCGCCACATGCGTGTAGGCGTAGAGCGCGATGTCGGCGACGCTGAACGCCGGGCCGGCGAAAAATGGCGCTTCCGCAAGGCGCCGTTCCATGACCCGCAATGCCTTGTTGCCGCGCTCCAGCGTCAGCGCAAGACGCTCGGGGGTCGCGTCCTTCTTTCGGTTCGGGAAGGTCAGCAAGGCGCGCCGAACGGCTATATAGGGCTCATGGCTGTACTGCTCGAAGAACAGCCACTGATAGGCAAGCGCACGCTCGTAAGCGTCTTTCGGGAGAAAGCGCGTCCCCTCCCCCAGATGCAGCAGCATCGCGTTGGATTCGGCCAGCAGGCGGCCGTCGTCGAATTCGAACAGCGGCACCATGGCGTTCGGATTCTTGGCTGTGAAGGCATCCGCGCGCGTGCCTCCGTCATGCGAGCTGACCTCGACATGCCGGAACGGCCTGCCCAGCTTCGCCATCATCAACCGCGGCTTGTAGCAGTTGCCGCTGTCGGCCATCCCATAGATCGTCGTCATGACCGTCCCTCATTCGTCAAGCGGATCATTGCCTCGCTGGATGGAACTCATCCAACGATTTTTCTTTGCGTACCGATCAGTGCCGATGATGCGTCAGCCGAAAAGCGGCAATATCTTGCGGGCTCCGCCGAGCTTCTCCGCAATCGGGAGAGGCGTTTCGTCAAACACCGTGCCGACATGCGCGGGCGGAGCGAGATGCAGGCCCTGGACGAGGTCGGCGCCTGCCCGCAGGGCCACGCTTAGTTGCTCCTCGTTCTCGATGCCGGCAACCAGCACCCTCGAACCGCGTTCCCGCAGCCGCGCCACGACTGAATCGAACAGCCTGACGGTGGTGGCGTCGCGGCAGACTTTCTGGAACCAGTCGCCGTCGATCCCGACGATTTCGGGCACGAGAGCGTCCATCTGCCCGTCCGTCCAGCGGCCGGCGCCGAAATCGCCGATCGCGATCCGCAGACGGCCGCGCATCTGGGCGGCAAGACGCGGCAGCAGCGTGCCGTCCTGCACGGGCGGCTCGGTCAGCGCTAATATGACGAGGCCCGGATCGAGCTCGGTTTCGGCGCTTGCGGCCGCGATCAAGTGGACGCGGTCGATCGCTGCTCCCGGTACGCTTTCGCCGGAACGCAAGCCGACGACCAGTTCGAGCGTGGGGAAGCCGATATTGCCGTGATTGCGCACGGGCAGCACAAGGCTCATCTGCTCGATGAACTCGAGATCGTCGGGGGAGACAGCGGCGAGGAATATCTCGGATGGCACCTCTTCCCCGGCAATGAAGGGCGCCACCGTTCCCTCGACCGCGACGGCATGCAACTCGCGGCCACGCCGTTCAAAGATCGGCTGGTACAGGGTTCGCAGGCGGTAGATGCCGTAGCCGCCGCTCTCGATTCCGATCTCGTCGACCATGATCGCGTCGTCGAGCCTTGCCTGGAGTTCGGCATCCGTATTCATCGCGGCTTCGACCTGCGTCCGAACGCTTTCGCATGGCGCAATTCCCCGGCCGCGCGATTCTGCGCGGGCTCGCCGAACGCGGGAGCGTGGTGCGGATGGCGCTCAGGCGGGGCGGGCTGGATGAGAGCGGCAAAGCTCGTCGGCACGAGTTCGGGCCGCGCCAGCGCAAAACCCTGCAGCATCTCGACACCGGCCTTTTCGGCGAGTTCGATCTGCCAATCCTCCTCGATGCCTTCGAAGACGGTTCGGATTCCCTGCTCGGCGAAGGTCGAAACCATGGTGGCAAGCAGCCCGTAGCCGGGACCGGAATCCATGAGCCGCGCGATCCATTCCGCATCGAACTTGACGATATCGGGATGCAGGTCGTGGATCCGGCGCATGTCGGAATCCTCCGAGCCGTAGTCGTCGATGGCGATGCGGAAACCGCTCCCCTTCAGCGACGTCACCAGGGCAAACAGAACCTCCTGCGAGACCGTCTGCTTCTCGGTCACCTCGCAGACCACGCGATGGGGATCGATGCCGGTCTCGGCGAGGACGGCGCGCATCTCCCGTATCGCCGTCTCGGCGACGGCATGGTCGGTGAATACCGACGGGTCGAAATTGATGAAGATCGCCGCGCCGGCCGGCAGGCAGGCGGAAGCATTCATGAGATGCAGTGCGTGACAAAGGTTCTCGACGACGATCCGCTCGGCAATCGGGAGGCTGTGGAGGAAGGTCAAAGGCGTCCACGCCTCGCCGTCGCGGAACGGCCTCAGCAGCGCCTCGAAGCCAGCGGGGACGAGCTTGCCGCCCTCGAATGCGAAGATCGGCTGAAACGCACTCTTCAGTAGAAACGGTCCCCACGCAGCCGTCGAGACGCCGTCATCCCCGCGGATGATATGGGATCCGATGCTGCTCGACACGCTACTCGTCACTCCGCCCATGCCTCCGGACCAGGCCGGGGCCGCACTATGGACGCGCAAGGTTTTACCGGTCGTTAACACATGGCCAACCCGGGGCAGAGGCCGGAAACCTGCGGTCCAAGCCCCGCGAAACCCTTGCGATTGTCGATGGTATGGGACTAAAGAGAGCCGCGGTCGCGAGACCGCACCATCCTCTCAATGGAGTCTTTTTCCGTCATGGCCTTTCTTGCCGATGCCCTTTCGCGCGTTAAGCCCTCCGCGACAATCGCGGTCACGCAGAAAGCGCGCGAGCTGAAAAATGCCGGCCGCGACGTGATCGGACTGGGCGCCGGAGAGCCCGATTTCGACACGCCGGACAACATCAAGAACGCGGCAATCGACGCGATCCGCCGGGGCGAGACCAAGTATCCGCCGGTATCGGGCATCGCGCCGCTGCGCGAGGCGATCGCGAAAAAATTCAAGCGCGAGAACAATCTCGACTACAGGCCGGAGCAGACAATCGTCGGCACCGGGGGAAAGCAGATTCTTTTCAACGCCTTCATGGCGACGCTTAACCCCGGCGATGAAGTCATTATCCCCAGGCCCTACTGGGTCAGCTATCCGGAGATGGTGGCGATCTGCGGCGGCACGTCGGTGTTTGCCGAGACCAGCATCGACAACGGCTTCAAGCTGACGGCGCAGGCGCTGGAGAAGGTCATCACGCCAAAGACCAAGTGGCTCCTGATGAACTCGCCCTCGAATCCGTCGGGCGCGGCCTACAGCGAGTCCGAACTCAGGGCGCTGGCCGACGTGCTGCTCAAGCATCCGCATGTCTGGGTTCTGACCGACGACATGTACGAGCACCTGACCTATGGCGATTTCGTCTTCAAGACGATCGCCGAGGTCGAGCCGAACCTATACGAGCGCACGCTGACCATGAACGGCGTGTCGAAGGCCTATGCCATGACCGGGTGGCGCATCGGCTATGCGGCTGGCGCCATCCCGCTCATCAAGGCGATGGACATGATCCAGGGCCAGCAGACCTCGGGTGCCTGCACCATCGCGCAGTGGGCTTCGGTCGAGGCGCTCAACGGACCGCAGGACTTCATCGCCAGGAACAAGACGATCTTCCAGAACCGCCGCGATCTCGTCGTGTCGATGCTGAACCAGGCGCGCGGCATCACCTGCCCTTCGCCGGAAGGCGCGTTCTACGTCTACCCGTCCTGCACCGGACTGATCGGCAAGAAGACGCCTGGCGGCAAGGTGATCGACAACGACGAAACCTTCTGTTCGGAACTGCTGGAAGCCGAGGGCGTCGCGGTGGTGTTCGGCGCGGCCTTCGGGCTAGGCCCCAACTTCCGCATCTCCTACGCCACGTCGGAGGCGTTGCTCGAAGAGGCCTGCACGCGCATCCAGCGCTTCACGGGTTCGCTGAGCTAAGCCGGGCGGCAACACTTCACGATATGACGGCGGGGCTTCGGCTCCGCCGTTTCACTTTGCGGAATACTGTTCGTCCGAGACCTTCTCCAGCCATTCGACATGAACGCCGTCGAGCGCCTCGTGGATGGCGAGGTGCGTAATAGCCGTCTTGGGGCCGGCGCCGTGCCAGTGCTTTTCGCCCGGCGCGAAGAAGACGACGTCGCCGGCCTTGATCTCCTTGATCGCCCCGCCCCAGGTCTGGACTAGGCCGGCGCCCGCCGTGACGTGCAGCGTCTGGCCGAGCGGGTGGGTGTGCCAGGCGGTTCGCGCTCCGGGCTCGAAGCTGACCATCGCGGCGCGCACCCGCGCCGGCGCCTCCGCCTCGATGACCGGCTGTTGCAGCACCCTGCCGGTGAAATATGCCTCGGGCGGGTAGACGGTAGCGACGCTGCCGCAGGGGATGATTTTCATGGGGTCCGATCCTTCAGCGCTTTGTTTCGCCGCGATCTTAACGGCGGGGCATCGGATAGGCGAGCGGTTCGACAACCGGAACAAAAAAACAAGACCCGGCGGGCTCGCCCGCCGGGTCTTAGAGCAACGAAACGAAGCTGCTCAGTTTTTAGCGTGCAGATCCGTCCCGAGCGTATCCCTGACGAAGATCATGCCGATGACGAGCGACATCGCCGCAATCACGATCGGGTACCATAGGCCGTAGTAGATGTCGCCGGCCGCCGCGCTCATGGCGAAGACGGTCGCCGGCAACAGGCCGCCGAACCAGCCGTTGCCGATGTGATAGGGCAGCGACATGCCGGTATAGCGGATGCGGGTCGGGAACATCTCGACCAGGATCGCCGCGATTGGGCCATAGACCATCGTGACATAGACGACGAGTACGAACAGGATCGCAATGATCATCGTCCAGTTCACGGCTGCCGGATCGGCCACCATCTTGAAGGCGCCGGCGCCGGGAACCGTGTAGACCGCCACTTCGGTCGCGCCAGCCGCTTCCTCGGCGGTTATCAACTTGTCCTTGATCGCCGTTTCGACCGGAACCATCGCCTTGTCGCCGGCGCGGATCGCGGCAGCGTCAAGCGCCAGTTTCGGATTGGCGGCGACCAGGGCATCAAGCTTCTGGTCGGCGACCTTGGCCGGGTCGCGCACCAGCGGATAGCCGTTGTCCTGCAGCGCGGTGTTGACCGCCTTGGCGAAGGCCGCTTCGCTGGCCTTCGCCTGGTCGCCTGCAGCGATTGCATCGTAAGACTCGACGGTCTCTTCGCCGATCTTGACGGTCGCCGGCGTGCCCGCTGCGGCCGTCATGACCACGTCGTAGGGCACCGAGTTCTTGGTCAGGAACGCAGTCGCGATGTCGCAGGACGTGGTGAACTTCGCCGTGCCGGTCGGGTTGAACTGGAACTTGCAGTCGCCAGGCGCTGCCGTCACGGTCGCCCGGACATTCTCCTGTGCCGTGGCGAGAGCCGGATTGGCCGCCCACGTCAGCGCCTTGAACAGCGGGAAGTAGGTGAAGATCGCCAGCGCCAGGCCCGCCATGATGATCGGCTTGCGGCCGATCTTGTCCGACAGCCAGCCGAAGAACACGAAGAAGCCAGTGCCGAGAAGCAGCGCTATCGCGATCATGATGTTGACCGACTGCGCATCGACCTTGAGCACATTCTGCAAGAAGAACAGAGCGTAGAACTGGCCGGAATACCAAACCACTGCCTGACCGGCGGTGAGGCCGAACAGCGCAAGCAGCGCGATCCTGGCGTTCTTCCACTGGCCAAAGGCCTCGGTAAGCGGCGCCTTGGAGCCCTTGCCCTCGTCCTTCATCTTCTGGAAAGTCGGCGATTCGTTAAGCGACAGACGAATCCACACCGAAACCCCGAGCAGTACGCAGGAAAGCAGGAACGGTACGCGCCAACCCCAGGCTTTGAAGGTATCCGGGCCGAGATATGTCTGGACCACCAGGATGATGATCAGCGACAGGAACAGGCCAAGCGTCGCAGTGGTCTGGATCCAGGAGGTGTAGTAGCCGCGCCGGTCATCGGGCGCGTGCTCGGCGACATAGGTCGCGGCGCCGCCATATTCGCCGCCAAGCGCCAGACCCTGCAGCATACGCAGACCTATCAGGATGATCGGAGCCGCGATGCCAATCGATGCCGAACCTGGAAGGAGACCGACGAAGAAGGTCGAAAGGCCCATGATCAAGATGGTGACCAGGAATGTATACTTACGGCCGACGAGGTCGCCGATGCGGCCAAATACAAGCGCGCCGAAGGGCCGCACGAGAAAGCCCGCCGCGAAGGCCAGAAGCGCGAAGATGTTGCGAGTAGCTTCGGGATACTCGCTGAAGAAGGCCGCGCCGATGAAAGCGGCCAGGGAACCGTAAAGATAGAAATCGTACCATTCGAACACCGTCCCGAGCGAAGAAGCGAAGATGACTTTCTTCTCTTCGCGGGTCATGGCGCGGCTAGCGCGACCGGCGGCTATTGCCATTGTCATTCGTTGATCCTCCTGATGATCTGTGGTGCCGAGTTCTCCGGATCTCGCAGTGAGAGCGGCCTGTCCCGGCAATCGGCGCGACAAATTGCAGATGTAGAGCAGGAAGAAAATCGATGCTTTGGGATTATGACTTTGGGATTATGACTTTGGGATTATGACTTTTGTCCAATATACTTGGCGGAGGATTTTCGACTTTAGTCTAAGCCAACGATCATATCCTAATGGATGGGATGGCCGGACTTGATTTTTGCAGGCGAAAGCCGCAATGACAGCCATGGGGTTCGCCGACATCTTTCTTGCGCAGATAATCGATCCATTCAGGATTGCGCTTGTCATCATGCTTGTGCTGACGGCCGCCCGGACATCGGCCACAGTCGGAACCTGGATCCCGCTGGCGCTCGGCGTCGTTTTCGTCGCGGTGCTCATTCCAATGGCGCTTGGCGGCGACCAGGGTGAAAGGACGCTCCCGATCGCTGTCGGCCTGGTGTCCAATGCGGTGATCCTTGCGGTCGTTCTAGCTGCCAAAGCCGCTTTAGGCCGACTGCCGCGGCCAAAGCCATAAAACCCAGCGACCGGCCGAACACTCCGCCCTTGCCCTCGGCTCCAACCCGTGGAACGATGCGGGCCGGGCAGGTGGCAGAAGACCCCGCCCCGCGACGGCCGAAGGCCGGCCGCCGCTTCTTGGGAAACGTCTGCGACGGCCGAAGGCCGGCCGCCGCTCATGGAAACGCCAGAGTGGAGGCCAGCATCATGGGAAGTCGCGCCGGAGGAAGACGCACGGGACCGAAATGCATCGCCATTGTCGGTCCCTTCGCCAGTGGAAAAACCACCCTTCTTGAAGCAATTCTGGCCCGAACGGGCGCCATACCCCGACAAAATCCAGTCTCTTCCGGCAACACCGTTTCCGACCATTCGCCCGAGGCCAGAGCCCACGCCATGAGCGTCGAGGCTTCCGTCGCCACGATCGACTTCATGGGCGAGAGCCTGACCTTCGTCGACTGCCCCGGCTCCGTCGAATTCGCCTTCGAGGCCGATGCCGTGCTTGCCGCATCCGATATCGCGGTGGTGGTCGCCGAGGCCGACGAGAAGAAGATCCCCGCCCTCCAGCTCATCATGCGCAAGCTCGACGATCTCGGCGTGCCGCGCATCCTGTTCCTCAACAAGATCGACAAGACGGCAGCCGGCGTGCGCGACACGCTGAAGATGTTGCAGCCGGCGAGCTCGGCGCCGCTGCTGCTGCGCCAGATCCCGCTGCGCAAGGACGGCGCGGTCATCGGTTCGATCGACCTGGCGCTGGAGCGCGCCTACATCTGGCGCGAATTCGCCGAGAGCGAAATCGCCGAGATTCCTGGAGACGAGAAGGCGCGCGAGATCGAGGCGCGCTTCTCGATGCTCGAAACGCTGGCCGACCATGACGATTTGTTGATGGAGCAATTGCTGGAGGAAAAGGAGCCGCCGCGCGACGAGGTGTTCGACGATCTTTCGGCCGACCTGCGCGACGGTTCGGTGACCCCCGTGCTGATCGGCACCGCGGAAAAAGGCAACGGGGTGATGCGGCTGCTCAAGACAATCCGCCACGATGCGCCTGATGTCGAGGCCACCCGCAAACGCCTCGGCGCACCCGACACCAGCGCCGCGGTCGTCCAGGTGATGAAGACGATCCACACCGCCCATGGCGGCAAGCTGTCGGTCTCGCGCATCCTTTCCGGCACGGTCGCCGACGGCTCCGAGCTTTGGCTGTCGGCAAGCGAGACGGCCAAGGTGTCGGGCATCTACCGGATGCTCGGCAAGGATCAGGCGAAACTCACGACGGCGAAGGCCGGCGACACGGTCGCGCTGGGCAAGCTCGATGCGGTCAAGACCGGGCAGACGCTGACCTCGGCCAAGGGCGGCATGAAGCCGCTGGTGGCGCTCGAGCCGCCGCAGCCGGTCTACGCCTTCTCGCTGCGGCCCAAGGAGCGCAAGGACGAGGTGAAGATGTCGGCGGCGATCCAGCGCCTTGCGGAGGAAGACCCGTCACTGTCGCTGCGCCACAATCAGGATTCGGGCGAAACGGTATTGTCCGGGCACGGCGAGATGCACCTGCGCGTCACCGTGGAGCGGTTGGAAGGCAAGAACCAGATCCCGATCGAGGTGCACCCGCCGGCAGTCCCCTATCGCGAGACGATCCGCAAGAGCGCAACTCAGCGCGGCCGCCACAAGAAGCAGTCCGGCGGTCACGGCCAGTTCGGCGATGTCGTCATCGACATCAAGCCGCTGCCGCGCGGCTCCGGCTTCAAGTTCACCGATACGATCACCGGCGGCGTGGTGCCCAAGCAATATATCCAGTCGGTCGAGACAGGTGTGCGCGAGTACCTGAAATCCGGCCCGCTCGGCTTCCCGGTCGTCGACATCGCCGTGAACCTGTCGGACGGCTCCTATCATGCCGTCGATTCCTCCGACATGGCGTTCCAGATGGCGGCGCGCGTCGGCATGAAGGAAGGCATGGCTCAGTGCTCGCCGGTGCTGCTCGAACCGATCATGAAGGTGGAGATCGCCACACCTTCGGAAACGACGCCGAAGATCACGGCGCTGGTGCCGCAGCGGCGCGGCCAGATCCTCGGCTTCGACGCCCGCCCCGGCTGGCCCGGATGGGACGTCGTCGAGGCGACCATGCCGCAATCCGAGATCGGCGACCTGATCATAGAGTTGCGCTCGGCGACGGCGGGCGTCGCGAGCTACAAGGCGACGTTCGACCACATGGCCGAACTCACCGGCCGGCTGGCCGACCAGGTGATGAGCGCCAGCGCGGGCAAGGCCGCCTGAAACAAAATCGGCTCGCTGGACGTAACAATCCTGCGGCGGCACGCGAACGTGATGTGAGGCGGGTTGATGCCGCCTCATTCGCATTCGATGTTGCCGCCAAGGAGCAAAACCCATGGTATCTGTTCATCGCCGCCCTTCGTGGGAGATCGCGGAACGGTTCGCCACGCCCGAGCCCGTCTTTCTCAACCGCCGGTCGATCCTCAAGGGTTTCGGCCTCGGCATGTTCGCGGCCGCTTCGCTCGCCGCCACCGCCGGGGCCCCCGCCGCGCAGGAGGCAGACCCGACCGCCGATCTGTACCCGGCGAAAAAGAACGAGGCCTACAAGCTCGACCGTCCCATCACCCCGGAAGAGATCAACGGAAACTACAACAATTTTTACGAGTTCGGGTCGAGCAAGAGCATTGCCGCAAATGCCCAGAACCTCGTCATCCGGCCGTGGGAGATCGCCGTCGACGGCCTCGTCGAAAAGCCCTTCACGATCGCCTTCGACGATCTGGTGCGCAAGTTCCCGCTGGAAACCCGTCTCTATCGCCACCGCTGCGTCGAAGCCTGGTCGATGACCGTTCCGTGGGCCGGCTTTCCGCTGAAGTCGCTGGTCGGCCTAGCAAAGCCGCTGGCGTCGGCCAAGTATGTCCGCTTCGAGACCTTTCTCGACCCCGACATGGCGAGCGGCCAGAACAGCTTCCTGTACCCCTGGCCCTACATCGAAGGCGTGACGATCGCGGAGGCCGCCAACGAACTCGCGTTCATCGTCACCGGCGCCTACGACAAGCCCGTCGCCAAGCAGCACGGCGCGCCGCTCAGGCTGCATCTACCGTGGAAATACGGCTTCAAGTCGATCAAGTCGATCCGCAGGATATCCTTCGTCGAGGAGCGCCCGGTCGGCCTGTGGGAGGCGCTTCTGCCATCGGAATACGGCTTCTGGGCGAATGTGAACCCCGAGGTGTCGCATCCGCGCTGGAGCCAGGCCACGGAGCGCGTGCTCGCCACGGGAGAGATCGTCCCCACCCTGCTTTTCAACGGCTACGGCGATCAGGTGGCGCAACTCTATGCGGGCATGGATCCTTCCACGCTCTACATGTGAGGCTGCTCACAGATTGAGCAGGGCGGCTGCCTGACCTAAATTTGGGCAATCCCTGCCGCAACCACGCGGCGCGGGCCGACAACAAGGAGATCAAGAAACAAAAAAGCCGGATCAAGAAGATCCGGCCAAGTTTGGTTGGAGTTGCCAGTAAAGGCTAAACCTCCAGAGGGGAACACTCCCAGGCGCTAATGGGAGGAGAACGCGCCCGAGAGATGATCGTTATATGTGCTCTCCCTGCCCATTAAACAAGCATGGAAGACGCAAGGCTCCCATGCAAAAAGCACAGGCCTGTGGTCCAGCAGACAAATGTTCAGTAGGACCAGCTACGCGCCTTGGCGATGACGAAGTCGCGGAAAGCGTGCAGTTTTGCCTGTTCCTTCATCGCCTCCGGATAGGCGAAGTAGGTATCGAAGGACGGCACTTCGGTCTCAGGCAGGAGTTGCACCAGCCCGGAATCCTTCTCGATCAGGTAGTCGGGCAGCATGGCGATGCCGACGCCCGTCTGCACGGCCCGGCGAATCGACAGCAGGTCGTTGATCTGCAGCGTCGGCACCCGCTGGCCGCCCTCGAAATCGCCGACCGTCTCCAGCCAGTTGAGTTCGCTCAGATGCGTCGGCACGGGCAGGCCAAAAGTCACGATGCGGTGGTTCTTCAGATCGTTGATGCTTTCCGGCTTGCCGTGCTTCACCAGATAGGACGGCGAGGCGTAGAGGTGGAAATGCACGGTGAACAGCCGCCGCTGGATCAGGTCCGGCTGCTGCGGCTGGCGCAGGCGGATGGCGCAGTCGGCCTGGCGCATGGTGAGGTCAAGCTCCTCGTTGGCAAGGATGAGCTGCAGGCTGATCTCGGGATAGAGTTCGGTGAACTCGTGCAGGCGCTGGGTCAG
Source organism: Mesorhizobium sp. KR9-304 (assembly GCF_040049215.1). NCBI lineage: Bacteria > Pseudomonadati > Pseudomonadota > Alphaproteobacteria > Hyphomicrobiales > Phyllobacteriaceae > Mesorhizobium > Mesorhizobium sp. KR9-304. Next base: position 164,739 of record NZ_JBDZDN010000003.1, on the reverse strand, counting down.
CCAGCCGGCGCCCAGCCCCACCGTCGTCGTCACCCTGAGCACGCCGGAAGGCCGGTCCTTGGCCTCCGTCAGCCGGGTCTTGATGGCTTCCAGCTTCATCAGCACGTCGTGCGCCGTGCGAAACAGCATCTCGCCCTGCTCGGTCAGGACGAGGCCGCGCGCGTGGCGATGGAAGAGCGGCACGCCGACATCGTGCTCCAGCGCGCTGACCTGGCGTGAAATCGCCGACTGGGACAGGTGCAGAGTCTCGGCGGCATGGGTGAAAGACCCAGCCTCCGCCGCGGCGTGAAACACGCGTAGCTTGTCCCAGTCCAGACTCATCACTTCCCCTCGGTCAGCCGGCTTGCACGCCGGTCTGCATGCTTTTCGTCTTATTCGGCGGCTTCGCGATGGGCTTCGATGCCGGCGAGATATTTTTCGGCCTCGAGCGCCGCCATGCATCCCAGGCCCGCCGCCGTCACCGCCTGCCGGTAGACGTCGTCCGCCACGTCGCCGGCGGCGAACACGCCCGGCACGTCAGCACGGGTGGAGCCCGGCTCTGTCCACAGGTAACCATTGGGCTTCTGCTTCAACTTTCCGGCAAACAGCTCGACCGCGGGCGCATGACCGATGGCGACGAACACGCCGTCGACCGGCAGCCGCGAAACCGCGCCGGTGCGCGTGTTGCGCAGCACCAGCCCGTTGGCCGAAGGCGGCAGCGGCGCCTTGCCCGGGGTGCCGGTGATCTCGTCGACCGCCGTGTCCCAGACGACCTTGACGTTCTCCTTCTTGAACAGCCGTTCCTGAAGGATGCGTTCGGCGCGGAAGGCGTCGCGGCGGTGGATGACCGTCACCGTCCTGGCGATGTTCGACAGATAGAGCGCTTCCTCGACCGCCGAATTGCCGCCGCCGATCACCGCGACGTCCTTGTTGCGGTAGAAGAAGCCGTCGCAGGTGGCGCAGGCCGAGACGCCGAAGCCCTGGTAGATGCGCTCGCTGGGGATGCCCAGCCACTTCGCCTGCGCGCCGGTGGCGATAATCAGCGCGTCGGCCGTGTATTCCGTGCCGGAATCGCCCTTGGCGCGGAACGGGCGGACGTCGAGGTTCACCTCGGTGACGATGTCGTTGACGATCTCGGCGCCGACATGCTCGGCCTGCTTCAGCATCTGCTCCATGAGCCACGGACCCTGGATGGGATCGGCGAAACCGGGATAATTCTCGACGTCGGTGGTGATCATCAGCTGGCCGCCCTGCTGCAGGCCGGCGACGAGCACCGGCTTCAGCATGGCGCGCGCGGCGTAGATCGCCGCCGTATAGCCGGCCGGGCCGGAACCGATGATGAGGACTGGCGCGTGCTTGAAGGTCATCGGACTGCTTTCGGAACGTGCGGAATCGAATGCCCGCACCGTGTTGGCGGGATCGCTGCTAATTTAGGTGCTGCAACCGCGCCCAGCAAGCAGGGGTTGCCCTTCTCCCCGGAAACTATGGGCTCCCCGGAAACTGCGGCCGCACGCTGCGCGAAAAAGGGCTGGCCGTCGGGATAAAGTAGTTTAATTGCAGGACTACGACAGATTCTTGCGCAGAAAGCCGCCATGCCCCTCAAGGCCGATCTCGATTCCATCGACTGGAAGATCCTGCGCGAGCTGCAGCGCGAAGGCCGCATCACCAATGTGGAGCTGTCGAGCCGCGTCGGAATCTCCGCCCCGCCGTGTCTGAGGCGCGTCAGGCGGCTGGAGGAGGCCGGCATCATCCGCGGCTATCGCGCGCTGCTCAACGCCCCTGCCCTTGGCCTCGACGTGGTCGCCTTCTGCCTGATTGGCCTGCACCACCAGTCGGAGGCGGAACTGAAGGCCTTCGCCGACCGCACCCGCAACTGGCCGATCGTGCGCGCCGCCTGGATGGTCTCGGGCGAATCCGACTTTTTGCTGCATTGCGTGGCGAGCGACCTCGCGACGTTCCAGACCTTCGTCATCGAGGAACTGACCTCTTCGCCCAATGTCGACACGGTGCGCACCGCGCTGACCATCCGCCAGGTCAAGGACGAGGGGGTCGTGGCGATCGGGTAAGGCCAGGCGCAATGTGCCTCGCTAGGCACAGGCCATCTCCCGAGTTCGAATATTTAGCAGTTTAAGATCAGGATAGGTATATATGAAGCAATCCGACGTTCTTATATGCGTTTTCTCTTTCAACATGGGAAGTACGTTGGACAACTGCCTAAGTTCTACGGAAGCGCTTTGCGGCGGCATTGATGTCGTCATTATGGATGATAATAGCGTCGAACCCCGCACCGTGAAAGTTATTGAAAAATGGAAGGATCGCTTCAAAGTCTTCGTTAACACCGATCCCAAAGAGGGGCGCAAGCACGGGAATCTCTATCGCAACATCCAAAAGATGTTCGATTACGCTCGAGAGCGAGGCTACCGATACCTCTTCATGGTTCAGGACGACATGCAGTTCGTCCGTCCGCTTACCGGCGAGATTTTGGCGCAGTACGGTAGACTGTTCGATGCTGATCCGAAGCGACTACAGGTCGATCCCCGTTTTCTGAAGCGGGGGCAACGGGTCGAGATCGTGAAGGACGGCTACGTCAAGAACGACCGCGCTTCCTACGTAGATGTGGGGATAGTTCACCTCGATCGACTTACTGAAAGCGGATGGCAAATGGTGGAGGGCGAGCGGCAAAACAAGCGAGCCCTGGCCGCTATGGGCTACATTCGTGTGCTCGCGCGCACGCCGGTCCTTATGCATGTACCATTTCCGCCGCGCTACCGGAATGGAAGCCTTAAGCGCTCCATGCTACTGCGCAGGGGTAGCTACAGCTACTATCCAATGACGGCTTCACAGATCGAGCACATGGATTCACGCGATCCGTCGAGCTTGCCGACCTATCGCCGGTTTCTATCCGTGCGCAACATGACGCCGATTGGTCTGCTTGCTTATTGGTTCCGGAAAGACCTACGCATTTTCGCGTAACCGCTGCTCAAACAATCAACTTTCCGTGGCACTTCCAAAGAGCGGAATGCCGCTCTCGGAAGAAAACAACGGGTCGCTGGTATATATCCGCGCGCCTCGTGCCAAGGCTTCCGCCAGAACCATGTTGTCAGCATCGACGTGGTTTCGAACTCGGCCCTTGTCATTGTAGGCATGGCCGGCTTGCGTCAGCGAAAAGCCAGTCATCACTACAATGGAGCTGCCCATATGAAGGCAGAGCAGCGCCAGGAGTATGCCGTTGGAGGGCCGCTCGGCATGCGTTACTCGGCGACCAACCGCGCTCGAAACTATTTCGATGCGACGAGCCTCGTCCAAGACGCTGATGCGGGAGTATGAATAGCCGAGCATGGCGAGGCGGATTCGCAGGTGGGTTCTGCGGGTCTGCCATATCACCGTGCCCGTGCTCAATCCTCTGAGCACGCTTTGTGCTTCCCGGTTGACGGGCCGCTTCTGCAGCACCGCGTTGCCAAACAGCGTCAGGTCAGGCGATCCGCAGCCCATCGACGACGCGACGACTTGGGAGGCGTTCACGGTTGCAATCGTCCAAGCATCATTGAAGCCGTCAGGGAGTTTCGCTCCCGGGCCGGAGCCAATCACAAGGGCGGGACCTTGCAACGCAGGAAGCTTCGGCTCGGGCCTCAGCAGAAGGGACGATATTGATTTCGCGTTCAGCATGGCAACTAAGCGCTGGCCTTGGACTTCTTGTGCACCTGCCAATCGGATGCGGAGACTTTGAAGTCAGGCGCCAGGAAGTCCACCATTTGCTCTATCGGATCGCGATCGATGCGGAAATGAATAAAGCGAGGGTTGCCGGCAAAGTGACCGAGCACCTTGGCTGTGTGCTCGGCATGCTGGCGGCGCCAGATATCAAGGACACCATCTTTGTCGGTGGCGTGGTAGGCCATGGCCCTTTGAAGGAAAGTGCCCTTGGAATGCTGCACTCGCGACCGTAGCCAGGCTTCCACATCGCGGTCGTTCAAGACGAAATATGCTCGCGGGAATGCTTCATGAAGGGCCGGAAAAAAACTGTTGCCCTCGACGAAGCGCGTCTCTGACGCGGAGATCATATCGCTGAACGCTGTCCACGGGGAAAGGTATTCGCGCAGAGCTTCGAGGTCGCCGAGCCGGGCTTCAATGCCGTCGGTTATGTTTTCCTTCTGAGGGCTCAACCAATGAACGGAGCGTATGCCCGATCCCGTCATCAATTGATGAAAGGAGTTGGTGCCGCATCGGTTGAACCCGATAAAGAATATCTTGACGTCCGGCGATTTGCGCTGCCGCAACTTGTTCGACAGATAGGCGACCAAGCTCCCCAATGCACCCTCCCAATGATCCTGTTCGACGGCTAGCCTACCTGGTGACCAGGGGGAAGTCCTTGCTGTAGCGCAGGTCCTGAAAGTCCTTGGAATAGAGATCGGCCACCATCCTTATCGTCTCAGGCGTGTAAAATTCTCCAAGACGACTATCGGACGACGTCTGCTTGCCGACATCGGACGGGTATAGGCCCTCCAATCTCCCGTCGGGAGGCTGGAGACCAACGCTTTTCAACAATGAAAGCATCTCCGATTTGAAGTTCTCGAACCGCACGACCGTGTCATATTTGTCGAGCGGCAGGAACATCACTTTGGTCTGCAGGTCCCAATGAGCGTCCCTATCCAGCCCGCCATCACTGAGGTAGCTGACAAAGTTCGTGAAGCCGGAGCGTGTCAGGTCGAACGCGCCGTGAAGGTTCCTGTAGTGCTCATCTTTGAATCTGAAAAGAAACGCTGAGAGCACCCGAGAGTAAGGATTTCTGGTGACGACAAAGAAGCGTGTATTCCGAAGGTTCGCGATTTCGGAAGGAGACAGATCGAGAAGTTTGCGGGAATTGCGTTTTGCAAGCGCCCGGCTTTCACCAACACCGGACTCCATCTCTCTCAGGAGCATGACTACGGTCGTGTTGGCGTTCTTCTTTATGCGATTGTAGGCAAGGCCGAGGCTTGGATAGACGGCGATCTTTTTCCAAGCTTTATGATTGACGTGCGTGACTCCGAAACGGCCCCAAAGAACCGATGCGGCAAGCGCGGCTTTTGCGATTCTGGCCGGCTGCATCACACGTCGGGTTTCAAGCAGAGCCACGTTGGCTGTTGCGCATATACGTTCTCCTTAACCTGCGGCTCAATCAGATAAACAGACAACTGATGAGATGCCGAAAAGTCGTTAACAGCCTTCATAACCAAAGGATATTTCGGGGAGTAATCGTCCCCAGAGAAGAGTCCACCCGGCTTAAGCTTTGGCCACCAGTCCTCAAGGGTTTTCCCACCGTCTTGCCCGGTTCCTGCGTAGCCATCGATGTAGACGAAGTCGAAGAAGCTATCCGGGAAAATCGGCAAGGCCTCGTCGAAGCGTAGCCTAATTACCGAGTTTCGCGTGCGGTGCTTGTCCAAACGCTGAATAGCTTCCCGGTATTGTTCGACAGTGTGGCTTCGATCGCCTGCCCACATATCGACTGAATAGAGATAACCCAGGTCAGAATTTTCGAGCAGTGCGCTAGAGAATTCGCCCTTGGCGACACCCAGTTCAACACCTATGCCGCCCGGCCGTATCAATCTTCCGATATCGCTACGGCGTTCAAACTTGCCACCAAAAAACTCCGACGCATTGGGGGGACGCGCGCCTGAGAACTGGACAGGCTGCCACGCTTTTTTCTCCTTACGCAAACCCAGCCGGGTACGAAGCGCACGTAAAAGAGCCATTCCTATTCGTTCTCCCGCGACCCGCCGGACTTCTGTCTTTCCTTCTCTCCATAGCGGCAGATGCAAGGAAGCGGTTCTTCGACGGCAGCATCGATGTCGCGTTCGTCCAGTTGGGCGCGCAGTTCAGTGTTTCGGCTTTGAATCATCGCGGGTCTATAGCGCCTGCACTGCCGCACCACAATCGCGGACCGAGGTCACTGCTTCAACGCGCGCTCGATGCGAGCCGTCAGATCAGTCGTGATGCGCGACTTGGTTGCTGAAATATCAACCAGCTGAGGCAGGTTCGCGACTTTCCCTGCGAATATCTTGTTCCAGAAACTCGGCTTGTTCAGCCGCGGAATCCCGACTTCATCGATTATCCGGGTGCGATAGTTGTCGGGACCGACAAAGGCTGTCGGGATGCCCATCGCCACGCAAGGCATGGCACAATGTATTCTTGAGGTGACAACGTACTTGGCCAAACGTCCATAGGTCTCGACTACGCCCTTCGCGTAGGACAGTCTATTTTCCCAGGGAACGTCGATGAATCGATGGCTTACGTTCTTAATCTTGAGCCCTTTCGAACTCTTGATGTCACCGAACGGGCCTGAATTCGCTTCGACGAAGTAGATCGAATCCGGGTTCCGTTGCGCCGGAGCGTTGAACGTGAGCGTGGCGCAGTAAGACAAGTACGCGTCGACACCGAGCGAGCGAATGAACTCGGTCGTGCCAGGGTCACGGCATCCGATCGGTTCATGACGCTTGAGATACTCGGCATGCCTTGCAACGTTTGCGCGGGCACGCTTTTGCACGTGAAAACCGAAGAATATTGGCTTGATGCGATCGCTTGGTGGCCAGTTCTCGGTCTCGTCGAGAAACCAACCGTTCAAAACCAAAAGCGTCTCTGGACCGTCATAAGTGTTGAGGTGATCGCGGTGGATGAAAACGTCTATCGGTGGCAAATGCTGGATGACGGCGGCGGTCTGGATATCGTCCCCAATGTTGTTACCCGACCAAGACAATGCGCCAATTTTCATGAAGTCCTCATTGCAATTTTTCGATCTCCCAGGAACCGACGCCGGGCAGCCAAGCAAACGCTACACCAAGTTCCATCCGCGCTCTTGGGTGAGAGCCAAGGCGAATTGACGTTCAGCGGACCAATCATGATGCCCCTTCTTATCGCGCTTCCTGTAGAAAGTTGTCGAACTTTTAAAATCGAACCCGAATATGCGCACATCCGTTTGGCCAGCGAACATCGCAACCATATCAAGTGCCATTGCACCGACTGACGGCGGTGCATGCAGAATGTCGGCGAGTTGGCGCCAGCGCCATTCCGGATAGAACAGCTGCTCGGGATCTTCACATAAATCGCGATTCTCGGGGTGCATCCAGATGCGCAGAGCGTTGTGAAACGAGCCGGCATTCCGCCACCTCAACCAGCGCCCCTTCGCACTGCCAAGGTTCATTTGAAGGGCAGGCATCGTACTAAAGCAATGAATGTCGGTCCGGCGCCCCTGGGCCTTGCGATTAATCGGTATGCCGGCGTTCATCCGCAGCACACAACCACTGTCGATCAACGCGCCATGAGTGCTGGCGAGAAGCGAAGTTGCATTGCCCACGATCGACAGCGGCCGACCTGCCACGACGCGACCCAGTTCAAGTCTCAGCCGATCTTCGTCACTCATGAACGCTTCCTTTTCCTCCCCCAACGTAGTCGTGGAGAGGCGATCCGATCACTGGTTGTTGCTTCGGCAGCAGGCGGCTGATGCGCTCAAAGCAGTCGTGTCGCTCAAGCATCTCGTTCGCGAACGCCTGCGTTTTCAGAATCGAACTGGGTGCTATCCAGGAACTGTATCATGGCAAGGTCTTCTGCCTGATCCTTCTCGATACTCTCAAGGGCGATCGTGAGCCTCGTCTTGCGCTTCTCCCAAAGTGTCGGCGAAACCCCGCCGCGCTCGATCTTCCGCGCGAACTCCTCTTCGGAGCGCGTGTAATAGTGGTTGAGCTGGAGATGGCGCGCCGAATAAAAACCGGGCGACTTGCGCTTGTCGAGCGGAACCACCTGCCCCACGTCGTTCGCGGTACGGTCGCCGAACTCCCTGGTGTGAAAGTGATGCACGCTGACCTCCGACACCGCGCAGGGGTCGACGATGCACTTGAAGTTCATCGCGTTCTCCAGGCGGCTCATCGGGTCCGCCGCACGCAAGGTGTAGCTGCGCGTCACCGGGCCGGCCGGACGCGTCTTGTGGCCGCTCGTCCCGAACATGTGCCATGGCAGCGAGATGTTCGGGAAGCCATTGGCCCCGGCCAGCGCCTCCTCGATGGTGCGTCCCGTTTTCGGCAGGATGAATTCGTCCACGTCAATGAAAGACATCCAGCGAAAGTCGGCCCCGAAGTTGAGAATCGCATGAGCGAAGGCGAGCACCTGGCGATTGAGCGGCAGGCCCATCCTGACGTCGCGCATCCCGAACCGCCACGGCAGTATCGTCAGTTCCTCCCTAGGCAACAGATCGCGCAAGATAGCCAGGGTGTGGTCGGTCGATCCGTCGTCGTATATAAAGAAATGGCGCACGCCCACCGCCCGGTGGAACGAGGCCCATTCGGCGATATAGTGCTCCTCGTCGCGCAGAACCGTCGCAATCGCCACGCCGCTTCGATCCGCCCCGGCCTGGGGCGGCTCGATTTCTATGCGTTTCGTGAACGGAGCTTTTCTATTGAATAGTCGCATGAACTCGCTCGCGCTCAGGGCTCCAGCCTTGCCACATACGGGATGCCGATCTCGGCAAGCCGCGAGGCCGGCGAATAGTTCTCCAGCACGATGGCTTGCCGGGCGCACTCATCCCTGAATATGCGCAGCGCCGCAAGTATTCTTGCTCTCGCCGCGCCGAGCCGCGACATCGCCTGGTCCCCGTCCGTTTCGTAGAATCTCGGCTTTCCCGCGTTCGTCAGGTCGATGCCCGCCAGGCCGATGCGCGACGGTCCGAAGGACAGCGCGAGCTGGGCGGCGGTGGCCGCCACGCTGCCCGCAGGCATCAGGCCCTTTTGGGGGGCGAGCGATATCGCGGATTTCCCGTCGTTCGACCAGCGCAGGAACGGCAGCCTGCGCAACTCGGCCGTATCCGGCCTTCGCCTGCCGTACGGCCGGTGCAGGAAGTCGAGATGATGCACCTGTTGCGACGCCAGCCAATCCGGCGCCGTCTCGCAGAGCGAGCGGATCACGCTTGTCGAGAGGTAGCAATGCGTACCCGGCGGCACCGTGGCCGCGAGAAGCCGCCAGTGCCGCCACACGAAGCGCTCGTCCTCGACGACCACGCCGAGCGGTCTCGGCGCGCCCTCTGCGATCAGGTGGATCGCCCCGTTGAGCAGCAGGGCAGATGCGATCGGGATGCGCTCCCTCGCCTGCCTGGCGAGCGACGGCCCCGACCCGACGACGACGATCTCGGCGATCCCGCCCGCCGCCGGATACGGCAATAGCGGCGCGACAAGCCTGCCGCGATGGAGAATGGCGCCGTCGCCGGCGGCGCCCGGCCGCGTCAGCTCGAGGTCCGGCCACCATTCCTCCGCATGGGCGTTGGCCCAGCCGTAGCGCAACAGGCAGTAGAGCCTTGCGAGATAGCGTCGCGGCGGACGGTTGGGCCGCGGGCCGAGCATCACCGCCCCTCCGCGCCGAGCCGCCGGTAGATCGCAATCAGGCTGTCCGCCTCCTGCTGGAGCCGGAACCGCCGCTCGACGTGGTCGCGCGCGGCCTGCCCTTGCTTCTCTGCCAGCGACGGGTCGGCGAGATAGGGCCGTATTGCCTCAATCAGCGCCCTGCCGTCGCCCGCAGGCGCCACGGCGCCGGTCTCGCCCGCCACGACCATCTCGGCATAGGCGCCGGCGTCGCTCGCCACCACCGGCGTCGCGGAGGCCATCGCCTCCAGCGGCGTCAGTCCGAAACCTTCGTTGCGCGACGGCGCGACGTAGAGCGAGAGCCGGCGGAACCACAGCTTTATGTCCGGCACCTCGCCGAGGAAGACGATGCGGTCGGCCAGGCCGGCCTTGGCGATCCTGGCCTTGAGCGCCTGCGCGAAACCGAAATTCTCGGCCGTCACGCGCCCGGCAATGACGGCCGTCCAGTCGGGAAAGCGCGGCAGCAGCTCGATCATGGCGTCGACGAAGAGGTCGGTACCCTTCTGCTGCCTGATCCGGCCGAAGCAGCCGACCGCGAAGCGGCCGGGCAGGCCGGATGCGGCGAACGCGTCGTCGCCGCCGCGCGGCGGGTGGAAGACGTCGAGGTCGATGCCATGCATGACCACCTCGTGCGGCACATCGAGATAGGAGCCCGACCGCGCGCTGGTGGCGATCACCGCATCCATTCGCCGCATCAGCCATCTGGTCAGCGGCTGGTGGTAGCGCTGCGCGGCGGAGGTGAAGAGCAGACGGAGCGGCGCGCCGAAAACCCGCCGCAAGAGCAGTCCGGCGACCATCTCGGTGTTGCGCCTGGCGTGCCAGACGCGCTTGCGCCCCGAGGCCGGCCGGGACAGCAGCGCGGGCAGCTGCCACCAGCGCATCCTGGGCAGGCTGTCGGGCAGGCCCGGTCCGATCGTCGCTATGCCGATGGTGCGCGCCTGCACGGGCACGAGCTGGACGATCGTGCTGGTGACGCCCGAGAGCCTGAACTTCAGGTTCGGCGCGACGACCTCAATCCGGGACATGTCGAGCGTTTGCGACTGTGAGGTTGCCCGGTCTGGTTGCCCCGGAACGGATGCCAACCTTGCCACTCCTCAACAGACCCTAGATATATTTGACCTTGAGGACCTCGTAGCCGCGCGCGCCACCCGGCGCGTTCACTTCGATGGCGTCGCCGACTTCCTTGCCGATCAGCGCGCGTGCGATCGGCGACGAGATCGAGATGCGGCCCGACTTCACGTCGGCTTCCTGGTCGCCGACGATCTGGTAGGTCTTCTTCTCCTCGGTGTCCTCATCGATGAGCACGACGGTCGCGCCAAACTTCACCTTCTCGCCCGACAGCTTCGAGACGTCGATCACCTCGGCGCGCGCGATCAGATCCTCGAGCTCGTTGATGCGGCCCTCGTTCAGGCTCTGCGCCTCCTTGGCGGCGTGATATTCGGCGTTTTCCGACAGGTCGCCATGCGAGCGCGCCTCGGAGATCGCCTCGATGATGCGCGGCCGCTCTCCCTGCTGGCGCCAGCGCAGCTCTTCCTTGAGCGTATCGAAGCCGGGGGCGGTCATCGGGACCTTGTTCATTTCACTCGACCTTTCCTGCCACCGGCCTTCGCGCGATCCTGTTTGAGGCAGGCGGGGCATAAAAATAAAAGCGGCCCGGCAGCGTCGGCTAACGGAACCACTTCAACTCAACGACACGAACTATAGCGATCCCGCGCGGATTTTCACGCAAAAAAAGCGCATCCAGCGTCTTTCAAAAGAGAATTCGCCCGCAAATTCGCCGAAAGGCCTCGCTCAACTGGTTGTGAAGCCTCGTGAAGCGGCTGGATCGCAACCTTGCATTGCCCTTTGCCCGCAAAAGCCTACCTCAATCCCATGAACAGGTTTTCCTCCTTCCTAGCCGCCATCGCGCTGATGCCTTGTCCGGCTCTTGCGCAATCGACCGTGCTCCAGACCGAGGCCGTGCCCATAGAGACCGAGGTTATCGCCGAAGGGCTGCGCAATCCCTGGGGCCTCGACTTCCTGCCGGACGGCGATGCGATCGTCACAGAGCGGCCCGGCCGCATCCGGATCCTGTCTCGCGGGGCGTTGTCGAAGCCTGTCGCCGGCGTGCCTGAAGTGGCTGCTCGCGGCCAGGGCGGCCTGCTCGACATCGTCGCCGCGCCCGACTTCGCCAGTTCGAATCTCGTATTCTTCAGCTTCTCCGAACCCGGGCGCGGCGGCGCGGGCACCGCGGTGGCGCGCGCCAAGCTGGTCCGTGACGGCGCTTCGGCGCGCCTCGAGGACGTGACGGTCATCTTCTCGATGGCGAAGAAGACGACGGTGACGCGCCATTTCGGCTCGCGGCTGGTCTTCGCCCCTGATGGTACGCTGTTCGTCACCACCGGCGACCGCGGCGAGCGAGACCGCGCGCAGGACATGCAGGACCATGCCGGCTCGATCATCCGCATCAATGTCGACGGCTCGATTCCGGCCGACAACCCCTCGCCGGACGGATCGAAACATCTGCCGGAAATCTGGTCCAAGGGTCACCGCAACGCGCAGGGCGCGGCATACGATCCGGTGCTCGGCGGGCTGCTCACCGTCGAACACGGCGACAAGGGCGGCGACGAAGTCAACCAGCCTCAGGCAGGCAAAAACTACGGCTGGCCGGTGATCAGCTATGGCGTGAGCTATGCCGGCAGGAAAATCGGCGTCGGCTCAGAGGCGCCAGGCTACGAGCAGCCGCTGTTCTACTGGGATCCCTCGATCGCGCCGTCGGGCCTCGCCGTCTATCAGGGCGACATGTTCCCCGAATGGAAAGGCGATCTGATCGTCGGCTCGCTGAAATTCGCGCTTGTCTCACGGCTCGACCGCGACGAATCCGGCAAGATCCTGGGCGAGGAGCGCATGCTCCAAGGTGCGTTCGGACGCATCCGCGACATCAACGTCGCGCCGGACGGTTCGATCTGGCTGCTCACCGACGAGCGGGATGGCCGGATCATCCGGCTGAGCCGGGCGGATTGATTGCGGGCGTCCGCCTACAAAGTCGGAACTTTTGCGGCGAAAAGGCATTCCTTCTCCAGTCACCTTTCAGGTGATGTCGGGCTCTGGCCCGCGCAAAGCCCGCCGCGATGTCAGCAGCGGGCTTTCGCTTCAATCGAAAAGGAGAACAGTAATGGATTGGAACCGCGTCGAAGGAAACTGGAAGCAGTTCAAGGGCAAGGTCAAGGAACAGTGGGGCAAGCTCACGGATGACGACCTCGACCGGATCGCCGGCAAGCGCGACCAGCTCGAAGGCAAGATCCAGGAACGCTACGGGATCGCGAAGGACCGCGTTCGCCGCGACGTAGACGACTGGTACGGCCGGCAGAGCTGGTAGTTGATCCGGCGGGGCTGCTCAGCAGCCCCGCCACTTCTTGGCAGCCGAGGACGCCTCAGCCCTTGAGGTAGGCGTCGATCTGCTGGGCGAGCAGCGCATATTCCTGACAGCCCTTGCCGCAGCGCTTCTCGATCTCGGTCAGCTGTTCCTTCGCCGCCTCGACATTGCCCTGCTGCAGGTAGGCTTCGCCCATATATTCGCGCACCAGCGTGTAGTCGGGGTTGTGTCGCAGCGCCTCCTGATAGTAGCCGAGGCCGACGGTGACGCGGCCCGCCTTGCGGTGCGAATAGCCGAGATAGTTGAGGATGCGCGGATCGGTCTTATCGGCGGCGAGGCTGAGGATGGTGATCGCCTCGCCGTAGCGGCCCTGCTCGGCGAGATAGCGGCCAGCAAGGTACAAGCTGTCATCGTCGACAGCGCCACGCTGAGCATCGACGCATTTCTTCGTCTTCTTGTCCCAAACCTGGCCGTTCTTGCACTGGTCCTGGCCGCCGTCACTGCCGCTACTGCCCCCACTATCTCCACCGCCACCGCCGGCCGTCAATGCGGGGGCAGCCAGCAGCGGCAGAACCAGAAACGCTGCCGCGGCAAGTTTCGTCATACGGATTTGCATGGAATGACCTCCTGAAATGCACCTATCATGATACTAACGTATCGAGGCGACGATTTCATCCACATGCCGCTGAGGCTATCTGGTGCAACGAGCGGGTAACCGCGAACGACTACCCTCCAGCCCTTGCCGGGCGGCCCGCAAACATCGACCAGGTGTAGAGCGCGAGAGCGGTCCAGATCAGCGCGAAGGCAATCATTTTCCAGACGCCGAACGGTTCCCTGAAAACGAAAACGGCGATCAGGAACACCATGGTCGGCGCCATGTATTGCATGATGCCGATGGTCGAGAAGCGCAGCAGCTTGGCGCCGAAGCCGTAGAGCATCAGCGGCACGGCGGTCGCCGGTCCGCAGAGCACGAGGAGCAGCATGTTTTCCGGCTGCGAGAAGACGAAGTGCCCCTCCCCGCGCGCGGCGAGCCAGGCGACATAGGCCAGCGAGGGCACGCTAAGGATGATCACTTCAAGGAAGAAGCCCTGGCTCGGACCGATGGGCAGCGTCTTGCGCAGATAGCCGTAGATGGCGAAGGACGTCGCCAGCGCCAGCGATATCCACGGCAGGCCGCCGGCTTCGAACGTCAGGATAGCCACCGCGACCACCGCGAGGGCGACCGCCGCCATCTGCAGGCGGGTCAGCTTCTCACCCAGGAAGACTGCCCCCATCGCCACAGTCATCAGCGGGTTGATGTAGTAGCCGAGCGCGGTCTCGACTGTGCGGTCTACCGCGATCGCCCACACATAGATGCCCCAGTTGAGCGTGATCAGAGAAGCGGTGAGTGCGGCGAGCGCCAGCGTGCGGGGCGAGCGGAGCGCCGCCTTGATGTCGGCGGTGCGCCCCATCGCCAGGAGCACGAGGCCGGCGATCGGCACCGACCAGATGATGCGGTGCGCCACCACCTCGACGGTCGGAATATGCTCGACCAACTTCAGGAAAAGCGGCAGCACGCCCCACAGCGTGTAGGCCGAGAAGGCGAACAGGAAACCGCGCGTCGCCGCCTTGTCGGCGTCGGCCCGGGCGGAGGATGCAGTTTCGGACTCTACGGCCATGGCGCCGATATGGTGCCCGCCGGCCGCGATGACCATCTCAAAATTCTGATGGATCAAACACTTCCGGCTGATGGATCAGTCGGCGATTCAACCTGAAGAACGGTGGACCGGAGCCTATTCGGCGGCGACCAGCCCCGCCATCTCGCGGTTTTTCATCAGCTTGTAGACGATGGAATCCATCAGCGCCTGGAAGGAGGCGTCGATGATGTTGTCCGACACGCCGACCGTCCACCAGCGCGCGCCGGAAGCATCGCGCGACTCGATCAGGACGCGGGTGATGGCCTCGGTGCCGCCGTTGAGGATACGCACCTTGAAGTCCGACAGTTCGAGGTCGCCGATCTCGTTCTGGTATTTGCCGAGATCCTTGCGCAGCGCGATGTCCAGCGCGTTGACCGGACCGTGGCCCTCGGCCACCGACATGCGTTCCTCGCCGTCGATCTCCACCTTCACGATCGCCTCCGACACCGTCTTCAGATTGCCGACCGCGTCGAAGCGGCGCTCGACCATGCAGCGGAAGGAATTGACGCGGAAGAATTCGGGCACGGCGTGGAGGGTCCGGCGCGCAAGCAGTTCGAAGCTCGCGTCGGCGCCTTCATAGGCATAGCCCTGGGCCTCGTGCTCCTTGACGATCGAGATCAGCGTGTCGAGCCGGCTGCCGTCGGCCGGCACCTCGATGCCGCGCCGCTTCAGCTCGGAGATGAAGTTCGCCCTGCCGCCCTGGTCCGACACCATCACCCGGCGGCGGTTGCCGACCGTTTCCGGCGGCACGTGCTCGTAGGTCGCCGGCTCCTTGGCCAGCGCCGAAGCGTGGATGCCGGCCTTGGTGGCGAAGGCCGACTGCCCCACATAGGGCGCCTGCGCTTCCGGTGCGCGGTTCAAGAGCTCGTCGAAATTGCGCGACAGCCGCGATATGCCCGAGAGCGACTCGGCTGTAATGCCGGTCTCGAATTTTTCCGCGAAAGCCGGCTTCAGGAGCAGCGTCGGGATGATCGAGATCAGATTGGCGTTGCCGCAGCGCTCGCCTATGCCGTTCAGCGTGCCCTGGATCTGGCGCACGCCGGCCTCGACCGCCGCCAGCGAATTGGCGACCGCCTGGCCGGTGTCGTCATGCGCGTGGATGCCGAGGCTATCGCCCGGAACGCCCGACGCGATGACGGCCTCGACGATGGCGCGCACCTCCGAAGGCTGAGTGCCGCCATTGGTGTCGCACAGAACCACCCAGCGCGCGCCGGCGTCATGGGCGGCATTGGCGCAGGCCAGCGCGTAGTCGGGGTTGGCCTTGTAGCCGTCGAAGAAGTGCTCGCAGTCGACCATCGCCTCCTTGGCCGAAGCGCGCGCGGCCTCCACCGAGGCGCGGATGGCGTCGAGGTTCTCCTCGTTGGTGCAGCCGAGCGCGACGCGCACGTGATAATCCCAGCTCTTCGCCACGAAGCAGATCGCGTCCGACTTCGCCTGCACGAGCGCGGCCAGCCCCGGATCGTTGGAGGCCGACACGCCGGCGCGCTTGGTCATGCCGAAGGCGACGAATTTCGCGCGGGACGTGCGCTTCTCGGCGAAGAACGCCGTGTCGGTCGGGTTGGCGCCGGGATAGCCGCCCTCGACATAGTCCAGCCCGAACTCATCGAGCATGCGCGCGATCGCGATCTTGTCCTCGACCGAAAAGTCGATGCCCGGCGTCTGCTGACCGTCGCGCAACGTCGTGTCGAAGAGGTAGAGGCGCTCGCGTTTCATTTCTTCCCCGCGAACCTGTCGGTCGCCCGGATGAGCTGGTCGAGGATGCCGGGTTCCGAGAAGGCGTGCCCTGCCCCTTCGATCAGGTGGAACTCCGCCTCCGGCCAGGCCTTGTGCAGCGCCCAGGCGTATTTGGCCGGGCACGGCATGTCGTAGCGGCCGTGCACGATGACTCCAGGAATACCGTGAAGCTTGTGCGCGTCGCGGATGAGCTGCCCCTCCTCCAGCCAGCCGGCATGGACGAAATAGTGGTTCTCGATACGCGCGAAGGCGAGCGCGAACTCGTCCTCGCCGAACTTGCCTGAGGTCTCGGGGTCGGGCAGCAGCGTGATCGTCTCGCCTTCCCAGATGCTCCACGCGCGGGCGGCCTCGATCTGCGCCTTGCGGTCGGTACCGGTGAGCCGCTTGCGATAGGCGGCCATCATGTCGCCGCGCTCGGCTTCAGGAATCGGCGCAACAAACCGCTCCCATTTGTCGGGGAACATCTCCGACACGCCGGCCTGATAGTACCAGTCGAGTTCGCCTTTGGTCAGCGTGTAGATGCCGCGCACGATCAGTTCGCTGACGCGCTCCGGATGCGTTTCCGCATAGGCCAGCGCCAGCGTCGAGCCCCAGGAGCCGCCGAACACCTGCCATTTGTCGAAGCCGCACATCACGCGCAGCCGCTCGATGTCGGCCACCAGATGCCAGGTGGTGTTCGCCTCCAGGCTGGCGTTGGGCGTCGATTTTCCGCAGCCGCGCTGGTCGAACAGGATCACGTCGTAAAGCTTGGGATCGAAGACGCGGCGCTGCTTCGGCGACGTGGCGCCGCCTGGCCCGCCATGCAGGAACACCGCGGGCTTGGCGCCCCTCGTGCCCACGCGCTCCCAATAGATCGTGTGGCCGTCGCCGACATCCAGCATGCCTGTTTCGAACGGCTCGATCTCGGGATACCAGCTTCTCAATTGGCTCATGATTGTCTTTCGGATTTGCTGTCTGGCCCGCTCCCTGCCGGCGGCCATTCCTCGGTGTCGTGGTCGGGATGCTGGTAGGAGACGAGGTCGGCGAGATAGCTCGCCGAGCCGATGTCGGCCATCGTGTCCTCCTGCGGCAAGCCAGGGATTTCGTCGACGTAGGGCAGCTTCGCCTCGACGCCCCACTGGATGGTCGGCGCGATCTCGGCGGGTTCATCGAACGCGCCGATCGCCAGGCCCACGCCGTCGGGCGCGGTGAAGGTCAGCGGCGTCCCGCATTTGTCGCAGAAGCCGCGCTGCACATGGTTGGAGGAGCGGAAATAGCTGGGCTCGCCGCGCGTCCAGGTCAGCTTCGCCTGCCGCACCGAAACCAGCGGCATGTAAAAATTGCCGGACGCCTTCTGGCACATGCGGCAATGGCAGACCGAGGCGTCGCCGAGCGGCCCCTCGACATGGAAACGCACCGCGCCGCACTGGCATCCGCCCGAATATTGAGGCCTGTTGTCGAGGCTCATCATCGCATCCTCTTACCGCGCTGATTCATGTTGCGTGCGCAAGCCATTGGATTCGTTCACTCCGGCCCATGGGCAGGTTTGTGGCAGACGGCTTCGATGTTGTTGCCGTCGGGATCGAGCACGAAGGCGCCGTAATAGTCGGGGTGGTAGTGCGCCCTGATGCCGGGCGCGCCATTGTCCCTGCCGCCGGCAGCCATCGCGGCCTTGTAGAAGGCGTCCACTTCGGCGCGGTTGCGCGCTGTGAAGGCCACATGCCTGCCGGGGCCGGGCTCCCCGCCTTCGCGCAGCCACCAATCAGGTTTCTCGCGGCCGTATCCGCCGACGTTCATGCCGCCGGTGAATTCCTTGGGCACCGTCATGATCAGCCTTGCGCCCAGCGCGCCGAGTGCTGCGTCATAAAACGCCTTCGACTTTGCCCAGTTGGAGACAACGCAGCCCGTGTGGTCGATCATCGCTTCACCTCCCATGTAGTCACGCGTTCGCCCGTCGCGGGGTCCTTGCCGTCCTTGAGCTGGATGCCCTGTGCGAGGAGTTCGTCCCGGATGCGGTCGGCTTCGGCCCAGTTCTTCTGGGCGATGAGGGCAAGGCGTGCGAGGATTTTTTCATTTTGGCTGTTTAACGTGCCGCTATCAAACATTGACCGCCATTCGCCGAAGCTAAGCGGGCCGCTAAGAAATCTAATAGAGGCCTCAGCGACCTCTCGAATTTTCTCGTTTTCTTTAAGCAAAATCCGAATGCCATCCTGAGCGCTGATAAAATTCAATGATGCATTAAGCGCTGTCCTCTTCTGCTCTTCGCTCAAACTTGGATCAATCATTGTCGATATAAATAATATTCTGTTATAATCTTTGATGAGCACACCAAGGCTGGTTAGACACCAGATAAAATTCTTAGCTTTTCGAAAATCTGTAACCGCTTCATTCGATAATTGATTTACGTAAAAAATGGCCTCAACTGTATTAAGGTCATTAGTCAGAATATGCAGAAATTGCGAATCTGGCTCAAGTTTAAATCCTTGAGCGCCTGATATTGTTTTTGCGACGCTTGTCCAATGTTTTATCCGAGCTTCTGCCTCCTCCAACCGCGCAAGGCTAAAATCGATGGGCTGCCGATAATGCGTCATCAGCATCGCCAGCCTGAGCACCTCGCCCGGCCATTTGCGCCCCCCGAACTTCTCCGTATTCAACAACTCATTGATCGTGACGAAATTCCCCTCGCTCTTCGACATCTTCCTGCCTTCGACTTGGAGAAAACCGTTGTGCATCCAGATGTTGGCCATGCGCTCGGTGCCGAAGGCGCAGCAGGATTGCGCGATCTCGTTCTCGTGGTGCGGGAAGACGAGATCGATGCCGCCGGCGTGGATGTCGAAGACGTTCTTCTGCGGGTCGTCGCATTTCAGCCCGCCGCCGAACGGCTCCAAAAGCTTCGCCATCGACATGGCCGAGCATTCGATGTGCCAGCCGGGACGGCCGAGCCCGTCGATTCCTGACGGAGACGGCCAGCCCGGCTCGCCCGGCTTGGACGGTTTCCACAGCACGAAATCCATCTCGTCCTCCTTGTAGGAGGCGACGTCGACGCGGGCGCCGGCGAGCATCTCGTCGAGCGAGCGGCGCGCCAGCGCGCCGTAGCGCGGCGACTTCACGCGCGCCGCCATGCGCTTGGGCGAAAAAAGCACATGGCCTTCGGCGACATAGGCGACGTCGAGGTCGATCAACCGCTCGATCATCGCCTTCATGGCGTCGATATGTTCGGTGGCGCGCGGCTGGAATGTCGGCTCCAGGCAGCCCAGCGCCTTCACGTCGGCCTGAAACTGCGCGTTGGTCTCCTCGGTGACCTTGCGGATCGCCTCGTTAAGCGGCAGGCCGGGATAGTTGCGCGCGGCGCGCGCGTTGATCTTGTCGTCCACGTCGGTGATGTTGCGGACATAGGTGACGTGATCCGCGCCGTAGAGGTGCCTCAAGAGCCTGAACAGCACATCGAAGACGATGACGGGCCGCGCATTGCCGATATGGGCGAAGTCGTAGACCGTCGGACCGCAGACATACAAACGCACGTTCTCGCGATCGATGGGGACAAAATCCTCCTTCGTCCGCGTCAGCGTGTTGTAGAGCCGCAGTTTCGCGTCGGACATATGTAACCCCTGCCTGCCGGCCTGGGCGTTTTTTCATCTCTCATGAAGAAGGCGAAAACGTCCGGACCAGCGCGTGCGCTAGCCAATAATGCAAATGCCGCAAATGGCAAAAGACGTTTTCATGGGCGGCTTTATGGCCTTCCCCTGCCGCCGACGTCAAGTCCGGCCTCCCGGCAAGCCTTCCAAATTGTAACCGCAAGGCAACACCGGCGGCAAATCACGGATACATGCCGCTCTTACGGATTGTTGCAGTCGGGACTCAGTTTATGACCGAAACCGCTAGGGCGTTGGAATCGTAAGATTCTATTAAACATGTCGGGACATCAACTGGGGGGAGAAGGCGGGAAATCCGGTACGCGTCACGATTTGGTCCCATTGGATGACCATGTCCGGACCTCGCCACAGACGACCATGACCAAAGGGAAGAAAGAAATGTCACCGAAGAAGAGCGAAGCCGAACGCACGACCGCCAAGGCGGCCCCGGCTCTCGCCAAGCACTACCGCGCCATCGGCCCGGCGGCCATCGTCGCGGCGCTGATCTGCGCGCCGAAGAAGAAGCAGGCGACAGTGGCCAACAAGGCTGCCTGAAAGTCCCGGCGCGAGACCGCGGAAGACAGCCGCGACGCGCCTGAAGACCGATCGGCTGGAATCCTAGAATAGCGTCAGTTGCCCGGCATCGCCGGGCATTTGCCTTTCAGGCGCGGCCGTAAGTTCCGGCGCGGGTTCGACGCGCTCCTGCAGATCCGGACCGGTGTTCGCGACCTTGTTGACCTTATCGGATACGGGGATCGCCTCGAAAAGCCCCTCTTCCGGCGGGCGCATCAAGTCGGCCACGTCGCGTGGCTCCTGAGTCCGGCAATCGAGCCAGCGCGAGAAATGCTCGGGCTTGATCACCACCGGCATGCGGTCATGGATATGGGCGATGTCGGGGCTCGCGCCCGTGGTCAGGATCGCGGCGGTATCGATCTCCGATCCGCCCGGCTCGGCATAGGTCTCCATCAGCCCGCCGAAGGCGACGATGCCGCCGCTCCTCGGCCGCACCCAATAGGCCTGCGGGCGCCGGCCGACGCGCCGCCATTCGTAGAAGCCGGAGGCCGGGATCAGCACGCGGCGGTGGCGCATGGCGGCCTTGAACGACGCCTTTTCGGCCGCCGTCTCCGAGCGCGCATTTATGTTCAGCGGCATGTCGGCCGGGTTTTTGGCCCAGGCCGGGATCAGCCCCCAGCGCGCCAGCATGGCGCGCCGGTCGGGAAGGTTGGAGCCCGGCTCGCGCCGGTTGCCGGCGATGACCAGCAGGATAGGCTGCGTCGGCGCGATGTTGTAGCGCGGCGGAAAATCCTCGACATCGATCAGCCCGAGCACCGCCAGCAATTCCTCCAGGCTGGCCGTGAAGGCGAAGCGTCCGCACATTTGCTTTGATGCCTTTCGAATCGTCAGGCACAAGGTGGGGCCTCGAACCCGCGCCGGCAAGGATGCCGGTGGAAAACCGGCCGGCACGGACATGACTGGAAGACAGATCCTCGCCGCAGTCTCCGTTGCCCTGCAGCACGACAACCGTCTGTTGCTGGTGCTGCGCGGACGTGCGCCCTCGCTCGGCTACTACGCCTTTCCTGGCGGACGCGTCGAACCCGGCGAGACGCTTGAGGAAGCCGCGCGGCGCGAGCTCGCCGAGGAAACCGGGCTCTCGGCCGGCCCGCTCTCCCCGCTGGTGCGCGTTGCCGTCGGGGGCGACGAGGTCGACTACGACCTCCAGGTCTTCTTCGGCCGCTATGCCGGCGGCGAGCCCGTGGCAGCCGACGACGCCGCCGAGGCGACCTTCTTCACGCTGGTGGAGATGGAGGCGCTGCCGGTGCTGGACTCCGTGCTGGAGGTGGGACGCGGGCTGCTGGGGAAGTAGGCGATAGGTGTGTCTGCGGATCTCGGAGAAGATCGACGCGGATAGACATATTCGCCAACCCGTTGATTTCGCTCGATCCCGAAAAATAATCGGGCCTGTTCATTCACACCGATCGAACCTCCCGCATACTTTGGCCATCGCCCTCGCGGGAACCTGGTGCGCACCGGGTATCAGGGAGGGCGGCGGCGCCGGATCGGTCGCGCTAACGGTGGCGCGGCTGGGTGATGAACCCCCAGGTCCGGGCCCCGACGGAGACCAGCGGCAACGGCCGTGTCCTCCGCCGGGGCAAGAACGCCGGCGGGGCGCGGGAGACCGTGCCACGTACTAACAAATTGAGAGGCTCGGCCCCGTGCCCCGCTTCCCGACTTCTCCTCCCGACGGCGAGGAGCGTTCTTTGAAGAGGCCAGACGCTTCGGCGGGCGTGGCAACGGTGAAGCTTGCCTTTCCCTCCTCCCCCGAGGGAGGTAGCGCATCGGAGCAGAATCCGCCTTGCGGCGGCCAAATTGTTTCGCCACAAGGGCGGCATGCGGCGGCTTACCACAATCATGGCGGCTCTGGTTCTGATCGCCCCCCTGGCGCTGTCGCGTCCGGCGGCGGCGCTCGACGCGCCCTACGAGGCCGGTCTCCTGCGCATCGCCGAGGTGATGGGCTCGCTGCATTTCCTGCGCAATCTCTGCGGCGACAAGGGCAACCAGTGGCGCAGCACGATGGAGCGGCTGCTCGCCGCCGAAAATCCGGTGCCGGAGCGGCGCGCACGCTTCATCGCGAGCTTCAATCGCGGCTACCGTTCCTTCGAGAGCACCTACACCAAGTGCACCGCCTCGGCGACGGAAGCGATAAGCCGATACACGATCGAGGGCGAGAACCTTGCCCGCGACCTCGCCGCCCGCTACGGAAATTAAGAGGCGGTTAACTTTTCGCCCATGCCGGGGCGTACATGGCCGCCCGGCTGTGTTAGAAGCTTAATGGGACATTAAAGGGACAGGTCAAGTTGAACCAAACGTGCTCGGTTCAACGCCTGAAAGGTGGAATTCCGCATGGAACATGGCGTCACCGACCTCGACGCGCTGGTCAGGGAGGAAAAGCGGCTTAGCGCTGCTGAAAATCACAGCGAAGCCTGGGCCGAGGGACTGTCGGCCGGTATCGAACCCGAGATCATCGCCGAGGCGGCGCTCACCACCGCGCTTGCGGAACTGCTGCGCGCCAGCGGCGAGCCCGCGGCGCTGACGATGATCGAGCGCATGCGCGACCGGGTGATCGCGGGGGAATTCGCGCCGGATCAATCGCGGCATTGACTGGACCCGTCCGGCCGTTCCCTGATCGAACGGGAGCGGACCGGGTGAGAAGCGACGCCGGAGAAAGACGATGCATTTCGTGACCGCGTGGCAGAAACGGAAGGCCTGTGGCAGGCTGGCGTTCGTCTGGCTCGCGGCGTCGTCCCTCGCCGGACCGGCGCTGTTGTCCGCCGGCCCCGCCGCCGCGCTCAGCGAGATCGGGCGCGAAGAGTTGCCGCCGCCCTCCGCGGCGCCGGGCGAGGACCCGGCTTTGCCGGGCATCCTGATCCCCGGCGATACAGTGCCGCCGCCGGATCCGCTCCAGCAGTCGTCCCCCGACGCGAACGACCCAGAAGATCTCGGCGGCGGGCAGAACGCGATCGCGCGGCCGGAGATCGACGAGAACGGGCCCCTGCCCGAGATCGTCTACAATCTCGACCGCCTGCCCGAACCCGTCCGGCGCATGCACGACCTGATCGTCGAAGCCGCCAAGAGCGGCGAGATCGAAAAGCTTCGCCCGCTGATCGGCCTCGGGGCCGCCACGACCCAGCTTTCCTTCGGCGACATCGAAGGCGATCCCATCGATTTCCTGAAGGGCTTGTCCGGGGATCCCGAAGGCCGGGAAATCCTCGCCATCATGGAGGAGGTGCTGAATGCCGGTTTTGTCCACCTCGAGGCCGGCACGCCCAACGAGATCTATGTCTGGCCCTATTTTTTCGGCATCCCGCTCGACAAGCTCGATTCGAGGCAGAAGGTGGAACTCTTCAAGATCGTCACCGCCGGCGACCTCGAGGACATGAAGCAGTTCGGGACCTACATCTTCTACCGCGTCGGCATCACGCCGGATGGTCACTGGGCGTTCTTCGTCGCGGGAGAGTAAGCGCGCCCGACTATTTCCGCAGCGCTTCGGAAAACTCGACCGGGCGTCCCTGCCCTTTCGCCACGATCTCGCCCTCCCACATGACGCGGTTTCCCCGCACCACCGTGCCGACCGGCCAGCCGGTGACCCGCTTGCCGTCATAGGGCGTCCAGCCGGCCCTCGAGCCCGCCTGAGCGTTGGTGATGGTCTCGGCCCGCTTCATGTCCGCAATCGTGAAATCGGCGTCGTAGCCGGCGGCAATGCGGCCCTTGCGGGCGATGCCGAAGATGCGGTTCGGTCCGTGGCTCGACAAGTCGACGAAACGCTCCAGCGTCAGGCGGCCGGCATTCACATGGTCGAGCATGATCGGCACCAGCGTCTGCACGCCGGTCATCCCGGAAGGCGACGCTGGATACGGCTTCGCCTTCTCCTCCAGCGTATGGGGCGCATGATCCGAGCCGAGCACGTCGACGATGCCTTGCGAAACACCGCGCCAGATGCCGTCGCGGTGGCGCGCGTGCCGAACGGGCGGGTTCATCTGCAGCAGTGTGCCCAGGCGCGCGTAGTCGTCCGCCGACATGGTCAGGTGGTGCGGCGTCGCCTCGCAGGTCGCAACGTCCTTGTGCGCTTCGAGGAAGCCGATCTCCTCGGCGGTGGAGATGTGCAGCACATGGATGCGCGCCCGCGTCTCGCGGGCGATGCGCACGAGCCGCTCGGTCGAGCGGAGTGCTGCGATCTCGTCGCGCCAGACCGGGTGCGAGGATGCGTCACCCGGCACGCGTTCGCCGAGACGTTCGCGCAGCCTGAACTCGTCCTCCGAATGAAATGCCGCGCGGCGCCGCGTATTCCTCAGGATAGAGGCGACGCCCTCGTCGTCCTCGACCAGGAGGTCGCCGGTCGAAGAACCCATGAACACCTTGATGCCGGCCGCGCCAGGCAGGCGCTCCAGCTCGCCGACGTCCTTGGCGTTCTCGCGCGTGCCGCCGACCCAGAAGGCGAAGTCGCAATGCATGCGGCCCGTCGCGCGCCTGACCTTGTCGGCGAGCGCCGCTTCGCTTGATGTCAGCGGGCTGGTGTTCGGCATCTCGAACACGGCGGTGACGCCGCCAAGCACCGCTGCGCGCGAACCCGTTTCCAGGTCCTCCTTGTGCTCCAGCCCTGGTTCGCGGAAATGCACCTGGCTGTCGATGACGCCGGGCAGAATATGCAGCCCGCGGCAGTCGACCCGTTCGCGGGACGAGGCAAGTGAAAGGTCGCCGATCGCGGCTATGCGGCCGTTGCTCACGCCGATGTCGCGTGCACCCTGCCCGTCGTGATTGACGACCGTGCCGCCTGTCAGGATGAGGTCGTAGGTCGCTGCCATGCCGTCCGGTTGCCCTTGCCGCCCCGCCCGCTGCGGCTTACGTAAAGGCCGCGCCATTTGCAAGATCAGGTTCCCGTCCGCCCATGCCGACTGCCCGCCTCGACGACCGCGCAATCGTCTCCGTTTCCGGCCCGGACGCGGAGCACTTCCTGCAGAACATCGTCACGGCCGACCTCGACGCGCTCAACCCCGGCGAAGCAAAACCCTCCGCGTTGCTGACCCCACAGGGCAAGATCCTGTTCGACTTCCTCATCTCACGCAATGGCGCCGACCGCTTCCGTCTCGAATGCCGCGCCGACATCGCCGACGATTTCGTGCGCAGGCTGGCCCTCTACAAGCTGCGCGCCAAAGTCGAGATTTCCAAGCAGGATGAATCGCTTGTGGCGGTTTCGTGGGGCGCCGATTCAACCGCTTCAGAAAATGATTCAGGCTGGCTGCGCGATACGCGCTTCCCGCCGTCGTCACCGGTCTGGCGGTCCTATGTTGATTGCGCGGCCGACGGCGACGTCGCCGGATGGCACGCATTGCGCGTCGCCAACGGGATCGCCGAGAGCGGCACGGATTACGCACTGGGCGACTCGTTTGCCCACGACGTCCTGCTCGACCAGATGGACGGCATCGGCTTCCGCAAGGGGTGCTATGTCGGGCAGGAGGTCGTATCGCGCATGCAGCATCGGGGCACTGCCCGCCGCCGCGTGCTGATCGTCACGGGCGATCGATTGCCTTTGCCGGGGACCGAGATCGTCGCCAACGGACGGTCAGTCGGCACCTTCGGATCGGCGGCCGACGGCAAGGGGTTGGCGATCCTGCGAATCGACCGGGTCAAGGACGCGCTCGACGCAGGCGTACCGATCGAGGCAGACGGCGTCCCGATATCGGTCGCCATACCGGCCTGGGCAACGTTCACCTATCCCGAGCAGGCGTCGGGCGAGGAGGCGTGATGGCCGACAGGATCGGCGCTCCGCCGCGCGCATGGCAACGCATGTTGTCGGGGCGCCGGCTCGATCTGCTCGATCCCTCGCCTCTCGATGTCGAGATCGCCGACATCGCGCACGGTCTTGCCCGCGTGGCACGCTGGAACGGCCAGACGGCCGGCGACCATGCCTTTTCCGTGGCGCAGCATTCGCTGCTGGTCGAGGACATCTTTTGCTCCCTGGTGCCCGGCCCCTCGCCCGACGCGCGGCTTGCGGCGCTGCTGCACGACGCGCCGGAATATGTCATCGGCGACATGATCTCGCCGTTCAAGGCGGCGGTGGGCGGCGGTTACAAGGCGGTCGAGCAGCGGCTGCAGCGCGCGATCCACATCCGCTTCGGTCTGCCCGCGGAACCTTCCGAGAAACTCAGGCACGACATCAAGCGGGCCGATCAGGTCGCCGCCTATTTCGAGGCGACCGGGCTTGCAGGGTTTTCGCTTGCCGAAGCGGCGCAGTTCTTCGGCAGGCCACGCGGTATTTCCGCCGACCGCTTCGACCTCGCCTGCAAACCGGCCAAGACCGTCCAGGCAGCGTTCTTGAAGCGCTTCGCTGCCATCGAGAAGGAGCGTTCCTGACCCGGGCTACCGCAGCCTAATGCTCACGGGAAGGCGAAGCCGCTTGGTTTCGGCCGGCCCCGCCTGTACGACAATTGTGGTGCGTTCGGTTGGCAGCCGCGCGAGCGGCGTCTTCGTCGCAACTCCGTCGGCCACCGTCAGCAAGCTGTCGTAGAACTCGGCGCCCGTCGCCGACCTCGGCGGAATCGCCTCGTGCATCACGCTGATCACGGTGACGCGCGGGCAATTGTCCTTGATCGCTTGATGGAATGCGATCCTGGCGTCCGGGTCGAGCGCGCCGGTCGCCTCGTCGAGGAAAAGCAGCCCGGGCTGCTGGAGCAGGATGCGGGCGGCGACAAGCTTCTGCTTCTGGCCGCCCGACAGAAGCTGGTCCCAGATGACGCCGTCGCGGCTTTCGCTGCCAAGCTGGTCGGCGAGATCGCCAAGTCCGGCCTTGACGAGAACCGCTGCAACATCGGCGCCCGAGTGCCGTGAAGCGGGATCGGGCAGGCAGACGAGTTCCTTGAGCGTCAGTTGCGGCAGCTTCACATCCTGCGCGGCGTAGAACGTCTTGACGCTTTCGGGAAACACGATATCGCCGCGACCGTAAGGCCACAGGCCGTTGATCGCCTTGATCAGCGAGGTCTTGCCGCTGCCGGACTCGCCCTTCATGTAGGTCCACTCGCCGCGCCGGAAGCGCACATTGCGGACGGTGAGGAACGGCGACGCCTGCGCGCCCTGGTGCATGAGGTCTAGATTGCGGATGGTGAGCCCGAACACCGGGTTCTGCGAGCCGTAGCGCAGTTCGCGGTTGCCGGTGCGCCTGTAAAAATCGTCGGGGTCCTGCACGTCTTCGATCGCACAGGCCAGATCGGTAATGCGACGGGCATTGGCTTTGAGCGTGGCAATTGCCGGCATGACGTCGATGAACCAGGAGCACTGGGCGATCAGCGAGTTGACCAGCTCGGCGCCGGTGACATAGCTCTTCAGGCTGATGTTGTTGCTGACATAAGGCAGCAGACCGGGCAGATAGGCGATGATGCGCGCAGCAAAGAAATTGTAGATGCGCTCGAACGACTGATAGGCAGTGTTGACCCAGTTGAGCTTCGCCCAGGTGCGGTCTATGTCGGTGTACAGGCGGGCGTGCATCTTTTTCTGTACATCCTCGCCGCGCGTAGCCGAAACGTGGAAGCTGCGCCTGAGAAGCATCGTCAGTTCCGCGCGATAGCTTCCCTCGGCGCGCTGCATGGCGATGGTCAGGCGTTCCATCAGCCCGCCCATCTTGAGCGCAAACCAGGTATTGAGCGGTACATAGATGCCGACCGCCGCGAAGGCCAGAACCGCAGCGGCGTAGGTACCGAGGAACTCAAGCCCGTCGATCGCCGTCGACTGCTCGATCAGCTTCTGACCGACGAAATAGAGCGATGTGATGACGCCCATCACGCCCATGGCGAGGCCGATCGCCCCGCCGGTCATGCCCTTGATCGATTCCTGTACACGCTGGTCGATGTTGTCGGGCGGGTCCACGCGCGCCCCGTCGGCATTCTGGCTGCCGTGCTGAAGGTGGAAGTGCGTGTGGTTTGGATCGAGCAGGGCGTCGTTGAAGCAGCTATCCAGCCAGCTGCGCCATTTGCGATGCAGGGTTGTCGAAACCAAATGGCGGCAGCCGATGATCAGGACATCCTTGAGCACGACCAGAAGGACAAGGATGACGGCGCTGCTCAAGAGATAGGGGAGCGGTTCGACGTTGGTTATGTCGTGGAAACGGGCGATCGAATTGACGAGGTCGCCGGAGGCTTCGGCCATCCATACGCTTGTCTTGCTGGCGGCGGCCGTGAACAGCGCGATCACGAAGGTCAGCGCCCACGCTTCCTTCCAGCGATCCGAGAACCAGTAGGCTCTCATCAGGCCCCAGAAACTGCGCATCGACGAAACCGGAGTCCGTGGCGGTGGCGCCTGAGCCTTGCCGTCGCGTCCCGATCCCCTCACAGGCAGCCGAGGTCTCACGACACTCGTCCGGTTTTCATTCCCACCCTTTGCCCCTTTTTTACCATGAAGATACCATGATTCGGGCATCTTCAAACCAATTGTCAGACAAGTGGCGGATTACCCTGGGTTATGCCAGCGGCGCTGACCTACCTTTCACGGGTCCTAATGATCTGTTCTGTAAGGGTTTTTCGTGATGCTTCTGCAAAAAGCTGCGATCCAGGTGCCGCCCTGTTACCGTCCAGGCCGGTCCAACCGGTCGAGAAACCACTGGGTGAGTCGGATCCAGACCTCGTCCTTTTCGCCAGAATCCTCCCAGCCGTGGTCCAGGTTCGGATTGTCGTTCACCTCTATGATGAACACGCCGTCCTTCGTCTCCTTCAGATCGACGCCGTAGAGCCCGTCGCCTATGCAGCGGGCAGCCTTGACCGCCGTCTCCACGACAAGCGGCGGCGTCTCCTTCAGGGTGAACGTCTTGATGCCGCCCTGAAGCGGCTTGCCGGCACGGTCGTGGTTAACGATCTGCCAGTGCTTTTTCGCCATCAGATAGTGCACCGCGAAGAGCGGCTGGCCGCCCAACACGCCGACCCGCCAGTCATAGTCGGTCGGCAGGTATTTCTGTGCGATCAAGAGGTCGGAATCCTCGAGCCACGTCGTCGCCAGCCGCTTCAACTCGTCCAGGGAAGAGACCTTCTTGACGCCGCGCGAGAACGAGCTGTCGGGAATCTTGAGCACCAGCGGGAAACCCAGCTTGTCCGCCGCCACCTCAAAGTCAGCCGAACTCGCGATCATCACAGTCGGCGGAACGGGCACCTTGTTGTAGGCCATCAACTCGTTGAGATAGACCTTGTTGGTGCAGCGGATCATCGACAGCGGATCGTCGATGACCGGCATGCCCTCCTGCTGAGCGCGGCGGGCGAAGCGATAGGTGTGGTTGGAGATCGACGTCGTCTCGCGAATGAACAGCGCATCGTAATTGGCGAGCTTGGCCAGATCCTTCTTTGTGATCGGCTCGACTTCGACGCCCATCTTTTCCGCGATCTTCGCCCAGTAGCGCAGCGATGAAATTTCCGACGGCGCAAGCGCCTCGTTCGGATCGACCAGCGTTGCGAAAGTGTAGCGCGACGGCGTGCGCGCCTTACTGTCGCGCCACTCGCGACTGGTGTAGGCGTCGAGGCTGGCAAGGAAACGCGTCTTCTCCTCGCCCTCCAACCGGATCACGGGCAGGAAGCCGATCTTGCGAATGGAGGCCCATTCCATGCTGTCGCGTATCGACACCTCCAGCGTCGGCGCGCGAAACCAGTCGAACAGTAACTTGGCGAACCGGTCCCAGGCCTTGGAGGGACCAATGCCGAAAAAGAAGGACACCTTGGCGGGAAACGTGCCGCCAAGCTCCTTGCGGCACTTGTTGAGCGCGAGTTCGAGTTCGGGCAGCGCCGCCTCGTAGAGCTTCGGCTCAGAGAGGTCGATGATCGTCTCGACTGTCGGGATGACCCTGTGCCCGCGCGAACTCGCGAGCAGCGACGCGTAGTAGCCGCGGCTCTGATAGCCGTAGCTGTTCGACAGGTTGATGACCTTCGGGCGCTGACCGCGGAACAACGAAGGATGTGCGAGATAGTCTCGATTGGTGATGATCTTGTGCGGCGTCGCCACCTGGTCGAGGTCGCTCTGCCTGCCGGTCAGGATAACCCAGGTCATCGGGACGCGCGCCTCGAAGTCTGCTCAGCCAGCCTGGACAACGATCCACTCGTGGCGAAAGTTGCGTTGCCATTTCCAATTCGGGCCGCGGACCCGCTCGCGATCAGCGGCTTTTCCATGCGAAGCGCGGTCATGCCGTCCTGATAGTAGTCGGACTTGCTGCCTATCCGCCGAAAACCGGCGCGTTCATAGATCGACACGGCGCGCGTATTGTCTTGGCGGACTTCAAGCCGCAAGAAACGCTTTCCCTCCGCGACGGCGGCTGCTTCGGCGGCCTGCACCAGCGCACGCCCGATGCCCTGCCCCGCCATGTCCGGAGCAGTCGAAACGGAGTAGAGGCGAGCGGTCGCACTGCCCGCCCGAAGCAGCACGATGCAATAACCGGCGACCTCGCCGCCGATGTCGGCGACGAGCACGGTCGCAGAGGGCCGGCCGATCAGGCGGCGAAGGGATTGGCGCGACAGCCGGTCGGTCTGGAAAACTGCATTCTCGATCGCCAGCAAAGCGTCGACATCACTTGCGCGAGCCCGGCGGATGTCGGCAACCATGCGGAAAACGGAAGCCTCGTGATTGAGGGAGAAAGGGTCTGGTGGAACTGACGCTGCCCGGGCCTGTCACGCAGGGGCAATCATCGCGCTATCGCTCTTTGATTTGGGCTGAATTGTGGCGCGGCGCAAGATGATCAACAGGGCTTTCCTCCGGAGACTTTCCGCGAGGCGGCGCACTTTCCGACGGCACCGCGTCAGGCTGCTGCCCGCCGCCGGGAAGACGTCTCACGCCATGCCTGCGCCAGCCAGCATTTGGCGGTAGGCTTTCCGTCCGACATCGAGCAGTTGTTCCTGCGGCAGCGTGCCTACCACGGCGCAGCCCCAGCCTTTGTCCAGCCAATAGACGGCGCTCGCGTCGCCGGTTTCGAGCTTGTAGATTCCCTTCGCCTTCTCTTCCCCTTCGGCGGTCACATATATCGAAATACGGTTGCCCTTCGCGTCTTCATAGAGCAGCAGCGCTGCCGCCTTCTGGCCTGCTGGCAACAGCCGCCCGCCGACCAGTTCGAAGCCCTCGGCCGTCAGGTCGGGCGCGATCAGCGTCAGGCCAAGCCGCTTCGACAGCCAGCCGAGCAGATGCTCCTTGTCGTTGGCGCCAACCTCGACGGCGTGGCGCTGTTCCGCTGCGTAGATCGTGTGGGCGGCGATCGCCTCTTCAGCGAGTTCATCCTCGGCCTGCGCTTCGAGGCCGACGCCGCCCATGCCGGCAAAGTAACCTCCGCCTGCGCCGATCGCGAGAAGCAGTGCAGCTGCGGTCGCCATCCGCCAGCGCGGCGCACCGGCCGTCGGTCTCCTCGCCTCCCCGGTGACAAGATTCGTCAGGCGGTCGGGCGCACGTTCATCAAGGACATCGGCGAAGACGTCCCGCAGGCGCGCCCGGTCCGATTCGAAACGAACGCTCCTCGCCTTCATTTCCGGATATTCATCAAGCCACGCCTCGTAGTCGGCGCGTTCCTCCTGGGGCAGTTCGCCGTCGAGCGCCATGTGGATGTCGCGTTCGCTGAAATCGCGCCGGGTCATCGCTCGACCACCCTGATGGCGCGACGGCGGGCGACGTCGTCTAACAATCCACGCAACTCCTCGCGGCCGCGCGCGACCCGGGACATCAGCGTGCCCGCCGGAATGCCGAGCATCGTCGCGGCTTCCGCATAAGAGAACCCTTCGATGCCGACGACCACGAGCGCCGCGCGGCGCTCGGGGCTGATCGCCTGCAGGGCGTCCATGATCTCGCGCGAAGCGATGCTTTCGACCTGCTCCGCCGGCGACGACATGGCCTCGGAATCGTCGAGCGTCAGCATGATGACCTCGGCACGGCGCTTCGTCTTGCGCGCCTGATCGACGAAGAGATGGTGCATGATCGTGAAAAGCCAGCGCCGCGGGTTGTCGCCGGTGCGCCAATTGTCCATGCGCGCAAGCGCGCGCTCAAGACAATCCTGCACGAGGTCGTCGGCCGAATCCGGGTCACGCAACAGGGCGCGTGCGTAGCGCCTGAGACGGGGTATCTCCGCAAGGATCGCCGCCTTTCTTTCGTCCATGCCGGCCTGTCTCTGCCACAAATCGTCTTGATTGAACCCCTGTTCGCCACGTTGCACAAGCCGGGCGTCAGCCACGGTCCTCCCGCATCACTAACGACAGCACGCATCGGTTTCTTCCAGCCTTGCATCAATGAGATTGAAGCAATCCATGCGACCTATTCATTTTGCGCGGTCAGGCCGATGGAGTAGAAAACGTTTCTTGCGGAGAATTTAAATGACCGCCTCGACACAAACCCAAGCCCCTGCCGCAGCAAGATCGGGCGCAGCAAGATCGGTCCCGTGGCTGATCATCATCTGCGGCTGCCTGATCGCAGCGCTGACTTTCGGGCCGCGCTCGGCCATGGGCTTCTTCCAACTACCCATGCTCGCGGATAAGGGCTGGGACCGCACAACATTCGGTCTCGCCATGGCGCTGCAGAACCTGTTCTGGGGGCTCGGCCTGCCGTTTTTCGGCGCCATCGCCGACCGCTACGGAACCTGGCGCGTGCTCACGCTAGGGGGTCTGATCTACGCCACCGGCCTCTATCTCATGGCCATCGCGGACAGCCCGACAATGCTGCACGTGGGCGGCGGCGTGCTCGTGGGCCTGGGCGTCGCCGCAGGTTCCTTCTCAATCGTGCTCGCGGCCTTCGCCCGGCATACGCCGCCAGAGAAGCGCTCCATCGTGTTTGGCATCGGCACCGCGGCCGGGTCGGCCGGCATGTTTCTCTTCGCGCCGATCAGCCAGGGCCTGATCGACACCTATGGCTGGTCGGACAGTCTGATCATCATGGCGGTGATGATGCTCGCTATTCCCGTTCTCGCCATGCCGTTGCGTGGCAGTTCGCACAATGCGGCGGCAAGCCAGGCCATGCAGCAGACGATCGGCGGCGCGCTCAGCGAAGCCTTCGCCCATCGCAGCTACACGCTGCTCGTCTCGGGATTTTTCGTCTGCGGCTTCCAGGTCGCGTTCATCACCGCGCACTTCCCCGCCTATATCGGCGACCTCGGCATCGATGCGCGCTATGCGGTGATTGCGCTCGCGCTGATCGGCTTCTTCAACATCATCGGCTCCCTCTCGGCAGGCGTCATAGGGCAGCGCTATTCGAAGCCGAAGTTCCTCGCCGGGATCTATATCGGACGTTCGATCGCGGTCACGGCCTTCCTGCTCCTGCCGCAGACGCCAACCAGCGTCATCGTCTTCGCCATCGTCATGGGCCTGCTGTGGCTGTCGACCGTGCCGCCGACAAACGCGCTGGTCGCCATCATGTTCGGCACGCGCCACCTCGGCATGCTCGGCGGCGTCGTGTTCCTGTCGCACCAGATCGGCTCGTTCCTTGGCGTCTGGCTCGGCGGCTACCTCTACGACCGATTCGGGAGCTACGATCCGGTCTGGTGGCTCGGCGTGGCGCTCGGCATATTCGCCGCGATCGTCCACTGGCCGATCCAGGAAAAGCCCGTCGAGCGGCTGCAACTGGCGCCGGCGGAGTAGGCTCGGCGCTACGATGCAGGGGCGGCGGTCGACCCCGCCGCCCTGGTCAGCAGCTTCTGGTAAAACAGCCCGATGCCGATCAGAACGGCGCCGAGACCGATGAAGGAGAGCGCGCGCAGCACGCCTTCAAGTTCGGACATGTCGAAGATGAAGACCTTGGCCACGGCGACAGCGATCAGCACCGCCGAGGCAATGCGCAGCACCTGCGACTTCTGCCACACGCCAGCGACCAGCAGCGCCACGCCCATGGCGAGCCACAGTGCGGAATAGGCGTAAGTTTCGAGCTGGCCCATGCCGGCCCAGTAGCCGATGTGCTCGCCCTGGAACAGCCGCCTCACCGACAGCGTCGCATAAACGAAGAGCAGCGCCGAGGCGAGCAGCCCAAGCATTGCGGAATACCATTTCGGGCGCCTGCCGCGCGCATAGAGCGCGAGCGCCCCGGCCGCGATCGCCGGCAGCAGATAGGCGAGGAAGAGCAGGTTGAAGAACGGGATCTTGCCGGTCGACTCGTCGGTGACGACCGGATTGAGCACAATGAAGTGCTGCGACGCGACCAGCGCCACCGACACCACGCCTGCGGCAAGGGAGCCGATCCGGAGCACCGAGCTTGGCGAGCGCAGGTCGAGCGCGACCAGGATCGCACCGGCGCCGATGGCGATCAGCGTGTAGATCGCCTGTTCGGCAAGCGTCGGCGCGTTCGTGTTGATGACGCCGCCGTTCATGGCGTGGCGCACGATCATCGCGAGCGTCAGCAATGTGAACAGCGCCGCGGCGGCCTCCATGACCAGACGTGGCCTGCCGGCGGTCGTGCGCGCAAGCTGCCAGGCGGCGAAGCCGAAGGCGAGCGCCGGCACGCCGTAGCCGGGCAGCAGCGCGTTGAACACCGGCGTCCTGCTGAGCATCGCGCCGACGATCGTGGGGTCGAAGGCGGCACGGCCGAGAACGACGATGACTGCGCCGACCGAGAGCCATCCGAGCACCGGGTAGGTCCGCATCCGCGTTGCCAAGGCCGGCACGACCGCGAGCAGGCCGGCGAGCATCGTCGTCCACAGCGGACCGAAAGCCATGTGCAGCATCAGCATCGCGGCAACTCCGGCACCGAGCAGTGCGAAGGAAACGGCGAGCCCTCCCGTGAGCGGTGGGGCTTCGCGGCGTGCGATTGCTTCGCCGCCGGCGACAAGGACGGCCGTCAGGACGAGGGCCGCCGCCGCATAGCCGAGGTCGCGGTCGAGATCGCCGAAGGCGACCCACAGCGACACGAGCACGACCAGCGGCACCAGCGTTCCCCAGCCGGCCCAGGCCGCCGCCCGTGCCTGGTCGGAACCAGCGCTGCGCCATGCGCTCCAGAACCCGTCGACGAGGAAGATGATCGCAAGCACGATGCCTGCCGGACGAAGCGCCGAAACGTAGGGCGACGCCGCGAATCCTTCGAGTAACACCTCCCCACCGGAGAACTGGAAGGCGAACGATCCGGTCAAGGCCGCCTGCGCATGCACGAGCACGGTGGCGATGCCGGCAGCATGCAGCAGCGGCAGGCCGGTCGGACGGTAGAACGCGACGACCAGCATTGCGAAGATCAGGACGGCGCCGTAGGGGATGCCGCCGAGCGCCTGATATTCGGGCCCGGCCAGGAGCAGAGCCGCCGTCAGCGCCAGGAAAAACGCCGGCACGATGGTCGGCCAGTCAAAGGTATTCGAAGCGCCACCGTCCATAGGCCTCAGCCAGATGAAAAAGAGCGTCGCGAGCGTAACCAGGCTGACGAACATCAGCACGATGAAATCGGGGATCGGCGCCTCGCCGAGATAGACGATCGTCCACAGACCGATGCCGACGAAACCCGCCGAGGCGAGGAATTTCCAGTCGCGCATCCGAGCGATCGCGGTGTTGGCGACGAGCACGATCGCCAGATAGCCGAACAGCGCCCAGACGTTCGGCGATTGCGACGAGACCAGCGCGGGGGTCGCCATGGAGCCCAGGAGGCCAAGGCCGGCCAAGGCCTGGCCGTGCACCAGCGCGGCCGCGATCGAGCCGACGCCGATGACGCCGAGCAGAAGGAAGGCGAATGTCGGGCCGATGAAGCCGTAGATGCCATGTGCGGCGTAGACCGTCCCAAACAGCGTGAAGGCGCCAGCCGCGGTCAGTATGCCCGGCACATAGGCGCCAGCGGCGCCCTCGACCGGAACCTTGAAGCCAGTGCGCCGGACGAACTCGCCGCCGCCGACCAGAACCAGCCCGAGCAGCCCGGCCATGGCGAGGCGCACGCCGGGGCCGAAAATACCGGCCTCGATCGAATAGCGAACGAGGAACAGTCCGCCGAGCGCCAGCGCGAGGCCGCCGACCCACACCGCCCAGCGCGTGCCGAGCGCCGTCTCGATGTCGGGGCTTTTGGGGGCGGTATCCGACCCGGCCGCCATCGCCGGCTCCGCCTGCACGGGCTCGGAAGTCACCGACGCATCCGAGGCGGATGCGGCAACAGCCCTCGCCCATGGGCCTGGCTCTGACGACGTCTCCGCGGTCACGGATTGCGAGGTGTGCAAAAGATCGGTTGTCGACGTTTCCACGACGGAAGCTTCGGCACCCACATCGGCTTGCGCGGCCTTTGGCTGTTCGACCGCCGGCGGGTTGGCCAGAATGGAAGCGCGCAGCGCTCCGAACTCGCGCTCGAGCCGGCGGATGCGGCCGTTCTGGCGCGCGACGACGACGATCAGCGCAACGATGGCGATGGTGCCGATCAGACTGTCGAACATGTGCTCCTCATGCCGCGCTTTCCCCGCTGCCCCCCGACGGCCCGGCATGGCGCCGGCGCAGCGCACCGATAAACGCCGCACGGGCTTCGGGTTCGCCGAAGCCGCGCGGCTCGTAGAGATGGCGGGAGAAGAAAAAGCCTGTCAGCCGGAACGCGTCTTCAATGGCGCCGGCGTCGGCGCGCAGCCCCGCATGAAGCAGGAAATCCGGCAGCGCCAGCATCCGGTCGCGCCACGGTTCGCCGGCGCTGCGCGACACCGCTCGCCCGGACTTCGGCGACACATAGGCCAAGTCGCTGCGCACGCCCGTCGCGGCGCATTCGGAAAGGTCGAGGCCGAAACCCAGTTCGTCGAGCATCATGATCTCGAAGCGCACGACGAGTTCCCCCGCGGCCCGCGGATCGTCGAGATGCTCGATGACCAGCCCAAGCGTTTCGTAGAGCCGCTCATGCGGGTCGCGCTCGGGCAGCAGCCTCAGATGCCCGGCGAGGGTCTGCAGGCCGTAGATCGCGGCCGCGCTGTCGAACAAACGTGCCGCATTGAGGTCCAGCGCCTCGGTCTGGAACGTGCCGAGGTGTTCGTCGAGCCGCGCGCGCCACAGGAGATCAACACGGTTTCCGGCCTGCAGCACGGGCTGCTGCTTGCGCGAGCGGCCGCCGCGCACGAGGCCGAGATGCCGCCCATGGCGACGTGTCATCACCTCGAGAATGGCGCTGGTCTCGCCATGTCTGCGGGTGCCGAGAATGATTCCCTCGTCGCGCCATTCCATGGATACAGCCTTCCACCGCTTGCACAACGAAATCAAGGATGTCCCCAGGGTTCAAGATTTATGAGACCGGTGCTCAAGCCAAGCTCCACCGTCGCCACGCGGGGTCCTTTCGCTCACGGGCCGCAACGCTGCCTGCGGCAGCTGGCCCTCCGCCCCTTCGACAAGCTCAAGAGGCGCCGGATGACCGGCGACCCGCGGTCGCGGGCTCGGCCTTCGGCCGGAGGGCGTGCTTCACCGTTGCCACGCCCGGCAATCGCCGTCTGGCCTTTGTCAAAGAACACTGCTCGCCACGGGAGCAGTAGTCGGGAAGCGGGGCACGGGGCCGAGCCTCTCAATTATAGTTACGTGGCCGGTTTCCCGCGCCCCGCCGGCGTTCTTGCCCTACCTGGAGGGGACGCAGCGAATTTTATCACCGCGCGACCTCGGTCAGGGCCCGGACCTCAGGGCTCATCACCCAGCCGCGCCACCGTTAGCGCGACCGATCCGGCGCCGCCGCCCTCCCCTGATCCCCGGGTGCGCACCAGGGTTCCCGCGTGGGCGATGGCGTAAGTATCGCGCAGGCGGAACAGGCGTGAATGAACAGGCGCGATTATTTTTCGATATCGAAGGAAATCAACGGGTTGGCCGGAGAGGCTCTCCACGCCGCAGGCCCGCAACCTTTCCCAGAGATCACTGCCCACGACTGATTTGTCCGCCCCAGGACGCCTGCCTGTCTTGGCAAATCGCAACTATCTGACTAAAGTCAGATAAATGGACAGGCCATTCATAGAACAGGTCCGCAGCTTCAATCGTGCGGTCACGCTCCATACCGGCGCGCTCGACGACAGCTATCTCGGACGCGGCCGGCCGCTCGGTCAGGCGCGGCTGCTGTTCGAGATCGGCCCGGAGGGAAGCGACATACGGTCGCTGCGCGAGCGGCTCGGCCTGGATTCGGGCTATGCCAGCCGGCTGCTGAAATCGCTCGAAGCCGAGGGTCTGGTCGCGGTGGACAGTGACCGCAGCGACAAGCGGCGGCGGCTGGTGACGCTTACGGCGAAAGGCCGGCTGGAACATGCCGCCTACGACTCGCTGTCGGACGATCTTGCCCGATCGTTGCTCGACGGCTTGAGCACAGGCCAGCGCGACCGGCTCGTCGCCGCCATGGCGGAAGTCGAAGCGCTGATGAATGCGGCGGCTGTCACGATCGATGCCGAGCCCGAGAGTAGCGCCGATGCGCAGCGATGTGTCGGGGCATATTACAGGGAACTCGACGATCGTTTCGACGGCGGCTTCGACCCGGGCAATGGCGGCTATGCCGGCAAACCCGCGGCGGCCGATGCGTCCGGCGTTTTCCTGGTCGCGCGGCTGAGGGGAGACGCGATCGGATGCGGCGCGCTGAAGCCGATCGACGCGCATACCGGCGAGATCAAGCGCATGTGGATTGCCCCCGAGGCGCGCGGGCTCGGCCTGGCGCGCCGTCTTCTCGAAGCGCTGGAACACGAGGCGCGGCAGTCCGGACTGACGCGCATGGTGCTCGACACGAACAGGTCGCTGCTTGAGGCTCAGGCGCTTTATCGCAAGGCCGGCTACCACGAGACCAGACGCTACAACGACAACCCCTACGCCGACTTCTGGTTCGAAAAGGAACTCGGACCGGAGGCGCACGCTCCATGAAACGGAACTGCTCTTTGCCCTCTTCGCGACGGCACGATGACGTTGCTGATCGGTACTGCCCGATTCAGTGAAGGTTAAGCAGCCAGAGAGCAGGGTCTGGCCCGCAGTCCAACGCTGGAGAGTGTCGATGCCGATAGCCGTTCGGGCGCTTGCTTTTGTCGTCCTCGTGCTGGGCATGGCCGGAATGACGCCGCCTGCCGTTGCGCAGGACAAGGGCGCGGTTCGCGTCACCTCCGACGTCCAGTACGAATATCTCGACCGCTGGGACGTCGAACGGCTGAACACGATTGTCACCGTCGATACCCCGAAATTCGCCGGCATTCCCGTCACCTACAGCGCGGCGCGCAACGCGGTGAAGCTCTACCGCGTGACCTATTCGTCGGTGGTGCCCGAGCGCGGCAACAAACCGATCGTGGCAACCGGCCTGATCGCCATCCCCGATGCCGCCGGCGCGACGTTTCCGATGGTGTCGTATCAGCACGGCACCGTTTACGGCAAACAGGAGGTGCCGTCTTTCCCCGAGCAGTCGCCCGAGACGCAACTGATGATCGCGCAGTTCGCCGGTCAGGGCTACCTCGTCATCGGCGCCGACTATTTCGGCATGGGGTCTTCGAAAGAGCCTGAAGGCTACATGGTGAAGGCGAGCCACCAGCAGGCGACCTATGACATGCTGATGGCGAGCGGGGCCGTCTTGGATCACATGAAGCTTGCGAGCGGCAAGCTGTTCATCAGCGGATGGTCGCAGGGCGGATTCGTGACGATGGCCTTTCTCGAAAAACTCGAGAGCGCCGGCGTGAAGGTCGAAGGCGCGGCGACGGCGAGCGCGCCCGTCGACATTTTCGTCGCGCTCAACGGCTTTCTCAATTTTCCCCGCAAGATCGATGCGGTCTGGGTGAATTCGCTGTTCATCCTGTCGTCGTTCGCGTTCGAGAACTATTACGGCGTGCCGGGGCTGGCGCGGTCGCTGTTCACCTACGAGTCCTATGACATCGCCCGCAAGGTCTATGAACGCGAACCGTTCGATCCGGCCGATGTGCCGTCCGACCTGCACAAGCTCATCCGTGCCGATTATTTCGACGCGCAGTATTTCGCAGCGTCGGCCTATGGCAAGCTCGTCGCCCAGACGACGGCCTATCGCTGGATCGTCAAATCGCCGGTGCGCAACTATTACGGCGAGACCGACGAGGTGATTACGCCCGGTCTCGGCCGCCTGGCGATGACTTATCAGAGCGCCATCGGAAACGGCAATCCAGCGGTCGAGGCGGTTTCAACAGGCGACACGACGCATCGCGGCACCTTTGCCAGCGCCGTGCCGCAATGGAAGGCCTGGTTCGACGGGCTGTAAAGCGGCGCCGGCAGCGGACCGCTGACGCCTTACCTCGGAAAGTCCAGGCCCATCTCGCGGTAGCGCTCGGGATCGTCGCCCCAATTCTCGCGCACCTTCACGAACAGGAAGAGGTGCACCTTCTGGTCGAGTATGTCGCCGATCTCCTTGCGCGCGGCCTGGCCGATCGCGCGGATCGTCTCGCCCTTGTGGCCGAGCACGATCTTCTTCTGGCTGTCGCGCTCGACATAGATGACCTGCTCGATGCGCACGGAGCCGTTCTGCTTTTCCTCCCATTTCTCCGTCTCGACATGGGAGGAATAGGGCAATTCCTGGTGCAGCCGAAGGTAGAGCTTCTCCCGCGTGATCTCGGCGGCAAGCTGACGCATTGGCAGGTCGGAGATCTGGTCCTCGGGATAATACCACGGACCTTCCGGCAAGGCCTGCGCGAGATAGTCGAGAAGGTCCTTGCAACCCGAGCCGGTCAGCGCGGAAACCATGAAGGTGCGCTGGAATTCCACCCTGTCGTTGGCAGCCTTGGCGAGGTCGAGCAGCGTCTCCGGCTTGACCCGATCGACCTTGTTGAGGATCAGCACTTTCGGCTGCATCGCGGTCGCGACCTTGTCGAGCAGCGTGTCGGCGTCGCCCTTGATGCCCCGCTCCGCATCGATCAGGACGAGGACGATATCGGCATCCTTGGCGCCGCCCCAGGCGGTCGTCACCATCGCCGTGTCGAGCCGGCGACGCGGCTTGAAAATACCCGGCGTGTCGACAAAGACGATCTGGGCATCGCCATGGGTGGCGATGCCGCGCACGATCGCGCGCGTCGTCTGCACCTTGTGCGTGACGATCGACACCTTGGCGCCGACCAGCTGGTTCACCAGCGTCGACTTGCCGGCATTCGGCGCGCCGATCAGCGCGACGAAGCCCGAACGCGTCCTGGGGCTCTCCTCGGTCATCACACTGGAACCTTCTCGGCCGTCCACACGCCCTCGCGCAAAAGAAAGGCGGCGGCTGCCGCCTCCTCGGCCGCACGACGGGAACTGCCGCTTCCGGTCATGGGGCTGTAGCCGTTCACCTGCACGGAAACGGTGAATACGGGCTGGTGGTCGGGACCTTCCCGGCTCTCGATGACATAGACCGGGCGCCCGTCGCTCGACTTGGCGATCCACTCCTGCAGCTCACCTTTCGGATTGACCGGCTTGTCGACCGCCCTCAGCGAAAGCGGCTCCCAGTAGCGCAGGACGAAGGCGCGGGCTGAGTCGATCCCGCCATCCACATAGATCGCGGCGATCAGAGCCTCGACGGCGTCGGCGAGATAGTTCCCCCCGGCCCGGCGTGCGCCCGACGTCA
Source organism: Mesorhizobium sp. KR9-304 (assembly GCF_040049215.1). Classification (NCBI taxonomy): domain Bacteria; kingdom Pseudomonadati; phylum Pseudomonadota; class Alphaproteobacteria; order Hyphomicrobiales; family Phyllobacteriaceae; genus Mesorhizobium; species Mesorhizobium sp. KR9-304. Next base: position 123,044 of record NZ_JBDZDN010000003.1, on the reverse strand, counting down.
GCGCCGAATCGGCGCGCATGTATTTGCCGAGTTCCATTTCGGTCCCGATCATGGAGCAGGTGCGCGCGTCGACCAGGGCGTTGAAACGAGGAGCAATCTCCCCTTCCCTGGCGTCTGGAAACTGCTTCAGCAGCATGTCCGCGACAACGAGCCCAAGGACACGGTCGCCGAGGAACTCCAGGCGCTCATTGTTGCTTGCCGCCTTGACGGCGCTGGAATGGGTCAAAGCCGTTTCCAGAAGGCGCAGATCCTTGAATACGTAACCGGTCCTGGCCGCGATTTCCTTGGCCAGTGCTTCGCCTGTCGGACGTTTCAAGGGCATGCAGCCTGCCCTCTCAATGCACCCAGTTGAACAGCCGCGACGGACGCATCAACGACGGCCACTTCCAGATCTCGAGCGGGCTGGCGCCGCCGGCAATCGAGAAGAAGATGATGTTGGCGCGGCCGACCAGGTTCTCCTCAGGCACGAAGCCGACGGTGAAGCGGCTGTCGGTGGAATTGTCGCGGTTGTCGCCCATCATGAAATAATGGCCCGGCGGCACGACGAACTCGCGCGTCTCGTCGCCAAGCCCGTTCTGCGTCAGGTCGAGCGTGTCGTAGGATACCCCGTTGGGAAGCGTCTCGCGGTAGACATCCACCGGACGGTCGACCTCGGTAATGTCGGGATTGTCGATCTCGCCGACTTTCACGCGCGGCACCGCCTGATCGTTGATGTAAAGAATGCCGCCGCGCATCTGAATGCGGTCGCCTGGAAGGCCGATCACCCGCTTGATGTAGTCGAGCGAGGGATTGGGCGGGAACTTGAACACGGCCACATCGCCGCGTTCGGGCGGCGTATCCCAAATCCGGCCGGAAAAGAGGTTGGGGCCGAAAGGCAGCGAATAGCGCGAATAGCCGTAAGCCCATTTGGTGACGAAGAGATAGTCGCCTTCGAGCAGCGTCGGCCGCATCGAGCCGGACGGGATCGAAAAGGGCTGGAAGAACAGGGTGCGGATAACCAGGGCAAGCAGCAGAGCCTGCACGATGACGCTGACGGTCTCGCCAAGCCCGCCTGATTTCTTCTCGGTTTTGCCTGCCACGCTCATGTCGTCCTCGATTGTGCGCCGATGGGTATAAGGGGTGAAGCGGGATGGGGCAATCACAATGCCGACAGAGGCCCCCCGAGACGGGACCGAGACGGCGGGCGCCCGCCGGCGACCTACCGATACGGAACCGCTTCTATGACAACGAACGCCTGCGCCATCGGAAATTCGTCCGTTATCGTGAGGTGGATGACCGCGCGGTGATCGGGAGGCACAAGCCGTTCGAGCTTTGCCGCCGCGCCGCCGGTCAGATGCATGGTCGGCCGGCCGCTCGGCAGGTTGACCACGCCCATGTCACGCCAGAACACGCCTTCGGAAATGCCGCTGCCGAGCGCCTTGGAACAAGCCTCCTTGGCGGCGAAACGCTTTGCGTAAGAGGCGGCGCGCTGCGCCCGGCCTTCCGCACGCGCCTTCTCGACATCGGTGAAAATGCGCGCGACGAAGCGCTCGCCATGCCGCTCCAGCGATTTCTCGATACGCCGGATGTCTATCAGGTCGCTGCCGATGCCGAGGATCATTATAGGCCGCTCAGATGTTCCGGCTGCCCGGCTTCACTGCCGGAATTTTCGCGAGTTCCGGCGGAAGCCGATCGGCCGGATAGGCCGGCACCTCGTATTCGGCGAGCGCGACCAGCGGCACGCCTACATCGGTCTTGCCCGCCGAGCGATCGATGATGCAGGCAGCCGCAAGCACCTCGGCGCCGAGATCGCGCAGGCACCGGATCGTTTCGCGGATGGAAAGCCCGGTGGTGACGATGTCTTCAACGATGACCACCCGTGCGCCCTTCTCGATCTCGAAGCGCCGCAGCCTGAATTCGCCGCCCTCGCGCTCGACCCAGATCGCGGGCACGCCGAGATGGCGGGAGGTCTCATAGGCCGGGATCAGGCCGCCGATCGCCGGCCCGACCACATAGTCGATCCGGCCGGGCACCTCGGCACGGATCTTGGCGGCCAGCGCCTTGCACAGCTTCTCGGTCTTGTCGGCATGCATGAAAACCCTGGCCTTCTGCAGGAAGATCGGGCTTCGCAATCCCGAAGTGAGGATGAAATGGCCCTCCAGCACCGCGCCCGCCTCACGGAAAATCCCTATCACTTCGCCGGTGTCCATCGCCGCCCCAATTCAGCCGTTCACGCGCAGCGCATTGCTGACGCTGGTGTTGTCCTTGAGCTGCGTCAGCAGCCGGTTCAGATGCTTCAGATCCCAGACTTCGAGGTCGATCAGCATTTCGGTGAAATCGGGCGCGGTGCGGATCATAGACAGCGAGTGGATGTTCGCATCGTTGACCGCAATCACCTGGGCGATCTCCGCAAGCGAACCGGGCGCATTGATGGCGGTCACCGAAATGCGCGCCGGAAACCGCTCCTTGTTGCTCTCGTCGATGTCCCAGCGCACATCGATCCAGCGCTCGGGCTGGTCGTCGAATGCCTGCAGCGAGGGTGACTGGATCGGATAGATGGTTATGCCCGAACCCGGCTGGAGAATGCCGACGATGCGGTCGCCCGGCACGGCGCCTTCCTCGGCGAACCGCACCGGCAGGTCGCCACCGACGCCGCGGATCGGCACCGCGCCGTCCTTCGCCTCCGGCTCCGCCTTGTCCTTGCCCTTGCGGCCGCGGGCCGGAAGCTGGAACAGCATGCCCGCGGCATTGCGCAGGTTGAACCAGCCCTCCTCGCGCTGCGGCTTCGGCTGGTGCGGCTGCGTGACGCGCTCGTCCTTGAAGTCGGGGAAAACCGCCCGCATGACATCGCTCGAGGCAAGCTCGCCGCGCCCGACGGCAGCCAGGACATCCTCCACATCCTTGCGCGCCAGCCTGTGCAGGACGGACTTCAGGCTTTCCTTGCCAAAAGTCTTGCCGGCGCGCTCGAAGGAGCGTTCCAGGATGCGCACGCCGAGCCCCGAGAACTGCTTGCGGATGGCGATCTTGGTGGCGCGGCGGATCGCAGCGCGCGCCTTGCCGGTCACCACCATCGATTCCCAGGCGGCGGGCGGCACCTGCGCCTTGGAGCGGATGATCTCGACCTCGTCGCCATTCTTCAGCTCGGTCATCAGCGGCATGATGCGGCCGTTGACCTTGGCGCCGACACAGCTGTCGCCGACATCGGTGTGGACGGCATAGGCGAAATCGATCGGGATCGCACCGCGCGGCAGCGCGATCAGCATGCCCTTTGGTGTGAAGCAGAAGACCTGATCCTGGAACAGCTCCAGCCGCGTGTTTTCGAGGAAATCCTCCGGATTGTCGCCTTCCGCCAGCTGCTCGATGGTGCGCCGCAGCCAGGCGTAGGCATTGGTTTCGCTGGAGATTTTTTGCCCGGCGCCATTGGTCTTGCCGATGCCGTCCTTGTAGAGTGCGTGGGCGGCGACGCCATATTCGGCAATGTCGTTCATCTCCCGAGTACGGATCTGCAATTCGATACGCTGGCGCGACGGACCGACGATGGTCGTGTGGATCGATCGGTAATCGTTCTGCTTGGGCGTCGAGATATAATCCTTGAAGCGCCCCGGGACCATCGACCAGGCCGTATGGATGGCGCCGAGCGCGCGGTAACAGTCGTCGACCGAGCCGACCAGCACCCTGAAGCCGAAAATGTCGGAAAGCTGCTCGAAGGACAGCGCCTTCGCCTCCATCTTGCGAAAGACCGACCACGGTTTCTTCTGGCGGCTTTTCACCTCGGCATCGATGCCGTGCTTCTCGAACAGCCCGGCGAGCGAGCGCTCGATTTCACCGACGACGCCCTTGTTGCGCTCGAATACGCTCGCCAGCCTCTCGGTCACGGTCCGGTAGGCTTCGGGATTGATGTAACGGAAGCCGAGCTCCTCCAGCTCCTCGCGCATGCCCTGCATGCCCATGCGCCCGGCGAGCGGCGCGTAGATCTCCATCGTCTCCTCGGCGATGCGCAGACGCTTGTTATCCGGCACGTGGTCGAGCGTGCGCATATTGTGCAGCCGGTCTGCAAGCTTGACGAGCAGCACCCGCACGTCCTCGGAGATCGCCAGCAGGAGCTTGCGCAGGTTCTCCGCCTGCTCGGCCTTCTTGGAGACGAGGTCGAGCTTCTTCAGCTTGGTCAGGCCTTCGACGAGCCTGCCGATGTCGGGACCGAACAGTTCGTCGATCTCGGCCCTCGTCGCCGTAGTGTCCTCGATGGTGTCGTGCAGAAGCGCGACCGCAATCGTCGACTCGTCGAGATGCATATCCGTCAAGATCGCGGCGACTTCGAGCGGATGGGAAAAATACGGATCGCCCGAGGCGCGCTTCTGATGGCCATGCTTCTGCATGGCATAGACATAGGCCCGGTTGAGCAGCGCCTCGTTCACGTCAGGCTTGTAGCGCTGAACGCGCTCGACAAGCTCATATTGACGCATCATGGGCGAAGTTCCGCAGCCAGAAATAGATCATGCGCCGCAAAGGTTTACGGCGCATGTCATAGATAGCTACCAAACGGCCGTCACGAAAGTGGCGGCGGTTGTTCCAATCGGCGAAGTCTAGAAATCGTCGCTCTTTTCCGGCGGCACCAGTCCTTCGATGCCGGCGAGCAGTTCCTCTTCGCTCATGCGGTCGAACACGATCGTCTCTTCCGGCTCATCGGCATCGGCGGACGCGCCGGCGGTCGACTGGTCGGTCAGTTCCTGGCCGTCGCTCTCGGGCTCGTCGACTTCGACATGCTTCTGCAGGGAATGGATGAGGTCTTCCTTCAGATCGTCCGGCGAAAGCGTTTCGTCGGCGATTTCGCGCAGCGCCACGACCGGGTTTTTGTCGTTGTCGCGCGGGACGGTGATCTGCGCGCCCTGGCTGATCTGCCGCGCCCGGTGGCCGGCCAGAAGGACCAGTTCGAAGCGGTTGTCGACCTTGTCGATGCAATCTTCAACGGTTACGCGGGCCATTCATGTGCCCCTTTCATGTCTTGGATGTATTGGAAAACAGGCGCGGTCCATAACGCGAAAGGCCGTGGATTACAAGCATCAAGACCCGTGGCCGGCCGCAACCGGCGGTATCTATTCCTGCCGGGTCATCCAATCTGGCACACGACGGCATCACATTTTCTTGTAAAGCGGCGGAATTCCTTGGAAATGACGGTTTTGCGCCGATAGGTTGGAACCAAGATATCCGAATTCGATTTCTCGGATACCGGACACATATCGAGAACATATTGGTCTAGATCGTTTTTAGAAGGGTCCCGGGCATGTTTGATCCCCGCGAGAAGATTGCACTGTTCATCGATGGCGCCAACCTTTACGCGACCTCCCGCGCACTGGGCTTCGACATCGATTACCGCAAGCTGCTGTCGAGCTTCCAGAAACGCGGATATCTGGTCCGGGCCTACTATTACACTGCGCTCGTCGAGGACCAGGAATACTCGTCCATTCGCCCCCTCATCGATTGGCTCGACTACAACGGCTTCAAAGTCGTCACCAAGCCGGCCAAGGAATTCACAGACGCGACCACCGGCCGCCGAAAGATCAAGGGCAACATGGATATCGAGCTGACTGTCGATGCCCTGGAACTTGTCAAGCACGTCGATCACTACGTCATCTTTTCCGGCGACGGCGATTTCCGCACCCTGGTCGAGGCGCTGCAGCGGCATGGCCGAAAGGTCAGCATCGTCTCGACGATGGCCTCGCAGCCGCCGATGATCTCGGACGATCTGCGCCGTCAGGCCGATAATTTCATCGACCTGATGTCCCTGAAGGGCGAACTGGGCCGGGAACCAATTGAGCGGCCGGCACGCCGGCCCGAGCCTGCTGAAATCGAAGACAACGATATCTGAACCGCGATCATGACGATCGCACCGGTCGAGCCGTCGCGCGACTGCCCGCTCTGTCCGCGCCTCGCCAATTTCCGCGACCTATGGCGCGAGCGCGCGCCGGGTTGGTTCAATGCGCCGGTGCCTACTTTCCTGCCTCCCGAAGGCCCTGAAGCCGTTCGCCTCCTCATTGTGGGGCTTGCGCCCGGCCTGCGCGGGGCAAACCGGACGGGGCGCCCCTTCACCGGCGATTACGCCGGCGACCTGCTCTATTCGACGCTCATCCGTTTCGGGCTGGCGCGCGGCCAGTTCCTGGCGCGGCCCGACGACGGGCTGGAATTGGTCGGCACGGCGATCGCCAACGCCGTGCGCTGCGTGCCGCCCGAGAACAAACCGACGCCCGCCGAGATCACCACATGCCGCCAGTTCCTGACCCCGATGCTCGTCGACCTGCCGAATCTGCGCGTGGTGCTTGCGCTTGGCGCGATTGCGCATCAGTCGACGGTCAGGGCACTGGGACAGCGCATCGCAGCGATGCCGTTCAAACATGGGGGCCGCTACGAGGCCGGCGGCGTCTCGCTGTTTTCGAGTTATCACTGCTCGCGATACAACACGAATACCGGCGTGCTGACGGAAGAGATGTTCGTGAGCGTTTTCAGAGATATAGCAGGGTTTTTGGCGGAATAAATTCAGGGCCTCTTCAAGCACTGTCGACGCCCTCGCGTCCTCAGCCCCGCTCCTTGAGCAGACGGCCCTTTTCCCGCGACCAGTCGCGCTGCTTTTCGGTCTCGCGCTTGTCGTGCAGCTTCTTGCCCCGTGCGACCGCCAGAAGCAGCTTCGCCCGGCCTTGATCGTTGAAATAGATCTTGAGCGGCACCATGGTCATGCCCTCGCGCTCGACGCTCTGGCCGAGCTTCGCCATCTCGCGCTTGTTCAACAGCAGCTTCCGCCGCCGCCGCGGCTCATGGTTGAAGCGGTTGGCCTGAAGATATTCGGGCAGGTAGGAATTGATCAGCCAGATCTCGCCGCCTTCGAGCGAGGCGTAGGAATCCTGGATATTCGCCTGTCCCTGCCGCAGCGATTTCACCTCGGTGCCCGTCAGCACGAGCCCGGCCTCGACGGTGTCCAGCACCTCGTAGGAGAAACGCGCCTTGCGATTCTCAGCCACGGTCTTGTTGTTCGGGTCGGCTTTCCTGATCTGGTTCATGCGGGCTTAGGTGGACGCGCCACGTCAGTTTATCAAGCCGGCGAACTTCATCGCAGCGTCGATCTTTTCGGCCGTCGATTCCTCTACCGTGGTCAGCGGCGAGCGCACGACGTTCTCGACCTTGCCCAGACGCGACAGCGCGTATTTCGCGCCCGCAAGGCCGGGCTCGATGAAGATCGCCTTGTGCAGAGGCATCAGGCGATCCTGCAATTCGAGCGACTTCTCCTTGTCGTTGTCGAGCGTCGCAGCCTGGAATTCGGCGCAAAGCCGCGGCGCGACGTTGGACGTCACCGAAATGCAGCCGACGCCGCCATGCGCGTTGAAGCCAAGGGCGGAGGCATCCTCGCCGGAGAGCTGGATGAAATCCTTGCCGCAGGTCATGCGCTGTTCCGAGACGCGCTCCACCTTGCCGGTGGCGTCCTTGACGCCGGCGATGTTCTTGAAGTCGTTCGCGAGCCTGCCCATCGTCTCCGGCGTCATGTCGATCACCGAGCGCGGCGGAATGTTGTAGATGATGACGGGCAGGCTCGTCGCCTTGGCGACCGCCGAGAAATGGGCAATGAGCCCTCGCTGGGTCGGCTTGTTGTAGTATGGCGTAACGACCAGCACCGCGTCGGCGCCGGCCTCCTCAGCGAACTTCACCAGCCCGACCGCCTCTTCGGTATTGTTCGAGCCGGCGCCGGCGACGACCGGCACCCTGCCCCTGGCCGCATCGATGCAGGCCTTGACCACCTGGCGGTGCTCGTCATGCGACAGCGTCGGCGATTCGCCTGTCGTGCCGACGGGAACCAGCCCGCTGGTGCCCTCGGCGATCTGCCAGTCGATGAACGCGCGAAAGGCTTTCTCATCGAAGCGCCCGCTCTTGTCGAACGGCGTCACGAGCGCGGTGAGCGAGCCTCTCAGCATGATGCGGTACTCCAATCGAACTTAGGTGCTATGTTCGGGTTTCCCCAACTCCCGCGCGGCTTCTAGCCGAAAGCGGCGCGCGGCGCCATAGCCGGGCACCCTGTCGTTTGGCCGGATTGCCCCGAACGCCTCCGCCGGGGCCGGTACGTTCGTTTACGGGCCCTTCACCACCAAGGAGTAGCGTCCGGCTACCCGTTCGTCCCCGTATCGTGTAAGGACAGGGCATGATCCGTTCCCGGCGCACCATGCGCAAGAATCGTTTTGCGATCATCGCGGCTTCGCTGGTGCTGGCTCCCGCGGCGGCTGCGAACGAACTCAATGTCGCCAGCACGGCTGCCATAGCGCTGTCCGACAGGAGCGACGATCGCATACCCGATCGCAGCCTCGCCCACATCACCAAGCTGAAAATCGGGCTGGAGGCATTGTCGCGCGGAGAAGTTCCGGCTGCGCGGGGCATCCGCGACAGCTTTCCCGTCACCAGCCTCGAATACCGCATCCTCATGTGGGCGATCGCAATCCGTGGCGGTCGCGATGTGCCTGGCTCCGAGATTGCGGCGGCATCGGCCATGTTCAGGAATTGGCCAGGCCATATCAGCTTGCGCCGCAACAGCGAGCGAGCCTTCGTGCGCGAGAAGCCCGAGCCGCTGGCGGCCATCGCCGCATTCCGCGAAACCGCGCCCGAAACGCTCGAAGGCATCATCCTTGTCACGCGGTCGCATGCCACACTCGGACAAATCGAGGCAGCCCGCGCCGTCATTGCCCCGCTGTGGCGCACCGAGACGCTCGAACTGGCTGACGAGTTGCGCATCCTCAAGGAATTCGGCGCGATCATTCCGGCAGCCGACCATAGGGCACGGATGGAACGCATGCTCTACGCGGAGCGCATCACCGCGGCCGAGCGCGTCGCCGGCCTCGCCGGGGCCGAACCGCTCGCCAAGGCGTGGGCCGCCGTCATCCGCGGCGAAAAGAAGGCGACCGCCCTTTTGAAGGCGGTCCCCCCCGAAATGCGCTCCGCAGGCTATTTCTTCGCCGAAGCCAAGTATCTGCGCCGGAAGAAGAAATTCGCCGAGGCGGCCGAGGTCATGCTGAAGGCGCCGACGGACCGGGCAGCATTGGTCGATCCGGACGCCTGGTGGCTCGAGCGCCGCGTGCTGTCGCGCGAACTGGTCGAACAGGGCGACATGAAGACAGCTTACCGGATAGCCGCGGCGCATGCCGCCGAAAGCCCGGTCAACGCCGCCGACGCCGAGTTCCACGCCGGATGGTACGCGTTTCGCGGATTGCAGGACGCGAACGCCGGCGCCAAGCATTTTGCCCGAATCGCCGAGTTCGCGGAGAGCCCGATCTCGCTCGCCCGAGCCTATTACTGGCTCGGCCGGACGGCAGTGGCCGGAGCCCCTGGCGACGCCGAATCTTACTTCCGCAAGGCGGCAATACACGGCACGACCTTCTATGGGCAGCTCGCTGCGGAGCGCATCGGCAACAAAGGGCTCAATGTCGACTATCCGGAGCCGTCAGCCGCCGACCGGGGGATGTTCGAACGCCGCGAAGTGGTGCATGCCATCAGGCGGCTGCAGCAATGCGGCGAGTACCGTCTTGCCGACACGCTCTATCGAGGGCTTGCGGCCGACATCATAAACCCCCGCGAAATGGCGCTTCTGGTGGCCATGGCCGACAAACGCGGCAACCATACGCTGGCGCTCAGGCTTGGAAAGATCGCGGCGGCGCGGGGGATAGACGCCGGCGCACTGTCGCATCCGGTCGGCGCCATTCCCGCCTCCGCCGACATCTCCGGCGCCGGCAAGGCGCTGGCCTATGCCATCGCCCGCCAGGAAAGCGAGTTCAACGTCGCGGCCGTCTCGCACGCCGGCGCGCGGGGGCTCCTGCAACTCCTGCCAGGCACCGCGAAGGCGGTCGCCAAGAAGGCCGGCCTTGCCTATTCCCCGGATCGGCTGACATCCGATGCCGGCTACAATGCCACGCTCGGCGCGGCATTCCTGGGCGAACAACTCGGGCACTTCGACGGCTCCTATGTGCTCACCTTCGCCGGTTACAATGCGGGTCCGGGCCGCGCCCGCGAATGGATCCGGCGCTATGGCGATCCGCGCGGCAAGGACGTCGAAACGGTGGTGGACTGGATCGAGGGCATCCCGTTCGCGGAGACACGCAGCTATGTGCAGCGCGTGATGGAAAACTATCAGGTCTACAAGATGCGCCTGTCGGGAAGCTTCGACATCGAAGGCGATCTGGTGAAGGGACGCTAGCGGCGCCGCTCTTCCCGCCTGGCGGCGGATGGCGGCGCGTCCGCGGCTTTGCCGGACCGGCGACCGGTGCTATCTGCTGAAGTCTTGTTGGGCGTGATCTTTCCGAAAACCCGCCTGGTATTTCGGGATCATGCTCCAGACGCGCCGAATGGAAACCTCATGGCTGCCCAGCAGACTTTCTCGGATCTCTTTTATTCCGCCCCGGACGGGCTGAAGCTGCATGCCCGCATTTACGGCGAGGGAATCAGGGGTGCGTGGCCGGTCGTCTGCCTTCCCGGCCTCTCGCGCAACGCCCGCGACTTCCATGACCTTGCCATCCATTTGTCGCAGAGGCAGGAGCGGCCGCGCATGGTCGCCGTATTCGACTATCGCGGGCGCGGTCTGTCGGCCTACGACCGCAACTGGAAGAACTACAATGTCGTGGTCGAGGCGGACGACGTCGGCGCCGGCTTGATCGCGGCGGGCATCCAAAAGGGCCATTTCATCGGCACCTCGCGCGGCGGCCTGATCATCCACAGACTGGGCGCGGTGAGGCCAACCGCGCTGAAAAGCATCGTGCTCAACGATATCGGCCCGGTCGTCGAAGGCGAAGGGCTTGCGCAGATCCGCTCCTATCTCGAGCGCTCGCCCAAGCCCAGGGACATGGACGAAGCGGTCACGATCCAGCGCGCCGCGCATGGCGCGGCGTTTCCCGCGCTTTCCGAAGCCGACTGGCAGCGCTTCGCCGCGGCGATCTACCGCGAGCAAAAGGGACGCCCTGTCGCCGATTTCGATCCGGCCCTCTTGAAGATGGTCAAGGGATTCGACCTCGACAAGCCGATCCCGGCAATCTGGCACCTGTTCGAAGCGCTGCGCGGCTTTCCGATGCTGGTCGTCCGCGGCGCCAACTCCAAGCTGCTTTCAGCGGCGACGCTGGCCGAGATGGCTCACCGGCACCCGAACTGCAGGACGCTGACCGTCGAGGGCCAGGGCCATCCGCCGATGCTGGAGACAGGAGACCTACCGCAGACGATCGCGGGATTCTTCGACCAGGTGGAAACCAGCGACTGAGCTGCGTCAAAGCCCCAAAGCGGCAAATGCACGTCGTGCAAAAGTGCGCAGCGGTTTTGCGATAACATCATGCAAAAACAGGAACTTAAAGCGCGTCGCATGAATCCGTTCAACCACGCCGCGCTTTAGCCTTCACTTGGCTTGCTGTGCCCTTCCTTCCATCGGGAAGGACGGTTCGGCCACGATGCCCGCTGCTACCGGAAAAAGCCGACACAAAAAGAAAGGCCCGCGTTCCTGAGAACGCGGGCCTTCCTGGATCTAAATCGTCAGCTTATCAGCCGCCGAAGTTGACCTGGCCGCGGAGCTGGAAGCCCCAGGCGCTGTCGAAGTCGAAGTCGTCGTCGAAGTTGTCGAAGTACTGGATTTCAGGCGTGATCACGAAGTTGTTGACGAGCTCGTACTGAACGTTCGCAACAGCCGCGAAATCTTCCAGTTCGTCATAGGAGAGCTGGACGTTGATCGTCGCCTTTTCGTTGACCTTCCAGGTGCCACCGCCCCAGACTGCCCAGTCGCCACCCCAACCAGCGTAGTAGTTCGGGCTGTCGGCACCGCCGAAGAAGTCATCATCAACAGAAGCCCAACCCGCCATGATGAAGAGCGAAAGAGCATCGGTCGCATTGAAGTCGATGCGGCCCTTGACTGCCCACTCTTCCCAGTTGGCGTCGTAGCCGACAACGGCGGACACGCCACCCCAACCAGCCGTATAGCCGACGCCACCGACAACATGCGGGACATAGCTGTCGAGCGTGTAGAGGTTGATGAAGCTCGGGAAGCCGACGGGAGCGATCAGCGCGCCATCACCCTGTTCGAGAGCGACCGCGGCGGTGAAGCCGTTGCCACCCGTGAAGGTGTAAGCGATCTGGTTGGTGCCGAACGGACCGTAGGAGATGATGTCGTCAAAAATCACGCCGCCGGCATAGCCGGTGAAGGTCGAGAAGAGCGAGTCCGTCTTACCGACGCGGAAGCCACCGAGTTCCATGTAGGCGTGCTCGATGCCGACCGAGTCATCCATGGTTACGATGGCAATGGGGCCGCCGAGTACTTCACGCGACGCCGCATAGTTGAAGTTGATCGCGGCGTAGGTGCGCAGGGTGCCGAGCTCGGTTTCAGCACGGGAGTCAACGCGCAGCTGGAAGCGGGCGCGCTTCCAGTAGGTGTCGTTGGTGTCGAAGCCATCGCCGGTGAAGAGATCCTTCTTGTCGGTGATGTCCTGAATACCCGAGAGGTCGCCCACGCCGATATCATAACGGAAGTAGCCCGAGACCTTGAGGCAGGTTTCGGTGCCGGGGATGTAGTAGAAGCCGACGCCGTACGTGTCGCAGATGCGCACATATTCCATCGGTTCCGGCTCAGCGATGACGACAGCGTCGGCAGCGCGCGCACCGGAGACTGCGACGAGAGCCGCAGCGGAGCCGAGAAGCAGGCTCTTGATGTTCATTTTCTGACCTCCAGTCAAAAGTTAATAAACGGGTCTGGGTATTTTTGCTGAAGGACAGCGTTCCCTGCCCCATCCCCAATTGCCGAAAAAGAGGCGCACCGCGCTGCTTCTTCTTGGCTGACATTACCGATGACGCGCCGCCGTTCAACCATGATGTGGCCGTCTTTGCCGTCGCCCAGCCGCTATCCCGACGCGCTGTTGCACAAATGACACGATTTAGGCTGCCGCCGAAAGCATTGATTAACCATGCAAGCCCGGATGTTGGCTTGGCGTAGGCCCGGATGCAGGCGGGCGAGACGATTCGCCGGCCGCGTTTGGCCGGCTGGGGGCCCCGCAAGTGCGAATCGCGGCCCGGGCACTTTCGGCGAACAGTTTTTTCGGCGGCCCGAGGCATTCCCGCGGCATTGCTGTTGATTGTGCCGGGCCTTTTCTTTATCCACCGCGACGACGGAGAGGTGGCCGAGTGGTCGAAGGCGCTCCCCTGCTAAGGGAGTAGAGGTCAAAAGCTTCTCGAGGGTTCGAATCCCTTCCTCTCCGCCACCTTCGCCTTCAGCTTCCGATGGCAGGCCATCCTGATTCGCTCCGCGAGCTTCGCAGGTTGCCTCCGAAGCTTCAGCGAAGGAGGGTCACCGCCTGACGCGCGATTTCAGGAAGCGGTCGAAGGACACGGCCAGAATCAGGATCAGGCCGATGACGATCGACTGCGTGTAGGAGGAGACGTTGTTGAACTGCAGTCCGTTCTGCAGCACGCCGATGAGCGCGGCTCCCACCACGGTCCCGCCAACGCTGCCGATGCCGCCGAAGAGCGACGTGCCGCCGATGACGACTGCCGAGATCACCGTCAGTTCGTAGCCCATGCCGGCAACGGCTTCGGACGAATTGAGCCGCGCCGACAGCACGAAGGCGGCGAGGCCGGCGAAGAAGCCGACGATGACGTAGACCGAGATCAGGATGCGGTCGACGCGCAGGCCGGAGAGCCGCGCGGCTTCCGCGTTGCCGCCGACCGCATAGACCGCGCGGCCATAACGCGTGTAGCGCAGCACGACGTGGCAGAGGATGGCGGCAACCGCGAAAATGATCACCGGCACGGGAACAGGGCCTACCAGCCCGTTGCCGAACCAGCGCATCGAGGCATCGAAGCCGGAGATCGGCCCGCCGCTGGAAATGGTCAGCGTCAGGCCGCGGAAGATGGTGAGGCCGCCGAGCGTGACGACGAAGGGCGGGACGCGAAGCCGCGTGATGGCAAGCCCCTGAATGAAACCGGCCAGGGCGCCGACGATGACTGCGGCGAGAAGTGCCGCGAACCAGCCGTAGCCGGTGCCGCCGCCGGCCGACAGCGAGAGCGTGTTGGCGGCGCCGCCCTTGGCCACGACGGCGGCGACCATGCCGCAGAGCGCCAGCAGCGAGCCTACCGACAGGTCGATGCCGGCGGTCAGGATGACGAAGGTCATGCCGAGCGCGATCAGCCCGGTTATCGAAATCTGCCGCATGATGTTGAAGATGTTGATCGGGTCGATGAAGCTCGGCTTCATCACCGTGAAGATGACCACCAGCGTGGCGAGGAAGATGAGCGGCCCGAAGCTCATCAGCAGGCGGGCGAAGTTGATGCCGCCGCGCTCGCCCGGTTCCGCGGTGCTGCTCATTGCGCCCTCCCCTCTCGCCTGTCGAGCGCCATGAGTTCCATCAGCTTTTCCTCCGTCGCCTCGATGGCGGGCATCTCGCCGGTGATCCGTCCGCGCCGCATGGTGACGATCCTGTCGGAGACCGCAAGAACCTCGGGCAGTTCCGAAGAGATCATCATGATGGCGATGCCGCGCTCCGCAAGCTGGACCAGGATCTGGTGCACTTCCGCCTTGGCGCCGACGTCGACGCCGCGCGTAGGCTCGTCGACGATCAGCACCTTGGGGTCGCGCGCCAGCCAGCGGGCAAGCACCACTTTCTGCTGGTTGCCGCCCGACAGGCCCTCCATCGCCTGCTCGGGCGACGCCATGCGGATCGACAGCATCTTCTTGTATTCCGCGAGCGAATCGCGCTCACGCCGCTCGGCCATGAAACCGAAACCATTGCTGAAACGCCCGAGCGCGGCGACGGAGAAGTTAGTGAGAATGCCGAGCGCGGCGAAGATCGCCTGGTGCTTGCGATCCTCAGGCACCAAACCGATGCCAAGCGCGATGGCGTCGGCCGGAGAGGCCGGCGCAATCGGCTTGCCCTCCAGCGTGATCGTGCCGCCGGCGATGCGGTCGGCGCCGAAAATCGCGCGCGCCAGTTCGGTGCGGCCGGAGCCGACCAGGCCGGCGACGCCCAATACCTCGCCAGCCCTCAGATCGAGGTCGACGCCTTCGAGCACGATGGCGTGCGGCGCTTCCGCATCGCGCACGGTGCGCAGGCCGCGCACCGACAGCAGCACGTCGCCCGAGACCTCGCGCTCGTGGGGCCGGGCGTAGAGTTCGGAGGCGGCGCGGCCGACCATCTTCTCGATGATCCGGGGAATCGGGATCGGCGCGCCTTCGCGTTCGAGATGGCCGGCAAGCCTGCCGTCGCGCAGGACGGTCATGCGGTCGCAGATCGCCGACGCTTCCTCGAGCCGGTGCGTCACGAACATGATGGCGACGCCTTCCTGGCGCAGCTTGTCCATGATCGACAGCAGCCTCTGCACCTCGTTTTCGGTCAATGCCGAGGTTGGCTCGTCCATGATGATGAGCCGGCTTTCAAGCGAAAGCGCACGGGCGATCTCGACGAGCTGCTGCTCCGCCACCGACAGCGCCGAGACCGGCGTTCGCGGATCGAGGGTCAGGCCGACGCGACCGATGATGCGGCGCGAATCCTCAATCATGCGCCGCCAGTTCACCAGGCCGAGCCGCCCGACTGGCGCGCGCCCGATGAAGACGTTTTCCGCGACAGTCAGGGTCGGGATCAGGCTGAGTTCCTGGTAGATGGTCACGATGCCGAGGCGCTTGGCGTCCTGGGGATCGGCCGGCGAGAATTCGGAGTCATCGAAGACGATGCGGCCGCTGGAAGGCCGCTGGACGCCGGAGAGAATCTTGAGCAGCGTCGACTTGCCGGCGCCGTTCTCGCCGAGCAGTCCCAATATCTCGCCGCGCCGCACGTCGAGCGACACGTCGTTCAGCGCCGTCACCCCGGAAAAATGCTTGGTCACGCCTTCGACGGTGAGAATCACGTCGTCGGTCGTGGCGGCCTTGGCCTGCGCTTGAGGCAAAAGCTACTCCCTGCGTCGCTGGAACTCATCGGAATATACATGGCCGACCCGCGCTGCGCGGGTCGGCCATGGCGTTAGCCGGCAGGACTTGCCTACTTCGTCTCTCCGATACGTTCGGCCTTGTCGAGATTGTCCTTGCCGATCACGATCGGCGTCAGGAGAACGAGCTTCTCGGCCGGTTCGGTCTTGTCCTTGGCGTAGGCGACCGCGATGCGGACCGCGGTGCGCGACTGCTCTCCCGGGAACTGCTCGACGGTGCCGGCGAGCTTGCCGTCGCGCACCGCGACGATGGCTTCCGGAAGCGCGTCGAAGCCGTAGATCTTCACGTCGTTGAAGCCGCGCGCCGCGCATGCCTCGACGGCGCCGAGCGCCATGTCGTCATTGGCGCAGATGATCGCGTCCGGCTTGCCGTTGGCGGCAAGGCCCGCTTCGGTCACCGACAGCGCCTCGGCGCGGGCGAAGTTGGCGGTCTGCTCGAAGACGATCTGGTACTTGTCCTTGAGCGGATCGAGCACGTTGTGCACGCCCTTGTTGCGATCGATCGCCGGACCCGCGCCGGGCTGGCCCTGCAGGTGGAAGATCTTGGCGCCGTTCGGGAAGGCGTCGACCATGGCCTGCGCCTCGGCCTCGCCGCCCTTGACGTTGTCGGCGCCGACATGGGCAAGGATGCCCTCGACGCCATCGACGCGGCGGTCGATGGTGACGACCGGAACGCCTGCCTGCACGGCCTGCTCGATGGCGGGCGCCAGCGCGTTGACGTCGAGCGGCGAGATGACGATGGCGTTGACCTTCTGGACGATGGCGGCCTCGATGTCGGCCGTCTGCTTGGGCGCGGAATTCTGCCCGTCGCTTTCGGTGAGGTTGACGCCCTGCGCCTCAGCCTCGACCTTGATCTGGTTCAGCATATGCACGAAGAACGGGAAGCTGAGGCTGGGCACCGAGCCCAGAATGGTCAGTTTGTCCTGCGCGAATGCGGCAGGCGCTCCGAGCGCCAATGCGCCAACCGCTACCGACGATACCAAAAACTCACGTCTGTTCATGGAATTGCTCTCCTCCTGAGCTGTGCGTTTCGCAGCGGCATCGTTTTCCTCCCGGCGCCGGCGCGACGGAGACTAGCCAACGCCATATGGATGCGCAAGGAAGGTTTGGTAGCGCTACCCCGGCCGAAACAGCGCGATCGGCGGCACTCATGGCGACAGGTCAGTAATCGCGTACTTTATAGACGCATTTCTTCACGTTGCAGGACTTGTCGGCCGCCGGGACGCTGGCGAAGTTGATGATCTCCCCGGGCCTGCAAAAGCGGCGGTCGGAGACATACCGGCCGTACAGGGACGTCCCGCTTTTCGAGCGCCAGCGCAGGATCACCGAGCCGTTGTCGCGCACCGCCCCCTGTACAGCCGAGCAGCTCATGTTGGTGATGGTATAGACCGGGTCCGCCGACGCCGCGAAGGCGACGAACAGCAACGGAACCGCCAACAATAGCCTATTCATTTGCATCTCCTGCCACATCGGCTCCGCCTGCCGCGGAGCCAAAAGATACGACCACATTCAAGCAGAACGCGCCCGCGAAGTCGATTGGGGGCGATTTTCGCGGGCGCGTCGCCGGCCACGCCGAAGATGGCTGCGCAGGACCCGTCGGTTCGCCCTTCCTTCGCCGGCCAAACCTGCCTATAGCTCTGGCCGTTTCGGATCGGATCGTCCGGGCGGGCACCACATTGCTGCCGACGCGCAAGGAATTCGAGCCGCCGACGGTCGACATTGGGCATGACGGGTCAAGGAATGACAGACGCGGGCCGGCAGACTGACGCTTTCGAATTTCCGATCCTGGTCGGCGACATCGGCGGCACCAACGCGCGCTTCGCCGTGATCGAGCACGCGGGTGCCGCGACCGGCGAACCCCAGATCGTCCATACCGCCGACTTCGCCACCATAGACGATGCGATCCGCGGCGCCGTCCTGGAACGGCTTGGCGTGCAGCCGCACTCGGCGCTGCTTGCCATCGCCGGCCCGGTGATCGGCGATGAGATCCCCCTTACCAACTGTCCGTGGGTGGTCAGGCCGAAAGGCATGGCGGCGACCGTCGGCCTGATGGACATCATGGTGCTCAACGATTTCGAGGCGCAGGCGCTCGCCGTGGTGGCGCTCGGCGACCACCACTTGGAGAAGATCGGCGGCGGCGACGCGCTGGCCCATGCCAGCCGTGCCGTGCTCGGCCCGGGCACCGGGCTCGGCGTCGCGGGTCTCATCAAGTCGGACGGCCAGTGGATCCCGGTCGCAGGCGAAGGCGGCCACATGGATATCGGCCCGCGCACGGCGCGCGACTATCAAATCTGGCCGCATATCGAGCCTCTGGAAGGCCGCGTTTCGGGCGAGCAGATCCTCTCCGGCCGCGGGCTGGTGAACACTTACCGCGCCGTCGCGCTTGCCGACGGCAAGACTCCCGTCTTCACCTCGCCGGCCGAGATCACCAAGGCGGCACTCGACAAGTCCGACGCCGTCGCGGAAGAGGCGCTCGCGCTTTTCGTCACCTGCCTCGGCCGCACCGCCGGCGACGTGGCGCTCGTCTTCAAGGCGCAGGGCGGCGTCTATCTCGCCGGCGGCATCGCGCAGAAGATCGTGCCGGCGCTGAAATCAGGCAATTTCCGCGCCGCCTTCGACGACAAGGCGCCGCACAGCGAGTGGATGTCCGAGATTCCCGTCTATGTGATCACCGACCCGCTCGGTGCGCTGGCCGGGCTTGCAGGCTATGCGCGCGCGCCCCACACATTCGGCGTCGAGACTGCCGGCCGCCGCTGGCGCAACTGACGGCTGGAAGGAGCAGGACATGAGCGATATGGGCCTCGTCGTCGTCGGAGCCGCCGGCCGTATGGGCCAGGCGCTGATCCGCGCGATCCACTCTATTCCCGGCGCAAAGGTCGCCGCCGCCATCGAGCGCAAGGGCTCGCCGCAGATCGGCCAGGACGCCGGCCAGCTGGCGGGCGTTGGCACGCTCGGCGTTTCGATCAGCGACGACCCATTGCCGGCCTTCGCCAAGGCCGACGGCGTGCTCGATTTCACAATGCCGGCCGCAAGCGTCGAGTTCGCAGGCTATGCGGCGCAGGCGCGCATCGTGCATGTCATCGGCACCACCGGCTGCGGCGCCGAGGACGACGCGAAGATTGCCGCCGCCGCCCGCCACGCCACCATCGTCAAGTCGGGAAACATGAGTCTCGGGGTCAATCTGCTCGCCGTGCTGGTCGAGCAGGCGGCGAAGGCGCTGGGACCCGAGGATTTCGACATCGAGATCCTCGAGATGCACCACCGCCACAAGGTCGACGCGCCGTCGGGCACGGCGCTGCTGCTTGGCGAGGCCGCCGCGCGCGGCCGCGCCGTCGGGCTTGCCGAAAACAGCGTGCGGGTGCGCGACGGCCACACCGGCGCGCGCAAGCCCGGCACGGTCGGCTTCGCGACGCTGCGCGGCGGCTCTGTGGTCGGCGACCATTCCGTCATCCTCGCCGGCCCCGGCGAACGCATCACGCTGTCCCACCATGCGGAGGACCGCGCGATCTTCGCGCGCGGCGCGGTCAGGGCCGCGCTCTGGGCGCGCGGCAAGAAGGCCGGGCTCTATTCGATGCGCGACGTGCTCGGCCTCGGCGCATCATGATTTCGCACTGGATCGGCGTCGCGGCTGGCAAACACGTCGCGATCGGCGTCAAGGACGGCTTCGCCATGTTCGCGCACGGCAGGCATGAGGCCGCCAAACGCGTCCAGCCGGGCGACTGGGTGGCGTACTATTCGCCGCGCGAAGGCATGAACGAGGGCGCAGAACTGCGCACCTTCACCGCACTCGGCCAGGCGTTGCCGGGCGACGCCGCCGAGCGGCAGATGCTTCCCGGCATCACCGGCTGGTATCGGCGCATGCGGTGGCTGGACGCAAGGCCCGCGGACATCTATCCACTGCTCGACAAATTTTCCTTCGTCAAAGACCGGCAGCACTGGGGGATGTATTTCCGCAAGTCGCTGTTCAAGGTCGACGCTGGAGATTTCGCGCTTATTGCCGATGCGATGGGCGTTGGCACGGAATTCGGATCGCAACCATAGGAGCTTTCATGTCCGGCACACTCGTGCTCGTCCGCCACGGCCAGAGCGAATGGAACTTGAAGAACCTGTTCACCGGCTGGCGCGACGTCGACCTGACCGAGCTCGGCCGCGAGGAAGCCAGGACAGGCGCCGAAAAACTCAAGGCGCGCGGCATGAAGTTCGACATCGCCTTCACCTCGGCGCTGATCCGCGCCCAAAAGACCTGCCAGATCATTCTCGATACGCTCGGCCAGGGCGATCTCGAAACGATCCGCGACCAGGCGCTCAACGAGCGCGACTATGGCGATCTCTCCGGCCTCAACAAGGACGACGCCCGCGCCAAATGGGGCGAGGAACAGGTGCATATCTGGCGCCGTTCCTACGACATCCAGCCGCCCGGCGGCGAAAGCCTGAAGGATACCGGCGCCCGCGTGTGGCCCTACTATCTCCACGACATGCAGCCGCATGTGCTGCGCGGCGAGACGGTTCTGGTGGCCGCGCATGGCAACTCGCTGCGCGCGCTGATCATGGCGCTGGAAGGAAAGTCGGGCGAAGAGATCGTCAAGCTCGAACTCGCGACCGGCGTGCCGATCGTCTACAGGCTCAACGCGGACTCAACGGTGAAGTCGAAAGACATCCTCGCCTGACGCTGAAGCGCCACGGCTGAAACGCAGACAGGCAGACGGCGGCTGTTGCCGTCCGCCCGCCTGTCTCGTGCCGCCCCCGCCCCGGCGGCAATTCACGGGACGGCGGGCGAACTGATCGCCCGTCCGTCCCATGCTCCTTGGGTGTTGAAACCTCGATACGGGAGCGCCCTGCCCGTTCCCCTTGCGAGCCTGCTCTTCAGTGCCGACTGGCGTCCTTCCGGCGCGGCGCCTTCGACCAAGTCATGTCGGCGTAGGTCACGACGGCGGCGAAAAAAGCAAACGCCGCGATCACGGCACTCAACACGACGATTGTCTCGGTCGGCATCGGAACTCTCCTGTCGATTTTTGGCTACGATGCCGGAGCGCCGGCCGGGCAGCCTTGATCAGGATCAAATGCCGGGAAAAAGCGCGTTGACAGGTCTGGCCCGCCCGCTTACATGAGCGCCCACCAGCCCAGATGGCGGAATTGGTAGACGCGCACGGTTCAGGTCCGTGTTCCGCAAGGAGTGGAGGTTCGAGTCCTCTTCTGGGCACCAGTCGATCCCGACTACCAACGAGATCAATAAGTTAAGCCTTTTCAGGCTGTTGCGTTCGCCCCTATGTGCTACAAAGGTGCGCAACAATGCTCTATCGTCCAGCGCGGCCGACGCTTGGTAAAGCATTCGAAACCCCCCAATTCTTTTAGCGCGTTCCGGTTGGGCTCCGTGACCGGTTGATTGGCATGCGGCTGAACCTGTGCGTGGTGGTGACCAAACAGGCCGTGGAGCGCCGGTGTGATGCTGGCGCGGGCTGAGTAAGAACCGTCCATAGGCTGATCCTTTGGGGCGGACGTGGGGGCAGATCGAAGTTCAGTTCATGTACCGGTCCCCGCGCCCAGGCTCGCGAGCCGGACGCTTGCCTCGAACCCCGTTTGGCTGCCCGTCCGGGGCGACCTGAGCGTCAGCACGCCGCCCATGCGGTCCGCGATGGTCGAGACGATGGACAGGCCGATGCCGTTCCCGCGGCCCGCCGTGCCGCCGCGCTCGAAACGGTTCGCCAGCCTCGCCAGCGTCTCGGCGGGCACGACGGGGCCGTCGTTGGACACCGTCAGAAGGCCGTCGGGGGCAAGGGCGACCTCGACGGGGGAGGACTGGCTTCCGTGGCGGAGCGCGTTCTCGACCAGGTTGCGGCAGAGGATTCCGACCGCGTCGGGATCGGCAGCCGACATGACGGGCGTGTCGGGCAGGTTGAGCAAGATGCGCCCCGCCGGCTCGTTCCGGCTCATGTCCCTGATCACGACGTCCAGTATATTGCGCAGGTCGGACTCCCGGTCCAGGTTCAGCCGTCCCCCCTCCGCCCGCGCTAACTGCATGAGCCGCTCGGCACGCGCCGTCAGCCGTTTCAACGTGGCCTCGATGTCGGCTCCGCGCTGCGCGGTCTGAGGCTCGGCGGTTTCCCTCTGGATGCGCTGGGCCTGCGCGATCGCTCCGGCCAGCGGTGTCCTGAGTTCGTGGGAAGTGTTGGCGGCAAGGCCGCGCTCCGCTTCGAACGCTGCTCTGAGCCTCTCGAGCAGCGCGTTCATGCTGGCCGCCAGCGGGGCGACCTCGCTCGGCAGGTCGTCGGACGCGACTGGGGCCAGATCCTTTTCGCTCCGGGTTTCCAGCTGGTCCCGGAACGCCCGCAGCGAACGGGTGCTGTGTCTCACCGCGAAGGCGACAGCCGCGAACGCGGCGGGGATCACCAGCAGGACGGGCAGGCCGAGGCCCATCTGCATTTCGCGAATAACCGCGTCCTGATGTGCCAGCGACTTCGCCACCGTAATGCGGATCGTACCCTGCAGCGCCTCTTCACTGTAAAGGCGGTGCGTCGCGGTGCGGCCGAAGCCCGCTCCTCCGTATGGCGGGAACGTGGAGAGGTCGGCCGCGTGTGACCGGAGCAGGATTTTGCCCTTGTCGTCGCGGACGACGTAAGTGAAGAGCTCATCATGGCTGCGGATCGCTCCGAGTCGCTGGCTGACAGTGTCACCATCTTCCCGCCCGACGATGTCAATGACCGCAAGCGGAAGCAGGCGCTGCGCGGTTTCCTGCAGGGACGAATCGAAGACTTCTTCGATCTCGTGCCTCAGCAGGACGGCGGTAGCCCACGCCGCGCCGATCCAGAATACGAGCAGGACTGCTCCGAGCGACAGGAGGAGCCTGCCCTGGAGGCTTCGCGGCCCCTTCATGCCCGCGCAAGCCTGTAGCCGAGGCCGCGCTCGGTTTCGATGAGTTTGGTGCCCAGCTTCTTCCGAAGCCGGCTCACATGGACCTCGATCGTGTTGCTCCCGATCTCGACGTCGAAATCGTAGAGCTTCTCCTCCAGCTGCGACTTGGATAGCAGTTGGCCGGGACGCGCCAGAAAGGCCTCCAACAGTGCCCACTCGCGCCCCGTCAGCTGCACCGGCTTACCCTCGCGGAGCACGCTCCGCCGCGCGAGGTCGATGTCGAGAGCACCATGCCGGATGATGGGGTTGGGGTTGCCCGAATAGCGGCGTGCAACGGAGCCGATGCGGGCGGAAAGCTCGTCGAGGTCGAATGGCTTCACGAGATAGTCGTCCGCTCCGGCCTTCAGGCCCTCGATCCTGTCGGAGACCTGGTCGAGCGCGGTGAGGATGATGACGGGCGTGACGTCCCCGGAATTCCTCAGCGCCTTCAGAAAGACGATGCCCCTGCCGTCGGGCAGCATCAGGTCGAGCAAGATGAGGTCGTAGCCCGCGCCCGCCATCGCGTCGCGCGCCCCGTCCAGCCTGGTGACCCAGTCGACCGAGTGACTGTCCCCCGAGATCTGGTCGCGCACCGCGGCGCCCAGCACGGCGTCGTCCTCTATCAGCAGGATTCGCATGTTCACACGCCTTCCGCGGCCCTCTGCCTCTACTATCGGGCCTTCCTGACGGGTTGCTGAAGCGATTAGAGGGCTAACTTCAGGGTGCCGTAAGGTTGGCCCTGCAGGGTCACCGCATATCCAAGTGAACGGAGTCATGGCCCATGCGGCTCGTTCTGACAATTCTCGCATTCGTCGCGGCCTGCCCGGTCGGCAGCGCAATGGCCGATGACGAGTGCTTCGTGCCGATGGCCGACTGGAAGCCGAGGGAGGCCGTTGCCGCGCTGGCGGCGCAGCAAGGCTGGACGGTGCGACGGATCAAGATCGACGACGGCTGCTACGAGATCGACGGTACCGATGCACAGGGGCAGCAGATCGAGGCGACAGTGCATCCGGCGACCCTCGAGATACTGGAGATCGAACACAACGATGGCGACGGCCGCCAGCGTCGCGAGGGGGAAAGCCAGAATGACGACTGACGGCCATGCCTTCCGGGGGCCAGGCCGGGAGAAACGGCGCGGAGGGCGAGGCCGAAGGGCCCCTCAATGAGGTCCACGAGACGCCGGCGAACGCCATGTTGCTGCTTTTCGCCTTGCACCTCGGCGGCGTGGCGCTCGCGTCGTTCCGCCACCGGGAGAACCTCGCGCGCGCCATGGTCACAGGTCGGAAGCGACCTGCTGGCGCCGGCGATATTGTCCGATCCCACGTCCTGACAAGCGCGCGCTTTCCGAGGCCTCGCCATTGCGGCGGGGCCTTTCGATTCCTGACGGCAAGCTGAAGCAGAAACTGCGTTTCCGTCAGGAAGGGATCAGGCGGGCCCCGCAGAACGGAGCCAGCAGAAAGGAGACCCTGCCATGAAGAAGACATTCACCATCCTGTTCGCATCGACCGCGCTTGCCGTGGGCGTTGGCATTCCGGCGTGGAGCGCCATGCATGAGCTGCAAGCATTCCCCGAGGCCGTCGCGGACGCTTCCGATGAGGTCGCGACCCTGCGGTTCGCCAGCGATGACGGCCGCCTTGACCTGGACCATCCAAACCGCCTCGGCCGTGGCGACGAGGACGACGATCATGACGAAGGCGATGACGACGAGGACGACGATCATGGCGACGACGACGACGATGACGGCGGCTACCGGGGCGGCGCCGCGGCCGGCCCCGCTCCGGCGGGCACCCCTCCGAACAATGGCATGTTCGGCAGCGGCGCAGCGCCGAAAGTCAAGGTGAACTGAGCCACTTGCCGCCTTTCTCGCGAATCCTGGAGACCTCGTCATGAGAACGATACTCGCCGCCCTGGCGCTCACCACCGCACTCACCCTTCCCGGCATCGCGATGGCGCGGCCGGTGACGCTGACGACGACCCTGAAGAACTACGGCGGCGACGGCGCCTATCTCGCCATCTATGTCACCGATCCAAAGGGCGCCTATGCGGGCACCCTCTGGATGGCGGGAGGCAAGTCCAAATACTACGAGCATCTCAGCGACTGGTACCGCGCCACACGCGGCAACATTGCCGAGATCAACGGCATAACGGGGGCCAGCGTGGGGGCGGGGCGCACGCTGGAGATCACGCTCGACCTCGCCGACGCGCTTTTCGACGCAGGCTATACGCTCCACCTCGACGCCGCGGTCGAGGACATGCGCGATAGCCCCAACGAAGTCGCCGTGCCGCTGACGTCCAAGGGCGCCGGCCAGACCGTACAGGGCCGCCGCTACGTCGCCACATTCGGCTACGGCATGTGAGGGCGGAAGCCATGATCCGAGCTCTTCACCGCTGGCCCGGTCTCGTGGCTCTGGCGCTGGTCACCCTGCTCGCGCTCAGCGGGGCTGCTCTTTCGGTCTTCCCTGCGGCGGAGCGGCTGGCAGCGCCGCGGGCCGATGACACGATGAGCGTTGCCGATCTCGCGGCCCGCATCCAGATCGCCTATCCGGGGCTGGAGCAAATCAAGCGCGCTCCCTCCGGACGCATCACCGCATACTGGTTCGACAGCGGCACGCCGGGTTCGGCGGTGGTCGATCCTGCAACGGGGGCGGGTGTCGCCTCCGCCGACCCGAACCCAGCCGAGCGCTGGTTGACCAACCTGCACCGCTCGCTGTTCATGGATAACGCCGGCCGCATCGTCTCCGGCGCCGGGGCGCTGGCCATGCTCCTGCTTTCCGTCTCGGGGACGATGCTCGTGGCCCGGCGCGCCGGAGGCTGGAGGCGATGGTTCGCCCCGTTGCGGGGACCGATGCCGGGGCGCATCCATGTCGAGCTCGCGCGCGGAGCCGTATTCGGCCTCCTGCTGTCCTCGGCGACCGCGATCTGGATGACGGCGTCGACCTTCGGGTTCCTTCCGGACCAGGCCGTTGTCCCGGACTTACCGTCGACGGTGAGCGGTGGGACCGGCATGCCGCTGGCCTCTATGCCGCTGCTGGCGGCAACGCCGGTCGAGGCTCTGCGCGAACTGAGCTTTCCCTATCCCGGCGACGCGACCGACGTCTTCACGCTCAAGACCGATCTCGGCACGGGCTACCTTGACCAGGGCACCGGAGCGACGCTGGCCTGGTCCGACCTCAGCGGCTGGGAGCGCGCGTCCGAAACGATCTACATGCTGCACACCGGACAGGGTGCCGCGCTCCTCGGCCTGGTGCTTGGACTGATGGCGCTCGCGGTTCCGCTGATGGGTGTCACCGGCGCCGTCATGTGGCTGAAGGGTCGTCGCGGACGGCCGCGCATCCGCGGCAACGTCCCGCCGTCGCGCGCCGAGACTGTCATACTCGTCGGAAGCGAGGGCGGCAGCACCTGGGGCTTCGCCGCGACGCTGCACAATGCCCTCACTCGGGCCGGGCATCAGGTGCACGTCGCGCCGATGTCGACGTTCGAACCGGCGCGGACCCCCGCCGCCCGCCGCTACCTGGTCCTCGCCGCGACCTATGGCGAAGGCGATGCTCCTGCCTCCGCGAAGGGGTTCGTTGAACGCCTTGCCGGCTTGTCCATCGTTCCGGCTGCGCCACTGGCAGTGCTGGGCTTCGGCGACCGCAGCTTCCCGGCCTTCTGCGCCTATGCCGAATCCGTCGAGGCGGCGGCAAAGGCGAAGGGATGGCCGACGCTCCTGCCTCTCGACACGGTGGACCGCCAGTCGCCACAGGAGTTCGCGCGGTGGGGGCGCGCGTTGGGCGAGGCGCTGGCCATTGAACTGGAACTGGGCCATCAGCCCGTCCGCCCCGAGTCGGTTCCGCTGACGCTCGTCGCACGACGCGACTACGGCCAGGAGGTCCAGGCCCCGACGGCGATCCTGCGTTTCGCCGTCCCGCGCCTGTCCCTCTGGCAGCGTCTCTACGGGAAAGGATTCGCGAATTTCGAGGCGGGAGATCTGCTCGGGATCGTGCCGGAGGGCTCGACCATTCCGCGCTTCTATTCGCTTGCATCGGGTATCGGCGACGGCTTCATCGAGATCGTGGTGCGCAAGCATGTCGGCGGCCTGTGTTCGGGGGCGTTGATGGCACTCGAACCAGGCGACGCGGTCGCCGGCTTCCTCCGCCGCAACCCTGGCTTCCACGCCGGCAAGGACCGCTTTCCGTTGATCCTGGTCGGGGCTGGCACGGGACTGGGGCCGCTGGCGGGCTTCATCAGGGCGAATGGCGGGCGCAGGCCAATCCACCTGTTCTTCGGCATGCGTCATCCGGAGAGCGACTTCCTCTACCGTGAGGAGCTCGAATCCTGGGTGGCCGAAGGCAGGCTTGCTTGCCTCACGACCGGTCACTCGCGCGGGGCGCGGCCGCGTTACGTGCAGGACGCGCTCGCTACCGAGAGGATGCAGGTCATCGGAGCGATCCGCAACGGTGCGCGCGTGATGGTTTGTGGTGGCAGGGAGATGGCGGCAGGGGTCGCCGAGGCGATGGCACGGATGCTGGAGCCGCTAGGCATGTCGCCCGCGATGCTCAAGGCGGAGGGACGCTATGTCGAAGATGTCTACTGAGCTCGTTCGCCACACGCTCAACGGGACGACCATGGGCACACGCTGGTCGGCCCTGTTCTTCGCGCCGCCAGCGTTCGATGCCGAAGCCACCCGCAAAGCTCTTCAGGCTGCCGTCGACGAGGTCGACGCGCAGATGTCCGCATGGAGATCCGACAGCGACCTGATGCGCCTCAACCGTGCACCCGTGGGAGAACCGGTGTCCGTCCCGGCTATGCTGATGGAGGTCCTGGGGCTGGCGCTGGCGGTCGGCAAGGCATCCGACGGCGCGTTCGACATCGGCGTGGGCGATGCCGTCTCGGCCTGGGGCTTCGGCCCGACCGCAGCTGCCCCCGACCTGATCCGCACGGCCATGACGGCGCGCCGCTTTCCCGCGCATGAGGCGCTTGAGCTGTGCGACGGGGCGGTACGCAAGCGTGTGCCCATTGCGCTCGACCTCAACGGCATCGCCAAGGGCTTCGGCGTCGACCGGCTGGCAGAGACGCTCGCACGACTGGGCGTCCGCAACGCACTGGTAGGCATCGATGGGGAGATGCTGGCAACGGGACTGAGGCCCGACGGCCAGACCTGGACGGTCGCCGTGGAACTGCCCGATCCGGACCGGCGCGCGCCGCATTCGGTCTTGTCCCTGCAGGACTGCGCGGTTGCGACCTCAGGCGATTACCGCCACTGGGTCGAGGTGCAGGGACGGCGGCTCTCGCACACCATGGACCCGCGCAGGGGCACCCCGCTGCTTAATGCCCCCGCCTCGGTCACCGTGCTTGCCGCGTCCTGTGCCGCCGCCGACGCCTGGGCGACCGCCCTGATGGTGCTCGGCCCCGGCAAGGGCGGGGAACTGGCGCGGAAGGTCGGGATCGACGCGCTATTCCTGCATCGAGGCGAAGGAGATAGGATCACCGCGTGCCGCGTCGGGCGGGTATTCGGCGACGAACAGCTGGTAACTGGAAGCGCAGGGGGCTGAGCCCATGGAGCATTTGACAGCGGACCGGGAGACGGCCGCGCTGTTGCGGTCTGCCCTGGGCGGGCTCTCGGATGCGCCAGACCTGGCCTCGGCTGCTGTCACCGGACACCAGCCGACGCTATTGCAAGGGAACCAGTAATGAGCCGCCTTTCGCACTCCGAAGTCCACATGGTCCACCGCATCGGCTGGCTGCGTGCGGCCGTGCTTGGCGCCAACGACGGCATAGTGTCCACGTCGAGCCTTGTGGTGGGTGTTGCGGCCGCCGGATCTGGCTCGACCGAAATCCTCATCGCGGGCCTTGCGGGCCTTGTGGCTGGCGCGATGTCCATGGCGGCGGGCGAGTATGTCTCGGTGAGTTCGCAGACGGACGCAGAGAACGCCGATCTGACCCGGGAGCGGCGGGAACTTGCCGAGAAACCGGAGGCGGAGCTGGAAGAACTGACGCGAATCTATGTCGACCGCGGCCTCGACAGAGATCTGGCCGCGCGGGTCGCGGTCCAATTGACCAACCGGGATGCGTTGCGGGCGCACGCCCGCGAGGAGCTGGGCATCTCCGAGACGGTCGCCGCCCG
This sequence comes from Mesorhizobium sp. KR9-304, assembly GCF_040049215.1. Lineage (NCBI taxonomy): Bacteria > Pseudomonadati > Pseudomonadota > Alphaproteobacteria > Hyphomicrobiales > Phyllobacteriaceae > Mesorhizobium > Mesorhizobium sp. KR9-304. The sequence continues at coordinate 94,108 of NZ_JBDZDN010000003.1, read as the reverse complement.
TCCGGTGCAGGCAGCGGTCGTGTCGGCCCTGACCTTCGCAGCGGGCGCGGTCATTCCGGTTCTGGTCGCGCTTGCATCCCCTGTTGAGAGAACGAGCGTTCTCGTAGCCGGGTCCACCCTCGTTGCGCTCGCCATCCTCGGAGGCCTCGGCGCGACGGCCGGAGGCGCGGGCGTGATGCGCGGGGCGGCCCGCGTCACCTTCTGGGGCGCGCTCGCCATGGGCGTCACCGCCGTGGTCGGCAAGCTCTTCGGAGTGAGTGTCGGCTAGACTAGGACCAGCCGCTGCGGCAGCCGATTGCGCCAGTGTTGCGGTGGATGCCGCGAAAGCCGCAGTCGATCCAATGCAGACCCTCAGCTTGCTGGGCTGGCTTCGTCATGGACGACCGACGTTTGCGCAAATATTCGGCTCCGGATATCGTCGAGCACAAGTCTACCGCGCTTCCGAACTTGATAAGGATCAAAGTCACGGGAGCAGTCAATCGGTAGGTCTTCTCCCATCTCGGCGGAAACCGGAGTCGGCATGCAAGTCCGCGAGCGAGAGGCGACGAATTCAGCGACACGACTTCCGGCTCCTGTGTTCGTGGCCAGGGGACTGACCAAGGTCTATGGGTCAGGCGATTCGCAGGTCGTGGCGCTGAAGGATGTCGATCTCGACGTCCGCCAAGGCGAATTCATCGTTCTTCTGGGGCCTTCCGGTTCGGGCAAATCGACCTTGCTCAATATTCTCGGCGGGCTGGACGCTCCAACGTCTGGGACGGCGACCTGGCGAGACCACGAACTGACCGGCGCCAACGACGAGGAACTCACCACCTACAGGCGCGAGCATGTCGGGTTCGTGTTTCAATTCTACAATCTGATACCGAGCCTCACTGTCGAAGAGAACGTGCGGCTCGTCGCTCAAATTGCCAGCGATCCGATGAAGCCGGCCGAGGCGCTTGAACTCGTCGGGCTGACCCATCGCGCGGGTCACTTTCCTTCGCAGTTGTCAGGCGGCGAGCAGCAGCGTGTTGCGGTGGCGCGCGCAATCGTGAAACGGCCGGACATCCTGCTTTGTGATGAGCCGACCGGGGCGCTCGACGTGGACACCGGCCGACTGGTTCTCGCGGCAATCGCGAAGGTCAACGCGGAACTGAGAACGACGACCGTGGTGATCACCCACAACTCCGCAATCGCGGGGATGGCCGATCGCGTGTTGCGGCTAAGTGGTGGGCGCATCGTCAAGGAGGAACCAAATCCGAAGCGAATTCGGGCCGAGGACGTCACGTGGTGAACGTGCTCGATATCAAGGTCCTGCGCGATCTTTGGTCGATGCGGCTTCAGGTCCTCAGCATCGCGCTGCTCGTAGCCGCCGGTGTCGCCGTCTTTGTGATGTCGCTGTCGAACTACCTGGCGCTGGTAGGCGCCATGGAGGCGCATTACCGTAACGAACGTTTCGCCGAGGTTTTTGCGGGTATGACGCGAGCGCCGCTCGCTGTCGTCGACCGGATTCGCGAAATCGACGGCGTCGGCGTTGCAGAACCGCGCGTTGCAGAGGCGGTGCGCATAATCCGCGAGGACACAAACCTCCCGATTTCGGGGCGCATCATCTCGCTCCCGGCCTCGGGCCAGCCGTTGCTCAATCGCCTCCACCTGGTGCAGGGACGTTGGCCCGATCCGCTGCGCCCGGAGGAGGTTGTCGTCAACGCCGCTTACGCCGAAGCACGCGCCGTGCGGACAGGTGACACCATCGATGTGGTTCTGAACGGGAGATTGCAGGACTTCCGCGTGGTCGGCTCCGCCCTGTCGCCCGAGTACGTTTTTGCGACGCGCGCGGCGGTGCCCCTGCCGGACGATCGGAACTTTGTCGTGCTGTGGGCCGGCGAGGATGCAGTAGCCAGCGCATTCGACATGGAAGGCGCGTTCAATGACGTGTCGATGACGCTGGCGCCCAACGCAAGCATGCCGCACGTCTTGGAAGAGGTCGACATTCTGCTTGCGCCATACGGCGGAACGGGAGCCTACGATCGGAGTGATCAGCCCTCGCACCGCTTTCTCGAAGACGAGCTGGCGGAACAGGAAACCTTGAGCATCGTCATGCCGTCGATATTTTTCGGCATCGCGGCGTTCTTGCTAAATGTGGTCATCGGCAGGATGGTCGAGGCGCAGCGGGGACAGATCGCTTCGCTAAAGGCGCTCGGGTTCAGGAACCGCACCATTGCGCTCCACTACTTCAAACTGGTTTCCGCCATTGCATTGCTGGGATCGGCGATAGGTCTGGCCCTTGGGCGCTGGTTTGCCGTTGGAGTCGTCGGAGCTTATCGCGCTTTCTTCCGTTTTCCGTCTCTGGAAGCGCAGCTCGAGCCGTGGCTCCTCGTTGTTGCGACGCTTGTCAGCGTCGCCGCGGCTAATCTCGCGGCGGCCTCGGCGGTATATCGGATGGCTATGCTTGCTCCCGCCGAAGCCATGCGGCCCGGAACGCCGCCCGCGCTACGCACATTTGGCTGGCTGCAGACTGTAGGAAGCACGCGAATTCCGCTCCAATACGTCATGGCGGCGCGCGCCATCCTCGGACGGCCGATGAGAACGCTGTTGACGACCGTCGGCATTGCTCTGGCGATTCCGCTTGTTCTGTTCGGGCTCTTTTGGTTCGATGCAATCGACTACATGATCGATGTGAGCTTCGAGCGCATCGAGCGTGGCGATGCGTTCATCACCTTCACGGAACCTGTCTCGGCGGATGCGCTCTACGAACTGCAGGCGATACCCGGCGTGCTGAAAGCCGAGCTCCAGCGAGTCGTGCCGATCAGATTGCGGGCGGGCCACCGGACCTATCGCACATCGGCTACGGGTCTGGAATTCGGCTCTGAGCTCAAGGTTCCGAGAGACCGCGCGCTGCAGCCAATTGCCGTTCCATCCGATGGCATCATGCTCAGCCGGACGATTGCGCGGCAGCTCGATCTCGACCTGGATGACAATGTCACGATCGAAGCGCTCGAAGGAAACCGGACCGTGAGGGACGTCGCCGTCCGCAAGATTTCGGACGACATCCTTGGGGCATCGGTGACGATGGAGCGCACGGCACTCAATCGCTTGATGCGCGAGAGCAACATTGCCAATGTCGCGACCCTCAGGATCGATCCGCGTCAATCAGAGCTGCTCTGGTCCAGGATAAAACTGATGCCGAAGGTCGAGGGAAGCTCCGTCAAGGCTTTGTGGTTTGCGTTGTTCAACGAGACGATCGGCGGAATGGTGCTCATCGGCGCACTCATTCTCGCGGGATTTGGAATGCTGATCGCTATAGGGGTCATCTACAACAGCGCCCGAATCGCCCTGCAGGAGCGCGCCTGGGAGCTGGCTAGCCTCCGCATAGTGGGGCTGACACGGCGCGAGGTATCCGCTGTCATTTTCAGCGAGCTTGCCGTGGAACTCGTTGTCGCTGTTCCTGCCGGACTCTTGATCGGATGGTACCTGATCGAGTTGATCGCATCCGCCCGTGCAAGCGAATCGTTCCAGATTCCCGCTGTGATCGATCCGAGCAGCTACGCCATCGCGTCGATTCTGGTTGTCGGCGCGGCTGTCGCCAGTTTCATCATGGTTCGCCGCAGGATCGACACGCTCGATCTGGTGGCTGTCCTTAAGACACGGGACTGAGCATGAAGCTGAGAACAACATCGATCGTCGGCGCGGTGATATTGGCGCTTGCAGCGCTCGGCCTCTACTGGCTGCTGATGCCGCAGCCGATCCTTGTCGAAACCGCCGAGGTGGTGATCTCACACTTCCAGGACACGATCGAAGAGGACGGCCGCACGCGCGTGCGGGATCGTTATCTGGTGTCGGCGCCTCTTTCCGGGCGAGTCCAAAGACTGGCGCTCAAGGCCGGCGATACCGTGCAGACGGGACAGAAGCTGGCGACCATTACACCGCCCGTTTCGCCGCTGCTCGATCCGCGCGTGCGGCTGGAACTCGAGGCGCAGGTTGGCGCAGCCGAGGCCTCTGTCGAGGAGGCGGAATCGCTTTACGAGCAGGCCAAGGTTCTACAGGCCCAGGCCCGGGCCGACCTTGAACGTACCGAGAAGCTCGCGAAACAAAACATCACAGCCGCCGCGCAATTGCAGCGGGAGGAATATCTGGTGCTGGCGGCGGAACGGCAAGTCATTGCCTCGGAACGCCGCTGGCACGCCGCGACGCATGTTCTCGATCAGGCTCGCGCTGCCTTGAAGTCCGCAGACAATTCCGAGTCTGGGGAGAGTTACCCTGTGCTGTCACCCATAGATGGTCGCGTTCTCAGGGTCGTCCAGGAAAGCGAAAGCGTTGTTTCGCAAGCATCCCCGTTGGTCGAGTTGGGTGATCCGGGCGATCTCGAAATCGCAGTCGACGTTTTGACGACCGACGCCGCCCGCATAAAGGATGGTGACAAGGTGGTCATCGAGCGCTGGGGCGGCCCCACGGATCTGCAAGGGACCATGCGACGCGTCGAGCCTTCCGGATTTACCAAAGTCTCCGCGCTCGGAGTTGAAGAACAGCGCGTATGGGCCATTGTCGACATAACTTCGCCGCGCGAGACCTGGACCGGCTTGGGAGACGGGTACCGGGTAGAGGTCAAGATCGTCGTTGACGAAATGGACCAAGCGATCGTCGTGCCGACCGGGGCACTGTTCCGCCGGGGCGATGCGTGGAGCGTCTTTGTTGTAGAGGAAGGCCGCGCGCACCTCCGAGAGATACAGGTTGCGCGCCTCTCGGCGCGCGTTGCCGCGATAGCCCAGGGCGTGCGTCCTGGCGAAATCGTCGTCGTCTACCCGCCCGCTGCCCTTGCCGATGGGAGCAAGGTCAGGCTCCAATAACAGCGGTCAGCCGGGCGCGCCTCGGTTAACCCGCCGCGTCACGATGCAAGTCAGCCACGAAGCGACCTTGCCAGCAGCGGCGCAAGTCGCACCACATCCTATCGCTCAAAGCACTGCAGCCCGGTCGAACGCGGCACTCAGTTCTCAGTCAGGGTGGCGGCCCGCAACTGCCTGACAAGTTCCGCAATCTGGGGATCATTCGGCTGCACTCGGGCCAGAGTCTCCGCGTGCCTGAGCGTTTCCCGGAAACGCCGAAGTTTGAGCCCGAACTGGATAGCGGTGCCGAGCATATTGGCATCGACTGCGCCACCTTTGATGGCCTGATCCAGCATCCCGAAGGCATCCTCCGTGCGACCGACCGAGTCGAGCGCGATGGCAAGCGTGGTCCTGTATTGCGCGTTGGTCGGAGCGAGCCGCACGGACGTCTCCAATTCATCGATCGCACCTGCCATGTCTTTCGCGCGGACCAGCGAGAGCGCGTGACCGTACCGGAGGAGCGGGTCTTCCGGCGAAATCTTGATGGCATCCGCGTAGGTACTCTGCGATTTCTCGTTCTGGCCGGTGGCCCGATAAAGCTCGGCCAGATTGGAGTGCGCTCCCGCGAGGCTGCGGTCGAGCGATATGGCGCGACGAAGCGCAGCCTCCGCCTCGTCCGTTTGACGCTGACCCATCAGGAAGAGGCCGAAGGTATTCTGGGCCTCGGCCATATCCGCATTGGCCTGCACAAAGGCGCGCAGGTCGTCCAGCGCAGCGTCGAAACTGCGGCGTTCATCGCCCAGCAGATCGGCCGTCGGCGCGCCGCCGAGAGCCGTAACGGCAGCTACGCGGACGGCGCGGGTCTCATCGGCAAGCAGCTTGCCGACGGTCCCTATCCGCAAGGCGGGTGGAAGATTGCCGGCCGCCTGCGCTGCGCCAAGCCGGACGAGCGGGTCGGGATTCTCGGCAGCAGCCCTTACATCGTCCACGACTGCCTCGCCGCCGAGGCGGCCCATCTCGGCGACGGCGCTGCCTTTGACGATCGCCGCTTGGTCCCGGTCCGCGACGAGGACACGCAACGCCCCGATCGCCGCCGGATCGTCCTGGGCGGCAGCCGCGAAGGCGTGCGCTATGGTCGGACGCTCGCGCCATCCGGCACCGTACCATTTGTCCATCGTTTCGACGGCCCAGTCGTTCGTCGTATTTTCATGGCAACTCGTGCAGGCGTTTGGCGTGCCATAGGCGATTGAAAGGTCCGGGCGCGGAATGACGAACGAATGGTCGCGCCGCGGGTCAACCTTCATATAGGTTCGCTCGGGCATGTGGCAGTTGGCGCAAAGGGCGCCATCCGAGCCCGCCGGGTGATGCGTGTGCGCGGGCGTATCGAAACTGCCGCTCGGATCGAAGTCCGTAAATCGTTCCGGCCTGCTCTCGGTGTGACACTGGGTGCAGACGGCGTTGCCATCGGCCTTGAGCGTCGCCTCGTGTTGCCTGTGGCAGTCCAGGCACACGACGCCGGCTCTCGCCATTTTGCTCTGCTGGAACGAGCCGTATTCGAACACCTCGTCGAGGATCTGCCCGTCGGAAAAATAGAGGTCGGGGCGCAACAGGTCCGGCGAGAAATGGTCGAGAAAAACCTTGCCCGGTCCATAGCCGCCGAGAAGTTTCGTGCGTCGCGTGTGGCAGCCCAGACAGACATTCTGTTCGGCCGGAGGCAAACCGAAATTGACGATCGACTGAGAACCGCCCGCCTCGGCCCATTGCACATGTTTCGCGCCGCCGCCGTGGCATGACTGGCAGCCGATGCTGGTCGCGACATAGGTCGATTTGTATTCGCCCGTCTCCGGCTGAAAATTTGCCTGCGGATCGGTGGAGTGGCAGTCAATGCAGGTCCGGTTCCAGCGATAGAAAGGCCCGGTCCAATGGTAGGTCGAGCCGGGTTTCGCCGGCTGGTCCACGCCAAGCCAGAACCATTCCTGCTTGTTGGTGTCCCAGGCGACATCGAGCGCTTGCAGCCTGCCGCCGCCGATATCGACGAGATATTGCTGCAGCGGTTCGTAGGCGAAAGTGTATTTGACTTGGAACTCGCCTTCCTTGCCGTCTGGCCCCTCGGTCCGGACGAAGAACTGGCCGCCGCGCTTGGAAAACCTTGTCAGGATGCCGTCGTGTTCGAAGCTGGCATCGCCGAAATTCGCGCGCACCGTGCTGTCGTCCGCGGTGGCCATTGCCTTGGCGTGGTGTGATTTGGCGAAGGCAGCCGCCTGATCCGCGTGGCAGGAGGCGCATTTCTTCTCGTCGACGAACCCATCATGAACGGCGATTTGCGGGTCGGCGACGGGCGTCGAGGCGCCCTCGGCAGCGGCCACCTGTCCGACCTGTATGAGCAGCAAGAACAGGATGGCTGTGCGAAGCAAAGGCGCGAAGCGAAGATGCATGTCGACCTAAGCTCCATCTGTGTGGCCGACCCCGCCGACCACACAGACATCATAGGCTCGTATCACGAACTATTGGCAACCATCCGAGCGCTTAGTAGCACGGGGGGTAAGGATAGTAGCCGCAGTAGGGCGGATATGCATATGGGGCCGCAGCGGCGGCGCCGACGGCAGCGCCAACCGCAGCCCCTGCAACAGCGGCCCCCGCGACAGCGCCCGCACCATACCAAGCTCCATGATAGACCGGGGCGTGCCAGTACGCGCCGCCGTGGTAACCGTATCCGCCACCATGCCAAACCGCGCCGCCGTAGCCGCCTACATGGGCGAAACCGCCGCCGCCCGGTCCGCGAAACGCGAAGGCGTCAATGAAAAGAGCCGCCGGGCCGCTCGCGTTGTTCAAGCTGCCTTCCAGGACGGCAACGTCGAACGTGAGCGTGTTTCCCTCGAGCTTCGGGGACTTAAGCGTAACCACGGCATCGTTCACATCCGAGCCGCCACCGCCAAGAATTGAAACGGTCGCGTTCGGCGGATCGATGGCGAAGTTATCCTTGCCCTCATCCCATTGCATAATGAACTGCTCTGTCGTGACATGACCCGCAGCCCGTACCGGGCGGTCCGCAAAGACAATCGAATTTGCCGACACGCCCGTAAGGACAAGCTTGCCGTCTTCGAGCGTGGCGCCGTCCGAGTTGATGACTGCGAGCGAAGGCACCGGTCCTGTCGCCTTGACTTGGCCGATGGTCTTTTCCAGCGGCACGTGAGGCTTCTTGGCCGAATCCTGAGCCATCGCTCCGGCGGTTGCCAATGCAAGGCTGCCCGCGAAGGCGATCATGCTGGTGATGCGATTGATGTCCATATTGAAATGCTCCTTGGAAAGGGGTGCTGCTCGACTGCAGGGCACCGTCAGTTTGCTACGCCTAAATTGATGAGCTGGACGCGCCTGTTGGCGGCGGCCTTCGGATTGGTGGCGTCGAGGGGCATCTCTTGCCCAACTCCGATCGCGATGAGGTGGCTCGCCGGCACCGAGAAAGTGGTCGTGAGGGCAGCCATGATTGCGTTCGCCCGCTTCATGCTGAGCTCCAAATTGTGCTCGGCTTTGCCGGTGGCGTTGGTGTGCCCGACGACAAGGAACTTGTAGTGGCGCAGCCGGGGGTCGTGCAGCGCATCCGCGATAAGTCCGATTGTCCGGTAGGACGCCGGCTCGATCGCAATGGAGTCGTTCTCGAAATCGATCTCGACAGCCAGTTGGGCAAGACTGGCGAGCTGGCTCCAGTTCGGCAGGTTGGCAACGCCCTGACCAACATTGGCATTCACCTCCTGGATGAGCAGACCGACGTCAACGACCGGCGCGACCTGCGTGACCTGGCCGAGGCTGGCGATGAGCTGCTTGTCGCTGAGCTGCTGTGCCCCGGCAGCGCCCGCGGCAAGCATAAAGGCGAGCGTCAAACCATAGCGAAATCCACGAACGAACATTCTTGCTTCTCCTGAATTCGTCATATGCTCAACGCCATCCCGCGTCTGTTATCGCCTGATTGCACTTCTCGCCGTCGATGCGCTCCGTCTTTACGAGGCACTGGAGGATATGAACCTCGCCGACAACGCCCTTGCACAACTGCTTTGCGCGTCCGGCGCACACCTTGAAAACACTGGCCTGAGCCTCAAGGCGCCGCTGGATCGAGACAACAACGCTGGCAAGCGTCGAAGTGCAGGTCGGCGAAACCTTCGCCTGGTTCTGCTCAAGGCAGTTGCGGATCTCGTTGTTGCCGAGGTTGAGGCCCCTGCAATACTTCTTGATGTCCGCGCCGCAATCGTCGGCAAGCACGGTGACGGCATCGGCATAACTGATCGTTTGCGCCAAGCCGGGGCCGGTCAGCGCAAGGAACATCACAACGACGGCCCCGCCAAAAACACTAAGTCTATTCGCCATGTATAACCCTCATTCCTTGAGTGCAGTCGAAACCGTCGATTTGAATCAGAACCGAAAGCTGGCGCCGATAATGGGTCCGTGCATTGCCACGTCGAAGACAAATCCGTCGTTGTCGTAATCGACGTCCAGGTAGCGATAGCCGGCTTCAAGCGTAACCGAGTCGTTGTAACGGTACTGAAGCGTGCCCAGCGCCTGCCAATCCAGATCGGCGCCAACGCCAAAACCGCCTATGTCGGCCTCGGCATGAAGTCCGAATCCGTTGCCGAGGGCAACAGTGCCGGCCATACCAACAATGGGATCGACCCAGGTCTTGCTGCCGCTGTCCTGACGCACGATAGCAGGGCCGGTAAGGGTCACATCCATGTCCACGTACCAGAGCCGTCCGCCGGCCAGCAAATCCAAGGTCGTGGAATCATTTTCGACGACCCGATAGGAGGCGCCGAAGGTCCACACCACCGTGTTCATTTCAACATCGGCCGACAGAGGAACCACGCCTGACGACGACCCATCGGCTTCTAGCCCCAGATAGATGAAGTCGGTGAAAAGCGCGAAGCGCCCATTGCGCGCCTCGCCGACAATCATGATCGGAGGGGGAAACCAATCGATGGCATCGAAGATCTGGCTGAAATCGACATCAACATCGGTCGGCGGCTGCCCCCGGACGCCGACTTGGCCGTTGAGACCCGCCAGCCAGAGATAGGGCGTTGCCGAGAATGTCCAGTCATTTTCGGCCGTCGTCTCCACGGGCGGCGGCTGCGCAATGTCGGCCGCCAGCACTTGCCCCGGAAGAAAGGGCCCAATCGCTGCGAGCAGACCAAATGTATACCTTCGCAACCAAACCATCGTGTCCCTCTTACCCGACGCCTCAAACCCTGAATGTCGATTGGTCCTAGTCCGCTGACACGGTAGTTATTTCTTCGGGAAGAGCAGCGTGATTGTCGTTCGAATACCCCATTCCGGTCCGCCATCGGGGGCTTCGGCATAGTATTTTCCCCCGACTTGAAAACTGATCGGCTGCTCGCCGAGCTTCAGCACCTGCGAGAAGCCGAGATTGATCGGAACCGTCCATTCCTCATTCACCCAGTCATAGGTCGTCTCGGTGTTCAACGACACCGATCGCCCATGACCAAGAGCGTAGGAAAGAAACGGCTGTATGTAAGTCGAATTCACCTTGGTTCGGTCGCTTTCGCCGGCGAAGGACCAGATGTGATTTGCCAGCGCTCCGACGGTCCATTCGCCTTTTTGAACGAGTGCGACGCCGGTCGGGCCCGCCCCCCATTTGCCGGTACCAAGAAAATCGTCTGTAGCGGTGGGCAGCAGAAACGCCGGGCCAACGCCCCAGATCAACCCCCCGGCAGTAGGTGTCTTGGGCGAGAAGAAAAGGCTCTGGGTTATATCTCCCAGCCCGAAAACATCGCCCTCTGGTGTGTAGTCCTTGTAACTAACCGGGAGGATGGTTCTCGAAATCATGTTCCATTCATCGTTCAACGAAATCGGAATCACCGGCTGTATGTTTAACGTGTAGGCAAAGCCGTCATCATCCGGTCCCGCGCCCACATCGAAATTGTTCTGGAACGGCACGCTGATCAGGCTAGCGATCGGATTGGCTAGCTGCTTGGACAATTCGTCCGCATCCTGCGCGGATGCGATGGAGGTTAACAAAGCCCACATCGACACAAGGACAAGGCGCAAGATCGACATGATTTGTCTCCGAGAGTGTCGAATGTCGAGAGGGCTGCCTAGGATTAGCGATTGGCCCGCGCCCAAGCAAGTCCAAGAAGAACCGACAGTATCGCATGGAGCACGACTGCCGGCCACAAAAGAACACCGTCTGAACGACCCGCGATGCCGAGGTAGGCGAGAAAAACGGTCACGGCCACGCTATAGGTCAACATGCCAGCCAGCGGCAGGCCGGGCCAACAGGCGATCCCCAGGGCCACGAGTGCGATGCCTGCGACCCGCGCCACCGGCAAGGCCGCGCCGGCAAGCTCCTCGCCAAGCAATAGCTGCCCGACCAGTGACGGGACGATGAGCAAAGCCAGGCCCGTTGCGGCTTCGGCCAAGGCGGCGAACGTCAACGCGTACTTCATGATCTCCACCGACCGGTCATGCCAGCAACCGGCGGGGCCGCGCCCATTCCCAAGGAAGCAGCGTGCCGACGCGTTCGCTCGTCATGCATCGCCCGCCGTGCCGGTCATTGCGGCCCGGGTTGCACGTGGTGGACCGGGCTGCCGTCCACTGCGGTCGCGGTGCCGGCGGCGCCGTCGCTCGCGGCCGCCTGGGCCCCCTGGATCTTCTTGATGTCGTCCTCGCTGAGCACCGGCCGGTCCACCTTAAGCGTCAGCTTGTTGAGCTTCGCCGTCAGCGCGAACGGCGGCTGGTAGTCGGCGTCGTTCACGCCGGTGAGCGTGTCTGAGCCGACGTCGAAGCTCTCGTCCCACTGCAAGATCATGGGCAGCGTGCGTTCCATCTTCTGGGTGGACACCACGTTGCCGTCGACCTTGAGCGTGCCGGTGCCCGAACCGCCGACGCCGCTGAAGTTGTTGAAGGCAAGCGTGCCTGCGCCGAGCCCGTCATACTTGAAGTCGAACTCGATCACATGCTTGCCAGGTGTCAGAGCGTCCGGCCCTTCCCATTTGATCCGCTTCAGGTCGACCAGGTTCCACAGGAAGATGGGCTTGCCCTCGAGCAAATAGAAGCCATAGCCTGCAAAGCGCCCGCCTGAGGTCACGATCATGCCATCCGCGCCCCCTTCCGGGACGTCGATGTCGGCGGTGAAAGTGTAGGAGCTGTTGAGGATAGACGGGGAGTCGCCCTGAGGCAGACCGGTCATCGGATGAGTGTAGACGAATTCGCTGCGGCCGGCAGTGATGTTCGGGCGCGGCGCCACGATGCGGGCCGCGACCGAGGCGTCCATCGGGAAGACCTGGTATTTCTTCGCCTCCGCGATGAACAGGTCCTTCATCTCCTTCACCTTGTCGGGATTCTGCTCGGCGATGTTCTCCGACTGGCTGAAGTCCTTGGTAAGATCGTAGAGTTCCAGCACCTGGTTGTTGAGCGGGTCGGTGTTGGCTGGACCGAACGCGTCCCACGGCGCGCGGTTTACCTTGGTGCTGAGCAGCCAGCCGTCATTGTAGAGCGCCCACTGCCCCATCATCTCGAAGTACTGGGTCTTGTGCTGCGTCGGCGCCTTGGCGTTTTCCTTGTCGAACGTGTAGGCGAAGCTCGTGCCCTCGATCGGCGCCTGCTTGATACCGTTCACCGTTTCGGGCGCCGGAATGCCGGCCGCTTCGAGAATGGTCGGCACCACATCGATGACATGCATGAACTGCTCACGGAGGCCGCCCTTGTCCTTGATGCGCGCCGGCCACGAGACCGCCATGTTCTGCCGAATGCCGCCTAGCTTCGAGGCATTTTGCTTGAACCAAGAGAACGGCGTGTCGAACGCCCATGCCCAGCCCGCAGACATGTGGTTATAGGTCTGCTCGGTACCCCAGACGTCGTACCACTTCATCTGCACGTCGACCGGCATCTTGTTGATGCCGTTGAAGAAGGCAGCTTCATTGGGAGTCCCTAGCGGGCCGCCTTCGGCGCTCGTGCCGTTGTCGCCATTGATGTAGATGATGAGCGTGTTGTCGAGCTTGCCCATATCCTCGATGGCTTGAACGACACGGCCTATCTCGTGATCGCTGTAAGCGGCGTATGCGGCGAAGACCTCCGCCTGCTTGATGAAAAGCTTCTTCTCTTCGGCAGTCAGGTCGTCCCAATTCTGAAGAACATTTGTTGGCCAGGGCTCCATCTGCGTATCCTGGGGGATGACGCCGAGCTTCTTCTGGTTCGCGAAGATCTGATCGCGAAGCTTGTTGTAGCCCTCGTCGAAAAGGTGCATGTCGCTGATCTTGTCTACCCACTCCTTGGTCGGATGGTGCGGGGCATGAGTGGCGCCGGGCGCATACTTGATGAAGAAGGGCTTGTCGGGGATCGTCTGGTTTAGTCGGGTCAGGTAATCGATGGCATCGTCGGCCATTCCCGTCACGAGGTTCCAGCCCGGCTTGCCGTCGAAGGGATAGATCTGGGTCGTGTTGCGAAACAGGTTCGGCTGCCACTGGTTCGCATCGCCTCCCACGAACCCGTAGAAATATTCAAAGCCCATGCCGGTCGGCCATTGGTCGAATGGCCCGACCGAACTGGCGGCGAAGGCGGGCGTATTGTGGTCCTTGCCGAACCATGAGGTGGCATAGCCGTTGTCGAGCAGAATCCGCCCTATCGTGGCTTTGTCCTCGGGAATAATGCTGTTGTAGCCGGGGAAGCCGGTCGACTGTTCGGAGATCACGCCGAAACCGGCCGAGTGATGGTTCCGCCCGGTTATCAGCGCCGCCCGCGTTGGCGAGCACAGCGCCGTCGAGTGGATGTTATTGTAGCGCAATCCCGCATTCGCGATTTCATCCATCGTGGGGGTTGGGATGACGCCGCCGAAAGTGCTCGGCACGCCAAAGCCGGCGTCATCCGTGATGATGAGCAGGACGTTGGGTGCGTCCTTTGGCGGCACAATGCGTGGCGCCCACCAAATTTTCGAATTAAGAGCATCGTCCTTGATCACGCCGCCGAAAGCAGGATCAGGCGCCGGCAATTGCTTGCCGTCGATCGTCGTGGTCGCGCCGGGGGAACCCATCTCGCCCGAAACCTCTTGAGCCGACGCCAATGCCACAGCGGAAAGAAGAGCCGCGACGGAAACGGTCACGAAACGTGCCAAACTCGGATATCTGTGCGCCATCACCTTACCTCGCTCTGCCAGCCTGACCTACAGTCGGTCGGTCTGTCCGTCGCGTTGCTATCGCAAGCGCGGTACAGCTATCCTTACGATACGCAGAGATGGCGTGAGGCGCCTGTAACATCGCGTAGCCTCTGTAGTGCGAATGCGTGCAGCGGCCGTCAGGCGACGCCGCCTTGATGCTCGAACCGATATCGCCGGCACGCGGAACCGTCGATAGGCGTTCGGCTAGTAGCCAGCGATGCTCAAGCCGGCTTTGCGAAGACCATCGACAAAGTGGGCTTGGTCATCGACCCTTATGTTACGAACCGCCAACTCGCGATCGACCTCGAGCACAAGTTGCGGCGCGTTTTTCATAAGCCACTCGCGCTCGACAGCCGCCGCGGCCATTTCACCACCCTGGCCAAAGATGGCCGCCGCAACGATGTGGTAGATGGGATTGGCTCCCATATTAGCCTTCTTGATCCATGTATCGGCGGATCGATAGTCACGTTGCATGTAGAGAGACAGCGCCAGCGCTGTTTCATAGTATCCTAGCGGACCGTAGTTGCGGTCGAGAACACTCTCGATGAGCTCCGCTCCGCGCTTCCACTCGCCGGACAAAGCAAGGCGAATCCCATACTCTCCGACAATTTCCGTGTCATTCGGGTTGGTTGCGACTGCCCGGGCGCCAATCTTCAACGCCTCGTTGACGTCCTTCTTGAAGAACAACGCGGTCATCTGTGCCTGCAGACCCCGCACGTTCTCGGGATCAAGGTCGATCGCGTGGCGCGCGGCTTCAAGTGCACGATCAAGTGGGGGAGAATCGTCGGCATTGACGCGGAAACGAAAGCGCAACTCATCGAGGTAGGTGAGCGACAGCAGCGCCCAGGCATTTGAGTAGGCTGGGAACCGGTCCACAGCGCGCTCGAGGCATTGCCTTACCGACATGTGCATTTTGGGATCGAGACTAACCCGATAAGCAAAATATGCGAGTGTACAAGCATAGGCATCCCAGTCCGCCGGCGGGGTGTCGGCCACCGGCCCGGCGTCGGCGTGGAATATGATCCCGTAAGGCTGCGCGAGGGCGGTTGCCACCTGGCGCGCAATTTCGGTTTGGGTCTGGATGATGGCATTGACGTCGAAGCTGGCGTCGTAGCTGTTTGCCCACAACACGGAACCGTCGTCGTTACGCAGAAGCCGAACCGACAGACGAAGCTGATCGGGGTCGGTTCGCAAGCTTCCCTCCAGTGAGTAACGCGCGAGTTTGGGATCGCGCACGGGCGCCGCGCCCGCCGGTACAACTATCACCACAATCTCCCTGAACTTCGAAATCTGGCCTACGACTTCGTCCGTCAGTCCGCGCGCGATAATTGCCGAATCGGCCGTGGCGGACAGATTTTCGAAAGGCAGCACAAGGAGTTTAGGGACATTCGGCGACGTCGCTGCGCCATCGGTCGCGACTGCCGACAGACTTTCGGAACTTGGCTGGCGAAATATCAGACCTCCAAAGGTTACGCTGAGGATCAAGGCCAGCAGCGTCGCCCCTCCGAAAAGCCACGTTCTCCGGGCCATTGGGGCACGGCGGGGCGGAACGGGTTCCGCGACTTGGGGAACGATCGCGGCCGACGCGGACCCTCGGTTCAACGACGAGAAGACCGGAACATATCCGCCCTTCGGAATGGTGATAATGATCGGGTCGTCCCGGCCCGCAGTGAGATAATATCTTTCGAGTGCCCGACGGACGCGGCTTGCCTCAATTCGTACCACCGGATCTGACTGCGCGTCGAAGGATGCGGGGCGGCCGAACACCTCGGTCGCGACTGAATAAGCCTTTAGCCGGAGAGCCCTACCAGCCATCGTCTCTTCAATGATGTAGGTCAGCAGTCTTCGCGCCCGATCCGGAACGTCGAAATCGGAACTCGACAGAATCCGATCCAGCTGCGCGCGAACATCAGACTCGGGGGGCAACGTGTGCTCGGATGTCGTATCGTCAAGCTGGACAACTTCGGGCGTCACGCGGTCTTCCCTCCCGGAACCAGGCCAACCGTGCCAAACATCCCCAGATGCTCGCGTATGTTACGTCTCGCATTGATCCAACGCAAATAAAGTAGCAGCCGACCTAGTGAGTATTCGATCATTTTCGAAGGTTTGCTTCGCCCAAGGACTGGGATGAAAACGCCATCTGGGGATATATCTGCGGAAGGCGACCTGCGTGCGACAATGAGGCGATTTCCCACGCGTTCACTGGAGATCCAGGAATTGCTGGGTCAGGACGAGAATTTTCGCGAGATGTGCGATGATCTTGTCGTCGCGGAACAGGCGCTTGCGGCGAGCGATCAACTACCAGAACCCCTCCGTGAGGAACGTCGCGCGGAGTATCAAGTGTTGATTGATGACCTTGTAAGGGAGATTGGCCGGGCGCTCGGTCAGGCCAAGGTCGTCCCGATCTCGCGAGCGCCGAAACGCTAAAGCGGACGCATCGCGACGCAGCGATCGTTGTGGGAGGGTTGGCTCCGCATCACTTCCGCCCCACTCTTCCGCTCGAGGTGCGAGGCGCCAGCCGAAAGATTAAGCGGGCCATGCCGCCATGTCCTCATGATGCCGCCTTTGCGGCCGGGTGGCATTACTCGCCTCGATGGAGGTCGCGCATGCTGCCGGATGATTTCACCGTCCCGCGCAAAGGTTGAGGGGCATCGTGGACCTAACGATCCGAATCGCCACGATCGTTGGGCGAGCCGTCGTCGCCGCCATTGCCTTTTCCGTTGTTGCCCTGTTTGGGTGAGGGCTGATCCGGCGGGTCAACAGGATCAGGGGGATCCGGCGGGTTGGGCGCGCTCGGCGCCGTTTGGTTTTGCGGCGCTGGCGACTGCGAGCGCTGAAGGGATGCCGCCAACTGGCAACCGCTGCCGACCCGGAACCGGCCCGAGAGCCGCTGGTGGCCCGAAATGAAAGGCAGCGCGCGGGGCGTGCCGAGATCGCGGAATATGCCTGTGTCGACCCGCTCGGGGGGCGTGACGCCGCCGCCCGGCGTGGCCACGACCACGTCGCAGCGGCGCTTCAGCTCCTGGCAGCCATTTCCGCCGCAGAAACGGGCTTGCCCGCTCAACAGAACGACAGCCGTTTTGCCACCCGCGCCGACAAAAATGTCGAGGGCGGTTCCGCGAATGCCGATCGTGCCTGCGGGAGTCTGTATCTTGTAAGCCGACGATTGCGATCCGCCGCTTATCCAGCGGAAGCTGCCCTTGGCAGCGTTGATAGTCAGACTCTTGACGGAGTCGCTGCCGGCGAAAACGAACTTGTCGATGACCACCGACGAGTTACCGCCGACGGCGAATTTGGTCCCGTCTCTGAACACAAACTCGCCAAGGCCAGAACTCGACGTCCGGATTCGCTCGTCGCGGTGAACCGGCGACCTGGTGGCGAGCGTTCCGCGATCACCGGTCACCGTCGTTTTGATGAGGACCGCCTCGCCAACCTGTTCGGCCGCAAAAACGCTCATGTCCGCGAACGCGAATAGCGCTGCGACGACGATACCCCTGACCACCCAAGACATCCCTGCACCTCACGCGCCACCAAGGCGCTGCCGATGAGTGCATTCCCAACAACCTTCCATATTAGCCTTGGCTGAAGATGTGTCAATTACCTTACGTTAACCAATCGAGTTCCTGTTGCGTTTCACGGCTTTTCGCAACAAATACCACCACACCGTCCGCCGGAGCCTGCCATGCCCAAACGCCCAGCCCTCACCCCGCTCGTAGCGGCGTTGCCGCCGACCGTGCCCTTCGTCGGTCCGGAGGCGCAGGAGCGCGACCGCGGCGGCCGGCGGTTCAGGGCGCGCATCGGCGCCAATGAGAGCAGCTTCGGGCCTGCCCCTTCGGTGATCGCCGCCATGCGGGCCGCCGCGCCCGATATGTGGATGTATTGCGACCCCGACAATTTCGACCTGAAGAGGGCGATCGCGGCGCATCTCGGCGTCGGCACCCACAATGTCGTCGTCGGCGAAGGCATAGACGGGCTGCTCAACCTCGTCGTGCGCATGATGATCTCGCCCGGCCAGCCCGTCGTCACTTCGCTCGGCGCCTATCCGACCTTCAATTTCCACGTCGCGGGTTTTGGGGGACGGCTCGTCGCGGTGCCCTATGTGAACGACCGGGAGAGCCTCGACGGCCTGCTTGCGGCGGTCAGGCGCGAGAACGCGCCGCTGGTCTATCTCTCCAACCCGGACAACCCGATGGGCACTTGGTGGGAGGCCGTCGACATCCTGCGCTTCATCGAGGCGCTGCCCGAGACCACGATGCTGGTCATCGACGAGGCCTATGGCGAGCTCGGCCCAGCGTCAGCGCTGACGCCAATCGACGTGTCACGGCCAAACGTCATCTGGATGCGCACCTTCTCGAAGGCCTACGGACTTGCCGGCATCCGCTGCGGCTACGCCGTCGGCGAAGAAAGCTTCATCCGCGACGTCGAAAAGGTCCGCAACCACTACGGCGTCAACCGCATGGCGCTGGTCGCCGGCGAGGCAGCACTCGCCGACCAGGCCTGGCTCGTCGAGGTTAAGGCCAAGGTCGCGGCCGGACGCGATCGGATCGCCAAAATCGCGCGCGACAACGGACTGTCGCCAATCCCGTCGGCGACCAATTTCGTCACTATCGATTGCGGCGCGGGCGGCGCCTTCGCGCTGAAGGTGCTTCAGGAACTGATTGCCCGCGACGTCTTCATCCGCAAGCCGATGGTGCCTGACCTCGACCGCTGCATCCGCGTCAGCGTCGGCCTCGACCACGAACTCGACATCTTCGCCGAGGAGCTGCCGAGGGCGGTGGCGGCGGCGCGGGGGTTAATATCGCCCACCACCAATACCTGAAACCGGGCTCCTATCCGCAAAAGGCCGCCGCGAATTCTTGCTCACTCGATCTTGATCTCCACCGCATCTGGCAATGTGAAGTCGTCTCTGTTGACCCTTTCTGTACTCCTAACTCGCAAAGTACGCCAGTCGGCCTTTGCTCCTAGTTTGACGTTAACCGCTATCTTTAGGCGATTACTATATATTTCCATTACTTCGACTTCTATAAATTTATCTTCATTCTTTTTATAATTGTCTTCGTCTTCGTCTTCGTCTTCGTCATCGTCTTCGTCATCGTCATCGTCATCGTCATCGTCATCGTTTGCTAGCTCAAACCAAACCTCATATTCCTCCTGGTCAAACTCCTCGCCTGAAATCTGCGCCTCTGCGCCAGTTCTACCCGCGAAGAACGTCTTTTTGTCGATGGTTATCATAGTTACCTCCTGAGCTACCGCCATTCTCCGATGCGGCTAGACACCTCCGCGACGTGGTGTCTAGCTGCCGGAGCGTCCCATCACGCTACCGGAGCGTCCACTGCCTGACCGTCCGCTACCGGAACGTCCGCTACCGGAACGTCCACTGCCGGAGCGTCCGCTGCCGGAGCGTCCGCCGCTTCCCCACGCTTCCTCGTCCAGTTCGGAGACCAGCAGAAGGTCTTCGAAAGTGCCGGTCTCGACCTCCAGACGCATCGAGAAGTCGCCCTTGTCATAAACCCACACCCGCATGTCCAACGAGAACACGCCCGACTGCCTACCAACTCCCGTCCACGTTGCTCGCCCGGGCGAACGCGACAGCCGCTGATATTCAAGATCTTCCGGCTCGGGTGAATCGATTTCATAACCGCCTCCGTGCACAAGGAAGAGTGCCGGCTTTGCGAGGTCGTAGATATATCCCTCGTACGAAAATGCGTAGATGCGAGCGAAGCCCGCCTTCTCGGCTTTCAACTGGCTTTGAAGGAACAGATTGGCGCCTTTTCGCTTTGGCCGCTGCTTCAGCTCCGTGTCTGCAACCAATTGGAGATCGCCTACCATTCGGCCATAGAGAAATACTGCTGATGCACTGAGCAAAGTTTCCTGTGGTACAATTGGCGCCGCCATTTTTTCCTCCAGCGCTTTCAGACGTTACGGTTGATTGATTCCGACAAAACAAACCTCTCCCGATAACTCATCCTCGGAAGCCAAAAACGGTCCCGCGGCAGCACCGCTCGCTGCGAAGGCAGGCTGCCTTGCTGCTTCGGTTCGAAACGCGGCCCGGCACACACGACGCCGATGCCGCGCCGTTCGAAATTGCGCTCGATGATGTCGCCGTAGCGTCCATCGGTCTCGCGCTCGTCGACGGCGAGGAGAACGTCGGCCACGTCGCCATAATCGAGGAAATCCGGATCGAGGTCCCACAGCGTTTCGGCGAGGTAGGCGCCCATCACATCGCGCGCATCGGCCAGCGCCTGGGCAAAGCCCTCGCTGTCGTCCGCATAAGCGCTGTCGAAGGCATGCTGTAGTTCGGCTGACTCTGCGCCGCCGAACTCGACGTCCTCAGCCAGTTGCTCGACCTCCCGAGAAATCAGGCCACGGTCGACGAGGCTCTCCTGAAAGATGTCCGCCAGAATGTCGAAAATGGCGCCGGTCAGCGGTTCGGACAGGTCATGCTCGTTCCGGTAGCCGTCGACAAAGTCGTCCATCGTACGGGTGTTGTTGGCGTCGCGGATCTGCCGGTTTCCCGGAAACTCGGAAAAGCGCGCGATGCGGTTCGACAGATAGAGGTTGCCGCTGGTTTCATCGAGGACCTGGTCGATCACCGACGGAAAGTGCATTTCGGCGATCAGCGACACGCAGTCGGAAAACGACTCGTGGAACCCCCCATATTCGGGAAACTCGGCGTTCTCGTCGGGCACGCCGAGGATGCTGAAGATAAAGGCGTGGCCGACCTCGTGGGCGATGATGTCGAAGTCGAGCGCAAAAGGCAGGACGCTGCCGTCTTTCTCAAACTGGCTGCCGATCTCGAGGAAACCGTAGCCAAAGCGGGCGTTGTCCCATTGCGGCAGGATCGAGATTTCCAGGCGGTCGAAATCGTCACGGAAATGCCAATCGACCTCCTCGCCCAGATAGTTTTCCCAGACGTCAAGCGTGAAGCGCGCGCTGCCGAAGGCATGCGCGGCCGCGAAACCCGGCATGTCGGGCTCCAGGTAGTCGAAATTTCCGTCGTCGTCGGGCAAGGCCGGCGCAAGGCGCGGCCCGCGCCATTGCGGCAGATAGACGAAAGGCGTGCCGAGCGGCCCGCGGTTCATGCCGTACGGCCATTTCTTGCCGACGGGCTCGATGACGAACATGCGGCCGTCGGACGGCCCGGCGCCAACGCTTCCCGGTGGCGACGAAACGGCCACGATCTCGGGCTCGGTGCCGAAACCCACGAAGGGAGACTGCGCAAAAAGCCTGAACCGTGTGCCCATAAGAACCCCACGACCGCCGCAAGCAATCATGATTAGATCAATATTGGGGCGTTGGCGAGCAGTCTTTACGCAGCGTAAACAATCCGGAAACCGGCTCTGGAAATCTCGCGCTCAATTTTCCGACAATTCTACAAGTCTGGCGTAGCGGGCGTGCCCGCGTATGGGATCGAGATCGGAATCGTTCCTGAACCAAAGCTTCATCTCAGTCCCCGCATGCGTCATCCATGACTCCAGTATATCGATGGCGCGCTCGAGTTCCCCAAGTTGGGAATAGGTGCACGCTGCGTTGTACTGGATGTTGATATCATCGGGCTCGGTGATCAGGGAGAGCGTGAGCCACTCAAGCGCCTTGTCGCGCTCGCCGAGAAAGGCCAGCACGATCGCCCCAAGACACGCGACGTTGGCGTTTTCCGGGTGAAGCTTCAATTCCTCCTCGGCCTTGCGAATGCCGATCCGCCCGTAGCTCTCTGCCTGCTCGAGCTGGCCGAGAGAGCGAAAGACGTTGACCAGCATGATCGGCGAAACGCAGTCCGCCGGCTTCGCCTCCATCGCTCGCATGAAGAGTTTCGCGGCCAAATCGAACTGTCCCTCCGTGACACAAAACTCGGCGTAGTAGCGGTTGGCTTCGTAGTTGGCGGGGTCCAGCGACAGCGCCCGCTCAAAGGCGGCGACAGCATCGGCGCGGCGGTCGCAAACCGCCAATGCGAAGCCTTGCACCGCATGCGCCTCGGCGAGATTGGGGTCGATCGCCAGCGCCTTGGCGGCGTTCGCGAGAATATCCTCGGCGGGAATGTCGACGCCGTAATGCGACCTGAGGCGGGAATCGCACACTGCGATGCCGGCATAGGCGCGAGCGTAATTCGGATCGAGCTCTATGGCCTTGGCCAAATTCTGCTTGGCCATCATGTGATGGGCCTTGGATGCTATGTGATAATATTCGCGCGCCCGCAGGTAGTAGGTGTATGCCTCGACATTGGCGGTCGGCTCGGTTTCGATCGCCTTCTTCTCTTCCGGCAGGAGCTTGACCTTCAATTGCTCGACGATTGCCTTGGTGATCTCGTCCTGGACCGCGAAGATATCTGTCAGGTCGCGATCGTAGCGGGCAGCCCAGAGGTGTCCGTCGGTCGCCCCCTCGATCAACTCGGCGTTGATCCTCACGCGGTTCCCGGCCTTGCGCACGCTTCCTTCGACGACGTAGGCGACGCCGAGTTCCCTGGCGATGCGCTCGAGGTTCTGCGCCCTGCCCTTGTAGGCGAACACCGTGTTGCGGCTCAGCACAAAAAGGCCCGACACGTTCGACATGTCCGTGATGATGTCTTCGGTGATGCCGTCGCTGAAGAATTCCTGCTCGGGATCGTTGCTGAGATTGGCAAAGGGCAGCACGGCCAGCGATGGCCTGTCGGGCCGAACCTGCCCAACGCCAGCGAACGCCGCCATCCCGCCGGCAGCGCGGCCAGCCGCCTGTCCCCAGTCGGCGAAATAGACATGTACGGGCTGGGCGATGTTCTTGACCCGCTTGTCGCCCTGGTCGGAGAAGCCGACATCGAGCTTGCTGCCCACCTCGTTCCGGACGGCGGCCGAGCAGGCGATTCCGCCCGGAGGAGCGAGGCTCTGCAGCCGCACCGCAAGGTTGACACCGTCACCGTGGAAGTCGTCGCCGTCCACGATGAGGTCGCCAAGGTTGATCCCCATGCGAAACTTGAAGTGCCTGTCTTCGGGAACGCCGGCGTTGCGCTCGGGCATGCCGCGCTGGATCTCCACCGCGCAGCGCGCCGCGCTCAGCACGCTCGAGAACTCGATCAGGAAGCCATCGCCCATGACCTTGAAGATTCGCCCGCCATGGCGCGCGACGGTGGGATCGAAGAACTCGCGCCGGTGCAGACGCAGGCTGCTCAGCGTCTGCTCCTCGTTGGTCTCCATAAGCCGGCTGTAGCCGACAAGGTCGGCCGCAAGTATGGCCGCCAAACGCCGCTCAACCTGCTCCTCGGGCATGCCGCTCTCCGAAGTCCGACGACGAAAGGCTACTTGATCGACGCTTCACCGGCAACGTTGCGGCTGGTGCGCCGCCCAACGGTCAGCCTTCGCGCAGAATACGCTCGAATATCCCCAGCGCCTGGCTGAATTTCTCCGGCCTCAGCAGCGCGAAACCCAAACGCATATGCTCCGGCATGCCGAAGCAGTCGCCCGGCGCGACCAGTACGCCGTTCGCGGCAAGCGCCTCGCAGAAGGGCCGGCTGTCGCGGCCGTCGCGGAACCACGGAAAACACACTGTTCCGCCCGCCGGTCGTGCCCAGGCGAGCACGTCGGATACGCGGTCCATGAAATCCGACAGCGCGACGAGGTTTTCGCCGGCGACAGCCTGGAGCCTGGTGAGCAGCACGTCGCGGTTGGCGAGCGCGTGAACCGCCAGCCGCTCCAGCAGGGGCGAACTGCTGATCGTGAAATAGCTGCGCGCGTCGATCATCTTCTCGCGCCGCTGCGGATCGCGCTCGACCAGCCAGCCGATGCGCAGGCCGGCCAGCGACATCGCCTTGGACATGTCGCCCATCGCAATCACGTTGGAGAGCGAGGCCGCCGATGGCTGGGGCTTGCCGAAATAGAGCGGGTGATAAACCTCGTCGACGACCAGCGGCACGCCTTTCCGGTGCAGGGCAGCGGCCAGTTCCTCGATTCCGTCGCGCGGCATGATGGTGCCGGCCGGATTGTGCGGAGTGTTCACCAGCGCGAACACGGTGCTCTCATCCACCGCGTCCAGCACATCCGCGGCGTGCTGCCGGAAGCCGTTGTCCCGCGACAGCCTGACATGGCGGACGCCAAGCCCCCAGACACCGGCCATCGGGTCGAAGGCCGGATAGCCCGGCGACGGCAGCACGACGTTGGTCCCCGGCCGAGCCGCCGCACAAAGCAGGATTGAAAAGGCCTCCGACGCGCCGAGCGTCACCACGACCCAATCCGGATCGACGCCGAGGAAAGTGCCGATCGCTTCGCGCAACGCCCTGCCGCCTTCGGACGGCGCGTAGCTCAGCACCGTATCGTCGAGACCAGTGCCGTCCCCAAGCGCAAGAAGTTCACCGACCGTCCATTTCGGCCCGGTGCTCGACGCCAGGTCGTATGCGATCGGCGGCGTCGCAAAGCTGTGTTTGGCCAGCCAGTGATCGAGCAGGAAGGGCGGGAGATCCATCACAACCTCTGGTGCGAGAAAGCAGCCAAAGCGTTATCGGCTGCAACAACCGGCGTCCATAACCTCCCGCGGCAATTGCGTAGGCCACGTCGGCCCCGCGCATGGTGGGGAAATTCGAGTCAGCCGCCCTCGCCGGTCAACCTGTCCTGAAGCCTGTCGAGCAACGGACGCTGGCCCTCGACGATCTTCTCGCGTGCCTCTGCGAACGCGAACCAGCCCGCGCGGTCGACCTCAGGGAAGGAGGCGATGCGTCCGCTTCTCGGCGGCCATTCCATCTCGAAGCTGTTGCTGGTCAATGTCGCCGGATCGAAATCGCCTTCCGCGGCGAAGGCGGTCACCGCCTTGCCGGCCTTCTGCCTGATTTCGCCGAGCGGCGTCAGCTCACCGGCGATCGTCCAGCCGGTTTCCTCCGCGAATTCGCGCCGGGCCGCGGCTTGCGCGTCCTCGCCCGAGTATTCGCCTTTCGGGATCGACCATGCGCCGGATTCCCGCCTTGCCCAGAACGGCCCGCCAGGATGAACGAGCAGGACTTCGATCGAGCCGGCTAGCCGACGATAGGCGATGATCCCAGCGCTTTTCGCTGCCATGCGTCACCCTCGGCCGAAACGCCAATGCCTGCAAGGGCAGGTATGGCGCACGGCAGCCGCGAAGATTTCAACGGAACCTAAAGGTCCAATCGCCAGTACTGTCCGACCAGATCCTTGCCAAAACTGCGGTGCTGCTCCTCGCGCAGAAGGACGAATCCCCGCTGTTCGTAAATCCGGCGCGCGGCAACAAGGATATCGTTGGTCCACAGGGTCAGTTCCCGGTAGCCGCAGGCCCGAGCCTGATCGATGCAAAGATCGGCCAGAAGGCCGCCGATGCCATGCCCCCGCGCGCCCCGTTCCACATGCAGCATGCGCAGTTTCGCCGACTCCGAGTCGTCCGGATCGTGAACCAGGAATATTGCGCCGAGTCGCGACCCAGCGCGTTCGGCAATCCAGCAGAAATCGCTCCCGGCGCGGAAGTTGCGGATGAAGTCGCCGCCGATCTCGGCCAGCAGCGCCTCGAATTCGTCATTCCAGCCATATTCCTCGGCATAGAGCTGCGCCTGGCGCTGGATCACCCAGCCGATATCGCCGATCCGATGCGGCCGCACCTCGACGTCGGCGGGTGCTATATCGGCGGCGCCGAGAAGGCGCTGGACAGTGTCCAGCGCGCCGCCCAGCTTGCCGATGTCATCCTGCGAAAGCCCTTCGGTCAGCCGGCCGATATCCTGGTCCGCGGCAGCCTGCAGTCCTGCGAGAGCCTTGCTGCCGGCCGGCGTGAGCGACAGGATGCGCCTGCGGCCGTCCGCCGGATCGGCATGCACGTCCGTCAGCCCGTCGGCGGCGAACTTCCTGAGGATTCGGGTGAGGTAGGCTGGATCGAGGCGAAGTTCGGCGGCGATCTGCGAAGCCGCCGGCCCGATGTCGAGCCTGAAGGTTCGGGCGAGGAATCCAGCCTCGCCGCCGCGAGCCGTTTCGACAGTGTTGGTGCGATGGCCCAGTTCGAACAGGACACGCGCCTCGGTCAGCGTGAAGATGCTGGAGGTCAGCCTTTCTTCAAGCAAGCCGATCAGTCGCGTGTAGAAGCGGTTGAAGCGGCGGATTTCGGCGATGAGCGCTCGACGGTCATTGAGCATGGCAGGGCAACCAGGAAAAGTTCAGCGCCTGACAGCGCAGCAGATTTATTGGACTGAGTCAACTATCTATGGATTCCGTCAATCTTCTGCTTCGCCGGCAACACTTGAATTAAATGAACGTATGTTTTATTAATGAGGTATGGCACGAACGGCGGGTTCCGACGGGGAGAAGACAGAGGCCGCGATCCGCGATGCGGCGGTCAGGCTGATTGCGCGGCACGGCTACGAGGCCATCTCGATGCGCCAGCTCGCCGCCGAAGTCGGCGTGCAGGCGGCCGCGCTCTACCGCTACTTCCCGACCAAGGAAGACCTGCTGTTCGCCCTGATGGAAGGCCACATGCGTGCACTCGCCGCCAGTTGGAACGCCGCGTGTCCTGCATCCGGCGGTCCGGAGGCCCGCCTCGCCGCCTTCGTGGAACATCACATCCGCTTCCACGTCGCGCGCCGCCACGCCACACATGTCTCCAACATGGAGCTGCGCAGCCTGTCCAAGCCCAACCTGACCGCGATCCTGAAGTTGCGCGCAGCCTATGAAAAGGAGCTGCGCCAGATCCTGCGGGAAGGCGCCGACAGCGGCGTCTTCACCATCGACGATAGCGGCCTCACCGCCATGGCTATCATTCAAATGATCACCGGCGTTATCGTCTGGTTCAGGCCGGACGAGAAGCTTTCCGTCGAGGACGTGGCGAAAACCTATCTCGCCATGACGATGCGGCTCGTCGGCCGCAGGGAGGATGCACATGTACCTGAACACGCTTGACTTCGGCCAGGGCGAGGAGATCGACGCCTTGCGCGATCTGGTTCGCCGCTTCGCCGCCGAAAAGATCGCGCCGCTCGCCGCCGGCATCGACAGATCGAACGAGTTCCCGGCGCATCTCTGGAAGGAGTTCGGCGCACTCGGCCTGCTCGGCGTCACCGCCGATCCCGAATTCGGCGGCTCCGGCATGGGCTATCTCGCGCATGTCGTGGCGATGGAGGAGATCTCGCGCGCCTCGGCCTCGGTAGGCCTCTCCTATGGCGCGCATTCCAACCTCTGCGTCAACCAGATCAACCGCTGGGGCACGCAGGCCCAGAAGGAAAAATACCTGCCCGGCCTGTGCTCGGGCGAAACCGTCGGGGCGCTCGCCATGTCGGAGCCAGGCTCGGGCTCGGACGTGGTGTCGATGAAACTTCGCGCCGACAAGCGCAACGACCGTTACGTTCTCAACGGCTCCAAGATGTGGATCACTAACGGGCCCGACGCCGGCACGCTGGTCGTCTACGCCAAGACCGATCCGGAGCGGAAGTCGCGCGGCATCACCGCTTTCCTCATCGAGAAGACCATGGCCGGCTTCTCGGTCGCGCAAAAGCTCGACAAGCTCGGCATGCGGGGCTCCAACACCGGCGAGCTGGTGTTCGAGGACGTCGAGGTCCCGTTCGACAATGTGCTCGGCGAGGAAGGCCGCGGCGTCGAGGTGCTGATGTCCGGTCTCGACTATGAGCGCACCGTTCTTGCGGGCGGGCCGCTCGGCATCATGGCCGCCTGCCTCGACGCCGCCGTGCCCTATGCGCGCGAGCGAAAGCAGTTCGGCCAGCCGATCGGCGACTTCCAGCTCGTGCAGGGCAAGCTCGCCGACATGTATTCGACGATGAGCGCAGCGCGCGCCTATGTCTACGCCGTCGCTTCCGCCTGCGACCGCGGCCAGACGACGCGCAAGGACGCCGCCGGCTGCATCCTCTACGCGGCGGAGAAGGCGACCCTGATGGCGCTCGACGCAATCCAGCTGCTCGGCGGCAACGGCTACATCAACGACTATCCGACCGGACGCCTGCTACGCGACGCCAAGCTCTACGAGATCGGCGCGGGGACGAGTGAGATCCGGAGATGGCTGATTGGCAGGGAGATGATGGCAGAGGGGGCTTAGCCTGGCATCTATTGTATATGCGCCATATTCTTCATATTTGCCAGATCTTTCATGTCATGGTACTTTGAGGTAGAAAAAATAGAGTTGTGATCATGTCTGCCTCAAAGAAGATCCACGGGTTTTCCGAGGAATCCGCTGAGTTCAGCCATCATCAACCTGCAAACCGGACCCGTTCGATTGGTCCTGTGCGGGCTACCGTTGGGGAGGGCGGAAGGCTTGTGATCCCCGCCGAGATGCGGAAGGTCATGGGCATCAAAACGGGAGACACGCTGATCCTGAAAGTCACCGACGACGAACTCACGGCAGTGTCCCAACTGGTCTCCATTCGAAAGGTCCAGAAGCGCCTGGCGCCCTATAAGCGGCCCGGAGAGAACGCGGTGGACGAGTTTTTGGCCGATCGAAAGGACGAGCAACGGCGGAGCGACGCGCGGTTCGACCGCTTGCATGACGAAGGCATTGCGACGAAAAAGCCGTGACGAAATACGTTCTCGACAGCTCTGCCGTGCTCGCGGTGTTGCTCAACGAAAGTGGAGCGGACAATGCGCTGCAATATTTCCAGAACGGGCAGTGCTGTTCGGTGAATGTCACGGAAATTGTGGCGCGGCTGATCGACAAGGGCCGCACTCCGGACGAAGCGGTGGGCGACTTTTTCGATACGGGCATCAATATCGATGGGTTTGGCGCCGACCTCGCTGTTCTTGCCGGACGTCTGCGCGCCGCGACCAGCCACAAAGGCCTTTCGCTCGGCGATCGTGCTTGCCTTGCTCTGGCGATCCGGGAAGGCGCCACAGCGGTCACCGCCGACCGCGACTGGGCGACGCTCGACCTCGGCTGCAAGATCGAACTGATCCGTTAGGAGTTTCATGCCCGCCCTCGCCTCCTCGATCTCCCCCGCCTCCGACGCCTTCCGCGCCAACGTCATGCCCACCCCTGCTGTTTCAAACGGCTCCAAGGTGATCTGATGCCGCAAAGCGATGTTTCGCCGACCAGAAGGAAGCTCCTGATCATATCGCTGTTGTCATCGATTTTAGCGACGCTCGGCAAAGCAAGGGCAAGCGAACCGCGCTTCCCAGACATCTCTGCGTTTCGGGAAAGAGTGATCGCCCGCATAAAGCAGTTGCCGGATCTCGACGAAGTGACGCCCGACCCTGCCGATCCTGCAAAGATAGATATCCGGATCAAAGACAACGTCATCACATCAGACGTCACCAATATATTCGGCTATCTCAACTCCTATCCAAACGAGAACGCGGACGAGATCATCGATCGTTTCGTCAGGTCTCTGACTGCATTTCAAACGCCGGTGTCCCACGAACAGCTCGTGGCGGCAATTCGTACAGCCGCACTACTCCAAGAAATTGAGGCATCTGGTCAGTCTGTCCTACATCAACGACTGGTAGGTGATCTTGTCATCGCGCTGATGGTCGACCTGCCTGACTCGCTCAGATGGGCAATAGAGGACGATTTTCCAAACGAGTCATTCGATGACCTCCAACCGATCGCCTTTGAGAATCTGAGAGAATGGCTGCCGAAGGTCGCCCCGAACAGGATTTCCGATACCGTGGTCCAGTACCTAGTCGAGGGGAACGACATATTGGCCCCCGGCATGATTCTGCTCGATGAGTTCTGGCAGCTGGCGAAATCAGATTTTCCCGGCGATGTTCTGGTGACGATTGCCCGGCGGGACCAATTGATCGTTTTCGAGGCAAGCAATCCGGCAGCTCTGCGGGCAGCAAGAAGCATTGTCGACGACACTTTTGAAGAAGGATTCATGCTGCTTTCCAATCGCATCTATCGGAGGCGCGATGGCAAGCTGGAACTCGTGGAGGAATAGTCGTCATGCCCGCCCTCGCCTCCGCCATCTCCCCCGTCTCCGACGCCTTCCGCGCCAATGCCGAGCGCATGAAAGCGCTGGTCGCCGACATCTCGGCCAAGGCCGCGACTGTCGAGCGCGGCGGGTCCGAAGAGGCGCGCGAGCGCCACACCTCGCGCGGCAAGCTCCTGCCGCGCCAGCGCCTGGCGCAGCTCATCGATCCCGGCTCGCCCTTCCTCGAGATCGGCCAGTTCGCGGCATGGGGCATGTATGACGGCGACATCGCATCCGCCGGCCTCATCGCCGGCGTCGGCCGCGTTTCAGGAACGGAGGTGATGATCGTCGTCAACGACGCGACGGTGAAGGGCGGAACCTACTATCCCCTGACGGTGAAGAAGCATCTGCGCGCGCAGGAGATCGCGCTGCAGAACAGCCTCCCCTGCATCTACCTCGTCGATTCCGGCGGGGCGAACCTGCCCAACCAGGACGAGGTGTTTCCCGACCGCGAGCATTTCGGGCGCATCTTCTTCAACCAGGCGACGATGTCGGCAGCCGGCATCCCGCAGATCGCCTGCGTCATGGGCTCCTGCACCGCGGGCGGCGCCTATGTGCCGGCGATGTCGGACGAGAGCGTCATCGTCAGAAACCAAGGCACCATCTTTCTCGGCGGCCCGCCGCTGGTGAAGGCCGCCACCGGCGAGGACGTCACCGCCGAGGAGCTCGGCGGCGCTGACGTCCACACGCGGCTGTCGGGCGTTGCCGACCATCTCGCCGAGGACGACGCGCATGCGCTGGCGATCGTCAGGCGCATCGTCGGAAACCTGAATCGGAAGAAGGCGATAGTCCTCGATCTAAAGAAACCGATTCAGCCGCTTCACGCGGCGGACGAGATCTACGGCATCGTGCCGGAGGACACCCGAAAACCCTATGACGTGCGCGAAATCATCGCCCGCATCGTCGACGGCTCGGAGTTCGACGAGTTCAAGCAGAACTACGGCGTCACACTCGTCACCGGCTTCGCGCATCTGATGGGCATGCCGGTCGGCATCATCGCCAACAACGGCGTGCTGTTCTCCGAAAGCGCGCTCAAGGGCGCGCATTTCATCGAGCTCTGCTGCCAACGCAAGATCCCGCTCGTCTTCCTGCAGAACATCACCGGCTTCATGGTCGGCAAGAAGGCCGAGCAAGGCGGCATCGCGCGCGACGGCGCCAAGCTGGTGACGGCGGTCGCGACAGCCCAGGTGCCGAAGGTCACCATGATCATCGGCGGCTCGTTCGGCGCTGGCAATTACGGCATGTGCGGCCGCGCCTTCTCGCCCCGCTTCCTGTGGATGTGGCCGAACGCGCGCATCTCGGTGATGGGCGGCGAGCAAGCCTCGACCGTGCTGGCGCTCGTCAAGCGCGAGGGCATCGAGCGCAAAGGCGGCTCATGGTCCAAGCAAGAGGAGGCCGAGTTCCGCGCGCCGATCCTCGAAAAATACGAGCGCGAGGGCCACCCGCTCTATTCCTCGGCACGTCTCTGGGACGACGGCATCATCGACCCGGCGAAGTCGCGCGAGGTGCTGGCGCTGTCGCTGTCGGCCGCGCTCAACGCACCGATCCCGGAGACGAAGGTCGGCGTCTGGAGGATGTAAAGCGCTTGCCGGCCGGCGCTTATGGGTCCATCCTTGCGAAGATACTGGCCGTTTGAGCGGCGTGCCACGACTATGCCGTCTCGGCCCTCGCGAGGTTCTGGCCGATGGACTGCTCCGGCTGCGGTTTCCTGGTTGAGAGCGGCTTCGCTTTCTGTCCCAAGTGCGGTCTGCGCCAGCCCATGCCGTGCACCAGTTGCGGCCATCTCTGCGCACCAGATTTCCAGTTCTGCCCGAAATGCGGCGCGAGCGTCGGAGCGGCGGCGAAGCCGGTCGGGCACGTGGGGCCGGCACTAGGCCGGACCGCTCGGACGACGGACGCTACGACCCATCCTCCGAACGCGGAAATTGCAACCTTCCCCGCGCATCCCACCTCGGATGCCGACCGCCGCACGGTGACGGTTCTGTTCGCCGACCTTTGCGGCTTCACGACGTTCAGCGAGAAGCTCGACCCCGAGGTCATGCAGGCGCTGCAAAACAAGCTGTTCAGGGAGCTGACCGCTTCCGTGCAGAACTTCGGTGGTTTCGTCGACAAGTTCATCGGCGACGCGCTGCTCGCATTGTTCGGCGCGCCGGTCGCGCACGAGGATGATCCGGAACGCGCACTCCGCGCCGCCCTCGACATGATGGCGCGGACGGCTCGACTCGGTGAAAGCGCCGCTCATGCCGGCCTGCCCCTGGTGCTTCACATCGGCATAAACACCGGGCCGGTCGTTACCGGCGGATTGGGCGTAGGCGTCGCGAAATCCTATTCGGTGACCGGCGACACGGTGAATACTGCGCAGCGGCTGCAATCGCTGGCCAAACCCGGCGAGATACTGGTAGGCGAACTAACCCACCGGCTGACGCGGCATGCCTTCTCATACGAGAAGCTCGGCGACATCGCGCTTCGCGGCAAGGCCGGCAGCGTGCTTGTCTATCGGCTGCGCGAGCCACTTGCGGCACCGCGGGCGGCGCGCGGGCTCGAAGCGCTCGGCCTCGGCGCGCCGATGATCGGCCGCGATGCGCAACTTCAGAGAATGCTGGCGAGCCTCGATCAGGCGTGCGGGGGCTCGGCGCAACTTGTCCGGCTCGTCGGCGAGGCGGGCATTGGGAAATCGCGGCTGGTCAAGGAGTTCGTTGCCCGTGTCGGCGAGGACGATCGCTTTCGCAACGTTGCCGTCAGGCAGGCCGCCTGCTCGCCGCTGGGCGAACAGTCATATGGCGCGCTCGGCGCGGTCGTGCGCAGCGCCGCCGGTATCATGCAAAACGACGGTCCGGACGGAATGCGGGCGAAGCTCGCGGCATTGCTCAACGATCTCGGCCTGCCGGGCGACGAAGCGGAACGGCTGATGCCCCTGCTCTTCCATGTACTTGGCCTCGGCGATCCCACCGCCGCCTTGCAGCACGTCGAGCCCGAGCAATTGCGGCGGCAGATCCTCTACGCTGTGCGCACAATCGTCGAACGGCGCTTGGCCCTGTCGCCTCTGCTGATCGTCGTCGAAGACCTGCACTGGGCCGACGCCGTGTCGCTCGAGGCGCTGCGTTTCGTGATGGACCGGCTTGAGCGGACTCGGTTGATGCTCCTGGTCACACACCGGCCGGCTCTGGAAAACGACCAGTTGGAGTCGAGCCGGGTCAGTCATACCGCGCTCAGATTGTCGCCACTCGGCAACTCTGAGGGGCGCAACCTGCTGGCCGCATTGTTCGGCGAAGGCTGGGTGAGTTCCGCCGCGGGGCTCCGCGACCAGATACTCGACCGTGCGGGCGGCAACCCGCTGTTCGTCGAGGAGATCGTGCGCGGCCTCATTGACGTCGGTGTGCTGAGGCGAGACGGCCAGCAGTGGCAGACGGCGGCGGGCGACGCGGCGGCCGGCATTCCGGCCACCATTCAGGCGATGTTGCTCGCTCGCGTCGACCGGCTGCCGCAGGACGTGCGCCGATTGGCCCAGGAAGCTGCTGTCATCGGCCCGCGCTTCGACGCCACGCTTCTCAAGGCCGTAACAGCCGACCCCGGCAGGCTTGAGGCTGGCCTCGAACTGCTTTGCGATGCGGAAATCGTCGAGGAGGTTGCCGGGTCGGGTTCTCTTTCGTCGCAAGGCTATCGTTTCACCCAAACGTTGCTGCAAGACGTAATCTACCAGAATCTGCTCCTGCAGCGCCGCACCGAATTGCACGGGCGGATAGGCGCCGCATTCGAACGGCTCGCCGGCGACAACCCGGAACGTCTCGAAGACCTGACCGTGCTCGGTCACCATTTCGCGTTGAGCGCAGAGCGGGAGAAAGGCGCTCGTTTTCTCCGGTCAGCGGGCGACCGCGCCCGCATGATCTACGCCAATGACGATGCCCTTCGTTTCTATGAGCGCGCGCTCGCCACTCTGGACGCCACCGAACAGACGCCTTTGAAGCTCGCAATCGCCGAGCGAATAGCCGATCTGAGCGGCCCGGTCGGTCGCCGGGAGATCGCGCGCGGCCACTACGAGACGGTGCTGCAGGCGTATCGCGAAACGGGCGATCTTGTCGGATCGGCACGGGTGCTGCGCAAGATCGGCCGGCTGCTCTGGGATGTAGGCAAGCGCGACGGCGCGGAATCCTGCTATGTCGAGGCGGCGGCGCTTCTCGAGGGAGCGGACGCTCCGATCGAGCAGGCGCATCTTCTGCAGGAGCGCGGGCGCCTAGCCTTCCGCAACGGCGACCATGCCCTCGCCGCGAAATGGGCCGACGCGGCTATGGATTGTGCCGGCCCGCTGACGGAGGAGCATATCTCCGGGACGGGGAGCGACGCCACGCTGGTGGTTGCCGAAGCGCTCAACACCAAGGGCGTAGCGCTGGCCCGGCTTGGGCGAAACCGCGAAGCCGTGCGCGAAGTGGAGCGGAGCATCGAACTGGCCGAAGCGGCCGGTCTGCCGGGCGCCGCCTGCCGCGGCTACACCAATCTTGGGGTGCTTTATACGACAATCGATCCCGCGCGTGCGATCGACGTATGCCGGCGCGGCCTTGAAGTGGCGCGACGCATCGGCGACCTAGGTTTTCAAGCACGGCTCCTGGCCAATCTGGCGGTAGCCTGCTGCACGTTCACGGATCGCTGCCCTACGGAGGGGGTGCCGGCTGCAGAGAAGGCCATAGAGATCGACCGGGCGCTCGACCAGCGCGAGCATCTGCCGGTTCCGCTGATCGTGCTGGGGCAGATCCACCAGTGCCACGGGCAGCAGCAACTGGCTGCCCGCCTTTACGGCGAAGCGCTGGACGTAGCGGGCGAGACAGGGGAACCGCAACTGCTCTTTCCGTGTTATGATGGTTTGGCGACCCTCAATCTCGACCTTGACAATCTGGCCGAGGCAGAACGCTACTTTTCCCTGGCGCAGGACGTTTGCGCCCAGCACGGGCTAGACCCGGAAGCGCTTGTGGTGCTGCCATTTCTCGACTAGCCGGGTGGGAGGTTGGAAATGTCCGCGCGTATTGACTTAGGCCCGCTTCAGCCGGGCGACCGCGCGCCGAACGTCGTGCTCGACGCCATCACTCAGGAAGGCAAGATCGCACTCGACGACTTTCGCGGTCAAAAGCCGGTTCTGGTCGGCCTGTATCGAGGGCTCCACTGCGCATTCTGCCGGCGCCACGTCGCCGCGCAAGCCCGACTCGATCCGGAACTGCGCGAAAGAGGCGTGGAGAGCCTTGCCGTCGTCAACACGCCGATCGAGCGAGCGCGCCTCTACTTCCGCTACCATCCCGTGCCCAACCTGCTGGCGGCCGCCGACCCGGAGCGGGCTTCGCACCGCGCCTTCGGACTTCCCAACCTCGAATTCACCGAGAACGAGACGGCGTGGCCGCACAAGGTCTCGCTCGAGACGGCGATGAGCATGCGCGTAGACGTGCCGGGCGAACTGCCGGAGCCGATGAACCCGATCGCGGCGGGCGAATTTCTCGACAGGAAAGATGGCTACGAAATCACCGAGGCCGACCAGCAGATGATGGCGACCGGCCAGGGGCAATTGCTCGGCCAGTTCCTTCTCGACCGGCAAGGCATCGTTCGCTGGAGCTTTACCGAAGTCCCGGAAGGCGGGCGGTACATGTTCGGGGTGCCCAACCCGCGGGAGCTCATGTCGGCCGTGTCGCAGGTCGCGCAATAGGCCCGGATCGCCTTCGCCAGCAATAGACACTGAGCCACGCCCGGCGGAATAATCTACCCGGCTGATGCAATCTGATTGAACCCTTGATGGTATCGACCCGCCCGACCGCTACCATCGCGGACGGAGGCTTGCCATCCGGTAGGAAACAAGATGCACTCGCGCATCCCGACCGGTGCTGGCGAGGAGGAACGATCCGGGCGTTACCGTTACGAGCGGCCGGACGTGTAGCTGTACCCAAACGGGAGGAAATCGCATGCTGAAGAAATTGAGACTACTCGTCGCCGGCGCCGTGCTGGCGATGGCCGTGCCGCTCACCGGAGCGGAAGCGGCCGGCAAGACCTTTTACTGGGTTTCCCATGGCGGCCCCGCGGACCCGGTCTGGACCTATTTCCTGGCCGGCGCCAAGCAGTGGGAGGCCGACACGGGCAATACCGTGAACACGTCGTTCCACAATGGCGACGTCGCGTCCCACCAGGAAGCCGTCCGTGCGGCGATCGCGGCCCAGGCCGACGGCATCGTCACCACCAGCCCCGATCCGGGCAGCCTCGTCGAGGTGGCCAAGGAAGCCAACGCGGCGAAGATACCGATCATCAACTTCAACACGCCCGATCCGACCGCCAGCTTCGACGCCTATGTCGGCGGCAACAATGTCGCGTTCGGCCGCGGCTGGGCGCAATATCTGGTCGACAAGGGTCTGGTGAAATCAGGCGATTTCGTCTGGATGCCGGTCGAAATCCCGGGCGCTACCTACGGCGTGCAGGAAGAGGAAGGCATCAAGAGCGTGTTCGAGCCGCTCGGCATTACCTACGAGATCACGGAAGCCACGCTTGACCAGGCCGAGGTGATCAACCGCATGGTCGATTACCTCAC
This sequence comes from Mesorhizobium sp. KR9-304, assembly GCF_040049215.1. NCBI lineage: Bacteria > Pseudomonadati > Pseudomonadota > Alphaproteobacteria > Hyphomicrobiales > Phyllobacteriaceae > Mesorhizobium > Mesorhizobium sp. KR9-304. The sequence goes on along the minus strand of NZ_JBDZDN010000003.1, from coordinate 57,746 downwards.
CGCCAATCGCGCCAAGATCAAGGCCATGATCGGCCTCGGCGATCTGGTGACCGGTTCGGTCAAGCGGGTCTGGGATCAGGTCGGCGTGAAGCCTGGTGAAATCCCCGTGGTCGGCTGGGGCAACTCGCTCGACACCACCCAGGAAGTCCTGAACGGCTACGTCAACGCCGCACAGTGGCAGGACCCGCAGGCGACCAGCTACATCGCCCTGTCGATGGCCGCGATGGAAGCAGGCGGCGTGCCCGCGGGCTTCGATGTCATCACCGGCGCGCTCTACGAAAAAGACACCGCTCAGGTCTACGACGACATCCTTTCCGGCAAGCAGAAATAGTCGTGTAACACTAACATTCGCGGCGGAGTCACCCGCCGCGAATGCCTTTGTGACGAACCGCGACGCGCAACGGGACACGTGCCGGGCGACGCGGAGCTTCCTGCAACGCCAACCACGCAGCGGGTCCCGGTGGAAAATCGCACATTCATCCAGCGCTTTGTCGCGAGGCCGGAGTTCGGTCCCCTCGTGCTTCTCCTGCTCGAGATCACGGTCTTCTGGGGTATCAATCCCAATTTCCTTTCGCCGCAGAATGTCAGCAACACGCTGGCCTTTACGGTGGAACTCGGCCTGATCGCGCTCGCCATGACGCTGCTCATGACATCAGGCGAATTCGACCTCTCGGTCGGCTCCCTGTTCGGCTTCTCGCCGGTGCTGATGTGGACGCTCTTCAACAGCGGCGCCACCTCGCTCGAGGTCGGCTTTGTCGCGGCGCTCGCCGTCGCTGCATTCATCGGCCTCGTCAACGGCTGGTTCGTGACGCGGCTGAAGATCCCGTCCTTCCTGGTCACGCTGGGCATGCTGCTCGTCGTGCGCGGCACCGCGCTCTTCATCACCGACGGCTTCCCCCAGCGAACCTGGAGCGCCGAAGGCAGCTGGCTCGCCGAGGCGCTGGTCGGCGACTTCTTCATCGGGCCGTTCCGCATCTACATGTCGCTGTTCTGGTTCATCCTGGCCGTCGTCGCGCTTGGCTACCTGCTCACCCAGAGCCGCATCGGCAACTGGATCCAGGCGGCGGGCGGCAATCCGAACGCGGCCGCCGCACGCGGCGTCCGTGTAAGCAGGGTCAAGATCGGCCTGTTCATCCTCTCGTCGATGATGGCCGCGCTTGCAGGCGTCATCTCGTCGCTGCGCACCGCCGCCGCCAACCCCAACAGCGGCACCGGCTACGAGCTCGAAGTCATCGCCATGGTGGTGATCGGCGGCACTGCGCTCACCGGCGGACGCGGCACCATCATCGGCACGGTGCTAGGCATCCTCATCCTGCGCGTCATGCGCAACGGCATCGTTCTGATCGGCGTGCCGGGGCTCGCCTACAACATATTCATCGGCGCGATCATCCTTGGCATGATGGCGCTTCATTCATGGCTCGAACGCCGTCACCAGTCGGGAACATGATCATGCCAGATACTGGGCCAGATACCGGGCCAAATACTGAGGCCGAGCCGCTGATCCGCATGGTGAACATCTGCAAGTCCTATGGCCGCGTGCAGGCTCTGCTGGACGTGAATTTCCACGTCAATGAGCGCGAGATCGTCGGACTGCTCGGCGACAACGGCGCCGGCAAGTCGACGCTGATCAAGGTACTGTCCGGCGCCGTTCCGATCACCAGTGGCGACATTTTCATCCGCGGCAGGAAGGTGGTGCTGAAGAACACCGGCGACGCCATCGCGCACGGTATCGAGACGATCTACCAGGACTCCGCGCTGGTCACGCAGCTGTCGATAGCGCGCAACCTCTTCCTCGGCCGCGAGCCGCTCAAAGGTCCGCGCTTCCTCAACCGCATGGACCAGGACGCGATGAACACCGTCGCGCGCGATCTGCTGAAGCAGGTCGGCATCACCAAGAACATCCCGCCGACCACGCCGATCGGGTCACTTTCGGGCGGCGAGCGCCAGGCGGTGGCCATCGCCCGCGCCATGCATTTCGACAGCGACCTCATCATCCTCGACGAGCCGACCAACAATCTCGGCGTCGCCGAGACGCAAGGCGTGCTCTCCTTCGTGCGCAGCGCGCGCGATTCCGGCCACTCCTGCATCTTCATCGCGCACAACATCCACCACGTCTTCCAGGTGGTCGACCGCATCGTCGTCATGCGGCGCGGCAAGGTCGTCGCCGACGACATCGACCCCAAGACGACCAGCGTCGCTGAGGTCGAGCGGGTCATCACCGGCATGTCGGAAGCGGAGATAAAAGCCGCCATCTCCTGAGCCCCACATTCGCACACGCGGATGTTTCAGCCGCCTGTGCCCGCCAAAAATGCCTCGAGGTAAGGACCCCAGACCGCAGCCGGCGCATTGATCAGCGAATGGCCTTCCTTTCCGACCGCCGGCAGCAGCCGGTAATCGACAGCGCCGCCAGCCTTCCTGAACGCTTCCGCCATTTCTCGTGATAATTCAGGCGAGAAATAGCTGTCGTTGCTTGCATAGAGCCAAAGCGTCTGCACCCGGGCAGTCTTTCCATACTTCGCTGCCGTTGCGACAAGGCGCTCAGGTGAGCAGTTTTTGCCCGGCCGATTGAAATCACGACCACCCCGTCCGCCCGAGAAATTAATCAGCGCAGAGACCCCTGCCGGGTTGCGCCTGGCAAGGGCGATCACGCCCCATCCGCCGGCCGAGTTTCCGACGACGACTATTCCATTCGGCTTGACGAAGGGCCGTTTCGCCATGAAGTCGATCGCCGCCACAATGTTCTCGGCCGTCGCGTCTCCCGCCTTTTCGTAGTTGGCGGAGCCACAGGCACCCTGCTCCTCGAGGTAGCGGCCGCCGGTTTCACCATGTCCGGGCCGCTGCGGCAGCAGAACGGCATAGCCACGCTGAAGAAACCACTCGGTGAGCGAGTTGAAGGCGGGCATCGGCATGAGCGAGCGCCTTGCAGCGTCCTGTTCTGAACCATGATTTATCACCACCAGCGAAAACGGTCCTGGACCGGCTGGGCGAAACAGGACGGCGCGCATCAGCAACCCCGACTCAGATGAAGGAATCATCCAGAGTTGACGGCGAGAATCTGCCCCTTCCGAGCCGACCGGTCCGGCCGCGAGCAGCGACGCATCGGTTGGCAATGCATAATTGGTAGTGCCTGTGCACCCGCAAAGCCCACACAGAACGCATATAAGCAAAGCTATCCGGAGCTGACCATGCGGGTCGGTCGAACGAACGGCCGGCTGGAAGTCGCTAAGAAAGAACATGATTTCGGTCACGGCCCGCCATTGCCACTTTTACGAGAAACGAACGCGAGATTTAATCGCTAAGTCTCTGTAAATCATTCTAAAATGACGTTACGTCATATCCATTATGTTCTTGTATGTTGCCAATTGGCCACACACCTTGATGATTCGACCCTGCTTTTCCGGCATCATACTAAGATTCGATAGCTCATTCATATTAGCCGAGTCTAAATTCCGGCAGGCTTGTTTAGGGTTTTATCACGCACGCGTAACGTGTGACGCGCGCCGTTCAGGAGGGGGTAATGCCGAATTCCGTTCACGAAGTCGTGCGCGTTCGCAGGAGCTGGCTGCTTGCTGGTACGGCGATCGTCGGTGGATCGTTCCTCGGCGCGATGGGAACGCCCTCCGCAGCGCTCGCGGCCTGCGCGGCAACCGTGGCAGGCCAGGAATGGGCGTGCTCGGCAGCGGGCGCGGCGTTCTCGGACACAATAACCGCTGAGCCATGGGCTTTCCTGATCGCAGGCGATGTCGACAACCCTCTCACCCCCTATGCCGGAACCGGCACGATCACCCTCAACAACAATGGCGACTACAGCGGCACGCTGCAGATGAACGACGGTTCGACGCTCAACGTCGCCGGTCACGGGATCGTTCTCACCAACAACGCTCCGAACGACAGCATAGTGACGTTCAACGTCGGCGGTGACATCACGACGACTGGTACCGGAAACCGCGACGCCATCCGGCTCCAGGGCGCCACGCTCAATGTCAATATCCTCGACACATCGCAGATTTCGGCTGCGGACGACGGCATCGTCGTAACCGTGGCCTCCGTTGCCGCGAATTTCGACATCGCCCAGGGCGCCACGGTCAGTGGCACCGCGAATTCCGGCAGCAACGCCAATGGCGGCGACGGCATTCTGGTCGCGACGAACGGAGCTCCGTCTCAACAGGTCGCCGGGGCCGTGACGATCGACAACTACGGTCACGTGAACGGCGCGAGCGGCGGCAACACCTCACCAACAGCCACAGGCGGCGCGGCGCTGAACATCTCCGCCGCGGGCGCAATCAACATCACCAACCATCTCGACGGCGACGATGGTGATTCGGTTGCGGGAACGCTGACCGGCACGTCGGGCATCTACGCCAATGGCGACGCCGACATCAACATCACCAACCTTGGCCACATCGAATCCACACAGGCCACGGGCGGCGGCATCTTCTTCGTCAGCACGGCCGATCCAGGCGACGACGCGACCGTTACCATCAAGAACCTGTCGACGAACAGCATCGTCGGCGTCGGTCCCGGCATCACCGGCGGCAGCGCCGGCGCGGATGTGCTCGTGTTCAACGGCGACGGCGGCGTCGACAATCCCGACGGCCTCATCGACGTGACCGGCAACGGTATCGACATCGAAAGCACCAACGGCGGCAACATCTCGATCTTCAACGGCTTGAGCAGCAACACCGCCTCACAGATCTTCTCCGACGGGGAATACGGCATTTATGCACGCAGCCGAGGCGACGGCGGCGGCGACAGCGATGGCGATGTCGAGGCCTTCAACCTCGGCCTCGTCGAGCTCGAAACCTCAAACGCGGATGCCGTTATCTATGTGCGGTCGAGCGCGGACCTCGACGGCTACGCGGCGGCTACCAACGGCATCTCGTTCCCTGAATCCGGCGGCGAGATCATCAATCGGAACGCGCGCCTCAACGGCTACGATGATGACAACAACGGCACTGCGACGTCGTACGACGCCAACGGTATCGAGCTTGTGAAGTATGGCGGCGCCGGCGGCCTGGAAATCGACGACGACGACGATTTCGACGGCTTCTATGGCGTCGCCGCAGCGAATGAGGGCGCCTGGGATTTCGCGCGCGACGACAACTATCTGACGCCCGGCTACAACGCCGGCGGCGCGGTCGGCAGCCAGTACGGTTCGACCGGCGGTATCTTTGCGCCTGGCGGCAGCGCAGTGCTGATCCGCCACTTCGGCGAAGACGATTCCGGTTTCTTCAACAACGGCACGACGATCGGCCAGGGCTCGAACGGCGATCCGGTGCTCGACATCCAGACATATGACAATGGTGACAATCGCGTCGTCATCTACAACGGTGGATACGATTACGACTCGGGTACATTCGGCTTGATCGGCAGCGAGAACACGCCGTACGCCTGGGACTTCGACATCGAACGGGCGTTTGACACAGGGCTCGGATATTATTCCGGCGGCGGCATCGATTGGGACTTCATCCTCAATGACATTATCGGCTCAGGTGAGCTCGCGAGATTCGCCGACGCCGGCAACGATCGTCTGGCCTATGCATCAGGCGCGTCCGTGTGGGGAGTGAACGAGGGCATACTGATCGGCCAGGTAAACCTGCCCACCAGCAGCGCCAACACGATTGACAACTATGGCGTCTGGCTGTCGGTCGGCTCGCAGGATGGAAATTCAGCCACGAACAGCAATTTCTCCGACTACGACGACGTCCTGAACAACTGGGGACTCGTTCAGGTGGCGCTCGACAACAATGCGTTCGAAGGCACCAACTTCTACAACCTCGGGACACTCAACAACTACGGCGTTCTGAGCCTGCTCGACGGCAACTCCGGCGACTATTTCTACACCGATGCTAGCTACTACGGTGGCGGCGGTTCAGCCCTGCTCGCACTCGACTCCTATCTCGGCACCGAAGACGACCCGTTGACCGACGACCAGGACATTTTCGGGTTCAACGATCCGGGCGCCACGATCGAAGGTTCGACGGGTGTCCTCATCAACAACACCAACGACGGTCCAGGGGGCATCAACCTGCGCGGCGTCGACATCGTCAACTACGATGACGAGAGCGGCATCGACAATCCCTGCGGAGGTCCCAACGACCTCTGCCAGGAGGGCGACGCCTTCTTTATCTCCGACCTGAACCAGAACTACATCAACATCGGTGGCTACGGCGCGCTCCAGAACGGCTTCTACGCGACGTTCCTGCGCCAGGATACAGACTACAATGACTTCGAACTTATCACCGACTTCGCGCCGAATGCCGCGCAGCTTCCCGGCCTCGTTACAGCCGCGCAGAACATCTGGTACACGACCGACAGCCTGGTCGAAGATCATATGCGCGGCAACCGCTTCGCCGGAGCCGGCGGCGGTGGCGCCGACGCTGTCGTCGAAGTGGAAGAGGCGGTGGTGGATACCACCAACCTTGGCCTCTGGGCGAAGGTCGGCGGCAGCTGGACCGACCGCGATACGACGGTCACCGAAGAAATCGCCGGCGTGCCGTTCGAGATCGACACCAGTTTCGACCAGGATACCTACAGCTTCCTGGGCGGTGTCGACGGCCGGTTCGGCGAGGACGGCCCGCGCATAGGGTTCTTCGCCGGTTACATCACCTCGGATGTCGATTTCTCCTCATATTCCGCCACGGGGTCCTACGACGGCGGCACGGTCGGCGCCTATATCGACTATACGACCGGCGGCTTCTACGTGGACGCCATGGTCAAGGCGGACTTCCTCGACCTCGACTACTCCGCTCCGGTCGGTGGCAGCGGCAACGCAGACGTCACCAACATCGGTGTCCGTGGCAATATCGGCTACCGCATGTATTCGGGACAGATGTTCTTCGAACCGATCGGCTCGCTGGCATATGTCAACACGCAGGTCGACGATTTCGATGACGACGGCGCCAGCATCGCCTTCAACGACGGCGAAAGCTTCCGCGCCGGAATCGGCGGCCAGGTTGGCACCACCGTCGGCGGCCCCAGCGCCACACAGATTGAACTCGCGCTGCTCGGCAAGATCTGGGGCGAGTTCGGGGACGACAATGTCGTGACTATCTCCGACCCCGTTACCGGCGACTCGACAAGCTTCGAGGACGAAATCGATGGCGCCTACGGCGAAGTCGTAGGTACGGCGACTTTCTACTCCGCGGATCGCATGTGGTCCGGCTTCGTCTCGGGCGGCGCCGATTTCAATGACGAGACGCTCATCATCAAGGCAGAGGCTGGGCTGCGCAGGAACTTCTGAACCGTCTCGGCAGACAACGCAAAACGGCCGGCCCTTGAGGACCGGCCGTTTTTGCGTCCGCGCGCAGGAGAGAGCGTCAGAGCCCGAGGTCTGCGAGCGCCATGTCGATGCCGGGAATGTCCATTGCGAACTGAACGACCTGGCCGTCGAGAAGGGTCATATCTATCTTGGCCTTCTTCGCTTCCTTCATCTGCCTGACGAGGTTGGGCGTGAGGTCAAGCGAGGCCTTGCAGCCTTTCGTTGCGCAAGACACGTACTCTGCCTTCACCGGCTTGGCCTCTTCGATCGCCACCATCACGCCCGGCTGAATCATGATATCCGTCAGGGTCAGGAACTCGGCCAGCAGTTTGCCGTCCTTGTTGCGGCCGATCAGCCAGACCAGGACAACGGAATTGTTCTTCTTGTTGATGACGCGGAAATTCGCGCTGCAAGTCTTGGCGGGCTCGGTTCCGCCTTCGCTGCATGTGACGGTCCATCCGCCATGGGTGGTGGTGGTCGTGACCGTCTTGGTAGTGCTTTCCGTTCCCGGACGGGCCTCCTTGGCGTCGGCCTGTGCCATCAGCGTCTCGACCGGCCGTTTCGTTGTGGTTTCGGCATGAGCCGTCGAGTTTCCCAAAGCCGTTGCAAGAGCAACAATGCCCACCACTGCCCTTCCCCCAGCCGTCAGTTTGCGCAAGCTTAGTAGAACCCGGTGTTTTTCGTCCATTTGACCACTCCCCGTTACTGCCCAATCTACGCTGGTCTCGAAGTGAAGTCTTTGCCAATTTGACATCTTGGTTACGCCGAGCGACGCCGACATGACGCGGTAGCGCCCATGTCACCTTCATGTCGCCATTGTCCCTCCCTGCGCTTGCGCTGCCGCTCGCCGACATGACACTCTCCGGCCCGTTTCGGAGCCTCGCAAGAAATGATCCTCATCGGCCAGTTCGATTCCTCCTTCGTGCGGCGCGTCGGCATCGCGCTGAAACTCTACGGCCTCTCCTTCGAGCATCGGCCGTGGTCGGTCTTTTCGGACAAGGAGAAGATCAGGCCGCTGAACCCGCTCATGCGCGTGCCGGTGCTCGTACTGGACGACGAGGACGTGCTCGTCGACAGCCATCTGATCCTGGCTCATCTGGAAAGCCTGGCGCCGGCGGGGCGCTCGCTCTACCCCGCCTCCGAGCCCGACAGGCATCGCGCGTTCAAGGTCGCGGGCCTCGCCACCGGCATTGCCGACAAGGGGGTCAGCCTGTTCTACGAGCAGGTGCTGCACGAGGAGGTTTCGCCGCTCTGGGTCGAGCGCTGCCGCGCTCAGATCGCGGGCGCGCTCTCCATGCTTGAAGAAGACCGCGCCGAGCGTCAGACCACCTACTGGTTCGGCGAAGGCATCGGGCATGCCGACATAGCGGTGGCCTGTGCCATCCGCCATACGACCGAGGCGCTTCCTGACGTCTTAACGATGCAGGACTATCCCGCGCTACGCGCCCATTGCGAGCGGCTGGAGGCGCTTGCGGTGTTCAAGGAAATCAGCCAGCCTTTCATTCCGCCGGCCTGATGGACGTCGTCGACGACGATTGCTGAAATCGCCGCCGACCGCTAAAGCAACCAGACGAGCATTCGAAACGAGGGAACCTTGAGAATGGCAAACATATCGCTCACCCGGCGCAGCGCGCCGCACGCCGGCATAGCGCTGGCCGTCTTTTTCGCCGGCCTTGCCAGCGGTCCTGCCTGGTCGAATGCGCAGATCGGCATGCTGAAATGCGACACGTCGATCGGCATCGGCGAGATCCTCGTGCGCAAGCAGACCATGACCTGCGTCTTCACCCACAGCGACGGCAAGACCGAGAATTACACCGGTACGGTGCATCAGTATGGCGTCGAGATCGGCATGGTGAAGGAAGGCCACCTCGCCTGGGCCGTCGTCGCCGGCTCGCCGGCCTCCGGTACTGGGCTGCTGGCCGGTAAATATGCCGGCGTCGACGCGTCGGTCGCGGCGGGCTTGGGCCTTGGCGCGGACGTTCTGGTCGGCGGCACAGGCAAGGCCTTCTCGCTGCAGCCGCTCGCCATCGAAGGCGAGCCCGGCATTGGCATCGCGGCCGGCGTCGAGCAGATCGAGCTCGTTGCCTCCAACTGAGCCACCTCTGAGTGCTCCGGTCGTCAAAAACCGTGACGCTGTCGTTCCCGACGCCTAGGATGACCTCGGAGGGTCCACTCTAGGGAGGAGCGACATGGCTTCGGGTTTCTTCTGGTACGAGCTGATGACGACCGACGTGGCCGGCGCGGAGGCTTTCTACAAGAATGTCGTCGGCTGGACTTCCGAGCCCTTCGCCGGCATGGACTATACAATCTTCAGCGCCGGCGAGCGGGCGGTCGCCGGGCTGATGCTGCTTCCCGAGGAAGCCAAGGCGATGGGCACGCCGCCCTGCTGGATGGGTTACATCCACGCCAGGGACGTCGACGCCGCGACCGCGGGCGTGAAGAAGGCGGGCGGCGCGGTGTACCGCGAGCCCGCCGACATTCCGGATGTCGGCCGCTTCTCGGTCGTCGCCGACCCGCAAGGCGCGGCCTTCATGCTGATGAGCCCGATGGGGCCGGACCAGCCGCCGGTCCCGCGCATGACGCCCGGCCATGTCGGTTGGCACGAGCTGTATGCCGGCGACTACAAAAGCGCCTTCGACTTCTATGCCGGACAGTACGGCTGGACCAAGGTGCGCGAGTTCGACATGGGCGAGATGGGCATCTATCTGATCTTCGCGTCCGACGGCGAGGAGGGCATCGGCGGCATCATGACCAAGCCGCCGCAGGTTCCGGCTCCCGCCTGGCAGTTCTACTTCAACGTGACCAATATCCAAGCCGGAGCCAAACGCATCACCGACAATGGCGGCAAGATCACCTTCGGGCCGATGGAGGTCCCGGACGGCAGTTGGGTCGTCAATGCGCAGGATCCGCAAGGCGCGCATTTCGCGCTGCTGGCGGCCAAGCCGTAGGGCATGTTCAAGAAAGTCCTCATCGCCAACCGTGGCGAGATTGCGTGCCGCGTCATCCGGACAGCACGCCGCATGGGCATCGCGACGGTCGCGGTCTTTTCCGATGCCGACCGGCGTGCCCTGCATGTCGAGATGGCCGATGAGGCGGTGCATATCGGCCCCTCGCCCGTCGGCGAAAGCTACCTGCGCGACGACCGGATCATCGCCGCCGCGATCAACTCGCGCGCCGATGCCGTGCATCCGGGCTACGGCTTCCTGTCGGAGAACCCCGACTTCGTCGACCAGGTGACGGCGGCGGGCCTCGTCTTCGTCGGCCCGTCGGCCGCGTCGATCCGCGCCATGGGCCTGAAGGACGCAGCCAAAAGGCTAATGGAGCGCGCCGGCGTGCCGGTCGTGCCCGGCTATCACGGCGAGGCGCAGGAACTCGTGCTTCTGGCAGGCAAGGCGCGCGAGATCGGCTACCCGGTGCTGATCAAGGCGCGCGCCGGCGGTGGCGGCAAGGGCATGCGCAAGGTTGAGCTAGCAGACGATTTCGCCGAGGCGCTGTCGGCGGCGCGCCGCGAGGCGAAAGCCGCCTTCGGAGACGACCGCGTGCTGGTCGAAAAGTATGTCGACCGGCCGCGCCATATCGAGGTGCAGGTTTTCGGCGACAATCTCGGCAATGCCGTTCACCTCTTCGAGCGCGACTGCTCGGCGCAGCGCCGCCACCAGAAGGTGATCGAGGAAGCCCCTGCCCCCGGCATGACGGTGGAGATGCGCACCGCGATGACCGAAGCGGCCGTGAAGGCCACGAAGGCGATCGGCTATTCCGGCGCCGGCACCATCGAGTTCATCGCCGATGCATCCGAAGGGCCCAGGCCCGACCGCTTCTGGTTCATGGAGATGAATACGCGGCTGCAGGTCGAGCATCCGGTGACCGAGATGGTGACCGGGGTCGATCTCGTCGAATGGCAGCTGCGCGTCGCCGCCGGCGAGAAACTGCCGAAGATGCAGGACGAGATCACACTGACCGGCCACGCCTTCGAGGCGAGGATCTACGCCGAGGACGCCACGCGCGGCTTCCTGCCGGCCACCGGCACGCTGCACCACCTGAAATTTCCGGAGTCCGGACCCACGTTGCGGGTCGAGACCGGCGTGCGGGCCGGCGACGCCATTTCGCCTTTCTACGACCCGATGATCGCCAAGCTGGTCGTCCACGGTCCGGACCGCAAAGCGGCGCTCGATGCGCTCGGCCTGGCGCTGGAAACGACCGAGATCGCCGGCTCGGTGACCAATATCGCCTTCCTCGCCGCGCTCGCGCGCGACCAGGATTTCGCAGCCGGCGATGTCGATACCGGGCTGATCGGCCGCAGGCAGGAGCAGCTTGCGGCAGCGCCCTCGCCTTCGTCCAAGGCCGTGACGACGGCCATCCTGGCAGCGTCGGGCATCGGCGCCGAGCCTGCCGGCGACGATCCGTGGTCGTCGCTATCAGGCTATGCGCATTTCCACCCGGTCGAGCGCCGCACAAGCGTGCGGACGGGCGACAGCGAGATCGTGGCGATGGTTTCCGCGCGACCCGACGGCCGTCATACGGTCAGGCTTGACGGCGCGCCCAACGGACACGTCGTGTCGCCCGACGAAACCGGCCGGTTTGCCCTTTGGCCTGGCCATGTCACGGTGTTTTCAGAGGGCGCTGCCTTCGACTTCGCCGTTCCCGACCCTTTTGCCAAGGCTGCCGAAGCCGAGTTGTCCATCGGCAGCATGCGTGCGCCAATGCCCGGCCTCGTCAAGATCGTGCGCGCAGCCAAGGGCGAGGCGGTCGTCAAGGGTCAGCCGCTGCTGATCCTCGAGGCGATGAAGATGGAGCATACGATCGCCGCCCCTCATGATGGCGTGGTCGCCGAGATCGTCGCCGAAGGCGCCCAGATCACCGAGGGCACGGTGCTGGTCACATTCGACGAGAGCGCCGGCTGACACGACCCTGAAACACGAAGGCCGCGCCGGCTCTTTGTCCGGTCGCGGCCTTGGTTTGCTGTCGCCGAGGCATCCCCATGCCCGGCATTCGCCTTTGCCCTGTCGTCACAGCGCGCTTGTGCGCGTCTTGTCTTGCAGCCCGGCCGTCTTTTCGCGGCCTTGGCCAAATTCCTGCCTGACCAGAGGTCAGTGCATCGTCATCCATTCGCGGGCCTCGCGCAGCGCCCTGGCGATATCGGCCTTCGACATCGTGGCCGACAGCTCCGAGCGCAATTCGGCGGCTCGGGTCGAACCCTTGATCGCCGCGATGTTGAACCATTTGTGGGCGGCGACGATGTCGGCGTCGCAGTCGCGACCGGTCGCATACATCATGCCCAGTTCGAAAAGGATGTCAGCCTGGGCGCCTGCTCCGCCGAAACCCTGCTCAAGTATTTCAAAACGTGCCATTTTTATCCCCTGTCTCAACTCCAGAGAGCGGCTCCCTTTGGTGTCCCCGGGCTGCTCTTCCGATGCTTCGAAGGATGGAGGCGGAGGCTTGAATCCGTCGTTAAACGGCGTGCTTAATTTGCGACAAACAAAGTTCAAACGAGAGGTAAATGCCGGAAATCATTAAGGATACGAAGCGCGGCCTTGCGCAGCGTTCCCGAAAAGACGATGAAAATGCAGGTGCAGCGCAGCAAGTCTTTGATAACCACGCGGCAAGGTGACGAGGCCGATATCGGGATAGGCTCCCCTTCCGATTTTCGACGGACTGCAATAACTTCAGCCGATAACGGACCCCCGCAAGCGAGGCGAGGACCAAAGGGAGGACAAGATGTTTCGCAGACTTAGCGTGGCCCTCGCGGCCTCGATGCTGTTCGCCGGAGCCGCCTGGGCAGATCCGATCGAGGGCAACTGGAGGACCGAAGCCGGCAGCACCGCCCATATCAGTCCCTGCGGCGGCGCGTTCTGCATCAAGCTCATCAGCGGCAGTCATAGCGGCAAGCAGATCGGCAAGATGACGGCTTCCGGCGCCAACAGCTACAGCGGCTCGATCACCGATCCGAACAACGACAAGACGTACAAGGGCAAGGCCTCGGTCTCGGGCGGAAATCTCAGCCTCAGCGGATGCGTGCTCGGCGGCCTGTTCTGCCGTGCGCAGAACTGGAAGAAGCTTTAGGGAAGAAGCGCTGCGTCAGGGATCAGGCCCTGGCTCTTTGCCCGAACAACACCTTCTGGGCGTCCTTGTCCTGGGCGAGATTGCTGCGGCGCTCCTGCCCGACGGCGAGGGCGCGCTCGACTGCGGGCCGTGCCAGGATGGCGTCGAACCAGCGCTTCAGGTTGGGAAAATCGTCGAGGTCCTGGCCCTGGTTCTTGTAGGACCTGACCCAGCCGACGGCCGCCATGTCGGCGATCGAATAGTCGCCCGCCAGGAATTCCCGGTCCGCCAGCCGCTTGTTCATCACGCCGTAAAGCCTGTTCACCTCGTTGGTATAGCGGTCGACGGCATAGGGCAGCTTCTCGGGCGCGTAGTTCCGGAAGTGATGCGCCTGCCCCGCCATCGGTCCGAGGCCGCCGACCTGCCAGTACAGCCACTGCTCGACGTCGACCCTGGCCCGCTCGGTTGACGGATAGTATTTTCCGAACTTGCGGCCGAGATATTGCAGGATCGCGCCGGACTCGAAGATCGAGATCGGTTTGCCGTCCGGTCCCTCGGGATCGATGATCGCCGGCATGCGGTTGTTCGGCGCTATCGCCAGGAACGACGGCTCGAACTGCTCGCCCTTGCCGATGTTGACGTATTTGACCTCGTAGGGAACGCCGAGTTCCTCAAGCATGATCGTGATCTTCCAGCCGTTCGGCGTCGGCCAGTAATAGAGTTCGATCGGCTTGGTCTGCTTGGCCATTGGGGCTTTCTCCGCTGCTTCAAACGCGAATCGGAGATAGGCCCGCGGCGCGAAAACACAAGCGCGCGAACCGCTTAACGACCGTCAATAAAATTGAACCTCACATGAACGGCCGTCTCAGAGGCGGTTCAGCCGCGTCAAGGCATTCTCCGCAGCATCGAAGGAGACAGAGATGCTCGCTCGCCGCTTCACGATCGTCTGCCTGCTTGTGACGCTCTTCGGGATGGTCTTCGCCATCCTTGTCGCCGACGCCGGCCGATCGAGACGAAACTATCAGACCGCCAGTGCGGGCTCGTGCCTCACCGGTTCGAAAATCTTCTGCCGATCCCCGGATCAAGACTGAAACCCGCGACCCAGAACGACGAAAGCCCAGTGAAATCATGACCCGCACCATCAAAGAGACCTCCCAGTGCTTCCGGCTGCTGCCCAGGGCGCTGCTGGTGATGCTGGTCGTGTCGGCGCCGCTTCTTGCCGTACCGAGCCTGCGCGCCGCCGACCAGACGATCATCGAAGCTCCTGCGGTGAAGAACAAAGGCGCCGGCTTCGTACTGATGGTGAGCCTTCAGCGGGCATAACCGGGCCATGTCGAACGCCCAGTATCGCTGCCATTTTTTTGGGCAGGCACTCCCAACTGTCACGCAAGCCCATTATATTGGGTCATGGAAAAGCGAATCTATCCCGAACCCATCGAATCAGTCGTTTCGCCCGAACCCTTCGCGCGCAAAAGCTTCACCGACGCCGTCGAGGCCGTCGCCGCGCTGAAGGTGCTCTACACCCGCAACACCACGTTCCTGCGCGATTCCTTCGCAGCGCTTGCGCAGGGAGCGGATCCCAACAGGCGCTACCGCGCATTCTATCCGGAGGTCGGCGTCACCACCTCCTCCTACAGCCAGATCGACTCGCGCCAGGCCTATGGCCACATGCCGACGCCTGGGCATTTCTCGACGACCGTCACCCGTCCGGACCTGTTCGAGAGCTACCTCATCGAGCAACTTCGCCTGATCATGCGCAATCACGGCGTTCCGGTCGTGGTCTCGGAGTCGGAAACGCCCATTCCCGTGCATTTCGCGTTCTTCGAGGGAACCCATGTCGATGGCACGGTCGCCGACCGCATCCACCGGCCGATCCGCGACCTGTTCGATGTTCCCGATCTCGACGGAACCGACGACCATATCGCGAACGGAACCTTCGAGATCGTGCCCGGCGAGGCGCGGCCGCTGGCGCCGTTCACCGCGCAGCGCATCGACTACTCGCTGCATCGCCTGTCGCACTACACGGCGACCGGCCCGGAGCATTTCCAGAACTTCGTGCTGTTCACCAACTACCAGTTCTACATCGACGAGTTCGCCATCTACGCCCGTGAACTCATGGCGAAGGGCGGTGGCGGCTACGAAGCATTCGTCGAACCCGGCAACATCGTGACCCCGGCCGGCGAGTCGCTGCCTTTCGACGGGCCGGCGCTGGCGCGCATACCGCAGATGCCCGCGTACCATCTGAAGAAGCCCGGCCATGAAGGCATCACCATGGTCAATATCGGTGTCGGCCCGTCCAATGCAAAGACCATCACCGACCACGTCGCGGTGCTGCGGCCGCATGCGTGGCTCATGCTCGGCCACTGCGCGGGCCTGCGCAACACGCAGGCGCTGGGCGACTACGTCCTGGCTCATGCCTATGTCCGCGAGGACCATGTGCTGGACGACGACCTTCCGATCTGGGTGCCGATCCCGCCGCTTGCCGAAGTCCAGGTCGCCTTGCAGGAAGCCGTCGCCGAGGTCACCGGCCTCGTCGGCTACGACCTCAAGCGCATCATGCGCACGGGGACGGTGGCAACGATCGACAACCGCAACTGGGAACTGCGCGACCAGCGCGGACCGGTGCAGCGCCTTTCGCAGAGCCGGGCCATCGCGCTCGACATGGAATCGGCGACGATCGCGGCGAACGGCTTCCGCTTCCGCGTGCCCTACGGAACGCTGCTCTGCGTTTCCGACAAACCGCTGCATGGCGAGCTGAAACTGCCGGGCATGGCGACGGAGTTCTACAAGCGGCAGGTCGCGCAGCACCTCACGATCGGTATCCGCGCCCTGGAGAAGCTCGCCGAAATGCCGAAGGAGCGCTTGCATTCCCGCAAGCTCAGGAGTTTTGCCGAGACGGCTTTCCAGTGAGCCAGCAGCCATCTTGAATGAGCCGCAATCGTGCCGAACAAGGCGCGGATGAACGCAAAAACGGTCTCTCGCATGATCGTCCTGACCGCATTGGCGGCGACGATCCTGCTGTCGCTGCCGCTCGCCGGAGGCTTTTTCGGCCGGCTGCATCCGGCTTTCGATTCCCTCGCGCATTTCCGCCTTCACCTGGCGATCCTGCTCATTCTCGCCGCGCTGCCGCTGCTTCTGGCCCGTTCGTTCAGGCGCAACGGATTGCTGGCGGCGGCTTTCGGCGCCGCCGCGCTCGTGACCGTCACGGGGACTTCCACCCTACCAGGCCTCGGGCCTGTCCATGCCGCTTTCCAGGTCAAGGACGAAACGAGCCCCGTCTACCGCCTGATGCAACTCAATCTGCGTTTCGACAACCCGCAAGCCGGACAGGTCCTGTCGCTGATCGGGCGTATCCGTCCGGATGTCGTGACGCTCAATGAAGTCTCCGGGATGTGGAACGAAAAGCTTGCGCTGCTCTCCAGCGCCTATCCCCATCGCATTGTCTGCACGCTGGATAGCCGCGCCGGCGGCGTCGCGATCCTTTCGCTGCGGCCGTTTGCGCAAGGCACGGACGGCCGGTGCCTCGCCGGCGGGATATTCGCGACTGCCACCGTCGATCTCGGCGGGCGGCCCGTGGAAGTCGGCGCATTGCATCTCCACTGGCCCTGGCCGTTCGACCAGGCCAGGCAGATCGAGGATCTCGCGCCGCTGCTCGCCTCGATGGCGGCGACGGCAATCCTCGCAGGCGACTTGAACGCCACGCCCTGGAGCGCCGCTTCGGAGCGAATTGCAGATGCCGCCGGCATGACGCCGGCCGGTCCCAGCCAACCGACATGGCTTCACCGAAGGCTGCCGGAATTCCTGCGCTTCGCCGGCCTCCCAATCGACCGGATATTCGCCAATGGCGACGTTGTCATCCACTCGGTCGACACGCTCGAGGCGGTCGGTTCGGACCATCTGCCGGTGCTGGTCGAGTTCTCCCTGAGGGCCGCTGATCCGGAAACGGGGGACCCACAGACGGCGACCGCGGCGCTGATTGACTGATCGTCAGCGCCCCAGCAGCGCCTCGATCAGCCCTTCGACGCGTCCGCCATTGCGATGCTCTCGGACATCGAACTGGATCTGGCGGGCCTCGTACTGAGCGTAGATCGCCGCCGTGCGCCGCTTCACTTCGGTGCGCGCCTTGCGGCAGCCGCGATCGTTCTCGACCGAAAGCCGCGCGACGGATTTCTCGACAGCTCCAACCATCTGGCGCGCCATGTCGCCATGCGCTTTTTCATGCTTCTTCACTCCGGCGAGGAACCTCGTCCACCGCCGTTCTAGCACCGGCGAAAGCCCGTGCGCGGACGGATAGGTGTAGGTGATGTCCAACGCGCCGTCGATTTTCTTCACGCGGCAGGCTGTGCGCGTTTCGCCCCATTCGATGGTCCACGCCACCGAATAGCGTGTCTGCGCAATGGCGCGCGTCAGGAAACCATGCTTGGGACCGTGGCGGTCCATCGCGGCTAGCAGCGCAGCGCCCGTGCCGCCGGCGACCGCATATGTCCTCGTCGTTTCAGAAACCTTCACGCCGGCGGCGGCCTCGCCCGCGAACGTTATGCAGGCGCCGAACAGAACGATCCTTGCCAGCTTGACGCAGGGCATCACCGACCTCCGCGGGAACGTTCAAACGAAGCACATCGGGACGGCCCGATCAATCACCTTTCCGCCGCTTGCGGCAGGCGACGGCCCGGGGCGGCTCGGCCCCCTCACATGTTCGGGTAGACCGGCCCTTCGCCGCCTTGTGGCGGCACCCAGTTGATGTTCTGGTTGGGGTCCTTGATGTCACACGTCTTGCAGTGGACGCAGTTCTGCGCGTTGATGACGAAACGCACGTCCTTCGCCGAGGGATCGGCGGCGGAATTTCCGTCCTCATCGACCCATTCGTAGACTGCCGCCGGGCAATAACGCGTCGAAGGGCCGGCGAAGACGTCATGCTCGGAGCGCTGCTGCAGTGCCATGTCCTTCACCTGCAGGTGGATCGGCTGGTTTTCCTCATGGTTGGTGTTCGACAGGAACACCGAGGACAGCCGGTCGAAGGTGAGCACCCCGTCCGCCCTGGGATAGACGATCTTCTCATGCTGCGATGCCGGATCGAGCGAGGCGTAGTCGGCCTTGCCGTGTTTCATCGTGCCGAAAGGAGACCAGCCGAACAGGGTGTTCATCCACATGTCGAAGCCGCCGAGGCCGATGCCGACGATCGTGCCGAAGCGCGACCACAGCGGCTTGACGTTGCGGACCTTCTTGAGGTCCCTGCCGATGTCGCTGTCGCGCCATGCCGCCTCGTAGGCGGCGAGCTCGTCATTGGCGCGACCCTCTCCGATCGACCTGGCGACGTGCTCGGCCGCCATCATTCCGGACAGCACGGCATTGTGCGAGCCCTTGATGCGCGGAACGTTGACGAAGCCCGCCGAGCAGCCGATCAGCGCTCCCCCGGGGAAGGCAAGCTTGGGGACCGACTGCCATCCGCCCTCGGTGATGGCGCGCGCGCCGTAGGAGATGCGCTTGGCGCCCTCGAACGTGCCGCGGATCGCCGGATGCGTCTTGAAGCGCTGGAACTCCTCGAACGGCGAAATCCAGGGGTTCTTGTAATTCAGGTGCAGGACGAAGCCGACCGCGACCTGATTGTCCTCGAGGTGGTAGAGGAACGAGCCGCCGCCGGTCTTCATGTCGAGGGGCCAGCCGAAAGAGTGCTGGACGAGACCGGGCTTGTGGTTCTCCGGCTTCACCTGCCAGAGTTCCTTGAGCCCGATGCCGTATTTGCCCGGTTCGCGACCGTTGGCGAGATTGTACTTCGCGATCAACTGCTTGGCGAGCGAGCCGCGCACGCCTTCGCCGATCAGCACATATTTGCCCATCAGCGCCATGCCGGGCGCATAGGCCGGCCCGTGCGAGCCGTCGCGTTCGACGCCCATGTCGCCGGTGTAGACGCCGTTGACGGCGCCCGCATCGTTGTAGAGCAGCCCCGCCGCGGCGAAGCCCGGATAGATCTCGACACCCAGTGCCTCGGCCTTTCCCGCCAGCCAGCGGCACACATTGCCGAGCGAGACGACGTAGTTGCCGTGGTTGTTCATCAGCGGCGGCATCAGGAAATTCGGCAGGCGAAGCGAGCTTGCCGCCGTGAGCAGCAGGAAACGGTCATCCGCGACCGGTGTCTTGAACGGATGATCGGCCTCCTCGCGCCAGCCGGGCAGCAGCCGATCGATGCCGATCGGATCGACGACGGCGCCCGACAAGATATGCGCACCGACCTCGGCGCCCTTCTCCAGCACGACCACGGAAAGCTCGGGGCTCACCTGCTTCAGCCTGATCGCGGCCGCAAGGCCCGCCGGCCCAGCCCCGACGATCACAACGTCGAACTCCATGCTTTCGCGTTCGATCTCGCTCATTCCACTCCCCGCATTGGCTTGCTCAGGCTGGCTTGGGTGCGCCATTTTGCTGGCTTAGCGGCTCCATAGCTCATTCAGGAGCGACGTGAAACCGTCTGCCGCCGCTTTTGCAGTGTTCGGCGGGGTGGTTGTCGTCCATACTGGCGGGATGCGGCAAGCCGAGCTGATCCGGTCCGTATTGCAGCGAATTCCATGCGTGCGCCGCTGGACCATCGGCACGGCGGCGCAAACCGTGCTGGCGGTTCTGGTCGCCGGGACCGCATTCGGGCAGGACGCCCCCTCCAAGCCATGGAACGCCGGCGCCTACAGCTTCTCCGACGAGCTCGGCGGCTTCCGTATCGTCGGCGCTTCCGGAAAGGGCACCAAGGAAGACCCGATCGTCATTCAGGAGGAGATCAACTCGGCAACGCCCGTCACGATGGTCATCCGCACCGTGCGCCCGATCCGGCCATTCGACTATTCCGGCCTCTACGCAAACGGCTTCCTACACATCCGCGTCGAGGTGCTGAACAATAGCGCGCTCCCCTGGATCGAATTCGAGTTCGAGCTGCAGGAAAAACTCGGCAAGGCGAGTCTGTTCGGCGACGGCCTGTCCTTCGACCAGCGCCGTTCCGAAGGCGGCAACATCTGGTCGGAGAGTTTTCGCGAATACAGCCGCGCCTTCGAGCCATACGACCGCTTGCTCTTTCGCGAGGGAACGATCGACCACCTGGCCACCGCGTCGTTCAATTTTTTCATCAGCGACTTCACGCCGCGGTGGGAATTTTATCTCGTGCAGGATCCGCGCATTCCGTCATCATGACCTTGCAAATGCCGTGCCTGCGTCCGAATGTCGGCCATGGATTTTGCGAATGAAAACGACCGGCTGGGCCTGCGCGATGTGCTTGCCTTCTACGCGCAGGCCGGCGTCGACGACGCGCTTGTCGAGGAGCCCATCAATCGGTTTGCGGCAAGCGAAGCTCCGCCTACACCGGCAGCGCGGCAGCCTGATGTCGCCAAGGCGGCTGCGCCGGAACCGCGTACCGGAGAACAGGCGTCGCCTCTCGCCTTCGCAGCTCCGAGACCCCCTGTCGCCGTGCCCGACGAGGGGCAGATCGCGATCGCACGGCAGCGGGCCGCGACAGCCGCGACGCTCGACGAGTTGCGCCAGCAGATGGCCGAATTCGAGGGCTGCAACCTGAAGTTCACGGCAAAGAACCTGGTCTTCGCCGACGGCAACCCTCGGGCCGACATCATGCTGGTCGGCGAGGCGCCGGGCCGCGACGAGGATCTGGAGGGGCTGCCCTTCGTCGGCCGCTCCGGCCAGTTGCTCGACCGGATACTCGCTGCGATCGGGCTCGACAGGCAGTCGGTCTACATCGCTAATGTCATTCCGTGGCGGCCGCCGGGAAACCGCACGCCGACGCCGCAGGAAACCGAAATCTGCCGCCCCTTCATCGAACGGCAGATCGAACTCGCAAATCCGAAGGTTCTGGTCACGCTCGGCGGGCCGTCGGCAAAAACCCTGCTCCATACGACGGAAGGGGTGATGCGGCTGCGCGGCAACTGGAAAGCGCACGTCACCGCTTCCGGCGTTACCATCCCGGCCATGCCGACGCTGCATCCGGCCTATCTGCTCAGGAACCCCGCCCACAAGAAGTTCGCATGGCGGGATTTTCTTGAGGTCAAGGCGAAGCTCAAAACGCTGACCTGAGACTTGCGATCAACACCCGCAAGGCGTTTACCGGTTCCTGGCGCGATCAACGGCGGACGGTATCAACCTAAGTGATGACAAGTGTAGTACAACTACCTACAGTTGCATCGCGGGGCGGATGTTGCAGGCTACCGCTACTGCGGCAGCGATGCTCTCAGCGCCTTGCGCCGCTCGATGCCGAGTTGCCGTTCGCGCCAGACGATGAAGATGCCGGCGCCGATGACGATCGCGCCGCCGGCGATGATGTGGATGGTCGGCTTGTCGCCGAAGGCCAGATATCCGACGATGATCGCCAGGATGATCGAGATGTATTCGAAGGGCGCTACCGTGGAGGGTTCCGCGTGGCGGTAGGCCTCGGTCATCAGGATCTGCGCGACGCCGCCGCAGAAACCGGCGGAGATGAGAAACGTGGCCTGCCAGGCGCTGATCTGTCCCCAGCCGAAGGGTATCGACAACAGGCCGACCGCGCTCGCCGTCAGCGAGAACCAGATGACGATGACCGCGCTTTTCTCCGTGCGAACGAGGCTGCGAATCTGGAGCATGACGATGGCGGACAGCGCGGCTGCGACGAAGGCGGCGACAACGCCGACCAGTTCATCGGGGTCGATGGCGGAAGCGTCGCCGAACAGCGAGAGTTTCGGCCACGAGACGATCAGGACGCCGACGAGGCCGACCGCGACCGCCGACCAACGATAGGCGCGTATGGCCTCCCCGAGAAACACCGCGCTGAAGACGACCACCAGCAGCGGCTGGGCGTAGTTGATGGTCACGGCTTCCGGCAGTGGCAGGCGCGTGAGCGCAAAGAAGCCCAATCCCATGGAACTCACCCCGACAACGCCACGCAGGACGTGCGCCAGGGGCCTGGTCGTATAGACCGCGGCGCGCAATTCGCCCCGGTAGGCAAGGTAAAGCACGACCGGAAGGATGGCGAAGAAGGATCGAAAGAAGACGATCTGACCCGCGGGAAGCTGGCCGGACGCCTTGATGAAGGAGGCCATGGCCACGAAAATGGCAACCGAACCGACCTTCAGCCCGATGCCGACCAGCGGATTTGGGTGAGGGTCGCGCGGAGGGTTCACTTGCGCTGCATTTCTCTGACCTAATTGCTATGCATCGCGCGTAGCCGACCGGATCGCCGACCAGATGCGCGCCGGCGTCGCCGGCATCTCGATATGGCCGATGCCATAGGCGCGCCAGAGCGCATCGGTGACGGCGTTGATCGCGGCCGGCGCCGCACCGATCGTGCCCGCCTCGCCGGCGCCCTTGATGCCCATCGCGTTTGTCGTTGAGGGGACATTGCGCGTCCCGAAGTCGAAGAAGGGAAAATCCTCGGCGCGCGGCATGGTATAGTCCATGAAGCTCGCCGTCAGCAGTTGGCCGTCTTCGTCATAGACAGTGTCCTCGCGCAAGGCCTGGCCGAGGCCCTGCGCGACGCCGCCATGCATCTGCCCGGCCAGCAGGACAGGGTTCACGGTGACGCCGAAATCGTCGACGATCGTGTAGCGAACGATCTCGGTCGCGCCGGTTTCCGGATCGATCTCTACCTCGCAGACATGAGTGCCGTTGGGGTAGGTCGCCTCGTCCTGCACGAATTCGCCCATGCCCTGCAGGTCTTCCGGCTGCTTAGCCGCCTTGGCGATCTCGGCATAGGTCATCGAGCGGTCGGTGCCCACGATGCGCGCCGAGCCCTCATGCAGTTCGATGTCGACCGCCGAGGCTTCCAGCTCGTCGGCGGCGATACGCCGGATCTTCTCCGCGAGGGTTTCGCCGGCGCGCGATGCCGAGACGCCGCCGAGCGGGATGGAGCGCGAACCGCCGGTGCCCTCGCCGTTGTCGAGATCGTCGGTGTCGCCCTGCCGCATGACGATCTTGTCGATCGGCATGGCGAGCTTCTCAGCGATCATCTGCGCGTAGGCGGTCGCGTGGCCCTGTCCGGTGCTCTGCGTGCCGATCTTCAAGGTAACCGTGCCATCGCCGTTGAGCTCGACGAATGCGGGCTCCGAACCCGGGAAGGCGCAGGCCTCGATGTAGGTCGCCATGCCGATGCCGCGTATCTTGCCGGCCTGTTTCGAAGCGGCCAGCCGCTTGTCGAAGTCGTTCCAGCCGGCCCGCTCCATGGCGAGCGTCATGTGGCCATCGAACTCTCCGACATCGTAAAGTCGCTTGGTCTGGGTGCGGTAGGGGAACTGGTCCGGCTTGATGAAATTCCGCCTGCGTATCTCGTCGCGCCCCAGCCCCATGTCGCGCGCGCAGGCGTCAACAAGCTTCTCGACCAGGAAGGCGGCTTCAGGCCGGCCCGCGCCGCGATAGGCGTCGACAGGCACGGTATTGGTGTAGACGCCGGCAACTTCGACATCGAGCACTTGGATGTCGTAGACGCCCGTCGACATGCTTGTGCCGATATAGGGAATCTCGGCGCCATATTGGGAGATATAGGCGCCCATGTTCGCGATCAGGTCGACCTTTAGGGCGAGGAACCGGCCGTCCCTGTCCATCGCCATCTGTCCGATGGCCACATTGTCGCGGCCCTGAGCGTCGGTCAGGAAATGCTCGGTGCGGTCGCTCGTCCATTTCACCGGCCGGCCAAGGCGTTTCGCCGCCTCCATGACCAATGCATACTCCCGATAAGCGAATATCTTGGTGCCGAAACCGCCGCCGACATCCGGCGTGATGACGCGCAACTGCTTCCTGTGGATCCCGAATACTCGGGCGAGGATCTTCTGGACCGAATGCACGCCCTGCGAACCCGTTGTCAGCACGAAGCGGTCCTCGTCGGGCTTCCATTCGGCAAAGGCCGAGCGGGGCTCGATGTAGTTGGCAACGAGGCGGTTGTTGCGGAATTCGACGCGCGTCACCAGGCTTGCCTTGGCGAAGGCGGCCTCTGCCTTTGCCCGGTCGCCGTGACGGTAGGTGAAGGCGCGGTTGGTGCCGAGCTCCGGCCAGACCAGCGGCGCAGCCGGGTCGAGCGCGGTCGCGGTGTTTGCCGCCGCGTCCAGGCTGTCGTAGTCCACTTCGATCAGGTCGGCTGCATCCTGCGCCAAGGCGCGAGAATCCGCGACGATGAAGGCGACGGCGTCTCCGACATAATGGACCTGGTCGCGGCAGAGGATCGGGATGTCGCGCGTCGGCGCCCTGGTCCCGTCCGGCTGGCGCTCCATCGATTTCGATCTCAGATCGCCAAGATGCGTCAAATCGGCGCCAGTCAGGATCAAATGCACGCCCGGCGCGGCTGAAGCGGCTTCGATCGAGGCTATCGTGAAGCGGGCATTCGCGAAGGGCGAGCGCAAGACATAGCCGTGAAGCACGTTTGCCGGCGCTATATCGTCCGTATAGCGGCCCTTGCCGGTGATGAAGGTCTGGTCTTCCAGGCGAAGGACGGAAGCGCCCATCCCGAATTTCGGCGTGACGACCGTCATTTACTGCCTCGCGAGATTGGATTGGAGATGCGTGCCTGAAATAAGCCGCGTTTCAGTTTTGTCGAGGGGAAGCGATCGTGTAAAGAGCACCTTTCTCACGAATGCGCCGATTACGCGGCACGCCAGCACACTGCGGGACGATACAGAACATGCGTACAGACACGGGCCAGGTTTTCCGCCTCGAAGACTACCGGCCCAGCGACTACATCATCCCGCAAACCAGCCTGACCTTCCGGCTCCATCCGGATGCAACCTCGGTCCTGGCCGAACTGACGGTCGCCCGACGGCACGGCGCTTCGAAGAACGCGCCCCTGATCCTCTCCGGCGACGGGCTGGTTCTGAAGCGGATCGAGCTGGACGGCTTGCCGCTCGCCGCCTCCGCCTACCAGGCATCGCCCGACCAGTTGATCATCCCGGCGCCGCCCTCGGCAGAGACTTTCCGGCTGACCCTGGAGACCGAACTGTCGCCGTCGACCAATTCCGCGTTGATGGGCCTGTTCCGCACCAACGGCGTCTACTGCACCCAATGCGAAGCGGAGGGGTTCCGCCGCATCACCTATTTCCTCGACCGCCCCGACATTCTGTCGGTTTATACGGTGCGCGTCGAGGCGCCGAAGAACGCGGCGCCGCTGCTTTTGTCCAACGGCAACCGCCAGGAGACCGGCGATTTGGCGGATGGCTGGCACTATGCCGTCTGGCACGACCCCTTCCCGAAGCCCTCCTACCTCTTCGCGCTCGTCGCCGGCGACCTGGGCGTGGTGACCGACAGCTTCGTCACCGCGTCGGGCCGCAAGGTCGATCTCGGCGTCTATGTCGAGCACGGCAAGGAAAGGTTCGCGACCTATGCGATGGACGCGCTGAAGCGCTCCATGCGCTGGGACGAGGAAGCGTTCGGCCGCGAATACGATCTCGACATATTCAACATCGTCGCGGTGTCGGATTTCAACATGGGGGCGATGGAGAACAAGGGCCTCAACATCTTCAACGACAAATATGTGCTGGCCGACGACGAGACCGCGACCGACGCCGACTTCGCCAACATCGAGGCGATCATCGCGCATGAGTATTTCCACAATTGGACAGGCAATAGAATCACTTGCCGCGACTGGTTCCAGCTCTGCCTGAAGGAAGGGCTGACCGTCTTCCGCGACCACGAGTTCTCCGCCGACCAGCGCTCGCGGCCGGTAAAACGCATCGCCGAGGTGCGCACACTGCGCGCGCACCAGTTCCCTGAGGACCAGGGGCCGCTGGCGCATCCGGTGCGGCCGCGCCGCTACCGCGAGATCAACAATTTCTACACGGCGACCGTCTACGAGAAGGGCTCGGAAGTCGTGCGCATGATCCGCACGATTCTTGGCGCGGAAATGTTCCGCGCGGGCATGGACCTCTATTTCGAGCGCCACGACGGCGAAGCAGCGACGGTCGAGGATTTCGTGAAAGTCTTCGAGGACGTGTCGGGCCGTGATCTCCAGCAGTTCGCGCTCTGGTACAATCAGGCAGGCACGCCGAACCTGACGGTCTCGACCTCGCATGACGCGGCAAAGCGCGAATTCGTCATCGAGATCGAACAATCGGTGCCGCCGACGCCGTCCGAAAGCCGCAAGCGGCTGATGCATATCCCTTTGGCGTTCGGCCTGGTCGGCAGCGACGGCAAGGACATCGCGCATGGCGGCGCGGACGATGCGGCCGTCGAGAACGGCGTCATCCATGTGAAGAAGCGCCGCCATGTCGTGCGTTTCTCCGGCATCGCCGAGCGCCCTGCCCTCTCGCTCAACCGCGGTTTCTCCGCGCCGGTCACGCTGTCGGTCGAGCAGCGCGGCGAGGACCAGTTCTTCCTCGCCCGCCACGACAGCGATCCCTTCTCGCGCTGGCAGTCCTACAACACGCTTCTAACCGAAGCGCTGATCGCAGCCTTCCGCGACGGCCTCGGCGGCAAGCAGCCGCGGTTCCCCGAAAGGCTCGTCGAACTCGCCGGCATCATCGCGGCCGACGAAGAGCTGGAGCATGCCTTCCGCGCACTGGCGCTCTCGCTCCCCGGCGAGGCCGACATCGCGCGCGAGATCGGCAAGAACATCGACCCGGACGTCATTTTCGTCAGCCGCGAAGCACTCGCAGCGGCGGTCGCCCAGTCGAACGAACACGTGCTGCGCAAGCTCTACGGCTCGCTCGAATTCACAGGCCGCTTCAGCCCGGACGCGGCGAGCGCCGGCCGCCGCGCCTTGCGCAACATGCTGCTCGACTATCTCGCCATCCTGCCCGGCGGCGCCGATCTCGCCTCGCGGCATTTCGCCGACGCGACCAACATGACCGACCGCGCCGCGGCGCTAGCCATCCTCACGCATCGGCATGGGGAGACCGAGCAGGCGAAAGATGCGCTCGCGGCGTTCGAGGAGCGCTACCGCGCCGATCCCCTGGTCATGGACAAGTGGCTGACGATCCAGGCGACCGCGCCGGGTGCGGCCACGCTCGAAAAGGTTCGTGCGCTGACGGAATATCCCGGCTTCACCATGACGAACCCCAACCGCGTGCGGGCTCTGATCGGCACCTTCGCCACCGCCAACCAGACCGCTTTCAACCGCGCCGACGGGGCGGGCTACGACTTCTTCGCCCGCGCGGTGCTGGAGATCGAAGGGCGCAATCCCCAGCTTGCGGCGCGCCTGGCGACCGCTCTGCGCTCCTGGCGCTCGCTGGAACCGGAGCGCCAGGGCAAGGCGCGTGAGGCGCTGCTTCTGATCTCTGGGACCGAGAATCTGTCCGCCGACCTGCGCGATATTGTCGAGCGCACCCTCGCTTAGGGGAATCGAAACGATTTTCGGCAATTTTCGGTCTTTTTGCCGGCTGCCACTGGACAAGCCGAATCACCTTTGATTCTTTATGGATGATTCGGATGTGCGGTGTCGCCGGATCGTCAACAGGAACATTCGGGGGAACGGCATGGCCGGAGCGGACGCGTGGGGCGCGGCCGATGGCTCGACCTTTGCCCGCCACAACGAAGGGCGGGACAAGGTAGCGGGAAATGCGCGCATCATCGCAGCGCCTGCCTATCGTCGCCTGCTCGCTGCCGAACCTTTGCTCAAGCGCTCGATCCCCGTCCTCATCCTCATCTTCCTGATCGTGATCGCCTCGGTGCGTTTCCTGTCGCTGATGGCGCTGCGCGACGACGTGGAGCGCGATGCGAAGACGGTGCTCGGCCTTGCCGCAGGCGAACTCGTCAATGCGCTGATGCTTGCGGAGGCCGGCCAAAACGACGCCGAGGCCGAGGCTCACCGGCTGGTGCAGGAGACGATGCAAGGCGGAATGCTCGCCGGCGGACATGTGCTTGCCGTCACTGACGCGGCGTTCAAAGTCATCGCCACGACTGCCGGAGGAGCCTCCTGGCAGGGGCACAACCTCGACGGCATCGTCTCGGGCGGCCAGCCGCTCTTCATGTTCGGCGACCGAGCCGGCGTCATGGACGTGAGGGTCGGCGACCGCACCTGGCTCGCGGCGGTCGAGCTGACCGACAGCCGGTCCGGCGCGGCGGTCGCGATGATCCCCTACGACAGCGTATTCGCCGAATGGCGCAGGACCGCGTCGATGAATGTCACGCTGTTCGTGGTGACGGCCGGCGTGCTGCTCGTCATCCTCTACGCCTATTTCAGCCAGGCGGCGCGCGCGCAGGCGGCCGACCGCATCTACCTCGAAGCGCACCAGCGCATCGACCTCGCGCTCGTGCGCGGCCGCTGCGGCCTGTGGGACTGGGACATGGTGCGCGGCAAGATGTACTGGTCGCGCTCCATGTACGACATGCTCGGCTACGAGCCGTACGACACCATGCTTTCGTTCGGTGAGGTCGCCGAAATCATCCATCAAGGCGACGGCGACCTGTTCGACCTCGCCAAGAGGATCGTGGCGCGCGAGATCGACCATATCGACCAGGTCTTCCGTATGCGGCACGCCAACGGGCAGTGGATCTGGGTGCGCGCCCGCGCGCAGGTCATCGATCCGGAGGCGCCGGAGATCCAGCTCATCGGCATCGCCGTCGACGTGACCGAGCAACGCCATCTCGCGCTGCGCTCGGAAGCAGCCGACATGCGGCTCAGGACCGCGATCGAGAGCATCAACGAATCCTTCGTGCTGTGGGATTCGGCCCGGAAGCTGGTCATGTGCAATTCGAAATACCAGGAAGACAACGGGCTCTCGGACCGCGATGTGGTCCCGGGCGCCCCCCGCGACGAGCTCGAAACGAAAATGCTCGCCTTCGCGTCGGAACGGCGGCTTGCCAACGCCAACGGGCCGAGCGGCGGCGCCAGCTTCGAGCGCCAGCTCGTCGACGGACGCTGGCTGCAGGTCAACGAGCTCAGGACCCGCGACGGCGGCACCGTGTCGGTCGGCTCCGACATCACGCAGATCAAGCAGCATCAGGAGAAGCTCGTCGACAGCGAGCGGCGGCTGATGGCGACCATTCACGACCTCAGCCTGGCGCGCCGTTCCGAACAGGAGCGGTCGACCGAGCTCGTCGAACTCAACCGGAAATACATGCGCGAAACGGAGCGCGCCGAGGCGGCGAACCGCGCCAAGTCGGAATTCCTCGCCAACATGTCGCACGAACTGCGCACGCCGCTCAATGCCATCATCGGCTTCTCTGAAGTGATGGAATCGAAGCTGTTCGGTCCGCTCGGCTCCGACCGCTACGAGGAATACGCCCGCGACATCCAGGCCAGCGGGGCATATCTGCTCGGCGTCATCAACGACATCCTCGACATGTCGAAGATAGAGGCCGGCCAGTTCTCGGTCGACCGGGAAGAGATCGACCTGTGCCCACTCATCCACGAGACGGTCAGGGTGGTCTCGCTGCAGGCCGCCGAGAAGAATATCTCGGTCGAGACGCGGATCGCCGATTCCATGAGGGTCTTCGCCGACCGGCGCGCCATCAAGCAGATCGCCATCAACCTGCTTTCCAACGCGGTGAAATTCACCGGCCAAGGCGGCCACATCTCGGTGCGTGCCCGCAATGTCGCGGGCGCATTGATGCTGACCATCGAGGACAATGGCTGCGGCATCCCCAAGGAGGCGCTGGGCAAGCTCGGACGGCCTTTCGAGCAGGTGCAGAACCAGTTCTCCAAGAACCACACTGGCTCGGGGCTGGGGCTCGCGATTTCCCGTTCGCTGGCGCAGCTCCACGGCGGCGCCCTCAAGATCCGCTCGACGCAAGGCGTCGGAACCATCGTCTCGGTTCGCATCCCGATCAGGCGCCCTGCGGCCCCAGCAAAGGCCGCCTGAACGGCCGGTCGGGGTTGGCTGGCTAGAACGCTACGACATCGCGGACAGCAGACGGTTGAAGTGGCCGCGCACCTTCGCCGCCGTCTCCTTGAGATGCGCTTCGAGCACCTTGATATCCGGCAGGTCCGTCGCCGCCAGAATCAGATCGATGAGGCCCGGCGGGCTATCGTCCTTCACGAACGGCCCGGTTAGGCAAAGCCTGATCATCTGCGTGAGCGACAAATAGAGCGCATAGGCGTCGGTGAGTTCCTGCCTGGTCTGGCCGTCCGCGAAGTCGGGCGAGAGCCGTGCCAGCGTCTTGGCGGTCCCCGTCACCCTTTCGCCTTTCGTCCGTCCGCAAAGCACGGCAACCTGTGCGATGAACTCCAGATCGATCAGGCCGCCTGGAATGAGCTTGATGTCCCAGAGGTCGCGCGGCGGTTTTTCCTTGTCGATCATGGCGCGCATCTCGACCGCCTCAGCCGCGATCTTCTTGGGGTCTCGCGGCAGCGCCAGGACTTCCGCCACCTCGACCTCGATCTCGGCGGCCAGTTCCGCCTCGCCGGCGACGACGCGCGCGCGCGTCAGCGCCATATGCTCCCAGGTCCAGGCCTCGCCGCGTTGATACTTCTTGAATGCGTCGACATGGGTCGCCACCGGCCCCTTGTTGCCCGAGGGACGCAGCCTGAGGTCCAGCTCGTAGAGCACGCCTTCCGCCGTCGGCGCGGAGACCGCGGCGATCAGGCGCTGCGTCATGCGGGCATGGTAGTGCGAGGGCGCCAGCGGCTTTTCGCCATCGGATTCGTCGGCGTCCGCATCGTGGTCGTAGAGCAGGATCAGGTCGACGTCAGACCCCGCCGTCAGTTCGCGGCTGCCGAGCTTGCCCATGCCGAGGATCGCCACCCGGCCGCCGGCAACGCGGCCATGCCGGTGCGCGAACTCCTCCTGCACGGCGTGCAGCGCGGCGCCGATGGTCAGGTCGGCGAGATCGGAAAAAGCCTTGCCGGCACGTTCGGCGTCGATCGCGCCGGCGAGAAGCCGAACGCCGATCAGGAATTTCTGTTCGGCGGCGAAAATGCGCAGCCGGTCGAGGACCTCCTCGTATCCGGCCGCGGTATCGATGAAGACCGCGAGCCGGCCCGCCAGATAGTCGCGGTCGGGCAGTTCCGAAAGCAGCGCCGGATCGAGCAGTCCGTCAAAGACGTGCGGACGGCGCGTGATCACGCCCGCCAGCCGGGGTGCTGCCCCCATGATGGTCGCCAGGAGCTTCAACAGGCTCGGATTGGACTGCAGCAACGAGAAGAGCTGGATGCCGGCAGGCAGGCCGGCCAGGAATTGGTCGAAGCGCACAAGCGCCTTGTCGGCCTTCTTGGTCTTGCCGAAAGCTTCGAGCAGCGCGGGCGTCAGCTCGGTAAGCCGCTCGCGAGCCTCGGCCGACTGAGTGGCCCGGTAGCGGCCGAAATGCCAGCTCCGGATGACACGGCAGATGTCGCTCGGCCGCTTGAAACCAAGCTTGCCGAGCGTCTTCAACGTGTCGGGATCGTCCACGTCGCCGGTGAAGACCAGATTGCCCACCCTGGACGACAGTTCGGGTGCTGCTTCGAACAGCGCCGCATAGTGACGCTCGACAGCCTGCAAGGAAGCGCGGAAGATCGCCGAAAATTGTGCTGCCCCGGCGAGGCCCAGCAGACGCGCGATCCGCTCCAGCCCCTCGTCGGTTTCCGGCAGCGTGTGCGTCTGCTCGTCGGCGACCATCTGGACGGCATGCTCGACGCGGCGCAGGAACCAGTATTGCCCGGTCAGCGCATCGCGCGCGTCCGTGGTTATCCAGCCGCGCGCCGCCAGTTGTCCCAGCATGGGCACCGTCGCCCGGCCGCGCAACTCGGGAAAGCGCCCGCCCGCGATCAGCTGCTGGGTCTGAACGAAGAACTCGATCTCCCGGATGCCGCCCCGCCCGAGCTTGACGTTGTGCCCCTTCACGGCGATCTCGCCATGGCCCTTGTGCGCGTGGATCTGACGCTTGATCGAATGGACGTCGGCGATGGCGGCATAGTCCATGTATTTGCGCCAGACATAGGGGCGCAGCTCTGCGAGGAATGCCTCGCCCGCCTCGATGTCGCCGGCGACCGGACGCGCCTTGATCATGGCGGCGCGCTCCCAGTTCTGACCGCGGCCCTCGTAATAGTTCAGCGCGGCCTCGACCGGGATCGCCAGGGGCGTGGAGCCGGGATCGGGGCGCAAGCGAAGGTCGGTGCGAAAGACATAGCCGTGCTCCGTGCGGTCCTGAAGGATGCGCACGAGCCGGCGCGTCAGCCGGGCGAACAGTTCCGTTGCATCCACAAGATCGACGATGGCGGGCGCGGTCGGATCGTAGAATACGATGAGGTCGATGTCGGAGGAGAAGTTCAGCTCGCGCGCGCCGAGCTTGCCCATGCCTAGGACGACCCAGCCAGAACCTTTGCCCGGATCTGTTGGATCCGGCAGGTTGAGCTTGCCCTGCCTGTGGGCGTCGAGCAGCAGAAAGTCGATAGCGGCGTTGACACAGGCGTCCGCCAGATTGCTGAGACGTTCGACTGTGGTCGCCGTGTCGGCCTCGCCGGCAAGTTCGGCAAGCGCGATCAGGAAATGCGCTTCGAGCTTCAGCCGGCGCAGCGCCATCATCAAGGCATTTTCGCTGACATCCTCGGCGCGGGGCGTGGCCGCGATCTGCTTGAGCAGAACATCAAGTCGTTGCTCGACCGCTTGGTCGAACAGCGCCTCGAGCATTTCGGGCCGCCGGCGCGCCGCATCGCGAAGGAAGCCGGAGAGATTGAAGACCGCACCCAGGAAGCCCTGCATCTCCCCGTCGGCGGACAGGAATGCCGCCAGCCGCGAAAATCCGTTCTCCGCGGCGGCCTCCGCCACGTCGGCAAGCTCCGCTCTCGCCGCGGCGGCGTCGAGCGGGAAGAGTTTCGCCGTTGCTTGTAGTCGCAGCACCGGTCCCTCCGCTTTCGCCGCCGCGTCGGCGTTTATCACGCGCCCTTGGCCGCGGGAAAGGTCATGACCACTGTCAGCCCGGGATCGCCCTGCAGCAGTTCGAGCCGCCCGCCATGAAATTTCATGACAGCCTTGGCAAGGCTGAGGCCAAGGCCGGAACCGGGCTGCGACCGGCTCTGCTCCAGCCGCACGAACCTCTCGGTCGCGCGGTCACGGTCGCTCTGGTCGGGAATGCCAGGGCCGTTGTCCACGACCTTCAGGCTTATCTCGCCAGCTTTCTTCTCGATCGTCACGCGAACGACCGGCGCTTCCGCGGCCCCGGAGGAATATTTGATCGCATTGTCGACGACGTTCGAAAGGGCCTGGCCGATCAGCTCGCGGTTGCCGTCGACCAAAAAGCTTCCAGCCGCCGGCGCGTCCAGCGTCACGCCGACCTCTTCCGCCGCCGGCTCGTAGAGCTCCACGACATCGTGGACCGCCGTCGCGAGGTCGACCCTGGTCAACGCTTCGGCCGAATAACCGGCCTCCAGCCGAGAGATCATCAGGATCGCATTGAACGTCTTTATCAGGCGGTCGGATTCGGTGATCGTCGCCTCGAGCGCCTCGCGGTAGCCCTCGGCTTCCTCCGGATTGCCCGCAAGTGCCGCCTCGGCGCGGTTGCGCAGCCTCGTCAGCGGGGTTTTCAGATCGTGCGCGATGTTGTCCGAGACCTGCCTCAGCCCCTCATTCAGGCCGGCAATCTTGGTCAGCATGGCGTTCAGATTCTCCGACAGGCGATCGAACTCATCGCCCGCGCCGGTCACCGGCAGGCGGCCGCTGAGGTCGCCGCCCATGATGCGGCGGCTGGCCTGCGACACGCTGTCGATGCGCTTCAGCGCACGGCGGCCTACAAAATACCAGATCAGCAGCCCGCCGACCGCCATCATGCCGAGCGCGAAGATCAGGGCGCGCTGCACGACGACGCGAAAGCGCTCCGGTTCGCCCAGATCCCGCCCGACCAGCACGATCATCTGGTTGGGCAGGCGCGAGATGAGCGCGATAGCCGCATGCCGGGTCTCTGTTGCGGCCGGCGGCGTCTCGAGGTCGCTTACATTCGGTGCCCGGCGCTCGACCACTCCGTCGCCGTAGCGCTGGTATGTGAAGGGCTGCGCCGTCCAGCCTTCGGTCTCCAGCACGCCGGGTTCAAGGCTTTCGACGTTGCCGGTCAGGATGCGGCCGTTGGAATCGGCGATCAGATAGAGGTTCGCGCCCGGCTGGCGCGAGCGCTGTTCGACGACGCGCACCAGGAACGGCAGCCCGCCGCGGCGGTAGGCGCGGTCGAGCCCCTGCACTTCCTCGTTGATCGTCTCCTTGGTCTGCGCGGCGAGCATGCTTGCAGACAACGACGTCATGTAGAAGACGAGTAGCACCGCGCAGATGGCGAACAGGATGAGATAGAGCGCGGAAAGCCGGGCGGCCGTCGTCCTCATGATCGCGGGCAGCCGAAGCGCCATTAAAGCAATATCCGACGAGCCGACATGGCCTAGGCCGCCTTCAGCATGTAGCCCGCGCCGCGCACCGTGTGCAGGATCGGGCTGTCGAAACCCTTCTCGATCTTGCCGCGCAGACGCGAAACGTGGACGTCGATGACGTTGGTCTGCGGGTCGAAATGGTAGTCCCAGACATTTTCGAGCAGCATGGTCCGGGTGACCACCTGCCCGGCGTGCCGCATCAGATATTCGAGCAGGCGGAACTCGCGCGGCTGCAGCGTTATCTCGCGGCCGGCCCGCTTGACCGTATGGGAAAGCCGATCGAGTTCGAGGTCCCCGGCGCGGTAGACCGTTTCTGTCTCCTTCGAACTGGCGCGCCGGTTGAGAACCTCGACGCGCGCGAGCAGTTCGGAAAAGGCGTAGGGTTTGGTCAGATAGTCGTCGCCGCCGGCGCGCAGGCCGGTCACGCGGTCGTCGACCTCGCCCAGCGCCGAAAGGATAAGCACCGGCGTGGCGTTGCCGCGCGAGCGCAGCCCGGCGATCAGCGACAGGCCGTCGCGGCGCGGCAGCATGCGGTCGACCACCATCACGTCGTAGTCGCCCGAATCGGCGAGCGCGAAGCCGGTCTCGCCGTCACGCGCCACATGGGCGGTGTGTCCGGTCTCCGCAAAGGCCTTCTCGAGATAGTCGGCGGCCTCGCGATCATCCTCGACGATGAGAATCTTCATGCGACCTCTATACGCGAAAAAGCGGCGAAGCGGATGTCCGGAAGGGACGCTCCGGCAGCAGGCGATTATGCCTGCTGCCGCCGAGCGTCCCGGATGACTGACTGGACGCGGGATGCCCGGAGTTCCGGCGCGGCGGCTCGGGGGTGCGGGACGCCGGCGCCGGAAACTAGGAGCGGGACGGCGACTGGAGGAACGCCATCCCGCCGCGGGTTCAGCCCTTGGCGATGGGCAGGGTGACGAAGCGGCTGACGTCGTCGCGAGTCACCTGCACCAGCACCGCCTTGCGGCCGGCCTTGGCGGCGTCTTGCATCGCCTTTTCGATGTCGCCGCCGCCGGCGACCGGCTTGGAGTTGACGTTGGTGATGACGTCGCCGGCCTGGAGACCGCGGTCGGCTGCATCGCTGCCCGGATCGACATCGGTCACGACGACGCCCTTGCCGTTATCGGACGGCGCTATCGTCAGGCCGAGGTCGGCAAGTTCGTCGGACTCCGCCGGCGCGGTGTCGTCGCCCTGGAGCGCGGCTTGCTTCTCCGCACCCGGCAGTTCGCCGAGGTCGATCTTGACCACCTCGGACTTGCCGTCGCGCCAGACAGTCACGTCGACCGCGCTGCCAGGCGCGATGCCGCCGATGATGCGGGCGAGTTCCTTGGGCGAAGCAACTTCCTTGCCGTCCACGGCGGTGATGACATCGCCTGCCATGACGCCGGCCTTCTTGGCCGGGCCATCTTCCTGCGGATTGGAGACGAGCGCGCCCTTATCGTCGGCCAGGCCGAGCGAATCGGCGATCTCCGGGGTCACCGGCTGGATCTCGACGCCGAGCCAGCCGCGCTGCACCGCGCCGTCCTTGATCAGGTCCTGGACAACTTCGCGGGCCGTCGACGCCGGAATGGCGAAGGCGATGCCGACATTGCCGCCGGACGGCGAGAAGATCGCCGTGTTGATGCCGACCACCTCACCGTTGAGGTTGAAGTCAGGACCGCCCGAGTTGCCGCGGTTGACCGCCGCGTCGATCTGCAGGAAATCGTCGTATGGGCCGGCGCCGATGTCGCGGCCGCGGGCCGAGACGATGCCGGCAGTCACCGTGCCGCCGAGACCGAATGGATTGCCGACCGCCACGACCCAGTCGCCGACGCGCACCTTGGCGTCGTCGGCGAAGGCGACATAGGTGAACTTGGTGCCGGGCTCGTCGACCTTGAGCACGGCGAGATCGGTGCGCGGATCGGTGCCGATGAGCTTGGCGTCGAGTTCCTTGCCGCTGTCGGTGACGACGGTGAAGACCGCGCCACCTTCGACGACATGGTTGTTGGTGACGACATAGCCGTCCTCGGAGATGAAGAAGCCGGATCCCTGCGCCACGGGGCGCGGGCCGTCGTTGCGGCGCTGGCGGCGCTCGGAACGAGGTGCATCCTGATCGTCGAAACCACGGAATTCCTTGAAGAAGCGCTTCATCGGATGGTCGTCGGGCAGATCCTCGAAGCCGCGGCCGAACATCTGGACGTCGGTATCGGATGCAGGCTCGATCTTGGCTTTGACACGCACGCTGACGACGGCGGGCGAAACGCGCTCGACGACGTCGGCGAAGCCAGGAGCCTGTGGCGCCTCGACGCGAACGGCTTCGGCGAAAACGGGAACGGTGCCGGAGGTCACGGCGCCGAGGCCGGCTGCGCCTATGATTGCGACGGAGGCCGCGGCCGCCAGAAGCCGCTTGCGGCCATTCGAAATGGGCTTGGGGGAGTTGGTCATCAGTTTCTATCCTCTGCTCAGGAATGCTTCGACGGCATCCTTCGACCGAAGAGATAGAAAGCAGGACATTACGGCGCCATTTCCGCCGCATGAAATTTTGGTAATGTTGGTCGCCATGACCAACCATGAAACGCCGCCAGCACCCTCCGGGATTGTCGACTGGCTTATTGGGCCGGCCAGGCAGAACGCCACCCCGGAGGAGGTCGTGGGCGGGGTTGCCGAAAGGCTGGTGGAGTCAGGCGTTCCCCTTTTGCGCGTCCGTATCGGGCAGTCGGTGGCCAATCCGCTTATCAGCGCCTGGGGTGTCATCTGGAGCCGCGAGGGCGGACCAGAGAGCTATACCGTTCCGCGCGGCATGCTTGCCACCGGGTCCTACGAGGGCAGCCCGTTCAAGCATGTAATCACGACCCGCAAGAGTTACCACAGGTCGTTGGAAAACCTCGTGACGGGGCAGGACCATGCCGTGCTGTTCGAGCTCGCGGAAAGCGGGAGCACCGACTATCTGGCGATGCCGGTCGCCTATGGCGACGGCTCTGTTCAGGCGTGTGCCTTCACCACGGACCGGCCGGGCGGCTTTTCCGATTCGGAAATCGGCCTGATCGAAAGCCTCGCGCCTGCCATCGGGGCGGCGCTGGAACCTGCTGCGATGCGTCATTCCATGGCCAGTCTGCTTCAAGTCTATCTTGGAAGCGGGCCGGCGGAGCGCATTGGCAAGGGGGCCTTCCGACGCGGCCAGACCACCGCGATCGACGCGGCCGTACTGATCACCGACTTGCGCGATTCGAGCGGAATGTCCGAACGCCTGGATCCCGATACCCTGCTGAAAAGGCTCGACGCCTATTTCGAGGTCGTCGTCGATGCAATCCGCGCGCAGGGCGGAGACGTGTTGAAATTTGTTGGAGACGGAGTGTTGGCGGTTTTTCCGGCTGACGAGGAGGGCAGCCGGCCGGAGGCGTGCCGGCGTGCCGCCCGCGCCGTCCTGGACGCGTTCGCCTGTCCTGCCGCCGCAGGCATGCGTTTCGTCGCCGCGCTGCATGTGGGACCCGTCGTTTATGGCAACATCGGTAGCCTCGACCGGCTTGACTTCACCGTGGTCGGCCCGACCGTCAACTATCTCAGCAGGCTGGAAGGTGTCGCCAAGACTCTTGACCGGCGCGCCGTCTGTTCCCGCGAGGTCGCTGCGGTGCTTCCTGACGGCGCTACGCGAAGCCTCGGTAGTCAGACCTTGAAAGGCTTCGCCGAGCCGCGGGAAGTCTTCGAACTCTGGCTTCCGGATGGCGCTTCGAGCTGAGGCAGCGATCCACTTATGAAGGGTTCGGCGTATCGTGAAGAATGCGGTCGAGCTCGGCCGTTTCTTCCTCGGTGAGCGCCTGTGCAGCCGATTTCCGCTTTCTCCGCGAGAAGAGCAGGACGGCAGCGCCAGCCCCAAGCAGCACCACCGGTGTGCCCCACAGCAGTGCGTTGCGCAGGTTGAATCGCGGCTTCAGCAATACGAATTCGCCGTAGCGCGAAACGACATAATCGAGAACTTCCGCGTCGCTGTCGCCGGCCATCAGCCGCTCGCGCACCAGAACGCGCAAATCCCGCGCCAGCTCGGCATCAGAGAGATCGATTGACTGGTTCTGGCAGACCATGCAGCGCAGTTCCGCCGACAGCGCCCGCGCCCGCGCCTCCAGCCCCGGATCGGCCAGTGCCTCGCCAGGCTGGATCGCCGCGGCCGGCCCGTGCCAGAGCGAGATCGCAAGCACCAGGCTGGCAAGCAGGAAAGCGCGCTTCATGACGTCGCCGCTTCCGGCCTGACGGCTGCCTCGCGGCGCCGCCGGGCGGGCGCGCCGACACGCAGCCGGCGGTCGAAGAGCGACACCGCGCCGCCGGCCATCATCGCGAGCGCGCCGCCCCAGATCAGCGTCACCAGCGGTTTCCACCAGATGCGCACCACCAGCGCGCCGTCGGCCGTTTCGTCGCCGAGCGACACGTAAAGCTGGCTGAACCCAATGGTGCGGATGCCGGCTTCGGTCGTCGGCATCTGCCGTACCGGATAGAAGCGTTTCGACGACACGATCTCGCCATAGGGCTTTCCGCCGGCGTCCAGCAACGAGAATTTGGCGCGGTTTTCCGTGAAGTTCGGACCCCGGACGGGCTGGATTTCGTCGAACCTGAGAACGTAGCCCGAAATCTCGGTCGTCTGTCCCGGCTTCATCGCCAGGATGTTTTCCGTCTCGAACGACATCACGCCGACGATGCCAAGCGTGGTCAGGCCAAGACCGAGATGGGCAAGCGTCGTGCCGAACACCGAGCGCGGCAGCCCGGCAAGGCGTCGCATCATCTGGCGCACAGATACGCTGCCGAAACCGGCCTTGAGTGCCAGATCCGTCAGGGCGCCGAGCACCAGCCAGACCGCGAGGCCGATACCCAGTGCCGCGAACGCGGATGCCCCGTCGACGAAAAGCATGGTGACAAGCACGGCGAGCAGCGCGCCAGCAAAAGCCGTCATCAGCCGCTGCGCGACCGCAAGGATGTCGCCGCGCTTCCACGCGAGCAGAGGCCCGAACGGCACCACCGCCAGCAGCGGCGCCATCAGCGAACCGAAGGTCAGGTCGAAGAACGGCGCGCCGACCGAAATCTTGTCGCCGGACAGCGCTTCCACGATGAGCGGATAGAGCGTTCCGACCAGAACCGTGGCCGTTGCCGTCGTCAGGAACAGATTGTTGAGGACGAGCGCGCCCTCGCGCGAGATCGGATGGAATATCCCGCCGGCCGTCAGCGTCGGGGCGCGCAGCGCAAAGAGCGCCAGCGAGCCGCCGATGAAAAGTGTCAGGATGCAGAGGATGAAGATGCCGCGGCCGGGGTCCGTCGCGAAAGCGTGGACCGAAGTCAGCACGCCCGACCGGACCAGGAAGGTCCCGAGCAGCGACAGCGAGAAGGTGAGGATGGCGAGCAGCAGCGTCCAGATCTTCAGCGCCGAGCGCTTCTCCATCACGATCGCCGAATGCAGCAGCGCGGTGCCCGCAAGCCACGGCATGAAGGAGGCATTCTCCACCGGGTCCCAGAACCAGAAGCCGCCCCAGCCGAGCTCGTAGTAGGCCCAGTAGGAACCCATCGCTATGCCGCCGGTCAGGAACGACCAGGCGGCGAGCGTCCACGGCCGCACCCATCTCGCCCAGGCCGCATCGATGCGGCCGTCGATCAGCGCCGCCACCGCGAAGGAGAAGCAGACCGAGAAGCCGACATAGCCGAGGTAGAGGAGCGGCGGATGGATGGCGAGGCCGACGTCCTGCAGGATGGGGTTGAGGTCGCGCCCTTCGATCGGCGCCGGCGACAGCCGGGCGAACGGATTGGACGTCACGAGGATGAACAGCAGGAAGGCGGCGCCGATCCAGCCCTGAACCGCGAGCACCGTCGCGCGCAGGCTGGCCGGAAGGTTGGCGCCGAACAGCGCCACCAGCGCGCCGAAGAAGGTTAGGATCAGCACCCAGAGCAGCATCGAACCTTCGTGGTTTCCCCAGGTGCCGGTGATCTTGTAGAGAAGCGGCTTCAGCGAGTGCGAATTCTCCCACACATTCGCCACGGAAAAGTCCGAGCGCGCGTAGGAAATCGTCAGCACTCCGAAGGCGAGCGCAACGAGCGCGAAACCGGTCACTGAAACCGGCCGGGCGACGGCCATCATGCGGTCGTTGCCGGTGCGGGCGCCGGCCAGCGGCACGATCGATTGCACCAGGGCCAGCGCGAAGGCCAGCACGAGCGCGAAATGCCCGAGCTCAACCATTTGGCTCAACCATCTGGCCGCACCTGCGCCGCGGCACGCTCATTGCGTCGTCTCCTGCCACACGCCCTTTTCTTTCAGGCTGTCGGCGACTTCCTTGGGCATGTAGGTCTCGTCGTGCTTGGCGAGCACGCTGTCGGCGATGAACACGCCGTCCGGCCCGAAGCTGCCTTCCGTGATGACGCCCTGCTCCTCGCGGAAGAGATCGGGCAGGATGCCGGAATAGGCGACCTTGACCGATCGCTCCATGTCGGTCACGGAGAATTCTACCTCGGTCCCCTGGTCGCGCACGATCGTGCCCTTCTCGACCAGCCCGCCGAGCCTGATGCGCTGGCCGGGCTCGAGCGTAGCGCTGGCGAGATCGGCGGGCATG
The DNA here is from genome assembly GCF_040049215.1 of Mesorhizobium sp. KR9-304. Classification (NCBI taxonomy): domain Bacteria; kingdom Pseudomonadati; phylum Pseudomonadota; class Alphaproteobacteria; order Hyphomicrobiales; family Phyllobacteriaceae; genus Mesorhizobium; species Mesorhizobium sp. KR9-304. The sequence continues at coordinate 16,675 of NZ_JBDZDN010000003.1, read as the reverse complement.
TAGAAATACGACGCCTTCTGGCCGAGCGCATAGAAGGTAAGCGCCACCGCGACGCCGAGGAAACCCAGCGCGCCCGCGATCACCGACAGTCTTTTCTGCTTGCGTGTCATGAACTCATTCCGCCGCCGTCAGCCCGAGCGTGCTGGACAAATCGGCGAGTTTTTTGCCCTCGTCGGTGCTCTCGCCCAGAGCCGCAACGCCGCGCTTCAGCGCGTCACGCGCCGCGTCTGCCCGGCCGAGCACATGATAGGAACGAACGAGCCGCGTCCAGCCTTCCAGGTCGCGCGGATTCTGCCGGAGCTTCTCGTCGAGCCCCGCCACCATCGTCTCGATCATCGCATTGCGGTCCTCGTCGGACATGCCGGCCGCGGCGTTGACCTGTTCCTGCGTCGGCCCGGCGCCGCCTGCTTCAGCCACGAGCCTCGCATTGGCCGCGGCGACAGCCTCTCCTATCGCGCCGCGCCACGGCGAATCCGCCGGCATCGCCGTCAGCATCGCCTGCCAGGCGCTCACGGCTTCTGCGGTTTTGCCCTCCTGCGCCAGCGCGGATGCAAGGTAGAAGCTCGCCTTCGGCTGCCCGGGCTCCAGCTCGAGCGCCCGCGCGAACGCCGCCTGCGCCTCGGCGGAGATCATTCCGCCCGCCGCCCCGGCAATTGCCTCGCCGAGGCCGGATTCCCTGGCGCTGTTCGCGCCGCCGAGGCGAATCGCGTTGCGATAGGCGATCACCGCCTCGCCGTATCGGCCCATTCGTGAATAGATCGGCGCAAGCACGTCCCAGCCCCTGCCGTCGTCGGGATTGGCGGCAAGATGCGATTCGGCCCGGGCGATCAGCTCCTCGACCGAGCTGTCGGCCGGACTTTTTTCCAGACGCGCCGCGAGCGGCTGCGAGGGCAGGTCCGGCGAACCGATGGCCGCATAGACGCCCCAACTCACCAGCGGCACGGCAAGCACGGCCGCCATGCCGACCGCGCGAATGCCCTTGCCGCCGGACGGTGCGCCCGCACCGGCGGATTTCGCGGCCTTGTCTGCCTTGAGGATGCGCCTGGCGATCTCGGCCCGCGCCTGCTCCGCCTCCGATGCCTGGATCAGCCCGCGCGCGGCGTCGCGGTCGAGTTCGGCAAGCTGGTCGCGGTAGACTTCGAGGTCATGGCTCGCGTCGGCAGCACGAACCTGACTGCGGCCGGCAAGGGGCAGCAGCACTGCAAGGCTGGCTCCCAGTGTCAGCAAGGCGGCTATGACCCAGAACAGCATGGCGTCTCAAATAGACCTCGGCATCATGCATGCCAATATCGTACGCGTGCGGCAAACTGTTTGACCCAGCGCAAACGTCACGTCAGCGGCGTCCAGCTGCCGTCCGGATTGCGGCATGCTGTACCCCTTGCGGTCCGGCTCTGGCCACCGCTCGAGACCGTTTGGGTATACTGCCGGCAGTCCTGCGAGCCGACCCGGTAAGGCTGCGCCGCCGTCACCGAGCCGGTGACGCCCAAGCCCTGCCAGTCCACGGCCTTGCCGCCGGGCGTGTATTCCAGCGCGCGGTACTCGGCCTGCAGGGCAGTGCGCCGGTCACTCTCCCTGAGGCCGGAGCCGATCGATCCGCCGATCAGCCCGCCATCCATCGCGGAAATGATCGTTTCGGGCGCCGCGGGGGTCGCCGGCCCGCTTGCGGCCGGCCCCGGCGTAGTGGGTCGCCCGCCCAGTCCGACCGTCGAACAGCCGGCCAAAGTCCCGGACAAGGCTATCGTCGCGGCAACGAACGCCACCTTAATTTTCATGCAAGTCACCCGGTTTCGACAGCGCCGCACACATCGAAGACTTGGCGTTATGTGCCATGTTTGTCCGAAATTTGGCCCAAACGCCATGGGACGAAGTTTCATCAATGCGTGATGATGAAAAACAACCCGCTCCTATTGCACGCTGCGCAATTCCACAACCGCTCTCAGCCCGCCTAGTTCCGAGCGCTCCAGCAAGAGCCTGCCGCCATACTCGTTCACCAGTTCGGATACGATGGCGAGCCCGAGACCGGTGCCGGGCTTGGTCTCGTCGAGCCTCCTGCCGCGCTGCAGCGCCTCTCGCGCCCTGTCCTCCGGAATACCGGGACCGTCATCCTCGATGACGATCGCGAACCGCGTCTGCGCCTCGCCGGCAGCGGCCGGCAGCTCCCGCGCGGAGAGCGCGACCTGGCTCTTCGCCCATTTCATGGCGTTTTCGAGCAAATTGCCGACGATCTCCTCCAGATCCTCGCGTTCGCCGGCAAAGACGATCTCGCTGGTCGGCGGCGTCAGCGACACCTTCATGCGGCCGAGCTTCTCGATCACGCGCACCAGTCGCTCCAGCAGCGGCGTCACCGGCGTGCGGTAGACCACGCTATCGCGCTGCGCCGCCACGCGGGCGCGCTTGAGATAGTGGTCCACCTGCTCGCGCATCGCCGCCGCCTGATCCGAGATCAGCCCGCCCCTGGCGCCGCCCAGCGCCCGCCCTTCATTGATCAGAACGGCGAGCGGCGTCTTCAGCGAATGCGCGAGATTGCCGACCTGGGTGCGCGAGCGCTCGACGATGCGGCGGTTGTTCTCGATCAGCGCGTTGGTCTCGTTGGCCAACGGCTCGATCTCGGCCGGAAAGCGGCCGTCGAGCCTCTGGGCCTGGCCTTCGCGCACCATGGCAAGCGCGTTCCTCACCCGGCTGAGCGGCCTCAGTCCGAGCAGGATCGCCACCGCGTTGATGGCGATCATCCCAAGGCCGAAGACGGACAGATAGGTGAAGAGCCGCCGCTCGAAGCCCGATATCTCGGCTTCCAGATCGGTGCGGTTGCCCATCACGCGGAACCTGGCGACGCGGTTCTGCGCATCGAGTGCGATTTCGCTCTCCAGCACGGCTATATCCTCGCCGGCCAGGCCGTCGGTGAGATAGCTGCGGCGAAAATCCGCATCGAACGGCGCCTCGCTCACCGGCGGCGACGGGATGGCTTCGGTCATCGAGAGCGAGCGGAGTTCGCCGGTCAATCCTTCCGAAACCGGCTCGACGGCCCAGTACCAGCCCGAGTTCGGCTCGGAGAAGCGCAGGTCGCCGAGGTTGGGGGTGCCGGTCAGGGCGCCGGTTTCGGAGACGCTCACCGAGCCGATGAGATTGAAGAGATGCGCCGACACGAGGCTGTCGAAGCCGCGCTCGCTTGCCTGCCGGTAAAGCGTCGAAATCACGGTCGAGATGACGATCAGCGCCAGGATCGCCCAGCCGGTGGAAAAGGCGATGACGCGGAAGGCGAGCGAGCGCGGGCCGAACCTCATGCCAAGCGAGCGCGCTGCCATCTCTAGACCATCGTCCGCCGGTCAGACCTCGGGCTCGCGCATGCGATACCCCATGCCGCGCACGGTCTCGATCATGTCGATGCCCATCTTCTTGCGCAGGCGGCCGACAAACACCTCGATCGTGTTGGAATCGCGGTCGAAATCCTGGTCGTAGAGATGCTCCACGAGCTCGGTGCGCGATACCACCTCGCCCATGTGATGCATCAGATAGGCGAGCAGCCGGAACTCGTGCGAGGTCAGCTTCAGCGGCTTGCCATCGACATCGGCCTTCGACGCCTTGGTGTCGAGCCTCAGGGGCCCGCAGGTCAATTCGGAGGAAGCATGGCCGGCGGCGCGCCGGATCAGCGCCCGCACGCGGGCAAGCACCTCCTCGATATGGAAGGGCTTGGTCACATAATCGTCGGCGCCGGCGTCGATGCCCGACACCTTGTCGCTCCAGCGGTCGCGCGCGGTGAGGATCAGCACCGGCATCTTCTTGCCGTCGCGCCGCCAGCGCTCGACGACGCTGATGCCGTCCATCTGCGGCAGGCCGATGTCGAGCACGATCGCATCGTAGGGTTCCGTATCGCCGAGGAAATGCCCCTCCTCCCCGTCGAACGCCTTGTCGACGACATAGCCGGCGTCGGTCAGCGCCTCGGAGATCTGGCGGTTGAGGTCCTTGTCATCCTCGACGACGAGTATCCGCATGGGGGAAGGTCCTATAGGGCCTGTGGACAGTTGGGTTTGGGGCGTGGTGCCAGCCGGATTTCGGGAAGTGCATGAGACATAGGCGAAATCCGGGCGTTTGGGAAAGCAGCTTGTGACGGCGCTCAGTCGAGCGGAATCACCTGCCTGTCGCGGCGCGGCGGCTGGCCGTCCTTGGCCGGCAGCAGGATCATCACGACGCAGACGGGCCGCCCGCCCTGGTTCGACTCGGCCGCCTGGATGAGCTTCCCGCCGTTCTCGGCGGCGATCTGCCGGCCCATCGAAGCGCAGTCCGCGGCTGCACCTGGCCCGGCCTGCGGCCCGAGCAGCCCGGCCGAGAAAAGGCCGAGCGCGGCAAACCGGGAAAGGGCGCGAAAAATCATCATGCCACGCGTTCTAGCGCATCGGCGCTGAACGGGGAATGAACGATGGGGAAGGAATTTTCCCGATGCCCACGCGTTCCAACTATTCTCACCCAATCCTGCTGCTCGCACCCAGCCGCCCAAAAATCGCCACCAGCCCGCTGATCGCGGTGATCGCCTGGAGCAGCGTGTCGGTCAGCGCCGAATTGTCGAGGCCGGCAACGGGCACGCCCAAAATCCCGGCCCCTGCCGTCAGAATCGTGATCAGCGAGGCCCAGATGGTGCGCGAAAGATACCACGGTTTGCTGTCGGCCATTGTTTTTCCCGCATTCGTTGAAGTTCATGAAAGCGAAAGGCGGCGCGTCGCCTGCAGGCCCCAGCCGGCCGCCAGGCTGAGCTGGCTGACCGTGACGTCGATTTCACCGGGCGGCGCGCCAAAGTCCGCGGCGATTGCTGCGCTATCATAGAGAAAGCCCGGCGCGAGCACCGTCTCGGTGCGCACGACGGCGCCGCCGGCTTGCGCGATCTCGACCCGGTATTCCTCGCGCTCCTCGCCGAGCTGAATGTCGCTCGCCGTCCAGTTGTCGGCGTCGATACGCCCGCGCCTGATCCAGCTCAGCGTCACGTCGCCGGATGCGTCCTTTTTCGCGCGCAGATGCACCGGCGACAGCGGCAGCAGCGCGCGCAATCCGCCGATCTCCGAATGGTCCGAGAAATTCGCGCCTGACAGATCCGAGCCGGCCGGCCCGACGCGCCAGTTGAGTTCCAGCCCGGCCTCGCCGGCGAGCAGCCCCGCGGCCTGCACGGCGTCGTCGAGCACGACCAGATGCGCGCCGGCCTCGGCCCCGGCCGCAGTCGCATCGTCGGTGCCGAGCTGGCCGCGCAGCAGCCCGCCCAGCCGCCAGACGTCGGGCGCGATTTCCTCCGCCGCCTCGAACTGCACGATCCCCCAGGCTCCATCAGCCGAGCGGATCGCCACCGCGTTGGCGCCGTTCAGCAACAAGGTGCGACTGATGTTCGACAACTCGCCGCCGTAAAGTTCGACCGTGATATCAGCCGAATGATCGACTCGCCCGACGACGCCCGGCGGCAGCGCATGCGTCAGCACGCCGAGATCGGCCGCCTGGCTGATCGTCGTGCGCTGGGCGAAACCCGTATCCTCCGGCGAGGCGAAGACGGCCTGGCTCTTCCAAGGCTTCTGCCATGCAGCGGCGCGGAACTGGTCCTGCGGCTCGCCCGGCCCCGCCCCCATCGGCAGGTCGAGGAACAGCGCCAGCGGCTGCCCGACAACCAGCGGCGCGGCCGAGATCACGCCGGGATTGGCCGACTGCCACAGCCCGGGTGCTGCGCGCACGATCTGCCGCGCCGACACTTTCCGCACCAGCCCGTCCTCGATCTCGGTGACGAGCCAATCGTCATCGCGGCCGGGCAGGCGCGCAATAGCGCCCGGCACGATCCCCTCGTTCGGCTGCGCCACGGCAAAGGTCGTTCGCTCGCGCTCGTTCCAGACGCGGGAGAGCCAGTCGCCGACCAGCGCGCTGCCCTGCCCCGCCTCCAGCACGCCGGAAAATCCGATCGCATGCTGGCGGCTGCCCGGCGCGCCGGCGCGTGTCTGCCGCACGGAGATCGCCTGGTAGTCGACCAGCGGATCGCGGAAGCTCAGCACCGCCTCGGCCGGCAGTTGATGGTCCGGCGTGCGCACCGTCTCGATGACCGGCTCGCGGCCGTCCGAGACCATCTCGGCGATCTCGACGGGTGCCGCCGCCTGCCCTGCTTCGCTGCGAAACGCCAGCCCGTCCGGCGTCTCGAACACGGCGAGCCCGAACAGTTCCGTCAGCGGCTCCAAGGCTCCGCGCGCCGAGCCCGGCTCGTCGATGAGGTATCCGTGTACCGTACCGTAAGCGCCCTCGACCGAAGCCGGCGGCAGCCCATGGTCGTCCAGGATCGCGTTGATCAACTCGCCGACATCAGGATTGCCGATCCTGCCGTTCAGCCAGTGGCCGTAATGCCAGTTGCCATGATCCGACCAGCGGTCGGCACGCACAGGAAACGCCGGATAGGGCCGCGCGTCCCAGGCCCAGACATAGAGCCGCTCGGGATCGACCATGCGCCTGCCGTCGACCGTCGAGACGGGGTTAGCCGCCTCGCTGAAACTCTCGTCATCGGGATCCCAATAGCGATGATGCACCATGAGGAATCGCTGCTGCGCGAGGTCGCTGCGCCCGCCGCTCGAAAAATGGGGCCGCATGCTTTCGGCCGATTTCGGATCGGAGAATACGTTGGGCTGGTTCGGCCCCTTGTCCATCGCGGGACAACCGATCTCGGTAAAGATGATCGGCTTGCTTTCCGGTGTCCAGGCCGTCGGCGCTAGCGCCTCCTCGCCGTCGATGCGGTCGAAATGCTGCTGCGACCACCAGCCCTTCAGGTCCTTGTTGCGGAACACCCACGGCTTTCCGAACGCCCCGTCGGCGATTTCCGTCCGCTCGCGCGCCTGCCGCGCGGCGAAGCTCGGATAATGCCAGTCGAAGCCCTCCCCGCCGGTAATCGCCGAGCGCAGCCCATCGGGATCGTACGGACCGGCGAACCCATCCGGATTTCCGGTCGCATGATCGCCGTCGCGCCAGTCCGACAGCGGCATGTAATTGTCGATGCCGACGGCGTCGATATCAGGATGCGCCCACAGCGCATCGAGGTGGAAATAGACGTTGCCAGTGCCGTCGAGCGGGTGGTGCCCAAAATATTCGCTCCAGTCGGCGCCGTAGGTGATCCTGGTCGAGGGTCCAAGCATCGCGCGCACGTCGCCGGCCAGCGCGCAGAGCTCCTCCACGAAGGGAAAAACGTCGCTCTCGTCGCGCAGCGTGGTCAGCCCGCGCAGCTCGCTGCCGAGCAGGAAGGCGTCGACCCCGCCCGCGGCCTGCGCCAGCTTTGCATGGTGCAGCACGAAGCGCCGGTATCCCCAGTCGCCGGAAGAACCCGAAAAATTGATCGTGCTCGCCGAGGCCGAAAACTGCCCGGGCAGCGCGTTGCCGCAAAAATCCTTGACCTGGTCGCGCGCCGCCGCGGTGCGGTCAGCCGTGCCGGGCATCAGCGGCGCCGGGTCGGCGGTGATGCGCCCGCGCCAGGGATAGGCGGGCTGCGCCGGATTGCCGTAGGGGTCGGGCAACTCGTTGTCATCAGGCACGTCCATCATGATGAACGGATAAAGCGTGACCTTCAGCCCGCGCGCCTTGATCTCGGCGATCGCGTCCATGACGCTCCGGTCCGATGGCGTCCCGCCATAGGCAGCGCCTTCGTCATGCGTCGAGACGACCATCGCCGACGCGCGCGACACGCCCGACACCGTCCACGCCTTCGAGAATCCGGAACCGTTGCTCGTCGTCACCGCCGGGCGCATCTTGCACTCCCCAGCCCTGAGATCGTCGCCGAACCAGGCGACGACAAGCGCCACATGTTCCAGGTTCGGGCAGAGCATCTGCAACTCGTCGAGCGAGGCCGTCAGATCGCTGCCTTCGAGTAGCGTGTGACGATTCACCGCCTCCGTCTCGCCCTGCCTATGCTGCCGCGTCACCAGCGTCGGGGACAGCCCGTATTCGGTCGCGCCGGGGATCAGCGAAATGGCGCGTATTCTCTTCGGTAGCTCACCGACCGGCCTGAGCACCTCGAACTGGAACTGCGGGACGCGGTTGCCGTAGTCGGCCAGCGCAAAGCGTTCGACCACCACATAGGCCGTGCCGCGATAGGCCGGCGTGTTGCCCGCCCCCTGCTTCGCCGAGACCAGCGGGTCGACGGCCTGCGCCTCGCTGCCGCGATGGATGCGCAGCTCGACCTTGTCCCGGTCGATCTCGCGCCCGTCCGCCCAGACGCGCCTGATGCCCGCGATCTCGCCCTCGCAAAGCGCGAAGGCGACATTGGCGAAATAGTTGTACTCGGTGACCTTCGGGCCGGTCTTGCCGCCTTGCCGTCGCGTCGTGCGCGTCTCCTCGAAACGCGTCGCCCAGATCATGATGCCGCCGATACGCGCCGTACCATAGACGCGTGGGATCGCCGCGCCCTCTTCGGCGGTGAAGGGCCGCGCGCCCGACAACCTCGGCCCCTCGATGCGGCGCGTGCCGTTGATCAGCGCCTGGTCGATCGTGTAGCCGGCCAGCGCGCCGGCCGCCGCACCCAGCGCACTGCCGATCGGACCGAGCAGGCCGCCGATGGCCGCGCCGGCGGCCTGGAGCAGGATTGTTGCCATGCGGCGTCCTCAGTCAGTTCTTCTCTGGAAAGGCGAACACGCCGGCGATGCGCCGCCGCCATTGCGGCACCAGCGGCGACAGCGACACGGCGTTGCCCTGATAGGCATGGACGAAGCTGCCGGGCTCAACCAGCACGCCGGCATGCTTGGCCGGAAGGTGCGGCCGCCAGCGGAAGAGCAGCAAATCGCCCGGCGCCATCGCGTTTGGCGGCTTCTCCCGGAAATGCCTGCGCATCGCCGCCAATAATCTTTCCTCGCCGCCGGCCTCCGCCCAGTCGGGCGCATAGGGTCCCGGCAGTTCGGGCACGTCGCGGTAGATCGCGCGCCATACGCCGAGCACCAGCCCGAGGCAGTCGCAGCCAACGCCCTTGCGCCGCCCCTGGTGCCGATAGGGCGTGCCCAACCAGGACAGCGCTTCGGCCACCACCGTCTCGGTAATCGACCCGGCCTTCATGGCACCACCGGCCCGCCGTCGAACCGGCCGCCGTCGACGACATAGCCATAGGCCGCGTCGTTGCCGGGCAGATGCGGGAAGCCGCGGAAGTTCAGCGCATTGGCGAATTTCGCCTTGCAGGTCGCGAATTTCTTGTCGCAGCCGGCGACGGCCGAGAACGTGTCGCCTTCCGCAGCAGCCATCCCGCTTCGCGGGCGCAGCACCAGCCGCGTACCCGTCGCGTCCTTGCGATGCTCCTCGACGCGCTCGCTGCGGCCGGCATTGGCGCCCGTCGTCCAGCTCAGCACGCCATGGGCGAACCATCCGGCCTCGAAGCCGTCGAGCCCGCTCACCACCAGCGTCGACGGCGCTTCCCATGCCGCCACCGTCCCCGCCCCGGTGAAATCAGGGTTGTCTGGAGCGAAGCCGCAGCGCGCATCGCCTAGTTCTGCATCGCATGTGCGGCTCACATATCGCCCATTCGGCCGGTCGAGCGCATGCGCCGCGCTTTCGAGCTCGGCCACGAAACGCCCATCCGAACGCGTGATTTTTCCCACCGTCGCCTTGCGCAGCAGAACGAAGTCTTCCGGCTGCCGCCAGTTGACCAGGAACGTCTCGACCACCGCCCCGTCATAGAGGCCGGCGGCAATGTCCTCCTCGCCAATGTCGTCCGACGACAGCGCGCCCTCGACATCGACCGTATCCACCGCGAGCCCCAGCGTGTCGCGCGCCTCGCTGGCGGCGAGCCCCGTTTGCGGGGCAAAAACAGTTGCGCCTGATATCAGCGGGCGGTCGTGATCGGTGTAGCCCGCCATCCAGCCGTCGGTGCGGGTCAGCCGCCAGCAGTGACAGACGGTCGTCACCTCGCGCCCGAGATGCGCGGCCAGCGTTTCGGGATAGAGGCTCATTGCTGCACCTCGACCAGCGGAATCGACGGGATCTGCCCTGCCTTGAAGGCCGTAAGGCTGATTTCGATGCGCTCGGTGTCGAAGCGCACCGGTACGTCGAACTCGTAGCCTGCCGTCACCGCATCGCCAGTCCCGGGGACGCTGCCCGGCGCAAACACGATCTCGCCGGTCGAGAAATCGAAGCTCCAGTCCGCGGGCGACGCCTTTTCGACGCCATCGACCGCCACGCGCAGCGTCTCCGCCACCGGCCTCGCAATCAGCCTTTGATAGGCGTCCTCGCCCTCGCCATAGGTCTTCACCAACGCGAAGCGCACCGTCGTCCCGTCGCCGGTTCCGATCGCCTGATCGGCCGCCGACACCGCCTCCTCCGGCCGGCACGACTTCATGTCGAACGGGTCGCGAAAACGGAAGGCATGCAGCGAACCCCGCCGCGCCTCGAAGAAGACCAGCACGTCATGCAGGTCGGCGAGCGAGCGTACGCCCGTCCCTGCATCGTAGTGATGGCGCGACTGCGAGAAGCGCGCATTGCGCTTCTCGCGCCCCGAGGTCAGCGAGACGATCTCGTTACGCCGCTCCGGCCCGCCGGTCGCGCCGAACGAAACGCCGAGCGGAAACCGCACGTCGTGAAAGTTCGAAAGTTCCGACACCATTCGCTCCTGGTTGAGATTTGGACTGGCAGGCCGGCCTCACTTGAAATCCCTCAGAAAGTCCTCGTTCCCCGCGACACCGCCCTGGCCAGCATGCCCGTCACTTGCGCCTCGGACTTGCGGAAGGAGGCGGCATCCGTCGTCGTCACGTTGAAGACGACATTGACGGACGCGCCTCCGCCGGCCGCCGCCACCCCCAGCCTTCCGTCGGCCGAGCGTTGCAGCGGCAGGATCGCCTCGGGCCCCGCCTCGCCCATCACGCCGACATTCCTGCCCATCGGGAAATAGCTCGGCGCCGAAACCACCCCGCCTGAAGCGAAAGGCACCACATGACCCGGCACGCCGCCCTTGGCGAAGGGCAGCAGCCCCGACAGCCCGCTGAGCAGGCTGGAGGACAGCCCGCCGGCCAGCGACTGCAGCGGCTTCAGCCCCTGCTCCAGCGCCAGGCCGGCTAGGTTCAGCCCGATCCGCCGCAAGATGTCGTCGAGATCCTTGCCGCTGACGGCGGCACTCTTCAGCGCGCCGGAAAGCTGCGAGCCGAAACTCGCCGACAGCTTTTCCAGGTTCTGCAGCGCGTCCTGGAACGGCTGCGTATCAGCATCGATCCTGACGGTCACGTCCTCGGCCATTTGGGTCTACTCCTTCGCCGCTCAGGCTCGTCCCCCTCCCCCTTGTGGGGAGCGGTTAGGGGTGGGGGTGAAATGATCCGGAAATCTATGCATCAGCTCGGCCAACTCATGCCGCCCCGGCGCGCCGACCCGCTCGCCGCCGAGCACGCTCATCGCGCGTTCCATCTCGCGCGGCGTCATCGACCAGAAATCCCCGGGCGAAAGCCGCAGCAGGCCGAATGCCGCGGCCATGACGCTGTCCCACGGAAATTCGTTTGCCCTGCCGTCTGCGGCGTTCAGGGGTTTGGCGGCTCGCCTTCCGCGCGCGCCGTGCCGAATGTCGTCGTCAGGAGATCGCTGACAACAGCCGCGAAACCCGCCGCGCCCTCGTCCGAGCGCATGGCCCGCACGCCGTCGTCGGAAATGTCGTTGCCGGCGCCGCGCAGGCCGGCGCCGATGACGCGGATCATGTCGAGCGCCGACAGCCGCCCGCGCGAAAAGCGCTCGACCAGCGCGCCGAGATCGTCGGCTGCATAGGCGGCCTCCAGTTCGGCAAGCGCGCCGAGCGTCAGGCAGAGCCGGTACTCCTTGCCGTCTAGCGTGGCGTCGATCTCGCCGCGCCTTCTGTTCGCCGTCATGCCGCCACCGTGAAGCTCACCGGGCCCGCCGACTCCAGCGCCACGTCGAAGGTCACCTCGCCGTCGTGGCTGCCGGTATATTCGAGCGAGGTGATCTGGAACGGCCCCTCCACCGTGCCGAAGTCCGGCACGGCGAGCCGCCAATCGGCGATCTCGCCGGCGAAGAAGCGCTGACGCATCAGCGCATCGGACTGCGCATCCTTGAAGATGCCCGAGCCGCTGACCGCCGCGCGCTGCACGCCCGCGCCCGCGAGCAGTTCACGCCATCGCCCGGCCGAATCCGCATCGGTGATGTCGACCGTCTGGCTGTTGAAGGCGATGCGCTTGGAACGCAGCCCCGCGACCGTCACGAAGCCGGCTTCGCCGTCGATTTTCAGAAGAAGGTCCTTGCCCTTCTGTGCGACCATTTTTCGGTCTCCTGATTGTGATGAAATTTGTCTCGGGTGCGCTCGGCTTGAGCCGGCCTGAGATTCGGGTCAGGCCGAGTCGAAAATGGTGGATTTCGAGAACCGGAGCGGAGCGTACTTTCGGGTACGTGAGCACCGGAAGCGCAGAAAGCCACCGTTTGCAGGCCGGCTCACCTGAATATCAGGCTGGCTCGGTCACTGCGCGAAACCGCAGTAGTCCATGATGCACCGACAGATCCTCGTCATACCTGGCCTCGGAAAATTCGAGCCGGAGGTTGACCAGCCGGTGGCCTTCCAGCTCGAGCGCGGCGTCGTGCAGCGTGGCGCGGGCCAGCTCCATGATCTCCAGCACCTCCTTCTTGCCCTTGCCTTTCGACCAGACATGCAGCGTGAAGAGCTGCTCGCTGCCGCTCTCCGTGCCGGTGCTCCAGTCGTAGATGCTGGTGCGCCCGAAGGTGAGGTAGGGAAAGGCGACGTTGGCCGGCGCGTGATCGTGGATGCGCGCGCCCACCAGCGCGGTCAGCGCGCCATTCGCACCCAGCGCCTCGAAGATCGCCTTCTGCAGTTCAGCGGCCGAACTCATCGCCAGCCTCCAGTGCATGCCGCCGCGATTCCGCCGCCAGCAGCGCCAGCACGTCGTCGTTGCGCGCCGCCGCCCGGCGCTCGGCGACTTCGTAGTCCTCACCCATAGTATGCACCTTCAGGCGCATGGCGCGGATCATCCCGTCAAGCGTCAATTGCATCGCCAGCTTCACAGTCCCGTCTCCCTTGCGCGGCACACGAGGTAGCGCCCGATATCGTCCGGATCGTGCACCGTCACTATGTCGAAAATCCTGCCTTGCCTGACGAAGCGCATGCCGCTGGCGACGCCGCTGCGCCAGCGCAGCGTCACGCGATGCGTCACCGTCTCCACCGTCTGGTCCGGACCGAAGCTGCTCGTCGCCGTGACCGGCTCGATCTTCGCAAACACCGTCGCGATCTCCGCCCAGCTCTCCGTATGCCCACCGAGCCCATCGGGCACGGGCGTGCTGGCCTGCAGTGCGAGCTCGCTGCGCAGCCCCCCCGGATCGAGGAACAGCGTCCGCATCACAGTCTCCGCGAGCGGTAGGAGGCGACGATGCGATCATAGGCGGCGGGATAGGAAACCGGCTGTTCGGCCGGTTCGAAATGTGCGCGGAATTCATACCAATGCCCCACGAGCAGCAGGATCGCCCGCTTCAGGAGGTCGGGCACATCAGTGCCCGCCTCGCCGTAGCCGGCCGAAAAATCGATCTCGATTCCGTTGAAGATGCGCAGCGGCTCGGGCCGCGTCTCCAGGTGCAGCCTGGCCGGCCGCGACAGCGTGTCGAGCTGGTAGTCTTCAGGGTTGATCAGCGAGGCCTCGCCTTCGGTGCCGAAGGCCGTCACCGACAACACCTCGCGCACCGGATGAACAGTCAGCAGTGCACAACCCTGGCTCGGCCAATGATCCAGCGCCAAGCGCCAGTCCTGGTCGATCAGCGCGACGCCGGTCGCCCGCTCGAGGTCTTCGCGCGCCGCTCGGATCAGCCCTTCGAGCAGGCTGTCCTCACTGTTATCAGCGATCCTCAGATGCGCCTTCACGTCGGCAAGCGTCACCGGCTCGGCCGCCGGTTCGACGGTTCGAAAAAGCGTCATGCTTTCCATCTTTGCGCTGGAGGAAAAGAGCGGCCCCGGCTGGAGAGACACCGGGGCCGCGACGGCCGCGCTCAGCCTGCTAGGCTGTCACCGTAGCCGGTTTGCGAACGTTGGCGATTGGCGGGAAATCGGTTCGATAACTCGCTCCTGCGAGTCAGCTGCGGAGCGGCTTCGAGAACCGGAGCGGAGCGTACTTAGAGTACGTGAGCACCGGAAGCGCAGAAGACGCCCGCAGATGGCCGCAGGAGTAGAGTTAGAAACCGATTTACGACACTCCATATTTCAGGAGCTTGATCGCATCGAAGTCCTGCACCCCGCCGCCGACGCGCTTGGTCGTGTAGAACAGCACGTAGGGTTTCGCCGAATACGGATCGCGCAGCACGCGCACCCCGGTGCGGTCCACGACCAGATAGCCGCGGCTGAAATCGCCGAAGGCGATCGGCGTGGTGTTGGCGCCAGAGTCCGGCATGTCTTCCGCCTCGACCAGCGGGAAGCCCATCAGCATGGCGCGGCTCCCCGCCGCCGCCGGCGGCTGCCAGAGGTAGTTGCCGTCGGCGTCCTTCAGCTTGCGGATCGCGGCTTGCGTCTTGCGGTTCATCACCCAGTTGGCGTTCTGCCGGTAGCCCGACTTCAGCGCATAGACCGTGTCGATCAGCACGTCGGACGGATCGCTCGCCGGCAGCGCGCCGGAAACGCCGGTCGCGACATAGCCGATCTGTCCCCACACCCAGCTCACTTCCGCGACCTTGGTGTAGTCGAGGAAACCCTTCGGCTTGTTGGTGCCGTCGCCGGCGACGAAGGCCGTGCCCTCCTGCTCGGCGAAGGCGGCTTCCACCTCGCTCGAAATCCACTGGTCGAGGTCGACCACCGTGTCTTCGAGCAGCGAGGCGGTCGCCGCCGGCATGGCGTAGAGCTCCATCGTCGGGAAGGAAAGTTCGGCAAGTGTGGCCGTGTTGGTCTGCGGACGCGCCGCCGTCTCGGCCACCCAGCCGACCGCCGGCCCGGTGATCGAGAAGGGCTTTTTCAGCACCGCCGCCGACACCTGGCGCACGGTCGCGATCGAGCGGATCGGCGACAGCTCCGCCAGCCGCTTGCCGATCTCGGTCTCGGTCTCGTCGGGCACCAGATAGCCGCCATCCTGGCCGGAGCCGTAGGACATCGCCTTGGTGTCGAGCGCACGGATCAGGCGGTCGTCGCCCGAACGCATATAGGCGTCGAACGCCTGCTTGTGTTCGCTGGGCATCGCCCGCCCGTCACGCCCAAGGGCCGGCCGGATCTTCTTCAGCGTCAGATTGTCGATCGCGCGCTTCTGCTCGTCCAGCGCCTTGGAGATGCGGTCGACCTTCTCTGATGTCAGCACGTCGGCATTCTTGCTTTCCAGTTCGGCGAGGCGCCGGTCGTTGCCGTCCTTGAACGCCACGAAGGTGGTCATGAACTCGTCGAATGCGTCGGCGAGTTCGGGGCCCGCCGACTTCGTCTCAGGCGCGCGGGCAAGGTTTTGTTCCGTCATCGTGTTGTTTCCCACATTCTTGTTTTCGTCATCATGCGTGTGGCCTCGCGGATCTTGTCCGTCAGGCTCCCATCCGGCGCGGCGTCCCGCCCGCGCAGAGCGGCAAAACCCCTGGCGATCACGCACCGGGCCTCGCCTCGCGTCAGCCCCGCATCCCGCGTGAGCCAGCTTTCGAATTGTCTGGTCGTCGGCAGCCGTCCCCTGCCTGGATGTCCACGTCCCTTGACGGTGTCGATGCGCGCGTCGGGCAGCATCGGGAAGGTCACCACCGAGATCTCCCAGAGGTCCGCCTCCAGGATGCGGCGCACGCCGCTTCTCGGATCGTTCTTCGCCCTGACCGCGCGAAAGCCTATCGACAGGCCGTCGAGCGCGCCGCCGCGCATCAGCGACAGCACCTCCCTCGCCCGCGCCACGTCCTTGGTCAGCCGTCCCCGCACGAACAGCCCGCGCGCATCCTCGCGGATCTCGGTCCACACGCCGATCGGCTCGGCAGGATCATGCTGGAACAGCATGCGGATGCCGCCCGCCCCGCGTGCTTCCAGCGACGCCGCGAAGGCGCCCTTCTCGACCACATCCTTGCCGAGGTCGACGGCGCCGAACAGGCTCGCATAACCCGAGAACACGCCGTCCGGCTCGACCTCGTCGAGCGCCAGCGCGACGAACTTCCGTTCGTTGATCATGCCGTTTCCCTTTTTTTTCCGAAGTTGCGCCGACCGCGCGGCAGGCCAATCTCCCCCCCTTGAGGGGGAGATGTCCGGCAGGACAGAGGGGGGTGGTGGCCCGCCAACCTCACCCCTTGCCGCCCTACCCTTTCCGCTTCAGCATCCTGATAACCGCCCCCAGCGCCCACCAGGCGCAGAGGCTCGCCGCCGCCGATCCCATCAGCATCGTCTCGCTCGCGCCGATCAGCTGATCGACGCCGAGTTCTACCGCGATCTTCAGCCCGGCCGTTCCGCCGAAGACAAGGCCGCAGACCACGCCCACCGCGAAGCGCACCGCCGCCTCGCGCCTGCCCTGCGGCAGGATGTAGGCCAGCGAGATCGCGGACCCCGCGACCGCGCCGGCGCCCTTGGCCGCCCATAGCCAGCCCGTGCCGGAAATATCCGTCATGCCAAATCTCCCATGTTCATTCTGGTCGGCCGAAGCGCTATTCATCTTCACTGTCCGGGATCAGCGCCTATGGCACAGAAATGAGGGTGTGATTTAAGGAGTGTTCGTTCTCGTCGGAGACGAAGGAACGAACATGAATTCGAAGTCGACTGGCGGCAAACGCTCCGCCGAAC
>NZ_JBDZDN010000002.1:0-828680 GCF_040049215.1 Mesorhizobium sp. KR9-304 | reverse complement strand
TTCGGGCAGCGGTTCGGGTTCGGGCAGTGGCTCGGGTTCGGGCAGCGGCTCGGGTTCGGGCAGTGGCTCGGGTTCGGGCAGTGGCTCGGGTTCGGGCAGTGGCTCCGGTTCCGGCAGCGGCTCCGGTTCGGGCAGCGGGTCGGGCAGCGGGTCGGGCGACAATGGCTTTGGCACTGGCGGCGGCGACGGCAGCCCCAACGACATGGACGATACGGACAGGTAGCTGACTCCGGTGCGGGTGGTTCGCTACCACGCACCCGTGCCGGATCCGGTTGCAGTCACCGCTTCGTGCGAAGCCCCATAACGGAACGAGGCGACACCCGCCTCGTTCACTCCGCGAAATCACAGGCCCTGGACGTCACCATCCGAAACCCGTGCATCAGCTGTGAACAGGCAGAAGAACGTCGGTAGCTCGAATTCCAATGTTTCCTTCGCGAATGCCCTGGGATTCGCGGCGTGGATTTTCGTCGCTCACTTCTTGTATCTGTACTTCCTGCAGCTGCAAACGGTGTTGCTGACGAACGACGTTGGTATCGCCTCCATAACCGGCGGTCAGTTTCAGACTCTGATCACAAGTTGTTTGTTGGCTGCTCTATTTCTAACTCTTTACAGGGTTGGGTGGCTGCGCCTGTGTTTTGTGCTGGCGATGACGCTTTTGCTTTTGCTGTATGCGACCAACAACGTCTACTTCGCGATATCGGGCCAGCCCTTTTCACTATCCGCGACGGAAGGCGTCGGGATCAGCGATATAGGCCGCTACTGGGGTTCGTTCGCTGCGGAACTGGGAGTTCTCCAGTATCTGGATTACGGTTTGGCCTTGGCGATAGGCGCGTTCCTGTTTTGGCTGGCCTCCAGGCTGGCGGCGCCGGGGTCAACCCGGTTCTACCGTGCTCCCATTTACATCGCGATCCCGTTGCTGCTTTTGACCTTTGTCGGATACGGCCTTGCCGGCAAGGCGGATGGCAGGGCGGAGGCATTGACCAGGAACCCGTTGCTGGTGCTGGTCACCGAATTTGGAGCCGAGGCCAAGGAGGGGCCGCCCTCGCTCGTCAATGTGATGCCGCCGGAGAAGTTCTACGGCCTGGCGCACGGGACGGAACTCGCGGATCCCGGCGCGCGGTCCATTCTTGCGAAGAATCTGGAGATCCTCCAGAAACGCGAACGCAATGTCGTTTTCGTCATTTTGGAATCCGTCGGCAGCAGGCAGCTTCTCGAAAACGGTCTGCCCCGCGCCGACATAGCGCCGTTCCTGCATTCGCAGGCCGGGAACTCGATCGTCTTTGACAATCTCACGACGGTCTTCCCCGGATCGACGCGCTCGCATGTGGCAATCACGACCGGCGGGCGGACCATCACCTGGGGGTCCGTCTACTCGGAACTCCTGTATCCGTTCCGGGGGCAGACGCTCGTGTCGGCGTTCCGGGAAGCCGGCAGGCCGACAGCGCTTTATTCCGCCGGCGGGCTCGACTTCGAGAACTTGAACATCTTCTACGCCGATCTCGGGTTCGATCAGACGTTCAACCCGGACAGCCTCTCGGCCGACGAGGTCGCGAAGTACCGAACGCACAGTTGGGGCCTGGATGAGCGGCTTGTGGCGGATCGGGCCCTGAAGTGGGCCTCGGGGCGCGAGCCGTTCTTTCTCACGCTCCTCAACGTCATCACGCATCACCCCTATGGTGCGCCCGCCGACTACCAATCGCCGTTTGCCGGCGGCGACAATTTCGACAAATACCGGTCCGCGGTCCATTTCACGGACAGTGTTCTGCGGACGATGGTGGAGGGGCTGAAATCTCGCGGTTTCGCCAAGGACACCCTTCTGTTCATCGTCGGAGACCATGGTGAAGCGTTCGGCGACAAGCATGCCAACAATTTGCTTCACAACAACTTTCTATACGAGGAGAACGTACGGGATTTCCTGATGGTCATCGATCTCTCGGGCGAGATAGAGCCGTTGAGCCTGCCGGTTCGCGGTTCAGTCGCGGATGTCATGCCGACCATCCTGGACACGCAGGGAATAGACGCCGAGCAGGGCGTGATTGGTCAAAGCCTGTTTTCGCGGGACTACGCGGAGCGCATTGCATTTTTCCACAAGAACTCGGAGCCGGAAAAATGGGGCCTGCGCGATGGCCAATGGAAATTTATCGTCGACAAGGCGGACTCCGCGAACCCGGAACTTTACGACCTCGACAACGATCCCCACGAGCAAACCAATCTCGCCGCGAAATTTCCCGAACGCATCGCCGACTACGTCATTCGCCTGGGAAACTGGTATGTGCAGACCAACGACGCGTTCGTTTCCAGGCTTGAGGGTTACGACTACAAGAGCAGTCAGGGCATGACTGTCGCCGGGCTCTCGGAGCCAGGCCCAAAACGCATCGCGATCGGCAGCAAGAACGATCATCTTCCATTCGTGCCCTTGGAAGGCAACATAAATCCCGAAGAGGACTTCGTCGTCTGGACAAACGGACCCGCCTATCCGCAGACGCGGAACATCGAATATCGCTTCACGGACCCATCCGGCGCGAAACAGTCGATTTACATGGACCACACCAGGGAGTGGTCCACCGTGTGGTTGCGGCCGTCGCTAGACGCGCCGCGCGCTGAGGGCGACTGGATGGTGGAGCTCTATGACGGCGACCTCAAAATCCTTGAGAAGCCCTTCACCGTCTCGCGCGGCGCGCCGCTTCGCTGGTCGTTCATGGACAAGACGCCCGGCATCCGCGCCATCAACGTCGGCGTGAAGCCGGAGGGCGAGGATTTTCACATCCTTCAGGACATCAATCCGCGCGAGTCCGCGGCCGTCATCGTTCACGGCGTTCCGTTCGAAAAGGACCGCATGCTGGAATATCTCTGGATCGCGCCGGACGACACATACAGCGCCTACACCTTTGCCCAGAAAGCCGGCTGGGACACATCGTGGACCTTCCGGAAACCCGATGGCCCGATGGTGCCTGGCAAATGGCGGGTGGAGGTCTGGATGGATGGCGATTTCCTGATCGGCAAGGATTTTCGCGTCTCGGCGGACGCGCCCCTTTTCCTGCCGATCGGAGGCCTTGCTTTGAACTGATCTCGATCCCCGAGTACGGACGATGGTCGAAGACAGTTCCGAAAACTGCCCACCTACCGCGGACTCACTCGCCGCTCGCCTACCCCAATATCCCCGGCAGGTTCAGCCCCTTCGCTCGCGCGCAGTCCACCGCGATCTCATAGCCCGCGTCGGCGTGGCGCATGACGCCGGTCGCCGGGTCGTTCCACAGAACGCGCTCCAGCCGCTTGGCCGCCTCCTGCGTGCCGTCGGCGACGATGACCATGCCCGCATGTTGGGAAAATCCCATGCCGACGCCGCCGCCGTGGTGCAGAGACACCCAGGTCGCACCCGAGGCGGTATTGAGCAGCGCGTTGAGCAG
Source organism: Mesorhizobium sp. KR9-304 (assembly GCF_040049215.1). Taxonomy (NCBI): domain Bacteria; kingdom Pseudomonadati; phylum Pseudomonadota; class Alphaproteobacteria; order Hyphomicrobiales; family Phyllobacteriaceae; genus Mesorhizobium; species Mesorhizobium sp. KR9-304. The sequence continues at coordinate 825,273 of NZ_JBDZDN010000002.1, read as the reverse complement.
CGGCCAGTCCGACACCGCGTCGGAGCCGTCCTTCATCGCCTCCGTCTCGCGGTTGGGCGAGGCGACCGAACCTGAATCCAGGTGGTCGCGGCCGATCACGACAGGCGCCTTCAACTCACCGCTTGCCACCATCTCGTTGAAGGCGAGGCCGAGCCGGTGGCGGTCGCCCAATCCTACCCAGCAGATGCGCGCGGGCAGGCCCTGGAAGGAAATACGCTCGCGCGCCATGTCCAGCCAGTTGTGCAAGTGGGTGTTGCCTGGAGTCAGCTCCTTCACCTTGGCGTCGGTGCGGTAGATGTCCTCCGGGTCGCCCGAGAGTGCGGCCCAGCGGAACGGGCCGATGCCGCGGCAGAACAGCGGGCGGATATAGGCCGGCACGAAGCCCGGAAAAGCGAAGGCGTTCTCGAAACCCTCGTCCTTCGCCACCTGCCGGATGTTGTTGCCGTAGTCCAGCGTCGGCACGCCGGCGTTCCAGAACGCGACCATCGCCTCGACATGCTCGCGCATCGACGCCCGCGCGGCCTTCTCCACCGCCTTCGGGTCGCTCACCCGCTTCTCGCGCCATTCGGCCATCGACCAGCCCTTGGGCAGGTAGCCGTTCAGCGGATCGTGCGCCGAGGTCTGGTCGGTCACCATGTCGGGGCGCACGCCCCTGCGGAAAAGCTTGGGCACGATCTCGGCCGCGTTGCCGAGCAGGCCGACCGACTTCGCCTCGCCCGCTTTCGTCCAGCGCTCGATCTTCTCCAGCGCTTCCTCGATCGTCTCGGCGCGCTCGTCGAGATAGCGGGTGCGCAGGCGGAAATCGATGGAATCAGGATTGCACTCGATCGCCAGGCAGCACGCTCCGGCCATCACCGCGGCCAGCGGCTGCGCGCCGCCCATGCCGCCCAGCCCGGCGGTCAGGATCCACTTGCCCGTGAGGTCGCCGCCATAATGCTGCCGGCCCGCCTCCACGAAGGTCTCGTAGGTGCCCTGAACGATGCCTTGCGTGCCGATGTAGATCCACGATCCGGCCGTCATCTGGCCGTACATCATCAGGCCCTTCTTATCGAGCTCGTTGAATTTTTCCCAGTTCGCCCAGTGCGGCACGATGTTGGAATTGGCGATCAGGACGCGCGGCGCGTTCTCGTGCGTGCGGAACACGCCGACCGGCTTGCCGGACTGGACGAGAAGGGTCTCATCCTCCTTCAGGACTTTGAGCGTCGCGACGATGGTGTCGAAGTCGTTCCAGGTGCGCGCCGCCCGTCCGATGCCGCCATAGACGACGAGTTCGTTCGGGTTCTCGGCGACGTCAGGATCGAGATTGTTCATCAGCATCCTGAGCGGCGCCTCCGTCGTCCACGAAAGCGCATTGAGTTGGCTGCCGCGGGGACTGCGAATCTCGCGGATGTTGTGTCTCGGATTCGATGTAGGGTCGGTCATTGTCTCGTCTCCCGCGAAAACGCGTCTTTGGGGTCGATTTCCGGCGCTAGACGGCATCAAACGTGCCCGCCGGCGTGCTTGTGAACAAATTCAGCGGCCCTTGCGGGCGAGTTGGTAGGCAAGCGCCTCGATTCGTTGCAGGATTTGCTGGAGCACCTCGCGAAGCCTCGCCGATTTTTCCACGTCTTGGTCGAAGGGCGGCGTCTCGCTCTTCAGGTGCGTCGCCTGCGTCAGCTCCATCTGGATGGCGTGCACGCCCGCCTCCGGCTGGCCGTAATGCCTGGTCGTCCAGCCGCCGCGGAAGCGTCCGTTGGTGACCGCCGTATAGCCTTCCGCCGCCCGGCAGATGGCGCTAACCTCTTGTTCCATAAGAGGATCGCAGGTTCTGCCGCCGTCGGTGCCGATGCTGAAGTCGGGCAGCCTGCCCTCGAAAAGGAAGGGGCAGACCGAGCGGATCGAGTGGCAATCGTAGAGAACCGCAACCCCGTGCCTGGCCCTGACGCGCTCGATCTCGGCTTGCAGTACCCGATGGTACGGCTCGTGGAAGCGCAGGACGCGCTCCGACGTCTCGGTCGCGTCAGGCTCCCGGCCCTCAATCCAGAGCGGCTGGTCATCGAAATCCGTCAATGGAATCAAGCCTGTAGTGTTCTGTCCGGGGTAGAGGCTCCTGCCTGTCGGGTCGCGGTTTGCGTCCAGGCAATAGCGGTGGCAGGTCGTGCGCACCGTCGTCACGTCGGGCATAAGCCCTTGATAAAGCTCGTGAACATGCCAGTCGGTGTCGCGCAGCTTGCGGCCCTCGTCGTTCAGCTTCGCCCAGATGTCCTCGGGCACATGCGTACCGGTGTGCGGGAAGGCAAGGATCAGCGGCGAGGCGCCACGATTTAGCTCAACCATTTCCATGGCTTAGCTCTCCAGCCCCGGCAGGATGCCTGATCTCACGCTGGCGTTTAGCGTACCGTCGAGCACCATTGCCGCCGCCGCCTTCAAATCGTCCGCCATATAGCGGTCGGTCTCCAGTTCCGGCACTTTCGACCGTACCGCCCGGTACGCCTTCAGCAGTTCATGGCCGGTCTTCAGCGGCGCGCGGAAGTCCACCCCTTGCGCCGCCGTCACCGCCTCTATGCCTATGATTCCGCAGAGGTTTTCGGTCATCTGCAAGAGCCGCCGCGCGCCGTGGCAAGCCATCGAGACATGGTCTTCCTGGTTCGCCGAGGTCGGCGTCGAATCGACCGAGGCCGGGTGCGACATCTGCTTGTTCTCGCTCATCAATGCAGCACTCGTGACCTCCGCTATCATCAGCCCCGAGTTCAATCCGGGCTTCTTCGCCAGAAACGCGGGCAAACCGAACGACAGCGCCGGATCGACCAGCAGCGCAATGCGCCGCTGCGCGATCGCGCCGATCTCACAGACGGCTATGGCGATCTGGTCGGCGGCGAAAGCCACTGGTTCTGCATGGAAATTTCCGCCAGACACCACCGAACCGTCCGCGAGAACGAGCGGATTGTCGGTCACCGCATTGGCCTCGATCTCCAGCGTGCGAGCCGCCATCCTGAGCAGGTCGAGGCAGGCGCCGTCGACCTGCGGCTGGCAGCGGATGCAATAGGGATCCTGCACCCGCTCGTCGCCTTCGAGATGGCTGTCGCGGATCTCAGATCCTTTCAGCAGCGCCCGCAACGCGGCGGCCGTCTCGATCTGGCCCTTGTGGCCGCGAAGTATATGAATTTCCTCGTGAAATGGCGCGGAAGAGCCCATCGCGGCGTCGGTCGAAAGCGCGCCCGTGATCAGCGCCGCGTTGGCCGCGCGATGCGCTCGGAACAGGCCGGCCAGCGCCAGTGCGGTCGACACCTGCGTGCCGTTGATCAGCGCTAGGCCCTCCTTGGCGGCCAAGGTGATCGGTTTTAGCCCGGCCTTTTCAAGGCCTTGCGCGGCGGGCATCCGTTCACCGCGATAAAGGACCTCGCCCACGCCGAGCATCGCCGCCGTCATATGCGCCAGGGGCGCGAGGTCGCCGGACGCGCCGACCGAGCCTTTTTCGGGAACGACCGGCAAGACGTCCTTCGCCAGCATCGCCTCGATCATCGCAACCGTGTCCGGCCGTATGCCCGATGCGCCTCGGCCGAGCGAGATCAGCTTCAAGGCCATGACAAGCCTAACGATTTCGGAGCCAAGCGGCGCCCCGACGCCGCAGCAATGCGACAGGATCAGGTTGCGCTGCAGCGTCTCGACGTCCTCCGCCGCTATCCGGACGCTGGCGAGTTTTCCGAAGCCGGTGTTGATGCCGTAGACCGGATCGCCCTTGTCGACGATCTTGCGGATGACGCTCGCGGCGGCGGCGATTTTTTCCCTGCAGCTCCCGTCCAGCGAGGGCAGGGCGCCTTCGTAGATTTCTCGCAGTTCGGCGAGGGTGACCTGCCCGGGTTTCAAAACCAGCGACTTCATTGGCCCCTCCAGACGCGGCGGTATAAAGGATTGAATCCCATGCGATAAACGAGTTCCGCCGGGCTCTCGACGTCCCAGACGGCGAGGTCGGCCCACTTGCCGGGCTCCAGCGTTCCTGCCTCGGCGGCGAGCCCCAGCGCCCGTGCCGCCTCGCGGGTCACGCCGGCGATACACTCATCGACGGTCATGCCGAACAGCGTCGCCGCCATGTTCATGGTGAGCAGCAGCGATGTCAGCGGTGAGGTGCCCGGGTTGTTGTCGGTCGCGACCGCCGTCCTGACGCCATGCCGGCGAAACAGGTCGATGGGCGGCTTCCTGGTCTCGCGGATGAAATAGAAAGCGCCGGGCAGGATCACCGCCACGGTGCCGGCCTCAGCCATCGCCACCGCGCCGGATTCATCAGTATATTCAAGGTGATCGGCCGACAGCGCGCCGTATTGTGCAGCAAGCGCTGCGCCGTGCAGGTTGGACAATTGGTCGGCGTGGAGCTTGACCGGCAGGCCGAGCGCCGTGGCCCTGTCGAAGACGCGGGCGATCTGCTCGGGCGAGAAGGCGATGCCCTCGCAAAATCCATCGACCGCGTCGGCAAGGCCCTGCGCGGCGATCGTCGGCAGCATCTCGTTGGCGACCAGATCGATGTAGGCGTCCTTGTCGCCCGCGGCCTCCGGCGGCAGAGCATGCGCGCCGAGGAAGCTGGTGCGTACCGTAACGTTCCGTACGCCCGCGAGGCTCCGGGCCGCGCGCAGCGACTTCGCCTCGTTCTCTAGATCGAGCCCGTAGCCCGACTTGATCTCGATGGTGGTCACGCCTTCGGCGATCAGCGCATCGAGACGCGGCAACGATTGCCGGACCAAATCGTCCTCGCTGGCTGCCCGCAGCGCCTTCACGGAGGAGACGATGCCGCCGCCCGCCCTCGCGACCTCCTCATAGGTCGCGCCGGCGAGCCGCATCTCGAACTCGTTTGCGCGGTTGCCCGCATGGACAAGGTGGGTGTGGCAATCGATCAGGCCGGGAGTCACCAGCCGGCCTTTGCAGTCGATCACCTCGGCCTTGTGGGCGAGTTCGGCAGGCAGTTCGGACTCCAGACCGGCAAAGACGATGCGGCCGTTCTGCGCGGCCACCGCGCCCGCGAAAACCGATCCATGACTACGCTCGCACATCGTTGCAAGCCGGGCATTGCGCCAGACGCTGATCCGATCCGATGCTGGAGCCGAAGCCATCGCCTCCATTCCCTCCGTGGCGAATTATGTATATACATATAAGAGATAACGCCGTCAGCAGTCAATGGGAGGATATCAGATGCGCATACTTCGCGCAGAGAACTACCGCCGGATGCCCTGGAAGAACGGCGGCGGGGAGACGGCGGAGATCGCCGTTTCTCCCGAAGGCGCCGGGCTCGAAGATTTCGAGTGGCGCATTTCAATGGCGCGGGTCGATGCGGGGGGTCCATTCTCGGTGTTTCCCGACGTGGACCGCACGCTGTCGGTTCTGGAGGGCGAGGGAATAATGCTCTCGATCGCGGACCGGCGACCCGAGAGGCTGACCGGCGCTTCCGCGCCCTACAGCTTCCCGGGCGACGTTGCGGCGAACGCCGACCTCGTCGCCGGCCCGATCACCGATCTCAACGTGATGGCGCGGCGCGGCCGGTACAGACACCGGGTGATCGTCCATCAGGTCGAGGAGGCGAAGGACCTGTCCTTCAACGGAACGCAGGCGTTGCTGTTTTGCCCGTCATTAGACCTGCGCGTTAGAGCCAATGCCTTCGACGAGCGTCTCGCCCGCTTCGATGCCGTCATCCTGAAAGATCCGCAAACCGCGCTTCGGATAGTGGGTCGCGGGCAGATCTTCGTGATCGAACTGGACAGACTGCCCTGACCGAACGCCGCCCAGAGATGTTGTCCGAAGGGGATCGAAAGCCCGGGATCCCGCCGTCAAGTTTCCCGCCACAGCCACACCGACATCGTGCCCGACCGGCCTCTGATGCTCGATTGCACCGGCCCGTCGAGCCGGCCGGAACTGGGCAATACCTCGCTGCCGGCAGCGCGGTAGAGGTCCGCGCTTATTGCGATGTCGGCACGGTGCTGCGCGGCGACTTCCATGAGCCGGCTCGCCACGTTCACGCTGTCGCCCGTGGCGGTGATCTGCTGCTGGCTGCCGCCGCCGAGGCGCGATGCGACGATCGAGCCGCAATGCGCGCCGAGCTTGATCCCGATGCGCCTGGCGACCGTCACCGGCTGCGCCACGAGCCAGGCGCGGGCATGCGCGGCGAGCGCGACCGCACAGCGCATCGCATTCGCAGGATCGTCAGGCGTAGGCTGGGGAAGACCGAACACGATCATGGCGCCGTCGCCCATGAAGTTGGTGATGACGCCCTTGTGCGCTTCCGCATCCTTCTCGACCAGCCGGTAGAAATCGTCGAGCAGTTCCCTCATCACCGATGCGCTGGCCACCTCGCTGAACCCGGTAAAGCCTGACAGGTCGATGAAAACGATGGCCGCCTCCTGCCGGACGGGCTCTTTCAGGAAATCCGGATTGCGCGCCAGCCAGTCGCGCAGCGCCGGCGCCTGGAAGCGCCTGAGAAGCTCGTTCTGCCGTGCCAAGCGCTGAGTTCGCCGGCGATCGAGCCAGATCTGCGCCGAACCGAAGACAATGGCGGGCGGCATGCCCGCCGCAAGGGGTAGCGCTGCGCTCAACCACACGCCTTTCGTGAAGAAGACGAAGTTCACGGCGAGCCACAACGCCGCTACGGCCGTGATCGCAAGGAAGCCGAGCGCGCTGCGTCGCCACGCCAGCAGCGCCACGAGAATGATCGGCAGGATGACCGCAAGCGCTGCGTCCGCAAGACGGACCCGGTTGTCCCGGACCAGCCCGTCGCCGGCGACCAGATGCGAGATGGTGGTCGCGACCACCTCGACGCCCGGCAGAACCGGGTCGAAGGGGGTCGGGAAAACGTCGCCGCTGCCGATCACGGTGGCTCCGATCACGACGATGCGGCCGGCGACCTTTTCGCGATCGAGATTTCCCGCCAGGACCGACGTAGCGCCAACCGTCTCGATGGTGCCGCGCGGGCCGTAATAGCTGATCGGCAGGCGCTGACCGAAATCCGTCGAAACCGTATGGTCTCCCAGTACGATCCGGGCCGGTTCGAAGGAAGGCGCCGCGTTCATGGCGAGCGACACCGCCTGCAGCGGAAACGAAACCTCGAGCCTGTCGGCCGTCCGGAAGATCATTGGAGAGAGACGCGGCGTACCGGCGTAGTCGGTCGACACGTTGACGATGCCGATCGCCGCATTTTGAGCAAAACGGTCGAGTGGAAGCGCGAAACCGTCGGCGATCGGCACCCGTGCCAGCGCGCCCTCGCCATCGGCGCCGAGCGTCTGCCGTGTTTCGTCGAAAACAGCCGCGCCGGCAATGACGCCGCGGCTGCGGGCCAGCGCGTCGGCAAGCGCTACATCGTCGGCCTCCTCGCCTGCATCGAGAAGCAGCACGTCGAGCGCAATGGCCTTAGGAGAAAGCTCCGCCACGGCATCGACGATGCGGGCAAGCGTGCCGCGGTCGACGGGATATTTTCCCTCATGGCCCACGAATTCATCGTCGATGGCGACGATGAGCACGACCGGAGGCGGCCTTCGCACGCCCCGGGCAAGGGTGCGCAGGTCGGCCATCGTCGCCTCCAGGCGGTCGAGCATCCAAACGTCGCCGCGCACATGCGGTATGGCCAGGAAAGCGCCCCACAGGCCAGCGAGGATCATCGCGACGATGGTCTGCAGCCGTCGACTGCCCATGAAGCTTATTCGCCGAAGCGGGCAAGCAGCGCCGCGACGCGCGCGGCGCCCCACCGGCGCACCGTCAACGGCGCCGTTCCGGCGTCCACATCGACGCCTTCGCCGGGTCCGAGCGCCACGCCCCGTTCACCCGCCCGGCGACTGACGGCAACGCGTCCGTCGACAACGAAGACCGAGGTCGTGTCCCCAGCCACGTCGACGGCCCATTTCGTCCCGCGCACGGCGGCGATCGCTTGCGGGGTGACAACCTCGAAGCCGCCCTCGACGGCTCCGGCCGGCGCTTCCAGCAGCAGCGCGTTGCCGTCGAGAGTGGCGGCTTCCGGCCCGGCGGCGGCAGCGCGGTCCAGAAGATTGAAGTTCGTGCCCTCCTCGGCGGTGATCTTGACGCCGTTCGGGCAGGTCAGAACGGTGCGCGGGGGATCCTGCAACACCTCTGCCTGACAGCCGCCGGCTGACTGAGCGAATGCAGCCGACGACCAGGCGACAAGCACAACCGCGGCAGGGGCGACGCCCGCCAGGCAATTCCTACCGAATGTCATGGATCTCTCCTTGTTCGCCCGATACCGCCGCAAACCACCGCTTGACCACCTCTATAGCACTTCCTCGACCCTCTCAAACGCCGCGCTTCGGTCAGCCAATTGCTCCAGCCACGAAAAAGCCTCAATCGCGACATTGTCACGACCGCCGATCCGGGCTTTTATCGAAGCCGCATTTTAGATGCCTTCCGGCAGTCGGCCGCGCGGTCTCGCGGGGCAACCGACCCGGAATGCTGCAACGCAACCAAATGCAGCGAAAACAGTTAAGCGAGAGCTCCGCGGTTACGCGGAGTTGAGGGTCCGACGGATTTTAGATGAATATTCAAACTGATCCTAAGCTGCTGGAAAAGCCGGCGCATCATTTCCCGGCTGCTCCAGAACGGACAATTCGTGCGCAATACCTGCACGAGGATCGGCTGAAGGCACTCGGCGAGAGCCTGGCGCGCAACGAAATCCCGTCGATTTTCGGGATGGAGAAATTCGATTTCCAGAAACGCGTGCGTGAGAACGCCGCGAAGATCCTCGACGTCTACCGCACCACCAATGCCGCGCAGACGCGCGGAGAAATGGTGACTCCGGCCGCGCAATGGCTGCTCGACAACAATTATCTGGTCGAGGAGACGATCCACGAGATCAAGCGTGACCTGCCCCGCCGCTTCTACCGCGAGCTGCCGGTGATGACGCTGCCTGACGGCACGACCGTGCCGCGCGCGCTGGCTCTCGCCTGGATCTATGTCGCCCATTCCGACAGCACGGTCGCCGGTCACACTTTCAAATCGGTGGTCGAAGGATTCCAGTCGATCGAGCCGATGAAGATCGGCGAACTGTGGGCGCTGCCCTCACTGCTGCGCTTCGTGCTGATCGAGAATTTGCGGCGTATCGCGGTCCGGGTGAGCCGCGCGCGTCAGATGCGCCAGATCGCCAATGAAGTCGCCGACCGCGTGCTCGCAACGCCCGACGAGGACAACGACCTCAAAATCCTGGCTCCCTACGCGGCGCATGCTCGCGACACCACCTTCGCCACGCAGCTTCTTTATCGCCTGCGCGACGGCTCGCACAATTCCGGCAAGGCATTGACGTGGCTCGAGAAGGAGCTGGAGAAGTCCGGTAGCGACGCCGAAGAGATCATCATCGCCGAACATCAGACGTTGTCGTCCGGCAACGTCACCACCGGCAACATCGTCAGGGGCCTGCGCCTCATCAACGATATCGAGTGGACCGCCTGGTTCGAGGACGTCAGCCGGATCGACGCGCTGCTCAGGGAACGTACCGACGTCGCTTCACTGGACTTTGCCTCGCGGGACCAGTACCGCCAGGCGATCGAGGATCTGGCGCGACGCTCCAACGTCAGCGAGTTCGACGTGGCCGAGCGGGCGACGCAACTCGCCGGCTACGGTGAAGCGCACGCGCCGGGCGGGACCCAAGAGCAAGCCGAGGTTGCGGCTCCGGCGGTCCAGCCGATCGCGGACAATGTAGGCTTCTTCCTGGTCGGCTCGCGCCGCGAGGAGCTCGAGCGCTCGATCGGCTACAGGCCCGGTTTCGGCCGCCGGCTCATGCGTGCCTTCCGGGCGACAGGCTGGACGGGCATCGTCGTACCGGTCTTCCTTCTGACGGTGCTTCTGATGGTCATGGCAGGACAGGCGCTGGCGGCGATCGGCCTGCCCGAGCCGGCGATCGTACTGCTGCTCGTGCTTTTTGCCGTGCCGGCGAGCGAAGGCGCGCTCGGCTTCTTCAACACGATCGTGCTGCTGTTCCTGAAGCCGACGCGGCTCGTCGGCTACGAATTCAAGGACGGCGTACCCGCCGAGGCGCGCACCCTGGTCGTGGTGCCGACCCTCATCGGTTCCCGCGACGACGTCGAGGAGGCTGTGCGCAAGCTCGAGGTGCATCACCTCGCCAATATGACGGGAGAGGTGCATTTCGCGCTGCTCTCCGACTGGCCCGACAGCGATGTCGAGCAGAGCGTCGCGGACGACGAGATTCTAGCCTTCGCACGGGCCGAGATCGCCCGGCTCAACCTGCGCTATCCGATGAGCGGGCCGCCGCGCTTCTACCTGTTGCATCGCCGCCGGCTCTACAATCCGTCGCAGCGGTGCTGGATGGGATGGGAGCGCAAGCGCGGGAAACTGCACGAGCTGAACCTGCTGCTGCGCGGCGACCCAGACACGACCTTCCTGACGCCGGAGGCGCCGCTGCCGCAAGACGTGGTCCACGTCATGACGCTCGATGCCGACACGCGCATGATGCGCGATGCCGTCGACGGTCTGGTAGGCAAGCTCTGCCATCCGCTCAACCGGCCGGTGATCGATCCGGCGGCTGGCAAGGTGGTCGCCGGCTACTCCATTCTGCAGCCGCGCGTGACCCCCTCGCTGACGACCGGCGACGAAGCTTCCTTCCTGCAGCGCGTCCTGTCGTCGAACCGCGGCATCGACCCATATGTGTTCGCCGTCTCGGACCTTTACCAGGACGTGTTCGGTGAAGGCTCCTTCACCGGAAAGGGCCTTTACCACATCGACGCGATGGAGACGGCGCTTGCCGGCCGCATTGCCGAAAACCAGGTGCTGAGCCACGACCTTCTGGAAGGGTCATTCGCCCGCTCCGCGCTGGTGACCGATGTCGAGGTGGTCGAGGACTATCCGACCCGCTATTCGGTCGACGCGTCGCGCCAGCACCGCTGGGCGCGGGGCGATTGGCAGCTGCTCGGCTACATCTTCAGCCCGAAGTCCGGGGTGCCCGCGCTGTCGCGGTGGAAGATGGTCGACAATCTCAGGCGTTCGCTGACCCCGATCTTCTGGGTGATGGCAACGGTGGCCGGCTGGGCGCTGCTGCCTTTCACGCAGGCGGCGCAGTGGCAGGCGCTGCTCGTCCTGGCGCTGTTCATGGCGCCGACCTTCGACATCGTGGACGCGATCCTGCCGAAGAGCCGCGAGGCGACGGTGCGCGGCCACTTCACCGCGCTGGCGCGCGATGCCGCCTTCGGTACGGCGCTGGTGGCGCTGCGGGTGGTCCTGATGGCGCACAGCGCCTGGATGATGGGCGACGCAATCGTGCGGACGCTCTACCGCATGTCCGTTACCCGGCAGAACCTGCTCGAGTGGCGCACCGCCTCCGACGCTTACCGGACGGGCGACAACAGCGTCGGCTCCTACTATCGCCTGATGTACGGCGCGGTGGTCATTGCGGTCGTCGGGCTCGCCATCGCGGTCGCCGCCGATTCCACCGGCGCATTCGTCGGCTTCTTCTTCCTCTTCTTCTGGGCAGGATCGCCGGCCTTCGCGTGGTTGATCAGCCGTTCTGCCGAGACCGAGGACCGGCTGCACGTCTCGCCCGCCGATACCGCGCAGTTGCGGACGGTAGCGCGCCGCACCTGGCACTATTTCGAGACGTTCGTGACGGCCGAGCAAAATCACTTGCCGCCCGACAATTTCCAGGAAACGCCCCTTCCGGTCGTTGCGTCGCGCACCTCGCCGACCAATGTCGGCGTCTATCTGCTGTCGATCGTGTCGGCGCGGGATTTCGGCTGGATCAGCCTGACGGACGCGGCGGCGCGCATAGACGCGACGCTGACGACCATCGAGAACATGGAGCGGCATCGCGGCCATCTCTTCAATTGGTACGAGACGACGACGCTTCGCCCCCTTTCTCCGCTCTACGTGTCGAGCGTCGACAGCGGCAACCTCGCCGGCCATCTGGTGGCGGCTGCCGCGGCCTGCGCGGAATGGGCCGAGGCGCCATCGGTGCATCTGCAGGGCGATTTCGAGGGTATACTCGACTGCGTCACGATCCTTGACGAGAGCCTTTCCGACCTGCCGGACGATCGCCGGCAGCTGCGCCCGCTGCGCCAGCGCCTCGTCGACCGCGTTGTCGGCATGCGCCGCGCCGTCGAGACGATCAAGACGCAGCCTGAGATGGCGTCGATCCGCACCATAAACCTGACGGTTCAGGCGAGCGAGATCCGCAAGCTCGCCGTTGCCATCGATACCGAGGCGAAATCGGAAAAGAGCGCCGTCCTCGCCGATTGGGCGGCAAGGCTGCAGGCCACTTGCGAGGCGCATGTGCAGGACGCGCACAGCGACGACCAGACCGTCGCGGAGCTGCGCAAGACGTTTCTGGCGCTCGGCCAACGCTGCCGCCAGTTCGCTTTCGAGATGGATTTCTCGTTCCTGATGCGCAGGGAGCGCAAGCTGCTGTCGATCGGCTACCGCGTCGAGCAGCACCAGCTCGACGAGAGCTGCTACGATCTGCTCGCCTCCGAAGCGCGGCTGACCAGCCTGTTCGGTATCGCCAAGGGCGACCTGCCGACGGAACACTGGTTCCGGCTCGGACGGCCGATCGTCGAGATCGGGTTCCGGGGCGCGCTGATGTCGTGGTCGGGCTCGATGTTCGAATATCTGATGCCGCCGCTGGTGATGAAGGAGCCGCAAGGCAGCATCCTGAACCAGACCAGCCACCTCATCATCAAGCGCCAGATCCAGTATGGCCGCCAGAAGCGCGTGCCTTGGGGAATTTCGGAGGCGGCCTACAACGCGCGCGATCCCGAGCTGACCTACCAGTACACCAATTTCGGCGTGCCCGGCCTCGGCCTGAAGCGCGGCCTGGGGCAGAATACGGTCGTAGCACCTTATGCGACTTTGCTCTCCGCGCAGTTCATGCCGCGCCAGGCGGTTGAAAACCTGGAGCGCCTGACGGCGATCGGAGCTCTCGGCCGCTACGGCTATCACGACGCGGTCGACTTCACGCCCGAGCGTGTGCCCGAGGGCACCGACCACCAGGTTGTCTACAATTACATGGCGCATCACTCCGGCATGTCGATCGTCGCTGTTGCGAACGTCGTCTTCGAGGGCCGCATGCGCGACCGCTTCCACAGCGATCCGGTCATCGAGGCGGCGGAACTGCTGCTGCAGGAGAAGGCGCCGCGCGACATTCCGGTATCGACCGTGCGTACGGAGGCCGACGAGCGCGTCAAGGGCTTGGCGGTCGAGCAGAGCCCGGACACGCGGCTGGTGCTCAACCCTGCCGCGGCGCTGCGCTCGACCAGCCTGATGTCCAACGGCCGCTACTCGGTGATGGTGACCGCGACCGGTTCAGGCTACAGCCGCTGGGGCGACATGGCGGTGACGCGGTGGCAGGCCGATCCGAGCGAGGACCGGCTTGGCACCTACATCTTCCTGCGCGACACCTCGACCAACGAATGGTGGTCGGCAACCGCAGAGCCCAAAAAGGCGGCGGACGAAGTCTGCGAGACGCTTCTGTGCGACGACAAGGCGACATTCATCAAGACGGTCGGGACCTTGCGGACTGAAGTCGAGTGCATCGTCGTCTCGGAAGGCAACGGCGAGGCGCGCCGCATCACCATCATCAATGACGGGTCGACCGACCGGCTGATCGAAGTGACGTCCTTCGCCGAGCTGGTGCTGGCCTCCGAAGCAAACGACAACGCCCATCCGGTCTTCTCGAAGATGTTCGTCGAGACGGAGATCTCGGCAAATCGAAACATCATCTTCGCGGAGCGCCGCAAGCGCGCCGCGGACGAGCCCGACATAGCCGCGGCGCATTTCGTCACCGATCCAACCGGCGTGCGTGACGCGGAAGCCGAAACCGATCGGCGCGCCTTCATCGGGCGAGGGCGCACGATTGCCGACCCGGCGGCCTTCGACCCCGACTCCCGTCTCGGCGGCCATCACGGCTTCACGCTCGATCCGGTGGCGGCGCTGCGCCGCAGGGTGCGCGTTCGTGCCAACAAGAAGGTGTCGCTCACCTTCTGGACCGTTGTGGCGTCGAACCGCGCGGAAGTCGAGGCGGCTGTCGGCCGCCTCGACCATTCCGGGGGATTCCAGCGGCAGGCCACGCTGGCCTGGACGCAAAGCCAGGTGCAGACGCGGCATATGGGCTTGAGCCTCGCCGACGCCGCAAACGTCCAGAAGCTCGCCTCCTACCTCATCTATCCGGATCCGTTTTTGCGCCAATCCGCTGATGTCGTCGCATCCGGCCTCGGCCGTCAGTCGGCGCTCTGGCCGATGAGCATCTCAGGCGACTACGCGATATTTGCCGTGAGGATCGGCGACGTCGCCGACCTGGACATCGTGGCGAGTGCGCTTCGCTATCAGGAATACATGCGCGCAAGGGGGCTCGTCGCCGACCTCGTCATCATCAACGAACAGGCTTCGTCCTATGTCCAGGACCTGCAGCAGGCGATCGAACAACTGTGCGAGAATAGCCGGTTGCGGGGCAAGGAACTCGGACCGCGCCAGCACATCTTCGCGGTGCGCCGCGACCTGATGGACGAGAGTTCCTACAAGACGCTGCTCGCGGTCGCGCGCGTGGTACTGCACACCCGCAATGGGCGCATCTTCGACCAGATCGAGCGGGCCGAGGCGGCGGCGCTGGCCGCGCGCGACGCCGCACGTCTGGCTATCGGCGAAACGGCCGAAACCGCGGGCAGTCCGGTTTTTGCCCCGGCGCCTGCACGCATCAGCGCGCCTGCGAGCGGCGACGGGCTGCAATCATGGAACGGCTTTGGCGGCTTCGACCGAAACGGCCGCGACTATGTGGTGAGGCTCGGCTCCGGCCGCCGAACCCCGCATCCCTGGATCAACGTCATCTCCAACAAGGCGTTCGGCTTCCACACCTCGGCGGAAGGCGCATCCTTCACCTGGAGCCGCAACAGCCGCGATTTCCAGCTGACGCCCTGGTCGAACGATCCGGTGACCAATCGCCCCGGCGAAGCCTTCTACGTCTACGACCAGTCAAGCGGCAAAGCCTTCTCGCCCTTCGCAGCCGTCGCGCCCGATCCCGCTACGAGCCACGAGGCGCGCCATAGCCAGGGTGTTTCCATCTTCACCGCCAGACGCGGCCCGCTGTCGCTCGAGCTGACGCAGCTCGTCGATCCGGCTGATCCTGTGAAGCTGTCGCGTTTGACGATACGCAATTCCGGATCGGTCGCCGCGCGGCTGACAGTCTACGCCTATGTCGAGTGGGTGCTTGGCAACAACCGCGCGAAATCCGCGCCGACCATTGTGCCGTCGATTGACGCGAGGACCGGCGCGCTGTTTGCCCGCAACCCTTACAGCCTCGATTTCGGCGACCGCGTCGCTTTTCTGGCGTCGGATGGCCAGGCGCAGTCGGTGACGGCCGACCGTCGCGAGTTCATCGGACATGAGGGGACAGTCGAACTGCCGAGGACGGTTGCCGCCGGAGCCGCGCTCTCGGGCAGGGTGGAGGCCGGCGCCGATCCCTGTGCTGCGATGGCGCGCGACGTCGAGGTTCCGGCCCACGGCGAGGTCACGCTGCTGTGGCTTCTGGGCGACGCCGGCTCCCCCGATGAGGCCAGCGCGCTGGCGCAGAAGCATCGGGACAAGGATTTTGACGAACGTCTGGCAGAGACCGAGAAGGAATGGCGCGGTTTCCTGGACACGTTGCAGGTCGAGACGCCGGACGCCTCTTTCGACGCAATGGTCAACCACTGGCTGCCCTACCAAAGTGTTGCCTGCCGCATCCGTGCGCGTTCGGCCTTCTACCAGGCGAGCGGCGCGTTCGGCTTCCGCGACCAGCTGCAGGATACGCTTGCGTTGCTGCTGCACGATCCGCAGCTTGCGCGCGACCAGATTCTGAACGCCGCGCGCCGGCAGTTCGAGGAAGGCGACGTGCAGCACTGGTGGCTGCCGCGCACCGGCGCCGGCGTCAGGACGATGATCTCGGACGACGTGGTGTGGCTGGCCTATGCAGTCCACCGCTATGTCCGGGTGACCGGCGACGATTCCCTCCTGACCGAGCAAGTGCCCTATATCGAAGGCGATCCGCTGCAGCCGGGCCAGCACGACGCCTTCTTCACACCCGAGGTCACCCAGCAGACGACGAGCGTCTACGAGCATTGCGTGCGCGCTCTCGACCTGGCGGTGGCGCGCACCGGCGCCAACGGCCTGCCGCTTATCCTCGGCGGCGACTGGAACGACGGCATGAACCGCGTCGGCGAGGAGGGCAGGGGCGAAAGCGTCTGGCTCGGCTGGTTCCTGCTCAAGACGCTCGGCAACTTCATCGGCATCGCGAAGGCGCATGGCGACGCGAAGCGCGCCAAGGCCTGGGACAAGCACTCCAACAGGCTGAAGCAGGCGCTGGAGAACGCCGCCTGGGACGGCGAATGGTACCGGCGCGGCAGTTTCGACGACGGAACGCCGCTCGGCTCTCGCGATTCCGACGAATGCAAGATAGACTCCATCGCACAGTCGTGGAGCGTGATGTCGGGCGGCGGCGATCCGGTACGCTCGAGGACCGCGATGGAGGCCGCGACCAGACATCTGGTCGACGAAGAGCTGCAGATCATCAAGCTTTTCACGCCGCCCTTCCACGACACGCCCAAGGAGCCCGGTTACATCAAGAGCTATCCGCCCGGCGTGCGCGAGAATGGCGGCCAGTATACCCATGCCGCCGCCTGGTTCGTCATAGCGCTGGCCGAGATGGGCAAGGCGGACGATGCCTACCGCTGCTTCTCGATGCTTAATCCGGTCAACCATTCGCGCGACGAGAAGGCGGCCGAGCAGTATCGCACGGAGCCTTATGTCGTGGCGGCGGACATCTATTCGTCGCCCGACAAGGGCGGGCGGGGCGGCTGGACCTGGTACACCGGGTCCGCCGGCTGGATGTACCGCGCGGCGGTCGAAAGCATCCTCGGAATCCGGAAGGAAGGCAGCCGCCTGACCATAAAGCCGGCGCTGCCTGGCCACTGGGACGGCTACAAGGCAACGTTGCGACTTTCGGACGCGGTCTACCGGATCACGGTTCGCCGCGAAGACGGCATTGAGGCGGCTATCGAGATTGGCGGCGAACGCAGCCCGGGTTGTCAAATCGACCTCAGGCAGACCGGAGACGTTGAAATTACAGTATTCATTCCAAATTGATCTTGAAAATTTTTCACAAAGCTGGCGCGGCCCGCCATTTTTTCGCCGCAAGGTTGCCATTTTTTCTTAATTCTCAATCCGTTAGCTGGATCACAGGACGTTACATGCCGTTGTGGTTTGTTGTTCGCCGATGGGGAACGGGGCCGTTAGGAGCGCATTGAACTGCGACCCGACAGCGAGTACGACAGTCCCTGCATTGTGCGCTGCACAATTTTCATGACGAGGTAATTGCGTGTCATTGTTCGAAATCTACTGGAGGGCTCTCCGGTATCTCGGTGCAGACAAGAGGCGCGTTGCCTTCATCTGCGGCGCCAACGTCATCCTCGCCATGGTGACCATTGCCGAACCTATCCTGTTCGGCCGCATCATCGACGCCATCACGGAAAAGGGCGACCTCGTGCCGACGCTGGCGCTGTGGGCCGGAATCGGCGCATTCAACATCGTCGCCTTCGTGCTGGTTGCGCGCGGCGCCGACCGCGTCGCGCATGCGCGCCGGGCAGGCGTGCTTTGCGATTCCTTCGAACGCGTCATCACCATGCCGCTTGCCTGGCATCACGAGCGCGGCTCGTCGAACACCCTGCACACGCTGCTTAGGGCGGTCGACGCCTTGTTCTCGCTCTGGCTCGAATTCATGCGCCAGCATCTTTCCACCTTCGTCGCGCTGGTGTTGCTTGTGCCCACTGCGCTGACGCTGGACCTGCGCATGTCGCTGGTGCTGGTAGTGCTCGGCGCCCTCTACGTCGTCATCGGGCGGCTGGTGATGCGCAAGACCAACGAAGGCCAGAGGTCGGTAGAGCGGCACTATCATAAGGTTTTCGGGCATGTCAGCGATTCGGTTGGCAACGTCGCGGTCCTGCAAAGCTACAACCGGGTCAGCCATGAGACCGAGGCGCTGCGCGCCCAGGCGCGCGCGCTGCTTGCCGCGCAGAACCCAGTGCTCGACTGGTGGGCGCTGGCGAGCGCCATGCACCGGCTGTCGTCGACGGTGTCCATGATGGTCGTGCTTCTGATCGGTGCGCTGCTGGTCTCGCGCGGCGAACTCAGGATCGGCGACATCGTCGCCTTCACAGGCTTTGCGTCGCTTCTCATCAGCCGGCTGGACCAGGTTTCCAACTTCGTGAACCAGGTTTTCGACGCGCGCGTGAAACTCGAGGAGTTCTACCGCCTCGAAGACGCCGCCGCGATTGCCCAGGAACCGGTCGACCTGCGCGAGCTCGAGCGCGCGGACGGCGACGTGCGCTTCGAGGACGTGAGTTTCGAGTTCCCCAATTCGGGGCAGGGCGTCGCGGACATTTCCTTCGACGTGAAGGCGGGACAGACGGTCGCCATCGTCGGACCGACCGGAGCCGGCAAGACGACGCTCATCAACCTCCTGCAAAGGGTGCATTCGCCGCAGCATGGCCGCATCCTGATCGATGGCGTCGACATCGCCGGCGTGACCCGCAAGTCGCTGCGGCAGTCGATCGCCACCGTCTTCCAGGACTCAGGTCTTTTCAACCGGTCGATCGAGGAGAACATCCGCATCGGGCGCGCCGGAGCGGTGAACAACGAGGTTCACGCTGCGGCGGAGGCCGCCGCGGCGCATGATTTCATCCTGGCCAAAAGCGAAGGCTACGATACGCTGGCGGGAGAGCGGGGGAGCCAGCTTTCCGGCGGAGAACGGCAGCGGATCGCGCTTGCCCGCGCGATTCTCAAGGATGCGCCGATCCTGGTGCTGGACGAAGCGACCAGCGCGCTCGACGTCGAAACCGAAGCCCGGGTCAAGGAAGCGATCGACCGCCTGCGCGCCGGCCGCACAACCTTCATCATCGCGCACCGTCTGACGACCGTGCGCGACGCCGATCTCGTCATCTTCCTCGACAACGGCCGCATCGTGGAGATGGGCGGCTTTGCAGAGCTGTCGGCGCGCAACGGGCGCTTTGCCTCGCTGCTTCGGGCAGGCGGGCTGCTCAATGACGAAGAGGTGCGCCGTATTTCGCGCATCGCGGCGGTGGAAGCAGCCGCCTAGCTTTCCAGCCGCATCGAGGTCGGCCCGGCGCGCCGCGCCCTTCAGCCTGAAGGCCATGCGGCGCTTGGCGCGATTGCGGCAGGTCAGCCGCGGGTTTATGTAGCTCGTCATGAGCGACACCAGCGGCAGCGAGACGAGGAGCGGGACGAGGCGGTTTTCCGACCTCGCCAATCCGAGCAAATTCTTGGCGATGGCCGATCGCATACTGCCCTGGATGGCAGGCGCGAGTTCCATAATGCTCGCCGCCGGGCTCTATCTGGGCTTCAGCGCGCCGGAGGACTTCCAGCAAGGCATTACGGTGCGGATCATGTATATCCACGTGCCGTTCGCCTGGCTTTCCATGCTCTGCTATTCGCTGATGGCGCTCTCGGCGCTTGGCACGCTCGTCTGGCGGCATCCGCTGGCCGATGTTGCGCTTAAGGCGGCAGCGCCCATCGGAGCGGTGTTCACCGCTCTCGCGCTCGTCACCGGCTCCATCTGGGGCAAGCCGATGTGGGGCACGTGGTGGGTGTGGGACGCGCGGCTGACCTCGGTCTTTGTGCTTTTCCTGATGTATCTCGGCATCCTTGCGCTGACGCGGGCGATAGACGATCCGGCCAAGTCGGCGCGCGCGGCGGCGATCATCACGCTGGTCGGCTTCATCAACATCCCGATCATCAAGTTCTCGGTCGACTGGTGGAACACGCTGCACCAGCCGGCGTCGGTATTCAGGCTCGACGGGCCGACCATCGACGCCACGATGCTGGTGCCGCTGCTGGTGATGGCGGTCGGCTTCACGCTGCTGTTCCTGACGTTGCATGTGGCGGCAATGCGCACCGAGATCTACCGCCGGCGGGTGATCGCAATGCGCCAGATCGCGGCAAGGCGGGCTGCGTAGTCCGCCAGACAGCGGGAAGCCGACGCTGTTCTTATCGATCAATGATTGGGATCGAGAGGCACCGGTTGGGATGCGTCGCCGACGCGCGCAACTTCTAAAGTCAGGTCGTACCAAGGCTCCTCGTCAAAGCATGGCCCTGGCGAAAGGCAACCTGCTACCAGGCTTATCGTGAACGGCCATTTGTCTCCGACCCGGGGCATTTTTTCGAGCAGCATCGCTTGCGGCAGATCGACATGATGCTGGCCGATGCGCGTCTGTCTGTGCTTGAGCCGATCTGTGCTGCCGAGCGGCAAGATATCGCTGTCCGTTTCCGGCGCCGAAAAACCGGGACCAAAGGACCAGGGCCAGTTAAAAGTCTTTTCCCAGGCAGAAATATTGAACGTGATCGGCGCTGGACTGCCAGCCTCCTGACACAACCAAATATCGTTGGGAGAGCTATCGGGATCGATGGCCGGCATGATGCACTGCTCGCCTGTCTCCAACGTGTACCATTCGTCGCCGTTAACCGAATATCGTCTGACACTCAATTCATATTGAGCAGCGTTGACGATGAAAACGACATCGTCGGACCCAAGGAAGTCGATGCCGGTCTCGTCCTTGACGTAAAACTCGATAAACCTGATCTGGAA
This sequence comes from Mesorhizobium sp. KR9-304, assembly GCF_040049215.1. NCBI lineage: Bacteria > Pseudomonadati > Pseudomonadota > Alphaproteobacteria > Hyphomicrobiales > Phyllobacteriaceae > Mesorhizobium > Mesorhizobium sp. KR9-304. The sequence goes on along the minus strand of NZ_JBDZDN010000002.1, from coordinate 804,683 downwards.
CCGTGGCGCCGGCCCGGTTTCCACGCCGATATTGTTGGTGCTGCCCGTAACTGGCTGGGCAGTGGCGCTGTTTAATACAGCGTTCAGGAAGAACAGTGCGCTTATCAACATTCCTTTGCATGAATGCCGCATAGCAAACTCTTGGCCGCTTTTGCCCGTCCGCCCAATTGGCAAGGTTAGGACAGTTGCCATAATCAAACAAGCGTTGACGGTGCTTCTTAGGGAGGTCCGCTGAAATCGCCTAGGGCCACTCCACAGTCGAATATGCCTCGCGCATTTCCGTTATGTCGGCAAGCTTCGCGTGGAAGGCCGACCAGTCGTCGCTGTTGGCGATCGGCTCCCAGAGCGCCTCGACCTCGTCGATCAGCATGGTGCATGGCTTTTCACGCGAGAAATAAGCGTGGTCGAGGCGGATGCCGGCATCGGTCTTGTGTGCAGCGAGGGTTGCAAAGACGGGCTCGAAGTTCTCGGCGGCGTAGAACTCGGCTGACGGGCTAGCCGCAGCGCGCTTCTCGCTCGCCCGACCGCCAAACCAGTCGAAGAAGAACTGCTCGAACGGCATTTTCGTGTCGATCAGGAACTTCCAGACAGAGCGGACGAGCGCGGTCGCGGCATCCTCGCCGGCAGGCGCGAGGCCGAGGCGGCGCAGCATCGCCGCGTTGAAGGCGCGCTGGAAATGCGGTTCGAAGCCGCGCAGCACGTCCTCGAGTTTCGACTTCTCGGCAAGCGGCAGCAGGCATTCGGCAAGCCGCGTCAGGTTCCAGAGCAGGGTGTCGGGCTGGCGGCCATAGGCGTAGAGCCCGGTCTGGTCGAAATAGGCCGCGGTGAAGGCCGGATCCAGAACTGGCAGGAAGCGCCAGGGGCCGTAGTCGAAGCTCTCGCCGGTGATGTTGATGTTGTCGGTGTTGAGCACGCCGTGCACGAAGCCGGCAAGCATCCAGCCGGCCCCGGTGACCGCCACGCGGCGGCTGACCTCTTCGAGGAAGCGCAGCGCGCGCTCGCCGATGTCGTCGTGCCAGAGTTCCGGCATGTAGGTGCGGATGGAGTGGTCGAGCAGCTTTCTGATGTTGTCATGATCGTCGAGGTAGAGCAGGCGCTGGAAGCTGCCGATGCGGATATGCGAGTGGCTGAGCCGGACCAGCACTGAGGATCGGGTGGGCGAGGGCTCGTCGCCGCGCATCAATTCCTCGCCGGTCTCGATCAGGCTGAAGGTCTTCGATGTGTCGACGCCCAGCGCCTCCAGCATCTCGGTGGCGAGCACCTCGCGCACGCCGCCCTTCAAGGTGAGCCGGCCGTCGGCGGTGCGCGACCATGGCGTGCGTCCGCTGCCCTTTGTGCCGAGGTCGAGCAGCCGGCTGTCCTCGAGGTCATGCATCTGGGCGAAGAGAAAGCCGCGCCCGTCGCCGAGCTCGGGGTTGTACACGCGGAACTGATGGCCGTGGTAGCGCAGCGCCAGCGGGATCGGATTGCCGCCGGGGAGGGACGCGAAACGGCCGAAATGGTCGAGCCATTCGGCGTCGGTCAGGCTGCCGAGGCCGACACGCTCGGCCCAGCGCTGGTTGCGGTAGCGGAGGGTATGCTCGGGAAACCTCGCCGGCTCGACCTCGTCGAAGAAATCGCTGCCCAAGGCGGCATGGGCGAGAGAGGGACGGAAGGCTTTCGAGACGGGCATGAAGTCGCTCCGGCCGGAAGCGCCGGCGCTGCACCAGACTTAGCGTCCATGGTGGAAGACGGCGAGGGTCCAATTTTCACGAAGGACGCGGTGATGGCCGAGTTACGGCTCCGGCCGACAAAAAAACCTTACTCCACGAACACCTTCACGCTAGCGGCGCGGCCGGCGGCGTCGATGACGGTGAGCGTGGAATAGCCGGCGCCGTCGGGCTGCCAGATCGCCTCGCGCCGTCGCTCGATCTCGACCAGCGGCTTGCCGTTGGCGAGCCAGCGGAACGGCGCGCGTCCGCCCTGCAGCTTGAGCACCAGCGGGATCGCATCCGCTGTGGCAGCGCCGAGCTCGACGCGTGCTCCGTCGGGCGGGAAGACAATGCGCGGGGCGGGCTCGGCGATGGCGCGGGGTGCTGGCGCAAGTTCGCCCGCCTGTGCGGAGACGAAACGCTCCAGCGTCACCGGCAGGTCGCCGTGGGCGGAACGGAAGGCGCCAGAAGGGGGCCGGCGAAGGGGCGTTGCTGCGAGCCCGGAGCGCACAAACCCTTCGAAGAGGACGGGCGCGGCGGATTCGTAACCGGAAATGCCGGGCACCGAGCCGGAATCGGCACGGCCGACCCAGACGCCGAGCACATGGCGGCCGTCATAGCCTACCGACCAGGCGTCACGGTTGCCGTAGGAAGTGCCGGTCTTGTAGGCAATGCCGCGGGGCGCTGCGCCAACCGGCGGCCGGACCCCGGCCAGTATATCGGTGACTTGCCAGGCAGCCTGGGCCTCGAGGACCATGCCGTTGGCGAGCGGCGCGGGCGCGGCGGCTTCCGAGCCGTCGCGCAGGACCTTCGCCTTGCCGCCGTTCGACAGGCCCGTATAGAGCTGGACGAGGTCGCGCAGCGACAGTCCGATGCCGCCGAGGCCGATGGCGAGGCCTGGCGCTTCGCCGACGGGCAGCGTCGGCGTGACACCGGCCTGGCGGAAGCGCGATACCAGCCGCTGCGGACCGACGGCGTCGAGCAGCCGGATTGCCGGCACGTTGAGCGAAAGCTGCAGCGCCTGGCGAACGCTGACGTCGCCCTGATAGGTCATGTCGAAATTCTTCGGCCGGTAGCCGGCGAAGTCGGCCGGGCGGTCCTCGATCAGCGTTTCCTGCGCGACAAGGCCTTCCTCCATCGCGAGACCATAGATGAACGGTTTCAGCGTCGAGCCGGGCGAGCGCAGCGTGCGGGTCATGTCGATCCAGCCAGAGCGGCTGGGGTCGAAATAATTCGCCGAGCCGACCTCGCCGAGGATTTCGCCGGTCATGGCGTCGGCGAGCACCATGGCCACCGAGATGCGCGGGCCGAGCTTGCGCGCGGCTTCGAGGGCTACGGCTTCCAGCCCTTCCTGCACGCTCTTTCTGATCGTGAGCTGATGCCTGGATTCCGCCGGGCGGCTGCGAAGCGCGGCGTCGGCGGCATGGGCGGCGAGCGCAGGCAGCGCCCGGCGAACGCCGGTGACCTCGTCGAGCGCCGCCCGCGCGGCCTCCATCTCGCCAAGGCGGCCGGCGGTGACCATGCGGGCAAGCACGCGGTCGCGCGCGTTTCTCGCGCCTGCGGGATTGCGGTCGGGCCGGCGGCGCTCGGGCAGTTGGGGCAGTGCGACCAGCAGCGCGGATTCCGAGACGCCGAGCCGCTTCGGCTCCTTGCCGAACCAGGCGAGCGAGGCAGCGCGCACACCCTCCAGATTGCCGCCATAGGGCGCCAGCGTGAGATAGCGTTCGAGGATTTCGGCCTTGGACAGCCGCCGTTCGATCTGGATGGCGCGGAAAATCTGCCGGATCTTCCTGCCGAAGCTGCGGCTTTCGCGCGGCTCGATCAGGCGGGCGAGTTGCATCGACAGGGTCGAACCGCCCGACACGATGCGGCCGTTGCCGGCGAACTGCGTGAACGCGCGGGCGAGCGCGATGTAGTCGACGCCGGCATGGTCATAAAAACGCTTGTCCTCGTAGGCGACCAGCATCGCGACGAATTGCGGATCGACCTGGTCCAGCGTGGTGGCGAGACGCCAACGGCCGTCGGGGGTAGCATAAGCGCGCAAGAGCTGCCCGTCGCGGTCGGTGACCTCGGTCGAGACGGCGAGCTTTTCGGGCAACGGCGCCGGGAAAGCGCGGTCGGCGGCTTCGAAGGCAGCCCAGGTCAAGCCGGCCACGGACACAAGCGAGGCGGCGGTGATCGCGCCGCGGCGGAGCCATTTGTCGAGCCGCATGGCGCTGCCCCTCATCCGCCTGCCGGCACCTTCTCCCCGCAAACGGGGAGAAGGTAGATTGCCTCGGTCACGGCGCCTTGACCTCCATCATGCCGGTCGAGGTGCGGGCCGAATATTGCGGCCGGTACATGTCCTCGACGCCGGCGGCCGGATGCACGAAGATGCCCGGCGTCACCGCACGCACCACATAGGCGAGCGTGATGTTTCGGTCGGAGCCGTCCTCGCGGTCGAAGGCCGCGATGAAGCGGTCGTTGCGGAACTCCAGATGCGCCGCGTCGGTGCGCTGCAGCCAGCCGAAATTCGCCAGGTCCGCGCTGGAAACCAGGCGTGGATTGTCGATCTCGAAACCTGCCGGCAACAGGTCGTTGACCAGCACGCGCGAAGCCCAGCTGTTCTGCTCCGTGACTTGCAGGACGACGACGAAACGCTCGTTCTGCGTCACCTCGGTGACATTCGCCTCGCTGCCGTCCAGCCGGTAGTAGGCACGCGAGATGGTGAAGCCGTCGCCGCCGGCGGGCAGCGGCTGGGCAGGTGCCGCGACCGTCGTGACCACGGCCTGGATCGGGGCCGTTCCGGCGTTGCCGACGACGATCGGCTGGGCGAGGAGCTCCTCGCCCGTCACCGTCCTGGAGAACGCGCCGGTATAGGGCTGTCCGTCGACGGTAAGCTGGAGCGCGGCGTTCCCGGCCTGCAGCGCGCGCGCCGCAAGCAGCATCCAGGCCTCGTCCTGCGTGCTCGTCCAGCGCGTCGCGGCGCGTTCGGCCGAGACGATGCGGATGAGCTCCGGCACGACCGACGGCATCGGCCGGCTTTCGGCGGCGAGGGCCAGCATGGCCGCTCCGTCGCGAAGCTTTGAGCCGTAGTCGGAGCGATACCAGTCGTAGTCGGGCGTGTTCTTTGCCAGCTGGAGCGCCGCCGTGAAGGCCGCCTCCGAACGCTGCGCATCGCCGTAGAGCGCCAAACTCGCGCCGAGCTGCGCCACCGCCAACGGGCTCGAGAAGGCTTCGATCTGCGTATCGGAATAATAGCGCAAATCGCCGACGGAAGCCCGCTTGTTGCGGGCAAGCACGTAGAGGGCATAGGCGATCTCGGAGCCGCGGTCCTCGAGGTCGATGTCGTAGGCGAGCGAGTTCTGCAGGTTGGAAAGCGCCTGGCTCATCGCCTGTGAAGGCACGTCATAACCCTTCTCGCGGGCGCGGGTCAGGAAGTCGGAGACATAGGCGTCGAGCCAGAGGTCGCCCGAGCCCGGTCCCCAGAGGCCGAAACTGCCCGACGAGGACTGGTAGTTGAGCACGCGCCAGATGGCGTCCTGGATGCGCTGCTTCAGCTCCGGTTCGTCCTTCATGCCGGCGCCTGCCGCAAGTTCGCTGACATAGAGCAGCGGCAGCGCGCGGCTGGTCGTCTGCTCCGCGCAGCCGTAGGGGTAGCGGTCGAGCGTCATCAGCATCGAGGGCACGTCGAAGGCAGCGGCCTGGGATACGCCGACGCTTACCGTCGCGCCTTCGAGCAAACTAGCGGCGAGAAGCTCGCGGTCGACGCGCAGCGACGAGCCGTTCGGGCCGAGGTCGACGACCATGCGGGTGGTGACCGGCGTCGCCGCGGGGCGCACCGGCAAGGCAAGCGCCTGCTCGACGGCGAGGCCGTCCGGGTGGGTGAGCCGGATCATGACGCCGCCATCGCCTGCTGTTTCGGCAATCAGCGGCACGGTCATGGTGATGCGTTGGCCGCCGGTGAGCGTCACCATGTCGGGCAGCGCCCCGGTAGAGATGTCGCCTGACGTCTCGATGGCGAGCGCATAGTCGCCGTCGGGACCGTCCGTGTTGGCGATATCGAGCCGCATGACCGCCTGGTCGCCCGACGCCAGGAACCGCGGCAGGCCGGCGGTGATGACGACCGGATCGCGCACGATGACGTCCTGGACCGCGTGTCCTACGGCCTGTTTCGTCCAGGCGACTGTCATGATGCGCACGGTTCCGTTGAACTGCGGAATGTCGAATTCCACCGTGGCCTTGCCGTCATTGTCGAGGCGAACGGCTCCGGAGAAGAAAGCGACGAGCTTCTCGACCGGCGGACTGCCTTCGGCGGACAAGGCCGCGCCATCGCCGCCCGTGCGGATGCGGCCGGCCACGCCCAGCGAGCCGTCGATCAGGCGGCCGTAAAGGTCGCGCAGTTCGATGCCCATCCGGCGCTGGCCGAAGAACCACGCTTCCGGATCGGGCGCCTGGTATTTCGTCAGGTTGAGGATGCCGACATCGACGGCCGCGACCATCACGTAGGCGTCGCTGCCGGGCGCCGCCCCCGTCACCGCGACCGGGATCGAGAGGGTCGAACGCGGCGTCGACTTTTCCGGCGCGGCTGTGGCGACGGTGAGCTCGCGCTGGCCGGGGTCGACCTTCAGCCACTTCACGCCGATGGCGCGGGCGGGCATGCGCGATTGGCTATCGGTTCCGGGCGCCTCGCCCGGCCGGTAGAGCGTGGCGGTGACATAGGCGCCGGCGCCCCAGTCCGCGCCGACGGGGATATCGATCGTGGCGCCGCCCTCGGGCACCGTCGCGGAGACGGTGGCGATCAGCTTCTCGGCGCCGACGGCGATCAGCAATTCGCCGCCGAAGCGCGGCGAAATCTTCAGCCTGGCCACTTCGCCGGGCGCGTAGGTATCCTTGTCGAGAGCGATCTCCAGGCCGTCAGGCGTCTCGGTAGAGCTGGCTGTGACGTACCAGCCGGCGTCGAACTCGTAGCTGGTAGCCGGGCCACCCGGTTCGGGCGTCTCGATCTCCAGCCGGTAGCGGCCCCAGTCGACCGCCTGCGAGATGGAAATTTCGCTGTCGGCGCTGATATCGACCGTGCCTGACGCAACCGCCTCGGTGGTGGTCACCGGCTCGTAGTTCCAGTAGTTGCCGGAGCGGTACCACTGGTAGTTCCGCTCAAGCTTGACGAGCTTCCACAGCGCGCCTGATATCGCCTTGCGCTTGCCGGAGGCATCTGATGCGATGATCGAGAATTTAGCCGTGCCGCCCTGCGGAACCTCGTTGCCGGCGAAATCGGGCCGGATGCCGATCATATCGGCGGTCGGGCGCACCGCGATGTCGAGCGATCGCTCGACGGCGCGGCCGCCGGCTTCGCGCATGCGCACGGTCAAGGTGGCGTCGATCAGCCGCGTGGTCGAGGGCAGCTGCTCGATGGCGACCGGGAAAGTCGCCTTGCCGTCGTCGCCGATGACCGGCAGCGCGGGAAGCGGTACCCGGTTGGCCTGGACGTCCTGCTCGTCGGCGAGCCCGAACCAATAGCCCTTGAAGCTGTCCCACTCGCGTTTCGTGGACAGCGCAAGCTCACCCTCCAGCGCGAGGCCGGCAGCCGGCGCGCCGTAAAGGAAACGGCCGTCGACGGTGATATCAGCGGTCTCGCCGGCGGCGATCTCCGGCTTGTCGGAGGTCATGTCGAACTCGATGCGGTCGGGCACGAAATCCTCGACCAGGAAAGCCTGGGAGGCGACCGGCGGCTCCTTCGGATCGGTGTGGATAGCCAGCGTCCAGGTGCCGCGCATGGCGGCGGACGACAGGCCGAGATCGACGGCATGGCCGCCGGCCGACGCGCCGTCCGACACGATGCGGCGGTCCTCGACGCCGTCGGGTCGCGTGAAGATGAAGGTGAGCGGCAGGTTCTCGACCGCATCGGCAGCGCTGTCGCGCGCGAGGGCCGCGGCATGCACGGTCTCGCCGGCGCGGTAGATGCCGCGCTCGGTCCAGGCGTAGACGTCGAGCGCTCCGGGCGCTTCGCGGCCCGCCACGCCGCGGTCGGACAGGTCGAAGCCGGCCTTGGTCATGTCGAGGAAGACGAAATCCTGGTCGCCGCTGGAGGCCATCAGCACGGCAGGCGCCATGCCGCCTTCGCCGCGGTTGAGGCCGGGGTTGAAGGTGGCGCGGCCCTCGGCGTCGGTCGTGGCGGTGCCGAGAATCTCGTTGTTGCGGGCAAGCAGAGTCAAATCGACATTGGCGAGGGACTTCGCGGTCCCGAGCGAACGGGCAAAGACGTTGAGGCCGTCCTGGCCGGTATAAGTGGACAGGCCGATGTCGGAAACGACGAACCACTGGGTGGCGCGCGAAATCCAGGAATCGGTGCGGTCGTCCTTGGGCTGCGCGGTCAGCACATAGACGCCGGGCTTGCGGTTGGGCAGCGCCTCGTCAACCGGGAAGCTGGTCGTCACTTCCTTGTTCAGCTCGTTGGCGATGACCAGTTCGCCCTCCCAGACCGGGGCTCCGAGCTGGGTCGAGACGCTGTCGAGATCGTAGCTGTCGAGCTGGCGGAGAAACTGGTAGCCGGAAAGGAGCTGCGCCAGCGAGCGGTCGCCGACGCGGAAGAGCTTCATGTCGGCGACATCCATGTTGACGGTAACGACCGGGATGCCGCGCCGGGCGGTGGAGGGCAGCACGAAGCTGTCGCCGGTGAAGCGGGCGGTCGGGGCGCGATCCTGGATGTAGATCGACAGCACGACCGGGCCTTCGAGCACCTCGCCGATCGCCGCCGGCAGGCCGGGGCGGAAGGCTATGCGGTAGTTATGTCCGTGCTCAAGTCCCTCGACGCAAATCTGGCGACCTTCGGCCTCGACGCTCCTGGGCGCCGTCTCTTCGACCGTCACGAAGGGGGCATAGTCGACGCCGGCCTTGACGAGGTCCTCGGAGAACTGGGCGCAAACCCGCGGCGAGGCGCTGTCGGCCTCGACCTTGTGCTCGACCACGCGGAAACCCTTGCGGGCCTTGAGGTCCTCGTATTCGGCTCGGACCGAGGCCGAATTGTCCAAGGCGAGGCTGGCCTCGTAGGCCTGCAGCGAGGGCCGGAACAACTCGCGTCGATCGAGCCCTACCGCGATGGTGGCCAGCACATCGGCGCGTGTCGCGGCGGTGCGCAGCAGGAGATAGGCGTTATAGGCGGCCGACGTGGCGTCGCTCTGCAGAGACGCCGTTTCCTGGCTGTTGATGGCTTGGACTGCAAGGACGGCGCGCGCGAGCTTCAGCCACAGCGTCCCGTCATTGGGGTCGGTCGCGACAGCGGTGGTAAAGCGCTGGACGGCCGTGCGCGGGTCGCCGGTAAGCAGCGCAGCATCGCCGGCGGCGGCCAGAGCCGCGAGGCCCTGCTCGCCGACCGCGACGGACCCGTTGGTCAACCGGGTCCGCATGCTGGCGGCTTCGTCGACCATCCAGGCTGGGAAGTAGGTGAGAGCGGGCGGTGCGCCGATGTCAGGGTCGCCGCTGATCGGAACGACCTTGCCCGCGACCGCGCCGCTGAATGGCTTGATGGTCGCGAAATCGGACTTCAGGAAGCACCATTTCGCCTTGGTGTTGTAGGTGAACGCGCGGCACTGGCCGTCGCCAAGGCAGGACGTCTTGCACTGGTCGAGCGTAACGTTCTGCTCGGACCTCAGATCGAAGCCGAAATAGTCGGAATTGTCCGAAGTGACGACCTGGCGGGCCTCGACGGCCCAGGCGGCATTGACGAAAGCGAACAAAAGGAACGTCAGAACCGAAACAACCGAAAGCCTACGCGCGTGCATGCCGCATCTCCCCCAAAAACACGATCTGCCCTACCGTGGCGCAGCCAGATCCGCCAACGCGCCCAACGGAGACAGGGAGCCGCCTGTCACGGTTTGGTTTGCGCATCCCGCCCTACATGCTATGTCGCAAATTCCGCACCGGAACGCAAAAAACAAAAATCGCGGTGACGAGAGCTTCAAGTGCCATTTCTGACACATCGATTGTGGCCCCTTTACGAGCGCTTCAGAACTTCATTTCAATTTTAGTTTTGATGGTTAGTTTGGCGGAAATGGCAGTAAAGCGTGCGGAGAGTACAGGGAGGCTGATAGCAGGACGCGGCGCGCGGCTCCTGCTCTGCGCCTTGTTGTCAGGCGCTGCCGCCCTGACGCATGCGCCGGCGGCAAACGCCTTCGAACTGTTCGGCTTCAAGCTTTTCGGCTCCGACGACGAGGAAGGAGAGGACATCGTCGACCCGCTCAATTACACCGTCACGCTGACGGTCGAAGGCGACGACGAGAAGCTCAAGGAGGCGCTCGATAAGGCCTCCTCGCTGGTCCAGGACGTCAAGCGCCCGGTTTCAGGGTCGCTTGGCCTGATGGCGAAGGCTCGCGCCGATCGCGAACAGCTGGTCGCCGCGCTCTATTCGGGGTCACGTTACGACGGCGTCGTCACGATCGCGATAGATGGGCGATCCATCGACGATCTGCCGCCCGATGCGGATTTCGGAGCAGGACCGGTGCCAGTCACGATCACCATCGATCCGGGCGCCGTGTTCACCTTGGGCGAAATAGCGCTCGGCGGCGATGCGGCCGACCTCGCGCCGGCGGAGTTCGGGCTCATTCCAGGCGGCGATGCCGGGTCGCGCGCGATCCTCAAGGCCGAAGCTGAGATTGTACGCCGCCTGAAAGAAGACGGGCGGCCGCTCGCGGCCATAACCGGCCGCGACATCGTCGCCGACCACGATACGGCCACGCTCGACGTGACGCTCGCCGTCGAGGCCGGGCCGGTCGCGGGATACGGCCCGACAGTGGTGTCGGGCACCGAAACCATGGATCCAGATTTCACGGCCTATGTGACCGGGCTCAAGGAAGGAAAGCAGTATTCGCCGAAGGAGATGGAGGAGGCGCGCGACCGTCTGCTGGCGCTCGGCGTCTTTTCGAGCGTGACGGTGAGGGAAGCGGAGACGCTCGACGCTAGCGGCCAGATCCCCATCGAGGTCGAGGTCAGCGAGCGAAAGCTGCGCTACTACGGCGTCGGCGCCACCTTCTCCAGCACTGACGGGCTGGGCGTTGAAGGTTATTGGGGCCACCGCAACCTCTTCGGACGCGGGGAGACGCTGCGCATCGAAGGCTCGATCAGCGGTATCGGCGACCAGGACACCTCGGACTTCGACAGCAACGACACTTCGGGTCTCGGCGAGCTGAACTACAGCGCCGCGATCCTGTTCGAGAAGCCGGGGGTCATCGGACCGGATTCGAAGTTCTTCTCGCGATTCCGGACCGTCTACGAGCATCCCGACGCCTACGACCGCTTCTCGACCGAGATCGCGGCCGGCGTGTCTTACCAATTCACGCGCGAGCAAAGCGCTTCGGCAGAAGTCTCGCTGGAATACGAAGACGTCTCCGACTTCTATCACCCCGACGGACAGCGCCATCTTATAGCCAGCATCCCGCTGCAATACGTTTTTGACAATCGCGATGACAAGCTCAACCCGAGGCGTGGGTTCCGGGCGCTGGCCTTTGCGGAACCGGCTCATGATTTTCTCACGGGAGCGACCTTCGTGAAGTTCCGCGGCGAACTCTCCGCTTACAAGGCGATCGACGACGCGCAGCGCTTCGTCGTCGCCGGGCGGGTGGCTGCGGGGTCGATTCTGGGCGCGTCGGTGGAAGACATTCCGGCTGACAGGCGGTTCTATGTCGGCGGCGGCGGATCGGTACGCGGCTACGAATATCAGGGCATCGGCCCCAAGGATCCCGAGGGCAATCCGATCGGCGGGCGCTCCTTTATGGAACTGTCCGGCGAGTTGCGCGTGCAGGTCACCGAGACCATCGGCATCGTGCCGTTCGTGGACGCCGGCACGGTGTCCGAGGACGAATTCCTGGGCTCGGCGCGCTTCCAGGTCGGCGCGGGCGTTGGCCTGCGCTACCTGACGCCGTTCGGGCCGCTCAGGATCGACGCGGCGGTGCCGGTCAACCCCGAGCCGGGCGATCCGGACTTCGCCATTTATGCCGGCGTCGGCCAGGCGTTCTGACCAATGCGGTTCGTCAAGCTTTTCCTGCGCATCCTCCGCTACACGATCTATGCCGCGCTCGCCTTCGTCATCGCCGCCGTCGCGGTGCTGACGCTGACCGAGCGGGGCAGGGACAATCTTGCAGGGTTGATCTCGGATTTCGTTTCCTCGCCTGACCGGATCATCAAGATCGCGGGCATGGACGGCATCTGGTCGGGCAATCTGACGCTGCAAAGCGTGGTGCTGGAAGACGCGGACGGACCCTGGCTCGTGGCGCGCAACGTCGCGGTCGATTGGTCGCCGCTCAAGCTTTTCTCGGCGACGTTCGCCGCCGACCGCATCTTCGCCGAGCGGATCGAGCTGGCGCGCGCGCCAAAGCCGGCGAGCGAGCCCAAGGAGGAGGCGGGTCCGTTCTCGCTGCCGGTTTCGGTCGATCTCAAGCAGATCGACTTGCCCGACATAGCGCTCGGGCCGGCGCTCGCCGGCGGCGTCGCATCGGTCGCGGCGAAAGGTTCGGCGCGTGCGGAAGCCTCGCCGCTGCAGATCGTGTCGCAACTCAACATCGCGCGCAGCGACGGGCGCGCCGGCAATATCGACGCATCGATCGATTTCGCGCCGGACGAGAACCGGCTTGGCATCGACATCCGAGCCTCTGAACCGGCGGGCGGCATCCTTGCCAATCTGCTCAAGCTTCCCGGTGAGCCGGCGGTCGAAATCAACGTTTCGGGCAGCGGGCCGGCGGCCGACTGGTCGGGCAGTGGCACCTTCGCCGTCGACGGGACGGTCGTCACCCGCGTCGAGGCCCGGCACCAGTTGACCGACAGGGGCAGTGCGATCGAGGCCAAGGGCGACGGCGATTTCGAGCGTTTCATGCCGGAGAACCTCAAGCCGCTGCTATCAGGGAAATCGAGCTTTGACTTCGCCGGTCTCCTGACAGGGGCCGGAGGCGTCCAGGTCGAGCGCGCCACCATCGGAAGCAATGCCATCGAGGCCACCGCGTCGGGCACGCTCGACCCGGAAGGCGCCAGCGACTTCGCACTGCAGATCGAGGCGGCGGGAGAGGGCGTGCCGCTCTCGTTCGGCACCGAAGACAGCCCGATCGACATGGTGCTGCAGTCGGCATCGTTTCGCGCCATCGGCGACGGGCGCGAGCCGAACCTCGACATCGCCGCCTCGCTTTCGAGAGTGGCGACCAACGACGCCGAGCTCGACGATCTGGCGATAGCGCTGCATTCCGACGCCTTCAACATCGAGAGCCGCAGCGGGCCGGTAACCGGAACCGCCACCGCGGCAGCCTTGATCATCGACAATCCGACCATCGCACCGCTGATCGCCGGCAAGATCAGCGCCGGGATCGCCGGCACGCTGACGACGGATACGCTTGTTGTCACAGACGGCAATCTCGGCAGCGAGGCGCTGGCGGGCAAATTCACCGGCGAAGTGTCGCTGGTCGATGGCTCGGTGACGCTGAAGCTCAACGCCGACGTGGCGTCGGCGGCGCTGCCGGCTTCGTTGCGGCCGGCGCTTGCGGAACGGGTCAACTTGACGGCCGATATCTCCCGGGACCATGAGGGAATGGTTTCGGCCGATCCCTTCGCCATCTCGTCGGGCGAGCTCTCGGCATCGGGAAAGGTGCGCACCGCAAACCAGGAGATCGACGCCGACATCACCGGCCGGCTGGGCAATGTCGGGCTGCTGGCTCAGGGCGCGACCGGCGCCGTCGACCTCGCGGTGACGGCAAAGGGGGCGCTGGCGAAGCCCGATGTGTCGCTGACGGTAACCAGCGACCGGATCCAGGCGGCGGGACGCGAGATCGAAGGGCTGAAGCTCGTCGCGACAGGCAAGGCCGACGTCGACAATCCAGCGGCGGACGTGTCGCTGACCGGCGTGGTCGGTGGCGAGACGCTCGACGGCAAGGCCAAACTGTCAACCTCTGGCGGCAGGCGCGAGGTCAAGGGACTGACGCTATCGCTCGGGGCAAACCGGATTGCCGGCGATCTGGTGCTTGACGAGAAATTCCTGCCGCTCGGCACGGTCAACTTCCAGCTTCCCGATGTCGGCGCGCTGGCAGCGCTTGCGCTGGAAACGGTGAAGGGCGACCTCAACGGCACGATCAGCTTCACCGACGATGCCGGCAAGCCGGAACTTGCCGTGAACGCCACGACCAAGGCGATTTCGCGCGGTGACATCACCGCGGCCAACGTCGCGATCGACGCTACCGTCAACGACTATCTTTCGGCGCCTGCCGTCTCCGGGCGCGTGCAGGCGGCGACGGTGACTTCCGGCGAGACGGTGATAAAGGGCATCGACGTGACGCTGACCCAGCAGGCCGGCTGGACAGGCTTCGACGGCGGCGCGACGGTGTCGGATATCCCGGCACGCGCCTCCGGCCGCGTGCAGGTTGCGAACGGCAGAACCGTGATCGAGCTAGCCTCCGGCCAGGCCACCGTGCGCGGCCTGAAGGTGGCGCTGGCGCGCCCGTCGAGGATCGAGATTGCTGGCGGCGCCACGACGCTCGACAAGGTCGCGGTCGACGTGGGCGGTGGCACTGCCTTGGTGTCGGGAACGGCGGGCTCGACGCTGAATCTCAATGCCACGCTGACGGCCGTGCCGGCCTCGGTCACGAACAATTTCGTGCCTGGCCTCGATGCAGCAGGGACCATTTCCGGCACCGCCAGGGTTACAGGTGCGGCAGCCAATCCCGCCATAGGTTATTCGATCGACTGGAAGAGCGCGCAGACGGCGCAGACGCGTTCTGCCGGCCTTGGTGCGTTCGCCGTCGCGTCCAGCGGCGATTTTACCGGCGGCAGGCTGAAGTTCCAGGCCAATGCTGCGGGCGGTGGAGGCCTCGGCCTCAAGGGCGGCGGCACGGTGGACACGGGGTCGCGCGCGCTCTCGCTCGATTTTTCGGGCGGCGTGCCGTTCTCCTTCCTGGCTTCTAAGCTGGCGTCGTCGGGTCTGGCGCTCACCGGCAGCTCGAACGTCAATCTGCAGGTGCGCGGCACGACCAACGCGCCCGTCATCGGCGGTTCGCTGTCGACATCGGGCGCGCGTTTCGTTGCCGCGGCTTCCGGCATCGCCATCAACGACATCCGCGCCGAGATCGCGATGGCGAACGGCGTCGCAACCGTGCGCACGCTGACCGGATCGCTATCGACCGGCGGAAGCATCTCCGGTTCGGGAACCGTCGGCATCAATCCCGGCAGCGGATTCCCGGCTGATCTCAAGATCAAGATCGTCAACGGGCGCTACACGGACGGGCGTGTCGTCACCACGACGCTGAACGGCGACCTCGCCATCAGGGGGCCGCTGCTATCGAGGCCAGTGCTGTCGGGCACGGTGAACCTCGAGAAGACAGTCATCACCGTGCCAGACAGGCTGCCGGGCTCGCTCGCCGCGCTCGATGTCAGGCACAAGAATGCGACGCCCGCGGTGAACGCGCAGGCAGCGGCGCTGGCGCCGTCGACAGCCATCGGCGGAGGCTCGGGGGCGCTGACGCTCGACCTGACGGTGAACGCCAACAATCAGATCTTCGTCACCGGGCGCGGCCTTGACGCCGAACTCGGCGGCAGTCTCAGACTGACCGGCTCGACCGCGGCGCCGCAAGCCGTCGGCCAGTTCACGCTGCGGCGCGGCCGGCTCTCCGTGCTCGGCAGGCGGCTCATCTTCTCGCGCGGCACGATCAGCTTCGCCGGCTCGCTGGTCCCCACCCTCGACTTCGCGGCCGATTCGGACGTCGGCAGCACCACGGTTACGGTGACGATCAGCGGCCCGGCCAACAATCCAAAATTCAATTTCTCCTCCGTGCCCGCGCTACCAGAGGACGAGGCGCTGGCGCAGCTGATCTTCGGCCGGTCCATGTCCAACCTGTCGCCGCTGCAGATCGCCCAGCTTGCGGATGCGGCGGCATCGCTGACCGGTGCGGGCGGCAGTTCATCGCTGCTTCAGTCGCTGCGCAGCCAGATCGGCGTCGACGATCTCGATATCAGGACCAATGAGGACGGAAGCACTTCAGTATCGGCCGGCAAATACCTCAACGACCGCACGTATTTCTCGCTGGAAAAGGGCGACAAGGCCGGCTCCGGCAAGGCCAAGATCGATCTCGATATCGGCAAGGGCGTGAAGTTGCGCGGCGAGGCGAACGACGGCGGGGAAGCCAAGGGCGGCATCTTCTTCGAACGCGAGTATTGAGCAGCTTCCCGGGCGCGGACGTTCTGGCCTTACTTCAGGAGCGCTTCTGGCGCTGTCGGTGTCGACGCGACCGTCTCATTCTAATCGTGTCGGCAGGATTTCCGGAATCTCGCCGCGTTAACAATTTTGCGCCAAGTTTGTCGCATTCGCGCATACCGGCTCCCATCCAAAGTTGCACATTCTCTACGGGTTCTCATTCCCGTCTGCTTTGACAACGCAGGCCGGATGCGGAATTGTAATCGGCAGAAAGCCAACAATGGGAGTTCGTCATGACATTCTACAGGAGTAACGGGGACCGCGTTCCGGACCACATCCGCGAGATGGCCGAGAGCGCCAAGGCGGGAACGGTGGACCGTCGTGAATTTCTCGCGATGGCAAGCGTGTTCGGCGCTTCGACCGCGATGGCCTACGGCATGCTCGGCGTTGCGGTGCCGATGGAGGCGCAGGCCCAGGAGCCCAAGAAGGGTGGCGTCCTGAAGGTCGCGATGTCGATCAAGGATCCCAAGGACCCGCGTACCGCCGACTGGTCCGAAATCGCCAACGCTCAGCGCCAGACCCTCGAAGGACTGGTAAAATACACGCGCGAATTCACCTTCGAGCCAAATCTCATCGAGAGCTGGGATGTGAACGACGACGCCACCGAATACGTCCTCCACGTCCGTCCGAATGTCGCCTGGACCAATGGCGACACCTTCAACGCCGACGACGTGGTCTTCAACTTCACGCGTTGGGCCGACAAGAGCGCCGAAGGCAATTCGATGCCGGGCCGTCTCGGCACGATCGTCGATGAAGCTTCGGGCAAGCTGCGCGAAGGCGCGGTGACCAAGGTCGACGACATGACGGTCAAGATTTCGCTGACCAAGCCTGACATCGCGTTGATCCCGAGTCTGTGCGACTATCCGGCACTGATCGTGCACCGCTCGTTCGACGAGACCGGCCGCGATTTCGTCAAGAACCCGATCGGGACCGGCGCGTTTGAGCTCGTCTCCTACGACGTCGGCCAGAAGGTCGTGTACAAGCGTCGCGAAAACGGCGCCTGGTGGAAGGGCGACGTTTATTTGGACGGCGTCGAATTCATTGACTACGGCACCGATCCGTCGGCCATGGTTTCCGCTTATGAGGCGGGCGAAGTGCACACCAACCACGAGACCACGGCCGACTACGTGACGATCCTCGAAGGCGTCGGCGCTCTGACCTCGGAAGTCGTCACCGCTTCGACGATCGTGGCGCGCACCAACGTCGCCAACAAGCCTTATGACGACCAGAAGGTGCGCAACGCGCTGCAGCTCGCGGTCGATAACGCGGTCGTGCTTCAGCTTGGCTACGGCAATGCCGGCGCGCCGGCGGAAAACCACCACGTCGCGCCGATCCATCCGGAATATGTGGCGCTGCCGAAGATTGCCCGCGATCCGGCAAAGGCCAAGGCGATGATGGCCGAAGCCGGCCAGGCCGACTTCGAGCACGAACTGATCACCGTCGACGAGGACTGGCACAAGAACACCGGCGACGCCATCGCCGCGCAGTTGCGCGACGCCGGCATCAAGGTCAAGCGGACGGTGCTGCCCGGCTCGACCTTCTGGAACGACTGGACGAAGTATCCCTACTCGCTCACCAACTGGAACATGCGTCCGCTTGGCGTCCAGGTGGTCGCCATCGCCTACCGGACCGGCGAGGCCTGGAACGAGGCAGCATACTCCAATCCGGAGCTCGACGCCGCCATCGGCGAGGCGCTTTCCATCGCCGACGCGGAGAAGCGCAAGGTGGTCATGGAGAAGATCGAGACCATCCTGCAGAGCTCGGGCATCATCATCCAGCCCTACTGGCGCAAGCTCTACAACAGCTCGATGCCTTCGGTGAAGAACCACGGCATGCATCCGACCTTCGAGCATGAGTACGGCAAGGTCTGGCTGGAAGAAGCTTGATCGCTTCGGCGACGGGAGAGGGGCTCTGCCCCTCTCCGCTCAAATGACAACTGGACGCATCTAACCCCAACCCGCACGGCAGGGGGCGAGCATGCTTGCATTCATTCTACGGCGTCTCGGCACCATGGTTCTCACCATGTTCTGTCTGACGATGGTCGTATTCTTCATGATCAATCTCGAGCCGAACCTGCGCAAGCTGGCAATCAGCCAGCTCGACATGCGCTCGTCTGATGCGCATATCGAGAGCTGGCTGACGAAGAACGGATACCGTCAAAACTTTTTCCTGCGCTACGGCCAGTGGCTGGGTGTCGTGCAGAAGCAGCCCAACATCGATCCCGATACGGGCAAGGCTGTACCCAGATTCAGCTACTGCAACGAGCCGGCCGAACCTCACTACGGTGGCATACTGCAGGGCGATTTCGGCTGTTCGACCAAGTTCAAGACGACCGTCGCCTCGAAGCTCTTCCCGGCGCTGGGCGCCACCGGCATCCTGATGTTCTGGGTCATGGCGACGATGGTGCCCATCGCGCTGCTGATCGGCATCCTTGCCGGCATGCGCGAAGGCACGCGAACGGACCGGACGCTCTCGGTCGCCTCGATTGCGACGACGGCCACGCCCGAATACGTTTCGGGCATCATCTTCACCGTCATCTTCGCTTCGTGGCTCGGCTGGCTGAATGGCTCGGCGGCATCGGCCACCGGGCAAGGCATCACCTTCTACAACTTCACCCTGCCGGTGATGACGATGGCGATCTACGGCATCGGCTATATTGCCCGCATGACCCGCGCCTCGATGGTCGAGGTGATGACGCAGCAATACATCCGCACGGCGCGTTTGAAGGGCCTCTCATTCTCCAACGTGGTCATCAAGCACGCGCTGCGCAATGCGCTGATCGCGCCGTTCACCGTCATCATGCTGCAGTTCCCGTGGCTGCTGACCGGCGTCGTTATCGTCGAGACGATGTTCCGATATCAGGGTTTCGGCTACACGCTGGTCGAGGCAGCCCAGAACAATGATATCGACCTTCTGCTTGGCTGCTCGCTGGTGTCGGTCCTCATCGTGCTGATGACGCAGCTCATCTCCGACATAGGCTACGCCTATCTCAATCCGCGCATCAGAGTGCAGTAGGGGACGCCGGCGATGGGGATCGAATACATAGGCGCCTTCCAGGTTGTCCTCGGCGTGATCGCCCGCTTCTGGCCGGTATGGCTGGGGCTGGCGATCATGCTGACTTTGAGCTTCACCTTCAAGAAAAAGCTCGGTCTCTACGGCCAGCTCTTCGACAGTGGGGTGGGCATCGCCGGCGTCGCGATCTGCTTTTTCTGGCTGTTCACGGCGATCTTTGCCTCGACGATTGCGCCCTTCGATCCGCTCGGCCAAGTTGCGATCATGAAGGACGCGCTGCCGGGCGCAATCGAGCCCGCGTCGCACAAAATCTACCTTTTCGGCGGCGACAAGCTCGCCCGCGACGTGTTTTCGCGCATGGTGTTCGGCAGCCAGATCGTGCTGATCATAGCGCCGGCGGCAACTGCCTTCGCGCTGATGGTCGGCATCACGCTCGGCCTGCCGGCCGGCTATTACGGCGGCCGGATCGACTCGGTGCTTTCCTTCCTCGCCAACCTCGTGCTGGCGTTCCCGGTCATCCTGCTCTTCTATCTGCTGGTCACGCCGGGAATCATGGACACGCCGATCCCTTACGGGCTCGCCGGGCTCTTCTTCCTGTTTCCGATCATCTTCTTCGCCACACTGTTCTGGACGCGATTCAAGGACCGGCCGGACAAGCTCTACCTGACGCTCGGACTGACGCTCGTGCTCGGATTCTGGGTCTATGCCGGCCTCGTCTTCAACGCCGACCCGCTCGGCATCGTTTCCATCGAACCCAACCAGCTCAATATCTTCGTGGCCGTGGTGTTCGCGTCGAGCCCGGGCGTGTTCCGCATCGTTCGTGGTCTGGTCATGGACATCAAGACGCGCGACTATGTTGCGGCGGCGCAGACCCGCGGCGAGAGCCCCTGGTACATCATGCTGTGGGAAATCCTGCCCAATGCGCGCGGTCCGCTGATCGTCGATGCATGCCTGCGCATCGGCTACACGACGATCCTGCTCGGTACACTCGGCTATTTCGGCCTCGGACTGGCGCCGGAAAGCCCGGACTGGGGCACCGCGATCAAGGATGCCAGCCGCCTGCTGCGCTCCTTCATCCACCCGGCGCTGCCGCCCACAATCGCACTGATGTCCTTCGTGCTCGGCCTCAACCTGCTTGCCGACGCGCTGCGCGAACAATCGATGAAAGACTGAAGCCATGTGGTTCTGGAGGCACTGCCGGCTTCCGGAATACGGGCGATAGGAGCGGATGATGAACGAAGCTGTGAAGGCCACGAACATCCAGAACGCCGAACCGATCATCGACATCGAGAACCTGTCGATCTCGTTCTTCACGCGGCGCGGCGAAATCCCTGCGGTTATGGACTTCTCCTGCAAGGTCATGCCCGGCGAGGCGATGGGCATCGTCGGCGAGAGCGGCTGCGGCAAGTCGACCGTCTCGCTCGGCATCATGCGTGATCTTTCCAACGTCGGCAAAATCGTCGGCGGCCGCATCAGGTTCAAGGGCAAGGACATGGGCGAACTGTCCGAGGAGGAGCTGCGTTCCATCCGCGGCAACGAGATCGCCATGATCTACCAGGAACCGATGGCCTCGCTGAACCCGGCGATGAAGGTCGGCCAGCAATTGATGGAAGTGCCGATCCTGCACGACAAGGTGTCGAAGGAGGAGGCCTACAAACGCGCCCTGGAAACGGTTCGCGCGGTGAAGCTCCCCGACCCCGAGCGCATGATGAAATCCTATCCGCACCAGCTCTCGGGCGGCCAGCAACAACGCATCGTCATCGCGATGGCGCTGCTGTCGAAGCCGGCGCTGCTGCTGCTCGACGAGCCGACGACGGCGCTAGACGTGACGGTCGAGGCCGGCATCGTGCAACTCGTGAAGGGGCTCGGCAAGGAATTCGGGACCTCGATGATCTTCGTGTCGCACAATCTCGGCCTGATCCTCGAAACCTGCGACCGCATCACCGTCATGTATTCCGGCGAGGCGGTGGAAACCGGCAACATCCGCGACGTTTTCGACCGCATGCGGCACCCCTATACACAGGGCCTGTTCCGCTCGATTCCGCTGCCCGGCGCCGACAAGAATTCGCGGCCGCTGGTCGCCATTCCCGGTCAGCTGCCGCTGCCGCACGAGCGGCCGAAGGGCTGCAATTTCGGCCCGCGCTGCCATCATTTCGTGGAAGGCCTCTGCAACGCCGCCGAGATTCCGATGATCCCGGTAGAAGGCCATGACGGTCATTTCAGCCGCTGCGTGCGCTTCAACGAGATTGACTGGAGCGCGATGCCGGCGGGCGCCAAGGAGAAGAAGGAACCGGTCAAGCCCGGCGCGCCGATGCTCAAGATCGAGGATCTCAGGAAATACTACAAGGTTTCGGCCAATGAGATTTTCGGCGGGGCCGAGCCGAGGACGGTCAAGGCCAACGAGACGATCAGCTTCATGGCGCGCGAAAGCGAGACGGTGGCGATCGTCGGCGAGTCTGGCTGCGGAAAGTCGACACTCGCGAAGGTACTGCTCGGCCTCGAGACGGCCTCGTCGGGCACGGTTACGCTCGGCAACAAGGAGATCCAGTCGACCGGCATCGAGATGCGCGACGTGCAGACCGTGTCGTCGATCCAGATGGTGTTCCAGAACCCGTTCGATACGCTGAACCCCAGCCATTCGGTGGGTTCGCAGATCATCCGGACGCTAGAGAAGTTCAAGGTCGGCAAGACTGTCGCCGACCGCCGCCAGCGCATGCTCGAACTTCTCGACCTGGTGAAGCTCCCTCGCGCTTTCGCCGAGCGCATGCCGCGCCAGCTTTCAGGCGGGCAGAAGCAGCGCATCGGCGTCGCCCGCGCCTTTGCGGGCAATGCCAAGGTGGTGGTGGCCGATGAGCCGGTGTCGGCGCTCGACGTTTCGGTACAGGCCGCCGTCACCGAGCTTTTGATGGATATCCAGCGCAAGAACAAGACGACGATGCTGTTCATCAGCCACGATCTCAGTGTGGTGCGCTACATCGCCGACCGCGTCGTCGTCATGTATCTCGGCTACATCGTCGAGCAGGGCACGACGGACCAGATATTCTCGCCGCCCTATCACCCCTATACCGAGGCGCTGCTGTCGGCGATCCCGATCGCCGACACCTCCGTGGTGAAGAAGCACATCGTGCTCGAAGGCGACATTCCCTCCGCCATGAACCCGCCGTCCGGCTGCCCATTCCAGACGCGCTGCGGCTACAAGAAGCTGGTGCCCGGCAACCTCTGCGAAACGCAGGTGCCGCCGGTGAAGGATCTCGGCGGCGGCCACAAAAGCCTGTGCTGGCTCGACGACGACGTGCTCGCCAAGATGGAGCCGGTGATCAAGTTCGACGTGGAGCACGCTGCGCATGAGGGCGTACCCGAGGATGCACCTCGCGGCTCCGGTCCAGGATTTGTCGGCGAGCCGCCCAAACGTCCGAGCGGCAAGACCGCCACAGCGGAAGCCGGCGAATTCGCCGAGGACGCAGAGGAGGCTGAATCGACGATCCGCGCGCGCAACCACGAGCATCGCGACGAGACCTCCGAGCCGCGCGCGGCCGACGATCATTCGCACGTCGCGCCGTTTGCGCCGCGCACCGTCGGCGAGGGGCGTCAAAGCGAGGACGAGGACGTGGGCTCGGCTTTCGAGCCTACCGAGGAAGAGAACGAGGAAAAGGCGAAGAAGACCTAGAGCGGCGAACGCTCAATCGGAATCGCTTCGCCGCTCTATCTCTTTGTTTCAGCATCGGATTTGTCCGAAAACCGCTGCGCACTTTTCGGTTTCCGATGCTCTAGAGCGGACTGTCGGACCGCTTCGCTCTAAACCTGCCGGTCGCAGGACTTGAGCTGGGAGGCGTAGTCGCGCGCAGTCTGCTCGGCTTCGCGGGCGTAGGCCTGCAGGCTAGGCTTCTCTTTCCAGTCGCCGCGCTCGTAGCCGCCCCAACCGAAATAATAGGCAAGGTAGAGGTTGTAAGCGTCATCGGCGGCAACGCCGAAGGCCTTGGTGGTCTTGGCATGATACCAGCCGACGAAATCCACGGCGTCGGCGAAGTCGGTGCGGTCGGCGGATTCATTGCCGGTCTCGCGCTGGTACTGCGCCCAGGTCGCGTCGATCGCTTGCGAGTAGCCATAGGCGGTCGATACGCGCTTCCACGGGATGAAACCGAGCAGCCACGTGCGCGGCGGCTTGGCATTGTGCTGGAAGCCGGATTCCTTGCGCAGCGTTGCCATCAGCACCGAAACCGGCACGCCACGCTTGCGCTCGGTCCGCTCCGCGGCATGCTTCCAATCTTCGAACCAACCGGCCTTTTGGTCGAACACGGCGCAAAGATCGTCGATCCTGCTCGGCGCGGCCGAACGTCCGGGCAAAGCCGCGGCCAATGCGGCGACCAACGCCAATCCTGCAATTTTCGTAAAATGCGACATACGCATGGTTTGACGTGTAGCCCCAAAAGCTGAACGGAATCTTGCACTGTCTGTTAACCCCGTTGGGCTTTTGGCCGGCTCCTGTGTCCAAAGTGGGGCATGCGACAATTGCGACGCCTGATGTCGAATTATTTGTAACCTTCGTCATCAAATGACGCCGTGGCTAAAATCCCGCCGGAGGATGGCGGTTTTTCGATAGTCCCGGGGATCGGGCGGCGCTCTTATGACGGCTGAAAAGAGCCGCCGCCACACCGAGGAGCCAGCGGACGATGTCCGGCCAAACCGTTTCGTTTATCCGCGAATTTCGCCTCGACAACGCGCCGGACGAGGTCGTTCGCGCGGCCAGACGTTGCCTGCTCGACCTGATCGGCGTCGCCGCCGCCGGCTCGCGCCTGCCGGTCAGCCGCATCGCCCGATCGGTCGCACACGCCCAGTTTGGTGGCGGAGAAGCAAAATTCCTGTTCGACGGGCGCAAGGCGAGCGGGACAGGGTCCGCTTTCGCCAACGCCACGACCATCGACGGTTTCGATGCCCATGACGGCCATCCGCTGACCAAGGGCCATGCAGGGTGCGGGGCGCTTTCGGGCCTTGTTGCCTTCGCCGGCGATGGCGAGACGATGAGCGGTCGCGAGGCGCTGGCGCATCTGATCGTCGGCTACGAGGTGGCGATCCGCGCCGGGATCGCGCTGCATGCCAGCGCCGCCGAATACCATACGTCCGGCGCATGGGTTGCGCTTGGCGTGGCGGCGATCGGCTCCCGCTGCCTCGGGCTCGACGCTGCGACGGTCCGCGAGGCCCTCGGCGTCGCCGAGTTCAATGGTCCGCGCAGCCCGATGATGCGCTGCATCGACTACCCCACCATGATCAAGGACGGTTCGGGCTGGGGCGCGATGACCGGCGTTGCCGCCGCGCATCTGGCGGCCGCGGGCTTTACGGGCGCGCCAGCGGTCACAGTCGAGGAAACGGTGCACGAGCCCCTGTGGTCCGACCTCGGCAAGCGCTGGCGCATCACCGAGCAGTATCTGAAGGCCTACCCGGTGTGCCGCTGGGCGCAGCCGGCGGTGGAGGCGGCTGCGCAGCTCAGGCGCGACCATGTCTTTGAAGCGGTGGATGTGGCCTCGATCCGGGTGAAGACCTTCACTGAAGCCAGCAGGCTGCATGTCGCCGCGCCCAGCACCACCGAGGAGGCGCAGTACAGCCTGCCGTTTCCGCTTGCTGCCTTTCTCACACGCGGGAGGCTGGGGCCGGAGGAGATCGACGGGGCAGCGCTCGCAGACGAGGCGATCTTGCGGCTTTCGCGGGCGACAACGCTGATTGACGATCCGCGCTGGTCGTCGCTGTTTCCGGCCGAGCGCTGGGCGGAGGTCGAGATTGCGCTGCGCGACGGGCGGACGCTTCGCTCGGAGCCGGCCGTGGCGCGCGGCAGCGCCGAAAACCCGCTGGACGACGCGGAGGTCAGCGGCAAGTTCCACGCGCTGATGCAGGCCGGCGGCGTCGGCGAGCGAGCCGCAGCGATCGAAGCAATGGTCATGGCGCTGGAGGATCACGGGTCGCTGCGCGACCTGCTGCGTCTCATCCATGCGACCCCTGAAGCCGGAGGTGCTCCGTGAACGCCGAGCCCAGACGCAAACGTGGCGCCGAGCGCACGAGCAACCGAGGTCCGGCGGCGATCCCGCAGTTGCCGCTGCGGCGCGTGCGCAATCCCTACCCGCCGATGGCGCTGCTTTCTGCCGACCAGATCGAGGCGATCCATGAGGCCTCGCTGCATATTCTCGAGAATTTCGGCATCGAGGTGATGAGCGCGCGGGCGCTGGCGCTATTCGAGAAAGCGGGCGCGTCCGTCGACCATGCCACGCAGACAGTTCGGCTCGACCGCGGGCTGGTGGCGGAAGCGCTGAAGACAGCGCCGTCGACCTATACGCTCACCCCGCGCAACCCGGCTCATACAATCCATCTCGGCGGCGACACGATCAACTTCACGCTGGTCGCCGGACCGCCAAATGTACATGACATGGAGCGCGGGCGGCGGGCCGGCAACCTCAGTGACTACCAGGACCTCATCCGGCTTGCGCAGCATTTCAACTGCATCCACATGATCGGCAACCAGGTCTGCGCGCCGGTCGAGATGCCATCGAATTCGCGCCATCTCGACACCTACTTCGCCAATCTCACTTTGACGGACAAGGCGTTCCACGTGTCGGCGATCGGCCGGGGCAGGGCGCTCGACGGCATCTCCATGATGGCGATTTCTCGCGGTCTCACGCTCGATCGGCTCGCCGCCGATCCCGGCGTCACCACGATCATCTCGGTCAACTCGCCGCGGCGCTTCGACGACTCCATGTCGGAAGGGCTGATCACCATGGCCGAGCACGGCCAGTCGGTCGCGGTGACACCTTTCACGCTGATGGGGGCAATGAGCCCGGTGACGCTGGCGGGCGCCTTGGCGCAGCAGAATGCTGAGGCGCTGTTCGGCATCGTGCTGACCCAACTCGTGCGGCCCGGCGCGCCGGTGATGTACGGCGCCTTCACCTCGAACGTCGACATGCGTTCCGGCGCTCCGGCTTTCGGAACGCCCGAAAACACCAAGGCCAATGTCGCGTCGGGGCAGCTGGCGCGGCGCTACAATCTGCCCTACCGCACGACCCCTGGCTCCGCCTCCAACGCGGCGGACGCGCAGGGCGCTTACGAGACGATGATGGCGCTGTGGGGCGCGGTGCTTGGCCACGGCAACCTCGTCTATCACGCCGCCGGCTGGCAGGAGGGCGGGCTGACGGCGAGCTTCGAGAAGCTGATCATCGACGTCGAGATGATCCAGCACATGATGGAGTTCCTGCGGCCGATCGAGGTGAACGAGGGCGAGCTTGCGCTGGACGCGCTCGGGCGAGTGCCGACCGGCGGCCACTTCTTCGGCGAGCCGCACACGCTGGAACGCTATTCGACCGCGTTCTACCAGCCGATGCTGTCCAACTGGCAGAACTATGAGGCGTGGCAGGAAGCCGGCGGGCTCGACGCGACGGCGCGCGCGACGCGGCTGTGGAAGAAGGCGCTGGAGGAATATGTCGAGCCGACGATGGATCCCGCCATCCGAGAATCGCTGGAGGCTTATGTGGCCAAGCGGAAAGAGGCGATCGGGAGCGGGGACCCGTGATGCGTGCGGCCCCCTCCGCCTCGCATTCGCTCGGCACCTCCCCCGTAAACGGGGGAGGTGCCGGGATGCATCGGAATCGACGCTGCGGATCCTCCCTGCGAAGCGGGGGAGGGGGACCGCCGTAGGCGGTGGAGGGGGCAGCGTCGGCCGCTAACAAGGTGATTCAACTCCCTCCCGTCCAGATTCGCCAAAACCTCCCAACCGTCTGAACCAGAAGAGAAAAACATGAAATCGCATGCGCAGGTCGTGGTCATTGGCGGAGGCGTCGTCGGCTGCTCGGTGCTCTTTCACCTGGCGCGCGCGGGCTGGACCGACGTCGTGCTTCTGGAGCGCGACGAACTCACATCCGGCTCGACCTGGCATGCCGCCGGCGGCATGCACACGATTAATGGCGATCCCAATGTCGCCAAGCTGCAGAAGTATACGATCGAGCTCTACAAGGAGATCGAGGAGCTTTCGGGCCAGGCGACCGGCGTGCACATCACCGGGGGCGTGCTGCTCGCCGCGACCGAGGCGCGCATGGACTGGTTGCGCGGCGTGGTCGCCAAGGGCCGCTATCTCGGCCTCGACCTTGAGGAGATCTCGGCGAAGGAAGCCGCCGAGCTGATGCCGCTCATCGACCCCAAGCAGTTCGTCGGCGCGGTGCGCAATTCGGAGGACGGACATCTCGACCCGTCAGGGGTCACGCACGCCTACGCCAAGGCTGCCAGGAAACTCGGAGCGGAAGTCGAGCGCTTCACCAAGGTCGAGGACATCGTCCAGCTTGCCGACGGCAAGTGGCGCGTCATCACCAACAAGGGCGAGGTGATCGCCGAGCATGTCGTCAACGCCGGCGGGCTGTGGGCGCGCGAGGTCGGCCGCATGGTCGGGCTGGAGCTTCCCGTGCTCGCCATGGAGCACATGTACCTGATCACCGAGGACATGCCGGAAGTCGCGGACTGGAATGCGAAAGCCGGCAAGGAGATCATCCATGCCGTCGACTTCGACGGCGAGCTGTATCTGCGCCAGGAACGCGGCGGCATGCTGATGGGAACCTACGAGAAGGCGAACAAGCCATGGTCCGAATTCACAACGCCGTGGAACTTCGGCCATGAATTGCTGGAGCCCGACATCGACCGCATCGCGCCGTCGCTCGAAGTGGGGTTCCGCCATTTCCCGGCCTTCCAGAACACCGGCATCAAACAGATCATCAACGGCCCCTTCACCTTCGCGCCCGACGGCAACCCGCTGGTCGGGCCGGTGCGCGGCCTGCCGGGCTTTTGGGTCGCCTGCGGCGTGATGGCCGGTTTTTCGCAGGGCGGCGGCGTTGGGCTCGCGCTGTCGAACTGGATGATCCATGGCGATCCCGGCGCCGACATCTGGGCAATGGACGTGGCTCGCTACGGCGACTGGGCGTCGATGGCCTATACCAACGCCAAGGTGCGTGAAAACTATTCGCGCCGCTTCTCGATCCGCTTCCCGAATGAGGAGCTGCCGGCGGGCCGGCCACTGAAGACGACGCCGGTCTACGATCTTCTCGCCGGGAAGGGCGCGCAGTTCGGCGTCGCCTACGGGCTGGAAGTGCCGCTCTGGTATGCGCCGGAGGGTGTGAAGGATGAATTCTCCTGGCGGCGCTCGACCGATTTCGAGCACGTTGCGCGCGAGGTCGAGACGGTTCGGTTCGGGGTCGGCCTGACCGAGACCTCCTCCTTTGCGAAGTACCGCGTGGTGGGGCAGGGCGCCGAGGGCTGGCTCGACCGGCTGCTCGCCTGCAAGCTGCCGAAGCCCGGCCGCATGACGCTTGCGCCGATGCTGAAGGAAGACGGCAGGCTGATCGGCGACTTCACGCTCGCCAATATCAGCCGCCAGGGCAAGCCGGGCGAATGGCTGATCCTCGGCTCCGGCGTCGCCGAGCAGTTCCACATGCGCTGGTTCGAAAAACACCTGCCCGACGACGGTTCGGTGGCCATCGAGGCGCTCGGCCTCAAGCGCGTCGGCCTGTCGATCGCCGGGCCGAGCGCCAGGAAGGTGCTGGAGAAAGTGACACGCACGGATGTATCGAACGCGGCCTTCCCCTTTATGGCGATCAAGGCGCTGGACATCGGCATGGCGCCCTGCCTTCTGGGACGCGTCAGCTATACCGGCGATCTCGGCTACGAGATCTGGATGGCGCCGGAATACCAGCGCAGCGTGTTCCATGCGCTGATGGTGGCCGGCGAGGAATTCGGCATCGGGCTGTTCGGCTCGCGGGCGCTCAACGCACTGAGGCTGGAGAAGAATTACGGCTCCTGGGCGCGGGAATACCGGCCGATCTACGGGCCGCTCGAAGCCGGGCTCGACCGCTTCATCGCCTACGGCAAGGAAGCCGACTTCATCGGCAAGGCCGCCGCGCTGGCCGAGAAGCAGGCAGGCGGCAAGCTCAGGCTGCGGACCTTCATCCTCGACAACGACGACGCCGACGTGATCGGCGACGAAGCGATCTGGCATGACGGGCAGGTGCGCGGCTGGGTGACGTCAGGCGGCTATGCGCATGCGTCGAAACTGTCCGTGGCGCTGGGCTATGTGCCAAGGGAGATCGCCGACGATGCCGATGGCTTCGAGATCGAACTGCTCGGCAAGCGGTGTCCCGCGCGCATCCAGCCGGCGCCGCTGTTCGACGCCAATCTGGAGCGGATGCGCGGATGAACGCCGCCCTTCACTCCATGAGAAGGCCTCTCGCGATCGATGCGCGCCGCTCTGCTCTGCTCTGCATCGACCTTCAGGAGGAGCATCGGCAAGACCAGCGCCTGCTGGCCGTCGGCTTCGACGGCGTGATCGCCAATGTGGCGCGGCTCCAGCGGGCGGCGCGCCAAAATCGCATTCCCGTCTATCACTTCGCCTACGTCGTCGATTCCGCGGCCGCCCTCCCGCATCATCCGAAACTTCCCGACGGCCGCTCGGCCTTCAGCGACAAGGACGATCCGCTGACGGCGATTTGTCCGGAAGTCGCACCAGTGGACGGGGAACCGCAGATTATCAAGTCGGAGGCCAGCGCCTTCGGCACAGGGCTCGGCGATGCGTTGAAGGCGTCCGGCGTCGAATGGCTTTTTGTCTGCGGCGTCTGGACCGAGGCCTGCGTCGACGCCACGGTCAAGTCGGCGCTGAAGCTCGGCTTTCGTGTCGTGCTGGCAAAGGACGCCTGCGGCAGCGGGTCCGTCGCCATGCATCGGACCGGCATCCTCAATCTTGCCAACCGGCTTTATGGCGGCGCGGTCACCGATACGCGGGGCGCTTGCCGCCTGATGGCCGGAGAAACGATCGACGCCTGGCAGCCTGACCGGCCGGTACCGATGCGTTTCGGCTTCGACGACGCTTCCGAGCTTTACGACGGGCTTTGATCGTCGTCGCTTCGCGTTCAAGATATCCCCGGGGCGCGGGAACGATTTTGCGCACCCAGAGCGTCCCTAGCTCCAAAAATTTGACCGATTGATAAAAAAACAAAACGTGCTAGCGTTTGCGAAATAGCCAGCGACAAGCCAGCTAAGGGGAACTCGCATGCCCGAAGGCCAGTTCAAGGAAGGCATCGCCGGCGGCCGGCTGGCGCCTTCTCAATACGCCGCCAATTTCTCCGACCTGCACCCGCCGCTCGACCATCACGAGGCGCTGGTCGAGGCCGACCGCTGCTATTTCTGCTACGACGCTCCGTGCATGAATGCATGCCCGACGCAGATCGACATTCCGCTGTTCATCCGCGAGATCGCGACCGGCAACCCGATCGGTTCGGCCAAAACCATCTTCGACCAGAACATTCTGGGCGGCATGTGCGCCCGCGTCTGCCCGACCGAGACGCTGTGCGAAGAGGCGTGCGTGCGCGAGGCCGCGGAAGGCAAGCCGGTACAGATCGGCCGCCTGCAGCGCTACGCGACCGACGCGGCGATGGCGGCGGGCAAGCAGTTCTACGGCAGAGCCGAGCCAACCCACAGGAAGATCGCCGTCGTTGGCGCCGGGCCTGCGGGTCTCGCAGCCGCGCACAGGCTCGCCCGCTACGGCCATGACGTCACGATCTTCGAGGCCAAGCCTAAGGCCGGCGGCCTCAACGAATACGGCATCGCTGCCTACAAAAGCACCGACGATTTCGCCCAGGCCGAGGTCGACTATGTCACCGCGATCGGCGGCATCACCATCGAGCACGGCCGCGCGCTTGGGCGCGACGTGCAACTGGCCGACCTGACCGCCGCCTATGACGCCGTGTTTCTTGGCATGGGGCTCGGCGGCGTCAACGCGCTGCGCGCCGAGGGCGAGGATGCCGGCGGCGTCGACAATGCGGTCGAGTTCATCGCCGAGCTGCGCCAGGCGGACGATCTTGGCGGCTTGCCTGTCGGGCGCAGGGTGGTCGTTGTCGGCGGCGGTATGACGGCGATCGACGCCGCGGTGCAGTCGAAGCTGCTCGGAGCCGAGGAGGTGACGATCTGCTACCGCCGCGGCAAGGAGCATATGAACGCATCGGAGTTCGAGCAGGATCTCGCTGCCTCCAAAGGCGTCACCATCCGTCACTGGCTGCAGCCGAAGCGCGTCATCTCGCAGTTCGGCAAGGTCGCGGGCATCGAGCTCGAATACACCCAGATGCAAGACGGCAAGCTGACCGGTCTCGGCCAGACCATCACCATCCCCGCCGATCAGGTGTTCAAGGCGATCGGCCAGACATTCGTCGGTGACCATCTCAACGGCAGCGGCGCCTCGATCGCGATGCGGAACGGCCGCATCGAGGTCGATGCAGAGGGCCGCACTTCGAACCCGAAAATCTGGGCCGGGGGCGACTGCGTCGCCGACGCGCGCGAGGACCTGACGGTCGCGGCGGTCGCGGCGGGCCGCGACGCGGCGGAGAGTATCCACTGGGTTCTGGCTGGAGCGCGCTAGAATGTCCAACGTCGTGAAATTCGTTGGAGTTTTTGGCACAGGTCTATTGTTGTTTTCTACCAACGCATCGGCGATGCATCGCGTGAGCGAGTTCTTTAACGAACCGGAACTTGCCGCAGGGAAACTATTTTCACCTATGCTCGGATGCGAGAACGGGAATCTTATCTCTGGTGGCTACTACCTCGATATCCCGCCGGATAACCCTGCTGCGTTGGTTGTATCGGCAAGCTATCCGTTTAGCGACCATGTGTGGCAGGTCGTTGTCCGAAACATTTCGAGCGAGCCTGTAGCGGTTCAAATCACAATCGTTGTCATCTGTAGTTAGCGGAGAGAATCCATGGCAGACATCCGCAACAATTTCGTCGGCATCAAGTCGCCCAACCCGTTCTGGCTGGCGTCGGCGCCGCCAACCGACAAGGCCTACAACGTCATCCGCGCCTTCAAGGCTGGCTGGGGCGGCGTCGTCTGGAAGACGCTTGGCGAGGAAGGCCCTCCCGTCGTCAACGTCAACGGTCCGCGTTACGGCGCGATCTGGGGCGCGGACAGGCGTTTGCTCGGGCTCAACAACATCGAGCTGATCACCGACCGCGCCCTGCAGATCAATTTGCAGGAGATCAAGCAGGTCAAGCTGAACTGGCCGGACCGCGCCGTCGTCGTCTCGCTGATGGTGCCCTGCGAAGAACAAGCCTGGAAGGCGATCCTGCCGGTGGTGGAAGAGACCGGCGCCGACGGAATCGAGCTCAATTTCGGCTGCCCGCACGGAATGTCGGAGCGCGGCATGGGCGCCGCTGTCGGCCAGGTGCCTGAGTACATCGAGATGGTGGTGCGCTGGTGCAAGGCGAACACCCGCATGCCTGTGATCACCAAGCTTACTCCCAACATCACCGACATCCGCAAGCCCGCGCGCGCGGCGCACGCCGGCGGCACGGATGCCGTCTCGCTGATCAACACGATCAACTCGATCACCGCGGTCAACCTCGACACCTTCTCGCCCGAGCCTTCGATCGACGGCAAGGGCACGCATGGCGGCTATTGCGGCCCGGCGGTGAAGCCGATCGCGATGAACATGGTCGCCGAGATCGCGCGTGACCCCGAAACGCAAGGGCTGCCGATCTCGGCGATCGGCGGCATCACCACCTGGCGCGACGCGGCCGAATTCATGGCGCTCGGCGCCGGCAACGCGCAGGTCTGCACGGCGGCGATGACCTACGGCTTCAAGATCGTGCAGGAGATGATCTCGGGCCTGCAGAACTGGATGGACGAGAAGGGCCACCGTTCGCTCGACGACATCGTCGGACGCGCGACCCCCAACGTCACCGACTGGCAATATCTCAACCTCAACTATGTGGCCAAGGCTCGCATCGACCAAGACGCCTGCATCAAGTGCGGCCGCTGCCACATCGCCTGCGAGGACACATCGCACCAGGCGATCACCAATATGGTCGATGGTGTCAGGCACTTCGAGGTGATGGAGGACGAGTGCGTCGGCTGCAATCTCTGCGTCAACGTCTGCCCGGTCGAGAACTGCATCAGCATGGTGCCGCTCGCCGCCGGCGTGATCGACCAGCGCACCAAGCAGCCAGTTTCGCCCGTCTACGCCAACTGGACGCAGCACCCCAACAATCCGGCTGCGAGGCAGGCCGCGGAGTAAGTTTTTGGCTGAAGGCCGCCCATCAATGGGCGGCCTCCAACACGTTCGCCGTGCGCTGACCTTGGCATAAAGAGTCACGCCCGGCCTCGCGGGTTGAATCCACCTGTGGTCGTACGGTGCTATGATGGCGACTGGACCGGCTGGATTGGCGATGGAGCTGGCGTGGAATTTCCCTCTTCTAAGGGCTACAGCGGCTTTTCATCGACGCTGCCGCTCCCTTCGTCGGGAACCGGTTGACGGCGATGGCGTCCCACTTTCAACGACGAGCGGAACCCGCTATCCCGATGGTCGGCCTGAAGGGAAGCGGAATGGCGACGACAGCACTTTTGATGATCATCGGCCGCGTGGTGTTCGGCGGCTTCTTTCTGATCGCGGGAATCCGCAACTTCCTGCGTTTCGGCGAGCGCAGGGAGATGCGGACAAACTACGGCTGGGTGCTGCCGGCGCCGATCCTGGCGGTAGGCTTCGCCATCCAGCTCGTTTGCGGGCTGGCGCTCGTCCTCGGCATATGGATCGTGCCGGCCACCATCGCGTTGATCGTGTTCCTGTTCGCTGCAACGCCGCTCTACCACAACCCCTTCCAGTTCCAGGGCAAGGAGCGCGATCCGCACCTCTATCTGACGCTGGTCAACATCACGCTGGCGGCCGGATTGTTGCAGATCATCGCAGATTCGATGTGAACCGCAGGACAAGCGACATCCCGGTGCCGCGTCCCTGCTCGCGCCGATTTGTTCAGGAAGACTATGTCCCGCTGCCCTGAACGCCGGAAAAGCTCTAAAACCGTTTGACTAGCCGCATTCGCGCCGACAGAACGGGCGGAAGACTTTTCGAGGTCCAAGCTTGCCGCACGATGTGAACCTGGTAGGGACGATTGCCGTCGGCTTCGTGCTGGCGTCTATCTTCGGCTATCTGGCGGACCGCCTTCGGCTGCCGGCCCTGGTCGGCTATCTCGTCGCCGGCATCTTCCTCGGACCGTTCACGCCGGGTTTCGTGGCCGATGCGGCGATGGCGGGACAACTGGCCGAGATCGGCATCATTCTCCTGATGTTCGGGGTCGGACTGCATTTCTCGGCTTCCGATCTGCTGGCGGTGCGCGGAGTGGTCGTCGCGGGAGCGCTGGGCCAGATCCTGCTTGCGACGCTACTCGGCCTCGGCCTCAGTTCGCTATGGGGCTGGAACGTCGGCCACGGCATCGTCTTCGGCCTGTGCGTTTCGGTGGCGAGCACGGTTGTGCTGCTCAAGGCGCTCGAGGAGCGCAACCTCATGGACACGATCCAGGGGCGCGTCGCGGTCGGATGGCTGATCGTCGAGGATCTCGCGATGGTTCTGGCGCTGGTCCTGCTGCCGGCCTTCGCGGTAAGCATGGGCGGGCATGCCGGACCCGGAAGCACGTCGTTCACGCCGCCGATCGGCATCACCATCCTTCTCACGCTCGCGAAGCTCGCCGGTTTCGCCCTGATCGCTGCCCTGATCGGGCCGAGAGTCGTGCCCTGGATCCTGATCAAGGTCGCGCGCACCGGCTCGCGCGAGCTCTTCACGCTCGCCGTGCTGGCGCTGGCGCTCGGCATCGCCCTGGGCTCGGCGGCGGCTTTCGGCGTGTCCTTCGCGCTCGGCGCCTTCTTCGCCGGCGTGATCATGGCCGAGTCACCGCTCAGCCATCGCGCCGCCGCCAATTCCCTGCCGCTGCAGGATGCCTTCTCGGTGCTGTTCTTCGTTTCGATCGGCATGCTGTTCGACCCCACCATCCTTGTCGAGAAGCCTCTCTCGGTGCTCGCGGTGCTCGCGGTGATCGTTCTTGGCAAGCCGATCAACGCATTGCTCATCGTTCTCGCGCTGCGCTACCCGGCGCGGCTGGCGATCGGCATGGCGGCGACCATCGCGCAGATCGGCGAGTTCTCCTTCATCCTCGCCGGTCTCGGTGCAACCTACGGACTGGTGACCAAGGAGGGCCAGAGCCTGATCCTGGCCGCCGCTTTGCTGGCCATCACCCTCAATCCGCTTGCCTTTGCGGCGGCCGATAGGCTCGAGCGGTGGATCAGCCGCCGCTTCCCGCAATGGTCGGCGGAATACGGCAGGCGGCGTGAGCGTCTGCTTGCGGTCGAACTCGATCGCATCCGGGCGCAGAACGAAAAGCGCGAACACGAGCAGGCCCGCAAGATCACGGAATTCCTCGAGACCTTCCCGCTGTTCAAGGCGATCAACGTCGAAGACCAGGAGGAACTGCTCCTGCTCTTCGCACCGAAGACCGCTTCTCCGGGCGATCGCGTCGTGCGCGTGGGCGAGAAGGGCGATGCGATGTATTTCGTCGTGTCGGGAACCGTCGAGGTGAAAGTCAACGGCGCCGCCTTGCAGCTGACGGCCGGTGCGTTCTTCGGCGAGATGGCGCTGCTTACCGGAGGGCCGCGCACGGCCGACGTGACGGCTGTCGACTACTGCAACTTCCTCACTCTGTCGTCGCGCGATTTCAGGATGTTCATGTCGCGGCATCCGGCCGTGCGGGCCGCGGTGCAGGCGATGGCGGAAGAGCGGCTTGCCATGAACCGCGCCGCCGCGGACGTTCACGAGCATGCCGACGGCCGGCTGGATCGGGGCGCCGCCGCGACGGACCGCTAGCAGAACAAGGGCTTTGCCCGTCGATGCACTACGGCCTTGGCCGAAGCCCGTCGAGGAACAACTGCTCCAGGAAACGCGCCGCGTCCTCGAAGCGGCCTTCGCCGCCGCGGTCGGGGCCAAGCACGGCGCGCACCTGCACGTCGAAATCGGCATAATGCTGCGTCGTCGCCCAGATGGAGAAGATGAGGTGCCAGGGGTCGGTGCGTGCGATCTTGCCGTCGCGCATCCAGCCTTTGATCACCTCCGCCTTCTCGTCGACCAGCGTCCTCAATTCGCCTTCCAGCAGCGACATGATGCGCGGCGCGCCCTGCAGGATCTCATTGGCGAAGAGCCGGCTCTCGCGCGGATAGTCGCGCGCCATCTCCAGCTTGCGGCGGATGTAGCTCCGGAGTTCGGTCAGGGGGTCGCCGACATTGTCGAACTCGCGCAGCGGCGCCAGCCAGGTGTCGAGCAGCCGCTGCATCAGCGCCCTGTGGATGTCCTCCTTGCGCCGGAAATAATAGAGCAGATTCGGCTTCGACATGCCGGCGGCCTCGGCGATCTGGTCGATGGTCGAGCCGCGAAACCCGTGCGCGGAGAAGACTTCGAGCGCCGCTTCCAGGATGAGCTCGCGCTTCTCCTGCTGGATGCGGGTGCGCCTCGGGGTCGCCGCCGAGGCGGTCACGCGCCGGGCCGCTGAAAAAGTCTCTGGCCCAATCCTCTGGACCAGTTTTTGCTGGCCTGTGGAGCGCGTTCCGCGAGGCTCATTTCGGCTATCAGTCCCCTTGACCGCCTCTTTGGCGGTGCTAACGTTTGTCCAATCGGTCAAAAATCTGAGTAGCACAAAAACGCCGCCCGGACCAAGCGTTGGCATCAGCGCAACCACTCGAAAGGAAAGCTTGGTCATGTCGAACCGGCTGAAAGTCACGCCGAACGATCTCAGCGCATTCTGGATGCCGTTCACGGCAAACCGCCAGTTCAAGCAGGCGCCGCGCATGCTGGCCGCCGCCAAGGACATGCACTACACGACGACCGACGGTAGAAAGATCCTCGACGGCACCGCGGGCCTCTGGTGCGTCAATGCGGGCCATTGCCGGCCCAAGATCACCGAAGCGATCCAGCACCAGGCGGCCGAACTCGATTATGCGCCGGCCTTCCAGATGGGCCATCCGATCGTGTTCGAGCTGTCGAACAGGCTCGTCGATCTCGCCCCGGCAGGCATGGACCATGTTTTCTATACCAATTCGGGATCGGAATCGGTCGACACCGCGCTCAAGATCGCGCTCGCCTACCATCGCGCCAAGGGCGACGGGTCACGCACCCGCCTGATCGGCCGCGAGCGCGGCTATCACGGTGTAAACTTCGGCGGCATTTCGGTCGGCGGCATCGTTACCAACCGCAAGATGTTCGGCACGCTTCTCGCCGGCGTCGACCACATGCCGCACACGCATCTGCCGGACAAGAACGCGTTCACCCGCGGCGAGCCGGAGCATGGCGCGGAGCTGGCCAACGAACTTGAGCGCATCGTCGCGCTGCACGACGCCTCGACGATCGCTGCCGTCATCGTCGAGCCGGTCGCCGGTTCTACGGGCGTGCTCATCCCGCCGAAGGGCTATCTCAAGAAGCTGCGCGAAATCTGCACGAAGCACGGCATCCTGCTGATTTTCGACGAGGTCATTACCGGCTTCGGCCGTCTCGGCACGCCGTTCGCCTCGGACTATTTCGGCGTCGTGCCGGACATCATGACGACGGCGAAGGGTGTCACCAACGGCGTCATCCCGATGGGCGCGGTGTTCGTGAAGAAGGAAATCCACGACGCCTTCATGTCGGGGCCGGAGCATGTGATCGAGTTCTTCCACGGCTATACCTATTCCGGCAATCCGATCGCCTGCGCGGCAGCGCTCGGCACGCTCGACACCTACAAGGAAGAGGGGTTGCTGACGCGCGGCGCCGAACTCGCCCCGTACTGGGAAGATGCGCTGCATTCGCTGAAGGGCGAGCCGAATGTCATCGATATCAGAAACATCGGCCTTATCGGCGCAATCGAACTCCAGCCGATCGCCGGCAGCCCGACCAAGCGCGCCTTCTCTGCCTTCGTGAAAGCGTTCGAGAAGGGCGCGCTGATCCGCACGACGGGCGACATCATCGCGCTGTCGCCCCCGCTGATCATCACCAAGGGCCAGATCAACGAACTGATCGACCACGTCCGCGACGTGCTGCGGGCGGTGGACTAGCCATAGAAGTCAAGGAAAACAGCATGGCCGCTCCCGGCGAAAATCTGCGAATCAATTCAGACCGTTTGTGGGATTCGCTGATGGATATGGCGAAGATCGGCCCCGGCATCGCCGGGGGCAACAATCGCCAGACGCTGACCGACGAGGACGGCGAGGGGCGGCGTCTGTTCCAGAAATGGTGCGAGGCGGCCGGGCTCACTATGGGAGTCGACCAGATGGGGACGATGTTTGCCCGCCGCGAGGGCACGGACCCGCAGGCGCTGCCGGTCTATGTCGGCAGCCATCTCGATACGCAGCCGACCGGGGGCAAGTTCGACGGCGTGCTCGGCGTTCTGGGTGGCCTCGAAATCATCCGCACGCTGAACGACCTCGACATCAAGACCAAGCACCCGATCGTCGTCACCAACTGGACGAACGAGGAGGGCACCCGCTACGCGCCGGCCATGCTCGCCTCGGGCGTCTTTGCCGGGGTGCATACGCAGGAATACGCCTACGCGCGCCAGGACAAGGAAGGAAAACGGTTCGGCGACGAGCTTGAGCGCATCGGCTGGAAGGGCGACGAGCCGGTCGGCCAGCGCAAGATGAAGGCCTTCTTCGAGCTGCATATCGAGCAAGGCCCCATTCTCGAGGACGAGGGCATCGACATCGGCGTGGTAACACATGGCCAGGGACTGAAATGGCTGCAGGTAACGCTGACCGGCAGAGAGGCCCACACCGGTTCGACGCCGATGCCGAAGCGGCGTAACGCCGGCCTCGGCATGGCGCGCGTCATCGAGCTGGTGCACGAGGTGGCGATGGACTACCAGCCGGACGCCGTCGGGGCGGTTGGCCACATGGAGGTCTATCCGAACTCGCGCAACATCATCGCCGGCCGCACCGTCTTCACCATCGATATCCGCTCGCCGGAGAAGCAGGTGCTTGACGCCATGGACGGGCGCATCCGCGAGGGTATCGCCACGATCTGCGAGGCGCTCGACATCAAGTTCGAGATCGAGCAGGTCGGCCATTTCGATCCGGTCACCTTCGACACGGGCTGCGTCAAGGCGATCCGCGACGCCGCCGAGCGGCTCGGCTATTCGCACCGCAACATCGTGTCGGGCGCCGGGCACGACGCCTGCTGGATCAACCGCGTCGCGCCGACCGCCATGGTCATGTGCCCCTGCGTCGACGGCCTGTCGCACAACGAGGCCGAGGAGATTTTCCCGGAATGGGCGGCCGCCGGCTGCGACGTGCTGTTCCATGCGGTGGTGGAAACCGCAATCATCACGGATTGACGGCGTAAGGGGGCCGGATGGACGTCGAGGGGCTGCTTCAAAGCGTCATCCGCTTCTCGAACTTCATGACGTCGCGCCTGATCGTTGCCGGCGTCGTCTTCTATGTCGCCTCGGGCTTCACCGACATCGGCAGCGCGTCGGAGGGCTTTCTCCCCGACATGGAACTGATCAACCAGGTCGTCGAGAACTACCAGAACATATTCGACGTCCTCGGTGTCTCCGACTTCGCGCTGCTGCTCATCCTCTTCGTCTTCCTCACCACTATCCACATCATCTACGTCGCGTTCGAACGGATCGGCCGCTACATACCGCCGGCCATCGTGCCGCTATCCGGCTGGGCGGCGATCGACGACGTGACGCGCAGCGCCTTCGATGTGCTGCGCGCCGCGCGCGGGGAGGAACACACCGACGAGGAAAACCAGCGCCTCTACGAATTCAAGAAGAAGCTTCGCGATATCGAGCAGGAAATCGACGCCCGCAACGGAGGAGAACTCGCCGGCGAGGAGGCCGCTTTCCACATCGCCAAGACCTTCATTCTGTTTTCGCTCGGGGCGTGGGTCTATGCGGTGGTCTCGGGAGCCTACACCGGCGACAGGAACATCTTGCTCGTCATCCTGGCGCTTTCGGTCCTGACGGCGCTCTATACCGCCTTCGCGATGTTCCGCATCAACTACTCGCGGATCGAGAATCTGCACGAGGACCTTGTGGGTCAGTTCATGGGTTTCGCGCATATCTGGGCCAGCGAGGAACACCAGAAAAGCATCGCGCAGGCATGCACTCCGTCCCGCGAATTGAGGCCGGCGACATTCGCCGTCCTGGTGCCGGTCTATGGCACGCTCGACCTCTTGATGGAGGACTGGCGCAGGTGGCGCCGGAAACAGTGGCGCGGTCGGGCATGAGCGGTGTTCGACGACTTGTCCTGGCTGCCGTCCTGATGTCCGCCACGGTCGGGGCGACATCAGCCGAACTCGACATTGCGGGCGATTACGGCAACGAAGCGGGCTGCCGCTACGCCATTACGAATGACTACAGCGAGGAAGACATGCTGCTTCTGACGCCGCGGGATGTCGGCACCCACGTCACGCTGTGCAGCTTCGTGCAGGTCTATCCCGCCGAAGCGGACAGCCAGGTCATGGTCGTCACCTGCGGGCACGAGGGCGATGAAACGACGACGCTTGGCCTGATGCGTGTGCAAAAGAGCCCGGATGGCGTGGACGCCTATCTCGTCTTCGACCAAGATGGGACGATGTGGGGCAAGGCCGGGCGGTGCAGATGACAGTGATGGAAGCCACGGCGCGGGCGGGTACCCCCGTCGTCGAAGCCAAGGGACTTGGTCTGACCTTCCGGACCAATGACGGGCCGGTACAGGCGCTGACCGATGTCAGCCTGACGATCGGCAAGGGCGAGTTCGTCTCCTTCATCGGGCCGTCGGGTTGCGGCAAGACGACGTTCCTGCGCGTCATCGCCGATCTCGAGAAGCCAACCGAAGGCACGATCTCGGTCAACGGCATGACCCCGGAACAGGCGCGCGAAAGTCGTGCCTACGGCTATGTGTTCCAGGCTGCGGCGCTGTTTCCCTGGCGCACGATCGACCGCAACGTCGCCCTGCCGCTGGAGATCATGGGGATTCCCGCGGCGGAGCAGAAGGCGCGCATCCGCCGTGTCATGGACCTCGTCAACCTCACCGGCTTCGAGAACAAATATCCATGGCAGCTCTCGGGCGGCATGCAGCAGCGCGCCTCGATCGCGCGCGCACTTGCCTTCGACGCCGATCTCCTGCTGATGGACGAGCCCTTCGGCGCGCTGGACGAGATCGTGCGCGACCACCTCAACAAGCAGCTCCTGGAACTCTGGGCGCGCACCGACAAGACGATCTGCTTCGTCACGCATTCGATCCCGGAGGCGGTCTATCTCTCGACCCGCATCGTGGTGATGTCGCCGCGGCCCGGCCGGGTCACCGACGTCATCGAATCGACGCTGCCCAACGAGCGCCCGCTGCACATCCGCGAGACGGCCGAGTTCCTGGCCATCGCCCACCGCGTCCGCGAGGGCCTGCATGCAGGGCACAGCTATGAGGATTGAGGAGGCCTGATGGATCGCGCCCGCGACAGGATCGTCCCCGTGCTCGCCATCCTGGCGGGGCTGGTGGTCGTCTGGTATATCGCGGCGGTGCTGCTCAACGCGCCGTTCCAGCGCGATCTCGACAGGCGCGCCGGCGAGGCGCCTGATACCGTCGCGTTCATCGCCAAGACGCTGTCCCAGCCGAAGCCCACCATGCCCGCCCCGCACCAGGTCGCGGCCAATTTCTTCGAGAACACGTTCCTCAGAAAAATCACCAGCAACCGCAGCCTGGTCTATCACGCTTGGGTCACACTCTCTTCGACGCTCATGGGTTTCGCCTTCGGCACCGCGCTCGGGGTGCTGATTGCGGTCGGCATCGTCCATTTCACCTCGCTCGACCGCAGCCTGATGCCCTGGCTCATCGCCTCGCAGACCATCCCCATCCTCGCCATCGCGCCGATGGTGATCGTCGTCTTCGCGGCGATCGGCGTCACCGGCATCATCCCGAAATCGCTGATCTCGACCTATCTTTCCTTTTTCCCCGTCGCGGTCGGCATGGTGAAGGGGCTGCGTTCGCCGGAGATCACCCATCTCGACCTGATGCACACGTATAATGCCAGCGCGTCGCAGACATTCTGGAAGCTGCGCGTGCCGGCTTCCACGCCGTTCCTCTTCGCCTCGATGAAGGTCGCTGTGGCGGCGAGCCTGGTTGGAGCCATCGTCGCCGAACTGCCGACCGGCGCGGTGGCCGGCATCGGCGCCAAGCTGCTCTCGGCATCCTACTACAGCCAGACCATCGACATGTGGTCGGCGCTGGTCGCTGGTTCCATTGTGGCGGCTCTGCTGGTGACTCTGGTCGGACAGATCGGACGCCTCGTAGACCGTTCCATGGGAGCCAGGCCCGCATGAGCCGTTTTCATCCCTCATGGCAGGCTCTTGCAGCGCTGGCGCTGGTTGTCCTGGCCAGTCTTCTAGGACCGATGACTCGTCCGGAGGCGCCTGCCGATGCGGTGGCGGCCATCGACTATGGCTGTCCCGCCGCGCACAGCCTCATGATCTGGCTGCTCGGCCTGGCCGCCCTGGTTTCGATGCTCAGCCTGCCGCGCCTGGCCGAGGCGGCGCTCCTGTTCCTAGCGGCGCATGGCGTCGCCGCGTTGCTGGTCACGGGAATCGCGGGTTTCGAGGGCACTGCGGCGACGCCGTATTACCTGATCCTTGCCGCGGCCTGGCTGCTCGCCTGGCGCTGCGTGACGGTGCTTTCGGAACTCAAGCCGGCGGGGCGCGCGGAAAGCATGGTCGTACGCCTGCTCATCCCCGTCGTCTTTGGCGCGTGGATCCTGATCATCTGGGAAACCGTGGTCCGCGGCGCGGGCATTCCCTTCATCCTCTTGCCGCCGCCTTCGGCCATCGGTGTAAAAATTGCGAGTTCGATCCCGACGCTCGCCGCCGACGTCAATCAGACGATATTCAAGGCGGTCATCGCCGGTTACGTCCTCGGCTGCGGCGCGGGTTTCCTGACCGCCATCCTCGCCGATCGAGTATCGTTCCTGCGGCGCGGCCTGCTGCCGATCGGCAACATGGTCTCGGCGCTGCCGATCATCGGCGTCGCGCCGATCATGGTGATGTGGTTCGGCTTCGACTGGCAGTCGAAGGCGGCCGTCGTCACCATCATGACCTTCTTCCCGATGCTGGTGAACACAGTGACCGGCCTTGCCGAATCCGGCCACATGGAGCGCGACCTGATGCGCACCTATGCGTCGAACTACTGGCAGACGTTGTTCAAGCTCAGGCTGCCGGCGGCTGCACCCTTCATCTTCAATGCTTTGAAGATCAACTCAACGCTGGCCTTGATCGGTGCCATCGTTGCCGAATTTTTCGGCACGCCGACCGTCGGCATGGGCTTCCGCATCTCGACTGCCGTCGGACGCATGCAGATCGACATGGTGTGGGCCGAAATCGCTGTTGC
Organism: Mesorhizobium sp. KR9-304; assembly: GCF_040049215.1. Classification (NCBI taxonomy): domain Bacteria; kingdom Pseudomonadati; phylum Pseudomonadota; class Alphaproteobacteria; order Hyphomicrobiales; family Phyllobacteriaceae; genus Mesorhizobium; species Mesorhizobium sp. KR9-304. Next base: position 761,581 of record NZ_JBDZDN010000002.1, on the reverse strand, counting down.
GGCGCTCGCAGGTTCGGTCTTCTATGGCCTTATCGCCCTCGCAGAAAGGGCGGCTACGTTTTGGCATCCGTCTGTCCGTGGTGGATAGACGCACTTCAGAGGGTAACAAGATGAAGAAACTGATGGTTTCCATGCTGGCGGGCGCGATGTCGCTTGCCGCATTCCAGGCTTTGGCTGCGGACAAGGTGACGCTGCAGTTGAAGTGGGTCACGCAGGCGCAGTTCGCCGGCTACTACGTCGCCAAGGACAAAGGCTTCTACGAAGAGGAAGGCCTTGACGTCGAGATCAAGCCGGGCGGTCCCGACATCGCTCCCGAGCAGGTGATCGCGGGCGGCGGCGCCGACGTTATCGTTGACTGGATGGGCGGCGCGCTCGCCGCGCGTGACAAGGGTGTCGGCCTCGTCAACATCGCGCAGCCTTTCAAGAAAGCGGGCATGGAGCTCGTCTGCCCGAAGGACGGGCCGGTCAAGACCGAAGCCGACTTCAAGGGCAAGACGCTCGGCGTCTGGTTCTTCGGCAACGAATATCCGTTCTACGCGTGGATGAACAAGATCGGTCTTTCGACCGAAGGCGGAGCCGACGGCGTCACCGTGCTGAAGCAGAGCTTCGACGTGCAGCCGCTGATCCAGAAACAGGCCGACTGCATCTCGGTCATGACCTACAACGAATACTGGCAGCTCATCGACGCCGGCTACAAGCCGGAAGACCTGATCGTCTTCAACTACACCGAGATGGGCAACGACCTCCTGGAAGACGGCCTCTATGCGATGGAAGACAAGCTCAAGGATCCGGCCTTCGAGGAGAAAATGGTCAAGTTCGTCCGCGCCTCGATGAAGGGCTGGAAATACGCCACTGAGAACCCCGACGAGGCAGCCGGCATCGTCGTCGAGAATGGCGGCCAGGACGAGAATCACCAGAAGCGCATGATGGGCGAGGTCGCCAAACTGATCGACAATGCTGACGGCAAGCTGATCGTGCCGGCCTATGAGCGCACCGCCAAGGCCCTGCTCGACCAGAAGATCATCACCAAGGAGCCGTCCGGCGCCTACACGACCGCGATCACCGACAAGGCGATCCAGTAGCGGCTTCGGAATCCTGGGACTGCGAAAGGGGCGGGCAACCGCCCCTTTTTTGCTATCGAGGGAAACTTACCGGCGTGCGCTTCGTTAATGGCGCAGCTGCCGGCAGAACCGTGCGGCTTTGAGAACTAAGGGAGGAATTGACATGCGTACCTTCAGTATCGCGCCGCTTGCGGCTGGCCTCGCAATCTCTATCGCACTGTTCGCCGCATCGCCTGCTGCTGCCGAAATGATGAAAATGTCGGCGACGCTGGACGCCGCCCAGGAAGTGCCGCCGAACGACAGCGCCGGCAAGGGCACGGCCACTGTCAGCTTCGATAGCGACACCAAGAAGCTCGACTGGACGATCGAATATTCCGGCCTTACCGGCGAGGCGACGGCGGCGCATTTCCATGGACCGGCCGCCAAAGGCGGAAATGCAGGCGTGGCGGTACCGATCGAGGACACGAAGAGCGGTGCCAGCGGAACTGCGACGCTGACCGACGCGCAGGCCGCCGACCTGGTGGCCGGCAGGCTCTACATCAACGTCCACACCGCCGCGCATCCGGATGGCGAGATCCGCGGACAGGTCGAAAAGGCGATGTAGTCACGCTGGTGAAGAAGGCGGCGGCGCCGGCCTCCGCCGCCTACCGGCCCTCCCTGATGTCAGTCAGCGTCTTTGTCGGCGTGATCGCCTCGGGATCGAGCTTGATCTCGATGATGGCCGGCTTGCCGCTTTTCCTCGCGCGCTCGAAGGCCGGCGCGAATTCGTCGGTCTTTTCAACCGTCTCGCCATGCCCGCCGAAGGCGCGGGCATAGGCGGCGAAGTCGGGGTTTGCAAGATCAGTTCCCGAGACGCGCCCGGGATAGTCACGCTCCTGGTGCATGCGGATCGTGCCATAGATGCCGTTGTTGAGGATCACGACGATGACCGGCAGGCCGTACTGGACGGCAGTGGCGAATTCCTGTCCGTGCATGAGGAAATCCCCGTCGCCCGCCCAGACGATCACCTCGCGGTCCGGGAACAGATGTTTCGCCGCAACCCCTGCCGGCACGCCGTAGCCCATCGAGCCGGAGGTCGGCGCGGCCTGCGTGGCGAAGCGGCGGTAACGATGGAAGCGGTGCATCCAGGTGGCGAAATTGCCGGCGCCATTGCAGATGATCGCATCCTCCGGCAGCACCGCTTCGAGATGCGTCATGATCGCACCCATATGCACCGTGCCGGGACCGGTCTGCGGCGGCGTCGACCATTCGAGATAGTTCTGGTGCAGTTCCTCGGTGCGGTTTGCCCAGGCCGGCGTTGCCGCCGGCGCGGTTTTCGCGAAGGCTTCCGCGAAGGCCGCCGGCGTCGCGTTGATCGCCACTGTCGGCCGGTAGACGCGGCCGAGTTCGTGCGGGTCGGGATAGACGTGCACGAGCTTCTGGTCGGGGTAGGGGCTCTTCAGCAGCGTGTAGTCCGCCGAGGGCATCTCGCCGAAACGGCAGCCGACCAGGAGCACGAGATCGGCTGCCTTTATATAGGCGGCGAGCTTGGGGTTCACGCCGATGCCGACGTCTCCGGCATAACTCGGATGAAGCTGGTCGCAGAGCGCCTGCCTACGGAAGGAGCAGCCGGCCGGCAGCTTCCAGCGTTCTAGCGACGCGCACATCTGCCTGACGGCTTCCTCCGTCCAGCGCGTGCCGCCGAGGATGACGAAAGGCCTCTGTGCTTTGTCGAGCGATGTCTGGAGAGCCGTGATCTCAGGTTCGCCCGCACGCGTCTCCACCGGTGTGAAGGCGCGCGGCTTCGGCGCATCGACCAGGTCGGTCAGCATGTCCTCCGGCAGCGCGATCACCACCGGCCCCGGCCGGCCGGAGGTGGCGACGGCAAAGGCGCGGGTGACGAGTTCCGGAATGCGCGAGGCATCGTCGATCTCGACCACCCATTTGGCCATGTCGCCATAGAAGCGCTTGTAGTCGACCTCCTGGAAGGCCTCACGTTCCCGGATGCCACGTGCGATCTGGCCGATGAAGAGGATCATCGGGTTGGAGTCCTGCCGGGCGATGTGGACGCCGGCCGACGCGTTGGTCGCGCCGGGGCCGCGCGTGACGAAGCAGATACCCGGTCGGCCGGTCAGCCGGCCCTCGCAATCGGCCATCATGGCCGCGCCGCCTTCCTGCCGGCAGACGATGGTCTTGATCGGAGAATCGTAGAGCGCGTCAAGCACCGCGAGATAGGATTCGCCGGGCACGCAGAAGATGCGCTCGACGCCGTTCGCCTCGAGCGCGTCCACGATCAACTGTCCGCCTGTTTTCATGTCTTCTCCAGTTCGGCCAGGATTTCAGCCGTATGCTCGCCAAGCCGCGGCGAGGGGCGATCGTAGGCCGGCGGCGTTGCCGACATCAGCATCGGCGAGCGTACCGAGGGCAGCATGTTGCCATGTCCGTCGTCGAGATCCATGCGCATGCCGCGTGCGACCACCTGCGGGTCCGCGAACATCCGCGCGATGTCGTTTATCGGACTCGCGGGCACTCCGGCCGCGTCCAGTTCGGGCAGAAGCCCGTCGCGCTCCCACGCCGCCAGCGCGGCGACTAGGGTCTCGCGCAGCCGGACCCGGTTGACCACGCGCGCCGGATTGGTGGCGAAGTCGGGATCGGTCGTCAGACGGTCCAGCCCGACCACCTTGCAGAAGCGCTGGAACTGCCCGTCATTGCCAACGGCGAGGATGAAGAAGCCGTCCTTGACCGGCAGCACCTCGTAAGGCGCGATGTTCATGTGGGCGTTGCCCATCTGCACCGGCGCCTCGCCGGAGACGAGGTAGTTGAGATTCTGGTTGCCCAGAACGGAGACCTGGGTATCGAGCAGCGCCATGTCGATATGCTGGCCTTCGCCCGTCGCCTCCGCGTGGCGGAGGGCCGCCTGTATCGCGATCACCGAATAGAGGCCGGTGAAGATGTCGGAGACTGCGACGCCCACCTTCTGCGGTTCGCGGCCCGGCTCGCCGGTGATCGACATCAGCCCGCCTATCCCCTGGATGATGAAGTCGTAGCCCGCGCGCGGGGCATAGGGTCCGTCCTGCCCGAAGCCGGTGATCGAGCAGTAGACGAGACGCGGGTTGATCTTGCGCAGGCTGTCCCAGTCGAGCCCGTATTTCCTCAGTCCGCCGAGCTTGAAGTTCTCGATCAGCACGTCCGCCGTCGCGACGAGCTTTCGGACGATCGCCGCGCCTTCCGCCGTCGAGAAGTCGACCGCGATCGAGCGCTTGCCGCGGTTGCAGGAGTGGTAGTAGGCGGCCGACAGGTTCTCGCCGTCGTGGCCGGTGACGAAAGGAGGCCCCCATTTGCGCGTGTCGTCGCCGCCGTCGGGGTTCTCGACCTTGATCACGTCCGCGCCGAGGTCGGCGAGCACCTGCCCGGCCCATGGGCCGGCCAGGATGCGCGCGAGTTCGATGACGCGAACGCCGTGGAGAGGAGGTTGGGACATCGGTGGCGTGTCTCTTTTCGAGCGCCCCGTCTAGCAACGGGCGGGGCCGATGTCATGTGCCACGGCTCAGCGGACACTGGATTTCCTGGGGCGTCCGCCTTTTGCCCCATTGGCGCGAGCGGCTGCGGCCTTGGCCGACGAGGTCGCGCGGCCGGCCTGGCGCGCCATATAAGCCCGCGTGCCGAAGATGCCGGCGAGGAGGCCGGGAACGGTGAAGTCCACGTCGAGCGTCTCCCAATGCAGGCCGTAGCCGGCGCCCATGATTTCCACTTCGGCCAGTTCGTCTTCGGTAGCAGCTTCGAGGCCTTGGGCGAGGCGAGGCGGAAAGGCGAAGGTGCATCCGTTGGTAAGCTCGACGACGATGCGGCCGAGCCGGTGATCATAGCGGGCGCTTGCTGCACGGGGATCGTTGGTTGCCGCCGCCTGGCCCCGCGCCAATGCCGCGTCGATTTCCTTGTCCGTCAATTCAGCCATGTATGTCGTTCCATCGGATGAGCAGAGCCTCGCGATTCCGTTCGACCAACCTCATGCAATTACCGATGTCGGCGTGCTTCATCCCGACTGCCCAGACCAACTCGGGCGGCCACCGGCGCTGACAAGGTTTATCTTGGCTTCTCCGTCACCGAAGACATGCACGTGCGCGGGTTCGTGGTCGTCAAGAAAGATAACGATCCTGAAACCGTCGATGCATAGAACCGTCACCATCGAAATAACCTATCGCGATGGGTTATTCAAGGTTCGATCAAGCCACTCCACAAAATTCGCCATGATCACGTTCCGATTCAACTCGTTCAGGCTTTCATGGCGGGTATCGGCGTAAACCGTTGAAACCAGATTCGAAAAGCCCATCCGCCTGAGCCGGTCCCCAAGGTGTTCGACGGCCTTGCCGCCGTCGGTCGCAGGGTCGCTGGCGCCGCCAACGAGATTGATCGGCAGGTCGCGCCCGGGGCGAGAAAAATTGGCGTCGTCGGCTCCGAAGAAGATGAAGCCGAACAAATCCTGCCAGAGCGAGACCGAGGCGTCCCAGCCGCAGAGCGGGTCTTCGACGTATTTTTGCACCTCGTCCTGGTCGCGCGAAAGCCAGTCGAACGGCGTCCTGTGGCCCGGCACTTTTTTTCCCCAGGCCTGGAAGGTGAGGCGGGGCAAGAGCCGCGACGGTACGTCTGAGCCGAGCCGGAACTTTTCCCAGGCGAGGATCGCCTGCGCCGCGCGGCCCGCGAGGCCGGCAGAGAAATTCGCGTTCCATATCGCGGCGGCATGCACCCCCTCCGGATGGCGCAGCAGATAGTTCAACGCGATCAGCCCGCCCATCGAATGTCCGAAGACGATCACCGGCAGGCCGGGATGTTCAGCCCGGATAACGCCATGGATGGCCGCAACGTCGGCGATGACCTTGTCGCGCCCGCTCGGCGTGCCGAAGCGGCCCGGCGGCGCGTCGGGCGCGGTAGTGAAGCCGTGGCCGCGATGGTCGTGCGCGTAGCTGTGAAAGCCGCGCTCGGCGAGGAAGTCGGCGAACCGCTCGTAGCGCAGCGCATGCTCGGCGAGGCCGTGGTTGACCTGTACCACGGCGCGGGCGGGGACGTTCGCGAGGCACGTGTAGAGATTGAGCGACGCGCCGCTCAGTGATGCGACGGTTCTACGGTCGTCGAACGGCATGTCTTGTCTCCGCGTCGACTGTTGGCGATGCAGTGCGGATCGTCAAGGGACAGCGTCCTTGGCCGCCTCGCCGATTTTCGATGTGTCGCACGCCTGTCTTGATGAATGGGCACTTTTCACGCCTCGCCGGGATCGGCATAGTGAAATTCGCGGGAATGCAAGGAGCCAGTCAATGAAATTCCGGTTCACGATGGGCGTCGCCGCCGCGGTCTTCGCTTTAGTCGCGCTGCTCCCGGTCGGGGCAGTTGCGAAGGCTCCGCAGAAAGATCAGGTGGCCCTTTTCGCGGCGGCCGCGAAAGACGGCCGCACGGGCGTCGCCCACAAGACCAAACCGGTCGATGCACGGCCGGCAGTCGCCGGCGAGGTCGTCGTAACGGTGATCAAGAGCGAAGGCGTGGAGACGAGTTCCAAGCCGGCCGAGGCAGGCGACTGGGTCGTCCGCAACCGCTGCCCCGAGACCGGCAACGAAGAATATCTCGTGTCGGCGGCGAAGTTTCCGGCCCGTTACGGCGATGCCCAGTCCGAAGCGGACGCCTCAGGCTACCGGAGCTTCGTGCCGAAGGGCACGGAAATGGGCTATTTCATCGTGCCGCCTTCGGAAGGCGAATTCGTCTTCACAGCACCGTGGGGCGAGGCGATGGTCGCAAGGCCGGGCGATGCGATCGTGCAATCGCCGTCCGACCCTGCCGACACCTACCGCATAGCGGCTGCCTCCTTCGCCTGCAGCTACGAGATCGTAACCCCGCCGTCGAAGCCTTAAGAAACTGCGTTACTTCTGCGCCACCTCCGGGTGGCGCGAACCCTGCCACGCCCAGCGGATCAGGGTCCAGGCGCTGCCGCCTGTCGCCATGCCGAGCAGGTAGATCACCAAGAAAAGGAGGGCGAGCGGCGCTGTTATGCCGAAGCCCAGGAAGGCCACCGTGACGCTTTGCAGGTTCTGCAAGGCGAAAATCAGAAACGCCACCGCCAGAACCACGATCACTGCTGTATGAACCCACCGCATCTCGGCTCCCCTTTGCTGCTCGACAGGCATCCTCGTCACGATGCTCTCGTCCAGCGGGCGGCACAAGAGCCTGGCCGTCCACCGTCTGGAGCGGCCACGCCCGGGTGGCGAGAAGGCTTAGAGTTTGTCAGGAAGCCGCCGCCATCGGCTTGCGGGGCGGGCAGGAAGGCCTATATAGCCCCTATTGCTTTCCCCAGCGCCGGATTTGGCGCAATCCCCGACCATTTCAGACATTTCCCATGCAACCCGCCATCTCCATCTCCAACCTGTCCAAGACCTATGCTTCGGGATTCGAGGCGCTGAAGAGCGTTGACCTCGAGATCAGGCATGGCGAGATTTTCGCGCTGCTCGGCCCCAACGGCGCCGGCAAGACGACGCTGATCAACATCGTTTGCGGCATCGTGAAGCCCGGCGAGGGCACAGTGCTGGCCGACGGCCACGACATCGTCAGGGACTTTCGAGCGACCCGTTCGCTGATCGGGCTGGTTCCGCAGGAACTCACCACGGACGCGTTCGAGACCGTCTGGGGAACGGTCAGCTTCAGCCGCGGCCTGTTCGGCAAGCCCAGGAACCCGGCGCACATCGAGAAGGTGCTGAAGGACCTGTCGCTCTGGGACAAGAAGGACGCCAAGATCATGACGCTGTCGGGCGGCATGAAGCGGCGCGTCATGATCGCCAAGGCGCTCTCCCACGAGCCCAGTATCCTCTTTCTCGACGAGCCATCCGCAGGCGTCGACGTCGAACTGCGGCGCGACATGTGGGAAGTGGTGCGCCGACTGCGCGAATCCGGCGTCACCATCATCCTCACCACCCACTACATCGAGGAGGCCGAGGAGATGGCCGACCGGGTCGGCGTCATCAACAAGGGCAGCCTCGTGCTGGTCGAGGAAAAGGCCGCGCTGATGCGAAAGCTCGGCAAGAAGGAGCTGACGCTGCAGTTGCAGCAGCCGCTCGATCGCATTCCCGAAAGCCTCGCGGCGTTCGCGCTTGAGCTGTCGGGCGACGGCGGCGAGCTCATCTACAGCTACGACACGCAGAGCGAGCGCACCGGCATCACGCGGCTGTTCAAGGCGCTTGAAGCGGAGGAGATACGCTTCCGCGACCTCGTGACCTCGCAAAGCTCGCTGGAGGAAATCTTCGTCAGTCTCGTGAGCACGCGGTCATGAACTTCCATGCTGTGAAGGCGATCTACAAGTTCGAGATGTCGCGCACCTGGCGCACGCTCTTGCAGAGCGTGGTGTCGCCTGTCGTTTCGACCTCGCTCTATTTCGTCGTCTTCGGCGCGGCGATAGGCTCGCGCATCAGCGAGGTCGGCGGCGTCGCCTATGGCGCCTTCATCGTGCCGGGGCTGATCATGCTGTCGCTGCTCACGCAGAGCATCTCCAATGCGTCCTTCGGCATCTATTTCCCGAAATTCGTCGGCACCATCTACGAGCTTCTCTCCGCGCCGGTGTCCTTCGTCGAGGTCGTGCTTGCATATGTCGGCGCGGCCGCCACCAAGTCCATCATGATCGGCCTGATCATACTGGCCACTGCCGGCCTCTTCGTTCCGCTCGAAATCCAGCATCCGTTCTTCATGCTGCTGTTCCTGGTGCTGACCGCGGTGACCTTCAGCCTGTTCGGCTTCATCATCGGCATCTGGGCTACCAATTTCGAGAAGCTGCAGCTCATCCCGCTTCTGATCGTCACGCCGCTCACCTTCCTCGGCGGCAGCTTCTACTCGATCGACATGCTGCCGCCGGTCTGGCGCACCATCACGCTGTTCAACCCGGTGCTCTATCTGGTCAGCGGCTTCCGCTGGAGCTTCTATGGCACGGCCGACGTCAATGTGGCCGTCAGCCTCGGCATGACGGTGCTGTTCCTTGCGGTGTGTCTCGTCTTTGTGTGGTGGATATTCAAGACCGGCTGGCGCATCAAGACTTGATCAGGGCCAACCGGCCATTGCCGTTCCGGGCCGCATCGCCTAAATAGCGCGCAACTCTCCATCCAGATCAGGGATACCGCGCGCGTGGCACGCCAGTTCATCTATCATATGGCCGGGCTCAACAAGTCCTACGGCACCAAGAAAGTCCTCGAGAACCTGCATCTGTCCTTCTACCCGGACGCCAAGATCGGCATCCTGGGTCCGAACGGGTCGGGCAAGTCGACCGTGCTCAAGATCATGGCCGGGATCGACAAGGAATATTCGGGCGAGGCCTGGCTCGCAGACAAGGCGACCGTGGGCTATCTGGCGCAGGAGCCGGAGCTCGACCCGGCGCTCAACGTCTTCGGCAACGTCATGGAAGGCGTCATCAAGAAGACCGCCATCATCGAGCGCTACAACGAGCTGATGATGAACTATTCCGACGAGACGGCCGACGAGTCGGCCAGGCTCCAGGACGAGATGGACCGGCTGAACCTCTGGGATCTGGAGCAGCAGGTCGAGATGGCGATGGAAGCGCTGGGATGCCCGCCCAAGGAGGCCGACGTCACCACGCTGTCGGGCGGCGAGCGCCGCCGCGTCGCGCTCTGCCGGCTGCTGCTCGAGCAGCCCGACCTCTTGCTGCTCGACGAGCCGACCAACCATCTCGACGCCGAGACGACCGCCTGGCTGGAAAAGCACCTGCGCGACTATCCTGGCTCGGTGCTGATCATCACCCACGACCGCTACTTCCTCGACAACGTCACCGGCTGGATTCTCGAACTCGACCGCGGCCGCGGCATCCCCTACGAGGGCAACTACACCAAATATCTCGACGCCAAGGCCAAGCGCCTGATCCAGGAAGGGCGCGAGGACGACGCCCGCCAGAAGGCGATCTGGCGCGAGCGCGAATGGATCGCGTCGAGCCCGAAGGCGCGGCAGACGAAGTCGAAGGCGCGCATCAAGGCCTATGAGGATCTGGTCGAGCAGGCCGACAAGCGCAGGCCGACCGACACGCAGATCGTCATCCCGGCCGGCGAGCGGCTGGGCAACGTCGTCATCGAGGTCGAAAGCCTGAACAAGGGCTTTGGCGACGAACTGCTGATCGAGGATTTGTCCTTCAAGCTGCCGCCGGGCGGCATCGTCGGCATCATCGGCCCGAACGGCGCCGGCAAGACGACGCTCTTCCGCATGATCACCGAACAGGAGAAGCCGGACGCCGGCTCGATCCGCATCGGCGAGACGGTCAAGCTCGGCTATGTCGACCAGAGCCGCGACGCGCTCGACCCCAGCAAGACCGTGTGGGAGGAAATCTCCGGCGGCGCCGAGGTGATCAAGCTCGGCAAGTACGAGGTGAACAGCCGCGCCTACTGCTCGTCGTTCAACTTCCGCGGCGGCGACCAGCAGCAGAAGGTCGGCAACCTCTCGGGCGGCCAGCGCAACCGCGTGCACCTCGCCAAGATGCTGAAGAACGGCGGCAACGTGCTGCTGCTCGACGAACCGACAAACGACCTCGACACCGAGACGCTGGGCGCGCTCGAAGACGCGCTCGAAGCATACGCGGGCTGCGCCGTCATCATCTCGCACGATCGCATGTTCCTCGACCGCATGGCGACCCACATGCTCGCCTTCGAGGGCGACGCGCATGTCGAATGGTTCGAGGGCAATTTCGAGGAATACGAGAAGGACAAGGCGCGGCGGCTGGGCCCGGAAGCCCTCGTCCCCCACCGCATGACGCACAAGCGGCTGACGCGGTAGGGAGTAGGGAATAGCGAATAGTGAGTAGTAAGTAGTGGGGTGCGCGGCAGCGTGCGCCGCCCAATTTAAGGCTGCGCTCTTCCTGTAGCTAACCCCCGGCCCGGCAGCGCGTCACGACGTGTCGGGATGCTCCAGCGCCTCGAAGGCGAACCAGTGGAGGTCGCTCAGCACCTCGTGCACTTCCTGGCGGCGGTTGGCGGGGCGCTGGCCGGGCGGTCGGCCCGGACGCAGCGGCCAGACGCGGCGGGCGCGACCCGAGGCGTTCGCCCCTCGCCGTGCCGCCCGCAGGCGGGCGAAGCGCCTTGCCTGAGCCGGCAGATCGTCCAGCGCGGACGCCAGCGCCTGGAGGCGCAGGGCAAGACGCGACGCGTCCACCGGATCGTCAGGCGATGGGGGAGGCGGCAGAGGGCGGAACGGCGCGCCGAGGTCGAGCCCGGAGATGCGGGGGGCGGCGTATGCGGGCACGTAACGGCGACGCTCGCGACCCTTCGACAAGCTCGGGAGACCCGGCAGCGGATCGAAGAGCGGCAGCAGGCTCAAGGCTCGCGGACGATGAGCACGGACGGCGGCGGCCCGGACGTCGCCAGCCCTTCTGGCCGCGGCGGCCGCGCCATCGGACATCACGACGGCGATGCCGAAGCGGCGCAGGGCGGGCTCCATGGTCACGGGTTTCGACTTGCGCTGATACGCCGGCGGCAATGCCACCACGAGGCCGCGCGCGGCCACGATGATGAGGCGCCGCGCGGCGGATTCGGCCGGCCTGAGCAGCCGCAGGATCGCGCGGTGGAGATGGCGGGTCAGGGTCGGGCGGGAAAAGCACCCCTCACCAGGTTCGGCTAACGCCTCGGCTTTGCCTCGCCGAGCCGAACCATCCTCTCCCGCAAGGGGAGAGGAAAAGCCGGTGAGCCCGGCCATGGCGACGAGCATGGCCAGCACGCGCTTCAGCGCCGCGCGATTTTTCTCGATTGCCGCATTCCAGTCCATCGCCGCCTCCTCCAGACCAGGCCGGCGGGATTATCGCTGCGGTCGGGAGGGGTGTGGATAAAGTCGGGAGAATGATCCTGACAAATGCTCACAGGGAGCGGCGGAGCGGCTTGGCGCGGAAGCGCTCGTCCCCAACCGCATGACGCACAAACGGCTGACGCGGTAGGAAGCTTCTGGTAAAAGTGAAATATGGCTATATATGAACCGGTTCCTAGGCTAGATGCAAAGCGGGAGCGCTTACTATATTTGCTCGGTAGGCTGATAGATGAGTCGCTTCATTCTGGCAGCGATACAAATCGTGGGCATGATTTAATCGCCCTGTCTCCTCATGAAAAAAAAGAGCTTGCATCACTCTTAACAGAGTTGATTGAAGATAAATCTATCGTTGTAAGCCTTTCTTTTGTCGATGGTCTTGCAGGGTTGGGCAACCTAACCGAATCACAAATAAGGGAGATTTATCTCTCCGAACGAAAGCGGCGCGGTAGAACGAGGGCGTTAGCGTCAAAGCAATGGGCTGATTTTTGGGCGCGTTTGGGACGCCAATCCGGTTGGTCCAGATGGGGCGTTGCAACGGAAAAAATGAGCTATGAGCATTTCCTAGAGATGGAGCGTCGCCTCTTTAAAGCACTTAAGTTCCCTGAAAAGGTGAAGGCGTATCTCATTGAAAGAGTATCTGCCGTCCGCGGAACCGTGGAAGGCGCCCTAGAATCGCGCAATTTTGTAAAAGCATCAGAGTCGTTGTCTCGACGCACGATGGATCTGTTGAAGCAGCTAAGGGCTGCACTTCAATCGGCAGACAGCTCAAGCCTTTCCACAAACCAAGTTGCCGGCCTAGCTATTGTAGTTTCCAACCTTAGCGTTTTATTCACGACTAGGGATTGGAGCGCCGCTGGCACGATGTCTGCGATTTCCGGCGGCAGCGTCCAATTAGTCGGCAAGTAACTACGCCCTCACTCCACCCGGCAGCAGAAGGGGAAGAACGGTCCGCTGAGCCCTGGCGCTGCGGTGGGCGTGAAGGTGAAGTCGCGCACGGCGTCGCTTTCGTCGGTGCAGCCGCCGGGTGTCGCCGCGATCGTGCCCTTCACCGGATGGCTGGTCTCGAAGGTCCAAGGATCCTGCGACGAGAAGGTGACGGTGCCTGGGGTCGTCTGGACGCTGTCGCCCGAGAAAGCGTCGATGAAGTTCGCGCCCATTGCCCCGCCGTTACAGGTAAGTTCGATCGCCCAGTTCGGCTCGAAGCCGGAGCAGATCATGCGCTGGCCCGCCGGCACGAGGCCGCCCTCGCAGGCATAGTCCGCGGCCGGCGCCGAAACGGGTGCGGCGATGAGCGTGGCGGCAAGCACTGACTGTCGAAGAATGGCAAGCATGGCGTTCCTCCTTCGCGATGCTCCCAGCCCCGCTCGCCAGGCTACGCCCGAAGCCCGGGCCGGTAAAGCAGCCGCTTGCTGCCGTCGCAGCCGCGACGGGCAGCCGAAGGATCACGTTCGTTCATGGAACGATCGGCCTTTTTGGCTGGACCTTCGCCCCGCCTGCCGCCATCTTGCTCGACCCAAGCGAAGGATTTGTTCGATGCTCGACCTTGTGCCTCGCGCCGACCAGGCGGCCGAAACCGTTCCTGCCCGCAAGCTCGCTGCAAGGGTGGCGGGGCTCTACGCGGCGCTGAAGGGCAGCTTCCAGACGGAGGCGGTCGCCGAGCTCGTGCTCGGCTTCGACGGCATCGCCGGCGATTTTCACGCCGGCGCAACGCGCCGCTCGGGCGGCCGCGAGCCGTGGTATCCGCGCGGCACGGAAATCCGCAACGAGCGCCAGCTCTCCATCGTGGCGCACGACGAGCTGGCGGTCGTCGCGGGGCGCATGGGCCTGGCCGAGCTGAAGCCCGAATGGATCGGCGCCAATCTCGCGATTGAAGGCGTCGCGAGCCTGTCCATGCTGCCGGCGGGCACGCTGCTCTTCTTCGCAGGCGGCGTCACGGTGAAGATCGACGGCCAGAACAAGCCGTGCCGCTATGCCGGCCAGGCGATCGCCGAGAATGCCGCCATGCCCGACCGCGAGGCGGGAGCGCTCCTGTTTCCGAAATCGGCCAAGCGCCTGCGCGGGCTGGTCGGCTGGGTGGAGAAACCCGGCAGGATCGTTGCCGGCGAGGCGATCTCGGTGCGCGTGCCCGAGCAGTGGATTTATCCCGGCTAGAGCGGCGAACGCTCAACCGGGTTCGCTTCGCCGCTCTATCTGTTTGTTTCAGCATCGGATTTGTCCGAAAACCGCTGCGCACTTTTCGGTCCGAGCTCGAAGGCTGCGATGGGCGGCGCCGCCCGGGGCGGCAAATGTCGCGAATAGGACCGCCGGCAAGCCACTGGAAGCACATTTCACTTCCGGCTAATATTCCTTCCGCTCGGCAAGAGGGCTGCCGCAACGGAGGGGGACTTGGGTTGGCAAACGGGATTGAGGGCAGTCGCCCTTGGCGCATGCATCTTCGGCACAACCGGAGAGCTTTTGGCGCAGTGCGGTTACGAAGGCGAGGAACTGTGCCAGGGCGGTCAGACCTATCGCTGCGAAAAGACCGGCAGCGAGCTGACGCCCATTTTTCAGAACCGCCCGTGCGTGGTGAATGTGCCGTCCCTGAACGGAACGTGGACCGGCAGCGGCCATCAAAGCCCCGCCGGCGCCACCGGCGCCGACTGGTCGATCAGCATGACCATCGGCGACGGCGGAGCGTCGATCGATTATCCGTCGCTCGGCTGCGGCGGATCGCTGACCGAGCTTTTCAGGGACGATACCTCGGCGGAATACCGCGAGAGCATCACCTACGGCCAAGACGCCTGCATCGACGGCGGAAGCATTACGGTGAGGTTTTTCCGCGGAAACCTGTCCTGGACCTGGGTGGGGCAGGCGCAAGGACAGAGTTACAACGCGATTGCCGTGCTGAGCCGGTAGCCCCCCTCATTCCTCGTCGTCCGGGTCGAGCAGCCGCGTCGCGCGCCATGACGTCAGCACCGCGTTGGTGCGGTCGATGACGAAGAAGCGCGCGGCGTCGCGGTCGTAGCCTTCGGCCAGCAGCTGCTCGTAGTCGGTGTGCTGGTGGCGCACATGCGCGACGGTCGCCAGCCACACGGCGATCGACGGCGGCAGTTCCTTCATGTGCCTGGCGCCGGCGTCGGCGCGGATCGCCTCGATGTCGGCATAGGGCGCGCCGGGCAAGAGCAGCGTCAGCGCCTCGGTGATCGCCTTGCGGCGTTTGGTGGACGCGATCACGGCGCGTCCCGGTGGCGCGGCGGCATTGCGTCCGGGAAGCTGTCGATGGAGGCGAAATAGGGCTTGATGTCCAAGAGCGGCGTGCCGTCGAGCACGTCGATGGCGTCGAGCGTCAGCAGACCCGCCGCCTCATCCAGCGCGATCAGCCGCGCGACGTGCAGTCCAACAGGATTTGGCCGCGCCGGCGAGCGCAGCGCGAAAACGCCTTTGGCTTCAGAAGCATGGCGCGGTTTCTGGACAATCAGATTCCGCGGCGCGGAACCGAGCCAGGAAAGCAGGACGACGTGGCTGGTGCCCGCAAGGCCGCCGAGCCCGCGACGGTATCTCGGCTCGATCTCAACGCTCGCCGGCAGCCCGGCTGTGCGGGCGGCGGCCATGTTCTTCGGGCAGTCGGCCCTCGTGTTCCACGGCGAGCGGATACGGCCGATGAAGACGAGCCGCGCGTCGCCGGCCATCGCCCCGGGGTCCTCCGCCAGCGCTATCTCGCCCTCCCGCGCCTCAAACATGGGCCACCTCCGTCCGAAACGTCCGCGCCATTTTCTTGTCCGCCTGCGACATTGCCGGTTGCCAAGCTAACGAAATGCACATAAAGATATATTTATATCTCAAATCGAAGAGATCGCAACATGACGGCTACCCTGGACGGTCTGGTAGACACTCTCAAGGCAGCGGCGGAAACCAGCCGTTTGCGCATTCTGGCGCTGTTGTCGCGCGGCGACCTCACCGTCTCCGACCTTACCGAGATCCTCAACCAGTCGCAGCCGCGCGTCTCGCGCCATCTCAAGCTCCTGCTCGATGCCGGCCTGATCGGCCGCTACCAGGAGGGCTCCTGGGCCTATTTCCGCATTGCCGACGGCGATACGGCGCGCGACTTCGTGCACGGCATCGTCGGCCGCGTGAACGCCCGCGATCCGCAGATCGAGCGCGACCTCGAAAGGCTTGCGTCCGTGAAGCGCCGGCGGCAGGCGAGGGCGGCCGAATACTTTTCCGCCAACGCGGCGAGCTGGGACGAGATTCGTTCGCTGCATGCCTCCGACCGCGCCGTCGAGGCGGCACTTCTGAAGCTGGTCGGCAAGCGGCCGTTCCAGTCCATGCTCGACCTCGGCACCGGCACCGGGCGGCTCCTCGAAATCCTCGCGCCGCTCTACCGGCGCGGCGTCGGCATCGACATGTCGCGCGAGATGCTGGCCGTTGCCCGCGCCAATCTCGACAAGGCCGGGATCGCCAACGCGCAGGTGCGCCAGGGCGACATCTACGCGCCGCCGGTCGAGCGCGACAGCTTCGACCTCGTGACCATCCATCAGGTGCTGCACTATCTCGACGACCCCGCGCTGGCGATCGGCGAAGCGGCGCGCCTGCTTCGGCCCGGCGGACGGCTCATCATCGTCGATTTCGCGAGCCATGCGCTGGAGTTCCTGCGCGAGGAGCATGCGCATATGCGCCTCGGCTTCTCCGACCGCCAGATCGCCGACTGGTTCGCGGAAGCCGGCATCGAGCTCGAGGACAGCCAGGAGTTCGAGCCTCGTGGCGGCTCCGAGGCGCGGCTGACGGTGAAGCTTTGGCTCGGCCGCGACCGCCGCCAGCTGATCGCCGAGCCAGTCCGCGCCGGCGAAAGGGAGACCGCGTGATGAACCAGCCCCGTTTCTCCCGCCGCCCGGACATCGGTGCAGGGATTCGCGTCTCCTTCGAATTCTTCCCGCCCAAGACGGACGAGATGGAGGCGCGGCTCTGGGAAACGGTGAAGCGGCTGGAGCCGCTCGATCCGCATTTCGTCTCGGTGACCTACGGCGCCGGCGGCTCGACGCGCGAGCGCACCGCGCGCACGATAAAGCGCATCCTCACCGGCTCGACGCTCACCCCCGCGGCGCATCTGACCTGCGTCGACGCCACCAGCGGCGAGATCGACACGGTCATCGCCGAATTCGCCGGCATGGGCGTGACGCGTTTCGTGGCGCTGCGCGGCGATCCCGGGGCGGGCGTCGGCGCGCGCTACCATCCGCACGAGGGCGGCTACGCCAACGCCGCCGAACTGGTCGGCGCGCTGAGGGCGCAAGGCGACTTCGACATTTCGGTCTCGGCCTATCCGGAGAAGCACCCCGAAAGCCCGGACTTCGCAACCGACATCGAGATGCTGAAACGCAAGGTCGACAACGGCGCGACGCGGGCTATGACGCAGTTCTTCTTCGACAACGATCTCTACGAGAGCTATGTCGAGCGCGTGCGCCGCGCCGGCATCTTCATCCCGATCGTGCCGGGCATACTTCCCGTCCATAATTTCACCCAGGTCGCGAACTTCTCCACGCGTTGCGGCGCTCATGTCCCGCCATGGCTTGCCGAACGCTTCGACGGGCTGCAGGCCGATCCGCAGACCCATGCGCTGGTCGCCGCCGCGGTGGCGGCCGAGCAGGTCATGGACCTCGTCGAGCGCGGGGTGGCCGATTTCCATTTCTACACGATGAACCGCGCCGACCTGGTCTTCGCAATCTGCCACATGATCGGCATCCGGGCGCCGCATGCGGACGGCGCTTCCGCAGCCGCCTAAAGCGGCATCAAACCTTCCCGAATGCAGAAAGGCCGGGCTTTCACCCGGCCTTTCGAAACTTCTCTGCCACCCCTGGCGGCTATTTTCCGCAGCGTGCGCTTACGGAAGAAATCCCATTATGAGGGCGCCGATAAAAGCGAACGCAGCGCAAATCATGAGTGCATTGATTGGCCGTGTCAGTCCCATTGCCTAGCCTCCTCATCGAGAACTATGGCCAAAGTGTAGGGGACTTGAGGCAACAGGCAAGCGGAAAAATTGCTGCAATGCGACCCGACTATGGAAAAAACGACCTGCCGAATAGCTTAAGTCTAGGGAATTTATAGGCAATCGCGCCCGAGGCGGCTGTGGAAAAAATGTGGCGGCCCGATGACGGTCGCCCGGCCGAGGCCCAGCCATACGCCGTGGCATCATCTGGAGCGGCGAACGCTCAATCGGATTCGTTTCGCCGCTCTATCTCTTTGTCTCAGCATCGGAGTTATCCGAAAACCGCTGCGCACTCTTCGGTCCGATGCTCTAGCGTCGCCTGAAAACCCGTCCGTCTATGGTGACGAGTCCAAGGCCGATGAGCAGCATGCCCGCGATTTCGAAAAGCTCCAGCCGTTCGCCGAGGAAGACGAAGCCGAGCAGGATCGCGCTGACCGGCACGATGAGCGTCACCAGCGAGGCGTTGGTGGCGCCTGCCGAGCCGATCAGGCCGAAATAGAGGATGTAGGCGAACGCCGTCGAGAGCAGCGCCAGAGCGAAGACCGCCGCCCAGACGGGGGCGCTCGCGGCCAACAGTCCCGTCGGGCCGACCCACAGCAGCACCACGGGTATCATGATGACCGTCGAGGCAGTGAGCTGGCCGGTCGCCACGATCGCCGGCGGCACGGTCTTGAAGCGGCGCGAGAAGACCAGCGCGACCGCATAGGACAAAGAGGCGCCGATCATGGCGAATTTCGCCCACACCGGCCCGCCGAGGCTGGCAATGATGCCCGGCCCAACCATCACTGCCACTCCGGCGATGCCGAGCAGCACCCCCGCCATCTTGTTCAGCGACAGCTTTTCGTCCGACGTGACGGCGTTGGCGATCAGGATCGTCCAGAAGGGTGTCGTTGAGTTGAGCACGGCGGCAAGCCCTGCGCCCATTTCCGTCTGGCCGGCGAAGATCAGCGAGAAGGGCAGGACGTTGTTGACCACGGCGAGCAGCAGGAAGCTGCCCGCCAGCGGCAGCGCCAGCCGGAACGACGGTCCCCGCGCGCGCAGATAGACATGCAACGCCGCCGCCGCGATCGCCACGCGAAACAGCACCAGCGCCAGCGGGTGCATTTCGGACACGGCGATGCGGGCGAAGAAGAACGAGCCGCCCCAGATCGCGCCGAGCAGCAGAAGGCGCGCCCAGTCGAACGCGGACATTCCTTGCTGCGCAGTTGGTGTTGCGGCGGCCTCGGCCATGCATTTCCTCCATCTCCAAGCGCCAGCTAGGCTCGAATGCGCGGGTCTGCCACCCGCTTCCTGCATCTGCCGCAACTGATTTCCCCTGCTGGCCGCATCGGCGGCTCTGCCCGCTCGTCAAGGAATGGATTTCATTGCGCTCCGGCTTCGACTAGATTCCGAACGCCAGCCGAGGAGCCTCCATGCAGCGATTCGAGAATGCCCGCGAGGCGGCCCGCGCGCTCCGGCCGGACGAGCCCATCTACTGTTTCCGCCCGGAGGTGCTGAAGGCGGACGCCCGGCAGTTCATGGAGATGTTTCCCGGCAAGACCGCCTATGCGGTGAAGACCAATGGCGAGCAGATCGTGCTCAACGCGCTGGTCGAGGCGGGTGTGTCGGCCTTCGACGTCGCATCGCCCGGCGAGTTCGCCGCCGTCCGCGCCGTCTCGCCAGATGCCGAGATGCTCTACATGCATCCGGTCAAGGCGCAGTCCGACATCCGGCTGGCGCTGGAGAAATACGGCATCCGCGTCATCGCCATCGACCATGAGGACGAGATCACCAAGCTGACCCGCGTGGTGCGCGCGCTCGACATCGATCCGGGCGCCATCACCGTCTTCGTTCGTGTCCAGACCAAGGGCCAGGCGGCCTATGAACTGTCGAAGAAATTCGGCGCCGGGCCGGCGAGCGCGGTGGAACTCGCCGAGCGGCTGCACCGCACCGGCTACAAGGTCGGGCTATGCTTCCATGTCGGCAGCCAGATCGAGGATCCCGACACTTACGAGCGGGCGCTGGCGTCCGCCGACTGGGTGCGCAACCGGCTCACCTTCGAGCTTGCCGGCCTCGATGTCGGCGGCGGTTTCCCGGCCGAATACGGCCACGACCCCAACCGCAAGCAGGTCGAGATGCCGTCGCTCGGCCAGCTCATGTCGCGGCTGTCGGGCGACCTCAAGGAATACAATTTCGACCATATGCCGCTGGTGGCGGAGCCCGGCCGCGTGATCGTGGCGCGCTGCCTGTCGCTCATCGTGCGCGTGCTGCTTCGCAAGGGCCGCCGGCTCTACATCAATGACGGCATCTGGGCGTCGCTGTCGGATTCATGGACCGGCAAGATCACGCTGCCTGCCCGCTTCATTCCCGATCCGGCCATCCGCTCGCGCAACGGCAGCGAGAAGAATATCGTGCCGTTCAAGGTGTGCGGCGCGACCTGCGATTCCGTCGACATCCTGTCGCGGCCGTTCTGGCTGCCGGAAACCGTCGACACCGGCGACTGGATCGAAATCGGCCATATCGGCGCCTACTCGCTGTCGCTCAGGACCCGCTTCAACGGCTTCTATCCTGACACTTTCGTCGAGGTGACGACGCCCTTCGACGAGGGCGACACGCCGCAGGGGTTTGCCAGCCTTGAGACGATGGCGGATTGAGTTTCGAGATGGTATCTAACGAGCTTCAAGAACCGACCGTCGCCAAGTGGGGTAAATGGCGAATCGTCTGGATCGATTCGAGAAGGATCGAAGCGTCTCTTAGCGTCTACGAACGAGGCGATGCCGATGGAATTGGCATATCGCCGTATAACGGCTACCTGTCCGAAGATGTAGGTTTCCTCAAAAAAATCGAAAACCTTCGCGGGCTCGTTGTTCCGTTTCCCAAAGGGCTCGACCTGAGTGAGGTCCAAACCTTCAGCCAAATTCGTTTTCTGACGCTGGGTTCGGAGCGAGCATCACTCGATCTGTCGCAATTTATGCAGATCGAGGAATTGGGGATCACGCTCAAGGCCAAAGACATCTTGCCCCCCGAAAACAGCAAACTGTCATGTCTTCGGCTTCGCAATTTTTCCCCTGCGTCGGGGAATCTTGAATCTCTCCCTCCCTTCAACGAGCTAAGCGCACTAAGCGTCGCGGTGGGATCGATCGAATCACTTTCCGGGATCGAGCGTTATGACAATTTGCGAGAGGCTGAGTTCGCTTATTTGCCCAAATTGAAGAAGGTAGAGGCCATTGGAAGGACTTGGGTCGAGACGCTTCACATAGAGACCTGCAGTTCCATTCAGGATTTCGCTGCGCTTGCGAAGTGCAAAAGTCTGCGTCGCCTCCGTTACATCAACTGTGGAGTGATCGGCTCTCTGGCACCGCTTCGCGACTTCAAAGCACTTGAAGAATTCCGGTTTGTGAAAACCAACGTGCTCGATGGAGACATGACTCCATTGATGAGTCTGAAATCCATCGGATTTGAGAACAAAAGACATTATTCTCATACGCCGGAGCAGATAGACGCAGCTATCAGGGGCGAAGCGGTATTTCTGCGCCGATCAGTTACAACGCACTGAAGGTCCGCGCATGAGGAAGCGCGAATGCGGCGCTCACCCCGCATTCGCCTTCAGCCATTTTTTCCAGTCGGCGTGGCTGCCGTTGAAGACGTTGATGTCTGCATTGCCGCGGACGCCCGGAATGACGCCGGTTCCGGTGTACTGCCAGAAGGTGAAGGGGTGATCGGCGTATTTCTGGGTCGGGTGGCCGGCGACCGAGCGCAGCCAATAGGGATAGCCGCGGAAACTCGACAGTTCGTTGTCGTCGAAGAAATCGACCGACGTGTAGATGATCGGCTTCTTGCCGTAGTGTTTTTCCACGATCGAGAGGAAGGTCTTCATCTCGCTGCGCACCGTCGCCGGATCGGGCCGTTTCTTGCAGGTCGGCGAGTCCGGGTTCCACTCCATGTCGAGCACCGGCGGCAAGGCGGAACGATCGTTGGGAACGTTCTCGATGAACCAGCGGGCCTGCTCGGCGGCGGGCCGGCAGAAGTAGTAGAAATGATACGCCGCGCGCGGCACGCCCGCCGCCTTGGCGTTTCGCCAGTGCTCGTCGAAATAGTCGTCGACGCGGTCGCCGCCTTCGGTTGCCTTGATGAAGGCGAAGGAGACGCCGCTCGCCCGCGCCTTATGCCAGTCGACCGAGGTCTGGTATTTCGACACGTCGGTGCCGTGGACCGCGTAGCTCCAGGGCGCGCCGCTGTCCCATTCATGCGGATCGGTATCCTCGAAGCGCGGATGGCTGACCGCTACCGATGCGGTGCCCGATGTGGACGCCGTCGACAATGGGGCAAAGCCATCAGAGACCGAACAGGCAGCGAGCCCAAGCAGCGCCGTCGCGGCGGCAATGCTCAGCACGGCGCGCGAACTTGCCGTCCGCCTGCCCGCCGAAACCAACGCGCTGTCTAACCGCCTGTCCGGCATCCGTCCCCGACCCCTTGCGGCCGCAATGCGGCAGCCACGTCAATCCGGCGCATCATCCGGCCATCCTGGTTGATTTTCGGTTTATATGGCGCGCCGGCCGGCAACAGAACCTGCGCCGGCAATCGCGGCAAATCAATGGCAAAAGAATGGTGGCGGGGAGCGCCGCGGATCAGCGTTTGGTCAAAACGGCACGCACGGCGTAGCCGCGATAAAGCGTTTCAAATTCGAGGCTTGCGCCAACGCGCCGGCATTCCGATTCAAGCACTTCGCGCAAAGAATCACGGGGGGATACGTGGAATTTCGCGAGCCAGGCGCGCAAGCTGGCCTTGAACCAGCCCGGCAAACGCTCCTGTGCGCCGAAGTCGACGATGTGGAGCGAGCCGCCGTCATTGACGGCATCGAGCGCCGCCGCGACGGTTCGGCGCCAATCCGGGATCATCGACAGGGCGTAGGAGACGAAGACGCGATCGAAGCCCGGCAGGCCGAACAGGGTCTCCGCGTCGAAGTCCGAGGCGTCGCCCTGCGCGAGCCCGACCCGCGCCGACAGGTCGCGGCGTCCGATCGCGACCGACGCCGTTTCAAGCATCTCCGCGGAGATGTCCAATCCATGGAACCGGGCCCGCGGGAACGCCTTGGCGGCATGCACGAGATTGCGGCCGGTGCCGCAGCCAAGTTCGAGCACCGTGCCGCGCGCGGGCACGTCGAGGCCGCCGATCAGCCTGTCGCGGCCGAGCAGGTAGAATTTGCGGGTGAGGTCGTAGACGTGGCGCTGGTAGCGGTAGACGCCATCCATCAGTTCCGCGTGCGTGCCGTCCGCGACGCTCATCAGCCGGCCTTCATGTAGAGGTGAAAGCCGCCATAGATCGCGGAGCGGTCGCGCGCGGCGAAGCTGCGCGAATCCTCCTCGGCGTAGCGCCATTGCCCGAGCAGCGCTTCGGAGACGCGGCCCGGCAGCACGCTCTGTTCGGCCGCGGTGCGGAAGATGACGCGCGCGCCAGGAGCGGCGGTGCGCGTTATCTCGGTCCACAGCGCGTTGAGCTGCTCGTCGCTCATCCAGTCCTGCGCATCGAGCAGAACGAAGCGGTCGACCGATGCCGCCGGCTTGTTCGCCAGAAGCTCGGTGAAGTTGACGTGATGCACGGCGACGCGGCCGATGTTCTGTCTCAGCGCCGGATAGTTTGCCTTGTCCAGATAGGCGGGCAATGCGCCCTCGCCGGGCGCCGGGTAGCGCCTGGCGAAAGCCTGCCAGGCGAAATAGTTGTCTTTCAGCGGGAAGTCGCAGGCGAGCTTTTCCAGCCGGGCACTCAGCACGCTCGCCATCGAACCGTCGCCGGAGGTGATGAGCGAATCGTACTGGGCAGGCGGTATGCCGAGGCCGAAGAGCGACGATTTTCGCGACAGCACCAGTTTGAGCAGGCGCGTCTGGAACAGCGGCGCCAGCTCTTCGCTGAAGAATTGGCGCTGTTCGCGGATGTTCCTGGCGGCCAGGATCCCGCGCGGATCGACGCCGTAGAGACGCGCCGTGCGGTGGCCCGCGGCGATGAACAGGCCAAGCAGGCCGGTGCGGTAGAAATTGCGGTCGAAGGTCTTGATGCGCCGGCGTCCGCGCCAGTTGCGGCGCTCCCAGTAGCGGCGCGTCGCGGCGTCGAGATTGGGCGCCAGGAAGCGGTCGTAGGCGGCGGAGTTGGTCGGGTTGCCGGCCTCGCCGAAGAAGCGGAAGAGGTCGGCCTGCGCCGGCAGATGCCGGATCGCGGCAAGCTTCAGCTTGTTGAGCGCGATGTGCGCCTTGTTGAGATCGACGGCGTCGATATGCGCCGGCGAGCGGGTCAGATAGGCAAGCACGTTGCAGCCGCCCGACGCGATGGTGACCACGCGGTGTCCCTCCAGCAGGTCCATCGCCTCGATGTCGACTTCGGGGTCTTCCCATATTTGCGGATAGACGAGCCCCGAGAAAAGAAGCGCGAAAAGCCGCTCGGAAAAGCCCGCCCTGGAGAGCGCCCGGTTCTGGTAGACGGCCTTGCCGAGCTGGCGATTCCCGCGAAAGCCGAGCTCGCTCGAAAGGTCGGTCATGACGGGCGAATCTCCCCCTTGCACATTTCGCAAGCGGGTACCGCGACGGCGTGACAGGTGGATGACAGGGGGAAGTCAGCAGCGACGGCCCAATCTCTTGTCCGGGTTTTCGCGAACAGCCATCTTCCTACTTGAAAATGGAGGAGACTCAATGGCCCGACATGATTTAGATCCCGCGACAGTCACGCCGGACAGTCGCGCGCCGGCGAAGACGCGGCTGTTCGAGGGAGACGGGCCGCATCGCGGGTCGGTCAACGGTGAGGTTCTTGGCACCAAGGTCACGGTCCTGACCTATGGCAACGACGAGCCAGGCGTCGGACCAAAGCTGCACGTCCATCCCTATGACGAAGTCTTCGTCATCCAGGAGGGACGCGCACGCTTCTTCGTCGGCGACCGGGTGATCGATGCCGAGGCCGGCGAGGTCGTGCTTGGGCCTGCCGGCCTGCCACACAAGTTCATCAACCTCGGGCCGGGGCGGCTGCAGACGCTCGACATCCATCATTCGCCGCGCTGGATCCAGGCCGACCTGGAGTAGGTCTCAGCCCCGCCCGAATCCTCCGGGCGTCGGCGTCGTCACGATCACCGCTTCGCCGGGTTCGAGTACGGTCTGGTCGCAGGCGTTGAGCCGCTGAACCGTGCCGTCGGCGCGACGCACCTCGGTCTTGCCGACCTCGCCGTTGCCGCCTCCCGCGATGCCTTCCGGCGGGCGGTTGCGGTGCGAGGACAGGATCGCGCATTCCATGCGCTCCAGGAAGCGGATGGTGCGCCTGGTGCCGTCGCCGGCATGCCACTTGCCCTTGCCGCCGGTGCCCGTCCGGATGTGGAAGTCCTCGAGCAGCACGGGGAAGCGCAGTTCCAGCACCTCCGGGTCGGTCAGGCGCGAGTTGGTCATGTGGGTGTGCACGCCCGACGTGCCGTTGAAGCCGCGCCCGTCGTTCATCTGCCCGGCCGGCGAACCCGAGCAGATCGTCTCGTAGTACTGGTATTTCGCGTTGCCGTAGGTGAGGTTGTTCATGGTGCCTTGCGCGTTGGCGAGCGCGCCCATGGCGCCGAAGATCGCGTTGGTGACGTGCTGCGAGGTCTCGACATTGCCGGCCACCACCGCCGCCGGGTAGGCGGGCCTGAGCATGCATCCCTCGGGGATAATGATGTTGATCGGCCTCAGGCACCCGGCATTCATCGGGATCATGTCCTCGACCATGACGCGGAAGGCGTAAAGCACGGCCGCGCGCGCGACAGGTTCCGGCGCGTTGAAGTTGTTCTTCATCACCGGCGATGTCCCGGTTAAATCGACCGTCGCCTCGCGCTTCTCGCGATCGACCGTAATCTTCACCTTGATGACCTGGCCGGTGTCGGTCGGGTACGCGTATTCGGAGCTATCGGGCAGGCGCTCCAGCACGCGGCGCACGCTTTCGGCGGCGTTGTCCTGCACGTGACCCATATAGGCCTCGACCACATCGAGCCCGAAATGCGTCACCATCTTCCTCAGCTCCGCCACGCCCTTCTCGTTGGCGGCGATCTGCGCCTTAAGGTCGGCAACGTTCTGCGCCGCGTTGCGGGCAGGGTAGGGGTGGTCGGTCAGCAGCGCAAACAGCTCCTTCTCCATGAAGGCGCCGCGATCGACGATGCGGAAATTGTCGATCAGCACGCCTTCCTCGTCGACGGACGTGGCGAGCGGCGTCATCGAGCCCGGCGCGGTGCCGCCGACATCGGCGTGGTGGCCGCGCGAGGCCGAATAGAAGAGGATCTCCTTGCCGGAATCGTCGAACACCGGCGTCACCACGGTGATGTCAGGGAGATGCGTTCCGCCATTGTAGGGCGCGTTCAGCGCGAACACGTCGCCTGGGTGGATGTCACCCGCGTTCAGCCGGATGATCGTCTCGACGGAGCGGTCCATGGACCCCAGATGCACCGGCATGTGCGGCGCGTTGGCGACCAGCGCGCCGTTGCGATCGAAGACCGCGCAGGAGAAGTCGAGCCGCTCCTTGATGTTCACCGACGACGCAGTGTTCTGCAGCGTCACGCCCATCTGCTCGGCGATCGACATGAACAGGTTGTTGAACACTTCGAGCATCACCGGATCGGCCACTGTGCCGAGCGCGGCCTGCCGCTTCTTCTTCTCGATGCGAGAAAGCAGCACATGGTCCTTGGCGGTGATCGCAGCCCCCCAGCCGGGCTCGACCACGATCGTCTGGTGGCTCTCGATGATGAGCGCCGGGCCGGCGATCTTGTGGCCGGGCTTAAGCGTCTCGCGGCGGAATACCGCCGCGTCGCGCCATTCGCCGCCGCAGAAGAGCTTTCGCGTTTCGGCCGCCTTGGGCGCTCCTTCCGTAAGCGGCCGGTCGGTCTCGTCACGCCCGGCAACCCGCCCGTCCTCGCCATGCACCTCGACTGTCTCGACCACCAGCGCCCGGTCGGGATAGGTGAATCCGAACTGCGCCTTGTGCGCGGCTTCGAAGGCCGCCCGGGCCTCGGCGATCGAGAATGTCGCGTGATTTATCGGCAGGGTCGTGTCGGTGCCGTCGTAGCGGACATGCAGGATGGGACGCCAGGAGACCCGTTCCTCGGGCACGCCCTGCGCGGTGAGTTCGGCGAAAACGGGAGCGCACAGGGCATCGATGGCAGCCCGGATTTCGCCCGCGTTGCCGTCGGCCAGCGGCCGCACGAACCCCTGCTGGCGCGAGGCGAAGACGCCGGACATGCCGATGCCGTAGGCCGACAGCAGGCCGGAGAAGGGGTGGATCAGCACCGACTGCATGCCGAGCGCGTCGGCAACCAGGCAGGCATGCTGGCCGCCGGCGCCGCCGAAGCAGTTCAACAGATAGCCGGTGACGTCATAGCCGCGCTGCACGGAGATCTTCTTGATGGCGTTCGCCATGTTCTCGACCGCGATGGTGACGAAGCCTTCCGCGACGGCTTCGGGCGAACGTCCGTCGCCGATCTCGGCGGCAAGTGCCGCGAATTTCTCGCGCACGGTGTCTGTGTCCAGGGGCTGGTCCTGGCCGGGGCCGAAGATGACAGGGAAAAAATCGGGCTGCAGCTTGCCGAGCATGACGTTGGCGTCGGTGACGGCGAGCGGGCCGCCGCGCCGGTAGCAGGCCGGGCCGGGATTGGCGCCCGCCGAATCCGGGCCGACGCGGAAACGTCCTGCCTCGAAATGCAGGATCGAGCCGCCGCCCGCCGCGACCGTGTGGATGCGCATCATCGGCGCGCGCACGCGCACGCCGGCGACCTCGGTGTCGAAAGCGCGTTCGTATTCGCCGTCGTAATGCGCGACGTCGGTCGAGGTGCCGCCCATGTCGAAGCCGATCACCTGGCCGAAGCCGGCCAGTCGCGCCGTCTCGACCATGCCGACCACGCCGCCCGCCGGACCCGACAGCAGCGCGTCCTTGCCCTGAAACATGTCGGCGGCGGTCAGCCCGCCGGACGACATCATGAACATCAGTCTCGGATTGTCGCTCACGGCCGAGCGCTCGCTTCGCTCGCTGGCCTCCGCGAGGGCCGCCTGGCCGGCCGACGCCCGGTCGGGCTTGCGGCCTTCGGCCGGTGTCGAAACTCCGATATCGCCCGCCACCTGCCGCACGTAGCGCGACAGGATCGGCGAGAGATAGGCGTCCACCACCGTCGTGTCGCCGCGTCCGACCAGCTTCACAAGCGGCGAGACCTCGTGGCCGACCGAGATCTGCGCGAAGCCTGCCTTCCTGCAAACCTTGGCCACGGCCTTCTCATGCTCGGGGAATTTCCAGGCATGCATGAAGGCGATGGCGACGGCGTCGATGCCGTCGCGCCGCGCCGCATCGATCGCCGGCTTCACCGCCTCGATGTCGAGCAGCTTCTCCACCGTTCCGTCGGCGCGCACGCGCTCCTCGACCTCGACCACGCGCTCATAGAGCAGTTCGGGCAGGATGATCTCCTTGGCGAAGATGTCGGGCCGGGCCTGGTAGGCGATGCGCAGCGCATCGCGGAATCCCTTGGTGATGAGAAGCAGCACGCGGTCGCCCTTGCGCTCCAGCAACGCATTGGTAGCGACGGTGGTGCCCATCTTGATCTCGCCGACCAGGCCGGTCGGAATCGCATCGCCCGCCTTCAGGCCGAGCAGGTCGCGGATGCCCTGGATCGCGGCGTCGCTGTAGGCCTCGGGGTTTTCGGACAGCAGCTTGCGCGGATGAAGCGCGCCCTGCGGGTCGCGGCCGATGATATCGGTGAAGGTGCCGCCGCGGTCGATCCAGAAATCCCAATTCTTCGCCGGCATCAGCGTTCTCCCCGGAAATACCGCGTTTGATTTTCCTGCGAAGCGCCGTATAAACCAGAACGCTCACACTACGTCAACGTTTTGTCGATAAATCGCGGATGATATTGATGACCAAACCAGCTTCTCGCATTGGCCCGGTGGTGTCGGCGGCGCATCTCGCCGACGGACAGGTTCCGGCACTGTCCGAGGTCGAATTCGCGCTGACCGTGCTCCACAATGCCTTTCAGCGCTGGATTGTGCGCTGCATGAGCGCGTCGGGTGTGCCGGGTCTCGCGGCGATCGACGTGCTGGTGCTGCACGCCGCCAATCACCGCGGCCGCGAGAAGACGCTGGCCGACATCTGCATGATGTTCAACGTCGAGGACACGCATATCGTCGCCTACGCGCTGAAGAAGCTGGAGGGCCTGAAACTGATCTCCACCGGCAGGCGCGGCAAGGAGAAGACGGTGAAGGTCACCAAGGCCGGCGCCGACGCATGCCGGCGCTACCGCGAGGTCCGCGAGGGCCTGCTGTCGTCGAGCGTGAAGGGGCTTGCCTTCGACGAGGCCGACATGAGCCATGTCGCGGCGCTGATGCGGGCGCTGTCGGGCCAGTACGACCAGGCCGCGCGGGCGGCGGCCAGTCTTTGAAGCTGAGCCGGTTGCCTTTGTGTTCTGACGAAGTGTTAAAAGCCGTCAGATGTTGTGACGCACACGACCCAGA
This sequence comes from Mesorhizobium sp. KR9-304, assembly GCF_040049215.1. Lineage (NCBI taxonomy): Bacteria > Pseudomonadati > Pseudomonadota > Alphaproteobacteria > Hyphomicrobiales > Phyllobacteriaceae > Mesorhizobium > Mesorhizobium sp. KR9-304. Next base: position 732,302 of record NZ_JBDZDN010000002.1, on the reverse strand, counting down.
GCGTGCCGGACACGACGACCACCGAGCCCGCGCCGATGGAGCCGGCGACGCCGCCGGCTGCGGAGCCTGCTCCGGCCCAGCCCGCCCCGGCTCAGTAAGGGCCTTCACCAAGCGAAGGAAGCCGGTTTCGACCGGCTTTTTTCTTGCCCTTTGTCATGAAACGCGCGCCAGTGGTGCCAATTGCCTGTGCCGCGGACCCCGGCAGCGGGCGCTTTGCCGCAAGAGGTTCTCTCGCCAAGCAGTTCTTTTCGCCTTAAGGAAGCTGCATGTCGATATGGCAGCTTCTTAAGCGCGTGACCGCTGCGGCGACCTCCGGCGTGGGCAGCGTCGTCGAGGCTGTGCGCACCGTTTTCGGCGGCAATCCGGAGTTGCGCCGCCGCGTCGCCTTCTCTGTCGCGATGATCGCTCTGTCGGCCAAGATGGCCAAGGCCGACGGCGTCGTCACGCATGACGAGGTTCGCGCCTTCCAGCAGATATTCGAGGTCCCCGCGTCGGAACGGCGCAATGTCGCGCGGCTCTACGACCTCGCCAAGGCCGATGTCGCCGGCTTCGAGGCCTATGCCGAGCGCATGGCGGGCCTGTGCGGTTCGGGCCACGCCAACTGCGCCATGCTGGAGGACATTCTCGACGGGCTGTTCCACATCGCCAAGGCGGACGGGCTGCTGCACGAGCGCGAAGGCCGCTTCCTGCATCGCGTCGCCCAGATCTTCCGCATCGAGGAAAGCCACTACCAGAGCATTCTGGCGCGCCACGCCAATCTCGGCGACGCCGATCCCTGGCTGATCCTCGGCATTGAGCGCGACAGTCCCTTCGACGAGGTCAAGAGGCGCTACCGCAAGCTCGTCGCCGCCAACCACCCCGACAAGCTGCTGGCCCGCGGCCTGCCGGAAGAATTCATCAAGATCGCGACCACGCGCATCGCCGCGATCAACGCCGCCTATGAGATGATCGAGCGTGGGCTGAAGGTGATATGAGCGGCTTCTCGCCGGATCATGCGGGAGCCGAGGTGCGCGTTTCGCCGAATTTTGGTCCGCGCGTCGGCGTCTCCCGCCCCGACATCGTCCTCCTGCACTACACCGGCATGAAGACGGGCGAGGCGGCGGAGGCCTGGCTCTGCACCCCGGACTCCCAGGTTTCCTCCCATTATCTCGTCCATGAGGACGGCCGCATCGTGCAGATGGTGCGCGAGAGCGACCGCGCCTGGCACGCCGGCAGGAGTTTCTGGCGCGGGATCACCGACATCAACGCGCATTCCGTCGGCATCGAGATCGTCAATCCCGGGCACGAGTTCGGCTATCGCGCCTTTCCCCGACGGCAGATCGCTTCGGTCATCGACCTGTGCAAGGGGATCGTGGCCCGTTACCGCATTACGCCGCCTAGGGTTCTAGCCCATTCGGACGTGGCGCCGGGCCGCAAGGTCGATCCAGGCGAGAAATTTCCCTGGCGCACGCTCGCCGAGGCCGGCGTCGGTCATTTTGTCGCGCCGGCGCGGGTTGGCGGCAAGCCGGTAATCGGTCCAGGAGACGCGGGGGCAGCGGTCGAGGAACTCCAATCCATGCTGTCGCTCTACGGCTACGGCATCGACATAACCAGCGCCTTCGATCAGCAGACGGGTGTGGTTGTCGCTGCTTTTCAACGGCATTTCCGCCCGCGGCGGGTTGACGGACTGGCGGACCGCTCGACGGTGGTGACGCTCAGGCGCCTGCTCGAAGCCTGCCGGTAACGCGCGCCTAGCGCCTTCGACGCGCTTGCGGCGCTTTGGCCGCGGTTAACAATTTGTAACCCAAAGTGACTTGCCCCGCCATTTTTGCCCCAAGGTTGGCAGGCACCCCGGTGCACATAGAGCGCCGGACACTTGTCCCCCCTGTTCCGGCTTAAATGAGGGCAGCCGAGCGTATCCTCTGCGCACGGCCGGATAACGACAGGACCGCATGAAAATATTGACCATTTTAGCGGCAGCGCTTGCTGCCGGCCTCACGACGTTTGCTGCAAATGCCCTGGAGGAGGGTTCCCGGCAGGTGTCCATGGTTTCGGCGAGGCCGGAACTCTCCGGGATCGAAAGATCCGCAGGGAAGGACGAGGCTTCGCCGAAACGCGGCCTGACGAGGGAGGAAGCCTTCCACGCCGCAAGGGCGGAGAAGAAGGATGTCGCGGCGGGCGGGAAGCAGAAGGACGACGTCGCGCCCGTTGCCGAGACGAAGCAAAAGGACGATGTCGTAACGGTCGCCGCCAAGCCCGAGGACCGCTACAAGCCGATCATCGAGAAATACGCGATGCAGAACGGCATCCCCATCGATCTCGCGCATGCCGTCATCACGGTGGAAAGCAACTACAAACCGTATTCGCTGGGTAGGGCGGGCGAGGTCGGCCTCATGCAGATCAAGCCCGCGACCGCCAAGTTGATGGGTTATGACGGCTCTGCCACCGGGCTTTTCGATCCCGAGACCAACATCAAGTTCGGCATGAAATATCTCGGCAAGGCACGGAAGCTCGGCGACGGCACGACCTGCGGCACCATCCTCAAATACAATGCGGGTCATGCCGCCAAGCGCATGAATCCGACCTCACGCGACTATTGCGAGAAGGTGAAGCGTCACATCCTGGAGTCGATCGGCTGGGTGACCCCGGATCGCGAATACGAAAGCGGCGCCTGATTCATTCCGCTTTCCTGTTGCGTTTGCTTCCGCGAACGCCTTTATACGCACTGCCAGCCGGCCGGGCGGCCGCACCAGCAGGAGCCGAAAGGCTGCGGGTGAGGAAAGTCCGGGCTCCATGGAGACACGGTGCCGGCTAACGGCCGGCGGGGGCGACCCCAGGGAAAGTGCCACAGAAAGCAAACCGCCACGGTCACCGTGGCAAGGGTGAAAGGGTGGGGTAAGAGCCCACCGCGCGACTGGCAACAGGAGCGGCACGGCAAACCCCACCGGGAGCAAGACCGAATAGGGGCGGTTGAGGGGCAACCCTCGGGGCTGTTTCCGGCCCACCGTCCGGGTAGGTTGCATGAGGCCGATGGCAACATCGGCCCAAGACGAATGGCCGCCACGTTCTCCGCGCCGCAAGGTGCGGAGGGCCATACAAAACCCGGCTTACAGGCCGGCTGGCAATTTTCTACCGCGTCGGACGCTGTGTCTCAGATGGCGGCATCCATTGATCCGCATCGGCAATGCGTAGTTCGCGCAGGCGACGCGGACCGCCTCCGTGCAACTCGCTTTGCGGGTAGTCCAATTCCCAAAGTTTTCCGGTCTCTTTGTGCCGGTAGAGTTTGTGCCAACTGCTAGCGGCTACCTCGGTCAAGTTTGCCGCCAGCAGTTCATCAATCTGTTTCGCATGTCCTTCGGCGATCATCCGATTTTCTCGCCAAACCCATACCTCTTTTAGCTCGATCATACTCATTCTCAAGCTTCGTCGAGAGCCGCCGCCACCGCCGCCCAAAGCTCCCCGACCGGCTCGCAGCCGACCGACAGCCTGACGAAGCCCGGCGCCACGGCGTCGCCCCAGCGGGCGCGACGCTCGGCGGAGGTGTGCACTCCGCCGAAGGAGGTCGCCGGCTGAATCAGCGCGCAGCCGTTGATGAAGCTCTCCGCCGAGATCTCCGACTCCAGCGTCAGGCCGATCAGGAAGCCGAACCGCTCCATCTGGACGCGCGCCAGATTGTGCGACGGGTCGTCCGCGAGGCCCGGGAAGCGCAATGCCTGCACCTTGGGATGGTTCTTCAGCCGCCGCGCGATCGTCTCCGCCGAAGAGCACATGCGGTCGAAGCGAACCTCCAGCGTCTCCAGCCCGCGATGCACCAGCCACGCCTCGAACGGGCCGGGAATGGCGCCGGAGAGCGAGCGCCAGTCGATTACCGCGGCGATTGCCTTCTCATCGCGGCTGGCGACATGCCCGAACAGCGTGTCCGAATGGCCGTTCGGCGCCTTGGTGTCGGCGGCGACGACGATGTCCGCGCCGAGGTCGAGCGGCCGCTGGCCGTAGGGCGTCATCACCGTGTTGTCTGCGACCACAATTGCGCCCGCTGCGTGAGCCGCCGCCGAGACCGCCGCGATGTCGCAGATGTCGAGGCTCGGATTGGCCGGCGTCTCGAGGAAGACGAGGCGATAGCCGTCAAAGCCGCCGTCGAGGTAGGATGAAGTGGGACGCTGGTCGAACGAGACGCCGAGCGGTTTGAGGAAACGCTCCGCGAGCATGCGCGTCGTGTAGTAGCCGTCGGACGGAAGCAGGATACGGTCTCCAGTCTTGAGCAGGCTGAAGAACACCGCCGATATCGCCGCCATGCCTGATGGGAACGCGACAGCCGGAGCATCTTCGAGATGCGACAGCATCTCCTCCACCCCTTCCCAGGTCGGGTTGTCGAAGCGGCCATATTGCGCAAAGCCCGCTGGAGCGCCGGGAAGGTTGTACATCGCCGCCATGGTCAGCGGCAGCGGCACGGGATCGCCCTTCCTCAGCTTGCGCCGGCGCAGGTGAGGAAGCTTGGCCGCGCGGAATGATGGTGTGTCGGTCATTGTGAGATATTGCTGCTAAATGCTGGAACAACGTCAAGCTTGGCCGGGCGATGGGTGCAAGCGCCTGGGATCAGGTTTGCGTGCGGTCGGATGGATACTTGTAGGGCCGCCCTTCGCTCCTGCCATATGTGAGGTAATGTTCCTGCGCGTCCATGCCCGCGCGCCGGACGTCCTTGTTGATATCTAGATAGATCTCATCGCGAAAATCTGGCGGAAGCATCCTTTGTCTTTCGGCTGGGGTGAGTTCGGCGAAGCTGCGTTTGTACGCTCTTCTCTCAGCCATGCCATAGGTGAGATAGTGCTCCTTCGCTCCCATGCCCGAGCAACGGACGTCGGCATGGAGTTCGAGATAGACGTCATCGTGAAAATCCGGCGGGACTTCGTCGGGCTTGTAGGATCGCCCCTCAGCCATGCCGTATTTTAGATAGTGCTCCCTGGGGCTGATTTCTGCCTGGCGAACGTCCTCGTGAAGCTTGAGATAGACGTCATCGCGGAAATCGCGTGGCAGGCGCTTGCCGCCGAGGTCGACCATCCTGAATATTTGTTGCTTCTCGGTTGGTGGCCCTGGAAAATAGGTTGGTTCGAACCCCATCCGCCTCGCGACCACGTTGAACGACAGTTGATCGCGATAGGAGTACCGACAAACCTGAAGGAACCATTGCAACATCACGGAAATCAGCTCGGGATCGTTGTGCCGGCGCGCCTGGAATCCGGTGGCGACAAGGCCCGCGTTCTCGGGATGGCCGATTGAGCGATAGTGCTTCATCTGGGCGTCGATGGTTGCCGCATCGTCGTATCCCAGGCGTTTCACAATCTCGGCCTCTTCGTAAACACATGACCGCCAAAGGTGCCTGAAGGTAACCATGGGGCTGGCTGATCGGTCCAGCTCGGCGAAAACTGCTTCGTACGGAGCTATCATCCGTAGCGTATTGTCGTGATAGATCGAGGCTTCATACGCACCTAAAAAGCTATGCGCCATGATCTTGATCATCTTGGCCGTCCGAACTGGCCCGAGGAGGCTCGAGTCGACATATCGAAGCGTCCACCTATCGGATCGCAAGTTTCTGTCGTCCGTGAAGCAGATGAAGTCGGTCCGGTCGTCCTTTTCATAGTGCTGATCCGAAAAGGCTTCCGAATAGCCGAATAGACAACTGAAGACGACGCGCCGAGGCTGCGTTTTTGCAGTCTTGCCGAGAAGGCGCAGCATCGATCTCATTGGCTGCCACCCTTGCCCTGTAGTCCGGTCGCCCATCTGATTTAGGCGTCATAGAACAGGTCAGGCCGGCTGTTAAGTGCCGCTTGGTAGGCGACTCCTTCCGCCCCTAAACCCTTCGTTAGGCTTAATGGAGGATAAAGCGGTGGATGCCCGCAAGCCCGTCTTCGCAGACGCTTTTCGGGGGTGTGTATAAGCTGTTCCCGTTGACGCCCATAGTGCCCCATGATATCCCATTCGCATAATCAAGTCCTTGTTCCGGTTACGGGTAGATCGAGCGCGAAACGGGCGGCCATCGGGCCGCGCGATATGCTGGCGCATGGTCCGGAGCGGAACAGGTTTTGCGGCAGGGGCCGCGCTGCGGAGGCGCGGACAAGATGAGCAAATGGGGCCAGGCGGAAACGGCTGTAACGAGTGATGAACCGGTTTCTGTCCAGCGCGGTGAACAGGATCGATGCGAAGGGGCGGGTATCCGTGCCGGCGCATTTCCGCGCGGTGGTGCAGCAACGCGGCTATTCGGAACTCTACGCCATTCGCCAGCTCGACGTGCCGGCGCTGGACGTCGGCGGGCTCGACCTGCTCGACCGCTACGAAGAGAGGATAGCGCTGGAAGACCCGTTCCTGCAGACGGCGGACGACATGTCCTTCTTCGTCCATGGCGACGGCGCCTTCCTCAAGCTCGACCAGGACGGACGCATCACGGTGACGGACTTCATCCGCGAGCATACGGGCATATCGTCGGAGGTGGCCTTCGTCGGCCGCGGCAATTTTTTCCAGATATGGGAGCCCAGCAAGCTCAGCGCCTATGGCGCGGAGGTGAGGGCGAGACTTTCGCAGCTTCGGCAGGGGACGAAGCCTGGGGAGAAACCGGAATGATGGCTGGCCACGGCGGGGGCGACCCCGCGGTTGGCGGACCGGCCCGCCACATTCCGGTTCTCCTTGCCGAGGTGATCGCCGCACTTGAGCCAGCCGAGGGGCAGACGATCGTCGACGGCACTTTCGGCGCGGGCGGCTACACCATGGCGCTGCTTACGGCTGGCGTTTCCGTCGTGGCGATCGACCGCGATCCCGGCGCGATCGAGGCCGGGCGCGCCTTGGAGAAGGAGGCCGGCGGGCGTCTCACCCTTGTGCAAAGCGCATTCTCACATCTCGACGAGGCCGCCGCCGAAGTCGACGGCGTCGTCCTCGACATCGGCGTCTCCTCCATGCAGATCGACGAAGCCGAACGCGGCTTTTCCTTCCGCGCCGATGGGCCGCTCGACATGCGCATGGCGCAATCGGGTCCGAGCGCCGCCGACGTCGTCAACCGCTTCAAGTCGGGTGACCTGACGCGCATCTTCGGCCTGCTCGGCGAGGAACGCCATGCCGGGCGCATCGCCCGCATGATCGAGAAGCGCCGCGAGGCGCGTCCTTTCCTGCGCACGCTCGACCTCGCCGATGCCATCGAGACTCATGTCGGTCGCAAGCCGGGCGAAAAAATCCATCCGGCGACGCGCGTGTTCCAGGCGCTGCGCATCTTCGTCAACGACGAACTCGGCGAACTGGCCAAGGCGCTGTTCGCCGCCGAGCGCGTGCTGAAGCCCGGCGGGCGGCTGGCCGTGGTGACCTTCCATTCGCTCGAAGACCGCATCGTCAAGCGTTTCATCGCCGATCGTTCCAGCAATCCGGCCGGCTCGCGCTTCCTGCCCGAGACGCAAGAGAAGGCGGCGACCTTCGAGAAGCGCGGCGGCGCGGTTTCTCCGTCCGAAGCCGAGATCGAGGCCAATCCTCGCGCGCGTTCGGCGAAACTGCGCGCCGCGGTGCGAACCGATGCGCCGGCCCGCGCGGCCGACCCCTCGATCTTCGGCCTGCCAAGGCTTCCCGAAATCCGGCTTCCGGCTGAGAGGTAGTACCAGTGTTTCGTACCAGCGACATCGTGCTCATCGCCGTCATGGTCGCGGCGGCGGCATTCACCTACAAGACCAAGCACGAGGCCGAGGACCGGCAGGCGTCGCTGCGCAAGATCGAGCAGCAGATACGCTTCGAGGAAGACACGATCGACCTGCTGAAGGCCGACTGGAGCCTGCTCACGCAGCCCTCGCGCCTGCAGAAGCTGTCGCACACCTATCAGGCCGAGCTCGCCCTGCAGCCGCTGGAGGCACACCAGATCGTCGGGCTCGACGAACTGCCGTCGAAGCCGCTCACCATCGAGGATCTGTCCAGCCAGCATCTGGGAGGCATGGCCGACAGCGGCGCTGCGCCGCCCGCGACGGATGGCATCGTCACCGGGGGTGTCGTGCAATGATCTCCTGGCTGCGCAGGCGCAAGATCGAGGCAGCGGCGTCCGCCGGGTCGATCGTCGTCGAGGGCGCCCGCAAGGCGACCGGCGGCAAGGCGAAGAATCGCGTTGTCATGACCATGGCCGTCTTCTTCGGCATCTACGCCACGATCGCCGGACGGCTGATCTATTTCGGCATGCAGGATCCGGCGGATTCGGGCGGCCCGGCGAGCCGCGTCACAGCCTCGCGGCCCGATATCGTCGACCGCAACGGCGAGGTGCTGGCGACCGACATCAAGACCGCCTCGCTGTTTGCCGAACCGCGCCGCGTCGTCGACGCCGATGAAGTCATCGAGAAGCTGGCGACCGTTCTGCCCGATATCGAGGTCGAGCAGACCTACCACAAGCTGAAGAGCGGCGCGGGCTTCGTCTGGCTGAAACGCCAGCTGACGCCCAAGCAGCAGAACGAGATCATCCAGCTCGGCCTGCCCGGCATCGGCTTCCGCACCGAGAAGCGCCGCTTCTATCCCGCTGGACCGACCATCTCGCATATCGTCGGCCTGACCAACATCGACAACCAAGGCATTTCCGGCCTCGAGAAATACATCGACGACCAGGGCCTCGCCGACCTCCAGGCATCCGGGCTCGCCATCGCCAAGGACCTGAATCCGGTCAAGCTGTCTATCGACCTGCGCGTCCAGCATATCGTCCACGACGAACTCACCCAGGCCATGGAGCGCTACCACGCGATCGCCGCGGGCGCCGTCGTGCTCAACGCCAAGACCGGCGAGGTCGTGGCGATGGTGTCTGTACCCGACTACGATCCGAACAATCCCTACAACGCGCATGAGAAGGACCGGCTGAACCGCATGTCGGCCGGCACCTACGAGATGGGCTCGACCATCAAGAGCTTCACCACCGCGATGGCGCTCGATTCCGGTCTTGCCAACCTCGAAAGCCGATTCGACGCCTCGCGGCCGCTGCGGATCGGCCGTTTCACCATCAAGGATTTCCACGGCAAGGGCCGGGTGCTCACGCTGCCGGAGGTGTTCATCTACTCGTCGAACATCGGCTCGGCCAAGGAGGCCGACATGGTCGGCATCGAGGGCCACCGCGAGTTCCTGAAGCGGATGGGCCTGCTCACCCGCATGCGCACCGAACTGCCCGAGGTGGCGACGCCGACCGAGCCCAAGGAATGGAAGAAGGTGAACTCCATCACCATCGCCTTCGGCCACGGCATGTCGACGACACCGCTTCAGACGGCGGTCGGCGCCGCCGCGCTCATGAACGGCGGCAAGCTCATCCAGCCGACTTTCCTGCCGCGCAGCGAGGCGGAAGCCGGCGCCGTCGCCGAACAGGTGGTCGAAGAGAAGACCAGCGCGGACATGCGGTATCTCTATCGGCTGAACGCCGAGAAAGGCTCCGGCAAGCGCGCCGAGGTCCCCGGTTTCCGCGTCGGCGGCAAGACGGGTACCGCCGAAAAGGTGGTCAACGGCCGCTATTCGTCGACGGTGCGCTTCAACGCTTTCCTGGCAGCGTTTCCGATGGACGACCCGCAATACATCGTGCTGTCGATCATCGACGAACCCAAGCCGGAAAAGCCGGGAATGGGCGCAACGTCGGGCCTGAACGCCGCGCCGATCGTGGCCAACATAATCCGCCGCTCAGGCGCCCTGCTTGGCGTGAAGCCGGAATTCGGCCATGAAAGCGGCGCTACGGTCGTGTCCTATCAGTGATTCTGCCGTCTCACGGGCGCAAGAGGGAGCGCCGCAGCCAACCACCGCGACTGGAACTCGATGAAGCTTAGGGACCTTGCCGGTTTGCTTTCCGCCGAAGGCGGCGCTTCCGCCGACGCCGAAGTCACCGGGGTGTCCTCGGATTCGCGCCGGATCGCGCCCGGCATGGTTTTTGTGGCCGTTGCCGGCAGCAAGGCCGACGGCGCGGCCTACGCGGCCGACGCGGCCCGACGCGGCGCCGCCGCGATCGTCGCGGCGAAAGGCGCCGGCCTCGGCGCCCAGACGGCGCCGCTGCTTCTCGTCGACGATCCGCGTCTCGCGCTGGCCAAGCTGGCGGCCCGCATCTTCCCGCGCCAGCCGGAGATCATGGTCGCGGTAACCGGCACGAGCGGCAAGACCTCCGTCGCTGCCTTCACCCGCCAGATATGGGAGCAGGGGGGGCACGCCGCGGCCAGCATCGGCACCACCGGCGTCGTCGCGCCAGGCCGCAACGAATACGGCTCGCTCACCACGCCCGATCCGGTCGAGCTGCACAAGCTCCTCACCGAACTCGCCGATGCCGGCGTCACCCACGCCTCTATGGAGGCCTCCAGCCACGGCCTCGACCAGCGGCGGCTGGACGGCGTCAGGCTTTCGGCCGGGGGCTTCACCAATCTCGGCCGCGACCACATGGATTATCACGCGACGGTCGAGGACTATCTTCGCGCCAAGCTGCGCCTCTTCGACACGCTGCTGCCGAAGGGCGCGCCGGCCGTCATCTTCGCGGACGACCCATGGTCGAAGCCGGCGATCGACGCCGCGAAAGCCGCCGGCCTCAACGTCCTCACCGTCGGCCGCCACGGCGATTTCCTCACCCTGAAGCGCGTCGAGCACGAGCGTTTCCGCCAGCGCGCCGAGATCGTCGCCAACGGCGAATTTTATGAGATCGACCTGCCGCTCGCCGGCGATTTCCAGATATTCAACGCACTGGTCGCCGCCGGACTTGCCGCCGCCACCGGTACGCCGGTCGCCAAGGCGCTCGCCGCGCTGGAGCATCTCAAGGGCGCGCCCGGACGCCTCGATCTGGTGGGCACCACGCCCGCCGGCGCGCCTGTCTATGTCGACTACGCCCACAAGCCCGACGCGCTGGAGAACGTGCTCGCTTCGGTCAGGCCCTTCACCACGGGCCGCGTCGTCGTCGTATTCGGCTGCGGCGGCGACCGCGATCGGGGAAAACGTCCGATCATGGGCGAGATCGCGACCCGGCTAGCCGACCTCGTCATCGTCACCGACGACAATCCGCGCTCGGAGCGCCCCGAGGACATCCGCAAGGCAATTCTCGATGCCGCGCCCGGCGCGATCGAGATCGGCGACCGCCGGCAGGCGATCCGCGAAGCGGTCGCGGCGCTTCATGCCGGCGACACGCTCGTGGTCGCCGGCAAGGGCCATGAGGAAGGCCAGACGGTCGGCGCCGAGACGTTCCATTTCTCCGACCACGAGGAAGTGCGCGAAGCGCTCCGGGAGCGCGGCAAATGAGTTCGCTCTGGCTCGCCGACGAGCTGATCGAGGCGATGGACGGCAGGCCGTTCGGCACGATGCCGAAAGCCGTCACCGGAATCTCGATCGACACGCGCAGCCTCGTTCCCGGCGACGCCTTCTTCGCCATCAAGGGCGAATTCATGGACGGCCACGACTTCGCCACCGCCGCCGTCAAGGCCGGCGCCGGCCTGCTCATCGTCGCCGAGGGCAAGCTGCCGGCGCTCGGCCGGCTTACCGCGCCGATGATCGTCGTGCCCGACGTGCTCGCCGCGCTGGAAAAAGCCGGCGCGGCCGCCCGCGCGCGCTCCGGCGCAAAAATCATCGCGGTCACAGGTTCCGCCGGCAAGACAAGCACCAAGGAGGCGCTGCGCCACGCGCTCTCCACGGTCGGCAAGGTTCATGCGTCCGCCGCGTCGTTCAACAACCACTGGGGCGTGCCGCTGACACTGGCGCGCATGCCGTCGGACTGCGACTACGCGATCTTCGAGATCGGCATGAACCATGAAGGCGAAATCCGGCCGCTGGTGAAGCTGGTCAGGCCGCATGTCGCCATCGTCACGCTGATCGCGGCGGCTCATCTCGGCCATTTCAAGACGCTCGACGACATCGCCGCAGCCAAGGCGGAGATATTCGAAGGCGTCGAGCCGGGAGGGGCGGCCCTCATTAACCGCGACGACCAGCGTTGGGGGCTGCTTGCCAAAATGGCCAAGGCTGCCAGCGTCGACAGGATCGCTGGATTTGGCGAGCATGCCAAGGCGGTCTACCGGCTGACCAATCTCGCGCTCCATCCCGACCATTCGCTGATCACCGCGCGCATCGGTGGCAAGGAGGTCAACGCCCGCATCGGCGCGCCGGGCCGTCACATGGTGCAAAATGCCCTCGCCGTGCTCGGGGCCGCGCACCTTGTCGGCGCAGACGTCGCCAAGGTTGCGCTGTCGCTCGAGAGCCTCAGCCCCGAGCCAGGCCGCGGCAAGCGTCACCTGCTTGGGCATCCGAGTGGCCCGATCACGCTGATCGACGAAAGCTACAATGCCAACCCCGCCTCCATGAAGGCAGCGATGGCGCTGCTCGACGCGACGCCTGTCACGGGCGAGGGTCGGCGGATCGCCGTGCTGGGCGACATGCTGGAGCTCGGCAGCCATTCGGAGAAGCTTCATTCCGCGCTGGCGGGCCTGATCGCGGGGACGCGGACGGACCTCATCCTGCTTGCCGGACCCGAGATGAAGGCGCTCGCCGAAGCGCTTCCCGAAGGGCTCAAGGTGGAGTACAGGGCCGGCGCCGAGGATTTGAAGCCGGTGCTGATGGATACCGTCCGTCCCGGCGACGTCGTCATGATCAAATCGTCTAAAGGCATCGGCTTCTCCAAACTCGTCGATGCGCTCATCCGCCGCTTTCCGGCCGACGCCGGCAACGCCAAGCCGTCCTGATCTGGTCCGGGGGGACTGAAGAATGCTAACCCTGCTTGTCGAATTCGCGGACGAAGTCTCGGTCTTCAACGTCTTCCGCTACATCACCTTCCGGACCGGCGGCGCGCTGATCACTTCGGCTCTGATCGTTTTCATCTTCGGCCCCACCATCATCGCCTCGCTGAGGGTCCGGCAAGGCAAGGGCCAGCCGATCCGCGCCGACGGCCCGCAGACGCACTTCAAGAAGGCCGGCACTCCGACGATGGGCGGGTTGATGGTGCTGTCCGGCATCGTGGTGTCATCCCTGCTCTGGGCCAATATTTCCAGCGTCTATGTCTGGGTGGTGCTGCTGGTCGCGCTCGGCTTCGGCATGATCGGTCTCTATGACGATTATCTAAAGGTCACCAAGCAGTCGCATCTCGGCTTTTCGGGCAAGGCGCGGCTCGCCATCGAGTTCCTGATCGCCGGCATCGCCGCCTATTTCATCATGCGCAACGGCCAGGAGCCGTTCTCCTCCTCTCTGACTTTCCCCTTCATCAAGGATTTCCTGGTCAATCTCGGCTGGTTCTTCATCCCCTTCGCCTGCATCGTCATCGTGGGCGCGGGCAATGCAGTGAACCTGACCGACGGTCTGGACGGCCTCGCCATCGTGCCGATCATGATCGCGGCCGCTTCCTTCGGCGTCATCGCCTATCTCTCCGGCAACGCGGTCTTCGCGGAATATCTGCAGATCCATTTCGTGCCAGGCACGGGCGAACTGGCGGTGATCCTCGGCGCCGTCATCGGCGCCGGCCTCGGTTTCCTCTGGTTCAACGCGCCGCCGGCCGCGATCTTCATGGGCGATACCGGCTCGCTCGCCATGGGCGGGCTGATCGGTACGATCGCGGTCGCAACCAAGCACGAGATCGTCCTCGCCATCATCGGCGGCCTGTTCGTCATGGAGGCGCTGTCGGTCATCATCCAGGTCGGTTTCTTCAAGATGACCGGCCGGCGCGTTTTCCTGATGGCCCCCATCCACCACCATTTCGAGAAGCTCGGCTGGACCGAGAGCCAGGTGGTGATCCGTTTCTGGATCATCGCCGTCATCCTGGCGCTCATCGGCCTGTCGAGCCTGAAGCTGAGGTGACCGTATGATCCCAGCCCGTTCCTTTAGCGGAAAGCGCGTCGCCCTCTTCGGCCTTGGCGGTTCGGGGATCGCGACGGCGCTCGCGCTCAAGGAAGGCGGCGCCGAAGTGCTGGCGTGGGACGACAATCCCGACAGCGTGGCCAAGGCGGCGGGCGAGGGCATTCCGACCGGCGATCTTCGCCCCGCCGACTGGCAGGGTTTCGCCTCGTTCGTGCTGTCGCCCGGCGTGCCGCTCACTCATCCGAAGCCGCATTGGACCGTCGAGCTTGCGCGCGGCGCAGGGGTCGAGATCATCGGCGATATCGAGCTGTTCGGACGCGAACGCGCGCTGAAGGCGCCGGATGCGCCCTTCATCGCCATCACCGGCACCAACGGCAAGTCGACCACGACCGCGCTGACCGCGCATATCCTGAAAGCCGCCGGCCGTGACGCGCAGATGGGCGGCAATATCGGGCGCGCGGTGATGACCCTCGACCCGCTGAAGCCTGACCGTTTTTACGTGGTCGAATGCTCCTCCTACCAGGTCGACCTCGCGCCCTCGATCAACCCGACGGCCGGCATCCTGCTCAACCTGACGCCCGATCATCTCGACCGTCACGGCACCATGCAGCACTATGCCTCGATCAAGGAGCGGCTGGTCGCCGGAAGCGAGACGGCCATCATCGGCGTCGACGACAGCTACTGCGTGCAGATCGCCGACCGGCTCGAGCGCGTCGGCAAGCACGTCATCCGCATCTCCAAGCGGCTGCCGCTGACCGACGGCTTCTTCGCCGACGGCACCGATCTCATGGAAGCGGAGCACGGTCGCTACGTGCGTGTCGGTTTCCTGGAGGGCATAGGTTCGCTGCGCGGCCAGCACAACGCGCAGAACGCACTCGCCGCCGTCGCCGCCTGCCTCAAGGTCGGGCTCGATCTCGGCGAGATCCAGTCGGGGCTCGAGAGCTTCCCAGGCCTCGCCCACCGCATGGAGCAGGTCGGCAAGAAGGATCATGTCCTCTTCGTCAACGATTCCAAGGCGACCAATGCGGATGCGGCCGCGCCCGCGCTCTCCTCCTTCCCGCGCATCTACTGGATATCAGGCGGCCTGCCCAAGGAGGGCGGCATCGAATCCCTGCGTGGATACTTCCCGCGCATCGCCAAGGCTTATCTGATCGGGGAAGCCGCGCCCGCCTTTTCGGCGACGCTCGGAGAGACCGTGCCCTACGAGATATCGGGCACGCTCGACGCCGCCGTCGCGCATGCGGCCAAGGACGCTGCGCTCGATACGACGGGCGAGGCGGTCGTGCTGTTGTCGCCCGCCTGCGCGAGCTTCGACCAGTTCAAGAACTTCGAGGTAAGGGGCGAAGCCTTCAGGCAAGCCGTGAATGCTATCGAGGGGATCAAGCCCATCGGAGGGATAAACTGATGTTGAGCCGTCTCGACACAAGCCCGGTCGCCAATTGGTGGTGGACCGTCGACCGCTGGTTCCTTGCCGCCTTCCTGTCCCTGATGGGGCTCGGCATCGTGCTCTCCTTTGCGGCGAGCCCGGCGGTGGCCGAGCGCATCGGCCTCGACAGCTTCCATTTCGCGACGCGCCAGATCGTCTACATGGTGCCGGCGCTGATCGCGCTCATCACCGTCTCCTTCATGACCGCCCGCCAGATCCGGCGCTTCTCGCTCTTCCTCTTGGGCATGATGCTGGTTCTGATGGTCGCCGTGCTCTTCGTCGGGGTCGAGGTGAAAGGCGCGCATCGCTGGCTCTCGCTCTTCGGCGTATCCATCCAGCCGTCCGAGTTCCTCAAGCCCGCCTTTGTGGTCATGTGCGCCTGGCTCTTCGCCGAGCACAAGCGCCAGCCCGATATCCCCGGCAACCTCTTCGCCATGATCCTGCTCGGCGCGGTCGTTGCGCTTCTGGTTGCGCAGCCCGATCTCGGCCAGACGATCCTTATCCTCGGTACATGGGGCGTCATGTTCTTCATGGCCGGCATGCCGTGGCTCTGGATCGTCGTCATCGGCGGTTTGGGTGCTGCCGGCGCCGTCGGCGCTTACACTGCCTTCCCGCATGTCGCCGGCCGCATCGACCGCTTCCTCACCGGCGAGGGCGACACGTTCCAGGTCGACATGGGCCGCGACGCGGTCATCCAGGGCGGCTGGTTCGGGGTCGGTCCGGGCGAGGGCACCATCAAGCGCCTCATTCCCGACAGCCATGCCGACTTCGTCTTCTCGGTCGCCGGCGAGGAATTCGGCATCGTGCTCTGCCTGCTCATCATGGCGATCTTCGCCTTCATCGTGCTGCGCGGCCTTGCCACGGCGCTGAAGGAGGAGGACGACTTCACGCGCTTCGCTGTCGCCGGGCTGGTCGTCGTCTTCGGCTTCCAGTCGGTCATCAACATGGGCGTCAACCTGCAACTGATGCCGGCCAAGGGCATGACGCTGCCCTTCATCTCCTATGGCGGCTCCTCGCTGATCGCCATCGCCATCTCCATGGGCATGGTGCTGGCATTGACGCGCCGCCGGCCGGAGAAGCGCAAGACGGTCGCCTTCGAGCGCATGCCTCGCGGCGTCCTACCGGCCGAGTAATGCCAAAAGGGACGATCCTTCTCGCGGCGGGCGGCACGGGCGGGCATCTTTTCCCGGCCGAGGCGCTGGCCTACGAAATGGTCGAGCGCGGCTGGAAGGTGCATCTCGCCACCGACGACCGCGCCGAGCGTTTCGCCGGTCATTTCCCCGCTGCCGAAGTGCATCCGATCGCTTCCGCCACCTTCGGGTCGAAGAATCCGTTCGCCCTGGTGCGGTCGTTCTGGACGATCTGGCGCGGCGTGCGGCAGGCCTCCGACGTCATCGTCCGCATCAAGCCGGAGGTCGCGGTCGGCTTCGGCGGCTATCCGACTATCCCGCCGCTTTATGCCGCCAACCGTCGCGGCGTACCTGTTATCGTGCACGAACAGAACGCGGTGATGGGCCGCGCCAACAGGGCGCTGGCAGCCAAGGCCGCGGCGATCGCCGGCGGCTTCCTGCCCGAAGGCAAGGGCCGATACGGCGCGAAGACGGTCGTCACCGGCAATCCGGTGCGCCCCGCGGTCCTGCAGGCTTCCGCCACGCCCTACGCCCCCTCGCAAGCGGGCGAGCCGTTCCGGCTGCTGGTCTTCGGCGGCAGTCAGGGCGCGCAGTTCTTCTCCGACGCCATCCCTGCGGCCATCGCAGCGCTGCCGGCGGAGAGCCGCACGCGTCTCCTCGTCACGCAGCAGGCGCGCGCCGACGATGTGGGACGCGTCAAGGCCGCCTATGCCGAGCTCGGCATGGTTCCGGAGGTGCTGCCCTTCTTCACAGATATGGCGGCGCGCATCGCCGCGGCGCACCTCGTCATTTCGCGCTCGGGCGCATCCACCGTTTCGGAGATCGCCGTCATCGGCAGGCCGGCCTTTCTGGTTCCCTATCCCTATGCGCTCGATCACGACCAGGCGGCGAACGCGGCCGCACTTGCGGAGGCCGGCGGCGCCGAGCTGCATCCTCAGTCGACGCTCACCACCGGGCGCCTAGCCGGCCTCATCGGCGATGCGATGGCCGAGCCCGACCGCCTGGCGGCAATGGCCGCGGCGGCCAAATCGGCGGGGAAACCGGACGCCGCGCGGTTGCTCGCCGATCTGGCAGAGGCTATTGCCTCAGGCAAGACCATTGCCCAGTTGAGGGAAGGAGCGCGGCCATGAAGATGCCGCAGACGATCGGCTTGGTGCATTTCATCGGTATCGGCGGCATCGGCATGAGCGGCATTGCCGAGGTGCTGAAGAATCTCGGCTACCGCGTGCAGGGGTCCGACCAGGCCGACGGCGCCAATATCCAGCGGCTGCGCGAGAAGGGCATCGAGTGCTTCATCGGGCACAAGCCGGAGAACCTCGGCGCCGCCGAAGTCGTCGTCGTCTCGACCGCGATCAAGAAGTCCAACCCCGAGCTCAAGGCCGCGCGCGAGAAGCTTTTGCCCATCGTGCGCCGCGCCGAGATGCTCGCCGAACTGATGCGCTTCCGCCAGGCGGTCGCCGTCGGCGGCACGCACGGCAAGACGACGACCACATCGATGATCGCCACGCTGCTCGATGCAGGCGGGCTCGATCCCACGGTCGTCAACGGCGGCATCATCAACGCCTACGGCACCAATGCCCGCATGGGCGCCGGCGAATGGATGGTCGTCGAGGCCGACGAGAGCGACGGCACCTTCCTCAAGCTTCCCGCCGACATCGCCGTCGTCACCAACATCGATCCCGAACATCTCGACCACTACGGCACCTTCGACAAGGTGCGCGAGGCTTTCCGCCAGTTCGTCGAGAACGTGCCCTTCTACGGTTTCGGCGTCATGTGCACCGACCATCCGGAGGTGCAGGCGATGGTCGCCCGCATCGAGGACCGCCGCGTCATCACCTACGGCGCCAATGCGCAGGCCGATGTGCGCTTCAGCAACCATCGCATGGAGGGGGCGTCGTCGCTGTTCGACGTGTCGATCCGCGACCGCAAGACCGGCGCCGACACGCTGATCGCCGATCTTCGCCTGCCGATGCCCGGCCGCCACAACGTCTCCAACGCGACCGCTGCAATCGCCGTGGCGCACGAACTCGGCATCTCCGCCGACGACATCAGGAAGGGCCTGTCCGTCTTCGGCGGCGTCAAGCGCCGCTTCACCCACACGGGGTCCTGGAACGGCGTCGAGATATTCGACGACTACGGCCACCATCCGGTCGAGATCAAGGCTGTGCTCAAGGCCGCGCGCGACGCCTCGTCGGGCCGCGTCATCGCGATCGCGCAGCCGCATCGCTACACGCGCCTGCACGACCTGTTCGACGAATTTTCCGCCTGCTTCAACGACGCCAACACGGTCGCCATAGCGCCGGTCTACGCGGCCGGCGAAGATCCGATCGACGGCGTCAATTCCGAGAAGCTCGTCCATCGCATCCGTTCGGGCGGTCACCGCGACGCGCGCTACATCGCCGAGCCCTCGGCGATCGCGCCGATGATCCGCGAGATCGCCAGGCCGGGCGACTTCGTCGTCTTCCTCGGCGCCGGAAGCATCACCCAATGGGCCTATGCACTGCCCAAGGAACTCGCCGGGGCGGACGAGGCCGCCGCATGATCAGGGGCGAAGCGCTTCTCGCCCGCCTCGGTGACCGGCTCGCTGGCATTCGCGGCCGCATCACGCCGAATGCGGAGATGGACAAGATCACCTGGTTCCGCGCCGGCGGTCCGGCCGAGGTGCTTTTTCAGCCCGCCGACGAGGACGACCTCGCGGCGTTCCTGACGGCCGTGCCCGAGGACGTGCCGCTCACCGTCGTCGGCATAGGCTCCAATCTGCTGGTGCGTGAAGGCGGTATTCCTGGCTTCGTCATCCGTCTCTCGGCGAAGGGTTTCGGCGACGGCGAAGTCGTCTCGCCAACGAAGATCAGGGCAGGGGCTGCCACGCCCGACAAGCGAGTCGCCGCGCTCGCCTACGAGGCCGGCATCGGCGGGTTCCATTTCTACCACGGCATTCCCGGCGGTATCGGCGGCGCACTTCGCATGAACGCCGGCGCCAACGGCGTCGAGACGCGCGAGCGCGTCGTGGAGGTCCGCGCGCTCGACCGGAAGGGCGAGGTCCATACGCTCTCCAACGCCGGGATGGGCTACGCCTACCGCCATTCGTCGGCGCCCACCGACCTGATCTTCGTCTCGGCTGTCTTCGAGGGCTATCCCGAGGATAAAGAGAAGATCAAGGAGGCGATGGACGCCGTGCAGCATCATCGCGAGACGGTGCAGCCAATCCGCGAGAAGACCGGCGGCTCGACCTTCAAGAATCCGGAAGGCACGTCGGCCTGGAAGGAGATCGACAAGGCCGGTTGCCGCGGCCTGATGATCGGCGGCGCCCAGATGTCGCCGATGCACTGCAACTTCATGATCAACACCGGCACCGCCACCGGCTACGACCTCGAATATCTTGGAGAAACCGTCCGCGCACGCGTGCTCGAACATTCGGGAATCCGCCTGCAGTGGGAGATCAAGCGCATCGGCCAGTTCAAGCCCGGCCGCGAGGTGCAGGAGTTTCTGGGGCTGCTGCTCTGACGTTCCGGATGACCTTGTTCGCAAAGTGATTCAGGGCCGCCGGCTAAAGCTCTGATACTGAATCGAAATCGCCAGCTTCACATCCTTTTCGTTGTTTTTCCCGTCTGAAAGGACGCCTGACTCATGATGCGGACGGCCCCTGTAAAGGGGCCGTCCGCATCGCCCGCTGTCCCGTTGCGAGTCAAAAAAGTCATAGTCGAATCAAGAAAATGCGGCTCGGCGATTTCCACGCTTGCCAGCGAATCAACTCTCTGATTCTTTGGGTCGAGAGCGTTTCCTGATTTTGAGTCGTGCGAGGCGTAGGCCGCGTGTCTGTCCGGGTGGCAGATTCGCGGAGGGGTCGGACTCAATCCGGATTCTGGTGAGTTGCCCGAGGGGAAATGGGGCATGAAGTCGAAGCACGTTGCGGTCTTGATGGGAGGGTTCTCTTCTGAGCGGCCGGTATCATTGTCGTCGGGAAATTCCTGCGCCGACGCTCTTGAAGCGGAGGGCTATCGCGTCACCCGCGTCGATGTGGCCCGCAATGTCAGCTCCGTGCTTTCCGAACTCGGGCCGGATGTCGCCTTCAACGCGCTGCACGGCCCATTCGGCGAGGATGGCACCATACAGGGCATCCTCGAATATCTCGCCATTCCCTACACGCATTCCGGCGTGCTCGCCTCGGCGCTGGCGATGAACAAGTCGCAGGCGAAGAAGATCGCCAAGGCCGCGGGCGTCCCCGTTGCGGAATCCAAGGTGATCGACCGCTTTGCCGTCAAGAACAAGCATCCGATGCCGGCTCCCTATGTGGTGAAGCCGGTGGCCGAGGGGTCGAGCTTCGGCGTCGTCATCGTCAAGGAGGATCAGTCGCATCCGCCGCAGATCATCGCTTCGCCGGAGTGGCGCTACGGCGACATGGTGATGGTCGAGCGCTACGTGCATGGCCGGGAGCTGACCTGCGCGGTCATGGGCGATGTCGCGCTCGGCGTCTGCGAGATCGTTCCGACCGGCCATTCCTTCTACGACTACGACTCGAAGTATGTGCCGGGCGGATCAAAACATGAGATTCCGGCTAAAATTTCACTAAATATTTACCAAAAAATACAGACACTGGCGCTCAAGGCACATCAAGCAATCGGCTGCCGGGGCGTTTCCCGATCGGACTTCCGTTACGACGACCGCCATTCGGAAAATGGCGAGTTGATCTGGCTCGAAGTCAACACCCAGCCCGGCATGACGCCGACGTCATTGGTGCCCGAGATCGCCGCCCACGCGGGGCATTCGTTCGGCGAGTTGTTGAGTTGGATGGTGGAGGACGCTTCGTGTTTGCGTTGAAGACAGGACAGAGCGGGAAGGCCGGCGCGCCGCGGCCCGCCTTCTTCGGCCTGTCCTTGGCGCCCGAATTCCTCTCGTCCGGACGCTTCGTGCTGCCGCGCTGGCTGCGCCGTCCGGCGCGCCTGATTTCGCGTCTGTGCGACGGCGAATACACCCCGCCGCGTCACGTCGGTCTCGTCGCCACCGCTGTCTTCCTGTCGTCGAGCGTTCTCTACGGCGCATGGCTCGGCGGACAAATCCCGGCTGCCGCGCAGGCCGTTACCGCGCGTTTTGGTTTCGCTGTCGACCAGGTCCGCGTCTCCGGCAACAAGGAGACGTCGGAAATCGATATCCTCGAGCAGCTCGATCTCGACGGCTGGACCTCGCTCATCGGCTTCGATGCCGACGCGGCGCGCCAGCGCATCGCCGCGCTGCCCTGGGTGAAGGTCGCCTCCGTCCGCAAGATCTATCCCGACGAACTTGAGGTCCGCATCGAGGAGCGCGAGCCCTTCGCTCTCTGGCAGCATGGCAGCCAGCTCGCCATTATCGAGCGCTCCGGCAATGTCATCGTGCCGTTCGACGGTGGGCGTCATGGCTTGCTGCCCCTGGTCATCGGCTATGGCGCGGCTGAGGGGGCGGAAGGCTTCGTCGGCAGGATCAGGCAGCATCCCGAACTCGCCTCGCGCGTGAAGGGTTTCATCCGCGTCGCCGAGCGCCGCTGGGATCTCCGCCTCGAAAACGGCATCACCATCCGTCTGCCGGAGACCGGCGAGGACGCCGCCATCGCGGAACTGCTGAAGCTCGATCGCGAGGACGGCCTGCTGTCGCGCGATATCGCCGCCGTCGATCTTCGCCTCGAGGATCGCCTGGTCATCAGGCTTACGTCGGAGGCGCTGGAGCGCCGCACCACCTTGCTCGCCGAACAGGCCAAGGCCGCCAAGAAGAAGCCGGGGAAGAGCATATGAGCTGGCTCGGCGGACAGAAGGATGCATCGCAGCGCCGCTCCGGCATCGTCACCGTGCTGGATGTCGGTTCGAGCAAGGTCTGCTGCGTCATCGCCAGGCTTCGCCCGCGCGGCGAGAGCCAGATGCTGCGCGGCCGCACCCACGAGGTGCAGGTCATCGGCATCGGCCACCAGAAATCGCATGGCGTGAAGTCGGGTGTGGTGATCGACCTCAACCGCGCCGAGCATGCCATCAGGCTCGCCGTGGACGCGGCCGAGCGCATGGCTGGCCTCACCGTCGACTCGCTCATCGTCAACCTGACGGCCGGGCGGCTGAAGAGCGAAAGCTATTCTGCAACGATCAACCTCGGCGGCCACGAGGCCGACACCGCCGACATCAAGCGCGTGCTTGCGGCCGGCGCCAAGCAGGCGCTGAAGGCAGAGCGCGAGGTCGTTCATTCGCTGCCGGTCGGCTTCTCGCTCGACGGCGAGCGCGGCGTGCGCGATCCGCGCGGCATGGTCGGCGAAACGCTCGGCGTCGACATGCATGTGCTGACCGGCGACTCCGCGCCGATGCGCAATCTCGAGCTGTGCATCAATCGCGCGCATCTTTCGGTCGAGCGCGTGGTCGCGACCCCCTATGCCAGCGGGCTGGCCGCGCTTGTCGACGACGAGCTCGAAATGGGTGCGGCCTGCATCGACTTGGGCGGCGGCACCACCACCATTTCGGTTTTCGCAGACGGCAAGTTCGTGCATGGCGACGCCATTCCCGTCGGCGGCAATCACGTCACGCTCGACATGGCGAAGGGGCTCTCGGCGCGGCTCGACCACGCCGAACGGCTGAAGGTCATGCATGGCTCGGCACTGCCCGGCAGCGCGGACGATCGCGAGACAGTCACGATCCAGCCGATGGGCAACGATGACGGCGAGGTGCCGCTGCAGGTGCCGCGCTCGGTCATGACGAGGATCATCCGCGCCCGCGTCGAGGAAACGCTGGAAATCATCCGCGACCGGCTCGGCAAGTCCGGCTACGGCAGCGTTGTGGGAAAACGCGTCGTTCTCACCGGCGGCGCCTCGCAGCTTGCGGGCCTGCCCGAGGCGGCGCGCAGAATTCTTGGCCGCAACGTGCGGATCGGCAGGCCGCTCGGCGTTGCCGGCCTGCCCGAGGCCGCCAAGGGACCGGCCTTCGCGACGGCTGTAGGCCTCCTGATCTATCCGCAGGTGGCGGGTTTCGAGAGCCGCGAGGGGAAAATGGCGTCGAGACTGCGTATGACCGGCACCGGCGGGCGGTTCAATCGTATGAGTCAGTGGATCAGAGACAGTTTTTAAAATCAGCGGGGGCAGCCCCATTGGCGGCCGTGGCGGCGACGCGGCAGGAAAGGCAAAGGACGAGGACAATGACGATCAATCTCAAGAAGCCCGACATCACCGAACTCAAGCCCCGCATCACCGTATTCGGCGTCGGCGGCGGCGGCGGTAACGCCGTCAACAACATGATCACGGCCGGGCTTCGCGGCGTCGAGTTCGTGGTCGCCAACACCGATGCGCAGGCGCTCACCATGTCCAAGGCCGAGCGGCTGATCCAGCTTGGGGCGCATGTCACCGAGGGTCTCGGCGCCGGGTCGCAGCCCGAGGTCGGCCGCGCCGCCGCCGAGGAATGCATCGACGAGATCATCGACCATCTCTCCAGCACGCACATGTGCTTCGTCACCGCCGGCATGGGCGGCGGCACCGGCACGGGTGCGGCTCCAGTGGTTGCCCGCGCAGCCCGCGAAAAGGGCATCCTCACCGTCGGCGTGGTCACCAAGCCGTTCCACTTCGAGGGCCAGCGCCGCATGAAGACGGCCAATGAAGGCATCGAAGAACTGCAGAAGTGCGTCGACACGCTGATCGTTATCCCGAACCAGAACCTCTTCCGGCTCGCCAACGACAAGACCACCTTCGCCGACGCCTTCGCCATGGCCGACCAGGTGCTCTATTCGGGCGTCGCCTGCATCACCGACCTGATGGTCAAGGAAGGCCTGATCAATCTCGACTTCGCCGACGTGCGTTCGGTGATGCGCGAGATGGGCAAGGCGATGATGGGCACCGGCGAAGCGTCGGGCGAGGGCAGGGCGATGGCCGCCGCGGAAGCCGCGATCGCCAACCCGCTGCTCGACGAATCCTCGATGAAGGGCGCCCGTGGCCTTCTGATCTCCATCACCGGCGGCCGTGACCTCACCCTGTTTGAGGTCGACGAGGCCGCGACCCGCATCCGCGAGGAGGTCGACCAGGACGCCAACATCATCCTCGGCGCCACGTTCGACGAGGAACTTGAAGGCGTCATCCGCGTCTCGGTCGTGGCGACCGGCATCGACAAGACGGCGGCCGAGATCGCCGCCGCTCCGATCTCGATCCGCCAGGCGCCCGCCAAGCCAGCCCAGCGCCCCGCTGCGGCCGCGGCCGGCGAAGCTCGCCCTGCCGCCGCGCCGATCGAGGCCCCGCGCGCCGCCGACCCTGTCGCCGACGCCATCCGCCAGGCCGAGATCAACGCGGCCGTCATGGCTGCCCGCCCGGCGCCGCAGCCCGTCGACGACTTCCAGCCGGTGAGCAAGTTGTTCCAGCAGCCGCAGCCGGTCCAGCAACAGCCGAGGCCCCCGGTCGCGCCCGTTGCCGACGTTCGTCCTGCCCCGGTGGCGGCGCAGCCGCAGCCGGCCATGGCTGCGCCGCGCATGCCCAAGGTCGAGGATTTCCCGCCGGTCGTGCGGGCCGAGGTCGAGGCCAAGCGCAACCCGGTCGACCACGAGAGCACCGGCCCGATGGGGCTGCTGAAGCGCCTGACGACGGGGCTCAGCCGCCGCGAGGAGGAGCCGGCGCGCCTGCAGCCCGCGGCGCCGCGCGAGCCCAAACTGCGTCAGCCGGCTCCGGAGGCCCGCCGCGTCGCGGCCCAGGACCCGCAGCTCTATGCGCCGCGCCGCGGCCAGCTCGACGAGCATGGGCGGCTTTCGCCGCAGCCGCGCAGCGTCCAGGAAGACGACCAGCTGGAGATTCCGGCGTTCCTTCGCCGGCAAGCGAACTGAGGTCCGGCCAAGTCGCCGGAACGTTCCCGGCGGGCAGAAAACGGTCTGTCCGCCGGCTTGAAAAAACCCGCAAATTCAGCTGGTTATGATTCGTTAAGGGTATGAGTGCGGTAACACAGAGTAAAAAAGCGTGATTTGTTGTCTCCCCTTCGCCCGACTATCTTGCCCTCAGACGAAAGTCGGCGCGTGGGCAGATTCGGGGATGAGATCAGCCCACCGCGTTCAGCAGGAACCGCACTTCGTCAACTGGGCAGCCAGTGGCTGGGAAGGCGGACAAGGCTGAAGGGCGCATGGGGATCGAGTTGCACGATTATCAGACAACAATAAAATCGCGTGTGTCGCTCGAAGGGTTCGGCGTCCACAGCGGCAAGCCAGTTTCGGTCAGCTTCCACCCTGCTGATCCCGATACCGGCATCGTATTCGTGCATTCCGACCAGAATGGGGCAACCCGCGAAATTCGTGCGCTGGTCTCCGAGATCGGCGCCACTGACCTGTGCACCGCGCTCGGCGACCCCGCCGGACATCATGTCGGCACGGTCGAACATGTCATGGCCGCGCTTTTCGGGCTCGGCATCGACAACGTTGCTGTCGAGGTCGAGGGCGACGAGATGCCTATTCTCGACGGCAGCGCGGCCGGTTTCGTCGATGCGATCGACCAGGCCGGCATCGAGACGCTCGACGTCAAGCGCCGCTACATCCGCGTGCTCAAGCCCGTCCGCATCGACAGCGGCGCCTCCTTCGCCGAATTCCTGCCCCATGACGGCACCCGCTTCGAGGTCGAGATCGACTTCGAGAGCCCGGCGATCGGCCGCCAGTCGTTCGACGCCGACATCGACGCAGGCACGTTCCGCCGCGACATCGCGCGCGCCCGCACCTTCGGCTTCATGAAGGATGTCGAGCGGCTGTGGGCCGCCGGCCACGCGCTCGGCTCGTCGCTGGAGAATTCCGTGGTGATCGGCGACGACAGCCGCGTCATCAACATGGAAGGCCTGCGCTTCGCCAACGAATTCGTCCGCCACAAGCTGCTTGACGCCATGGGCGACCTGGCGCTTGCCGGCGCGCGCTTCATCGGCTGCTACCGCTCCTATCGCGGCGGTCACCGGCTGAACGCTGCCGCCCTGCGCCATCTCCTGTCGGACCGCTCGGCCTTCGAGGTCGTCGAGACCAGCCGCCGCGAGCGCGGCCGCTCGGCCGAACTGGTCGCCGTCAGCGCCGCCGTCTACGCGCCCTGGGTGCTCTGATACCCTGTCCTTCGAGCAGGGTGCTCCAAAAGCCACACTTGCCGGTTTTCTTCGCCAACGGTTTGTTAGCGAAATCCGCGCCATAAAAATGCGCCATTGCCGGGCGATGGCGTTGTCGCTGAAAAGCGTTTATGTTTAATCGCCGCATATCGACGGGCCGGCACCGCGTCCTGGGGGACGAAAAGACGCCGGCAGTGGAAATGGCGACGCCGAGAAGGGCTTAATCCAACCATGTATTTCGTGAACAAGGCTCACGCGGGCAGGGCGGTACGGACGGCGTTGACTGTCGCTGCGATCGCATTCGCGCCCGCGCTCCTCGCCGCCTGCATGTCGAAGGAGCCCGACGTCGATCTCGCCACCTATGTCGAGCAGACCGATCCCGCCGACGCGCTCTACAATCAGGGCCTCGCCAATCTGAACGCCGGCCGCCTCAAGGAAGCCAGCCGCAAGTTCGACGCCGTCGACCGCCAGCATCCCTATTCGGAATACGCGCGCAAATCGATGGTGATGAGCGCCTTCACCAATTACCGCCAGGGTAATTACGAAGAGGCGATCAACGCCGGCAAGCGCTATGTGCAGCTTTATCCGTCCTCCGAGGACGCCGCCTACGCGCAGTACATTGTCGGCCTTTCCTATTTCCGCCAGATCCGCGACGTGACGCAGGACCAGAAGGAATCGCGCCGCGCCATCGAGGCGATGGACGAGGTGATCCAGCGCTGGCCCGAATCGCAATATGTCGAGGACGCCCGCACCAAGGTGCGGTTCGCGCGCGACCAGCTCGCCGGCAAGGAGATGCAGGTCGGCCGCTACTATCTCGAGCGCCGCGAATACATCGCCGCAGCCAAGCGTTTCCGCTATGTCGTCGAGAACTACTCCAACACCCGCCATGTCGAGGAGGCGCTGGCGCGCCTTGTCGAGACCTACTACGCCATGGGCCTGACGTCGGAAGCCCAGACGGCGGCGGCGGTGCTCGGCCACAACTATCCGGACAGCCAGTGGTACAAGGATTCCTACGCGCTGCTGCAGACCGGCGGGCTTGAGCCGCGCGAGAATTCGGGCTCCTGGATCTCCAAGGCCGGACAGCTTTTCGGGGGCGACAGCGGCGCCTGACGATCTGGAGCATGATTCCGAAAAGTGCTAGGCGGTTTTCGGAGAAGATCATGCCGAAGCAACTCCCCTAGATGCTGTCCCGCCTGTCGATCCGCGATATCGTCCTGATCGAGCGGCTGGACATCGATTTCTCGCCCGGCCTGTCAGTCCTCACCGGCGAGACGGGCGCCGGCAAATCCATCCTGCTCGATGCTCTTTCGCTGGCGCTCGGCGCCCGCGGCGACGCCTCGCTGGTGCGTCACGGCGCAGCGCAGGGCCAAGTGTCGGCGGTCTT
Source organism: Mesorhizobium sp. KR9-304 (assembly GCF_040049215.1). NCBI lineage: Bacteria > Pseudomonadati > Pseudomonadota > Alphaproteobacteria > Hyphomicrobiales > Phyllobacteriaceae > Mesorhizobium > Mesorhizobium sp. KR9-304. The sequence continues at coordinate 704,561 of NZ_JBDZDN010000002.1, read as the reverse complement.
CGACGTGCCGAAGAACCATCCGGCGCGGGCGATCCTCGCCGAGAACGCGCTCGACGACGACGGCGACATCATCCTGCGCCGCGTGCAGACCGCCGACGGCCGCACCCGCGTTTTCGTCAACGACCAGCCGTCGAGCGTCACGCTGATGCGCGACATCGGCCGTGCGCTGGTCGAAATCCACGGCCAGCACGACGAGCGCGCGCTGGTCGACGCCTCGGCGCACCGCGACTTGCTCGACGCCTTCGGCGGCCATGTCGGCGAGGTCGACAATTGTGCCAAGGCGTGGCGCTTCTGGCGCGACTGCGAGCAGCAACTGGCGCAGCACCGGGCCAGGGTCCAGGCGGCCGCGCGCGAGGCCGACTATCTACGGGCGTCGGTCGCCGAACTCGTCCGCCTCGACCCTCAGCCTGGCGAGGAAACCGAGCTTGCCGGCATCCGCACGACCATGATGAGGGCCGAAAAAGTCGCCGCCGAGATCAAGGACGCACAGGACGTGCTCTCCGGCCAGAACTCACCGCTGCCCCAGCTTGCGAGCCTGTTGCGCCGACTGCAGCGCAAGTCCAGCGAAGCGCCAGGCCTTCTGGATGAAGTGGTGAAGTCGCTCGACGAGGCGCTCGTTTCGCTCGACGCCGCGCAATCGGGCGTCGAGGCGGCGTTGCGCGCGGCGGAGTTCGACCCGCAAAGACTCGAGCGCGCCGAGGAGCGGCTTTTTGCGCTGCGCGCGGCGTCACGCAAATTCGCCGTGCAGGTGGACGACCTGACCAGGCTGCGCGATACGATGTCGGCCGACCTTGCCGATCTCGACGCCGGCGAGGAACGTCTCGCCGCACTGGAGAAACAGGCGGCGGCGGCGCGCGATGCCTATGACCGCGCCGCCGCTCGCCTCACCGGGCTTCGCGGCGCCGCGGCGATCGCGCTGAAGAAGGCGGTGATGGCCGAACTGCCGGCGCTGAAACTCGACCGCGCCGAGTTCCTGGTCGAGATTTCGACCGTATCCGACAGCCGCACGGAGACCGGCGTCGACCAGGTCGAGTTCTGGGTGCGCACCAATCCCGGCACACGTCCCGGCCCAATGATGAAGGTTGCTTCCGGCGGCGAGCTGTCGCGCTTCCTGCTGGCGCTCAAGGTCGCGCTCGCCGACCGTGGCTCGGCGCCGACGCTGGTCTTCGACGAGATCGACACCGGCGTCGGCGGCGCCGTCGCCGATGCGATCGGCCAGCGGCTGGCGCGGCTTTCCTCGCGCGTGCAGGTGCTCTCGGTCACCCATGCGCCGCAGGTGGCGGCCCGCGCGGCGACGCATTTCCTGATCTCCAAGTCGGGCGGCAAGAAAAGCGTCTCGACCGGCGTCGCCGAGATGGACCGCGCCGGCCGCCAGGAGGAGCTTGCGCGCATGCTCGCCGGCGCCACCATCACAGACGAAGCTAGGGCGGCTGCCGCACGGCTGCTTGGCGAGACCGGCTGATTAAACGATGACATGCCAACGGGGTCTGTGCCACCATCCCGGTTTCTGATCGGGGGAGGATGGCCATGGCTGGACGCTTGCAGGGCAAGATTGCGATCATTTCAGGCGGTGCGACCGGAATGGGCGAGGCTTCCTCGAAGCTTTTCGCTGCTGAGGGCGCGCGCGTTGCGATCGTAGACCGCAACGAGAAAGCCGCTGCGGAAACCGTCGCCGCGATCCGCGAGAAGGGCGGGGACGCCGCTTTCTGGGTTGCCGACGTTTCCGATGAAGCCGCCGTCAACGCGGCGGTGAAGGGTATCGAGAAGGCTTACGGGCCGGCCAATGTGCTGTTCAACCACGCCGGTACGATCGTCATCAAGCCATTCCTGGAGACGACCTTGGAAGAATGGGACTGGCTTCACGCCGTGAATGTCCGCTCCATGTTCCTGATGACCAGGGCGGTGCTGCCCGGCATGATTTCGACAGGCAAAGGCTCCATCGTCTGCACGTCGTCGATTTCAGCCGTTGCTGCGACGCCAATGGAAGTGCTCTACGACACGACCAAAGGCGCCGTGCATATGTTCGCGCGTGCGATTGCGGTCGAGTTCCGCGATCGCAACATCCGCTGCAACGCCGTTTGTCCCGGCTTCATCCGCACGCCGCACGGCCTGCGCGAGGTCAAGGAATTGCAGGCGCTCGGCGTCGATGTTTCCGACGCCGCGATGACGGCCCAGCAGGGGCGCATCGGCGAGCCGGAAGACGTCGCTCGAGCAGCGCTATTTCTGGCCAGCGACGAGGCGGACTTCATCACAGGCACGCATCTTTTCGTCGACAACGGATTCACCGCGATTTGATCCCGCCAAACGCCGGCGCCTGCATCACCGAGTAAGGTGCGAGTGGCTGAAAGGAACACGCAAAAGCTGGCCCTTGTCTCCGGCTTCAGGCGTTGCCGGCCAGGTAGGCGTCGGTTTTCATGACCTTCGCATAGGTGCCGTCGAGTGCCCCCATGATGGTGGCGTGCACCTGTTCGGGGTCCACCTCAATGCTGCCGAATAACACTTCCTTGGCACCGCAGGCGTCCTCGGCCACCGTCACGTCGAACCCGAAATCCGCCGCCGCGCGCGCCGTTGCGTCGATGCACATTTGCGACATGGCTCCGCAGATTGTCACGTTGCGGATCTTGTTGTCCTGCAGCAGCGTCAGCAAACCGGTCTCGCGGAAACTGTTCGGGTGATGCTTGAGGATTACCGCTTCATCCTTTTGCGGCGCGACAGAAGCATGAATACGGGCGCCGTCGGTGCCGGGGCGAAAGAAGGGCGCGTCGTCAGACGGTATTTCATGGTGAACGTGGACGACCATCTGGCCGGACTTGCGGGCGTGTTCGAGCAGCCTCGCAGCGTTGGTGCTCGCCGTGGCCATCTTGGCGACAGGCCAGTTGCCGTTCTCGAAATAGTCGTTCTGGATGTCGACCAGGATCAATGCGGTGTCGGTCATCTCGTCCTCATGTGTTGTCCCTGCTTCTTAAGCCGGGGCTAGGCGAATTTAGAGTCGCAAATTGCAATTTTCCCGAGTTAGGCGGTTCCGGCAAAGTTGTGCATCGCCTTGCTTAGGACGCAATGCCTGTTCTCGCCTCCGCGAGGCGGACGGAGAAGGATTGACGATGTGGCGACGATTAAGCGCGTGGAAAGATCGGAGGTGACAGCAGACCTCATTCCACCCCTTGAACCCAGGCCTTGGCTGCGCACATAGTCCCCGCCAAATCATCGGAAAACAGCATGGCCAGACCGGCAATATCAGTCGAATCGCTGACCCAGGAAGAGGCCGCCGCCGAGCTTGCGCGGCTGGCGGAGGAAATCGCCGGACATGACCGCCGTTACCATGCCGAGGATGCGCCGACCGTCTCCGATGCCGAATACGATGCGCTGAAGCTGCGCAACGCGGCGATCGAGGCGCGTTTTCCCAAGCTGATGCGCGACGATTCCCCTTCGCGCGCCATCGGCGCCGCGCCCTCCGGCGCCTTCGCGCAGGTCCGGCATTCACGGCCCATGCTATCCCTCGACAACGTCTTCACCGATGACGACGTGGTCGATTTCGTCGCCAGCGTCAGGCGGTTCCTCAGCCTCGCGCCCGAAGCAGAGCTGGTCTTCACCGCCGAGCCCAAGATCGACGGCCTGTCGATGTCGCTGCGTTATGAAAACAGGCGGCTGGTGACGGCGGCGACGCGCGGTGACGGAACCACCGGCGAGAACGTCACCGCCAACATCCGGACGATCGGCGAGATCCCGCAGCAACTGCCGAAGGACGCGCCTGACATCGTCGAGGTGCGGGGCGAGGTCTATATGCGCCGCGACGACTTCTTCGACCTGCAGAAGCGCATGGCCGAGACCGGCCAGACCTTCGCCAACCCGCGCAATTCGGCTGCCGGCAGCCTGAGGCAGAAGAACCCGGAAGTGACGAAGTCGCGTCCGCTCAAATTTTTCGCCTATGCTTGGGGCGAGGCCAGCGAGCCGTTGGGAACGACGCAATACGACGTCGTGCAGCGTCTCGGCGACTGGGGCTTCCGCATCAACGACAGGATGGTCCGCTGCGGGTCGACCGAGGAACTGCTCCGGCGCTACCACGAGATCGAGGCCGAGCGGGCCGAACTGCCCTACGACATAGACGGCGTCGTCTACAAGGTCGACCGGCTCGACCTGCAGGAGCGGCTCGGCTTCCGCTCGCGCAGCCCGCGCTGGGCGACCGCGCACAAATTCGCCGCCGAGAAGGCGATCACCGTGCTCAAAGCCATCGACATCCAGGTCGGCCGCACCGGCGCGATGACGCCGGTGGCGCGGCTGGAGCCGGTGACGGTGGGCGGCGTCGTCGTCGTCAATGCGACGCTGCACAACGAGGACTACATCAAGGGCATCGGCAACAGCGGTCAGCCGATCCGCGAGGGGCGCGACATCCGCGTCGGCGACACGGTGATCGTGCAGCGCGCCGGCGACGTCATCCCGCAAATCCTGGACATTCTGCCGGAGAAGCGTCCCCCCAATTCCGCGCCCTACGTCTTCCCCGATCGCTGCCCCGTCTGCGGCAGCCACGCCGTGCGCGAGGAAGGCGAGGCGGTGCGCCGCTGCACCGGCGGGCTCATCTGTTCGGCGCAGGCCGTCGAGCGCATCCGGCATTTCGTCTCCCGCAACGCCTTCGACATTGAGGGCCTGGGCGAAAAGCAGATCGAGTTCTTCTTCAACAGCGACAAGGCCGCGCTGAAGATTGCCGCGCCGGCCGACATCTTCACGCTGAGACGCCGCCAGGAAGCGTTGCCCGCAACGCTTGATGGCTCGCTCGAACGGCTCGAGAACATCGACGGCTTCGGCGCGGTCTCGGTGAAGAAGCTCTTCGACGCCATCGATATCCGCCGCGAGGTGGCGCTGTCGCGTTTCGTCTATGCGCTCGGCATCCGCCATATCGGCGAGACGAACGCCAAGCGGCTGGCGCGGCATTTCCTGAGCTTCGAGGCGCTGCGCAAGGCCGCGGAGGCGGCGAAAATGCCGGAAGGCAAGGGCGATCCCGGCAACGCCGAATGGCAGGAGATCGTCGGCGTCAACGGCATCGGGGGCATCGTCGCGGAGGCGCTCGTCGATTTCTTCGCCGAAGCGCACAACCGCGAGGCTGTGGACGCGCTGCTTGCCGCCGGCGTCACGCCGCTCGACGAGGAACCGGTCGCCGCCGTATCCTCGCCCGTCGCCGGCAAGACCATCGTGTTCACCGGATCGCTGGAAAAGATGTCGCGCGATGAGGCCAAGGCAATGGCCGAGCGGCTGGGCGCCAAGGTCGCGGGTTCTGTGTCGAAGAAGACCGACCTCGTGGTGGCCGGTCCCGGCGCCGGCTCGAAGCTCAAGCAGGCCACCGAATTCGGCGTCGAGGTCATCGATGAGGACCAATGGTTCGAGCGCATCGGCCACAATGCCTGAGGACCGGCTCAGCCGTGCTCCTGCTTGGCGAAACCGATCGACGCGCCGAAACCTCTTTCGGGTGGCAGCACCAGTCTCTCGCCGACCGCCGCAAGGCCCCTGCCGGCGAAGGCTTCGAGCGAGGCGCAGTCGATGGTGAAGCCGGCGAGGTGAGGGCCGTCCTGCGGATGCGGCGGCGCAACGCCGAAAGCCGCACGGAAACTCGCCGCATCGGCGAGCACGACAGTCCCTCTTGGTGTCCGGAAAGCGATGCGCCCTGGCGCTTCAACGGTGCCTGCGCCACCGATGAAGGCGCGCAGATGGTCGCTGAGGCCGAAAACTCCGTCGCCGGAAATCCAGACATCGCGGATGGCCCGCGCCGTGTTGGCGTGTTCCTGGTATTGCGGCTGCGCGAAATATTCCGGGGCATGGTGCTGGCAGGCGAAATGGCCAAGCCACGGGGCCGCCGGCGTCGAGGTGTAGGCAAGCGAAAAGCCTATCCTGCGCTCCTCGCCGTCAGGCATCTTCGCCATGCGCGAGAAGTCGAGCGGCTCGTAGGTCCGGAGCCCCGCCTCCCGCCATTTGGCGATCTCGGCGGAGGCGCTATTGGTGCCGAGCGCCAGCATCGAGAAACCCTCGTGCCGCGCCAGATAGTCCCGGTTGAAGGCCGAGAACGAGAACTGCCCCGGGCGAGGCTCGACGACATCCTCCGGCCTGGTGACCGCGAGCAATTCAAGATAGCCGCCATGAAGCTGGATCGCCGTGTTGCCCGTGCCGAACGGATGCTGCGCGCGCGGCGTCAGCGTGAAGCCAAGGCCGCCATAGACGTCGCGCATCGAGTCGAGGCCGTTGCCGGCAAGCACGAGATGGTCGATACCCTTCATCCGTTTCTCCACGCCATGTCCTGTCGGCATCGCATCACAAGCTTTGATCGTTGGCTCAAGCGAATTCATCGGACTCGACAGGCCTGCCTACCTATATCTCCGTGCTCAACCGGAACACTACCCATGTCAGCCGAGGTGATCTCCGAAAGCACGAGCGCGGCGGAATTCTGGGCAGGCGTGCGCGTGGGGTTCCCCGTCACCGTGGCCTCGGCGCCGTTCGCGGTGTTGTTCGGGGCGCTGGCGGTCGAGAACGGCTTTACTGTCGCGGAAGCGACGCTGATGAGCGCGGCGGTCTATGGCGGCGCAAGCCAGATGGTCGGCATCGAGTTGTTCGGCCAGAGCATAGCGCCTTGGCTGGTGGTGCTTTCGATCTTCGCGGTGAACTTCCGCCACGTCCTTTATTCCGCGGTACTCGGCCGCCGCGTCGGCCACTGGCCGATCCTCCAGCAGGCGGTCGGCTTTTTCGTGCTGACCGACCCCCAATATGCCGAGGCCGAGCGCAAGGGGGAGGCCGGCGAGACGGTTTCCTTCGCCTGGTACATGGGCATGGGTGCGATCATCTACGTGCCCTGGGTCATCGAGAGCGGGCTCGGCGCCTTCTTTGGCAGCCTCATTCCGGATCCGCATGCCATCGGCATGGATTTCCTGCTGCCGATCTATTTCATCGGCCTGGTGATGGGCTTCCGCACGCGCGCCTACTGGTTGCCTGTCGTGGCGATCAGCGCGGCGGTCTCGATCGTCGCCTTCAATGTCGTGGGGTCACCCTGGCACGTGTCGATAGGCGCGGCCGCGGGCATCCTGTTCGCCGCCGCCCTGCCTGTCCGGCCGGGTAAGCTGGAGGTCGGGCCCGGGGCTCAGGAGGGCGCCGACCTATGAGCGCCACGCTCTGGATCATTCTTTGCGGGGCGGTCGCGACCTACCTGACCCGCATCGGCGGGCATCTCGTGCTGTCGCGATTCGACCGTATCCATCCAAGGGTCGAAGCGGGGCTGAACGCCGTGCCTGCGGCCGTGCTCACGACACTGGTCGCTCCGACAGCGATGACGGCGGGCCCGGCCGAATGGGCCGCGCTCATCGTCGCAGTGCTGATGTCGCTGCGCTTCGGCATGCTGGCGCTGTTTCTGGTCTCGGCCGCCGTTCTCATCGCCGGACGGCAGATCTTCGGCTGAGCGTCAGTCCTTGTCGTCGCGCGGCAGCGGCGCGGTCGCCTTCTCCAGCCAGGCAAGCACCTCGCCGCCGACCATCGGCCCGATCTCGCGCATCACCCGCGCGTGGTACTCGTCGAGCCAGTGCAACTCGTCGCGGGTGAGCAGGCTGGTTCTCAGCAACCGCTTGTCGAACGGCGCGAGCGTCAGCGTCTCGAAACCGTGCATGGCGATGTCGCCGTCGGGTAGTTCTTCCGTCGGGGTGACGAGGATCAGGTTCTCCAGCCTTATGCCGTAGCTGCCCGGTTTGTAGTAGCCGGGCTCATTGGAGAGGATCATGCCGGCAAGCAGCTTTTCCGTGCCGGTCTTGGCCAGCCGCTGCGGCCCTTCATGCACCGACAGATAGGAGCCGACGCCGTGGCCGGTTCCGTGCGCATAGTCCAGGCCAGCCTTCCAGAGCGCCAGCCGCGCGACGGCGTCGAGCTCCGAGCCCCGCACGCCGGCCGGAAAGCGCAGCATCGAGATCTGGAACATTCCCTTGAGCACCAGCGTATAGCGGGTGCGCATCTCGTCGGTCGGCTTGCCGATCGGTACAGTGCGGGTGATGTCGGTGGTGCCGTCCTGATACTGGCCGCCGGAATCGAGCAGGAAAAGCTCGCCGTCCTTCAGCGGCCGGTTGGTAGCAGTGGACACGCGGTAGTGCATGATCGCGCCGTTGGGGCCGGCGCCGGCGATCGTGGCGAAGGAGACTTCGCGAAGCGGCATCTGCGTTTCCTCGCCGGTCGCGCGGCGCATCTGCTCGAGCTTGGTCACCAGGGCGATCTCATCGAGCGTGTCCGGCGCCTGGCCGTCGAGCCAGCAGAGCAGTTTGGCCACCGCCGCGCCGTCGCGGCGATGGGCCGCGCGCGCGCCGGCGATCTCGGCGCTGTTCTTGGTGGCGCGGGGAATGCGGGCCGGGTCGGCCGCGCTGACGACCACGCCGCCATGCTCGGCGACCAGCGTACGCAGCCTGTCGGCCGCCAGCACCGGATCAAGCGCGATCCTGGCGCCGTTCTTTGCCAGCGCGGTGATCTCGGACTCCAGCGCCGATGGTGGGCGCAAATCGGCGAGCTGCGTCAGATAGGCTTCGGTCTTCATCGGCAGCTTGCGCTTGTCCATGAAGAGAAGATGCGGTCCTTCGGCGGCGAGCACGGCGAAGCCGAGCGCAAGCGGCGTGTGGGGCACGTCGGCGCCGCGGATGTTGAAGGCCCAGGCAATCGAGGACGGGTCGGTCAGCACCGCATGCGTCGCGCCGTCCTTGGCGATTGCCGCGGCGAGCCGGGAAAGCTTGTCCCGGGCAAGCTCTCCGGCGAATGCGATCGGATGGATCTCGACCGGTGCAAGCGGCGGCGAAGGCCGGTCGGTCCAGAGCCCGTCAACCGGGTTGGCGGTCAAGGGAACAAGGTCCGCCCCGGATTTTTCAGCAGCCTTGCTCAGCGCCTTGACGTCGCCGATCGTATGCAGCCAGGGGTCGTAGGCGAGCCTGACGCCTTTGCCGAGATTGGCCTCGATCCATTTCGGCGGCGGATTGTCGATCAGGCTCTCGACCGCGAAGGTTTCGGGGTCGGTCTGATCGCGCACCTGCAGCGTGTAGCGGCCGTCGACGAAGATGACGGCGCGGCTGGCGAGCACGATCGCCACGCCGGCAGAGCCGGAGAATCCGGTCAGCCACTTAAGGCGTTCCGAACCGGGCGGAACATATTCGCCCTGGTGCTCGTCCGCGCGCGGCACGATGAAGCCATCGAGGCCGTTTGCCGCGAGCCATTGGCGAAGCTTTGCAACACGTTCGGGGCCGAGCGTCGGGTCGCTCACCTCGTCAAAATCCTGAAACATACGGTTCGGCTTTCGCATCAAAACTGGCCCGGAACCTATCTGTCCCGCGATGCCGTTGCAACGCGATCCGCTTGTGCCAAAACCCGCGGCGCATGCGCGAGGCGGATGGCAGGCATGCATTGTTGGACCTGTTCACCGGGCGGCGAAGCACTTAGCTTTGGGGTTGTGGAGGAGTTGCGATTTCTTTCCGAAAGGGAGAACGACTGTGGCTGCCACCAAGAGCGGATTTTTCCGCACCATCCTCGATACGTTCGTCGAAGCCCGTCAGCGCGAAGCCGACCGTTATGTAAGCGGCGTGCTCCTTTCGCTCGATGACGAGACGCTCCGCACCTACGGATACAGCCGGTCCGAATTGAGCAAGCATCCGAAAAGGTCATTCCTGTAACCGCTTTCAGCGTTTCAGATGGATGGTCACCCAGCCGTCGCGCCATAGGGTGCGGACGTGCCGGAAGCCCTGCCCGGCATAGGCGGCGACAACGGCGTTGCGCTGCCGCTCCAATATCCCCGACAGGATCAGCGAGCCGCCGAGCCTGACCGAGCGCGCCATGTCCGGCGCAAGCCGCATCAGCGGCCTCGCAAGGATGTTGGCCACGATGAGGTCGAACGGCGCACGTTTGCGGAAAACCGGGTCGTGGAAGCCCGCGGCCGTTCGCATCTCGATGTAGCGGGATACTTCGTTCAGCCGGGCATTGGCCGCGGCGACCTTGGTTGCCACCGGGTCGATGTCCGTCGCGAGCACAGGGATATGCGCGAGCTTTGCCAGCGCTATGGCAAGCACGGCGCTGCCCGTGCCGAGGTCGAGCGCATTCCTCGGCTGCTCCCGGCGCACAACCATCTCGATCATTTCGAGGCATCCGGAGGTGGTGCCGTGATGGCCGGTGCCGAAGGCGAGGCCCGCCTCGATCTCGATGGCGAGGTCGCCGGGCCGGCGCCTGTCGCGGTCGTGCGAGCCGTGGACGAGGAAGCGGCCGGCGCGGACGGGCTGGAGCCCCTCGAGCGACTTGGCGACCCAGTCGATGTCCGGAACGACTTCGCGGTCGATCGAAGCCGCGATACCGATCCGGTCCATGACCGCCCGCAGGCGATGTTCGACTTCGTCGACCCCGCCATCCGCGTATAGCGAGACATCCTTGATGCCTTTCGCCTCGTCGAGGTCGAAGACGGAGAGCGGCAGGCCGTCCTCCTCGAAAGCCGCTTCAAGCGCCGGAAACAGGCGATCGGCGCCGGCTGAATCGACCGCGACGTGGAGGCGCGTCTGAGGCATATCAGCCTTCGCCGGCCAGGCGCTTCAGCTTGGCCAGCGCGGAGTCCGGATTTTCGCCGTAGGCGATGGTGCCGGCGAACGCGCCGTCGGCGTCGAGCAGGATGACGGAGGCCGTGTGGTCCATGGTGTAGTCGCCGCCCTCAAGATCGACCTTGCGCCAGTAGATGCCGAACGCCTTGGCCATGGCATGGACCTTGTCCGGCTCGCCGGTGATGCCGGTGATGCGGTCCGAAACATTGCCCACATAGCTGTCCATGAGTTCGGCCGTGTCACGCTCGGGATCGATGGAGACGAAATAGGCGCGCAGATCCTTGCCTTCGTCGCCGAGCTTCTTCAGCCAACCGTCGAGTTCGAACAGCGTCGTCGGGCAGACTTCGGGGCAGTGGGTGAAGCCGAAGAACACCGCGCTCGGATGACCCCGGAAGGCGGCTTCGGTGATCGGCGCGCCCTTCTGGTCGACCAGTTCGAACGGCGCCCCATAGGGCTCGCCGCCGCTGGTCTGGCGATACCACTCGAAGGCCAGGAAGCCGATGCCAGCCGTCATCAGGACGAGGATGCCGACGAGAACGCTGCGCATCATGCTGGAAATCCGATCGGTTTGGGCGTTAGAAGCACCAGGCCAGCCCGGCCTCGACCGTGGCCATGAAGATGCCGGCGCCCTTGTCGATCCAGGAAGCGAAGGCCAAGCCCGTCGCCACGGCGAGCAAGGCCGCGCCGAGCGCGATCTTCGCGACGGTGGAAACCGGCAGTGGCGAAACCTGCTTCATGCGCCAGATATAGCCGTTCGGGGGCGGACAAAAAAGAGCCATGATGCCGCGTGCCCGCGCCAAGCCTTGCAAGACAGCGGCAAAAAACCCAAGTGAAGCCCGACCATTTCAGGAGATTTCGATGCGGCACATGATTTTCACCGGCCTTGCGGCGCTGGCGCTGACCGCGGCTCTGCCGGCGCACGCCCAGCAGGTGGGCGAGGTCGGGGTCGACTGGCTCGGCAACGACATCATCGTGGAGGCGGTGAAGGACCCGAAGGTCGAGGGCGTGACCTGCCATGTCTCCTATTTCGACCGCGGCGTGATCGACCGGCTGCAGAAGGGCAACTGGTTCGAGAACCCGTCCGACACCGCGATCTCCTGCCGCCAGACCGGGCCGATCAAGGTCGGCGACATCGACCTCGACGAGGAGGGCGAGGAGATATTCAACCAGGGCATCAGCCTGATCTGGAAGCAGCAGGTGGTGAACCGCATCTACGACCAGGCCAACGACACGCTGATCTATCTCGCGCATTCGCGGCAGGTGCAGGACGGCTCGGCCAAGATGTCGATGACGACCGTTCCGCTCTACGGCCAGGATGCCGTCTGGACGAACGGCAAGCCGCAATAGTCCGGCTTGCCGCGTGCCCGGCGCCGGCGTAAATCCGCAGGCATGGAACCATCCGAAGACCTGCGCTTCAAGGATCCGGAGCCGCGCATCCACGCGACGGCCGCGCTGAAAGGCTGCCAGCTCGGACGCTACGCCGCGATCGGCGAGCGCGTCGTGCTGCGCGAGGTGAATGTCGGCGATTTCACCTATTTCGAGCGCAACGCCGAGGCGATCTACACGACCATCGGCAAGTTCTGCTCGATCGCGGCCAATACGCGCATCAATGCGCTGGAGCACCCGATCGAGCGCATCACGCAGCACAAGGTCAGCTACCGGCCGAACGAATATTTCCGCTGGCTGGGCGTCGACGGCGACTTCAAGGCGCGGCGGCAGCACAAGAGGGTGCGCATCGGCCACGACGTCTGGATCGGCCACGGCGCCGTCGTCCTGCCAGGCGTATCGATCGGCAACGGCGCGGTGATCGGCGCCAACGCCGTCGTGACGCATAACATTGACGCCTACGAGATCATGGCGGGCGCGCCGGCGCGGCGGCTGAGGCAACGCTTTGCGCCTGAGATCTCCGAGCGCATCGAGGCGCTCGCCTGGTGGGACTGGCCGGTCGCCAAGCTCGCCGACGCCGTTCCCGACATGCAGGCGCTGCCGATCGAGGAATTTCTGGAGCGCTGGTCGGGCGACTGAAAGCACTCAGCCGCCCTTCATGAATTCCGCGAAGGCCTGGCCGTAGGCCGGGTGCCAGCGCGACAAAGCCGGGCGGTTCTCGATGATGTCGCCGATGGCCCAGGCCATGCGGCGCTCGTCGGTGTGGCGCGCGGTCTCGTTGTCGGGGCACAGGATGTAGAAATCGCCGCGGACGAGCGATTCCAGCATGAAGTCGACGACCTGCTCGCCCGTCCAGGCGGCGGGCGCCTTGGTCGTGCCGCCTCCGCTCATGCCCGTGAAGGTGAAGCCGGGGATCAGCAGATGCGCCGAGATTTTCGCGCCTGGCTCGTTGCGCAGCGCATGCGCGAGGCCTTCGGTGTAGGTCTTCAGGGCCGATTTGGAGACGTTGTAGGCGAGGTTGCCGGGCGGCGTGGTGATGCCCTGCTTGGAGCCGGTGTTGACGATCATCGCTGGCGTTTCCTGCTTGAGCATGCGCCCGCCAAAGGCCTGGACGCCGTGCACCACGCCCCAGAAGTTGACGTCGATCAGTTTTTTCCAGGCGTCGAGGTTCTCCCACGGCTTGCCCGGATTGTTGCCGACGCCGGCATTGTTCATCAGGAACGAGACCTCGCCGAATTTTTCGAAGGCCTTGTCGGCGAGCGCGGCGAGATTTTCGGGCGCGGCGACATCGCAAGCGACGGCAAGGGCCTTGCCTTCGCCGCCGGCCGCCTCGGCCGTGGCAAGCGCGGCCGCATCGAGTGCGCTGCCGGCGCGATCGGCGATCACGACATTCATGCCTGCTGCGGCGAGGCGTTTGGCAGCGGCCAGGCCGATGCCGCTAGCGCCTCCCGTGATGACGGCCGTGCGGCCGGGGGCAAGGGCTGGCAGGTTGGTGATCTCGGCAGTCATGGCGTTTCTCCTCGGCTGGGTCGGTTTCCTGATGGCATGGGACATAGGGAGTAGGGAATAGGGAGTAGGGAATAGGGAGTAGGGGTGCGCGCCGGCGATCCTCCCCTGCGAAGCGGGGAGGGGGACCATGCTCCGCATGGTGGAGGGGGCGCCCCCTTCCGTCGCTTCGCAGGGGAGGATCGAGGGCGCGTCATGACGTGTCGGGAGGCCGCAAAGCGTAGATGGCGAGCGCGTGGGCGTGGGCGAGGATCTCGTCGACCTCGCGGATGCGGCGGGGAGCGGTTCTTCCTTGGGCGCCTGCGGCGTCGCGGTAGGCGGAGGGATCGTAGCGCGTCAGACGTCCGCCGGGCGGGCGGCCGGGGCGCAGCGGCGCGGTGCGGCGGCCGGGGGTGGATTCTTTCCGAGTGGCGTCGTGGTTTTGATTTTGCGTGCCTGCGGCATCGCGGTTTTGGTTTTGCGCGCCTGCGGCGTCGCGGGCAGCCTTCCAGCGCGCGAAGCGTTTTGCCTGTCCCGGCAAATCGTCAAGCGCGGCGGCGAGAGCGGCGAGGCGCAAGGCAAGCCGCGAGGCGTCGATCGGGTCGTCGGGAGAGGGCGGCGGCGGCAGGCGGTGGGGCGTGGCGAGGCCGGGCAGAAGGATGCGCGGGGCGGCGTGCGCGGGGACCGTGCGGCGATGGGCGCGCGACGGACGTTTCAGGGGATCGAGGAGCGGCAGGCTCGGGGTGCGCGGGCCGCCCCCTCCACCACCTTCGGTGGTCCCCCTCCCCCGTGAATGGGGGAGGATCGCGGCGGCCGCGTGGTCGGCGGGCGACATCACGATGGCGATGCCGAAGCGGCGGAGCTGTGGCTCCACGGTCGCGGGCCTGGCCTCGCGTTTGCGCGGCGGCGGCAGGGTCACCGCCAGGCCGCGCGCGGCCGCGATGATCAGCCGCCGCGCAGCGGCTTCCGCCGGCCGCAGGAGGCGCAGGATGGCGAGGCGGAGATGGCGGGGCAGGGTGAAGCTGGACTTCACCTCCCCCTTGAGGGGAGGTCGACGCGAAGCGTCGGGTGGGGGTTGCGACGCCTCAGTTACCCCCACCCGGCGGTCTGACGACCGCCGACCTCCCCTCAAGGGGGAGGTGAAGGCGGCTCCGCCGGCGAGCCCGGCCATGCCGATGAGGCCCGCCAGGATGCGCCTCAGCGCCTCGAGATTGTGGTTGATCGCCACCGTTCCGTCCATCGCCGCCTCCTTTCAAGGCGACCGCATTGTCACTGGGGTGGAGAGCGCCGTGGATAAAGATTCTTTGCCGACCGCGCGGGAGCGCGCTATTGGACCTTTCCCGGCGCTTTTCTGTCCACGCGAAAGGCGCCCGAATACGGAGACGCCCGTGGCGGACTGGCTGAAAATCCTCGACGACGAAATCCGCGCCGGCAACAAGATGCGCAAGCTCGTGCCCAAGGTGCTGTCCGATCCCGATATCTCGCTCGACCAGGTGACGGCGCTGTTTTCGGAACTGGAGAAGCAGGCGCAGTTCGTCGAGAAGCTGAAGACCGTGCTCGAAGGGATGGGCCACGACTTCCCTGTGGTGGACAAGGCCCGCGCGCTGGAATCGCGCTACGCCGACCTCGCGGCGGCGGCAGCGGTCAAGCTGAAGGAGATGCGGCAATAGGGCGGGAAACGGTCCCGAAGGCGCGGCCCTACGCCCCGCGCCCCGCCGACACCATCTGCACCTTCGGCATTTTGGACATCGAGGGCACCACGACGATCTGCTTGACCTTGCCCTGCTTGAAGGCCTTCAGGAAACGCGGATAGTCCTTGAAGGCGACGCAGCCATGCGATTCCTCGCGGCCGCCGCGCAGCAGGTAGGAATGCGCCAGGATGCCGTCGCGGCCATGCATCTTGCCGCCGCCGACGGGGGTCATGCGGACCGCCTCGACCCCGTGGAAACGCTTTTCGCGCATCGACAGCCTGTAGGTGTTGGGCGGCGTCGGGCCGTTCATCTTCACATGCACGTAGCGCGGATTGTCGGCCATCTTGCCGATGCCGGAATGCGCCTCGAGCTTGGTGCCGTCGGGCATGTGGACCACGGCGGCCGAAATATCGTAGATCGCGACGCCGTTGCCGGCCTTCGGCGTGTTGAACAGATTCTTGAACGCTCCGACTGCCGGCTTGTCGGGCCGCGCATAGGCCAGCGCCTGCTCAGGCTCACGCCTTTCGGTCCTGGCTGGCTTGCGGGCGGGGGCGGCGGGCTCATCCGCCACTTTCGCCGGTTCGCGCGCAGGCCTGACGTCGGGCTTGGCGTCGAGCTTGGCCGGCTTGGCATCGGGCTTTGCCGGCGGCAGGTCGACGGCTTCCGGCATCTGGTCTTCGCTGGTCACCGGCTCGTCCTCGCCCATGGCGTACGGATCGACGGCAAGCGAGGCCAGCGCCAGCTGGACCGGATTGTTCCAGTCCGATTCCACCGCGGCGTAGGCGATCTGGACACCTTCGAGGCCGGGCGAGGCCGGGGCGACGTCCGCCGCGGCCTGTGTCGGTTGGGGAGCGGGAAGCGCGCTGACCGCCGGCTGGTAGAAACGCTCGGCGATGGGCGCGGCGAAAGCGAACTCGGCCGATCGCTCCGTGTCCAAAATGGCCATGCCGGCGCGCTCGAAGGCGGCGACCAGCTTCTCGCGCGACAGTTTTGCTTCGGCGACTACCTTGCCGAACGGGTCGGCCGGCGGCTGAACGGCTGGAGCTGCTTTCGGTTTCGGCCGCGTCGTCGAGAGGGTGGCGAGGCTTGCCGATTTTTGCGCCGGCGCGACAAGCAACGCGTGGGCGCTCTGCCCGGGCCGGGGCGATTCACGGGCCTGAGAGGGCGTCGGCAGGCCGGCCTGGACGAAGCTGCCGGCGGAGGCGCGCTCGGTCGCCGCCGAATGCAGGCTGGCCAGCGCCGCTACCGACCAGGACGCGAAAAATACCGCCACGCAGGGAAGCGCGACCCAGCGGACGGCGCCGAAAACCTCGCGCGAAAGACTGACTGTACCGCTGCCGGAATCGCTGTCCCCGATCCCCTTACTCACAAACGCCATACGCACTCTCAACCAATCCTGCAGCGCACGTTCCCACTCGCCGCGCGCCGCGACACGTTCCGACGCAGCCGGCGGCTGCGCCCGTTCCTGTTGCCGATCGATCAAAAGGATGGCGAAAGATGGTTAACCAACCTTTTCCCTGTCCCCGATATGCCGGCCTGATGGCCGTCCAAATGCATTTTTCGCGACGAAAATCGCGAGAGAAGCCTGGCTCGGAGCAATTCCAGCCAATCGGGGAGATAATGAGACGGAATCAAGGCGAGCTTGGGAAAGGCCGGTTCAGCTTCGGAAAACCGCCGGATCGGCAGCGGCTCAAGCGGCTCTCACGAACCCGTCCAGCACCTTCTTCTGGCCGGCCTTGTCGAAATCGATGGTGAGCTTGTTGCCCTCGACGGCGGAGACGTTGCCGTTGCCGAATTTCTGGTGGAAGACGCGGTCGCCGATGGCGAAGGGGGAGGGCGTGTCGGAGACGGATTTGGCCACCAGCTCGCCCTCGATGGTGCGCGACTTGACCGAGGTGCGGCCGGCGCCGTAGCCCGAATCGGTCTCGCCGTAGCCGATGCGCTCGACGGCATGGCCGGAGCGCGTGCCCCAGTTGCGGTCGGTCGCCTCGGTGCGGTTTTGCTGGGCGCGCGCCCATCCTGGAGTCGCATAGGTGTTGGAGAAGGCGCCGCCGCCCTTGTCGGCATCGGCGCCGACATTGTCGAAGCGCGACGCGCCGTAAGGGTTGCGGCGGCCCGCGCCCTGGCCCCCCTGGCCGCCGCGCCCGGATGCGAAAGAACCGCCGCCATAAGGATTGCCGTAGCCGCCGTAGGAATTGCCTGTTTCCGCGACCTCGACATGCGCCTCCGGCAATTCGTCGAGGAAGCGCGACGGGATCGTCGATTGCCAGAGGCCATGGATGCGGCGGTTGGAGACGAACCAGATGTGCAGGTGCTTTTTCGCGCGGGTCAGCCCGACATAGGCGAGCCGGCGCTCTTCCTCCAACCCGGAGCGGCCGCCTTCGTCGAGCGAGCGCTGATGCGGGAAGAGGCCTTCCTCCCAGCCGGGCAGGAAGACGGTCTCAAACTCCAGCCCCTTGGCCGAGTGCAGCGTCATGATGTTGACGGCGTCGAGCTCGGCGTTCTGCTCGGAGTCCATGACCAGCGCGACATGCTCGAGGAAGGAGCGCAGCGACTCGTATTCCTCCATGGAGCGGATGAGCTCCTTCAGGTTCTCGAGCCGGCCCGGTGCCTCCGCCGAGCGGTCGTTTTTCCACATGTCGGTGTAGCCGCTCTCCTCGAGAATGGTCTCGGCAAGCTCGGTGTGCGGCGTGGTTTCCAGCGCTGCCTGCCAGCGGGCAAAATTGGCGGCGACTTCGCGCAGTGCCGCGCGCGGCTTGGGCTTCAGCTCGTCGCTTTCGGCAAGCTGCGCGGCGGCGGCCAGCATCGGAATGCCCAGCGCGCGCGCCGTATCGTGGATCTGGCGGATGGTGGCTTCGCCGAGGCCGCGCTTGGGCACATTGACGATGCGCTCGAAGGCGAGGTCGTCGGCCCCTTGCGCGACGACGCGGAAGAAGGCCAGCGCATCGCGGATCTCAAGACGTTCGTAGAAGCGCGGGCCGCCGATGACGCGGTAGTTCAGCCCGATCTCGATGAAGCGGTCCTCGAAGGAGCGCGTCTGGAAAGACGCGCGCACCAGGATCGCCATGTCGTTGAGGTTGTGGCCGCGCCGTTGCGCCTGCTCGATCTCCTCGCCGACGGCACGCGCCTCCTCATCCGAATCCCAGGCGGAGTGTACGTTGACCTTGGCGTCCTCGGGGTCGTTGCGTTCGGTGAACAGCGTCTTGCCGAAGCGCCCCTCATTGTGTGCGATGAGATGCGAGGCTGCGCCGAGGATATGGGCGGTCGAGCGGTAGTTGCGCTCCAGGCGGATGATGGTGGCGCCCGGAAAATCCTTGTCGAAGCGCAGGATGTTGTCGACCTCCGCCCCGCGCCAGCCATAGATCGACTGGTCGTCGTCGCCGACGCAGCAAATATTTATTTGCTGCTCTTTGTTTTCGCTCACGGGCCGTATCGCCGCCTGCGGCGGCTGGCCCTCCGCGGGGGCGGCCTGGCCGGCCGACGCCCGGTCGGGCTTGCGGCCTTCGGCCGAAGGGAGACCACTTGGCCCAGCCTTCGATTGCGGCCTTTGCGAAAGCAGCCTCAGCCACAGATATTGCGCGGTGTTGGTGTCCTGGTATTCGTCGACGAGGATGTATCTGAAGCGGCGGTGATAGTCTTTCAGCACATCAGGGTTTTCGCGGAAGATGCGGATCGGATGGCACAAAAGGTCGCCGAAGTCGCAGGCGTTCAGCGTCTTCAGCCGCTCCTGGTAGGCCTTGTAGAGCTCACGGCCCTTGCCGTTGCCGAAGCTTCGCGCGTCGCCTTCCGGGATGTCCGCCGGGCCGAGCCCCTTGTTCTTCCAGCCGTCGATCATCATGGCGAACTGGCGCGCCGGCCAGCGCTTGTCGTCGAGGTTCTCGGCCTGGATCAACTGCTTGAGCAGGCGAACGACGTCGTCGGTGTCGAGGATGGTGAAGTCGCTCCTCAGCCCGGCGAGTTCGGCATGGCGGCGGAGCAGCTTGACGCCGATCGAATGGAAGGTGCCGAGCCAGGGAATGCCCTCGGCATTGCCTTCGCCGATCAGCGCCCCAATCCTGAGCTTCATTTCTCGCGCGGCCTTGTTGGTGAAGGTGACGGCGAGGATCTGCGAGGGGTAGGCGAGTCCGAGGCTGAGGATGTGGGCGATGCGGGTGGTCAAGACGCGCGTCTTGCCGGTGCCGGCGCCGGCAAGCACGAGCACGGGACCTTCGGTCGTCTCGACGGCGAGGCGCTGCTCGGGGTTGAGGCCCTTCAGGTAGTCGGCCGGCTGGTTGTGCCCCTGCCGCGCAGCCATGGCGCGCGCGGCGATACCGGAGCCGCCGGCCCGCGGCGCTTCGCCCGGGCGCGGTGCGCCCGCGCGAGGGGCCGGCTCCTCGTCGAAAAAAGGCATGTCGTCGGGAAAGTCCACCATTTGTTCCGAATGTAGTGATTCGGGCTGGAAAGACCAGCGGCGTCGCCGTTTTGTTCCGCTGGCGTTATCCACCGGTTTCAGCGGGTAAATGTGACCGAATTGACGCTTGCCGCCACGTCCTACTTGGTCACCGACCTGTTCGGTAGCCTCATCCGTTTCATGGAAGCGGGTTGGTCATCCCCTGGTCGCCAGCGAACAAAGAAATTAGTCCGTAGATCAACGCCAGAGCCGAAGCAGCAAGTAGCATATAGGACCAGCGTCGGGCCGAAATGTAGAAGAGCTTGTGGCTTCGCCGCAGCGTAAACTCGCGTCCCGTTTTCTTGTCTATGACGACCCGTCCCCGGCTCTTCTGCTCAAGATACAGGGCAACGAGATAGCAGCCGATCGCTGCGCCGAGACAAACAAAGAAATAGGAGAATTGCTCTGGGAGACTGAACACAAATCGCGAGGAGAGATCGTAGGTCGTATAACCCACGATGGTTCCGAAAATCGCCGCGAGCGCAATCAACAGTCCTTGGCCCGTCCAAATAACGAACATTCGCGCAGCCCATGCCTATTCAATGGAACTTCAGTCGAGCATCCCAACATGGAAAACGCGCCCGCAAGGGCGCGTTTGACTTCATTTGCCTTGGCGGCGACGGCTACATGCCGTCGTCGGGCTCGTCGCGCGTGTTGCGCAAATTGGTGATGACGCGACGGTTCTGGACCTTGCAGGCCCGCTCGGTGCATTCGCGCACGACGCGTTCCTTGCCGTAGCCCTTGGCCCAGAGGCGGCCGGGCGCGATGCCGCCTGCGATCATGTAGTTCATCACCGCGTCGGCGCGCTGCTGCGAGAGCTGCGTCATCTTGGCGTTGCCGCCCGGATCGTCGGCGAAACCCTGCAGCTTGGCGAACCACTTTGGATATTTCTGCAGGAAGGCGATCTGGTTGTTCACCGTCGCCTTGGCCGTCTCGTCGAGCGCCGCGGAGCCCTCGGTGAAGTAGATGCGGCGGCCGGCGGAAAGGATGAAATCCTCCTCCGAACCGGGTTTCACGTTCTCGAAACCGGCAGCGGGATCGTCGGTGGCGCCGCCGGACTGAGGCGGCAGCGTGTCGCTCGGGCCGGGCGTCAGCCCGCCCGGAGTGGAACAGGAAGCGGCAAACGCCAAAAGGCCGGCGAATACGCCGGCCCGCGCGATCTTCAGTGCAATCTTCATCGCGTCTGGCTCATCCGTTCTGGGCGTCGAGCTGGGGCATGCGGTCGGCGATGTGCGGCAGAACCTGGACGGCGGTGCCGATCGGGCAGCGCTGGTAGAGGTCGATCACATGCTCCGGGAACATGCGGATGCAGCCGGACGACACGTCCTTGCCGATGCTGCCGGGCTCAAGCGTGCCGTGCAGGCGATAACCGGTGTCTCCGCCATCGCCATGGAGATACATCGCCCGAGGTCCCAGCGGATTGGTCGGCGCACCGCCCGCTACGGAGGCCGGCAGGTCGGGCTGGCGCAGCAGCATCTCGGGCGGCGGCGTCCATTTCGGCCACAGCGACTTGCGGTCGATATTGGCGCGGCCGAACCACTGGAACCCGTCGCGGCCGACGCCGACGCCATATCGTATGGCGGTCTGGTTCTCGATAATCATGTAGAGAAAATGGTGCTGCGTATCGACGACGACCGTGCCTGCCGGCTCGCTCGACTTATACTTCACCATCTGCTTGTGCCACTTCTGGTCGATCACGGCGAAGTTGGTGAGCTTGAAGGTGACGCCGTTGTCGACGGCGGTCCCGGCATACCAGGAGGACTTCGATGTGGCCTTGGCAGCTTCGGCAGGCACGAGCCCGGCGCCCGTGGCCGCGCCGGCCAGTGCGCCAAGCATCAGCTCACGACGGTTCAGTTCCATGGGACCCCTCCACGGCAAGATCGGCCATCCGGCCGACGATAAGCCAGTTTCTGTGACACAGCATACAATAAGGACTTTTTTCCGGCAACTTACCGGATTTCGGGGTCGTGGGTCAGTCTGATTTCGCGCACGTGACGCAGGCGGCATTGTCGACTGGCGGTGCGCTTCTCGTTTAGGCCCAGGCCGGTATCAGGCGGCCTTCCGCCGCAGGAGACCCGCCAGAACCGTGCGCATTCCTGAATATGCGGGGCTACCGATTTTCACTTCCCAATCGGTTGTGCGCTTCCGTGGATACTTCACGCTGCGCAAAGCATCGCGGAACGCGTTCGGATCGACACCTACAGTGTGAGCCATGGCTTCGGCGGTTGTCTGTTTGGGGGGCATGACCACTCCTGTGCTTTTCCAGTAACTACATATAGGGACCGACCGTGCGACTCGCCATGAATCAGCCTCAAAGCTCAAACTGAGACGCTAGCTGATTGCGGCAAATCCCGTCCTCCCGCTGTCCTGCGCCGCGCCCGCTGGATGGGCGCATGCGTTCCTGACCTGCGCTTCGATCGCGAAAAAAACTCACCCAAGCGTGAATGGACCCGGCCAGCATTCGGGCTACTTCCTTGCGGTGAGGAAACTAGGAAGAGCGAAAATGACGGCACCTGCGATCACCCAGGCAATGATCGACGCCTATGACGAATACACGCATCTGACGCTCGACCGGCGCGGCTTCATGGAGAAGCTGACAAGGCTCGCCGGCTCGGGCGCCGCGGCGGCGGCCATCGCGCCGCTGCTCGCCGCCAATCCGGCCGCCGCCGAGATCGTGCCGGCCGACGATGCGAGGCTGAAAGGCGAGGATATCACCTGGCCAGGCTCGGGGCCGGGCTCAACCGGCGACATGATGGGCTATCTGGTGCGGCCCGCCGATACGAGCGGCAAGCTGGCTACGGTCATCGTCATCCACGAGAATCGCGGCCTCAACGCGCATATCAGGGATGTCGCGCGGCGCGTGGCGCTCGAAGGTTTCGTCGCGCTGGCGCCGGACTACCTGTCGCCGCTCGGCGGCACGCCGGCCGACGAGGACAAGGCGCGCGAGATGATCGGCCAGCTCGATCCCGCGCAGACGGTCGCCAACGGCGTCGCCACGGTGAATTTCCTGAAGGCCGACAAACTTGGCACCGGCAAGGTCGGCGCGATGGGCTTCTGCTGGGGCGGCGGCGCCGTCAACGATCTCGCGGCGGCGTCGCCGGACCTCGCGGCGGGCGTCGCCTACTATGGCAGGCAGGCCGATGCGGCGAAGGTTCCCGGCATCCAGGCGGCGCTGCTGCTCCACTATGCCGGGCAAGACGAGCGCATCAATGCCGGCATCGAAGCCTACAAGGCGGCTCTGGAAGCGGCCGGCAAGGACTTCACCATTTATGTATACGACGGCGCTCAGCACGCCTTCAACAACGACAGCTCGGCGGCGCGCTACGACAAGGAGGCGGCCGACCTCGCCTGGGGCCGGACGATCGCCTTCTTCAAGGACAAGCTGGGTTAGCCGGCCGCGCCGCGGCTCGGGCCTAGAGAGGCGAACGGAAACGCTTCGCCGCTCTATCTCTTTGTTTCAGCATCGGATTTGTCCGAAAACCGCTGCGCACTTTTCGGTCCGATACTCTAATGGAAGCCCCGTCTCGACCGGGCCTGCTTGATAATGGCGCGCCAGCGGATCATCTCCATCGGGATCGGCTGGTGGTCGCCGGACATGCGGTAGATCTCGTTGTCCAGATTCTTAAGCGCCCGCCAGAAATCATAGTCGCTGAGGCGGTGGTCCTCGGCGAGCCGGTGCGCAACTGCCCCGATATCCTGTTTCATTCGTCCCACGCCGCATCGTGCCCTGAGTATCCGTCCAGGCAATGCCCCTGCAGCGGCAGATTTCCGCCGAGTCGACGGCGCGGATCAATGGCGGTGCGCCCGCTTTTGCACGTTTACCGATCGTAAAGGTTAATTCGGCGCCCGAGTGTTGCACCGCGGCCATAGCGATGCACCGGCAAATCAGGCGGGCAGGGCGACCAGCTTGGCGAGGCCTCCGGAGGCGCGCGGGTTGCGCGGCCTTTCGCCGTGGCCGCGCAGGACAACCTCTACCCTGCCGACCGGCTGCATGGTGACCGCGGTGCGATAGCCGACCGGCATGTCGCGCGCGAGTTCGACCCGGCCGGCCGACAGGATCGTCGAAAGCGCGATCTTCACCATCTGCAAGCCGAAGACCACGCCCGGGCACATGTGGCCGCCGGCGCCGAACACGGGATACTGGAAAGGCGACGGCTTTATCGAGCGCCAGCGTTCCGGCACGAAGCGGTCGGGCTCGGGATAGAGTTCCGGGTCGCGGCCTATGAGATGGCCGCTGATCAGAACGCGTTCGCTATACCGCACCACCTGGTCGCCAAGCGCGGTTGGACGGACGGCCTTGCGCATCTGCAGCGGCACCGGGGGGATGAGCCGCATCCCTTCACGGATGACGCGGTCGAGCAGCAGGAGCTGGCCGATGCGGTCCATGGTCGGCAACTCGCCCTGGAGCGCCCCGTCGATCTCGGCGGTTAGCGCCTCCATGATTTCGGGATGCTGGGTGAGCAGCAGCAGCGTCCAGGTGATGCCGTTGAGGCAGGTGTCGTAGGCGGCGGCGTAGAGGAAGCAGATGATGCCGCAGATGATCGCCGGCGAGGGCGGCGATCCATCGAGATCGGGGTTGTTGACGAGGACGGACAGGAGATCGCGCGCATTGTGGTTGCCGCGCTTCTCGTTGGCCCATTCCATGATCACCTTTTCCTGCCGGTCGGCGTTCCAGACCCAGCGCAGATATTGCCGCCCGGGCAGGACGCGAAACGCCTTGAACTGGCGGGTGATGAGGTCGGTGATCGGCAAGGCGCGGTCGAAATCGCTGCCGAAGAGCAGCGCGACGGCGAGCTTGGTGGTCATCACCGTGACGGCGTGCTGCAGGTCGACCGGCCGGTTGCGCGGCCACGCCGCCATCTCCCCGGCGGCGACGCGCGCCATCTCCGGGCTCATCGCCGCGACGACTGGCCGCTTCAGCGGCGCGATGAACATCTTGCGGTAGTGCTCGTGGCGCTCGCCCCTGAGCCGCGTCATGCCCATCGACAGGCGGCTCGACGCGTGGTTTGGCAAGCCGCCCCAGGTGATCTGCACGTTCTGCCACAGATCGCTGTCGCTCATCACGGTCTTGTAGAGGTCGGCGTCGGCGATCAGACTGACGTGCGAGGCACCGCCCTTCATCCGGAAGGGCAATTCGACCCGTACGAACGGGCCATGCTCGCGATGCAGGGCACGGGTCGCCGAGATCGGGTCGCGGGCGATGCGCGCAAGGAGCGGCAACGAGCGCCATTTGTCGATGTCATGGGCTTTCATCCGCGATTTCACCCCGGCGATGGGTTTGGAGACCCGCCGGAGACGGGATTTGCGAATTAGACGCTTCGTCGCGCAGGAGTCCAGTCGCTGGAGTGGCGCCAAAATCCATCCCCCTGCCTTGCGTGCCCAAAAATGTTGCAGAATGGTGACAATGCAGGCGGAAGCGCGTTGGCGGGCGCATCTATTTGTTGACTCTCTAATATTCGGGAGCGCTTAATTCCTCAATCCAGACGAAAGCTGTGTCTCGGGCTTTGGTTCTGGCGGGGTTACGATCATGCGAGAGCGTTATGAATTTCCCACCGCCGGCTTCGATCCGATCGTCGACCTGCGGTCCATACCGTATGAATTTGGCGTGAACTATCGCTTCAATTGATCGATTTCGGCCGGGGGATCCCGGAAGCGGCCTCAAGGGGTGAATCCCGTGAGGCCGCTTTCTTTTCTTTGAGTCGGGCCTTTCGCCGGCTCAGGACTTGCGCCTGATGCCGATCGAGCGGCCGGCCCGTTCCGGCATGGCGAGCGAGGCGTGTGCGGCGCGCATCGCCGCGACCTTATCCATCACGTCGTCGGGGAAGGGCGCGACCTTCGGCCCGCTCATGTCGATGTGGAGCGACAGGGTCTCCGAGGTTGCCGCCAGCCATCCCTCGGCGTGGCGGATTTCCTGGTAGGCGCGCAGGCGCTTGTCGTCATGGTCGATGAGGTGGAAGCTGACCGTGACCTTGTCACCAAGATGCAGTTCGCGCACGTAGCAGACATGGGCTTCGGCCGTGTAGATGGTGAGCTTGCGCTCGCGCGCGTAGGCCGGACCCATGCCCATGATCTCGAAGGCGTCGTCCGAGCCGCGGTCGAACAGCACGTTGTAATAGGCCATGTTGAGGTGGCCGTTGTAGTCGATCCAGTCCTTCTCGATCTCCATGGCGCGGGATACGAAGGGTGCGGCTATGTTCATTTTCGATCCCGGTTCCGTTCTTCGGCGTGCTGGACAAGCCGCACCAGCCTGTGAGAGTACGCAGCTATAAGCGCTTCACAAGGGGCCGGGATGGCCCAGCCGCGCAGGAAAACGTCGCGCAGGAAATCATGGCTCTCAGCGACCTCAATACCCTGGAACGCAACGAGGCCGGCATCGCGACCGCGCTCGGCATATTGAAGCAGCGCTTCGGAGAGCGCTTCCAGACCGGCCAGTCGATCCGAGATCAGCACGCGCACACCACGACCTATATCCCGGCGCAGGCGCCGGACGGCGTGGCGTTCCCCGAAAGCACGGAAGAAGTGCAGGAAATCGTGCGCGTCTGCGCCGAGCACCGCGTGCCGGTCATTGCATTCGGAGCGGGCACCTCGCTGGAAGGAGCGGTCAACGCGCCGGGCGGTGGCATTTCCCTCGACACGTCGCGCATGAACCGCATCGTCGAGGTCAACGCACAGGATCTGGACTGCACGGTCGAGCCCGGCGTGACGCGGCACGAGCTCAACGACCATTTGCGTGACACCGGCCTGTTCTTCCCGATCGATCCCGGCGCCAACGCCAGTCTCGGCGGCATGGCCGCGACGAGGGCGTCGGGCACCAACGCGGTGCGCTACGGCACGATGCGCGACAATGTGCTGTCGCTGACCGCCGTGATGGCGGACGGCAGCGTGGTCACGACAGGCAAGCGCGCCAAGAAGAGCTCGGCCGGCTACGACCTGACCAGGCTGCTGATCGGATCGGAGGGCACGCTCGGCATCATCACCTCGCTGACCTTGAAACTCGCCGGCATCCCGCAGGCCATCTCGGGCGGGGTATGCCCGTTCCCCAGCGTCGAGCAGGCCTGCGAGGCGGTCATCGCGACGATCCAGATGGGCGTTCCCGTCGCCCGCATCGAACTCGTCAACGCGCTGCAGATGCGCGCCATGAAGAACTACTCCAAGCTCGACTATCCGGAGAGCCCGTGCCTTTTCCTCGAGTTCCACGGCAGCGACGCCGGCGTCGCCGAGCAGTCCCAGACCTTCGGTGAGATCGCCGCCGAGTTCGGTGGCGGGCCGTTCATCTGGACGAGCGTCGCCGAGGAGCGCAACAGGCTGTGGAAGGCGCGCCACGACGCCTACTGGGCGTCGCTGACGCTTCGTCCCGGCGCGCGCGGGCTCTCGACCGACGTCTGCGTGCCGATCTCGCGGCTCGCCGAATGCATCGCCGAGACGGAGGCCGACATCGCCGAAATGGGCCTGATCGCGCCGATCGTCGGGCATGTCGGCGACGGCAATTTCCACACGCTGGTGCTGATGGACACCAGCGATCCCAGGGATATCGATCTGGCGGAAGAGTTCGTCGGCAGGCTGAACGCGCGCGCATTGCGCATGGACGGGACCTGCACCGGCGAGCATGGCATCGGACAGGGCAAGATCGGCTTCATCGAGGGCGAGATCGGCCGCGAGGGCGTCGATGTGATGCGCGCCATCAAGGCGGCGCTCGACCCCGACAATATCCTTAATCCGGGCAAGATCTGGCCGCTGCGGCACGGGACATGACCGGCAGGGTCATCGGACACCATCGGAGGCGGGCCGACCGCTTTGAAAATCGCCACTTTATAGACACGCTGATGCAGATACACTGGCAGCAGGTTTCAGGCACCAATCAGGATCGATGCTGGCACGACTGTTCGTGATCTTCGGTGGACTTTTTGTGCTGGCGCTGACGGCGGCGCTGGTGGCGCCGTATTTTGTCGACTGGTCGACCTACCGCGCCGGCTTCGAGCGCGAGGCGAGCGCCATTCTCGGGCGCAAGGTCACCGTGAACGGCGAAGCGACGGCGAAGATCCTGCCGTTCCCCTCGGTGACCTTCTCCGATGTTGTGGTAGGCGGCGGGCCGAATGGCGAACCGGCGATGACCGCCGAGACCTTCTCAATGGACGCCGAACTGGCGCCACTCTTGAGTGGCGATTTCCACATCTTCGACATGCGGCTGGAGCGGCCGAAAGTGACGATCGACGTCGCGGCGGACGGCGCGGTGGACTGGGTCATGCGCCCGTCGGCGCCCTTCAACGCGAGCCAGATCTCGATCGAGAAGCTGACCATAACGGAAGGCCAGGTCAGCATCCGTCATGCCGCCAGCGGGCGGACCCATCGCCTGACCGAGATCAACACCGAGGTCTCGGCGAAGTCACTCGCCGGCCCGTGGCGCATGGTCGGCTCGATGCGCGTCGACGGCATGCGCACGGCAGTCACGGTCAATACAGGCCTCGCCGACACAGGCGGCGGCGCGATGCGGCTGAGGATCCAGGCCGAACCCGAACTGCAGCAGGTCTCGATCGAGTCCGACGGCGATCTTGGCTTCGACGGGGGCGCGGCGCTGAAATATGCCGGCGACTTCCGGCTCGCGGCGCGCCGGGACCAGGCTCAGGGCGAAAGCCCGCAGCCGCCGGGGTTCCGGATCAAAGGCAAGTTCGCGCTCGACAATGAGCGGCTCGCTTTCGACGAGTTCCTGTTCGAGACCGGGCCTCTCGACAATCCCTATTCGGCGGACGGCAGAGGTTTCGTCGATTTCGCTGCCGAGCCACGCTTCGCGCTTTCGGTCGACGGCGCGCAAGTGCGCTTCGACGAGGCGATCGGCGCCGATGATTCCGGCGGGGGGTTGACGCTGTCGCAACGGCTAGCCGCCCTGCAGGAGGCTCTGCTCGACCTGCCGAAGCCGTCGATACCGGGAACGGTCGAGGTCAATCTGCCGGCCGTGGTGGCCGGCGACACGACGGTCCGCGACGTGCGCCTCTCCGCCGAGCCGGCAACCGGCGGCTGGACGGTGAAGTCGCTTGCCGCGACTCTCCCCGGCCGCACGACGCTCGAGGCGGACGGTTCGCTGAGGACCGAAGGCGAGCTTGGCTTCAGCGGCTCGCTGCTGCTTGCCATCGGCCAGCCGTCCGGCTTCGCCGCATGGGTGTCGCAGGATGTCGACGACGCGATACGGCGGCTGCCAGCGGCGGGCTTCCGCGCCGACGTCGACCTGACCCAGGAGCGCCAGGCGTTCAGCAACCTCGAACTCGGCCTCGGCAGCGCGAGCTTCCGCGGCAAGGCCGAGCGCAGGCAGCCGCGCGACGCCAAGCCGGCGACGGTGCTGACGCTCGAGGGCGGGGCACTCGATGTCGACGGGCTTGCGGCGCTGGCCTCGCTCTTCGTCAGCGACCTCGGCGTCAACCGTTTCGCGGAGGGCGACCTGGACCTGCAGGTCAAGGCCGGGCCGGTGAGCGCCGCCGGGCTGACGGCGCAATCGGTGGACACCGCGTTCAGGCTGCGCGAAGGGTTGCTGGAAATCGACCGGCTGTCGATCGGCGACCTTGCCGGCGCGACCGTGAGCGCGACAGGCACGATCAGGGATTTCCCCGCCAGCCCGTCGGGCAATATCGACGCCTCCGTGGTTGCAGTCGACCTCGCGCCGCTGATCGCGGCGGCTGCCGAGCGCTACAAGGACAATGTCTTCGTCCAGGGCCTCCATTCACGCGCGACTGCATATCGCGGACTGTTCGAGGACGCCCGGCTCGACATCGTGGCGACGGCGGCGGCCAATGGAGACGGCACGACCGGCATTGCCGTCAGCGCGAATGGCAACGCCGGAGGCACGGCGCTGTCAGCGACCGTTTCGGGCAACGGCAACCCCGGACAGGCTGCAGACGGCGAGGTCTCGATCGCGCTGTCGGGACGCAACGAAGACGCGACAAGGCTGCTTGCGCTTTATGGCCTGCCGGTTCTGCCGCTCGGCTTGACCGGCCCGGGCGAGACCGGCTTCTCGTTGAAA
Organism: Mesorhizobium sp. KR9-304; assembly: GCF_040049215.1. Taxonomy (NCBI): domain Bacteria; kingdom Pseudomonadati; phylum Pseudomonadota; class Alphaproteobacteria; order Hyphomicrobiales; family Phyllobacteriaceae; genus Mesorhizobium; species Mesorhizobium sp. KR9-304. Next base: position 674,990 of record NZ_JBDZDN010000002.1, on the reverse strand, counting down.
GGCAAGCTGTCGGAAGAGCTTGCCGCCTCGTTCAACCTGACGGCCGGCGATTTCTCGGCGGGTTTCGCCGGCACCGCAAGGCTCGCCGAGGGCGGCGTCGCGGTGAAGGGCCGCGCCCGGCTCAACGCTTCCGATATCGAGCCCTGGCTGATGACGGCCAGCGTGGCGCTGCCCGCCATGGGCGCCGGCATCAGGGTCGAGATCGAAGGCGATGCGGACTATGCCGACGGGCTGCTCGTGGTGGACGCGCTGACCGGCACGGTGAACGAGGGTTCTGTCGGCGGCGGCATCAACGCCGCCATCAAGGACGGCAAGCCGCATCTGACCGGTCAACTCACGCTGGACGAGTTGAACCTCGAACCGCTGGCGGCGATGGTGCTCGGCGAGTCTGCGCTGGAGAGCACGGGCAATGGCTGGTCCTCGGCTCCCTTCGCGCCGATAGTGTCGGCGCCGTTCAGCGCCGAGCTCGGCGTGGCTGCGGCGACGCTGTCGGCCGGGCCGGCGGTCACCGCCTACGACGTAGCCCTGACGCTGAAGCTCGACGATGACAGCCTCAGGCTCAGCGACCTCATCGGCAAGCTTTTCGACGGCGAGTTGAGCGGCCTGTTCGAGCTGAAGAACAGTGGCGGCACGGGGCTGTTCTCCGGCCAGATGAAGCTCAGCGGCGCCGACATCAGGTCGGTGCTCGGCGACGCCGGCCTGCAGGGTTCAGGCGACATCTCGACCACGCTTTCGGCGAGCGGCAAGTCGGTCGGCGGGCTTGTCGCGACGCTGTCCGGCTCGGGCTCGGCGGCCTTCCGCTCGCTCACCATCGATGGAGTCAATCCGCTCGCCTTGCCGCAGTTCATCGCCCGCGCCGACCTGTTCGGCAAGGATATCGACGCCGCCAGGACGGCAAGCTTCGCGCCTGGCGTCGCGACGTCGGGCAGTTTCGCCGCCGATCCCGGCGAGGCGGCCTTCACGGTCGCCGCGGGCGTGTTGCGTGCGCCGCCGCTCAAGCTGACCAACCCGGCCGCCACGATTGAGGCAAACCTGCAATCCAACTTCAACACCGGAGAGGTGTCGATCGACGGCACGATCGGCTACGAGCCCGGACAGGAGGCGCTGGTCGGCTCCGATCCGGCCCTGCGCTTCAACCTGCAAGGCCGGGTGGGAGCGACGGTGCGGACATTCGACAGCGAGCCGCTGGCGCAGTTCCTGACGCAGCGGGCGCTGGAGATCGAGCAGGCTCGCGTCGAGGCGATGCAATCGGCGCTGCTCGAAAAGCAGCGGCTGCGGCGCGAGGTGCGCTACTACGCGGCGCTGCAGGAAGAGCACGACCGCGCGACCGAGCAATGGCGCAGAGAGCAGGAAGAAGCTCGCCTCGCCGCCGAGGCCGAAGCCGAGGCGAAACGCAAGGCCGAGGAAGAGGCGCGGCTGAAAGCGGAAGCGGAAGAGCGGGCGCGCCAGGCCGAGGCGGAGAAGGCGCGGCTGGAAGCCGAGGAGACAGCGAGGCGAGAGGCCGAGGAGCGCGCCCGGATCGCGGCCGAGGAGGCGGAGCGCCAGGCAGCGGAAGCGGCACGGCTAGAGGCCGAAGCCGCCGCCAGATCGGAGGCGGAAGAAAAGGCAAGGCTTGGAGCCGAAGCACAGGCGCAGCGCGCAGCCGAGGAAGCGGCGCGCGCGCAAGCCGAGGCGGCAGAGCGCGAGGCGGAAGCCGCGGCGCGTGCCGAGGCCGAAACGCGCGAACGTATCGAGGCGACGGAACGGGCGAGGCAGGAAGCCGAAGAAAGGGCAAGGCAAGAGGCCGCCGCCGCGGCTCTCGCGGCCGAAGCGGCTCGCCGCGCCGCGCAAGATGCCGCCTCGCCTGAACCGAGCGACGAAAGCCCGCCGCGGCCACAAGCCGATGTCGGCCGGCCGGCCGAGCCGGCGCCCAATCCGTTCGCCGATGACGGCTTCATGAAGATGTTGCAGGGAATACAATAGGCGAACCGGCCGGCGGAACCCGTGTGTGGAACCGGCTGGCCGACGGCGCGATCTTCGCCTATGCGTTGGCCGTGACCGCGGAAGCCAGCTTCGCCTGCGCGAGCACGAAAATCCTCAGCGCCGAGGAGAGGTTGGCCTCGCGCGGCCTTGCCGCGTCGACTTCCGCGATCAGTGCCGCAAAGGTGATCCGCCGCGCGGCCGCGATGGCGCGCAAATCGTCGAGGAAAGGCTGTTCGAGCGAAAAGCTGGTACGGTGGCCACGAATGGCGACCGAATGTTTGCGCACCTGGCTCACGGCTTGCCGCGATCGCTCCGTTCGAGCCTGTGGCCTTCGACGAAATCCGAAGCCTTCTCGGCCTGCAGCCGATCACGCAGCTTTTCGGCCTTGGACCGGCCGTGCAGCGCCCGGTTCTCGCCAGCGGCCTGCTCCCTGTCCGCCCGCGCCTTGCGCTTGCGCGCGGTGCGGAGATTGACCACGGTCGACATGGGGCGCGCTACTTCTTGCGGAACGCGTCGAGCGACACGACTTCGGCGCTCTTTGCCGCGGGCGTTGCAGGAGCCGCCGGCGCATCCTTGGCGGCTTCGGCCGACTTCTTCCTGGCGTCGGACTTCCTGGCGGGAGCCGCGGGTTTCGCGGCCTCGACCAGCGGCTTTTCAGGCTTGGCCTCGGTTTCCGTCGCCGTCTTCACATCGAACTCAAGCTCGAAATTGACCGAAGGATCGTAGAAGCCGCGCACCGCGGCGAAGGGGATTTCCAGCCGTTCCGGAACGTCGGAGAAGGACAGGCCGATCTCGAAGCCCGTGTCGTTGACCTTCAGGTCCCAGTACTGGAACTGGATCACGATGGTCATCTGCTCGGGATATTTTTCGCGCAGGCGCGGCGAGACGCGCACGCCGGGCGCGCCGGTCAGGAAAGTGATGAAGAAGTGGTGGTTGCCGGGCAGACCCGTCCGCGCGACCTCGGCCAGAACCTTGCGCATGACGCCGCGCAACGCCTCCTGGGCGAGAATGTCGTAGCGGATGTGGTCTTCGGCCATGCGGTCGAGCGTTCCGTGGAATCGTCCAATAGCTGTAATCAAGCTTGGGGCTGTCGTAAACAATTATAGGAACCGCTCAGCCAAGGGCCGGTTCCAAGTGGCAGGCGCGTAGAGATCATTCGCTCCGTGCTTCAACAGGGCGGAGCATATATCCGGTCGGCCGTTCAGATGGATTTGCGCTTGCCGTAGGCGCGCAGGAAGGTGCGCACGGCGTTTCGCGCTGCTTCGCGCACGCGCTCTTCGCCGAGCTGATCGCCAAGCACCATCGACACGTGCAGGTCGGCGTTGATCAGCGCCAGGAACTGGCGCGCGGCAACGTCCGGATCGTCGACGTCGAGATAACCGCCATGGGCGAGGCGGGCGAAGCGCGCCGCAAGCGCGGCCCACGTCTTGCTTGGGCCGTTCTCGCGCCATGTGTCGAAGAGTTCGGGATAACGCCGGCCCTCCGCCTCGATCAGCTTGCGCAGATATTTGCCGTCGCTGTTGCAGATGCAGTTGCGGTTCAGCCTCACCGCGAAGTCAACGAGTTCGGCTTCGAGATCGGCCGGGTGGTCGGGGAAGGTGGCGAGGGTGGCGAAAATGCCGGCGTTGGCCCGCTCGGTAAGCGCGCGCACGACGGCCACGAAGAGTTTCTCCTTGTCGCCGTGGTGGTTGTAGATGGTCTGCCTGGAGACGCCGGCTTCCGCCGCGATCATGTCGATATTGGCGCCCGCATAGCCCTCGCGGCAGAAGACGTCGGTGGCAGCTTCGAGGATCGAAACGCGTTTCGCCGCATGACCTCGCGGTAGAGGGATGTCAGGAGCAATCGTGGTCGGCGCCATGAATCGTTCATAGCATGGATTGACTAATTGGACAATGCTGTCTAAAAAATTGGACGAGAACGGTGTTCGCGTGGTTTTGCCGGGGGAGCGGCCAAGCGAGGCATCGAGCCTTCCAAGGCGTCGCCCCGGCTACAGATAAGACCTCGCCGGTTCAATTTTAAGGTTTGCAAGTCATGACATCCGGATTCCTCCGCATCGCGATCGTGCTCGGCCTGATCTCGGCCATCGGTCCCTTTGCCATCGACATGTATCTGCCGGCCCTGCCCACGATCGGCGCCGATCTCGGCGCCAGCCCGCTCGCCGTGCAGATGAGCCTGGTCGTCGTCTTCCTGTCGTTCGCCGTCGGGCCGCTGCTCGTCGGGCCGCTCGCCGACATGTATGGCCGCAAGCCGGTCATGTATTGGGGCCTGGCGGTGTTCGCCGCGGCCAGCGTCGGCGCGGCGCTCGCGCCCGACGTCGAGTGGCTGATCTTCTTCCGGCTGCTGCAGGGTCTGGGTTCCTCGACCGGCATGGTGGTGCCGCGCGCGGTCGTGCGCGACCTTCACACCGGGCCGGAGGCGACCAGGCTGATGTCGCTCTTGATGCTTGTCTTCAGCGTCTCGCCCATCCTAGCGCCGCTGACCGGCAGCATCATCATCGAGACTTTCGGCTGGCGCGCCGTGTTCTGGGCGGTGACGATCGCCTCGGTGCTCGCCGCCGTCCTGATGATGTTCGGGCTAGAGGAGACGCGGCCGGCCGAGCATCGCGGCGGCAGCTCCTTCGCCGCCGCCTGGGCCGGCTACAAGTTTCTCTCGGTCCACCGCACCTTCGTCGGCCTGTCGCTGATCGGCGGCTTCGGGATCGCGAGCTTCTTCGTCTATCTGGCGAACTCGTCCTTCGTCATCATCGACCACTACGGCTTCTCGCCGTCGGCCTACAGCCTGTTCTTCTCGGTCAACGCGGTGTCGTTTTTCGCCGTCTCCCAGATGAGCGGCTGGCTGACGCAAAGGTTCGGGCTGAACAGGGTCGTACGGATCGCGGTGTTCGGCTACGCGGCCGTGATCCTCGCGGGCTTCGCGGTCATGGCCTCGGGCTTGGAGTCGCTCGCGCTGATGAGTGTCACCCTTTTCGTCGGCTACGGGTTCCTCGGCCTCGTCATTCCGACCACCTCGGTGCTCGCCATGGAAGAGCACGGCGAGATCGCCGGCACGGCCTCGGCGCTGATGGGTACGCTCCACATGGTGACGGGCGTCGTCGCGATGACCGTGTCGGGCTTCTTCGCCACCGGCGAGCCGCTGCCGATGATGACCGGAATCGCGGTGTGCGCGGCGCTGGCGCTGCTTCTGACGCTCGTCACGCTGAAACGGGAAGGGCGCGTGGAGGCGGTTGCCGCGGCGGCGGAGTAGGCGCGCCACGCTGCCGTCCCCGCCAGGGTGCCGCCTCAGCTCTGGGCGGTAGGGTCTCAGCTTGAAATAAGGGGAATGATCAGCACGAGTACGATCTCGATGAGGGGGATTACGACCACGTAGATGACAACAAAACCCGCAATCCACATCCCGATCTTGACCAGCCAGGACGGATGAGGGGCGGCCTTCCAGGCGAAATATGCGGTCGCGATGCCCAAACACAGGGCGACGATGCCAATGACCGGAGACCGGGTCATTGGAAGCATCAGATCATCAAAAACAAGAAAGATCGCGCCAATGACGATTAGCTGGGCCGTGAGCCCGAATAGAAACGCGCGCTTCACGCGGCCCTCCCGTGCTATCTTCTGCCGGTATCAGGCGACGGCTTTCGTTTGGAGGGCCGCGATTTCCCGGCTTCGGAGCACCCATCATCTGGCAAAGATCGTCCATTGACCAGAGGGTCCTGGCAACGTTCAGGCGCTCGGCGTGCTGACGTGCGACTGCATCGGGATTACCTTCGATACAGGTCGTCCTTGCGCGCTGCGGAAGTAAGAAATCGTCGTGTGAGAAAGTGGAGGTTTCTGTTGCCAGGTACCTCCGAACCCCGCCTGGAGGGGCTAACCCCCAGGACTTGATTCGAGACTATCGCGCCGCATTAAGCAGCGAGACGTGCCTCAGCATAGTTGTCGTTTGCAACTACAAGGTTAGCCCGATAACGGTGGTACAATGCCGGGCAAAAGTACGATCTTTACACCTTCGTCGATCCTATTTCGCCCCCATCAGAAGCCGCCCGAAAGGGTCGGACGGCTTGTGGTGGAGGCGCCGGGTACCGCCCCCGGGTCCGAACGGCTTATTACATCGCCTGTTTATCGCCATAGTCAGACAAGCTGACCTGTCGAATATAGGGAGCAAGGAAAGGAATTGGAAGGGCGAATCCGGGTAGGTGGATAGCCGGGATAAGGCGTTTGCGGCGTGTTCGCCGCGCATGCCTTGCTATATGATGGGACAAACACCGAATCGACGGAACACCATGCGCCAATATCTCGATCTTCTCAGACACGTGCTCGACCACGGCGCCGATCGCAGCGATCGCACAGGCACCGGCACGCGCGGCGTGTTCGGCTACCAGATGCGCTTCGACCTGGCGCAGGGCTTTCCGGTCACCACCACCAAGAAGCTGCACCTGAGGTCGATCATTTACGAGCTGCTCTGGTTCCTGAAGGGCGAGACCAACGTCAAGTATCTGCGCGACAACGGCGTCACCATCTGGGACGAATGGGCCGACGAGAACGGCGATCTCGGCCCCGTCTACGGCAAGCAGTGGCGGTCATGGCCGGGCGGCGAGGACGGCAAATCCATCGACCAGATCAAGAACCTGCTCGTTCAGCTCGAGAAGAACCCCTATTCGCGCCGGCTGATCGTTTCGGCCTGGAACCCGGCCGAGGTGGACGCCATGGCGCTGCCGCCCTGCCACTGCCTGTTCCAGTTCTACGTCTCCGACGGCAAGCTCTCGTGCCAGCTCTACCAGCGCTCGGGCGATATCTTCCTTGGCGTGCCCTTCAACATCGCGTCCTACGCTCTGCTAACCATGATGATCGCGCAGGTGCGCGGGCTGGCGCTTGGCGATTTCGTGCTGACGCTAGGCGACGCCCATCTTTATTCGAACCACTTCGAGCAGGCCCGCGAGCAGCTCAAACGCACGCCGAAGCCGCTGCCGACCATGTGGATCAACCCTGATGTGAAGGATCTGTTCGCCTTCGAGTTCGAGGATTTCCAGCTGCGGAACTACGAAGCCGACGCGACCATCAAAGCGCCGATCGCGGTGTAGGATCTATCGAGATTCAGCTGATGCGGGCCTGCAATGGCGGCTTTCTGCGCTTCCGGTGCGCACCGAATGTACGCTCCGCTCCGGTTCTCGAAATCCACTATTTTCGGCTCCGCCTGAGCTGAATCTCGACAGATCCCTCTGCCTAGGGAGAGCACGGACCATGCGCATCGCGATCTATGTGGCGATCGCCGAGAACGGCGTCATCGGCAGCGAGGGCGGACTGCCCTGGCGGCTGTCGACCGATCTCAAGCGCTTCAAGGCGGGTACGCTGGGCAAGCCAATCATCATGGGCCGCAAGACTTGGGAGAGCTTTCCCAAGCGGCCGCTGCCGGGCAGGCTCAACATTGTGGTGACGCACGACAGGGCGTACGGTGCGGAAGGCGGCGAGACGGCCGGTTCGCTGCGCGATGCGATCGCCCTTGCCGGGATTCGCGCCCGCTGCATGGCGCCTGTCGATGAAATCTGCGTGATCGGCGGCGGCGAGATCTACGCCCAGGCGTTGCCGCTGGCGGACCGGCTCCATGTCACCCACGTGCTCGCAAAGGTCGATGGCGACACGGTTTTTCCGCCGATAGACCCGGCTGTCTGGCGGCTTGTCAGCTCGCAAGACGTGCCGGCGGGCGAGAAAGATACGCATGCGACACGTTACGCTGTTTACGAGCGGCGCACGTCAGTGCATTGAAATCCGCGGAAAAGCGGCGCGTTGAAAGCAAAGCCGCGCATCCCTATAGAGGGTGGAGTAGGGAGGCGCGACGGCTTTTGCCGGACGCGCGGGTCTAAAAGAGTACCGAAAGGACATTCATGCCCTGGAACGACAAGAGCGGCGGTGGCGGCCCATGGGGCAGCGGCGGCAATGGCGGCGGCCCCTGGGGGCAGGGTCCGCGCGGCCCCGGCGGCCCGCAGGGCGGCCCTCCCGACCTCGAAGACATCATCCGCCGCGGCCAGGACCGGTTGAAGAAGGCGCTGCCCGGCGGCGGCGCCAGCCCGGCTCTGTTCGGACTGATCGGCCTGGCGCTTGTCGCCCTCTGGCTGTTCCAGGCGATCTACACCGTGCAGCCGGACGAGATCGCGGTGGAACTGCGCTTCGGCAAGCCGAAGGAAGAACTGTCGCAGCCCGGCCTGCACTTCCACTGGTGGCCTGTCGAAACAGTCGAATTCGCCAATACCGCCGAAAAGCTCGTCGATCTCGGCGAGGTGCGCGGCAATACGTCCTCCGGCCTGATGCTTTCGGGTGACCAGAACATCGTCGACGTGAAGTTCTCGATCGCCTACCAGGTTTCCAACCCGGAGGCCTATCTCTTCAACGTCGCCGATCCCGACGAGATGGTGCGGCAGGTCGGCGAGAGCGCGATGCGCGAAGCCGTGGGCCGCAGACCGGCGCAGGACATCTTCCGCGACGACCGCCAGGGCATCGCCGATGCCGTGCGCGGCATCATCCAGACGACGCTCGACCAGTATGGAGCCGGCCTGACGATCAACGCGATCTCGATCGAGGACGCAGCGCCACCGCGCGAGGTCGCCGATGCATTCGACGAGGTGCAGCGCGCCGAGCAGGACGAGGACCGCTTCGTCGAGGAGTCCAACCAGTACTCCAACCAGAAGCTCGGCCAGGCCCGAGGCGAGGCGGCGCAGGTGCGCGAAGAGGCAGCCGCCTACAAGAACCGGGTCGTCCAGGAAGCCCAGGGCGAGGCGCAGCGGTTCGTTTCGGTCTATGACGAATATGCGAAAGCGCCCGACGTGACGCGCGAACGGCTCTTCCTCGAAATGATGGAGAAGGTCCTGAAGGACTCCAACAAAGTGATCGTGGGGCAAGGAAGCGGGCAGGGGGTCATCCCATACTTGCCGCTGCCTGAACTGCAGAAGAATGCGCCCGCGCCGGCGACGGGAGGCAACCAGTGATGGCAAACCGTCTTCCCTTCATCGCCGTCATCGCGGCGGTCATCCTGTTCCTCGTCTATTCGTCGATCTTCGTGGTCAACGAGCGCCAGCAGGCGATCGTGCTTCGCTTCGGCGAGATCGTGAAGGTCGAGACCGAGCCGGGCATCTATTTCAAGGCGCCGTTCAGCTTTTTCGAAGCGGACAACGTCCAGATCATCGACGACCGCATCCTGCGCTTCGATCTCGACGACATCCGCGTCCAGGTTTCGGGCGGCAAGTTCTACGAGGTCGATGCTTTCGTCACCTATCGCATCTCGGATGCCCGCACCTTCCGCCAGGCGGTCTCGGGCAGCATCGCGCTTGCCGAACAGCGGCTCCGCACACGTCTCGATGCGGCATTGCGCCGGGTCTACGGCGTGCGCGGCTTCGAATCGGCGCTGTCGGAAGAGCGCGCGGCGATGATGCGCGAAGTCGCCGACCAGCTTCGTCCAGACGCGACTTCGCTGGGCTTGCAGATCGAGGACGTCCGCATTCGCCGCACGGATCTGACGCAGGAAGTGTCGCAGCAGACTTTCGATCGCATGAAGGCTGAGCGTCTTGCCGAGGCCGAGAGGCTGCGGGCCCGTGGCCGCGAGGCGGCGCAGCGTATCCGCGCCCGCGCCGACCGCGAGGTGGTGGAGATCGTGGCCGAGGCGCGCAAGGAATCGGAAATCCTGCGAGGCGAGGGCGAAGCCGAGCGCAACGGGATTTTCGCCGAAGCCTTCCAGCGCGATCCGGGCTTCTTCGAGTTCTACCGCTCGATGATAGCGTATTCCAATGCGCTCATCGGCACCGGCACCACCATGGTGCTGTCGCCAGACTCGGAGTTCTTCCGCTTCTTCCGCAGCCCGAACGGCGGAGCGCCGGCCGGCGACGCGGTTCCGCCGGCAGCGCCGCAGGCGGGAACGGCGACCGGCGCGATCCCGGAACCCGGACCCGCCGCAGCGACGCCTGCCCAGTAGGCAGGACCGTTCATGCGGGACTTCATGGCCGCGATAGGCTTGGTCCTCGTCGTCGAGGGCCTGATCTATGGCGGCTTTCCCGGCCTGGCTAAGAAGCTGGCAAAGGAGGTTCTCGGCATGCCGGAGAACCTCCTGCGGATCGCCGGGCTGGTGTCGATAGCGGTTGGCGTCGGCATCGTCTGGCTGGTCAGAGGGTAACGGAGGATTTATCCTCGGTTGGTGGCCAAGGCCGCAAACACGCCTTATTTCTTGCGAACATGACGCCGCCCGCCTTGCCTGGCGGTTCCTCAGAGATGACCGGGAGCAGCCGCATGAAACGTCACCATCCGATGCCTGCGCTGCGCACCGCACTGTGTTGCGCGGCGATGGCTCTGCTGGCCGGCGCCTCGACCGTTCCGTCACTCGCTCAAACCACGCCCGAGGCCGACGCACCGGCGGCGGCCGCCGGGCCGCAGGTCACCCAGGCCGGCCCCGCCTCCGTGGCCGACCTCGCCGAGGGCCTGCTCGGAGCCGTCGTCAACATCTCGACGTCGCAGAACGTGAAGGGGAGCGAGGGCCAGGGCACGGTACCCCTGCCGCAGGCTCCCGAGGGCTCGCCGTTCCAGGACTTCTTCGATGAGTTCTTCAAGGACCGCCAGGGCGGCGGCGGGGGCCAGCAGAAGGTTCAGTCGCTGGGTTCGGGCTTCGTCGTCGACGCGGCCGAAGGCATCGTCGTCACCAACAACCACGTCATCGCCGACGCCGACGAGATCGAGATCAACTTCTCCGACGGCTCCAAGCTGAAGGCCGAGCTTGTCGGCACCGACACCAAGACCGACATCGCCGTGCTCAAGGTCGATCCGACGCTGAAGAAGCTGAAAGCCGTCAAGTTCGGCGATTCCGACAAGATGCGGATCGGCGACTGGGTCATGGCGATCGGCAATCCGTTCGGGCTGGGCGGCACGGTGACGGTCGGCATCGTCTCGGCGCGCAACCGCGACATCGACGCCGGCCCCTACGACGATTTCATCCAGACGGACGCTGCCATCAACCGCGGCAATTCCGGCGGCCCGCTGTTCAACATGTATGGCGAGGTGGTGGGCATCAACACCGCGATCATCTCGCCGTCAGGCGGCTCGATCGGCATCGGCTTCTCGATCCCAGCCGAGATGGCGGTCAGCGTCGTGTCGCAGCTTCGCGAATTCGGCGAGACGCGGCGCGGCTGGCTGGGCGTGCGCATCCAGCCGGTGACGGACGAGATCGCGGAAAGCCTCGGCATCAAGGTTGCCAAGGGCGCCCTCGTATCCGGCATCATCAAGGGCGGGCCGGTGGACAACGGGCTCATCGAGGTCGGCGACGTCATCGTCAAGTTCGACGGCAAGGACATCGACGAGAGCCGCGAACTGCCTCTGGCCGTGGCCGAAAGCCCGGTCGGCAAGGTGGTCGACGTCGTCGTGTTGCGCAAGGGCGTCGAAATGACCGTCAAGGTCACGCTCGGCCGCCTGGAGGAAGGCGAGAAGCTCGCCGAAGGCGAAAACGGCGCGCCTGCCGAAGAGGATGACGGGCCGGTCGCAACCGCGTCGATCCTCGGCATGACCGTCGGCGAACTGACCGACGAGGCGCGCACCAGGTTCGGCATCGAGGCCGATGTTTCCGGCGTGGTGGTCACCGAGGTCGCCGCGGATTCTGCCGCGGCCGAACGGGGCATCGCCGCCGGCGACGTCATCACCGAGATCGCGCAGGAATCCGTCGCGACGCCGAAGGATGTGCTCGACCGCATCGCCGCGCTGAAGGAGCAGGGCCGCAAGAACGCGCTGCTGATGCTGGCGTCGAAGACCGGCGAACTGCGCTTCGTGACGATCCGGATGGATTGAGTCCGGAAGATCGTTCAAGGCGTTGTATTGAAAGCAGAAAAAGGCAGCTATCGTGCTGCCTTTTTCGTTTTTTCCCAGTCTTTGCGGGACAACCTGTAAAGCGAATGCCGCTTCAGATGCGGATGCGTATCCGGGACGTGCGGGTGGTCGAAATCGTTGGCAGGATCGGCGATCATGCCGAGGCGCTGCATGACGGCCGTGGAACGGCGATTGCCGGGAACGGCGAAGGAAACAATCTCGCTGTTGCCCAACGTCTCGAAGCCGAAGGCGACCCATGCCCTGGCTGCTTCGGTCACATAGCCACATCCCCAATACTCCGGCGCGAGACGCCAGCCGATCTCGATCGTTCCATCAGGCAGGCCAGGCAGGTTTTCGGTTTCGAGCAGTCCCGCACAACCGATGCACGCGCCGTCGGCGGCATGCTCGACGGCGGCGAAGCCGTAGCCGTCCTGGTCGATCCAGCCGCGCCACTCGTCCATCCTTGCGTCGGATTCCGCACGGCTTCGACGGAAACCAAAGAACTCCATCACGCGGTCGTCGGAATTGATGCGATGGAAGAGATCGCGGTCGCGCTCCTGCCAGTTGCGCAGGACCAGGCGCTCGGTCCGGATGGGTATCACCGGGCGAATTCCTCCTCGCGGTAGCCTTGAAGATAGAGCAGGGCCGTGAGGTCTGAGTGGTCGATGCGCATCTTCGACTCGGCCGCCACCGCGGGCTTGGCGTGCAGCGCCACTCCCATGCCGGCCAGCCGGATCATGTCGAGATCGTTGGCGCCGTCGCCGACGGCGAGCACGTCCTGCGGGTCGGCGTCGTGGCTGATGGCGATGTCGGAGAGCGCCTCGGCCTTGGCCGCCCGTCCCAGGATCGGCTCGGCGACCTCTCCGGTCAGCCGTCCGTCCGCCACGACAAGCCGGTTGGCTCGGTTTTCGTGGAAGCCGAGTTTTGCCGCGATTTTCGACGTGAACACGTCGAAGCCGCCCGAAACAAGCGCCGTCCACGCGCCGTGCTCGCGCATGGTCCGCACCAGCGCGCGTCCGCCCGAAGCCAGCGTCAGCCGGTCGCGGATGATGCGGTCGACGATGGATAGATCGAGACCCTTCATCAGCGCGACGCGCTCGCGCAAGGCAGGCTCGAAGGCGATCTCGCCGTTCATCGAGCGCGCGGTGATGGCGGCGACACGCTCCTTCAGCCCGACCTCGTCGGCCAGTTCGTCGATGCATTCCTGATCGATCATGGTCGAATCCATGTCGGCGAGCAGTATCTTCTTGCGCCGCAGGGCGGCATCGTGGACGACGATGTCGATCGGCTCCGAAGCGAGCGTCTCGGCGAGCATCGCGGCAGCCTCGTTCCTGCCGAGGCCTTGCGGCAGCGCCAAATCGCAGGCGACATCCCGGCCCAGCCAGGAGATCGCGCTTGCACCGACCGCCTGGGACGCGATAGTCGCCAGCGGCCGCTTCAGACGGCGCGCGGCGGGATGGGATATCAGCGTGGCGACGAGCGGCATCGACAAATCCGGCGGGGAAGGACGCATCAGGAACGCGATCCTGATAGCGGGGCCGACCGCGAGCGGCAAGTCGCGGCTGGCGCTGGATCTCGCCGAGCGCCGCGGCGGCGCCGTCGTCAACGCCGACTCCATGCAGGTCTATTCCATCCTCGACGTGCTGACCGCGCGGCCGGGCGGGGACGATTTGCGCCGCGCGCCGCATCTGCTCTACGGCCACGTCGCTCCCGGCGTCGCCTATTCCACCGGCGCTTGGCTGCGCGATGTGATTTCGCTTGCCGACAGCGGCAGGCTTTCCGGATCGCCGCCGATCTTCGTCGGCGGCACCGGGCTCTATTTCCGCGCCCTGGAAGAGGGTATCTCCGAGATGCCCGACATCCCGAACCAGATCCGCGAACGCTGGCGCTACGAACTGGCCGACAAGGGCGCCGAAAAACTCCACCGCATCCTGATGCGCGAAGACCCGCGGGCCGCGATGATGCTTCGCGCGGGCGACGGCCAGCGCATCGTGCGGGCGCTCGAAGTGCTGGAAACGTCGGGCCGGTCGATCCTCGACTGGCAGGCGGAGCGCGGCAAGCCGCTGATCGACCGAGAGAGCGCCCGCTTCGTCGTCATCGAGCCCGATCGCGCCGATCTCGTCGCCCGCATCGACCGGCGCTTCGACGGCATGATCGAGGCCGGCGCGCTGGAGGAAGTGAAGGCGCTGGCGGCGCTGAACCTCGATCCGCAGTTGCCGGCGATGAAGGCGATCGGCGTGCGCGAAATCCAGGCGGCACTTGCCGGCGAGATCGCCATGGCCGAGGCGATCGAGCGCGCCAAGATCGCAACCCGGCAATACGCCAAGCGCCAGTCCACCTGGTTCCGCAACCAGCTCGGGCCGCACTGGCTCCGGATCGGCGGCGCCGACGCGCCGCAAGCCCGGGATTTGTAAGGTGTTCGCGAGCCTCCGGCAGGCAGGGCGGCCGATGGACGCAGGCTGTCCCGGCGCGGCGCCCATCGTGCCCCGGGTTAACGCTCCGTAAGGCGCATCGTGACATAACCGAGCGGGTATGGTCGGCGGGGAGAATATGCGCCTCCACAAGTCAGAAGCCGCGTTCTTTGTGTTCATCGCGGTCATTCTTGCGGCTGGCGTGATGATCTTCCACGCCTATGACGTGCTGTTTTCGATCGCCAACGGCCTGAAGGAGCCGGAGCGCTACGACGACATCGCCTATCTGTCGAAGCTGCTCTTCATGACGGGGCTGCTGCTCGCCACCACGCTGTTTTTCGGGCTGTTCTTCATCTTCCCGCTCATCCGCAAGCAGGTCAGGGAAGAAAACAAGCTGCGCGCCATGACCGAGACCCTGTCGGCCCGCTCGCTGAACCTCGAGCGCGCGGCGCTGACCGATGCCCTGACCGGCATGCAGAACCGGCGTTATTTCGACGACGCGCTGAAGGAATATCTCGGCGAGTTCCGCCGCATCGAGAAGCCGGTCGGGCTGATGGTCGTCGACCTCGACCATTTCAAGCAGATCAACGACACGCACGGCCACGATGTCGGCGACGAGGTCCTGAAAGCCGTCGCCGGCTGCCTCAAGGACATGACCCGCTACCACGATGTGGTGGCCCGCCTCGGCGGCGAGGAGTTCGCCGTGGTGGCGCCCAACATGGACACGGAACTGCTGGTGCGTTTCGCCGAGCGCATCCGCAAGGCAATCGCCGGCATGGCGATCGTGTCAGGTAACGTCCGGCTCAAGGTCACCGCGAGCGTCGGCCTGGCGGTCTGGGACCGCAAGGAAAGCGCGGAGTCGCTGTTTCGCCGCGCCGACCAGCACCTCTACGAGGCAAAGAAGACCGGGCGGAACCGGGTCTGCGCTTGAGCTTTCCCGCTCCTTCTGCTTGGATTGGGGTACGGGGGCAGCTCATGGAAAAACGTCTGCTGCGTTTAACGCCCGATCATATCGCGCGGGTTGTGGAGGACGCTGGAGAGATCGTCACCGGCCCTTTCGCATCCGGTCGGCGGCCCGCCACGGACGAGGATTACCTGAGGATCGCGGATGACATCCTGCGGGCCGCACAGGACCGGAACAACATATGGGTCTTTGCATACGGATCGCTGATCTGGAATCCCGCCTTCGACTTCGTCGAGAGGCGCAGGGCATTGGCGAGGGGGTGGCGCCGTTCCTTCTGTCTCGGCTGGGACAAGTGGTTTCGCGGAACAGAGCATCGGCCGGGCTTGATGCTGGCGCTCGATCGCGGCGGCAGCTGCAACGGGGTTGCGTATCGCTTGCCGGACGACTCGATCGAGACAAACCTGCTTTCGCTCCTGCGGCGTGAAATCCATGTCATTCCGCACTCTTTTCCCGCGCGCTGGATCACTGTTACGGTCGACGGCGGGACGTTCCCCGCGCTGACCTTTGCGATCGATCGGAATTCCGGCGCTTATGTAGGCAACCTGTCGGTGGAAGAAATTGCCGACGTTTTGGCCAAGGCGGTCGGCCGGTGGGGCTCGATGGCCGAGTATCTGCTCAGCACGGTCAGCCACCTTGAGAAACTCGATTTGCGCGATGCGTATCTGTGGCGGCTTCAGGAACTGGTGGCCGAGCGGATCGAAGCTTCGGCCGTTTCCGGACCCGAAGTCCGGAAACCGTAGTCGGTTCTACGACCCTTAGCTCCGCGAGCCGAACCTTCCGGGCTTCAGCCCGTAGCCGAAATCGATCTCGTCCTGGTCCGGCACCGGACGCGGGGCCGCGGCTTCCGGCTTGCGGTAGCCTGGATCGCCGGGCTGGAGCTGGGCGCTGACGGGCTCGGCGAAGGGAAGGTTGCTCGGCGCCTTCGGCACGTTCCGCAGCCGCTCGACGATCTCGATGAGGTCGACGTCGTTGCCGTCGCCGGCAGCGGCCTCCTCCTCGTGGCGCTTGGACGAGCCGGGCAGGAGACTGGCGTCGAGCCGCTCGAACTTCAGCCGCATGGTGGTGGCCACGCCTTCGCCGAAGGCGATCGCCTCGCGCTGACCCATCGACGACAGAAAGGCCAGGCTCGACGCGGAGGAGTCGGCGATCGCGGAGCGGATGATCGCTTGGTCATGTTCATTGGCCAGCCGCATGGCGAAGAAGGTCGAGCACTGCGACAGGATGGTGGGATCGAGTTCGCCGGGGCGCTGCGTCACCACGCCGAGATAGCAGCCGTATTTGCGGCCTTCCTTGGCGATGCGCGACAGGGCATGGCGCGTCGGCGCGAAGCCGAGGCGCGGGTCGGCGGGCATGTAGCGGTGGGCTTCCTCGCAGAGCACCAGGAGCCTGAGCCTGCCCTCGCTCCACAGTGCGAGGTCGAAGGCCAGGCGCGCCAGCACCGAGCAGACGGAATTGACGATTTCCGACGGCATGCCGGCCATCTCGAAGCAGGTGACCGGGCGGCCGCCATGCGGCACGCGGAAGATCTTGCCGATCGTCTCGTGGATCGTGTCCTCGATCAGCCGCGATGCGAACATGAATTTGTAGCGCGGGTCGGCGACGGCCGATTCGATGCGCGTCCTCAGCGACTTCAGCACCGGCCGCTCGTTCTTGCTCTCGAGGAGACCCATGCGCTCGTCGATCTGCTTGATCAGGTCGGCCATGCGGTAGGGCACCGGCGTGTCGGCGGTCAGCGCGTCGACGCCCCGGCGCAGGAAGGCGCCGCCGGCCGGATTGCGGTAGAGGTTCTTGGCCGTCGGGATCAGGTCGCGCAGCACGTCGACTTCCTCGGGCACCGCCTCGCGGCCGCGGAACAGCACTTCGGTGAACTCTTCCAGCCGGAACATCCAGAACGGCAGGTCGAGCGAACCGGCGTCGACGCGCACGCAATATTCCGGCAGCGAGGCGGCGAACTCGTTGTGCGGATCGAGGATCAGCACGCGCAGGTCCGGCCGCGCCTCGATCGCCTTGCGCAGCAGCAGCGACACGGCGGTGGACTTGCCGACGCCGGTGGTGCCGACGATCGCGAAGTGACGCGCCAGCGTGTCGTCTATGGCGATGCGCGCCTCGATCGTTTCGTCCTGGGAGAGGTTGCCGATGGTGATGGAGTGGCGGCCAGCCAGATCGTAGACGGCCTGAAGATCACGCGTCCGGATGCGATGCGCGATGGCGCCGACATGCGGATAGGAGGTGATGCCGCGGTCGAAGACCGGCGGCTGCGGCGCCTCGCGGTCGCGCACCTCGCCGACCAGTTCGACGCTGACCTCGATGGCGTTGCGCGCGCCTTGGTTCCAGGAGAGATCGGCCTTGCCGATGCCGTAGACGAGGCCCACCGTGCGCGTGCCGCCGAGGTTGATCGAGATCATGCGGCCGACCGTCCATTGAGCGGTGACGGTGCCGTCTTCCTCGTCGGCGAAGGCCGCGATCGTCGCCCGCGCGCCGTCGCACTGGACGACATGGCCGAGGATGCGCTTGTCGTTCTGGGCGGCGTCGCGCCGCTCCTGCGCAACCGCCTCGCCGCGGGAGGTTTCGTGTGCGTACATCCGGTCCTGTCCCTATGCGCCCTGTCCGTCGGATCAGGCTATCCAACCGCGGTTAAGGCCGGATGAGGGGGGATGGTTGAGGAGCTGTTGCGGAGATGGCTAAAATTGCGATGACCCTCGTTCGGCCCTCCCGTATCGGCCTGGGGCTAATCGGCAAAAAAACACGATTGACTCGCCGCGAAGTCCGCCTCTATTGTCCGCGCCCATGAAGAAGACACTCATTCTCGTAGTAGGACTGCGCATGGGCAAGGCGGCGTAACCGCCGGGCGACAGCACCCATGCGCAGACACAAGGCTCCCTCGGGGGCCTTTTTTATTGCCCGAAACAAGACTAAACGACCCGAAATTCGCTGCAGGCGAGCAGAAACGGAACCAGGCCGATGACAAACGGACAGAACGACCAGCGCGAAATGCCAAATCGCGAAATGACGGGCGCGGAAATGGTGGTGCAGGCGCTGAAGGACAACGGTGTCGTCCACCTGTTCGGCTATCCCGGCGGCGCGGTCCTGCCGATCTACGACGAGCTTTTCCAGCAGGACGCCATCCAGCATATACTGGTGCGCCACGAGCAGGGGGCCGGCCATGCGGCGGAAGGCTATGCCCGCTCGACCGGCAAGCCGGGCGTCATGCTGGTGACCTCCGGTCCGGGCGCGACCAACGCGGTGACGCCGCTGCAGGACGCGCTGATGGATTCCATCCCGCTGGTCTGCCTGACCGGCCAGGTGCCGACCTCGCTGATCGGCTCCGACGCCTTCCAGGAATGCGATACGGTCGGCATCACGCGGCCCTGCACCAAGCACAACTGGCTGGTGAAGGACGTCAACGAGCTTGCGGCGACGATCCACGAGGCGTTCCACGTCGCCACGACAGGGCGCCCGGGGCCGGTGGTCGTCGACATTCCCAAGGACGTGCAGTTCGCGAAAGGCATCTACACGCCGCCGCAGACCGCCCCGCGCACCAGCTACCATCCAAAACTCCAGGGCGACCTCGACAAGATCAAGGCCGCGGTCGAGTTGATGGCGTCGGCGAAGAAGCCGGTCATCTATTCCGGCGGCGGCGTCATCAATTCCGGGCCGGAGGCAAGCCAGCTGCTGCGCGAACTGGTCGACCTGACCGGCTTCCCGATCACCTCGACGCTGATGGGGCTCGGCGCCTATCCGGCGAGCGGCAAGAGCTGGCTCGGCATGCTCGGTATGCACGGCTCCTACGAGGCCAACATGGCCATGCACGACTGCGACGTGATGGTCTGCATCGGCGCGCGCTTCGACGACCGCATCACCGGCCGCCTCAACGCCTTCGCGCCGAACTCGAAGAAGATCCACATCGACATCGACCCGTCCTCGATCAACAAGAACGTGCGCGCCGACGTGCCTGTTATCGGCGATGTCGGCCGCGTGCTGGAGGACCTGGTGCGGCTGTGGCGGGCGACCGTGAAGACCGACAAGAAGGCGCTCTACCCGTGGTGGGAGCAGATCGCGAAGTGGCGCGCCCGCGACTCCTTCGCCTACCGGCCGAGCGACGACGTGATCATGCCGCAATACGCCATCCAGCGGCTCTACGAGGCCACAAGGGGCTACGATACCTACATCACCACCGAGGTCGGCCAGCACCAGATGTGGGCGGCGCAGCATTTCCATTTCGACCAGCCGAACCGCTGGATGACGTCCGGCGGGCTCGGCACGATGGGCTATGGGCTGCCGGCGGCGCTCGGCGTGCAGATCGCCCATCCCGACGCGCTGGTCATCGACATCGCCGGCGACGCCTCGGTGCAGATGACGATCCAGGAGATGAGCTGCGCGGTGCAGTACGAGGCGCCGATCAAGATATTCATCCTCAACAACCAGTACATGGGCATGGTGCGCCAGTGGCAGCAGCTGCTGCACGGCAACCGCCTCTCGCATTCCTACACGGAGGCGATGCCGGATTTCGTAATGCTGGCGCAGGCCTATGGCGGCCACGGCATACGCTGCGAGAAGCCCGGCGACCTCGACGACGCCATCAAGGAGATGATCGAGGTGAAGAAGCCTGTCATCTTCGACTGCCGCGTGGCGGCGCTCGCCAATTGCTTCCCGATGATCCCGTCGGGCAAGGCGCACAATGAGATGCTGCTGCCCGACGAGGCGACCGACGAGGCGGTGGCCAACGCCATCGACGCCAAGGGCAGGGAGCTGGTGTAAGTTATGAGAAAAGCAAGCGCGGCGCTGCAGTTAGTCAGAGTTTTTCAGATCGAGATTCAACCATGAACGCACAGCTTCAACCGACCGGCTCCGCCTACTTCATCGCCAAGGAAACCGAGACGCCGGAGAGCCACACGCTCTCGGTGCTGGTCGACAACGAGCCGGGCGTGCTTGCGCGCGTGATCGGGCTGTTCTCCGGCCGCGGCTACAATATCGAGAGCCTGACGGTCTCCGAGACCGAGCACGAAAAGCATCTCTCGCGCATCACCGTCGTGACGCGCGGCACGCCGCACGTGCTGGAGCAGATCAAGCACCAGCTCGAGCGTATCGTGCCGGTACACGGCGTGGTCGACCTCACCGTGCGCGCCAAGGAACTGGGACAGGAGCGGCCGCTGGAGCGCGAGCTTGCGCTGGTCAAGGTCGCCGGCACGGGCGATTCCCGCGTCGAGGCGCTGAGACTCGCCGACGCTTTCCGCGCCAGCGTGATTGACGCCAACACCGAGCATTTCATCTTCGAGATCACCGGCAAGGGTTCCAAGGTCGACCAGTTTATCTCGATCATGAAGCCGCTCGGCCTGGTCGAGATCTGTCGCACCGGGGTGGCGGCGATGAACCGCGGCCCGCAGGGGATGTAGGCCAGCGGTTGAAGTTCGACAAGTCGGGATGTATATACGCCGGATATACATTGCGAGGCCGCCATGACACAGGTGCAGATATCCAAATGGGGCAACAGCTCGGCCATCCGTCTGCCGAAGGCGGTGCTGGATGAACTCGGCCTGAAGCCGGGGCAGTCGGTCGAACTGACCGTCAAGGACGGCAAGGGCATCATCGAGCCGGCGCGGCCCAAGAAGATCACGCTCGAGTGGATCATCTCCGAGATGGATCGTCTCGGGCCTGAAAATTCGCCTGAAACCGTCGAGTGGGGACCCGATCGAGGCGAAGAGATCATAGACGACGAATATTCTCGGGGGGAGATAACGCTCGATGACCTCCTTAAGGGCCGGTGACATCGTCTGGATAGATCTGGATCCCGTCGTCGGCACGGAGCAGGGTGGCAGAAGACCGGCGATCGTTTTGACGGATACCGACTTCAACGCCCGCGAGCATCGCTCGGTCATCTGCCCTATCACGCAAAATGTATCGCCCTGGCCGACAAAGGTTTTTTTGCCCATCGGCATGAAAACACGCGGTGCGATCCTGACCGATCAAGTTCGAAGCGTGCATCGGGACCTGCGCGGTTTCCAGTTCATCGAACACGCACCTGACGATGTGCTTGCGGACGTCCGCGCGGTGGTCGGCGCGATCCTTGGCATAACCGCCTGACCTGGCATGGCGGCACCGGCGCCTGCTCGAACGCGATATAGGCCGCGTCCAACGAATTTGAGGCCGTCATGTCTCCCGATGTCTTCCTTGCGCTGCTCGTCTTCGCTTTCGTGACTTCGGTGACGCCTGGGCCAAACAATTTGATGCTGTTGGCGTCCGGCGTGAATTTCGGGTTCTGGCGGACGGTGCCGCACATGTTCGGCATAGCCGGCGGTTTCGCTACGCTGCTCTTCGGCGTCGGCCTGGGTCTCGGTGCGGTGCTGAAGGCTTACCCCGCGCTCGATCTGACCCTGAAGATCGCCGGCGGCGCCTATCTGCTCTATCTGGCCTGGAAGATCGCGATGTCGCGCTCGCTGGCGGCAAAGGGTGAAGCGAAGGCGGTGCCGATGACCTTTGTCCAGGCGGCCGCGTTCCAGTGGGTCAATCCCAAGGCGTGGGTGATGGCCGTGACGGCAATGGCCGTCTACACAAATCCCGAGGCTCCGTTCCTGTCGATGCTGCTGGTCACAGCCGCCTTCGCTGCGGTCAATTTGCCGTCTGTATCGGTCTGGGCAGGTTTCGGCATGGCGCTGCGCGGCTTCCTCGCCGACCCGGTGCGGCTCAAATGGTTCAACATCGCGATGGGGGTTCTGCTCGCCGCGACGCTCTGGCCGATGCTGCGGTAGGGGCTCAGAACAGCTCGGTCGACGGCCGGGTCAGCATCAGCCAGAAGATCGCGAGCACCGCGAAGAAGGCCGGGAAGCCGCAGGCGAACCAGATGCGGTAGAGCCGGAAATAGCGCTCGGGCAGGGGGCTTCCGGTAAGGGCCGCGTCCCTTGCGAGGTTGCGCAGGCGGATCTGTATCCACACGACCGGCAGCCAGAACAATCCCGTCAGCACATAGAGCGCGATGGAAAGCACGATCCATCCCTCATCGAGGGGCCACCCCACGAGATGGGCGAGCCAGATTCCGGTGATTGGCTGCAGCACAACGGCGGTCGCGGTGAACAGCGTGTCGGCTACGACCACAGTGCCGGCGACGTGGGCGATGGTGCGCGGATTGCCGGTGCGATGGGCCATCACCATGAAGAAGGCGATGCCGGCGCCGGTGCCGAAGAGGATCGCGGCGCCGATGACGTGGACCAGCCGGACGAGATCTTCCATTCAGCGCTCCTCGTAGATCGCCAATGCCGCCAGGGCGAGCGCCATCGAGGGCAGGACCTTGACCAGCGGGCCGAGGGGCTCGGCCCAGAGGCCGGGGACAAGCACGGTCGCGGCGGCGAGGTAGGCCAAGGAAACGGCCACCATGGCGACGAGAGCGGGCGCGGCGAAACCGCGGACCGTCACGGCAAACCCGAGCCCGATGTCGAGCAGGCCCGTCACCGCCGTCAGGACGGCGGCGGTCGCAGGCGACGCTCCGGCCGCTGTGAGATAGGCGGCGGAATCATCGAAGCGGGCGAGCGCAACAACCCCGGACACCAGCCAGAAGAGGCTGAGCGTGCCATAGAGGACCGGCTTGAGCAGATAGAGGCGGGCGAACCACAGGTCCTGCACGCCGGCCGGATTGGCGGCCAGGGTCTCGTCCAGGGTTGCCAGGCGGCGTCCGGCGAGTGTTGCGTGCCCGGCTATGCCTCCTGCCGCGGCGGCGAGCGCGGTGGAGCGGAGCGGCGAGCGCCAGCCGAGGTGGCCGAGAAGGTCGGCCAGCCGCGAGACCGCGCCCGCGACAAAGCCGGGCATTGCGACGGCGGGCGCCGGCGGAAGGCCAAGCCAGCGGCGGTGGCTGGCGATGGCCTCGGCAAGCGTCGCTTCGCCTTCCGCGGCGAGATTGATGTCGCTGCCGGGAGCGATCACGCCGTCGAGCGCGTCGAGCACGGCCTGCGCGACGTCGTCGAGAGCAACGAACTGCATCCGGCTGTCGCCATGGACGAGCGGCGTGACCAGCGGGAAGGCGGCGAGCGCGCGCAGCAGGGCCGAGCCGCCATGCGCATTCCGCCCGACGACGACGGCGGGCCGCAGGATGACGAACGGCACGCCCGAAACCGCCAGGGCAGCGTCCGCCTGCCGCTTGGTGGCGAGGAACGTCGTTCCCGACGCCGGACCGTCGGTGCGCGCCGATATCTGGACGACAAGGGGCGGGGCGGCTTCGTAGAGCGCCTTCATGGCCTTGAGCTGCACCGCCGTCACATCGTCGCGGGCGCCGTCCTGCAGGGCGCCGGCGCAATTGACCAACGCATCCACGCCCGCGAGCAGGGGGCGCCAGTCCGCCGGGGTCGAAAGGCTGGCGATATCGGCCTCGATCCGCTCAATGCCGGGCTGAAGGTCCCGGCGGACCGAACCGGGACGGGCGAGCGCGACGACCGAGTGGCCGCGCCGGGCAAGCAGGCTTGCCACTGCCGTTCCGATGAAACCGTTGCCGCCAAGAATCAGAACCCGCATGACCCACGATAGCGACCAGCGCCCGCAGGGGGCAATCCAGGGGAAAGCGCTCGCCTGGATCAAACGAAACGGGCGCCGGTTTGCTTGCGCGCCGGCCTGCGCGGGCATAGCCTTGCCTCATGTCGCACGATCATGACCACGACCACCATCACGACAACGAACTCGACCCGATGGCCGCGCGGGTGCGCGCGCTGGAGACGATCCTTACAAGCAAGGGGTTGATCGATCCGGCGGCGATCGACGTGATCGTCGATACCTACGAGACCAAGGTCGGTCCGCGTAACGGTGCCAGGGTCGTCGCGCGCGCCTGGACCGATCCCGCCTTCGCCGACTGGCTGCGCCAGGACGCGACCGCGGCGATTGCCTCGCTCGGCTTCGCCGGCCGGCAGGGCGAGCACATGCAGGCCGCGTTCAACACCGACGATACGCACAACCTCGTCGTCTGCACACTCTGCTCCTGCTATCCGTGGGCGGTGCTCGGCCTGCCGCCGGTCTGGTACAAGGCGCCGCCCTATCGCAGCCGCGCGGTCATCGATCCGCGCGGGGTGCTCGAGGAGTTCGGGGTGACGCTGCCAGCGACCAGGAAGATACGTGTCTGGGATTCGACCGCGGAGCTGCGCTATCTGGTCGTGCCGCAGCGGCCCGCCGGTACCGAAGGCTGGAGCGAGGACAGGCTGGCCGGGCTGGTTACCCGCGATTCCATGATCGGGACCGGGCTGGCGCTGGAGCCAGAAAGCGCATGAACGGCCCGCACGATCTCGGCGGCCAGATGGGACTAGGGCCGGTCGCGCCGGAGAAGGACGAGCCGGTGTTCCATGCCGAATGGGAGAAGCGCGCGCTCGGCCTCACGCTCTGCGCGGGTGCGATGGGCTACTGGAACCTCGACGAAAGCCGGCACGCGCGGGAAAACCGCCATCCTGTCGACTACCTGTCGTCCAGCTACTACGAGATCTGGATCAAGGGACTTGAGCGGCTGCTGACGCGCCACGGCTTTGTCAGCGAGCGCGACCTTGCCGAGGCCAGGGCGGTCGATGGCGCACCGCAGCCCAAGCGTGTGCTGAAGGCCGCCGACGTGCCTGCCGCGCTGGCGCGGGGCGGGCCCTGCGACCGGCCGGTCGGCACGCCGGCCCGCTTCAAGGCCGGCGACCGGATCGTGACGCGCAACTTCAGCCCGACGGGCCACACAAGGCTGCCGCGCTACGCGCGCGGCAAGCATGGCGTGGTCGAGGCGGTGCGCGAAGGTTTCGTCTTTCCTGACAGCAACGCCCACGGCAAGGGCGAGAATCCGCAATGGGTCTACACGGTCGTCTTCGACGGGCGTGAGATCTGGGGCGACGACGCCGACCCGACGCTGTCAGTCTCGATCGACGCCTGGGAGAGTTATCTTGAACCGGCGTGAGACGCCGCCCGGAATCGATGCGCCGGTCTTCGCCGAACCATGGCAGGCGGAGGCTTTCGCGCTGACTGTGGCGCTGCACGAGAAGGGCCTGTTCTCCTGGAGCGAATGGGCCGAGTCGCTGTCAACAGAGGTGAAGAGGCCGGATGCGGCAGCCGATGGCAGCGACTACTACGAGCACTGGCTTGCGGCGCTGGAGAAGCTTCTAGTCTCGAAAGGCATCGCTGCTACGCCAGAGGTCGACGCTGTCGCCGCGGCGTGGGAGCGCGCCGCGCATGCCACGCCGCACGGCAAGCCGATCCTGCTGGAGAACGATCCGCAGCGGCGGGCATAGCTGTGGGGGCATAGCCGCGCGCCGGCGAGCGGGCCTTACAGCACGGCTTGCCCGTTCATTCCCTGCAGCCGCCTGATCTCCTCGGCCACCAGTTCCTGCAGGTGCCAGAGGTTGCGGTCGTGGATGCCGTGTTCCGCAAGCTTGGCGACCGTGTTGTAGAGATACGCCGCATTCGACCCGAGATGGCCGCACGCCCGCGCGATGCGCCGTGCGGTTTCCTCCGGCGGAAGCTTCAGAAACGGGAAGCCCGGGGTGGGCGCTGCCCAGAAGGCGAGCGCCCGGATGTGGCCTTCTGCCGTTTCGGCGTTGAGCCAGCGCGTGGATTCGAGGTCGCCCTTGTACTCAGCCTCCCTGTAGAGCATGCGGTAGATGTGTCCGGCGCGGTCCTCGTCGGGCAGGCGGAAGGCGAGCCCGTGGCATGTGCCGCCGCGCTCGATCACCATCATCTGCCCGGGCTGTTCCGGCGAGCCGCGCCAGCGCGGCAGCTCCATGCTGAAGGAGCGGTGCCAGCCGCGCGCCGTGGCGCGCCGCGTCTCGGCCGCCTCGACCTCCGGCTTCCAGATCAGCGAGCCGTAGGCGAACAGCCACAGGGGCTCGCTCCCACATTCGGCATCGATCTCGGCCGCCTTGGCGGTGATCTCTTCGAGCGACAATTGCACCAGTCCAGGGGCCGGGCCGGGATCGGTCACCTCGCGTTCGCAAAGCGCGACAAGTTCGGGCGTGAGCGACAAAGCGCGCTGTTTCGGCATGGCAGCTCCCCGGCCAAGACAGACGGATGCTAGCAAGGAGCTTCGCCGTGTAAAGCGCTTGACACGCATGCCGGGTATGAGTTCACTGTTTGTTCATGGGCTAGGGCTAGGGCTGGGGCCGGTTTGACGACCGGCCTATTTCATGAGACTTTTCTAAAGTTCATGGGAGTTGGGGCAATGAAGAAGACCTACCAAAAACCCACGCTGGTTCGGCGAGAGACGCTGGGCAAGATAGCTGCTACCAATGGCAATGGCATAGGCTCCTTGGTCAGAGGGTCGGAACCATGAAGAAGACTTATGCGAAGCCGATCCTGGTTCGTCGCGAGCGCATGTCCAGCGTCACGGCTTTCGCGGTTGCCCTTTCCGAACAGTTGAACGGCGATAACGGCGGCGCGCAGACCGACTAGCCCAGCCACATAACCGGCCCCGCCACCACGGCAGCACAGGTCGCTCCAAACGCACGATCCCGTTGGGTTTATCAAATATACGATCGCCAGGGCTAGGCGTTGAGAGGCGGCACTTTGCGTCCTTGCCCCCGAAACCCGAATCCTGCCAGTCAGGCTCATGGAATTCTCTCCCCAGCAGGACGGCGCGCTCCAGGCGGTGGCGCGGTGGCTGAAGGCCGGCCGCCCGCAGATCTTCCGCCTGTTCGGTTATGCCGGCACAGGCAAGACGACGCTGGCGCGCTATTTCGCCGAGCATGTCGACGGCCAGGTGCAGTTCGCCGCCTTCACCGGCAAGGCCGCGCAGGTGCTGCGCTCCAAGGGCGCCACCAATGCGCGCACCATCCATTCGCTGATCTACCGCCCGCGTGGCGAGGAATCGGTGGCCGACGAGGTGACCGGCAAGACCTCGATGTCGCCGACCTTCGCGCTGAACCGCCAGAGCCCGGTCGCCCGCGCGAAACTCATCATCGTCGACGAATGCTCGATGGTCGACGAGCAGCTCGGCAAGGACCTGCTCTCCTTCGGCACGCCGATCCTGGTGCTGGGCGATCCGGCGCAATTGCCGCCGATCTCGGGCGGCGGGTTCTTCACCGAGCACGAACCAGACATATTGCTCACGGAAATCCATCGCCAGGCGCGCGACAATCCGATCATCCGGCTTGCGCTCGACGTGCGCGAGGGCCGCGAGTTCATGCGCGGCGACTATGGCACGGCGCAGGTGATCGGCAAGGAGGACGTGACGCAGGAACTGGTGCTCAAGGCCGACCAGGTGCTGGTCGGCACCAACCGCACCCGCCGCCGCTATAATGCGCGGCTGCGCGAGCTCAAGGGTTTTTCGGCAAGCTATCCGCAGGCCGGCGACAAGCTCGTCTGCCTGCGCAACGATCCGGCCAAGGGCCTGCTCAACGGCTCGCTGTGGAAGGTGATGACCTCCTCGCGCGAGACGGTGAAGCCGGGCATCAACCTCCTTGTCTCGCCCGAGGAGGACGATCCCGACCGCGGCGTCGCCAAGATCAAGCTGCTTAAAGCCGCTTTCGACGATCCGGACGAGGACATCCCCTGGCAGCAGAAGAAGCGCTTCGACGATTTCGACTACGGCTACGCACTGACCGTGCACAAGGCCCAGGGCTCGCAATGGAACGAGCTGGTGCTGTTCGACGAGAGCTATGCGTTCAAGGAAACGCGCCAGCGCTGGCTCTACACCGCGATTACCCGCGCCGCGGAACGGCTGACCGTGGTTAGGTGAATCGAATAGGACTATCGGCTTCGGAGCCTTGATGGTGTAGCCGAGCCAGCTCTGCTATTCCACCATTCACCATTCACCATTCACCCGGTCCTCCATGCCCGCAAAACTCTCCGTTAATCTCAACGCCATCGCCATGCTGCGCAACCGGCGCGACCTGCCGTGGCCGAGCGTGACGGGGCTGGGCCGCATCGCGCTTGCCGCGGGTGCGCACGGGCTGACCGTGCATCCCCGGCCCGACCAGCGCCACATTCGCTTCGCCGATCTGCCCGAGATCAGGGCGCTGATCGACGACGAGTTTCCCGCCGCCGAATTCAACATCGAGGGCTACCCGTCAGGCGATTTCCTGGCGCTTGTGGCGGCGGCGCAGCCGGAGCAGGTGACGCTGGTGCCCGACGATCCCGAGCAGCCGACGTCGGATCACGGCTGGGACTTCGTCGCCAACCGAGACATGCTGAAAGCCATCGTGACGCGGCTCAAGAAGTCCGGCGCGCGCATATCTCTGTTCAGCGACCCCGATGCGCCTGAGGAGCAGATTGCGGCGGCAAAGGCCACCGGCACGGACCGGATAGAACTCTATACCGGCCCTTACGGCAGCTGCCATGATGATTCCGGAAGAGCCGCCAAAGAGCTGGAAAAGCTGGGGAAAACCGCCGATGCCGCCCTCGCCGCGGGTCTCGCGGTCAATGCCGGCCACGACCTCACCGTCGCCAACCTGCCGGCTCTGGCGAAAAAAATCCGAGGTCTCGCCGAGGTCTCGATCGGCCACGGTCTCACCGCCGATGCGCTGGAATACGGCATGGCCGGCACTGTCGGGCGTTTTCTCAAGGCATGCGGGTGGTAGTGTCGGGAGGAGCGGAATTGCGTGTGCGCCGAAAGGCAGGTATTGCAACGCAGCATTTGCCAAAGGCGCCGCTTTTGTGTAGAGCCGCGCGCGCTTTGTCGGAGTAGCGTTTATGGTCCAGAAAACAGCCGATAGCGAAGCGATCGGCCAGACGGGACAGAAGGACGCCCCGACCAGGACCGGGCTCTTGATGCTCGGCGCTCTTGGCGTGGTCTATGGTGATATCGGCACCAGCCCGATCTATGCGTTCCGCGAAGCTCTGCATGCCGCGTCCGGCGGCGAGGCGGCCAGTCGCATGGAAGTGCTCGGCGTGCTGTCGCTCATCGTCTGGGCGCTCACGCTTATCGTCACGATCAAATATGTGGTGTTCGTCCTGCGGGCGGACAATGACGGAGAGGGCGGCACGCTTTCGCTGATGGCGCTTGCCCGCCGCGCCTATCCGCGCGCCAGCAGCGCGATCCTCGTCATCGGCATTTGTGGGGCGGCGCTCTTCTTCGGCGATGCCATCATCACGCCGGCGATCTCCGTACTTTCCGCCGTGGAAGGTCTGAAGGTGGCGACGCCGGCCTTCGATCCCTACGTCGTGCCGATCACGCTCGTCATCCTGGCGGTTCTGTTCGCCGTCCAGCGATTCGGGACGGGCAGCGTGGCGAGTGTCTTTGGGCCGGTCACGGCGGTATGGTTCGTTGCGCTCGCCATTTCCGGCATCTCGCATATCGCCGACGATCCGAGCGTCTTCCTCGCGGTCAATCCCTACTATGCGATCGCCTTTCTCGTCGGGCAGGCCGACGTCGCATTCGTCACCATCGGCCTTGTGTTCCTCGCGGTCACTGGCGCGGAAGCGCTCTATGTCGATCTCGGCCATTTCGGCCGCAGGCCGATCGTCATCGCCTGGGTCGCGATCGTGTTTCCTTCTTTGCTGCTCAACTATTTCGGCCAGGGCGCCTTCGTGCTAGCGCATGGCGGCACGCCGCAGAACCCGTTCTTCGAGATGCTGCCGGAATGGGCGCTTCTGCCGATGGTCGGGCTCGCTACCGCCGCCACCGTCATCGCCAGCCAGGCGGTCATTTCGGGTGCCTATTCGCTGACGCGGCAGGCGGTGCAGCTCGGCCTGCTGCCGCGCTTCGAAATCCAGCACACCTCGGAAATGCAGTCCGGCCAGATCTACATGCCGCGCGTCAACCTGCTCCTGGCGCTCGGCGTCATGCTGCTCGTAGTGGGCTTCGGCGCCTCAAGCGACCTTGCCTCCGCCTACGGCATCTCGGTCACCGGCGAAATGCTGGTGACCACGGCGCTGCTTTTTGTCGTCATGCGTCACCGCTGGAAGTGGCGGCTTGCCGCGACGATCAGCCTGATCGCAGTCTTTGCGGTCGTCGACACGGGCTTCTTCGTCGCCAATGCGGCCAAGGTCGCCGATGGCGGGTGGGTCTCGATCTGCGTCGCGCTCATGATGAGCATGATCATGTGGACATGGATACGCGGGTCGAGGCATCTCTTCGACAAGACACGCAAGAACGAGATTCCGCTCGATTTCCTCGCCGGCAACCTCGCCAAGAAGCCGCCGATCCTGGTGCCCGGTACCGCGGTGTTCCTGACCAGCGACCCGCAGAGCGCGCCGACCGCACTCATGCACAGCCTGAAGCACTACAAGGTGCTGCACGAGCAGAACGTCGTGCTCAGCGTGGTCACCGCCCAGAAGCCGGTGGTGCCGGAAAGCGACCGTGCGACCATCGAGACGATCAACGACCTTTTCATGCGCGTGACGCTCAACTTCGGCTATATGGAGCAGCCCAACATCCCCAAGGCGATGGCCATCTGCCGCAAGCAGGGCTGGAAGTTCGACATCATGACGACGTCGTTCTTCTTGTCCCGGCGATCGTTGAAAGCCGCAGCGAATTCGGGCATGCCGCTCTGGCAGGACAGGCTCTATATCGGGCTCGCCCGCACCGCCTCGGACGCCACCGAGTATTTCCAGATTCCAACCGGTCGCGTCGTCGAGATCGGAACCCAGGTTGCGATCTGACGCGGCAACGCGGCGTGCCCCATCGGACGCGCCGGGCTGCAATTCGAAATCCGCGCATGATCCCGAGATGGACTGGAGTCCGGCGCGGGGTCGGTTCAACTTAGCCGGGGAAGGCTGCCTTGTTGGCTTCCAGGAAGGCCGCGAGCGGCCGCGGCTTTCTGCCGGACAGCGTTTCGAGGTCACTGGTGACGGTTGCCAGCCCGCCGGTGCGTGCGGCCGTGTCGAAGGATACCAGGGTCGGGATGAACGGTTCGGGCACGCCGGCCGCCTTCATGCCGCCGGCGAGCTGTTCGTCCGTCACATGTACGACCTGGACCGTCTTGCCAAGGATCCCGCTCGCCAGCCCCGCGACCTCGTCGGTCGTCAGCGCCTCGGAGCCGGTCAGCGTATAGGTCGTGCTGACCGCCGGCGGGTTGGCGAGCGCCCCGGCGATCGCGGCCGCGATATCGTCGCGCGCCGCATGGGGAATGCGTCCATCGCCCGCGGAAGAGTACCACTGGCCGGAGGCGACGGCCTGCGGCAGCGCCATCAGGAGATTCTCCTGGTACCAGTTGTTGCGGAAGATCAGGTAGGGCAGTCCGGTTGCCTTCACGGCTTCTTCGGAACGCAGGTGATCCGGCGCGAAGCTGACCTTCGAGGTCTCCGGATCGGGCAGCGATGTATAGGCGATGCGCTTGGCGCCCGCCTTGGCCGCCGCCGCGATGGCCGCCCTGTGCTGGCGCAGGCGCGTGCCGGCGCCGTCGAGCGCGTCGGTCGAGATGACGAGCACGGTGCCGGCGCCCGCGAACGCCTGCTCGAGCCCGGCAGGATCGTCGAAGTCTGCCTTGCGCACGGTCACACCCTTGGCGGCGAGGTCGGAGAGCTTTTCCGGGCTGCGGGATCCCGCGATGACGCGGGCGGCCGGGACGCCCTGGGCGCCAAGCAGGCTGTCGATGATGGCGCGGCCGAGATGGCCCGATGCGCCGGTGACGAAGATCGTGTCTGTCATTGCCGGTTGTCCTTGCGTTGCGGTTCGGTACAAGCTCTCAAAATGAGACCAGCGCTAGAATAGTAATTGACTGCTCGCGGTAAAGAAGGCAGTTTGGAATGCGCTGGTCACAAAAAAGGAACCACCGATGGATGCCAGACCCGCCTCGGCCCGCCAGAAGATCGAGATCTACCGCGCCAACGCCGGCGAGGGCGGACTTGCGAACTGTCCGATCCGCAACGTGGTGCAGAACGTCTTCGGCAAATGGAGCGCTCTTCTCCTGATGGCGCTTGCCGAGCGACCCTATCGTTTCGGCGAACTACGCCGCCTGGTGCCCGACATTTCGCAGCGCATGCTCACCCAGACGCTGCGCGACCTGCAGCGCGACGGCTACGTGCACCGCGAGGTTTTCCCAACCAAGCCGCCGAGCGTCGAATACAGCCTGACCGACATGGGGCAGGCGATGTACGATTCGCTGCAGCACGTGCTCAACTGGGCGGAGAACAATTTCGACAAGGTACGCGCGGCGCGCCAACGTTTCGACGCCGTTTCCAACTGATTTCCGCCGCTTGCCGGCCGTTGCCGGTGCTGGCGTGCCGGTCGCCTATCGCCCGGGCGCAACGACGGGCAGGTGGGGGGTCAGCGCCGTCAAGCTGAGGGCGATTCCCGTTGACGCGCAAAGCCGTTCGGGATAGTTGACCGAACCGTAACGTACGGTACGGTTCACCCATTGTCAGCAGCAGATTCCGAACAGGCCCCCACCGAGCGCCAGCAGGCGGTGCTCGACGCCGTGCTCGACCTCCTGGTCGAGGGCGGCGACCAGATCACAATGACGGCGGTCGCCAAGCGCGCGAGCTGCTCCAAGGAGACCCTCTACAAATGGTTCGGTGACCGCGACGGGCTGCTTGCGGCGACCGTGCGCTGGCAGGCGTCCAAGGTGCGCGCAGGCAACTACGACCGGCAGAAGCTCGACGCCGAGGCGTTGCGCGACAGCCTGGAAGCGTTCGCCGCCAACTGGCTGAAAGTCATTTCAAGCCGCACCTCGATCGCGCTCAACCGTGTGGCGGTGAGCCACGCGGCTTCCGGCAAGAGCAATCTCGGCAGGATGGTGCTCGAGAACGGCCGCTTCGCCATCGGCGAGCGGCTGAAGCCGCTGCTCGAGGCGGGCAGGGCGGCCGGGCTGCTTGCCTTCGACGATGCGGAAGATGCGTTCCGCAGCTTCTTCGGGCTGGTCGGGCGCGATGTGCAGATCCGCCTTCTGCTCGGCGATCCGCTGAAGCTTTCTGCCGCCGCGATCGAGCGCGACTCAAAGCGCGCCGTCGACCAGTTTTTCACCCTTTTCGAGGCGGGAGGAACCCGCCCGAAAATCCGTTCGCTCTGATAACCAGGAAGGAAACGTATCATGCGTGTCTACTACGATCGCGACGCCGATCTCAATCTCATCAAGGGCAAGAAGGTAGCCATCATCGGCTACGGCAGCCAGGGCCGGGCGCATGCGCTCAACCTCAAGGAGTCGGGCGTCAAGGACATTGCGATCGGCCTCAAGGCCGGCTCGGCGACGGCCAAGAAGGTCGAGGCCGACGGGCTGAAGGTCATGTCGGTGGCCGAAGTCGCCAAGTGGGCGGACCTGATGATGATGGCGACCCCGGACGAGTTGCAGGCCGATATCTATCGCGACGAGATCGCGCCGAACATCCGCGACGGCGCGGCGATCGCCTTCGCGCACGGCCTCAACGTGCATTTCGGCCTGATCGAGCCGAAGAAGACCGTCGACGTGCTGATGGTCGCCCCGAAAGGCCCTGGCCACACCGTGCGCGGCGAATACCAGAAGGGCGGCGGCGTGCCGTGCCTGGTCGCCGTGCACCAGGACGCCTCCGGCAACGCGCTCGACCTCGGCCTTTCCTACGCCTGCGGCGTCGGCGGCGGCCGCTCGGGCATCATCGAGACAAATTTCAAGGAAGAATGCGAGACTGATCTGTTCGGCGAGCAGGTGGTGCTCTGCGGCGGTTTGGTCGAGCTCATCCGCGCCGGCTTCGAGACGCTGGTCGAGGCCGGCTACGCGCCCGAGATGGCCTATTTCGAGTGCCTGCACGAGGTGAAGCTGATCGTAGACCTGATCTACGAAGGGGGCATCGCCAACATGAACTACTCGATCTCCAATACCGCGGAGTGGGGCGAGTACGTTTCGGGCCCGCGCATCATCACCGCCGAAACCAAGGCCGAGATGAAGCGCGTGCTGAAGGATATCCAGACCGGCAAGTTCACCTCGGAATGGATGCAGGAATACCGCGCCGGCCTGTCGCGCTTCAAGGGCATCCGCCGCATGAACGACAGCCACCAGATCGAGGAAGTCGGTGAGAAACTGCGCGCAATGATGCCGTGGATCGGCAAGAACAAGCTGGTCGACAAGGCGAAGAACTGAGCGACACCTTCTGCCGCGCAGACCGGTCCAGGTTTCGATGCTTCGCAATGTGGCGGCTCCCTGCTTCCGAGCAGGGGGCTGTTTCATTCAACTCTGAATGCTGAAATATATATATAGATTTACATGTAAGCTATTCGAATTGAATTTGTTGATTGCTTGAGATTTGACGCGTAATCTTGTTCGCGGCCCAAGGGCCATAGAAACCTGTCACGCATTGCATGACCTTTGGTCGATTCGATCGACCGTTTTGAGGGAGGTAAGCATGCCCAGCAAGCAGGAAAGGCGGGCCGGCGACTTGGTCGAGGCCGGCATCAAAGAGGAAATTGCCAAGAAGGTCATCGAGAAAGTCGGCGAGAAGATTGCCGAGGAGATTGCCGCGGAAGCCTTGCGCAGGATGAAGGGAGACGGCGCCAAGGATTCAGGGGTCACCACCTCGCTGCCGTGCACTGCGACCAACGTCCAAACCCTCAGCGCCAGCAGCAGCGATTGGCAGTGGGAGTGGGAGTGGACAACCGCGGAGGAGGCGGCCTTCGATGTCAGCGGGGGAGCAACCGCCAAGCTTGCCGCGGACAAGCAGCTTGACGCGAAGATAGCCCAGATCAGCGTGAGTTGGGAGTGCGCGGGCGACTGTGTGCCGTTCCTCGAAATGACGAAACGGCAGTACACCTATACTACAACCTCGGCACGCAGCTTCGGAGGAGACACCAGGACTGTTACCTGCACGGCGCAGGTAACGGTATACAGCGGCTGCAAACTGCCGTCGCGCTTCTGACGGCCGCGCGGCGGCGTTCGCGTCTATCCGTAGTGCCAGTGCGGCTTCGGCTCGGTACCGGAGAAGCTGACGCCGCAGCGGTCGAGCTTTCGCCATTTCAGGGTCGAACGGTAGCCGATAGCGTCGGCGGGCACGTAGAGCAGGAATTCGGCCGGGACCCGCGCTTCGGCGGCCACGACCAGTTCCGCGCCATGCGCGTGCATGTTGCGGATCGTGCATTGCACCACCGAGTTCGTGATGCCGGAGAGGATCGCCGCGCCTTTGAGAACGCGCCGCCGGTGCTCCCGCGGCGAATTGGACTCGGCTGGCAGTGCCATCCTGTTTTTCCCTGCTGTTCGTGTGAAGCGGACACTAAGTGGATATGCTTCACGAGCCGTTAATTCCGGCTGCGCAAATCGTTGAATTCTCTGCAAAATCGGAAGGCTGCACGGAATGCGCGCAGCCTTCCCGCAACCGCTCAACTATAGGGCGACCAGCACTGCCGGCGTGGACCGTGATAGGGTTGGTAGGTGTTGTCCCACGCCCGGTACGAACGGTAGCGATCGTAGCACCACCGGACATGCGCCGAACCTCCGTCGCGATAGTACCTTCGCGGCTGCGCATAGTACCTGTATATCGGCACGCCGAGGCCTAGATAGATACCGGGATTGTAGTGGCGGTAGGGGCGGTAGTACCGATAGCGCCAATCGTTGCGACGGCCGTAATAGCCGCAACCGCCGAAGCGATAGCAGTCATACCGGCGATTGTAGCGGCGGTAGTGGATCTGCATCGTGTCCGCTTCAGCCGCCGCCGGCGCGATGGCCGTTCGGCTCGGACCCGAGAGCGGCGCCGCCGCCGCCGGAACGGAAAGGCCTGCCGCAACGCCGAGCGCCAGCATGCCGTTGCGGACATATGAGAAGAAGCGCGTTTTCATGCTCATCCTCCTGGAAACCCGGAAGGCCATTGGCTACGCCCGCCTTCCGGCGAAATGGCAGATTATCGGTCCTGCCGCCTGAACGCAGGATGAACGATGCCGGGATGGCTTCCCGGGATGGCTTGCCAGGGGCGGCCTTGTCATCGGACGCGCTTGCGGGCAAAGGTCGCGTCCATGTCGCTTCGCATCGCCACCTTCAATGTCGAGAACCTGATGAACAGGTTCGACTACTCGGGCTTCCGCAACGAGCTCCGGCAGGATCGGACGCTCGCGCTGTTCGAGATCAAGAACGAGGCGGAATACCGCCTGCTCGAGCAGGCTCGCACCATCGCGCATGCCGACGACACCCGCCAGCTCACGGCGCTCGCCATCGCCGCTGCCCGCGCGGACATCTTCTGCCTGCAGGAGGTCGACAATCTGGAAGCGCTGCAGGCTTTCGAATACGGCTATCTCTTCAAGATGATAGGGCAGGGCTACCGCCAGAAATACACGACGTCCGGCAACGATGCGCGCGGCATCGACGTCGCCGTCATGCTGCGCCCCGAGACCGCACACGGCCAACCGATCGAATTCGTGCGCATGACCAGCCACGCGCATGTCACCTATGCCGATTTCGGTCTGCACACGCCGGAACTCTCGGCGCTCGGCGAGGCCGAGAATGAGCGCATCTTCCGCCGCGACTGCCTGGAGATCGACGTTACGATCGCCGGCCAGCCGCTGACCATCTACTCCGTGCATTTCAAGTCGATGGGCAGCCCGCGCAACGGGCTCGACGGACGCGAGGCGACCATGCCGATACGCCTAGCGGAGGCGCAGGCCGTGCGCCGCATCATCGAGGACCGCTTCGGCAAGGACCACGTCGGCGACAAGCATTGGGTCATCTGCGGCGATCTCAACGATTACCGCGAGCGCGTGCTGATCAAGGGGGAGGCGCACGGCGGCTATGCTTTCGAGCCGGTCGGCGAGGAGCAGTCGAGCGTCAATGTGCTGCTCGACGGCGGCTTCTGCGAGAACATCGTGGAGCGGCGGCCCGTCCTCGACCGCTGGACGCTCTATCACACGCGCGGCCCGCAGGAGCGGCATCTCTGCCAGCTCGACTATATCCTGCTCTCGCCCGCGCTGGCGCGGCACAACGCCAAGGCCATCCCCGAAATCGTCCGCGGCGGCCAGCCTTGGCGCACGCCATTCCCGCCCGGACAGGAAGTCGAGCGCTATCCACGCACCGGCTGGGACCGGCCCAAGGCGTCGGATCATTGTCCCGTCGCCGTCACGCTCGATATGGGCTGAGGGGGCGTTCGGTGAGCACTGCGCTGCCGCTTGGCGTCATCCTGCCGGTCGACGAGATCGATGTCCGGCTCGATCCGTCGCCGCATCCCTTCGAACTCGGCAATGTCGAGGCGATCGCCGCGAACTGGCGTCGCGAGATCATCGAGCGGCCGGCGATTTTCGACGGCACGGTCGTGCTGCTGTCGGAGTTCGGCTACGCGGGCGGCCGGCTCTTCGGCCGCTGCCATGCGGTCAGCTATTCGGCCTTCATGTACTGGCGCAAGGACCGCGCCGGCACCGCCGCTCACGCCTTCGCGCATCCGATGCTGGTGACGCGCGACAACGCGCTGGTGGCGATCCGCATGGGCGCGCACACGGTCAATGCCGGCCGCGTCTATTTCGCCGCGGGTTCCTTCGAGCCGGAGGATTTTCCGAACGGTGTCGTCGATGCCCACGGCAACATGGTGCGCGAGGTGCTGGAAGAAACCGGCCTCGACATCTCGGAGGCGCGCCGCGGCGAGCGTCACTACGCGCTGGCGACCGAACGGGGAACGGTGATCTTCCGCCGCTATTTCCTTGACGGGACGGCCGACGAAATCGCCTCACGCATCCGCGACTTCGTCGCGTCGGAGGCGGAGCCGGAGATCGAGGAACCTGTCGTCATCCGCCATGCGAACGACCTGCCCGACGGCCTGATGCCGCATATGCCTGCCATGATCGGCTGGCATTTTTCCGGAGGCGCGAATTAGGCCGCGTCGCTCTTCGCGTCAGTTTCCTGCGCGGGCTTCACGCTGAGCCGCAGGCCGAGGCTCTTCAGCACGGCTCGGCTTACTCGTGCCGGAGCGCCTCGATAGGGTCGAGCCTTGCGCCGCGCAGCGCCGGGAAGAAGCCGAAGACCATGCCGATTAGCGCGGAAAAGCCGACGGCGAGCAGGATCACCGCCACGCTCGGCGCAAAGGGAATTGCCAGCGCCGCCGCCGCGGCGCCTGCAAGGGAAAGCCCCAGCGCTATGCCGATCAGCCCGCCGAGCAGCGACAGCACGGTCGCCTCGACCAGGAACTGCACCAGGATGTGGCGCTCATGCGCGCCGATGGCGAGCCGGATGCCGATCTCGCGCGTGCGCTCGGTCACCGATACCAGCATGATGTTCATGACGCCGATGCCTCCGACGAGCAGGCTGACGCCAGCCACCGCGCCGAGCATGCCGGTCATGGTGGTGGTGGCGCTTGCCATGGCCTCGGCGATCTGCGTCATGTCGCGAATGTCGAAATTGTCGTCGGCGTCCGGTGCGATGCGCCTGGTGTCACGCAGGATCGCCTCGATGTCGGTCTGCACGGCGGACGTCGCCACGCCGTCGGCGGCCGCGACGAAGATCGAATCGACGTCGCGGTTTCCGGCGATGCGCCGCTGGAAGCCTACGAGCGGCATCACGACGACATTGTCCTGATCCTGGCCGAAGCCCGACGTGCCCTTGGGCTCCAGAACGCCGATCACCCTGCAGGCCGAACGGTTGACGCGGATCGACTGGCCGAGCGGGTCGCCGGAACCGAAGAACTGCGTGCGCACGGTCTGCCCGATCAGGCAGACGTTGGCGCCGCCGCGCACCTCCGGTTCCGTGAATGTGCGACCGAGCGCCGGATTCCAGTCCCGCGCGACGAAATAGTCGTTGTCCGTGCCCGTCACCGGGGCCGAGATGTTCTGCGCGCCGTAGACGACCCGAACCGTCTTCTGCGCCGAGGCCGCGACTGCCTTGGCGTTGTCCAGTCCATGCTTCAGCGCGCTCACGTCGCCGGCGTCGAGCTGCCTTGGCGTGAACGCGGTCGATCCAGCCTGGTCCGGCCGGGCCGGACGGACGACGAGCAGGTTGCTTCCGAGCTTCGCGATGTCCCCGCGAACCTTTTCCGTGGTGCCCGACCCGATCGTGATCATGGCGATGACCGCCGCGACGCCGATGACGATGCCGAGCAGGGTCAGGAACGAACGCAGGGCGTTTCGCCACACAGAGAGCAAAGCGAGGCGCACGGTCTCCCGGAACATCAGGCTGCCTCCAGCTTCATCGTGTCCGAGGCCAGGCGGCCGTCGACGAAACGCAGCGTCCGGCTGGCATAGGCGGCGATATCCGCCTCGTGGGTCACCATGACGATGGTGAGGCCGAGCTCCACGTTCAGCCTTGCCAGAAGGTCCATGATCTCGTGGCTGCGCGCGGAGTCGAGATTGCCGGTCGGTTCGTCGGCGACGAGCAGAGTGGGCCTCGTCACGATGGCGCGGGCGATCGCCACGCGCTGCTGCTGGCCGCCCGACAGTTCGGCCGGCGTATGGGTCTCGCGCCCTTCCAGCCCGACATCGGCGAGGGCCTTCATCGCCAGCTTGCGCCGCTCGGACGAGCCCACGCCGCGATAGATCAGCGGCAGCTCGACATTCTCGACCGCGGTCGTCCTCGGCAGCAGATTGTAGCCCTGGAAGATGAAGCCGACATAGAGGTTTCTCAGCGTCGCGCGGCTGCCGCGGTCGAGCCGTCCAGCGTCGACATCCATGAAGCCGTAGCTGCCGGCGGTCGGCGTATCGAGGCAGCCGATAATGTTCAGCGCCGTCGATTTGCCCGAGCCGGACGGTCCCATGATCGCCACGAATTCGCCGCCGCCGATGGTCAGGTCGACGCCGGCGAGCGCATGGACCTGCGCTTCACCCCTGCCATAGGTCTTCCAGACCTTGTCGAAGGTGATGAGCGGCGTCGGTCTGAGCGCCACGTTCATCAAGACGTCGGCCCGGCGCCGGTTTTCGTGCCGGTGATCACCGTGTCGCCCTCGGATAGCCCGGAGACAATCTCAATGACCTCGCCATCGGTCGCGCCGGTCTTGACCTGCACGGCCTCCGGCGCGCCATCCTTCAGCACGTAGAGCGTGCGCATGCTGGTTTCCGCGTTCGTCCGCTGGCCGTCGCCGGACCGGCCCACGCGCATGCGCGGCATGAACATGTCGCGCAGGCTGAAGCCGCGCCGTTCGGTTGTCGCGGCCGGCGGACTGTAGCGGAAGGCGGCGGCCGGCACGGTCAGCACGCCCTTTGCCTCGCGGGTGACGATCGTCACCGTCGCCGTCATGCCCGGCCTCAGCAGCAGCTCCTTGTTGTCGACGTCGAGGCGCGCATCGTAGGTCACCACGCCCTCGGTGGTGACCGAAGCGAAGGAGATGTCGCGGATGTCGGCATTGAAGGTGCGCTCGGGGAAGGCGTCGACGGTGAAGCGCGCGGCTTGCCCGTCCTTGACACCGCCGATGTCGGCCTCGTCGATCGCCGCTTCCAGTTCCATGTTCTCGAGATTGGCCGCCAGAACGAAGAGTACCGGCGCCTGCATCGACGAGGCGACGGTCTGGCCGGGGTTGACCGAGCGCGTCAGCACGATGCCGTCGATCGGGGCATAGATCTTGCTCTTGACCAGATCGGCGTCCTGCTGCTTCAGCGTGGCCTGCGCGATCGCCAGATTGGCCTCGGCCATGGCGACGTTCGCATGGGCGCGGTCGCGCGTGGCGGTCGCCGTGTCGAGCGTCTGCTGCGAGGTCATGCCGCGCTTGAGCAGCTGTTCGGCGCGCACGAAAGCCTGCTCGCTCTCCTTGAGCGTCGTCTTGGCCTCGATCACCTTGGCCTCGGCCGACTTCACGGACGCTTTCGCGCCTTCGATCTGCGCGGAAAGCCTGGTCGTGTCGAGTTCGGCCAGCACCTCGCCCTCTCTCACGCGCTGGTTTTCCTCAACGGCGACGGAGCGCATGACGCCTGACAGTTCGCTCGAAATGTCGACCTGGATCAGCGGCTGCAGCGTGCCGGTGGCGGAAACCTCGACCGTGATGTCGCCGATCGCGGCCGGCGCCGTGACATAGCTTGCCGGGGTCGTCGATCCGCCGAACTGCCAGTAGCCGAGTCCGGCTGCGGCGATTGCGGCAGCAGCCAGCGCATACATCCAGCCCCTGCCGCGCCGGGGGCGCCGATGTCCGTCGCCCAGCCCCAGCGCCTGCTTCGCCGAGAGCGCGGGGTGTGCCCGAGGCTGGCCGTCCGCCAGCGCCGCGGCTCGATCGTCCTTCAGCTTTCGATCCCGCTCGACTATCTGATCCATTGCGCGCCCGTATCGTTTCCGACTATCCCTACGCGCCGGAAAGCAAGTCCCTACGGTCGACAGGTTGTGCCACGGGGCTGCGATTACAAGTTAAATTTCGCTCATGTTTGATTCGAGGCGGGCAGCAAGTCCATGAAATCGCGCAAATATCTCGTCTACGACGTGTTCACCGACACAGCACTCGCGGGCAATCCGCTGGGCGTCGTTCTCGATTGCGAGGGGCTGGACACGGCGGCCATGCAGGCGATCGCGCGCGAGTTCAACCTGTCCGAGTCGGTGTTCATCCTGCCGCCCGACAATCCGCGCCACCGCGCCAGGGTGCGCATCTTCACTCCCGACTATGAGATGCCCTTCGCCGGCCATCCGACCGTCGGCTCGGCGGTCGCGCTCGCCGAACAGGCGGCGAACGACGGCACCGCCGGCATGTTCGTGCTGGAGGAAAACATCGGGCCGGTGCGCTGCGCCGTCACCAAGGGCGGGGGCGCGACCTTCGCCGAGTTCGACCTGCCCAAGCTTCCGCAGCAGCTCGACCTTTCCATCGACGCCGCCGTCCTGGGCGCGGCGCTCGGTCTTTCGCCGCACGAGATCGGCTTCGAGAACCACCGCCCGAGCCTGTGGTCGGCGGGCGTTCCCTATGTGACCGTGCCCGTCGCCAACCTCGATGCCGCCGCGAGGATACGCTTCGACAACAACGCCTGGATGGATCTCGCGCCGTCCAAGGGCGAGGGCATCGTCGCCTCGGCCTATGCCTATTGCCGTGAAACCGTCCACCACGACAGCGCATTCCATGCGCGCATGTTCGTTCCCGGCAACCCCTCCTACGAGGATCCCGCGACCGGCTCGGCGGCTGCCGCCTTCGCCGGCACGATCCTGCATTTCGACGAGCCGGTCGACGGTCTCCAGCGCTACTGGATCGAGCAGGGCATCGAGATGGGCCGTCCGTCGCGCCTGAGGCTCGAGGTCGACGTCGAGAGCGGCAAGATGGCTGGCGCGCGCATAGGCGGCAATGCGGTGAAGGTCGCCGAGGGCGTGCTGTTCGCCTGAGCCTGGGCTGACGCAGCAACTTCCTGAAACAAATGAAACAATCCACGACGGCCGGCGAAATGCGCCGGACGTCTCCTTTAGCGATCTTGGCGCCAGTCGTCGATGCGACCTCTGCGAGCTCAGCCTATTTGCAGGTGTCCGGCGACGCCGATGTGCAACGAGCACTCCGCGCGCCGCGGGGCTCCCAGGATCGAGGATGGAACAG
Organism: Mesorhizobium sp. KR9-304; assembly: GCF_040049215.1. Lineage (NCBI taxonomy): Bacteria > Pseudomonadati > Pseudomonadota > Alphaproteobacteria > Hyphomicrobiales > Phyllobacteriaceae > Mesorhizobium > Mesorhizobium sp. KR9-304. Next base: position 632,610 of record NZ_JBDZDN010000002.1, on the reverse strand, counting down.
ATGAAGAGCTTTCTCATGCTTGCCGCCACAGCCGCACTCGGCTTCGTTGCGGTCTCTGCGTCGACGGCACCCGCCGCCGCCGCTGGGTGCTATTATAAACTATACCAAGATGGTGTCGGGCTCGTGACCGGAAAACTTGCCATCCAAGGCTACGCCACGGCCATCAAGATGGAGAACGCCTGCGATCGTGCGCGCCGCGAATGCAATCGGCGTCTCGACCGTGCCCGCAAGAGGGGCGACGTCCCGCGTGCCGAGCCCCGCGAGTTGCGTTGCCAACGCAGGCCTACATGACGGGGATTTGCGGAAACCGGCTCCAGGGAGGCGCCGGTTCCGCTCACGATCGGCGAGGTTCCGCATCAAATCCAAGTGCAAGTGAACGTTGTCGGGAGCAGCGGCTGACTGATGATCGCAATGTGCTTAGGCGAGAACGGGCCTTTCGTCGCAGTGTCGGGGCTTTTCCCCAGTCGGTCGGTTAAGGGCTGGACAGGGCGGGGCGCGGTGGCTATATCCGCCGCGACCTCCGGTTCGCCGGGCGCACGGGTGCGTAGCTCAGTTGGTAGAGCAGCTGACTCTTAATCAGCGGGTCACAGGTTCGATCCCTGTCGCACCCACCAAAGCCGCGCAAAGCTCCCATCTCAATTCAGGTACGCAACGACGCCCGTCTTGAGATCGTAGATTCCCGCGGCGATCTTCAGCTTCCCCGCGTTCGCCAGGTCGGAGAGGACCGTGCTCGCGGCCGTCAGCCTGCCGGCGGTGCGTCTCGCGCTTTCCATGGCGGCATTGTCGACAAGGTCGCCGGGGGCTTCGCGCACCGCAAGCGCGGCCGGCAGGATCGGATCGATCATCGGGCCGATGGCGCCCGGGAAGGTCGCATTCTTCGTCATCACGTCGCAGGCCGCCTTGACGGCGCCGCAGCTCGTATGGGCGAGCACGACGATCAGCGGCGAACCGAGCACCGCGGCGCCGTATTCGACGGTTCCGAGCGTCGCGGTGTCCAAGAGATTGCCGGCGTTTCGCGCGACGAAGAGTTCGCCGACGCCGACCCCGCCGAAGATCAGTTCCGGCGGCACCCGGCTGTCGGCGCAACTGATGACCGTCGCCCAGGGAGCCTGGTGCCCGGCCACCGACCCGCGCTGCTTTGCGAGGTCGGTGGAGCAGAGCTCGGGATTGGCGACATAACGCTCGTTGCCGGATTTCATCGCGGCGAGCGCCTCATCGGGCGAAAGCGTGGTCGGTGCGCCATCGGCGGCGCGCGCCGGCCAGGACATGGCGTTGAGTCCGACGGCGAGAATGCCCCCGGCTGCGAATTTCAGCACATTCCGGCGACCGAGCTTTGCGCTTTCGCATTCGCGGCACATGACATTCCCCCCTCGTTTGCGCCCCGGATGGACGCGGCGCTTTCGTGCCAGTCTATCACATCTCGGGCCGTGACCTCCACTGGCCGCCGTCCTCGGCTGTCCGAGCTGAGCTCGATTGGGCGGGAGAATCGGCACGCGTGTTGGGCCGCGCCTTGACCGCCGCGTTGCTCTCCATTCATCTTGCGCTCGCGATGCACGGTCACCCCCACCCGTCGTCGCGCTGACATATCCTCCCACGATATTCGCCAGATCATTGACTGAAAGGATGTACCCATGGGCACCATCACCACCAAGGACGGCACCGAGATCTTCTACAAGGACTGGGGTCCGAAGGATGCCCAGCCGATCGTGTTCCACCATGGCTGGCCGCTCTCGGCGGACGACTGGGACAACCAGATGCTGTTCTTCCTGCACAAGGGTTTTCGCGTCGTCGCGCATGACCGGCGCGGCCACGGCCGTTCCTCGCAGGGCGACAGCGGCCACGACATGGACCACTACGCGGCCGACGCCTCGGCCGTCTTTGAGCATCTCGATCTCAGGAACGCCGTCCACATCGGCCACTCGACGGGCGGCGGCCAGGTCGCCCGCTATGTCGCCAAATTCGGCGAACCGCAGGGGCGCGTCGCCAAGGCGGTGCTGATGAGCGCGGTTCCGCCGATCATGATCAAGACCGACAAGAACCCCGGCGGCCTGCCGATCGAGGTGTTCGACGGGCTGCGCAAGGCGCTCGCCGACAATCGCGCGCAGTTCTACATCGATCTGCCGAGCGGCCCGTTCTACGGCTACAACCGGCCGGGCGCCAAGGCAGACCAGGGCGTGATCTACAATTGGTGGCGTCAGGGCATGATGGGCGGCGCTAAAGCCCATTACGACGGCATCAAGGCCTTTTCCGAGACCGACCAGACCGGGGATCTGAAGGCGATCTCGGTGCCGACGCTGGTCATGCATGGCGACGACGACCAGATCGTGCCCTATGCCGATTCCGCGCCGCTGTCGGCGAAGCTCCTGAAGAACGGCATCCTCAGGACCTATCCCGGCTTCCCGCACGGCATGCCAACCACGCATGCCGACATCATCAACGCCGACCTGCTGGCCTTCATCAAGGGCTGACGGCTTTCGCGACCCGCCCGTTCGCGGTTCGGGGGCCGCGGGCGGGAGGCGTCGTCGTCACCCGGCGGATCGGAATTCGGCCAGCCGCCGTTCGAGCCGCGCCATCAGCCCGTCGAGTTCGAGGTGGTCGGTCTTCCCGAGCTTGGGGCCGGGATGGCGCATCGCCGCCGAGCGCAACGCGCCGCGGCGGTGCAGCACCTCCTTGCGGATGGCGAGCCCGAAGCCAGTCTGCTGCTCGTGCCTGAGGATCGGCAGGTAGATGTCGAAGACGTCTTCGGCGCCTTCCGCATCGCCGGCATGAAACCTGTCGTACACCTCGACCAGCATCTCCGGGTAAGCGAAGCCGGTCATGGCGCCGTCGGCGCCGCGCCTCAGTTCCTGCGGCAGGTGCAGTCCGCCATTGCCCACCAGGATCGAGACGCGCCGCCGCTTGCCGTCGGCTGAAGCCGCGCGAAGCGCCGTGATCTTCGGCAGGCCGGGCGACTCCTCGTGCTTCAGCATCACGAAGTTGGGGAAGGCGTCGATCAGCCGGTTGAGCACGGCGGTCGAGGTGAAGACGCCGGTCGTCTGCGGATAATCCTGGTAGCAGACCGGGATCTCCGGTCCGAGGCGCGCGAGGATTTCCGCCCAATAGCCGTAGATCTGCTCGTCATGCTTGAGGCCCGGGATCGGCGCGATCATCAGCCCGGCAGCACCTACGTCCATCGCGGTCCTGGCGAAGCGCACCAGATTGTCGGTGCCGGGATTGCTAGCCCCGACGACGACCGGCCGGCGTCCGTCGACCCGCCGCAGAACCTTCAGCATGAAGGCGTGCGCTTCATCCGGCGTCAGCTTGGCGGCTTCGCCCAAAACGCCGAGTATGGTGATGCCGTCGACGCCCTTGTCGAGGAAGAATTCGACCAGCGCATCAGTGCCGTCGAGGTCGAGTTCCCCGGTGTCGAGAAAGGGCGTCGGCGAAATGATGAAGACGCCGCGCGTCGCCTCGCTGATCCTGTCCATCCTGTATCCCTGCCGTCTGCCGCACCGCGAGGGATAGGCCAAACCGTGGTTCCCGTGAAGGGCGCAGGATCAGGGCGACGAGCGCCGCAAGCAGGCGAGCCCGGAGGAATCGGAACGGTAACACGATTGAAACCGGCTGACATGAAGACGTTACATCGCCGTCAATAGTGTCGCCGCCTCTTCGCTTCCCCCAAGGAGACCTCCAATGAAATCACAACTCAAGACAATGGCGGCGGCAACCGCGGCGCTGATTTCCGTCGCCTTCCCCGCGGTTGGCCAGGAGCAGGTCGGGCAGGCGACGCTCGTGCGAACCGCCGTCACCGGCGACAGCGGGCCGATCGCCGTGAAATCCCCGGTCTATCGCGACGAACGAATACGAACCTCGGCCAACGGGTTGGGAGAGTTCAGGTTCGCGGACGGCACCAAGTTCGCCGTCGGCGGCAACTCCTCGGTCGTGATCGACCGCTTCATCTACGACAGTTCGAAAACCTTCAACAAGCTGACGCTGAACGCGGCGCGCGGCTCGTTCCGCTGGATCAGCGGCAAGTCGAAGTCGGAGGCCTACGAGATCGTGACGCCGGCCGGAACGATCGGCATCCGCGGCACCAGGCTCGAAATCTTCGTCGGCTCCGGCGGTGTCACCGCGGTCGTGCTTCTCTCGGGGGCCGCGCAGTTCTGCGGCTCCAATGGCTGCCAGGATCTGAGGCGCCGCTGCGATGTCGTCGTCGCCACGCCTAGGGGCGGCGTCAGCGAAGCCTCGCGCGTGAACCGCGACATCTTCGCCACCGTCGGGTCCGACCAGGCGTTTCCATTCCTGTCGGGCAGGCAGCAGCTGTCGAGTGGTTTTCGCAGCGCCTTCGGCGGCAATTGCGGCCTGTCCGCGGCATCGGGAAAGCGGACCGAGCGTGGCGACTCTGACCGTCCAGAACCGCGGAGTGCTCCCGAGCCCGAGCCCGAGCCCGAACCGGACTACGACAACTACTGAGGCCTGACGAACGACCAGGAAAATGAAGCCGGCGCGTCGAAAGGCGCGCCGGTTTCCTTTTGGCCGCTACTCAGGACGGGAAGTCGGTGGTGAGCCCTGCCACTTGCCAGACCGCGATCCGGGCTGCTTAAGCTTGTTGGTCACGACGTCCAGCCCCTGCGCGCCGCAGACGATGTGCAGCGAACGAGTCAAGAAGCGGGCTTCGGCCTGTTCGGAACGGCCGCGAAAATCTCGTCCGAATGCTCGCCGAGCTTTGGCGGCGGCGAAGCGGGGAGGGGAGCTTGCCCATCGACGAGAAAGCCGCCGCGCACCACCGTCAAGGCGCGGCCGTCGGGCAGCACGTCGTCGAAGCGCCGCGTCATTTCGCGCCCCGCCACCTGCGGCTCCGACAGCACCTCGGGGATCGTCAGCACGCGCCCGGCCGGTACGCCGGCGCGGTTCAGCATCTCCTCCCACGCGGAGGCCGGACGCGCCGAAAGCGCCTCCTCGATCGCGGCGTTGAGGTCGGCGCGGTTCTTCTTGCGCGTCTCGCGTTCGGCAAAGCGCGGATCCCTGGCAAGCTCCGGCCGCCCAATCAGCCCGCAGAGCGTGACGAACTGCTCCTGCTTGTTGGCTGCGATGTTGAGCACCCCGCCTCCGGTGCGGAACGTGCCGGAAGGCGCCGCCGTCATGTTCTCGTTGCCCATCGGTTGCGGATCGACGCCGGCGGTTAAAAAATTCGACACCGGCCAGCCGAGCGCCGACAGCGTCGCCTCCAGCATCGACACGTCGAGGAAGGCGCATTCGCCTGATGTCTTCTGCCTGAGCAGCGCCGACACGATGGCGAAGGCTCCGGCGAGCCCGCCGATCGTGTCGCAGACCGGATAACCGACGCGCAGCGGCGCGGTGTCGGCCGTGCCGGTGATGCTCATCACGCCCGACAGGCCCTGGATGATTTGGTCGTAGGCGGGGTTGTCGCGCATCGGCCCGGTCTGGCCGAAGCCGGAGATGGCGCAATAGACCAGACCCGGCCTGACTTCCTTCAGCCGCTCGTAGCCGAGCCCCAGCCGCACCATCACGCCGGGCCTGAAATTCTCCACCACCGCATCGGCCGTCGCCACGAGATCGAGGAAGCGCTCGCGGTCGGTCTCCTTCTTCAGGTCGAGCGTCACCGAGCGCTTGCCCGCATTCTGCGCCAGGAAGGATGCGCCCATGCCGGCGCGGTTCAGCTCGGGCGACGCGCCGAGCTGCCGCGCCAGATCGCCGCCCGAGGGCTGCTCGACCTTGATGACGTCGGCCCCGAGCAACGCAAGCTGATAGGCGCAATAGGGACCAGCCAGCACGTTGGTCAGGTCGAGCACGCGTATGCCGGCGAGCAGGCCGGCGGCCGGTCGAACCTGCTCAGGCATCGCCGGGCACGGGCTCCTGGCCGCGCAGCCGCCGCCGCTCGATATGGCCCCAGATATACGGCGCGACGAGCGCGACAAGAGCCAGCACCAGCAATGTCAGCGACAGCGGATGGGTGAAGAACACCGTCCAGTCGCCGTTCGAGATGGTCATGGCGCGTCGGAACTGCGCCTCGGCCAGCGGCCCAAGGATCATGCCGATGATGACGGGCGCGGTCGGGAAATCGAAGCGCCGCATCATGAAGCCGATGGCGCCGAGAATGTAGAGCAGCACGAGGTCGACCGGCGACTGCGAGATGCCGTAGCTGCCGACGGTGGCGAAGACCAGTATGCCGGCATAGAGCTGCGGCGCTGGTATCTTCAGGAGCTTCACCCACAGCCCGATTAGCGGCAGGTTGAGGATGACCAGGATGACGTTGGCGATGAACAGCGAGGCGATCAGGCCCCAGACGAGGTTCGCTTGCGTCGTCAGGAGCAGCGGGCCGGGGTTGATGCCGTAGCTCTGGAAGGCCGACAGCATGATCGCGGCCGTCGCCGAGGTCGGCAGGCCGAGCGTCAGCATCGGCACCAGAACGCCGGCCGCCGACGCATTGTTCGCCGCCTCGGGTCCCGCCACGCCTTCGATGGCGCCGGTGGTGCCGAATTCTTCCTTGTGTTTCGACAGCTTCTTCTCCATCGCATAGGACAGGAAAGTCGGGATTTCCGCGCCGCCCGCCGGCAGCGCGCCGATCGGGAAGCCGATTAAGGTGCCGCGCAGCCACGCCTTCCAGGACCGCCGCCATTCCTGCGCCGTCATGTAGAGCGAGCCTTTCAGGGGCACGATCTCGTCCTTGCCGGCATAGCGGCGCGAGGCGACGTAGAGCGTCTCGCCGACGGCGAACAGGCCGACCGCCACGATGATGACGTCGACGCCGTCGAGAAGTTCGGCCATGCCGAAGGTGAAGCGCGGCTGGCCTGTCTGGATATCGACGCCGATCATGCCGATGAAGAAGCCGAGGAAGAGCGAACTCAGGCCCCGCGCGGCCGATGAGCCCAGCACCGCCGAGACGGTGACGAAAGCCAGCACCATCAGCGAGAAATATTCGGCCGGGCCGAAGGCGAGCGCGAAGCCCACCACGACAGGCGCGAGGAAGGCGATGCCCAGCGTGCCGATCGTGCCGGCGACGAAGGAGCCGATGGCCGACGTGGCGAGTGCTGCGCCGCCGCGGCCAGAGCGAGCCATCTTGTTGCCTTCGAGCGCGGTGACGATCGTCGCGCTCTCGCCCGGCGTGTTGAGCAGGATCGACGTCGTCGAGCCGCCATACATGGCGCCGTAATAGATGCCGGCGAAGAGGATGAACGAGGCCTCCGGGGCGACCCGGTAGGTGATCGGCAGCAGAAGCGCGATGGTCAGCGCGGGCCCGAGCCCCGGCAGCACGCCGATCGCGGTGCCGAGCGTCGTGCCGAGCAGGCACCACATCAGATTGACCGGCGTGAAGGCGACGGCGAAGCCGCTGGCGAGCGAGTTCAGCGTGTCCATGGCTCAGCCCCCGATGATGGAATCGATGCCGGAATTCAGCACGTTCTCGATCAGGCCCGCGCCGATGTTGACGCCGAGCGCGCGGGCGAAGCCGAAATAGGCCGCCAGGGCCAGCACCAGCGCCATCAGCGCGTCGCGCAACGGATGCCGGCTGCCGAAGCCGAAACAGACCAGCACGAACATGACGACGGACGCACCGGTGAAGCCGAGCGGCTGGATCAGGACCACGTTGGCGACCAGTCCGGCGGCAACGAAGACAAGTGCCTTCCAGTCGGTCGGCGTTTCCTTCTCCTCGTCGGGCTGCCAGCCGCCGCGCGCCGCCGCCCCGATCAGCATCGCCGCAAGCACGGCGAGCCCCGTCGCCGTCATATAGGGGAACACTGTCGGCCCGACCTTTGAGTACATGGGCGATACGGGGATCGCCCATGTCTGCCACAGCACCGCCGCGGCGCAGGCGAGCATGCCGAGCCCGATCAGCAATTCGGGCAGCGCGGGGCGTGGCGGCGCCGGTCTTGTGTCTTCGCTGGTCATCTGTCCCCTCCCGCGGCAGCCGGCCCGCTGCCGTTCATTCCGCTGCAGCCGCACTTTCTCCTATGCAGAAAGGGCGGCCCGAAAGCCGCCCTTTGCTGGCGGACTATGCCAAGCCGAGATCCTTCAGGATAGTCTCGATGCGGGCGGTGTCCTCCGCCAGGAACTTCGCGTAATCGTCGCCCGTCAGCAGGATCGAGGTCCAGTTGCGGTTCTTGCACTCCGTCGCCCAGGCGGCGCTTTCGGCCATCTTGCCGACAAGTGCGACCATCGCGGCCTTGTCCGCGTCGGTCACGCCGGGAGGCGCGAACACGCCGCGCCAGTTGAACAGTTCGACGTCGATGCCGGATTCCTTCATCGTCGGCGCGTCGATGCCTTCCTGGCGCTTGTCGGCGGAGATCGCGAGCAGCCGCAGGCCGCCGGCCTTCACCTGTTCGGCGAATTCGCCATAGCCGGAGATGCCGGCCGCCACCTGGTTGCCGAGGAGCGCTGCCAGCGCCTCGCCGCCGCCCGCGAAGGGCACGTAGGACAGGCTGGTCGCAGGCACGCCGACCGTCTTGGCGATGAGGCCGAAGAGGATATGGTCGGAGCCGCCGGCCGAGCCGCCGGCGACGGGCACCTTGGCCGGATCGGCCTTGAGCGCGGCGACGAAATCCTGCGCGGTCTGGAAGGGCGAGGCAGCGGGCACCACCAGCGCCTCGAACTCGCCGGTCAGGCGCGCGATCGGCGTGACCTCGCCGAGGTTGTTGGCCGACTTGTTGGCGATGATCGCCCCGACCATCACCATGCCGCCCACCATCAGGGCGTTAGGCCGCCCCTTCCACTGGTTGATGAACTGCGGCAGGCCGACGGTGCCGCCGGCGCCGCCGACATTGGTGATCTGCGCGCCCGAGATCAGCTTTTCGGCTCGCATCACCTGTTCCATGGCGCGCGCGGTCTGGTCCCAGCCGCCGCCGGGATTGGCCGGCACGAAGATCTGCAATTGCGGGGCGTCCTGCGCCATTGCGGCGGTGAACGGGAAGGCCGTCGCGACGGCTGCCGCCGCGGTGGTGACCAGGAATTCGCGTCTGTTCAGCATAAGATTTCCTCCAAAATCGCGCCTTTGCGGCGCTGCCAATACGGGGCCGTCTACGAGCCGCCCCAAGCATTGCAGGGATTTTGGCGCGAGTCACCCGGAAAGGCGTTGTTCGAGGATGGACGCGCAGCCTGCGGGCCCTTGCGTCGCCCGTTGATCCAAGTCAACTCTCGCGTGCCCGGGATATGATGTGTTAGGAGTCGATAATACTGGCGGGCTCCGCGGCGCCCGGATGGTCAAGCTGGTTTGTGGGAGGATTGAGTATGAAGTGTCTGGCCAAGCTTTGCCTGACTTTAGGTTTGCTCGCCGTCGGTCCGGTGCAAGCCGCCGACGTGATCTCGGCGTCCGCGCCTGAGCCCGCGCCCGCGAGCGGCTGGACCTTCTCCGTGACGCCCTATTTCTGGGCGGCTGGCCTTTCGGGGCAGACCGCCGCGTTCGGCTCCCCGACCATCGACGTCGACGCCAGCTTCAGCGACATCTTCGACAACCTCGATTTCGCCGCGATGGCGATCGCGGAGGCGCGCAACGGCCCCTACAGTATCTTCGGCGACCTGATCTACACCAAACTTTCCGCCAGTTCGGACACACCACTCGGCATTCTGGCGGATAGCGCGGAGGTCGAGGCCTCGACCTTCGCCGGCCTGGTAGGCGCTGGATATTCCGTGCTCGACGGACCGTCGGGCAGGCTCGACATCGTCGGCGGCGTGCGCGTGTGGTCGGTCGACACAGACATTTCCTTCAGTGGCGGCGGCTTGGGTGGCCAGACTTTCAGCGACGGCGCGACCTGGGTCGACGGGCTGGTTGGCGTGCGCGGCAACTTCGCCTTCACGCCGCAATTCTACGCCATGGGCTGGGCGCTTATAGGCGCCGGCCAGGCGGACCTCGACTGGGACGTCGCGGCCGGCATCGGCTACCATTTCCACGACCGCTATTCGGCGACGCTCGGCTACCGCGCACTCGGCGTCGACTACAGCGATGACGGCTTCCTGTTCGACGTGGTGCAGCAGGGGCCGATCATGGGGCTGACAATCCGGTTTTAAACATGCAGCGACGCCGGCCGACGCGGCCGGCGCGCCATCCCCGGGAGGGAAACATGAAGACATACCGTGCAATCACATTCGTGGCGGCCGCGCTTGCCGGTTGCGCCTTCGCTCAACACGCACAAGCGGCGGGCGACGATATAGGCACGCTGACGCCCGAGAAGGCCGACAAGGCCTTCGCGAGCAAGCCGATCTACTCGCCCTATGCGGGGCGCAACTTTCCGACCCGGCCGCTGTTCGGCGACACGCACCTGCACACCGGGGCTTCTTTCGACGCCGGCGCTTTTGGCGCGCGGCTGACTCCTCGCGACGCCTACCGCTTCGCCCGCGGCGAGGAAATCACGGCGTCGAGCGGCCAGCCGGCCAAGCTGTCGCGACCGCTCGACTTCCTGGTGGTGGCCGATCACTCCGACAACATGGGCATGTTCCCCGACCTCTTCGCCGGCAAGCCGGAGGTGATAGCCGATCCGCAGGCCAGGACATGGTACGAGGAGATCAAGGCGGGACAGGGCGGCAAGGCGGCGCTGGAGATCATCTTCGCCTTCGGCCAGGGGAAGCTGCCCAAGGCGATGATCTACGGGCCGGACACGCGGCCCTACAAGAACGCCTGGCAGGACACGATCAAGGCGGCCGAGGAATACAACGATCCGGGACGCTTCACCGCCTTCATCGGCTATGAGTGGACCTCGAACACCGACGGCAACAATCTGCACCGCAACGTGATCTTCCGCGACAATGCCGACAAGGCCGACCAGGTGGTGCCTTACACCACGTTGAAGCCGCTCGGCAGCGACAATCCGCGCGACCTGTGGACGTGGATGCAGGGCTATGAGGACAAGACCGGCGGCAATGTGCTGGCGATCGCGCACAACGGCAACCTCTCCAACGGCCGCATGTTCCCTCTGATCGAGTCCTTCACCGGCAAGCCGGTCGACAAGGAATATGTCGAGCAGCGCTCCCGGTGGGAACGGCTCTACGAGACGACCCAGACGAAGGGGACCGGCGAGGCGCATCCGCTGCTCTCGCCCAACGACGAGTTCGCGGACTTCGAGCTCTGGGATTTCGGCAACCTCGACGCCAGCGTGCCGAAGACGCCCGACATGTTCGAATTCGAATATACCCGCTCGGCGCTGAAGAACGGCCTCAAGCTCGAAACAGAACTCGGTACCAACCCCTACAAGTTCGGGCTGGTCGGCAGCACCGACGCGCATACCGGCCTCGCCGCGGTCGAAGAGGAGAATTTCTTCGGCAAGACGACGCCGCAGGAGCCGAGCCCCGAGCGTCTGACGGCAACGTTCGTCAAGGACGCCAAGACCGGCATCACGGTGATGGACTGGGAGGTAGGCGCCTCCGGCTACGCCGCCGTGTGGGCGCAGGAGAACACCCGCGAGGCCATCTGGGACGCCATGCAGCGCAAGGAGACCTATGGCACGACGGGACCGCGCATGGCGGTGCGCTTCTTCGGTGGCTGGGACTTCGAGCCGGCCGATGCTGAGAACCGCAACCCCGGCGCCATCGGCTACGGCAAGGGCGTCCCCATGGGCGGCGACCTGACGGCGGCGCCCGAAGGCAAGGCGCCGACCTTCCTGGTCGCGGCGCTCAAGGATCCCATCGGAGCCAATCTCGACCGCTACCAGATCATCAAGGGCTGGCTCGACGACAAGGGCCAAACCCACGAGCAGGTCTACGACGTGGCGTGGGGCGGCGACCGTCAGCCTGGCGCCGACGGCAAGCTGCCGTCGGTCGGCAGCACGGTGGATGTCGAGAACGCGATCTGGACCAACACGATCGGCGCGCCCGAACTGATCGCGGTGTGGAAGGATCCAGGTTTCGATCCGAAGCAGAAGGCCTTCTACTACGGGCGCGTCATCGAGATCCCGACGCCGCGCTGGACGGCCTACGACGCCAAGCGGTTCGGGACGAAGCCGCTCGAAGGCACGCTCATGACTGTCACCGAACGCGCGTATACCTCGCCCATCTGGTACACGCCGTAACAATCTTGACGCCAACGCGTGACAATAAGGAATGATGAGATGATGGATCCAGGAAGAAGTCTGAACGGGACGTTTCGGACCGTTATTGCGGCGCTGGCGCTTTGCGGGCTGGCGGGCGTGACGGGCGCTCAGCCCGCCGCGGCCGATGAGGCCCAGGCGAAGCAAATGTTCAAGGCGATGACCGACTATCTTGCCGGGCAGCAGGCCTTCTCGTTCAAATATGACGCGACGCTCGACATCGTAACCGCCGACATGATGAAGCTCGGCCTCGCGAGTTCCGGCTCGCTGACGCTGCAGCGTCCGGACAAGGCGCGCATGACACGCACCGGCGTGGCCGATGTCGAACTGACCTATGACGGAAAGACCGTTTCGGCGATCGGGAAGCACCTCAACGTCTATACGAAGATTCCCCTGGAGGGCTCGGTCGACGACATGATCGATACGCTCCGCTTCGCCTACGGCGTCGAAGCGCCGGCCGCCGACCTTCTGTCGCCCAACGCCTTCGCGATCATGATGGAGAACGTCACGGCGGCCAAGGACCTCGGAAGCGGCGTGATTGGCGGAGAGGTCTGCAACCACCTGGCTTTCAGAACCGTGGACACGGACTGGGAGGTCTGGATCGCCGATGGCGATGTGCCGCGCCCCTGCCGTTTCACCATCACCAGCCGGATGATGGCCATGGCGCCTTCCTACACGGTGCAGATTTCCGACTGGAAGGCCGGCAAGGATGTAGCCGCCGACGATTTCCAGTTGCAGACGGGCGACGCCAAGGAAGTGAAGATCGAGGAGATGCGCGGGCTGGACGAACTCGCTGGCCTGCTTGAAGAAGGAAACGCAAAATGAGGTCGTCCACCAAGGCGGTCATTGCATCGCTCGCGCTGCTGTTCTGCGCCTCCGACTTCCACGTCGCCGACCGGCAGGTCGGCATGGGCATCTTCAGCCTGGTCTCCGATGCCCAAGCGCGCGTTGGGCGTCCGGCGACCCCCGGCAGCGTCGCCGGCGTCGCCCGCAGGACCACGCGCCGCGTGATCCGCCGCGGCGCCTATATCGGCGCCATTCCCGCCGGCTGTCCGTATGGCAGCTACTACGGCTATAGCCTCTACTACTGCGGCGGCGTTTATTATCAGAGGTCCGGCGGCGGCTACGTCGTCGTCTATTTCTGAGCAACGACGACGTAGAAGCATTGCAAGGGAGCCGCCCGTGTCGTAGGCGGCACCCGGCAATCGTGACCGGCGACGGGCAAACTCGCCGGAACTGATGGTGATCGGGCCAACCCCGGAGGAATGATCGATGGACCCGGCCAGATATTTCGAAAGATGGTTCCAGAGCTATTGCGAGTCCGAGCGTTCGCACTGGCTGAAGGGGACCATGAAGGCCGAACTCAAGATGGCGGCCTACGAAGCCTTCAACGAAGGCATCTCCTTCGAGAAGACCAAGCGGGAGGACGAAGACGATCTGGCCAATGACTGAGCATCGTCGCCGGTAGGCCATGGTGTCCGAGACCCGACCATCGCAACCCGTTCCCGGGCGCACCGACTGATGCTGAAATCGCTGCTGAAGGAGCCGCTCCTCCACTTCCTGCTCCTGGCGCTGGCGATCTTCGCGGTGCACGGGCTGGTCTCGGACGTTGACGAGAAGACGGACAGCATCGTCGTCACCGCGCCGAAGATCGAGCAGATGGCTACGCTGTTTGCCAAGACCTGGCAGCGCTCGCCGACGCCGGAAGAGCTCAAGGGCCTGATCGACGATCATGTGAAGGAGGAAATCCTCGTCCGCCAGGCGCTGGCGCTCGGGCTCGACAAGGACGACACGGTCGTCAGGCGCAGGCTGCGCCAGAAGATGGAATTCCTGAACGCGGCCGAAGCCGAGGCGCTCGAAGCGACGGATGCGGAGCTGCAGGCCTATCTCGACGCCAACCCTGACGCTTTCAGGATCGACGGCGCGCTTGCGTTCCAGCAGGTTTTCGTCAATCCACAGCGACGCGGCCAGGCGACCGGCCAGGACGCCGCATCGATCCTAGAAGTGCTGCTGTCCGATCCGGAAATCGACCGTTCTGGCCTCGGCGACCCCACACTGCTGCCGCCGGATCTGCCGCTTTCCACAACGACGCAGATAAGCCAGACCTTCGGGGCGGAGTTCGCCGAAGCGCTGTCCAAGGTTCCGCCCGGACCATGGACGGGTCCAGTGGCTTCCACCTACGGGCAGCACCTCGTGCGCGTGACGGAGCGCCTGCAAGGCCGGACGCCTGTTCTCGACGAGGTGCGCGAGGCCGTGGCGCGGGAGTGGACGAACGCCAGGCGGCAGGAACTTGAAGACGCGCGCCTGGCGGAGCTGCTCAAGGGCTATTCGGTCACCATAGAGAGCCCTGCCGGCATGGAAGCGCCTGAGTGAGACGGCTTCTTGTCGCGCTGATCTTCCTGATTCCGCTGCTGGCCGCCGCGCCTATGCATGCGCACGAGATCCGGCCGGCCTATCTCGAAATGCGCGAAACGGCGCCGGACGAGTTCGCCATCGTCTGGAAAGTCCCGGCGCTGGGCGAAATGCGCCTCGGGCTTCACGCCCGTCTGCCCGGATCGTGCGTGGAAAGAGCCGAACCGGTTCCCACGCTCGAGGGCGGAGCCTATCTGGAGCGATGGACTGTCGCCTGCGCCGGAGGGCTCAAGGGCGGCGAGATCGGCGTCGACGGGCTCGGCTCGACGATGACCGACGCGCTGGTGCGCATCCAGTACGCGACTGGAGACGCCGAGGTCGCTCGCCTCCTGCCGGAACGGCCCTTCTTCGTCGCGGCCGGAACGCAGACCAGCCTCGAAGTGGCGCAAACCTACTTCCTGCTCGGCGTCGACCACATACTGTCGGGCCTCGACCATCTGCTGTTCGTGCTTGCGCTGATGCTGCTCATCCGCGACCGCTGGATGCTGGTGAAGACGATCACCGCCTTCACGGTGGCCCACAGCATCACGCTTGCCGGCGCATCGCTCGGCTATTTCAGCTTGCCGCAGGCCCCGGTGGAAGCGACCATCGCGCTCAGCATCGCCTTCGTCGCCAGCGAACTGGTCAAGGCGAAGCCGGGCGAGAGGCGGCTTTCCGAAAGCTACCCCTGGGTCGTGGCCTTCGCCTTCGGGCTGCTGCACGGCTTCGGCTTCGCCGACGCGCTCAAGGAGATCGGCCTGCCGCAATCCGACGTTCCGCTCAGCCTGCTGGCCTTCAACCTTGGCGTCGAAGCCGGGCAATTGATCTTCGTCGCGGCGGCGCTGATCCTGCTCGCGGCGGCAAGCGCGCTGGTCAAGATACCGCAGGCGCGGGCACGACAGGTCGGCGCCTATGCGATAGGCACAGCAGCGATGCTATGGCTCGTTCCCCGTGTCATCGGCCTGGCGGCGTAGCCAAAGGCGTCCCGAGCCGTTTTACCGTACGGCCATGGTGGATTTGGCGGGGCGGACATATCGCAGCACGTTGCGGACCACCTGGTCGTGCAGCTCCGGACTGTCGTCGAGGTTGAAGTGGCCCATGCCCGGCTGAGTGGACATATCCTTGTTGTTCAAAGCGCCGGCAAAATCGCTTTCGCCCTTGAAGACATGGCCCCATCCGCCGGACTTGAAATAGAAGTTGACGACATTGCGCACATTGGAGGGCACCATCATAGGCGCGGTCGCGGCGAAGCTCACGATCAGGTCGACCCGGATGCCCTTCTTCTTCAAGGCATTCGCAATGAGGATCGCATTGTTTGCGCCCAGCGAATGACCGATGATCACAACCGGCGTGCGGCCATATTTTTGGCGATGCTCGACGATCGTCTGTGCGACCCCCCGCCAGCCCTGATAGCTGACCAGCGACGCCGTAACACCCTTCTCTTTCAGTTCCACCCTGAGTTTGTCCAGGCCGGCGGAGAAGACGCTGAAGCCGCCGCTAAGGATGTACACGTCGCCCTGGAAGGCGGCCTTAGCCGCCACGGCGTATGTGTCGTCGGCCACTGCCCGCTGGGAGGCATCGGCTCTGATGCCGGTACACAGGACGATTGCCAGGACAAGACAAAAACGAAGCGAAATGCTCGACGGGATCATCCGACTGCCCAGTTGGACTATTGCGGTCGGTTTCTACGAATATTTCAAATCCGGCTTTCTTGCCAGCCGCATCAGCGGTTAGAAAATACGGGGAACGACACGGCCGGTTCTTGCAGCGTAGGAACGGTATTCGTCGCCGAAGGACTTTTGCATCAGCGCCTCCTCCGCCCCGACACGTCCAAAATAGAGCAGGCCCACCCCAGCGATGCCGGACAGGCCCGCCACCCAGTTGGGCAGGAGGAAGGCCTGCGCAATCGCCCACAGCCAGAACGACGAATACATCGGATGACGGACATATCGATACGGCCCATCGGTGACCAGCCGATGCTTGTCCCGGATCTCCAAAGTCACCGACCAGTTGCGGCCGAGCTGGCGATGGCTGGCGTAAAACAGCGCCAGGAAAAGCACCTCCACGGCGAGCCCGCACCAACCCATCCAGGGCCGGAAACGATAGTCCGCAAATCCGAAAACGCCTGTGGCGAGATGGAACGCCGGAATCACCGAGAGGCCAATTCCCGCCGCCGGAAGCACCAGGCGTTCGGACAGCGTGCGCTGCGCGGCAACGATGCGAATCCTGCGCGCGCGCCGCTGGTAGGGGAGCCGTATCACGAACCAGGCAACGAGGCCTGCAAGCCAGATGAACGCCGCTGCGCCCTCGGTCATCGAACTGCTTCCCCATCTGAAAAGACGGCGACGCTCGGGTCGTTGGGTATCGCGGACACCGGATGCGGGCCGAAACAGATCAGGAAAAAGTCATAAAAATATTGGCGCGTGTTGGCTGAAACGAACTGATAGTGGATCCGGAAAAACCTGCCCCTTATGCGCCTGTACATTTCGCGCCCGATCATGCGGGGCAGGTGAATCTTGCGAACGATCGGAAAGGCGGACGGACTGCCCTGCGCTCGCGGCCTCAAGCCCATATCGACTACAGGGTTCGTCTTGTAGAAGTTGATCACGTCCATCAGGCACTGGAACTCTGCCCATTTGAGCGACGTTTCGTCGACCAGGCTCTGCACCTTGGTTCTGTAAGCCTCCGCCGCGGGATGCAGCCCAAACTTCAAGGCCGTCGAGCCCAGCGTCAGCAGGGCGACTTCGGCGCCGCGCCTCGCCATGCCGGGATCGGCCTGGAGGCTCCTTGCCGCAACGTCGAGGATCAAACCGCCGCCCGTGCTGTGCCCGACAAAAATGATCTCGTCGAACTGCCGGGCTTTCACCGTCTCGGTGGCGATTGTTGCATATTGCTCCATCAGCGCCTCGGCCTCCGGCCTGCTGCCCCGGACATACTCCCTGGAAAACGACCATAGATCCATCAGATGCGTGACCGACCATCGTTTACCCAGCGTCGCCAGAAGCGGAAAGAGGGCCAGCAGGGCGATCAGCGTCGGCAGTGCGGGGGTGTCTATGTTCGCAAACCGCAAGGCGGCTGACGCTGCAAGCAGCACCGCCAGGAAGAAGAAGGCGGTCACGGCAAACGGATAGAGAAAATACAGCCCGAACCGCCAGCTTTTTGCGAAAATCGAAAAGGCCGTGCCGCTGAGCCAGTAATCCAGGAAGGCGGCGAGATAGCGGAACACACGCACGGGCAGCCACCGGGCGGCGTCGGCGTCGACGATCGAATCGAGGCCGAAAAACTGGAAGTCCGTGGTCACCTGCCACGAGTCTGCCGCGGACGTCACCACCGTCACGCTGCCGACGTCGGCAAGGGGAAGGGCGATGTCCGTCGTCGATGTCTCGACGCCCCAGGTCGCTTCGAAACGGCGCATTTCGCGCGCAAGACGCTCGAAAAAACTCTTCGGCGTCTTCGGTTCGTAACCTCCGATGAAAAAAATGCATCGACGGGCTATCATGCCGTTCTGCTTGCCTGCGAAACTTTAATAGGTCTCTCCGTTCTATCCATCCAGCGCTACACTTGCACTTTGCATAACCGAAGATTGGCCGGCGCGACAGCCGGGGCGTGCGCTTCCCGGCGCCAAGCGCACAACGTTGGCCGCCGGCGCCGTGCCGACACCGAAGAGCGCGTGCGACCTACCCTTGCGACACGCCCGCTTCGGCAAAACTCGCCATGCCGGTATGGCAGGCAAGCGCCGAACGCACGACGTTGACCGCCAGGCAGGCGCCGGAGCCTTCGCCGAGCCGCATGCCGAGGTCGAAGAGCGGCGCCAGCCCGAGTGCTGCGAGCAGCCCGCGATGGCCGGCTTCCGCCGAGACATGTCCGGCCAGCGCATGCGCCAGCCCTGCCGGGTCGAGCCCTAGCAGGGGTGCTGCGGCCGCCGTGCAGACGAAGCCGTCGAGCAGCACGGGAACTTTTTTGTGCCGCGCGGCAAGCGTCGCGCCCATGATCGCGGCAAGCTCGCGCCCCCCGAGCGCTGCCGCTATCCTGAGCGGATCGCCGAGTGCGGCCTTGTGGAGCGCCAGGCCTTTTTCGATGGCCGCCGCCTTGCGCTTCAGGCCGGCGTCGTCGACGCCGGTGCCGCGCCCGACCCACTTTGCCGGCTCGCCGCCGAACAGCGCCGCGGCAATCGCCGCCGCCGTCGTCGTGTTGCCGATGCCCATTTCGCCGAAGCAGGCGAGGTCGGCATCTTCGGCGACGGCGGCGTAGCCCGCCGACACGGCTTTCAGGAAATCCGCCTCGTCCATCGCGGTCTCCTGCGTGAAGTCGCCCGTGGGACGCTCGACCTCCAGCGGCACCACGGAAAGTTCGGCGCCGGCCGCGCGGGCAAGCTGGTTGATCGCAGCGCCGCCGGCGGCGAAATTCGCCACCATCTGATGCGTCACCTCGGCCGGGAAGGCTGAGACGCCCTGCGCGGTGACGCCATGAGAACCCGCGAACACCACCACCTGCACCTTGTCCAGCTTCGGCATGGCGCGGCCCTGCCAGCGCGCCAGCCAGGCAGCGATCTCTTCCAGCCGGCCGAGGCTGCCTTGCGGCTTGGTCAGCGTGTCCTGGCGGGCGAGGGCGGCCTTCGCTGCCACCTCGTCGCCGGGCCAGAGGTTCGTGCAGGCCGCGCGCAGTTCATCGAAGGATTTGAAGGACATGGAAAAAATGGCTCCGGATTTGAGTCAATGCGTTGAGAGTTTGAATCAGGTGAGGATGGCCGCCGCGACCAGCAGCACGGCGATCTCGCCGAGCTGCTGAAGCGCACCCAGCGTATCGCCCGTCTGCCCGCCGATCTGGCGCAGGCAAAGCGCGCGAAAGCCGTAGAAGACGAGGGCGAGAAGGAAAGCGGCTGCGGCCAGCCCTGAAACCCCGAGCGCCAGCAGCGCCACCGCGCCGGTCGCCAGCGCTGTCATTGCCGTGTCCGCCGCCACGGTACCAGCGCCGGCGGCGAGCCCGTCCTGCCTGGCAGGCGGAACGAGATGCATGAAGGCTGGCAGTAGCGCGCGCGATGCCGCATGCGCCGCGGCGAGCCCGCAGAACACGAAAAACGGGTTGCCGAGCTGGACCAGCGCGCTCCAGCGGATCAGCGCCGACAGCATCAGCGCCGCCGCACCGTAGGCGCCGATGCGGCTGTCGCGCATGATGTCGAGCTTCTGCTCGCGCGTCTTGCCGCCGCCGAACCCGTCGGCCACGTCCGACAGCCCGTCCTCGTGCAGGCAGCCTGTCGTCAGCATCGCTGCGGCGAGCGCCAGCGCGGCCGCGACTTCCGGCGACAATCCGGCCGCGCTTGCAGCCGCATGCACCACGCTTGCCGCCACCGCCACCGCGACGCCGGCGAGCGGCGCCGCCCAGATCGCCTGCGCCAGCGTGCGCGCGCCGAACTCGAGGCGCGGCAGCGGCAGCCGCGTGAAGAAGACGAGGCATAAGGCGATGTCGTCGGCGATCCGGCGCGGCGTCATGTAGAGGTCCTCGCGATGGCGTGGAAGAATGTGCCGCTGACCAGCCCGCGCCGCCCGCCCGAGAGCCCTAGCGGATTGCCCTGGCCGTCGGCGATCTCGACGAGCGGCTCGTCCGTTCGCGGCTCGATCATCTGCGCGTAGTGGAACTCGTGGCCGCGCACTTGCGACCCCGCAGGGCCGAGCGCGGAGTCAGCCGTCAGCTTCGCGCGCCGGTAGCCGAGATTCATCTTGCGCCTGGCGAAGCTGGTTGCGTGGGAAAGCAGGCCGAGCATCTGGTGCCGCTCGCCATCCGCATCCACCAGCCCTTCACCTAGCACCATGAAGCCGCCGCACTCTCCATGCACCGGCCTGTTCTCCGCGAACTCCCGCAGCCCGGCGCGGAAATTCCCGGCGGCTGCGAGTCGTCCGGCATGCAGTTCGGGATAGCCGCCCGGCAGCCAGCAGACGTCGCAGCTTTGATTCGGCCCTTCGTCGGCGAGCGGCGAGAACGGCACGATCTCCGCCCCGGCCTTGCGCCAGTGCCTTGCCACATGCGGGTAGAGGAAGCTGAACGCCTGATCGTCGGCCAGCGCGATGCGTTGACCCGGCGGCGGCAGCGCGGCGGAAAAATCGCCGCCCTGCGGCTCCAGCGGCATCATCAGGCCAAGCACCCTGTCGATATCCAGCGAGCGCTCCATGACATCCGCCAGCCGCTCGATATGCGTGTCGATGTCCGCGTGCTCGCCCGCCTGCACCAGCCCGAGATGCCGTTCGGGCAGGGTGAGGGTAGGGTCGCGCATCACCGCGCCGACCACGGGAATGCCCAGCGCCTCGATCGCATCGCCGGCCAGCTTGCGATGCCGCTCGCTGCCCAGCCGGTTGAGCACGACGCCGGCGATCCTCACCTGAGGATCATACGTGGCAAACCCCTTGGCGATGGCCGCCGCAGTCTGCGACTGTCCGGACACGTCGAGCACCAAAAGCACCGGCAGGCCGTAGAGCCTGGCGAGGTCGGCCGCCGCGCCCGAACGCCCCGGCTCGGCCGGGATGCCGTCGAACAGCCCCATCGCGCTTTCGATCACAACCGCATCCGCATCGTTTGCCGCCTCCGCAGCCAGGGCGCCGAGCAGGCCCGGCGGCATCGCCCAGCTGTCGAGGTTCACGCCGTCGCGTCCCGTCGCCGCCTTGTGGAAGCCCGGGTCGATATAATCCGGCCCGGATTTCGCGCCGGCGACGGCGATGCCGCGCCGCCTCAGCGCCCGCAGCAGGCCGATGGTCACCGAAGTTTTTCCGGAGCCCGAGCGCGGCGCGCCGATGATGATCGCGCGCGCGCTCATCGCCCGAACTTTTCCCGCAGCGAGACGATGTGCCCGATCACGATCAGGGCAGGGGACACGATGCGCTCCCACGCCGCCGCCTCGACCAGCGTGCCCAGCGTAGCCACCACCGTGCGCTCCCCGGGCAGCGTCGCGTTCTCCACCAGCGCCGCCGGCGTGTCTTCGGCGAGACCGCCGGCCTTCAGCGCCTCGACCGTATCGGCCATATGCGTGAGGCCCATGTAGATCACGATCGGCTGGCCGGTGCGGGCAAGGGCGGCCCAGTCCGGCCGGTCGTCGCTCTGCGCGGCAAAACCGGTCGCGAGAATCACCGCGCCGTTGACGCCGCGCATCGTCGCCGGGATGCCCGCCGAGGCGAGCCCGCCGAAGGCCGAGGTCACGCCCGACAGTACCCGGAACGGGATGCTTTCCGCGGCAAGAGCCAGCGCCTCCTCGCCGCCGCGCGCGAAGACCAGCGGGTGCCCGCCCTTCAGCCGCACGACCTTGCGGCCCTCCTTCGCCAGCCGCACCAGCAGCGCGTTGATCTCGCCCTGCGGGATCGACAGCCGTCCGCCGCGTTTTCCCACGAAGAATTTTTCGGCCTGGCTCCCCACCGCGACCACCTTGTCCGAAACCAGCGCGTCGTGCACCAGCGCGTCGGCCTGCGCGAGTGCCGAAAGAACGTCGAGCGTCAGCAGCCCCGGATCGCCGGGGCCGGCGCCGGCCAGCCACACATGGCCGGGCTTGAGCTCTGGGCCGTCATGCGCCAGCCGCGCGACCGCCTGTTCAAGGAAGGCTTTCCCACTCATCCTTGCTGCTTTCTTCGATGACTGACGCACCACTCACGCCTATAGATCGCTCGATGGAAGACGAACCCCCCCAGGGACCCCTCAAACGCGGCTGGACCACCGGCGCCTGCGCCGCGGCCGCCGCCAAGGCCGCGGCAGCGGCGCTGGTGTCTGGCGCGTTCCCCGACCCGGTCGAGATCGCGCTGCCCTCGGGCCGTCGCGTCGCCTTCGCGCTCGCCCGCCACGACCTCCGTGACGGATCCGCCATCGCCGCGATCGTCAAGGACGCCGGCGACGATCCCGATGTCACCCACGGCGCTGTTGTCACCGCCACGGTGCGGCCCGGCAAGCCCGGCACCGGCGTCACCTATGTTCGCGGCGAGGGCGTCGGCCTGGTCACGCGGCCCGGCCTGCCGATCCCGCCCGGCGAACCAGCCATCAATCCGGTGCCGCGCAAGATGATCGCGGCTTCCGTGCGCGAGGCGGCCGGAGAGGCCGCTGACATCGAGGTCGAGATTTCCGTGCCGGATGGCGCGAAGATGGCCGAACGCACGCTCAACCCGCGTCTCGGCATTCTGGGCGGCATTTCCATCCTCGGCACGACGGGCATCGTCATCCCGTACTCCTGCTCGTCCTGGATTCACTCCATCCATCGCGGCGTCGACGTCGCGCGCGCCATGGGGTTCACCCATGTCTCGGGAGCCACCGGCAACGCCTCCGAGCTTGCGGCGCAAAAGCTCCACGGCCTGCACGAGGTGCAGCTCATCGACATGGGCGATTTCGTCGGCGGCATGCTGAAATACATCCGCGACCACCCGGTGCCGCGTGTCACGATCGCTGGCGGCGTCGCCAAGATGACCAAGCTCGCGCAGGGCCTGCTGGACGTTCATTCCAAGCGCGGCATGGCCGATCTCGACGCGTTGGCGGCGGTGGCGATCGAGGCCGGCGCGTCGGACGAACTGGCGGCGCGCATCCGTTCTGCCAATACGGTGGCCGAGGCTTTTTCCGAAGCGACCGCCGAGGGCATTCCCGTCGGCGACGCCATCGCCTCCCGGGCATGGACCACCGCGGCCGCCGTGCTCAAGGGCACCGGCATCGAACTCGAACTGCTCGTCTTCAACCGCGACGGCGAACTGATGGGGCGGAAGGACTTCGCTGCCGCTCATAGCGTGTCCCGCCCGCGAAACCGGCGCTGGTAATAGGCGTCGTAGAGCGAACTCTCGCGAAAATCCTCCGCGCCCAGCCCGCGCCCGACGAAGACGATCGCGGTGCGTTCGATCGGATCGGCCGCCAGCTTCGCCTCGATGTCATCAAGCGTCCCGCGCACGATCCGCTCGTCCGGCCACGACGCCCTGAACACCACCGCCACCGGACAGTCGGCCCCATAGAGCGGCGTGAGTTGTTCGACGATGTCATGGATCGCATGGATCGCCAGATGGATCGCCAGCGTCGCTCCGGTTGCGCCGAAGTTTTTCAGCGTCTCGCCAGCAGGCATCTTCGAGGCGCGGCCCGAAACCCTGGTCAGCACCAGCGACTGCGCCACTTCCGGGATCGTCAGCTCGCGGCCGAGTGCCGCCGCCGCCGCCGCGAAGGAGGGCACGCCGGGCGTCAGCGTATAGGGGATGCCCAGGCGCTCCAGCCGCCTGATCTGCTCGGCCACCGCGCTCCATACGGACAGGTCGCCCGAATGCAGCCGCGCGACATCCTTGCCGGCCTCGTGCGCGGCGACATATTCGGCCTCGATCTCGTCGAGCGACAGCGGCGCCGTATCCACGACGCGCGCGCCGGCCGGGCAGTATTGCAGTAGTTCCGGCGACACGATCGAGCCGGCATGAAGGCAGACCGGGCAGGCGGCGATGAGGTCGCGCCCGCGCACGGTGATCAGGTCGGCCGCGCCCGGCCCCGCGCCGATGAAATGCACGGTCATATGTCGCCACCGAAGGCGAGGGCGCAGGTAACAGCCCCGACCGCGATGCGGGGCCTCGCCAGCCGCGCACCTTCCCCTGCCGCCGCCAGTGCCGCCGCCTCGGAGACTGATCCGACGCCGGCGGCCGCCAGCGATGCGTCGGAATGACTGAGTGTCTTGGCGGACATATCCCTGAGCACCTCATCGTCGACGAGGATCAGCGGAACATTCAGCGCCGCGCCCGCAGCGATGATCCCGGCCTCGTCGCGTTTCATGCGCGCCGTCGCGAGCAGCGAAAGCGCCGCCTTCGTCAGTCCATGCTCTTTCAGCGTCGCCTCGATCGCCGCGACCACCTCGGTCGCGCTGACGCCCTTGCGGCTGCCGATGCCCGCCACGATCACGGCTTCACCCCGGATTTGACCCAACTCCATTGCGTCACCGGCATGGCCGGCCGCCAGCCGCTCATCCGCCCGATCGCCGTTTCGCGCGAAATGGCGATGCGCACCAGCTCGCCGCCGAGCGCGGCATGTTTCGCCAGCAGCAGCGCCTCCATCTCCAGCGTCACCGCGTTGGCCACCAGCCGGCCCCCGGAGGGCAGGGCGGCGATCGCCGCGTCCAGCACGCCGTCGTCGGTGCCGCCGCCGCCGATGAAGATCGCGTCGGGCGCAGGCAGGCCGGCGAGTGCGGCCGGTGCCGCCCCCTCGACAACCCGCAGGTCCGGCACGCCGAAGGCCGAGGCATTGCGCCGGATGCGCGTCGCGCGTTCCGCGTCCGCCTCGATCGTGATGGCCCGCATCGCCGGGTCGGCCAGCATCCATTCGATCGATACCGAGCCCGATCCCGCGCCGATGTCCCACAACAATTCGCCGCGCCGGGGAGCCAGCGCGGCAAGCGTCACCGCGCGCACCTCGCGCTTGGTGATCTGCCCGTCATGCTCGAACAGATCGTCGGCGCGGCCGGGCACGAGCGGCAGCACCCGCGCCTCGCGGGATGATTCAACTTTAACCGCCAGCACGTTGAGGGAATTGACGTCTTCGAGGTCGAAGCCCTGCGCCGTCGCGGTTCGGATACGTTCGTCCGATCCACCCAGAGCCTCCAGAACGGTAAGCTTCGACGCACCGAAGCCGAGGCCGGTGAGCACCGCGGCGACCGCAGCCGGCCCATCCCCGTCCGACGTCAGCGCCAGCACCCGGCGTTTGGGCTGCAGCAGCGGGCGGATCAGGTCGATGGCATGGCCGTGCAGCGATACAGTCTCGACATCCTGCAGCGCCCAGCCGAGCCGCGCCGCCGCAAGGCTGAAGGCCGACGGGGCAGGGACGACCATCATCTCGTCGGCCGGAACATGCCTTGCCAGCGTCGCGCCGACACCGTGCAAAAAGGGATCGCCGGACGCGAGCACGCAGACTTTTTTCCCGCGCAGCGCCACCACCTCGCGCATCGCCGCATCGAACGGGCTCGGCCACGCCCGGCTCTCGCCCTTCACAAGCTCTGCCGCCAGCGCCAGATGCCGCCTGCCACCGAACACGATCTCGGCCTCGCCGATCAGCTTCTTCGCCTCCTCGCCCAGCCCCGCCACGCCGTCCTCGCCAATGCCGACGACCGCGAGCCATTTCGGGGCAAGTTGTTGCTTGTTTGACACGCCGCGCCGCCCCTCACCTGCCTGCCGGCATCCTCTCCCCGTAACAACGGGGAGAGGAGAGATGGCCGCAACGCTGACGACCCCCTCTCCCCGTTCTTGCGGGGAGAGGGTAAGGGTGAGGGGCACTTTTCATACGCGCCGGCAATAGGACTAGACCAAGAGAATGACCGACCGCATCCTCGTCCTCGGCGGCACCACGGAGGCCAGGCAGCTCGCCGGGAAGCTCGCCGCGAAATACGAGGTCACGCTGTCGCTTGCCGGCCGCACCAGGGATCCCGTTCCGCAGGGCGTCCCGGTCCGCGTCGGCGGTTTCGGCGGCGTTGAAGGCCTCGCGGCCTATCTGAGGGACAACCGCATCAAACTGCTGATCGACGGCACGCATCCCTATGCTGCCAATATCTCGGCCAACGCCGCACAAGCCGCGCAGCTTACCGGCGTTCCCGCCATCGCGCTGCGCCGTCCGCCTTGGGAGCAGAATCCCGGCGACCGCTGGACGCTGGTCGGTAACGCGACCGAGGCCGCCGCTTTGCTTGGCACAACCCCGCGAAAAATCTTCCTCGCGCTCGGGCGACAGGAGCTTGCGCCCTTCGAGGCGGCGCCCCAACACGCCTACCTCATCCGCAGCGTCGATCCGGTCGAGCCGCCGCTCGCCGTGCCGCACGCGACCTACATCCCGGCGCGCGGACCATTCTCGGAGGTCGACGATTGCGCGCTGCTCAAAGCGCACGGCATCGACGTTATCGTAGCCAAGAACAGCGGCGGCGACGCCACCTACGGCAAGATCGCCGCGGCGCGACAGCTCGGCATCGAGGTCTTTCTCATCCGCCGTCCGTCGTTGCCGGATCTGCCGTCCGGGGCAGATGTCGAGGAAGTCTTGCGCCTCGCCGATCATGTGCTGACCCCGGGACCGGGGCCCGAAAAGCGCGGCGTATAGACCAGCGCGGCCTTCTCGCCGCGATCGATCACTCGTGTCTCCGCCGAGCCGATGATGATGCAGGTGGCCATGTCGGCCTGCGCCGCGTCCGCTTGGCTGAGCGGGGCCACCTCGATCGTCTCGTCAGGGCGTCCGGCGGCGCGGCCGAAGATGACTGGAGTGCTTTCCGGCAGGATCGTCCGCAACCGCTCAAAGGCTTTGCCGAGCTGCCATGGGCGCGCCTTGCTGATCGGGTTGTAGAGCGCGATCACGAAACCCGCCGAGGCGACCGCATCAAGCCGTTTCTCGATCGTCTCCCACGGCTTCAGATTGTCCGACAGCGAGATCGCGCAGAAATCGTGCCCGAGCGGCGCGCCGATCCTTGCCGCCACCGCCAGCATCGCCGTCACTCCAGGCACGATCGTCAGGTCAACGTCGCGCCATTCCGGCGGACCGGCCTCGATCACCTCGCACACCGCCGCCGCCATGGCGAAGACGCCGGGGTCCCCGCCCGACACCACCGCGACGCGCTCGCCTTCGGCTGCCTTCGTCAGGGCTGCCTGTGCCCGTGAAATCTCCTCGCGATTGTCCGAAGTGACCTTGACCTGGTCGGGCCTCAGCTCCAGCCGGTCGACATAGGGTCCGTAGCCATAGAACCATTTCGCCGCGGCGACGGCCTCGCTCGCCTCGGGGGTCACCTGGTGCGCGCCGCCCGGTCCGAGCCCGATGACGGCGACATGGCCGTTGTCCGTCCGGCTCATGGTTTCTCGGCCCAGCCCGGCACGAGCACGATTGAAAAATACGGCGCCTCGTCGTCCGCTTTGTCGGCCAGCCGCACCGAACTCGTGTTCGCCATCGTGCCGCGCTCGACATAGATCGCCCGCTCCAGCATCCCCGTCGCGGCCAGCGCCCGCCTGATCTTCGGCAGATTGCGCCCGACCTTCATGATGACAGCGGCGTCGGTGTCGGCCAGCCGTCGCGTCAGCTCGAATTCGGAGAGCGTACCCGGCAGTACGGTCAGGATGTCGTCGCCTTGGACGATCGGCGTGCCGGTCTGCGACCAGCATCCCGACATCGCCGTCACGCCCGGTATCACCTCGGTCGGCCAGTGGCCGGCGAGCCTGACATGCAGGTGCATGTAGGATCCGTAGAAAAGCGGGTCTCCTTCCGACAGAACCGCGACAATCCTGCCGGCTTCGAGGTGTTTTTCTATCTTGTGAACAGATTCTTCGTAGAAGCCGAGGATCGCTTCCCGGTACTCCTTGGAATCCTTATGGATTTCCGTGGTCACCGGATAGACCAGCGGCAATTCAATCCACGTTTCGCGCCAGTGCGGCCCGACGATGCCGCGTGCGTTGCCGTTGCTGCCGCGCTTGGCGAAAAAGGCCACGACGTCCGCCTCCTCCAACGCGCGCACGGCCTTCAGCGTCAGCAGTTCCGGGTCGCCGGGACCCGTGCCGACGCCGATCAGCCGGCCTGATTTCGTGTGCATATTCAAAGGCCTGGCCTCGCGAGAGCGTTGACGGCTGCGGCTGTCATGGCGCTGCCGCCCATGCGTCCGCGCACGATTGCCCAGGGGATGCCGAGCTTGCTTTCGGCCAGCGCCTGCTTCGATTCGGCGGCGCCCACGAAACCCACCGGCATGCCGATGATCGCCGCAGGCCTCGGGGCGCCTTTCCCAATCATTTCAAGCAGATAGAACAGTGCCGTCGGCGCGTTGCCAATGGCGACCAACGCCCCACCCAGCCTGTCGCGCCACAATTCGAGCGCGGCCGCCGAGCGTGTGTTGCCGATTTTCTTTGCGATGTCAGCGGTTTGCGGGTCGCGCAAGGTGCAGACCACCTCGTTCTTGGCCGGCAGCCGGGCCACGGTGACGCCGCGGGCGACCATCTCGGCGTCGCAGAGAACCGGCGCTCCGGCGAGCAGGGCCTGCCTGGCAGACGTGACAAAATCATTTGAGAAAACAAAGTGTTGCGCTGCCTCGACCAGGCCGCAGGCATGGATCATGCGCACCGCGACATCGGCCTCTTCGTCCGAGAATCGCTGGAGGTCCGCCTCCGAACGGATGATCGCGAAGGACCGCTCGTAGATCGCATTGCCGTCGTGGATGTAGTCGTAGGCCGTCATTTCCCGCTCTGTCCGAAGGCTTCCGCCAGCGCGGAAAATCCAATCCTGTCAATCGCTTGCGCCGTCGCCTCTTCCGTATGCCGTCCTGCGGAAACGAGTGCCGCGACGGCGGCCAGACCGCCCCGCGCGCCGACATTATCCACAAAGCCGAGCGGTTCATCCCGCGCCGTCCCGTTGACGACAAGTCCGGCCCCACCCGCGCAGCCGACGACGGTCAGGTCCGCCTTGCCGGGATGGGCGCAGCCCTTGGCGCAGCCGGAGACGTGGAGGTGAATCGAGCCATCAAGCAAGCTGCTGTATTCGTTGGCGATTTCAGCAGCGACCAGGCGTGCGGGAAGATGTCCAGATGCGCATTCCGGGGCACCCGGGCATGCCGAGATCGCCTGCCTGACATCGTCGGGAGAGGTGACAAAGCCCAGCGTCTCCGCCTGGTTTTTCAGCGTCTCGGCGTCAATCGCCGTCCCGCAAAGCGCGACCAGTGTCCGCCCCGGCGCAGGACGGATGTCGTCGATGCCAAGCGTTTGGGCCGCTTCCGCCAATGCTTTTAGCAGCTTAGCCTTGGTGTGGCCGAATGGCAGCGCGACACCGAAGGCTAGTCGATCGTCGCGCAACCTTGTGGTGCCGACAAGCGATCCAGCGGCGTGGCCAGAGGGGGGCATCGCGGGGTGCGAGCCTGATAAGCGATTGGAAACACGCAGCAATTGCGCTTCGCTCAGGTCTCTTGCCCGCGCCTCGCGTCCCATCGCGGCGATCTCCGACAGCAGCGCCAGCGCGGCTTCGCTGGCCTCGGTGTCGCCGTGCGCGATGCCCAGCGTCCTTGCCGTCGCAGCATCGCCTGCAATCGCAACCCGCCAGTGCGGCAAACCTTCGACGTGGATCGCCGTCAGCCTGACATCCGCGGCGACCTCGATGAGCGCCGTTCGCCCGCCGCCGTCGATGACCACCGAAATCTTCGGCCCCAGCCGGGCTTCCAGCCCGGCCTTGGCAGTGCCTGCCCGGATCATTTCCGCCAACGTGGTCGGATCCGCGATCTCGTTCGGGTCGAGCCCGGCTAACGCGCCGGTCTGAACCGGAACGCCCGTGCGGGCGGAAATGCCAAGCCGGTCAATGGCTTGCGCAAACAGCACGGCGGAGCTTTCGGTCAGTCCGCGCACCTGAATGCTGCCGCGCGCGGTGACTTCAACCACGCCGTTGCCATGCGCCTGCGCCGCCTCGCACAGACCGCCGAGCTGCGCCGGCGTCAGTCCCCCGGCGACCGGATTCAGCCGCGCCAGCAGCCCGTCGCCGGTCTTCATCGGCGCGGAAAGGGCAGGGCAGGCGCCGCGCCGCGCAAAGCCGCCCGCCATGGGCCGATGTGCCGCCGGCGCGATCATGCCGCCACCTGCAGCGCCCGCGCCTCGGCGATCAGGGCGGCGAGGTCGTTGTCGATCGAATTGCGCAGGGGGTTCCACAGCCCGCGCCGCCGCGCCGAGGCGAACCGCTCGGCGATGAAGGCGGCGGCCTTGGGGTTCTCGCGCAGCATGAAGGCGCGCACCTTCTCGTCGCCGAGATAGGCGTCGTGCAATGCCTCGATCAGTGCGCCCGGAATGGCTCCGGTCGTCTCGGCGTAGCCGATCAGGCGGTCGACCGTTTCGGCGAATTCGGACGCGCCGCGCGGTCCGTGCCGCATCTGGCCCTCGATAAAGCGCGGGTTCGTGGCACGCGCACGGACGACGCGCGTGACCGCCTCGGTCACGGAGCGCGGCCTGGGCTTTGTCGGGTCGGTGGTGTCGAGCATGATGACGTCTGCCTTGCCGCCGAGCAGCGCCACCGCAGCCGAAAAACCGCCGACGAAGGCGACGTCCGCCGATCCCTCCAGGATGTCGCGGCCGGGGTCGTCGCCGGAGTGAACCAGCAAATCAGCCTCCGCCACCCGGCCGGCGAAGGCGCCGGGGGCCGAGACGCCTTCTCCCTCGGCGCCGCCATAGGCATGCGAGGCGGCGTCGAGATAGGCGCGGCCGAGTTCATTCCGTTCCGCCCAGTCGCCGCTCGCCAGCAGGTCTTCCAGGCCCGCGCCGTACGTGCCCGGCGAGGAGCCGAAGACGCGCGCCGGCGTGGTATTTTCCCGCCGCGCGGCTCCGGCCAGCGGATTCTCGGATGCGTTTTCGTCCCGCGCGGCGACCGCCCGGGTCGCCGCGTCGAGCAATGCGATCTGGGTCGGGAACATGTCGCGGAACAGGCCCGATATGCGCCACGTCACGTCGACGCGGGGACGGCCGACGCGTGCCGGCGGCAGAACCTCGATGCCGGTCACGCGGCCGGTCGCCGAATCCCATTGCGGACGGCAGCCCATCAGCGCCAGCCCCTGCGCGATCTCCTCGCCGCCGGTCCGCAGCGAGGCCGAACCCCAGAGGTCGACGACCAGCGAGCGCGGCCAGTCGCCGTGGTCCTGCATGTAGCGGCGCAGGACTTCGGCTGCGGCTGCCTCGCCGATGTCGAAAGCGGTAGGGGTGGGCATGGTGCGCGGATCGGCGGTGAAAAGATTGCGGCCGGTGGGAAGGACATCGGTCCTTCCCCGCGCCGGTGCGCCCGACGGGCCGGCGCCGACATGGCGGCCGTCGAGCGCGGCGATCAGCGCTCCGCGTTCGGCTTCGGCGCTCTGCTTGCGGATAGGCTCATCGTCCGGTCCGGCCCGGCCGTAGATGTGGAGTCCGTCCTTGATGGCAAAATCCTTGAGATCGCAGAGCCAGGCGTCGATGCGGCGCAAGGCCTCGTCGGGCGCGTCGGTCGCGGCGACGCCCGCGTCGGAGGCGAGACCTGTCTTCGCGGCGGTTTCGACGATCAATTGCGCCAGCCGGTCGCGGCGGCGGCGGTCGAGCCCGTCGGCCTGGGCATATTCGTCGACCAGCCGCTCCAACTTCTGCTTGCCCTCATCCAGCCCGGCCGCGGCCAGCGGCGGCGGCAGGTGGCCGAGCGTCACGGCGGCGATGCGGCGCTTGGCCTGCGCGGCCTCGCCGGGGTTCGACACGATGAACGGATAGATGACAGGCAGGGAACCCGTGACGATCTCGGGGAAACAGCTTTGGCTCATCGCCACGGTCTTGCCCGGCAGCCATTCGAGCGTGCCGTGCGCCCCGACATGCACGATGGCGTGGATACCGAGCGCCTTCCGCAGCCACAGGCCGAAGGCGACAAGTTCATGGCGCGGCGGCAGGGCAGGGTCGTGATAGTCGGCGCGGCGGTCGGCCGACCTGCCGCGATCAGGGGCGAGCGCGACCGTGACATTGCCGAAGGTCGCGGCGCGGAAGTGCGAGGGGGCGTCGGCTTTGCCCCAGGCAGCTTCGACGGCTGCCTTTGCTTCGGCCGGCAGTTCCGACGAGAAGGAAAGGTATTCGTCCAGGCTCAATCCTTCGCTGCCATCCTCGATGAGATCCAGCAGCGCGCGTGGCGATTGCGGAATCCCTTCAACGGCATAACCCTCGTCCTTCAGGTCATGCAGCATGGCGAGCACAGAGGAGGGGACGTCGAGGCCGACGGCATAACCGGTACGGCCCGCCGCTCCCGGATAGTCTGGCATCAATATCGCGATACGCCTGTCGGCCCGCGCCGTGCTTTGCAGGCGCACCATCGCCTCGATGCGCGTGGCAACCTGCTCGATGCGGTCGGGCTCCGGCCGGTTGACGAAGGCGCGAAACCCGAGCGCCGGGTCGAGCGCACTCTCTCCCTTGAACGAGAACGCTCCGGCGAGAATTCGCCCATCGAGTTCCGGCATCACGACATGCATGGCGAGGTCGGCCGGAGCCAGCCCGCGCGGGCTTTTCTCCCAGGCCTCGCGGCGCGTGGTGGCGACGATCACCTGCATGACAGGCACGCCGGCGCGGTCGAACAGCGTTTCGGCGCCTGGCTCCGCCCCGGTGGCGAACGCCGTCGCGGTGACGATGAGGGCGGGCCGCAATTCGCGGAGGGCGCTCTCCACGAAATCGGCCGAGGCGGCGTCCTTGAGGCTGGCGACGAAGACCGGAACAGGACGCATGCCCTTGACGCGCAGCGCCTCGCACAGCGCGTCGATCGGCGCGACGTCGGAGGCGAGCAGCATCGAGCGGTAGAAAAGGATGGCAATGACGGGGGCGAGTGGGAAAGGAAGCGCTCGGTCTTGCGCCACCCCAACCCCTGCCGGCTTCGCCGTCAGACCCTCCCCGCAAGGGGGAGGGTAAAGCGTCACGGCCTTCGCGGCCGGATCGTAGAATCCTGCCTTCGGCACTTCGACGGCGTCGACCGCCTCCGCCTCATGCCCCGCCAGCACGGCCAGCCGGCGCATCAGGGCGGTCATGTTCCGGGGCCCGCCTTCGCGGAAATAGGAAAGCAGCACGTCGAGTTCGGCGCGCGGCAGGGTCGAGCATTCGATCAGGCGCGGATCCTCGTCGCGGCATTCGCCGGGCAGCAGCGCTAGCTTGATGCCTCTAACGCGGGCCATCGCCGCGAGCTGGTCGCAGCCGTAGCGCCACCAGTCGTAGCCGCCGAGTATGCGCACGAGAATGACCTTTGCGTGCGCGGCGACGCTGTCGATCCAGAGGTCGACGGACATCGGGTGCCTGAGATCACGCAGGGCGGCGAGCCGCATCGCGGGCAGGTTTTGCGCTTCGGCCTTCCACGCCGCCGCCATGCCCGCGAGATCGCTGTCGGTGAAGGACAGCG
Source organism: Mesorhizobium sp. KR9-304 (assembly GCF_040049215.1). Classification (NCBI taxonomy): domain Bacteria; kingdom Pseudomonadati; phylum Pseudomonadota; class Alphaproteobacteria; order Hyphomicrobiales; family Phyllobacteriaceae; genus Mesorhizobium; species Mesorhizobium sp. KR9-304. The sequence continues at coordinate 599,377 of NZ_JBDZDN010000002.1, read as the reverse complement.
CCACGATATCCGCCGGCGCCTGCCTGAGATCGACAGGCTCGACGAGATCGTCGAGCGAAGCGGACGATGTGGTGAGGAGGTGCACGGCGGCGCGTCTCCCTCAGCCGACCAGGATATTCTCGATCGCCTGGCGGTTCAGCCCTTTCAGGCCGATCACCACCAGCCGCGAGCGGCGGTCGTCCCCGGCCGTCCAGGCGCGGTCGTAGTAGTGGTTGACGCGCGGGCCGACCGCCTGGACGAGCAGCCGCATCGGCTTGCCGCAGACCTCGACGAAACCCTTCACGCGCAGCACGTTCTCTTCTTCGGCCGCCGCTGCGACGCGAATGGCGAGATCGTCGGGATTGGCGATCGCGGGAATGTCGATGACGAAGCTGTCGAAGTCGTCGTGTTCGTGGTCGCCCATGCCGTCGTGATGGCTCTTGCGGTTCTCGATGTCGTCCTCGACGGCGAGGTCGAGGCCGAGCAGCAGCGACGCGTCGACCTTGCCGTTCGCGGTCGGCACGATCTTTACCGCGCGGGAAACATGCTCGCCGATCGCGGCGTTGGCGCGCGCCGCGCCCGCCGCGTCGATCAGGTCGCTCTTGGAGAGGATGATGAGGTCGGCGCAGGCGACCTGGTCCTCGAACACCTCTTCCACGGGATCGTCGTGATCGAGCGAATCGTCCCCGGCGCGCTGCGCGGCCAGCGCTTCGAGGTCGGACGCGACCCTGCCGGCAGCGAGCGCCGCGCCGTCGACCACCGCAATCACGCCGTCGACCGTCACGCGGCTCTTCACCGACGGCCACTGGAACGCCTGCACCAGCGGCTTGGGCAGCGCCAGCCCGGAGGTTTCGATGATGATGTGGTCGACCTTTGGCGTGCGCGACAAGATCTGATCGAGCGCCGGCACGAAATCGTCGGCGACGGTGCAGCATATGCAGCCATTGGCGAGTTCGACGATGTTTTCCTCGGGGCAGGATTCGACGCCGCAACTACGCAGGATTTCGCCGTCGACGCCGACGTCGCCGAATTCGTTGACGATCAGCGCGAGCCGCTTGCCCTTGGCGTTTTCGAGCAGATGGCGGATCAGCGTCGTCTTGCCGGCGCCGAGGAAGCCGGTGACGACGGTGCAGGGAACGCGGGCGAGCGATGCGGTCATGCGATATCCTTGATGGTGCCGAGGGGAGGAATGCGGGCGACGAGGCCGCGCTTGAGGCTGTCGGGCCGGCCGCGCCAGGGGATCAGCCCGTCGGTCGAGCCGGCGAAAAGTTTTGCGCCGGCGATGAGGTCAGCGCCGCTTGTCGTCGACAAATCGCCGAACACGTAGCTCCAGCAGTTTTCGCGCAGGATCGCGGCGGAGAGGCGGCGCTTGCAGTTGCCGAGGCATTCGACGGTCGCGACCCGGACCTCGCCTTTGGCTGCGGTTTTGGTATTGGCGGCGAGGATCGCGCCGGGGCGCGGGTGGGCGTCGGAGCCTGATACGTCGCGGCATGTGGCGCAGACGACGACCGTCACGGCCGACAGATCGGCGGGCGCAATGCTTGCAGCCCCTTCGGGGGAAATGTCGTCGGCCTTCAAAGCACGGCTCCTTGCCCGGGACACCCGCCGGGCGGTCGGATCAGTCTTTTGACGGCAGGTCTCCTGGCTTGCGGGTCCTAGCCCTTGCCGCCTTCCCGGACTTGTCCAGTGGCTTTCGGCTCGGGCTCGTCGCTTACAGTTGCGGGGACAGCCGCGGAGTTGGGCTTTTGGCCCGCACCGCATTCCCTCTTAGCCCCTTCCGTTGCGGGAAGGAGACCGTCAACTCAGGATTTAGGCTTGTGCGACGTGGGGAGTCAACGTGCCGCTACGACTTCGCCCGTTCAGCCAGCGCCGCCAGCGCCGGTCCGAGGTCGCCCTTCGGCACGACCTCCATCCGCTCCAGCCCTAGCCATGACTGCATGAGCCGGAATTCCTCCAGCAGTTCGTCAGCCGTCTCGGCGGGCGCGCCAGGCTCGGCATAGGTGGCGAGCACGCGCAGCACGCCGGCCGGGCGGTCGGCCTTGACGTCGGCGCGCGCCACGACCGTGTCGCCGAGCAGGAACGGCAGCACATAGTACCCGTATTGCCGCTTTTCGGCCGGCGTGTAGATCTCGATGCGGTAGCGGAAGCCGAACAGGCGTTCGGCGCGCGAGCGCTCGAAGACCAGCGGATCGAATGGCGCGAGAAGAGCGCGGGCATGGACCTTGCGCGGCATGCGGGCGCCCGCATGCAGATAGGCCGGCTGTTTCCAGCCCTCGACTGCTACCGGAAGCAACTCGCCCGCTTCGACAAGTTCCTCCAGCCTGGCCTTCACGTCGTCCGGCGACAGCCGGAAATAGTCGCGCAGGTCGCCATAGGTGGCGATGCCGAGCGCGCGCGCCGACATGCGCAGCAACTCGCGATGCGCGTCTTCGGGTCTCGGGGCAGGCGCGTTGAAGATGTCTGGCGGGATGACCCGCTTCGGCAGATCGTAGAGCCGCTCGAAGCCGCGGCGCGAATGGGTGGTGATGCGGCCGGCCCAGAACAGCCATTCGAAGGCGTGTTTCTCGTCGCTCCAGCCCCACCAGCCGCCCTTGCCCTTGGCGCCGTCTATGTCGGAGGCGGCCGTGGGGCCACGCGACGCCACTTCGTCGTAGATCGCGTCGATCAGCCGCTTGTTTTCTCCCGCCCAGCGCGCGAGGCCCTTGTAGATTTCGCTCTCGTCATTGGCGCGGGCACGCTCCATGCGCCACTGCATCAGGGGCCAGGTCTCCAGCGGCAGGAAGGATGCCTCGTGCGCCCAGTACTCGAACAAACGCCGCTTCTTCGGTAACGCGGCGTCATCGAGCAGCGACATCGGATAGGGGCCGAGCCGCGAGAAGAGCGGCATGTAGTGCGCCCGCACGACCGCGCTCACCGAATCGATCTGCAGCAGGCCAAGGCGTGCAAGCACGCGATTCAGATGGCGGCGATCGATAGGGCCAGACGGGCGCGGATCGGCGAAGCCTTGCGCGGCAAGCGCGATCCGCCGCGCAGCGGCAAGCGAGAGTTTCTCCCTCATGCGGCAGGCGGTCCGGAAAAGTGATCTGGTGAAAGCGGCGGCATGTTCGGTTGGAATCGCGATTTCCCAACGATCCTAACAGGCTTTTGCGGCAAAGACTGTCAGGAGCATAAAGTGGAGTAAAACACGAAGGAATTCATGGGCGCGAGAAACGCCTGAAGTGCCCGGTTTCGGTCAAGGTTGGTCTTGCTTCAAGGGGACTGCTGCGCTAACCCTCGCCGCGTTGCAGCATGAACCCTGAAACGGTTCAGCGTACAGTCTGTCGCGCTTCCTCAATCGGGTCCCGTGCTGTAAACGAAACTGGATCGTACCCACGGACCTGCGGCAATGAGCGAACTCCTGGGCTCCTACCTGCCCGTTGTCATCTTTATCGGCGTCGCCCTGATTGTCGGCGTCGCCCTGATTGTCGCGCCCTTCCTCGTCGCCTACCGCAATCCCGATCCCGAAAAGCTTTCGGCCTACGAGTGCGGCTTCAACTCCTTCGATGACGCGCGCATGAAGTTCGACGTCCGTTTCTACCTGGTGTCGATCCTGTTCATCATCTTCGACCTCGAAGTGGCCTTCCTCTTCCCGTGGGCGGTGTCGTTCGGCGAGATCGGCATGCTCGGCTTCTGGTCGATGATGGTGTTCCTGGCCGTGCTCACCATCGGCTTCATCTACGAATGGAAGAAGGGAGCGCTGGAATGGGATTGAGCCCCACCGTGGCCCCGACGGGGACGCTCGTCGCGCCCAAGCCCAAGGGTATCATCGACCCGTCGACCGGCAAGCCGGTCGGTGCGGATGATCCGTTCTTCGGCGCCATCAACGAGGAACTCTCCGACAAGGGCTTTCTCGTGACGTCGTCCGAGGCGCTGATCACCTGGGCGCGCACCGGCTCGTTGATGTACATGACGTTCGGTCTCGCCTGCTGCGCGGTCGAGATGATCCATTCGGCCATGCCGCGCTACGATTCCGAGCGTTTCGGCATCGCGCCCCGGGCGTCGCCGCGCCAGTCGGACGTGATGATCGTCGCCGGCACTCTGACCAACAAGATGGCGCCCGCGCTGCGCAAGGTCTACGACCAGATGCCGGAGCCGCGCTACGTCATCTCGATGGGCTCCTGTGCCAATGGCGGCGGGTACTATCACTATTCCTATGCGGTGGTGCGCGGCTGCGACCGCATCGTGCCGGTGGATATCTACGTGCCCGGCTGCCCGCCCACGGCGGAAGCGCTGCTGTACGGCCTTCTTCTCCTGCAGAAGAAGATTCGCCGCACCGGCACGATCGAGCGGTAAACCATGAGCGAAGCGCTTCAAGCACTTTCCGACCATCTCGCCGGCAGGTTCGGCGACAGGATCGCCAAGGCGGAGATCGCCTATGGCGAGCTGACAGTCACGGTCGCGCCGGAGGATATCGTCTCCGTCGTGACTTTCCTGCGCGACGATCCGGCCTGCCAGTTCATCTCGTTCATCGACGTGTCGGGCGCGGATTATCTGACGCGAGCGAAACGCTTCGACGTGAACTATCATCTCCTGTCGCCGCGCAAGAACCTACGCATCCGCGTCAAGGTGATGACCGACGAGGATACGCCAGTGCCGTCTATCACCGGGGTCTACCCGGGCGCCGATTGGTTCGAGCGCGAAACCTACGATCTCTACGGCGTGCTGTTCTCCGGTCACCCGGACCTGCGTCGCCTGCTCACCGACTACGGCTTCGACGGCCATCCGCTCAGGAAGGATTTTCCGCTCACCGGCTTCGTCGAGGTGCGCTACGACGACGAGGTCAAGCGCGTCGTCTACGAGCCGGTCGAACTCAAGCAGGAATTCCGCAACTTCGACTTTTTGTCTCCCTGGGAAGGCACGGAATACGTGTTGCCGGGCGATGAAAAAGCCAAGACGAACTGAGGCGCGACATGGCCGAGACGTCGGTTCGCAACTTCAACATCAACTTCGGGCCGCAGCATCCGGCCGCGCATGGCGTGCTGCGGCTCGTGCTTGAACTGGACGGCGAGGTTGTCGACCGCGTCGATCCGCACATCGGGCTGCTGCACCGCGGCACCGAGAAGCTGATCGAAGCCAAGACCTACATGCAGGCGATCCCCTATTTCGACCGCCTCGACTATTGCGCCCCGATGAATCAGGAGCACGCGTTCGCGCTCGCCGTGGAACGTCTGCTCGGCATCGACGTGCCGATCCGTGGTCAGCTCATCCGCGTGCTGTGCTGCGAGATCGGCCGCATCATGAGCCACATTCTCAATGTCACCACGCAGGCGATGGACGTAGGCGCGCTGACGCCGCCGCTCTGGGGCTTCGTCGACCGCGAGAAGCTGATGGTGTTCTACGAGCGCATCAGCGGCTCGCGCATGCACGCGGCCTATTTCCGGCCTGGAGGCGTGCACCAGGACATTCCCGACCAGGTGATCGAAGACATCGGCCGCTGGATCGATCCGTTCCTGAAGACGCTCGACGACCTCGACAATCTCCTGACCCCCAACCGCATCTTCAAGCAGCGCAACGTCGACATCGGCGTCGTCTCGCTGGACGACGCCTGGGCCTGGGGTTTTTCGGGCGTCATGGTGCGCGGCTCGGGCGCAGCTTGGGATTTGCGCAAGTCGCAGCCCTACGAATGCTATCCGGAGATGGAATTCGACATCCCGATCGGCAAGAACGGCGACTGCTTCGACCGCTACCTGATCCGCATGGAGGAGATGCGCCAGTCGGCCAAGATCATGCGCCAGTGCATCGAACGGCTGCTCGGCAAGGACAAGGTCGGACCGGTTTCGAACCTGGACGGCAAGGTCGTGCCGCCGAACCGCGCCGCGATGAAGCGCTCGATGGAAGCGCTGATCCATCACTTCAAGCTCTACACGGAAGGTTACCACGTGCCGGCCGGTGAGGTTTATGCCGCCGTCGAGGCGCCGAAGGGCGAGTTCGGCGTCTATCTCGTCTCGGACGGCACCAACAAGCCATACCGTTGCAAGCTGCGCGCGCCCGGTTTCGCCCATCTTCAGGCGATGGATTTCCTCTGCCGCGGCCACATGCTGGCCGACGTCGCCGCCGTGCTTGGCTCCCTCGACATCGTGTTTGGTGAGGTTGACCGCTAAAAATGTCAGTTCGCCGCTTAGCAGACGCTTCCGAGCAGCCACCGAGCTTCGCGTTCAGCCGCGCGAACCGCGAATGGGCGCAGCAGACGATCCAGAAATATCCCAAGGGACGCCAGCAGTCCGCCGTTATCCTGCTGATGATGCGCGCGCAGGAGCAGGAAGGCTGGCTGACCAAGCCGGCGATCGAGGCGATCGCCGACATGCTTGATATGCCCTATATCCGCGCGCTGGAAGTCGCGACCTTCTACACGCAGTTCCAACTGAAGCCGGTCGGGCGGCGCGCCCATGTCCAGGTGTGCGGCACCACGCCCTGCATGCTGCGCGGCGCCGAAGCGCTGATGGATGTCTGCCGAAAGAAGATCCACCCCGAGCAGTTCCACCCCAATGCGCGCGGTATGATGTCCTGGGAAGAGGTCGAATGCCTCGGCGCCTGCGTCAACGCGCCGATGGTGATGATCTTCAAGGACACCTACGAGGATCTGACGCCGGAGCGGCTGGAAGAGATCATCGAGCAGTTCGCGGTCGGCAAAGGTCCTGCCGTGCCGGTGGGGCCGCAGAACGGTCGCACGGTGTCGGCGCCGCAGTCGGGACTGACCTCGCTGAAGAGCGAGGAGGGCATCCTCAAGACGACGCGCGAAAAGGAAATGCGGGCGGCTGCGCGTGAGGAACCAGCAGCCAGCCCGGCTGCCGATACGCTCCCGCCGTCCAACGCCGCCAAGCCGCAGACCGCGGCTGCAGAAACAAATCCCGCGCTGAAGTCGCCGTCGCCGGAAAAGGTCAGCCCCGAGGCCGAGAAAGCAGCGAGCGCCCCGGCGCCGGCTTTCGACGCTGTTGCAGCCAACAAGGCCGAGCCTGCCGTCGAGGGCGTCGCGAAGCAGCGCACGTCACGCACGACGGTCGAAAAGCCCTCGCTCGACGATCCGAAGCGGCCAGCCGGCATCGAGAAGCCCGCCTCCGTGGACGATCTCAAGCTGATCTCCGGCGTCGGCCCGAAGATCGAAGGTATTCTGCATTCGCTCGGCATCTACACCTTCGCACAGATCGCCGTCTGGGAGGACGACCACCGGGAGTGGGTCGACAGCTACCTCAACTTCAAGGGCCGCCTCGAGCGCGACGACTGGGTCAGGCAGGCCGACGCGCTGGCGCGCGGCGGCGTCGACGAATACATCCGCGTTTTCGGCAAGAAGCCGGTCTGAGGACGAGAGAATGCTTCAGGACAAGGACCGCATCTTCAACAACATCTACGGGATGTTCGACAAGTCGCTCGCCGGCGCGATGTCGCGCGGGCACTGGGACAACACCAAGGGCCTGATCGACAAGGGCCGCGACTGGATCGTCAACGAGATGAAGGCGTCGGGCCTGCGCGGCCGCGGCGGCGCCGGCTTCCCGACCGGCCTGAAATGGTCGTTCATGCCCAAGCAGAGCGACGGGCGTCCGTCCTACCTCGTCGTCAATGCGGATGAATCCGAGCCCGGCACCTGCAAGGACCGCGACATCCTGCGTCACGACCCGCATACGCTGGTCGAGGGATGCCTGATCGCCGGTTTCGCGATGGGCGCGGTCGCGGCCTATATCTATGTGCGCGGCGAGTTCATCAGGGAGCGCGAGGCGCTGCAGCGCGCGGTCGACGAGGCCTACGAGGCGCGGCTGATCGGCAAGGACAACATCAACGGCTACGACTTCGAGATCATCGTGCACCACGGCGCCGGCGCCTATATCTGCGGCGAAGAGACCGCGCTGCTCGAAAGCCTGGAGGGCAAGAAGGGCCAGCCGCGCCTGAAGCCGCCGTTCCCGGCCAATGTCGGCCTTTATGGCTGCCCGACCACGGTGAACAACGTCGAGTCCATCGCCGTGTCGCCGACCATACTGCGCCGCGGCGCATCATGGTTCTCGTCCTTCGGCCGGCCCAACAATGTCGGCACCAAGCTTTTCTGCATCTCCGGCCACGTCAACAACCCGTGCACCGTCGAAGAGGCGATGTCGACCCCGTTCCGCGAGCTGATCGAGACGCATTGCGGGGGCATCCGCGGCGGCTGGGACAATCTGCTTGCCGTCATCCCGGGCGGCGCCTCCGTGCCGCTGGTGCCGGCCGAGCAGATCCTCGACGCGCCGATGGATTTCGACGCGCTGCGCGACCTGAAGTCGGGTCTCGGCACGGCGGCCGTCATCGTCATGGACAAGTCCACCGATATCGTGAAGGCGATCGCGCGGCTCTCCTATTTCTACAAGCACGAGAGCTGCGGCCAGTGCACGCCCTGCCGCGAAGGTACGGGCTGGATGTGGCGCGTCATGGAGCGGCTGGTGCGCGGCGAGGCGCAGAAGCGCGAGATCGACATGCTGCTCGACGTCACCAAGCAGATCGAGGGTCACACGATCTGCGCGCTGGGCGACGCGGCGGCCTGGCCGATCCAGGGGCTGATGCGGCATTTCCGCGGCGAGGTGGAGCGCCGCATCGACGAGTTCTCGCGCAACGCGCACCGGGCCGAGCCGGTGCTGGTGGCGGCAGAGTAGACGATCGAAGCATGCGGGCCGAAGGTCCGGGATTGGAAACGGCGAAGGCGGGCAGACGGAAACAGACTGGAGACAAGGCCAATGTCGATGTTTTCCCTGCCTGAGGAACTGATGGCTGACATGAAGAAGTTCGAAGCGATGACGGACGAGATGACGGCAATGCTCCCGCCCCAGATGGCGAGCGCCGTCAATCTTTTCGTCCACCCTTTCGCCGGCGCAGCGGCTGCGTCCGCCGTCGGCATCGGGCTTGCGAGCCAGGGTTTCGGCCTGTGGCTGGGCACGGTCTCGGCGATGGTCGAGTCGTCGCAGCGCCTGTTTTCCCCGGTCCATGGCGAGTTCGCCGGCGACATCAGGTCTTTCGAATCCAAGCCGCGCTCGCCCGCTACCAAAGCCAGGTCGGCGACAAAAACCTTGATCGAGGATGCGCAGTCGACCGCGCTTGAAATCGCAGGCGTGGCCGTCGATGGCGCAGGTGCGGCCACCAAGCCTTCACCGGTGATCCCGGCGGTCGCCGATGCCTCCGCAGGCCTGCTGCCGGAGGATTTCCGCCAGCCGAAGTCGATGGCGAAGCCGAAGAAGGTCGACGACCTCAAGGCCATTTCCGGCATCGGCCCGAAGCTTGAGACGGTGCTGAACGGGCTCGGCGTCTGGACCTACGCGCAGATTGCCGAGTGGACGAAAGAAGAGATCGCCTGGGTCGACGATTACCTGTCGTTCAAGGGACGCATTGGTCGCGACGACTGGATCGCACAGGCGGCGAAGCTTGCCGCCAAGCCGGGAGGGGGCAAGCGAAAGGCATGAACCTCGCCCAGCTCAACGTCGCGCGCCTCAAATACCCGTTCGATGATCCGCGGGTGGCCGACTTCGCCGCAAATCTCGACCGCGTCAACGCTTTGGCGGATCGCAGCGACGGTTTTGTCTGGCGGCTGCAGGACGATGGCGGCAACGCCATCGAAATCCAGGTCGATGCCGACCCGATGATGATCGTCAACATGAGCGTCTGGCGCGATGCCGAGAGCCTTGAGCACTTCGTTTGGAATACCGTGCACAAGCAGGTTTACCGACGGCGGGCCGAGTGGTTCTCGCTGATGGCGGATCAGCATCTCGTCATGTGGTGGGTTGACGATGGGCATATGCCCAGTGTCGAGGAAGGCACTGAGCGGCTCGCGCATTTGCGCGCCAAGGGCGACAGCGATTTCGCCTTCGGCTGGTCGCATCTGCCGCAAGTGAAGCTTTGGCAGCAGGCGCGTTGCGCCTGATTGGAAAGAATGTGGAATGGCTAAGCTGAAGGTCGACGGGAAAGAGATCGAGGTACCCGACCACTACACGCTGCTGCAGGCGGCGGAGGAGGCGGGCGCGGAAGTGCCGCGCTTCTGCTTCCACGAGCGGCTGTCGATCGCCGGCAACTGCCGCATGTGCCTGGTCGAGGTCAAGGGCGGACCGCCCAAGCCGACCGCATCCTGCGCCATGGGCGTTCGCGACCTGCGCCCCGGCCCGAACGGCGAAGTCCCCGAAATGTTCACCAACACGCCGATGGTCAAGAAGGCCCGCGAAGGCGTGATGGAGTTCCTGCTGATCAACCATCCGCTCGACTGCCCAATCTGCGACCAGGGCGGCGAATGCGACCTGCAGGATCAGGCGATGGCCTTCGGCGTCGACTCCTCGCGCTACAAGGAAAACAAGCGCGCGGTCGAGGACAAGTACATCGGCCCGCTCGTCAAGACGATCATGAACCGCTGCATCCATTGCACGCGGTGCGTCCGCTTCACCACGGAAGTCGCCGGCATCTCCGAGCTTGGCCTGATCGGGCGCGGCGAGGACGCCGAGATCACCACATATCTCGAACAGGCGATGACCTCGGAACTGCAGGGCAATGTCATCGACCTCTGCCCGGTCGGCGCGCTGACCTCGAAACCCTTCGCCTTCACGGCGCGGCCATGGGAACTGACCAAGACCGAATCGATCGACGTGATGGACGCGGTCGGCTCGGCGATCCGCGTCGACTCCAGAGGCCGCGAGGTGATGCGCATCATGCCGCGCATCAACGACCAGGTGAATGAGGAGTGGATCTCCGACAAGACGCGGTTCATCTGGGACGGGTTGCGCTCGCAGCGGCTCGATCGGCCCTATGTCCGCAAGGGCGAAAAACTCGTCCCGGCGAGCTGGTCCGAAGCCTTCGACGCGATCAAGAAGGCCGTGGCCAAGGCCGCGCCGGACCGGCTCGGCGCGATATCAGGCGATCTGGCGACCGTCGAGGAGATGTACGCGCTGAAGCTTCTCATGCAGTCGCTGGGCTCCGAGAATATCGACTGCCGCCAAGACGGCGCGGCGCTCGATCCGGCGCTCGGGCGCGCGAGCTATATCTTCAACACTACCATCGAAGGCATCGAACAGGCCGACGCGGTGCTGATCATCGGCGCTAATCCGCGCTTCGAGGCATCGGTTCTCAACGCCCGCATCCGCAAGCGCTGGAAGCAGGGCAATCTGCCGGTCGGCGTGATCGGCGAGATCGGTGACACCCGCTACGACTACGAGCAACTCGGCGCCGGCCCGGAGACGCTGAAGTCGCTGGCCGACGGCTCGGGCAGCTTCTTCGAGACGCTGAAGGCGGCGACGCATCCGCTGATCATTGTCGGGCAGGGCGCGATCTCCCGTTCTGACGGCGCGGCAATTCTCGGCCAGGCGGCAAAGCTCGCCCAGGCGATCAACGCCGTCCGCGACGACTGGAACGGCTTCTCCGTGCTGCACACGGCGGCCGCCCGCGTTGGCGGGCTCGACGTCGGCTTCGTGCCGGGCAAGGGCGGCAAGGACGCCGCGGCCATGCTCGGCGAGATCGAAGTCCTCTTCTTGCTCGGCGCCGACGAGATCGACATGACCGCCACCGGCGGCGCGTTCGTCGTCTATATCGGCACGCATGGCGATGCCGGGGCGCACCGCGCCAACGTGATCCTGCCGGGGGCCGCCTACACCGAGAAGTCGGGCACCTATGTCAATACCGAAGGCCGCGTGCAGCAGACCAGCCGCGCGGGTTTCGCGCCTGGCGAGGCCAAAGAAGACTGGGCCATCCTGCGCGCCCTGTCGGACGTTCTCGGCAAGAAGCTGCCCTTCGATTCGCTGGCGGCACTGCGCCGGCAGCTCTACGGCGACTATCCGCATCTTTCCCGCATCGACGAGATCGCGCCGGGCAATGCCGCCGACCTTGCCAGGGTCGCGCGTCTTGGCGGCAAGCTCAACAAGGGCGTCTTCACCTCGCCGGTGAAGGATTTCTATCTCACCAACCCGATCGCGCGCGCGTCGGGCGTCATGGCCGAGTGCTCGGCGCTGGCGAAAAACGGTTTCAAGCAGGCGGCGGAATAGCGATGGAAGACTTCTTCTTGAATTATGTCCTGCCGGTCCTGATCATCCTGTTGAAGTCGGTGGTGATGATCGTCGTCCTTCTGATCGGCGTCGCCTACCTTCTTTACGCCGACCGCAAGATCTGGGCCGCCGTGCAGCTTCGCCGGGGGCCGAACGTCGTCGGCCCGTGGGGCACGCTCCAGGCGTTCGCCGACCTGCTGAAGTTCGTGTTCAAGGAGCCGATCATCCCGTCCGGCGCCAACAAGGGCGTGTTCCTGCTCGCGCCGCTGGTGTCGGCCGTGCTCGCCATCTCGGCTTGGGCGGTCATCCCTGTCAGCGAAGGCTGGGCGATCGCCTCGATCAATGTCGGCATCCTCTACGTCTTCGCCATCTCCTCGCTCGAGGTCTATGGCGTGATCATGGGCGGCTGGGCGTCGAACTCGAAATACCCGTTCCTCGGCGCGCTGCGCTCCGCGGCGCAGATGGTGTCCTACGAGGTCTCGATCGGTTTCGTCATCGTCTGCGTGCTGCTCTGCGTCGGTTCGCTCAACCTCACAGATATCGTGCTGTCGCAGCGCGATGGGCTCGGCACGCGCCTCGGCCTGCCCAACACGCTGCTGGACTGGCACTGGCTGGCGCTGTTCCCGATGTTCATCGTGTTCTTCATCTCGGCGCTCGCCGAGACGAACCGCCCGCCCTTCGACCTCGTCGAGGCGGAGTCGGAGCTGGTGGCCGGCCACATGGTCGAATATTCCTCGACGCCGTTCCTGCTCTTCTTCCTCGGCGAATACGTCGCGATCGTGCTGATGTGCGCGCTGACGACGATCCTGTTCCTCGGCGGCTGGCTGCCGCCCTTCGACTTCGCGCCCTTCACCTGGGTGCCTGGCGTCATCTGGTTCGTGCTGAAGCTCTGCTTCGTCTTCTTCATGTTCGCGATGGTGAAGGCCTTCGTGCCGCGCTACCGCTACGACCAACTCATGCGCCTCGGCTGGAAGGTGTTCCTGCCGCTGTCGCTGTTCATGGTCGTCGCCACCGCCGCCTTCCTCAAGATCACGGGATTTGCGTGATGGGTGCGAGCGGCATCGGCGCACTGGCTGGCGTTGCGATCGCGGCGATCGATTTCGCGCTGCTGCGGCTGCTCGCCTCGCGCGTCGATCTGGACGATACCAAGCGCGTTCTGAACATCACCGGCCTCAGCCAGTTCGTGCTGCTGCCGATCGTGGGCTGGTTCGCCGGCCCGTATGTCATTGGAGAATAGCCATGTCAGCGCTAGCCCAGGCTGCCAAGTCGCTGCTACTCAAAGATTTCGTCGGTGCCTTCTTCCTGTCGATGCGACAGTTCGTTTCACCAAAGGAGACGGTGAACTATCCGCATGAGAAGGGACCGCTCTCGCCGCGTTTCCGGGGCGAACATGCTCTGCGCCGCTATCCGAACGGCGAGGAGCGCTGCATCGCCTGCAAGCTCTGCGAGGCGATTTGTCCGGCGCAGGCGATCACCATCGAGGCCGGGCCGCGCCGCAACGACGGCACCCGCCGCACGGTGCGCTACGACATCGACATGGTGAAGTGCATCTATTGCGGCTTCTGCCAGGAAGCCTGCCCGGTCGACGCCATCGTCGAGGGGCCGAATTTCGAGTTCGCGACGGAAACGCGCGAGGAACTCTACTACGACAAGGACAAGCTGCTGGCCAATGGCGACCGGTGGGAGCGGGAAATCGCGCGCAACATGGAACTCGACGCGCCGTATCGTTGATGGCTTTGGCTCTCCCCGTCGCCGGGGAGAGGCGGTTTCTCCTTCAGGGGAGAAGGACAGGGACAAGCATGGACGCGCCGGTCAGGCTCGTCTAAGGCACAGGCGGCTTCGCGCCCGGGGTGAAAACCGAGGCGGACGCGAGACCGGGACGTTAAACGGGGACTACCCATGCTCAACGGAATTGAAGCGGTATTTTTCTACCTCTTCGCCTTTGTCGCGGTCGGATCGGCCTTCATGGTCATCTCCGCGCGCAATCCCGTGCATTCCGTGCTGTTCCTGATCCTGACCTTCGTCAATGCCGCCGGCCTGTTCCTGCTCACCGGCGCCGAGTTCCTGGCGATGATCCTGCTTGTCGTCTATGTCGGCGCGGTCGCGGTGCTGTTCCTCTTCGTCGTGATGATGCTCGATGTCGACTTCGCCGAGTTGAAGAGCGGCGCGCTGCAATATGCCCCCATCGGCGCCATCGTCGGATTGATCCTCGCCGCCGAACTGATCATCGTGACGGGCGGCTATGCGTTCGCGCCAAAGCTTGCCGGCACGGTCGCCCAGCCGACGCCGCCGATCGCCACCCGGCACAACACGGCGGCGCTCGGCGACATTCTCTATACGGACTACATCCACTACTTCCAGATCGCGGGCCTGGTGCTGCTCGTCGCCATGATCGGCGCCATCGTGCTGACGCTCCGTCACAAGCCGGGCGTCAAGCGGCAGGATATCTCGGCGCAGGTGGAGCGTACGCCCGCCACAGCGATGGAGATCAAGAAGGTCGAGACGGGCAGGGGCATCTGACGATGACGGTCGATATCGGACATTTCCTCACAGTCTCGGCGGTCCTGTTCACGCTTGGCGTGTTCGGCATCTTCCTCAACCGCAAGAACGTCATCGTCATCCTGATGTCGGTCGAGCTCATCCTGCTTGCCGTCAACATCAATTTCGTCGCCTTCTCGGCAGCGCTCGGCGATCTGGTCGGGCAGGTCTTCGCGCTGTTCGTGCTCACGGTCGCCGCCGCCGAAGCGGCAATCGGGCTTGCCATTCTCGTCGTCTTCTTCCGCAACCGCGGCTCGATCGCGGTCGAAGACGTCAACATGATGAAGGGTTGACGGACGCAGCCATGTATCAAGCCATCGTCTTCCTTCCGCTTCTCGGCTTCCTGATCGTCGGCCTGTTCGGCGGATCTCTCGGCGCCAAGGCGTCGGAGTACATCACCTCCGGCTTCATGGTGGTCGCAGCGGTGCTGTCCTGGGTGGCGTTCGTCAGCGTCGGGATGGGCGACGGAGAGGTGTTCACAGTGCCGGTGCTGCGCTTCATCGAATCCGGCAGCCTGCAGGCCGACTGGGCGCTCCGCATCGATACGCTGACCGTCGTCATGCTGGTCGTCGTCAACACCGTCTCGTGCCTCGTGCATATCTATTCGATCGGCTACATGCACCACGATCCGAACCGGCCGCGCTTCTTCGCCTATCTCAGCCTGTTCACCTTCGCCATGCTCATGCTGGTGACGTCAGACAATCTCGTGCAGATGTTCTTCGGCTGGGAGGGAGTGGGTCTCGCCTCCTACCTGCTGATCGGCTTCTGGTACAAGAAGCCGTCCGCCAACGCCGCCGCCATCAAGGCCTTCGTCGTCAACCGCGTCGGCGACTTCGGTTTCGCGCTCGGCATCTTCGGCGTCTTCGTGCTGTTCGGCTCGGTCAACCTCGGCACCATCTTCGCCAATGCCGCAACCTATCTCCCGGCCGCCGGCCACGGCGCCGAGGGCGCTGCCGCCGACGCCGCCGCGCATGGCGAGGCTGTGCTCACCTTCCTGGGCTACCATCTCGACAAGCAGACCGCGCTGACGGTCGTCTGTCTGCTGCTTTTCATGGGCGCGATGGGCAAGTCGGCGCAGGTGCCGCTGCACACCTGGCTGCCGGACGCGATGGAAGGCCCGACGCCGGTTTCGGCGCTCATCCATGCCGCGACGATGGTCACCGCCGGCGTGTTCATGCTGGCGCGGCTTTCGCCGCTCTTCGAACTGTCGCACACGGCGCTGATCGTGGTCACCTGCATCGGCGCGCTCACCGCCTTCTTCGCGGCGACCGTCGGCCTCGTGCAAAACGACATCAAGCGCGTCATCGCCTATTCGACCTGTTCGCAGCTCGGCTATATGTTCGTGGCGCTGGGCCTGGGCTTCTATTCCGCCGCGATCTTCCACCTGTTCACGCATGCCTTCTTCAAGGCCCTGCTGTTTCTCGGTTCGGGTTCGGTCATCCACGCCGTCTCCGACGAGCAGGACATGCGCAAGATGGGCGGGCTCAGGAAACTCATCCCCAAGACCTACTGGATGATGATCGTCGGCACACTCGCCCTGACCGGCGTCGGCATTCCGCTGACCGTCATCGGCACGGCCGGCTTCTTCTCTAAGGACGCCATCATCGAGGGCGCCTTCGCAGCCCACAATCCCGTCGCCTTCTACGCATTCTGGGCGCTGGTCGTCGCCGCGGTCTTCACCAGCTTCTACTCATGGCGGCTGATCTTCATGACTTTCCATGGCAGCCCGCGCGCCAGCCACGAGGTCATGCACCACGTACACGAATCGCCGCCGGTAATGCTGGTGCCGCTGTTCATCCTGGCCGTCGGGGCGCTGTTTGCAGGCGTTCTCTTCGAGGGCTATTTCGTCGGCGAGCACTATGAGACGTTCTGGAAGGCATCGCTGTTCACCCTGCCGGACAATCACATGCTGCACGCCTTCCACGATGTGCCGCTGTGGGTGAAGGTCGCGCCTTTCGCCGCCATGATCCTCGGCTTCCTGGTCGCGTATCAGTTCTACATCCGCTCGCCGGATATGCCCAAGAACCTCGCCGCGCAGCACCGGTTCCTCTACCAGTTCCTACTCAACAAGTGGTATTTCGACGAGCTCTACGACTTCCTGTTCGTCAGGCCGGCCAAGCGGCTCGGCACCTTCCTGTGGAAAACCGGCGACGGCACGATCATCGACGGCCTCGGGCCTGACGGCGTGTCGGCGCGGGTGGTCGACGTGACCAACCGCGTGGTCAAGCTGCAGTCCGGATACCTCTATCACTACGCATTCGCCATGCTGATCGGCGTCGCCGCCCTCGTCACCTGGATGATGTTCGGGAGCCATTAGAGCCATGCTGCATCCACGTTACATGGGTTCCCAATGACCGACTGGCCAATCCTTTCCACGGTCACGTTCCTGCCGCTGGTCGGCATATTGCTGATCCTGTTCATCCGGGACGAGGGGCCGAACGCGCGCCGCAATATCCGGGCCATCGCACTGTGGACGACGATCGCCACCTTCGTGATCTCGCTGTTGATCTGGATCGACTTCGACAATTCCGTGCCGGGCTTCCAGATGGTCGAGAAGTTCGACTGGCTGGATTCAGGCATCTCCTACCACATGGGCGTCGACGGCATTTCGATGCTGTTCGTCATCCTGACGACCTTCCTGATGCCGCTCTGCATCCTGGCGAGCTGGGAAGCGATCGAGAAGCGCGTGAAGGCCTACATGATCTCCTTCCTGCTGCTCGAGACGCTGATGATCGGCGTGTTCTGCGCGCTCGACATCGTGCTCTTCTACGTCTTCTTCGAAGGCGGCCTGATCCCGATGTTCATCATCATCGGCGTCTGGGGCGGCAAGCGGCGCGTCTACGCCTCGTTCAAGTTCTTCCTCTACACGCTGCTCGGCTCGGTGCTGATGCTGCTTGCCATCATGGCGATGTTGTTCCAGTCCGGTACCACCGACATACCCACGCTTCTGACGCACAACTTCCCGGCCAACATGCAGACCTGGCTATGGCTCGCCTTCTTCGCCTCCTTCGCGGTGAAGATGCCGATGTGGCCGGTGCACACCTGGCTGCCGGACGCCCACGTCGAGGCGCCGACCGCCGGCTCCGTCATCCTGGCCGGCATCCTCCTGAAGATGGGCGGATACGGCTTCCTGCGCTTCTCGCTGCCGATGTTCCCGCTGGCGTCGGCCGATTTCGCGCCGCTGATCTTCACGCTCTCGGTGGTCGCGATCATCTACACATCGCTGGTCGCGCTGATGCAGGAGGACATGAAGAAGCTGATCGCGTATTCGTCCGTAGCGCATATGGGTTTCGTGACGATGGGCATCTTCGCGATGAACCAGGAGGGCGTCCAGGGCGCCATCTTCCAGATGCTGTCGCACGGCCTTGTTTCCAGCGCGCTGTTCCTGTGCGTCGGCGTCATCTACGACCGCATGCACACGCGCGAGATCGCTGCCTATGGCGGGCTGGTCAACAACATGCCGAAATACGCCGTGGCGTTCATGGTCTTCACCATGGCCAATGTCGGCCTGCCTGGCACCAGCGGCTTCATCGGCGAGTTCCTGACCCTGCTCGGCGTCTTCAGGGTCAACACCTGGGTGGCGCTGTTCGCCACCACGGGGGTCATCCTGTCGGCCTGCTACGCGCTCTGGCTCTACCGCAAGGTGATCTTCGGCGCTCTCACCAAGGAAAGCCTGGAGGGCCTGCTCGACCTTTCGCCGCGGGAGAAGGCCATCCTCTACCCGCTGATCGTGCTCGTCATCTTCTTCGGCGTCTATCCGGCGCCGATCCTCGATGCCACCGCGACCTCGGTCGAGGCGCTCGTCAACACAGTCACCATTTCTCTCGACGCCGCGCCAGTCGCGGCGGCGAACTGAGGGCGCAACCATGACGCCGGAACTGACTTCCAGCCTCTCCCTGCTGACGCCCGAGCTGATCCTCGCGGTCGGCGCGATGGCGCTTTTGATGATCGGCGTCTATTCCAGCGAACGCGCCTACGGCTTCGTCAACGCACTGGCCGTACTGCTGCTCGTTGCCGCCGGCGGCTGGATGCTGTTTGCCGGCGTGGACGGGAGGGCCTTCGGCGACGCCTTCGTCTCCGATCCCTTCGCGCGCTTCATGAAGCTGTTGACGCTTGTCGGCTCGGCGCTGACTCTGGTCATGTCGACCGGCTTTGCGAGGGAGCAGAAATTCGACAAGTTCGAATACCCTGTCCTGGTGCTGCTCGCCACGCTCGGCATGCTCTTGATGATCTCCGCCAACGACATGATCGCGCTCTATCTCGGCCTCGAGCTCCAGTCGCTGGCGCTCTACGTGGTCGCCGCTATCAACCGCGACAGCCTTCGCTCCACCGAGGCCGGCCTGAAGTATTTCGTCCTCGGTGCGCTGTCGTCGGGCATGCTGCTCTACGGCATCAGCCTCGTCTACGGCTACACCGGCAACACCGGGTTCGCTGAGATCGCCGCCACGCTCGCCGGCGGCGAGCGGCAGCTCGGCGTGGTGTTCGGGCTGGTCTTCATTCTTGCCGGCCTCTGCTTCAAGATCTCCGCGGTGCCGTTCCACATGTGGACGCCCGACGTCTATGAAGGCGCGCCGACGCCGGTCACCGCCTTCTTCGCGGCCGCGCCCAAGATGGCAGCGATGGCACTCATCGTGCGCGTCGTGATGGGCGCTTTCGAGCCGCTTGCCGTCGACTGGCAGCAGATCATCGTGTTCATCTCCATCGCCTCGATGGCGCTGGGCGCCTTCGCTGCGATCGGGCAGAGGAACATCAAGCGGCTGATGGCCTATTCCTCGATCGGCCATGTCGGCTTCGCCCTGGTGGGCTTGGCCGCCAACAGCCAGGACGGCGTGCGCGGCGTCGCGATCTACATGCTGATCTATCTGGTGATGACGCTCGGCACCTTCGCCTTCATCCTGGCTATGCGGCGCAAGGAGGGGAACGTCGAGGAGATCGGCGATCTTGCCGGCCTCTCCACCACCAATCCGGTTATGGCCACCATCCTCACCATCCTGATGTTCTCGCTGGCGGGCATTCCGCCGCTCGCCGGTTTCTGGGCCAAGTGGTATGTCTTCCTCGCCGCGATCAACGCAGGGCTCTATGCCCTGTCGGTGATCGGCGTGCTCGCCTCGGTCGTGGGTGCATACTATTATCTCCGCATCATCAAGATCATGTGGTTCGACGAGCCGGTCGGCGGCTTCCTGCCGATGTCGGGTGCCTTGCGCTTCGTGCTCGGCCTCTCGGGCGCATTCATCCTGTTCTACGTGCTGCCGTGGATCGGCGGATCGGTCAGCAGCTACGCCGAAACCGCCGCCAAGACATTCTTCTGATGGCGTTTTCGCTCGCTCCGACGGCAATCGCGGAAGGTTACCGGCTCGAAGCGCATGACAGTGTCGGCTCGACCAACGCGATCGCGCTTCAGCGTGCATCGGCTGGCGATCCCGGAAAGCTCTGGGTTGTCTCGAAGCGGCAGGAAAGCGGGCGCGGCCGGCGCGGCCGCGCCTGGGCGACGCCCGAAGGCAACCTCGCCGCGACGCTGCTTCTGGTCGAAGCCTACGAACTGAAACTCGCCGCGACGCTCGGCTTCGTCGCCGGTCTGGCGCTTGCCGACGCGCTCGACGCCGTCGTGCCTGACCGGCGCATTGCCATCGCGGCGGACGCGGCCGGGCAGGGGAGAGGGGGTGACCGTTTCGAGCTCAAATGGCCGAACGATGTGCTGGCCGACGGGGCGAAGCTCGCCGGCATACTGCTTGAATCCTCGCTGCTGCCCAGCGACCGAGTAGCGCTTGCGATCGGCATCGGCGTAAACGTCGTGACGCATCCCGAGGACGTTCCCTATCCGGCAACCTCGCTCAAAGCTCTCCGTTTCAACGGTGATGCCGAGACGCTGTTTCTGGCGCTCTCGGATGCCTGGAACGAGAATGTCCGCCTATGGGATCGCGGCGCGGGACTGACGCGGATAAGGCAGCGCTGGCTGTCGCGCGCCGCGGGGCTCGGCTCGGAAGTCGCCGTGCGTGTCGACGGCAACGTCGTGCGCGGCGTGTTCGAGACCATCGACGAGGATTGCCGTTTCGTCATCCGGGCGGACAGCGGTATTGTGAAAATCGCGGCGGGCGACGTGCATTTCGGCGCGGTCGCATCCGCAGGCGCCGCGTGAGCGCGGGCAAGGAACCTAAATGGTAAAATCTTCCGGACCGGAACTCGTCTTCCTGCCGCTCGGCGGCGTCGGCGAGATTGGCATGAATTTCGCGCTCTACGGCTTCGGTCCGGCGAGCAAACGCGAATGGATCGTCGTCGATGTCGGCGTGACCTTTCCCGATGCGACGCTGCCCGGCGTCGATCTCGTGCTCCCAGACATCCGCTTCATCGAGGAGCAGGTCGCGAACCTGCGCGGTATCGTCATCACGCACGCCCATGAGGATCACTACGGCGCGCTGCACGAATTGTGGCCGCGGCTCAAGGCGCCGGTCTGGATGACGCCCTTCGCGGCCGGGCTGCTCGAGGCCAAGCGGCAGGGCGAGCACAACGCGCCGAAAATCCCGGTGACGATCTACCGCGCCGGCGACACGTTCGAGATCGGTCCGTTCAGGATCGAGGCCATACCGGTCAGCCATTCCATCCCCGAGCCCGTCTCGCTTGCGATCACCACGCCGCTCGGCACCGTCATCCATACCGGCGACTGGAAGCTCGATCCCGCCCCCGAGATCGGTCCGATGACCGACGAGGCGCGTTTCCGGGCGCTGGGCGACGCCGGCGTGCTGGCGCTGATCTGCGATTCCACCAATGCGCTGCGCGAAGGCGAGTCGCCGTCCGAGCAGGCGGTGGGGGCAGGCCTGCGCGGCGTCATCGAGAAAGCGCCGGGCCGCGTCGCGGTCACCACCTTCTCGTCGAATGTCGGACGCGTGCGTTCGATCGCCGAGGCCGCGCGCGATTGCGGGCGGCAGGTCCTTGTGCTCGGCCGTTCGCTCAAGCGCATGATCAGCGTCGCCGGCGAACTCGGCTACATGGAAGGTATTCCGGAGTTCATCGCCGAGGAGGATTACGGCTTCATCCCGCGCGAGAACCTCGTCATCATCTGCACCGGCAGCCAGGGAGAGGCGCGGGCCGCTCTCGCCAAGCTGGCGCGCGACGAGATGAAGACGGTGGCGTTTTCACCGGGCGACATCGTCGTGTTCTCGTCGCGCACCATTCCCGGCAACGAAAAGGCGATCCTGGAAATCAAGAACCAGCTCATCGACCAGGGCATCAGGATCATCGAAGACGGCGAGGCGCTGGTGCATGTCTCCGGCCATCCGCGCCGCAGCGAACTGCGCAAGATGTACGAATGGACGCGCCCGCGCATCGGCATTCCGGTGCATGGCGAGGCGGCGCATCTGGTGGCGCAAGGCGCGCTGATGTCGCAGTCGGGCATCCCTGAGGTGGCGCAGGTCCGCAACGGCGACATGATCCGCCTTGCGCCGGGCGCTGCCGAGATTCTGGACAAGGTGCCGTTTGGCCGCATCTATAAGGACGGGCGGCTGGTCGGCGACGACGAGGCGACCGGCATACGCGAGCGCCGAAAGCTTTCCTTCGCCGGTCATGTGGCGGTCAACGTGGTGCTCGACGAGAAATACGCGATGGCCGGCGATCCCGACATCGTCGCGATCGGCGTCGCCAAGCTGAACCAGCGCGGCGAGGCTCTCGAAGAACTGATGCTGACCGCGGCGATCGGCGCGTTCGAAAGCATCCCGCGCCAGCGCCGCAAGGATCTCGATCTCGTGCAGGAGGCAGTTCGCCGCGCCGTTCGCGGCGCCGCAATCGAGGCCTGGGGCAAGAAGCCGCTGGTGACGGTGTTTGTGACGAGGTGAGATAGTGAGTAGTGAGGTTGTGATCAGTGAACGGTATGGGGCGCACTGAGCGGTTGGAGACAGCCGCTAGGGGTCTTATGTTGTACTCACTACTCACTACTCACTACTCACTACTCACTACTCACTACTCACGGAATCCCATGCTTGGACGCCTGAACCATGTCGCCATAGCGGTACCGGACCTCGCTGCTGCGAGCGCTATTTATCGGGACACGCTCGGCGCCAAAGTGAGCGCACCGCAGGCGATGCCGGAGCATGGCGTGACCGTCGTTTTCATCGATACCGGCAACTCGAAAATCGAGCTTCTCGAGCCGCTGGGCGAGGGCTCGCCGATCGCCTGCTTCCTCGAAAAAAACCCGGCCGGCGGCATGCATCACATCTGCTACGAGGTGGATGACATTCTCGCCGCGCGCGACCGCCTCAAGGCGTCAGGCGCGCGCGTGCTCGGCGACGGCACGCCGAAGATCGGCGCCCACGGCAAGCCGGTTCTCTTCCTCCACCCGAAGGACTTTGCAGGCACTTTGGTCGAGCTCGAACAAGCATGACGTGGGTCTCCGTCGCGGCTGTATATTTCATCCTCTGGTGGATCGTCCTCTTCGCCACTTTGCCCTTCGGGTTGAAGACGCAGGACGAGGAAGACGGGGTCACGCTCGGCACCGTTTCGAGCGCGCCGAGAGGCCCGCACATGCTGCGCGCCGTGGTGCGCACGACCATCGTTTCGGCGATCATTCTCGGGGTCTTCTACCTGCTGACCAGAGGGCTGGGACTCAGCCTTGACGACATACCGAGAATTGCCCCCGACTTCAGAAGTGACGTTACGTCATCCACTTAGCAAGTTTTGTCGGCAAACTTTTGATTGCACAAAAAAAAAGCAAGGCACGAGGCCTTGCAATTTGAACGCGTCCGATCTGTTTCCGGTGTCCGGCGGCAGCGAATAACCGCGCCTAGATCGCATCCTCCCAAGACTTTGACCGCGTAGGAGGGCAGATTTTGCTCCGCCCTCTCATTTATGGGGGCACACTAGCCTAAGGCCGGACAAATTGTCACGCGGAATTTTGCGTCGGAAGCGTTGCAGATATGCTGCAATGCACAATTCTAGAGCAAGGCGTGCCCGTCAAACGGACAGCACCAAAACGCCGGGCGGTCACCGCCCGCCTGCGGGTTTCCATTCCGCCACGAAATGGCTATGAAGCGCGTACATGCGTTTCGCATGGCCTGCCGATTCCGGCGCAATCACCATCGCCTTTTCACGGAAGCACAATGCGGCTGTCGCGCTATTTCCTGCCCATACTCAAAGAGAACCCGCGCGAAGCCGAAATCGTCTCGCACCGGCTGATGTTGCGCGCCGGCATAGTCCGCCAGCAGGCCGCCGGCAGCTTCTCCTGGCTGCCGCTTGGAAAACGTGTTCTCGACAAGGTCTGCCAGATCGTGCGCGAGGAGCAGAACCGCGCCGGCGCGCTCGAAATCCTCATGCCGACCATCCAGTCGGCCGAACTCTGGCGCGAGAGCGGTCGCTACGACGATTACGGCAAGGAGATGCTGCGCATCAAGGATCGCCACGAACGCGACATGCTCTTCGGCCCCACCAACGAGGAGATGGTGACGGAAATATTCCGCTCCTACGTGCGCTCCTACAAGGACCTGCCGCTCAACCTCTACCACATCCAGTGGAAGTTCCGCGACGAGGTGCGGCCGCGCTTCGGCGTCATGCGTTCGCGCGAGTTCCTGATGAAGGACGCCTATTCCTTCGACCTCGACTTCGAAGGGGCGAAGGCTGCCTACAACCGCATGTTCGTGTCATACCTGCGCACCTTCACGCGGCTGGGCCTGCAGGCGATCCCGATGCGCGCCGACACCGGTCCGATCGGCGGCGACCTCAGCCATGAATTCATCATCCTTGCCGACACCGGCGAGAGCCAGGTCTTCTGCCACCGCGATTTCCTCAGCCTTCCCGTGCCCGGAGAAGATACCGACTTCGGCAACGACGCCGAGATCGGCGGCATCGTCAGGGAATGGACAACTCCCTATGCCGCGACCGACGAGATGCACGACGAGACCGCCTGGGCTTCGATCCCGGACGGCGACCGGCTGTCGGCGCGCGGCATCGAGGTCGGCCACATCTTCCATTTCGGCGACAAATATTCGAAGCCGATGGGTGCCAAGGTGACCGGACCCGATGGCAAGGACCATTTCGTCTCGATGGGTTCCTACGGCATCGGGCCGACGCGGCTGATCGCGGCGATCATCGAGGCGAGCCATGACGAGAACGGCATCATCTGGCCGGAATCCGTCGCGCCCTTCGATGTCGTGATCATCAACATGAAGGTCGGCGACGCCGACTGCGACCGTCTGTGCGAGCAGCTTTACGCCGCGCACCGGGCAGCCGGGCTGGATGTGCTTTACGACGATACCGACCAGCGCGCCGGCGGAAAATTCGCCACCGCCGACCTGATCGGCATTCCGTGGCAAGTGATCGTCGGGCCGCGCGGCGCGGCCGCCGGAGAGGTAGAGGTCAAGCGGCGCGCCACCGGAGAGCGCGACACAAAGAAGATCGAAACGCTGCTGGCGTCGCTCGGGCCGAAGGGGTGAGCACGGTGACCACAACCGCGGCAGCGAAGCCGGCCGGCGCGGGGCCGTTTTCGGCCTTCGAGCGTCTCGTCGCCTGGCGCTACCTGCGCTCGCGGCGCAAGGAGACCGTCATTTCGGTGATCGCGTCGATCTCCTTCCTCGGCATCATGCTCGGGGTGGCGACCCTCATCGTGGTCATGGCTGTGATGAACGGTTTTCGCGCCGAGCTCCTGACGCGCATCCTCGGCATCAACGGTCATCTGGTCGTGCAGCCGATAGACCTGCCGCTCGACGACTATGAAGCGGTCGCCCAGCGCATCAACGGCGTCGCCGGCGTGAAATACGCCATCCCCCTGATCGACGGGCAGGTGCTGGCGGCCGGAAGCGTAGGGGCGGGAGCGGGCGCTCTGGTGCGCGGCATCAGCGGCGAGAACCTCGGCAAGCTGACAGTCGTCGCCGGCAACATCAAGCACGGCTCGCTGGTCGGCTTCGACCAGTCCGAGGGCGTCGCGATCGGCCAGCGCATGGCAAACAATCTCGGCCTAGTGCTCGGCGACCTGATCACGCTGGTGTCGCCCGACGGCGACGTCACGCCGATGGGCACCACGCCGCGCGTGAAGGCCTATCCGGTGATCGCCATCTTCGAGGTCGGCATGTCGGAGTTCGACACGTCCGTCATCTTCATGCCGTTCGAAGAAGCGCAGCTCTATTTCAACATGGAGGGCCGCGCGCAGACGGTCGAAGTCTTCGTCGACAATCCTGATGACGTCGATTCGCTGCGCGAACTCGTCGAGATCGCCGCTGCGCGCCAGATATTCATCTCCGACTGGCGCCAGCGCAACGAAACCTTCTTCTCGGCCCTGCAGGTCGAGCGCAACGTCATGTTCATGATCCTGACGCTGATCGTGCTGGTCGCCGCGTTGAACATCATCTCCGGGCTCATCATGCTGGTGAAGGACAAGGGACGCGACATCGCGATCCTGCGCACCATGGGCGCAACGCGTGGCGCAGTCATGCGCATCTTCCTGATGACGGGCGCGGCGATCGGGGTCACCGGCACGATTGCCGGCGTCGTCCTCGGCGTCGTGCTCTGTCTCAATGTCGAGCGCATCCGCCAATTCTTCTCCTGGCTGTCGGGCACGGTTCTATTCAACCCGGAGCTCTATTTCCTGAGCCAGCTGCCGGCCAAGATGGAGGTCGGCGAGACAATCTCGGTCGTCCTGATGGCGCTCTTCCTCTCCTTCCTCGCCACGCTTTTCCCGGCATGGCGCGCGGCGAAGCTCGATCCTGTCGAAGCGCTGAGGTACGAGTGAGCGCTCCGATCATCGAACTGAAGAGCGTCGAACGCCACTACGTCCAGGGGCAGCGCAAGCTGACCATCCTGAACAGTGCGGATTTCGCGCTGGTGCCGGGCGAGATGGTGGCGCTGGTGGCGCCTTCGGGCGCTGGCAAGTCGACCCTGCTCCACACCGCCGGCCTGCTCGAACGTCCCGATGCGGGCGACGTCATCCTTGGCGGCCGCGCATGCGGGCGGCTCTCCGACGACGAGCGCACCGCCATCCGCCGCAACGACATCGGCTTCGTCTACCAGTTCCATCATCTGCTTCCCGAGTTTTCGGCGCTCGAGAACATCATGATGCCGCAGATGATCAAGGGCCTGCCGCGCGCGGAGGCCGCGAGCCGCGCGGAACAGCTTCTCGACTACATGCAGATCGGCAAGCGTGCGCAGCACCGGCCGGCCGAACTCTCCGGCGGCGAGCAGCAGCGCGTGGCGATCGCCCGCGCCGTCGCCAACGCTCCTCTCGTGCTGCTTGCTGACGAGCCCACGGGCAATCTCGACCCGCACACAGCGTCCTACGTCTTCGATGCGCTGGCGGCGCTGGTCAAGCAGTCCGGCCTGGCGGCCCTGATCGCGACCCACAACCACCAGCTTGCCGGGCGTATGGATCGCCGCGTCACCCTTGCCGAGGGCAAGGTGGTGCCGCTCTGAGCACGGCCCGACCGTGAGTGCGCCGGCGCGCCAGCAAGCCCGCGTAACTTTCCCTTAACCCTCGCAGCTTCGCGTGTCAGGAGACTGCCGCGCCGTCCTTGACACTTTGAACAAAAACGGAACAAAATGCAAACATACTGAAAACAGGAGGGAATAATGGCTGATCTGCTTCAGGACGTCGTTTCTCTGGTTTGCATGAGCACATTCCTCGTTTCCATGGCGATATGGATCGGCGCCCTTTAGGCGCCGAGTGAATGTGGCGCGTCCCGCATGCAAACCGCGGGCGGTCCCTTCACTTCTCCGTCATTCGATTTCGGGCGGCGGCAAGCGTTAAGCTTTTCTTCCGGCCGCAAAGGCTAGGGTTCCCGCCGAAATCGAATGGTGAGCGCCTGTCCCGACTCGTCCCGGGACAGGCGCTCCTGCGGAGAGTGACCTTTGACGCCCGTCCTGGCGATAGTTCTCGTAACGCTCAACCTTGGGCTCATCTTCGTGCTCTTCGCGCTGCCGCTGGGAGTGCGGACGGTGAGGTTCAGCCGGCTGATCGCTGCCGACCGGGAACGCATCTGGAGCGCGCTCTGGCTGTTCGGCGAAAATGCCGGCTGGTCGGGGCAGCATCTCAAGGCCGAGACGCTCGACGAAGCAGATCTGGTGCGCATCCAGCTCAGCTGGGAGGGCCGCGACGGACGGCCCATCGAGCACATCGTGCGGCTGGAGGAGGTCGTCGAAGGCAGGCGCTTCGCCATGCGGGTGGTGGACGACACTTCGCTCGACTCCGCCTTCTGGTCGCACTATCGCAACGTCGTCGAAGTCGCCGAGGCGGACGGCAAGGTGCGCGTCACGCTGACCCGCACCGACCGTTACCGCGGCGCGGCCTTCCTGATCTTCCGCTACTTCGCGCTGCGCCGCGAGCTCGGGAAGCTGAAGACATGGGCGGAGACCGGGAAATACCGCGACGGCGGCTTCTTCGAGCATCCGGCAAGCCAGATCGGTTTTGCGCTGCTGTCGGTCCTCATCATGTGGCCGATCTTCGGCCTCAACGTCGGCGGCCTGGTGCTTGCAATGGTGCTCACATTGGTCGTGGCGCTGCACGAGCTCGGCCATATGGCTGCCTTCCGCGTCACGGGGCATCGCAAGGTCCGCATGATCTTCGTGCCGCTTCTCGGCGGCATCGCCATCGGAGGACGTCCCTATGACAGCCGCTTCGAGGTCGCCTTCGTGGCGCTGATGGGGGCGGGGTTCTCGGCTTTCCTGGTGCCGCTTGCGATCGCCGCTTGCGATTACGCGGTCGGCGAGGGCTGGCGCTTCTCGGCCAGCGTACTCGCCACGCTCGCCGGCATCGCCGCGCTCTTCAACGTCGCCAATCTCGTGCCGGTCTGGAAGTTCGACGGCGGCCAGGTGCTGCGGCAGATCTGCCCCGGCCCCGTCTCGCTTGCGCTATCGTCCTTCGTGCTGCTGTCGGCGTTCATGGCGCTTGGCTACGCCGCCGGCTTTCCGGCGCCGCTGCTCGTCTCGGCGGGCGCCGTCTTTGCCATTCTCAGTCTCATCACCGCGGGCAGCGCCGTAAAACCCCGCCACGAACTGAAACGCCTGGCCGGGTTCGAGCGCCTGGCGCTCGCCGGGGCCCTGGTCGCTGTCTTTGCCGTCCACGCCTCCGGCCTGCTCTGGGCTTCGGCGCGGCTGGAGGATTGGCGCAGCTATGAAAAGCAGCGCCAGGAACGCAGGCTCGATGCATCCGGGCAAGGCGCCTTCCTGCCGCAAGGCTTCGCGAGGGCTCGCAGCCTCTGATCAATCGCCGAGCGCGATACCTTCGCGGCGTGGGTCTGCGCCGCCCGTCAACCCGTCCGGCATGATCGCAACGCCGTGCAGCCCGGAATTCTGGTCGCCGATCTTGATCTTGTAGCCGAGCGCTTCGAGATCGCCGGCGAGGTTCTCGGCCGTCGTCCCGGCCTCCAGCTCAAAGGTCCCGAAACGGTTCAGCATGTGCGGCATGGAGATCGCCGCTTGCATGTCGAGCTTCCAGTCGATCAGCGCGATCAGCGTCGTCGCAACATAGGGGATGATGCTCGACCCACCGGGCGACCCGAGCGCGTAGAACGGCTTGCCGTCCTTGAGTACGATCGTCGGCGCCATCGACGAACGCGGCCGCTTGCCGGGCTCGACCCTGTTCGCCACCGCCGCGCCGTCCTTTTCGGGCGCGAAGGAAAAATCGGTGAGCTGGTTGTTCAGGATGAAGCCGCCCGCCATCTGGCGCGAACCGAATGCGTTTTCGACCGAGCTCGTCATCGCCGCGACGTTGCCGTCCGCGTCGACGATGGTGAAGTGGGTGGTTGCCGGCATGTCGAAGGCGACGCCGTCGATGCGCGGCTCCGCCCCACCAAGTTCGGCCTTGTCCCAAGACGGCTCGCCCGCGGCGACGGCGTCGTCGGGCAGGGCGGTCGGGCGACGGATCAGCGCCGAGCGCGCCTTCAGGTAATCCGCGTTCAGCAAACCTTTGGGGATGTTCACGAAATCGCTGTCGGCGATGTAGCGCTCGCGGTCGGCGAAAGCGAGTCTGGTTGCGTCGCCGACGATGCGCCAGCTTTCCGGATCCTCCGGACCCAGCGTTGCAATGTCGAACGGCTCGACCATGCCGAGGATCTGGCCGATGGTCAGCGCGCCGGAGGAGGGCGGTCCCATGCCGCAGACCGATAGCCCGCGATAGGGCGCGCAGGCCGCGGGCCGCTCCTTCACCTGGTAGTTCGCCAGGTCGTCCAGGCTGAGGCTGCCCGGATTGGTCGGATGACTTTGTACCGCCGCGACAATCTTGTCTGCGATCGGACCTCTGTAAAAAGCATCCGCGCCACCCTCGGCGATCGTTCGTAGGCTCGCCGCATAGTCCGGGTTGCGCACCACGGCTCCCGCCGTCACAGGAGCGCCCAGCGCATCGAAGAAATAGGCCCTCGTCGCCGGCTGCGTGTCGAGCCGGCCGACATCCTGCGTAATCATCGCATGCAGCCGCGGCGAAACGGCGAAGCCGCCTTCGGCCAGCTTGATCGCGGGATCCATCAGCTCCGCCCAGCCCAGTCTGCCGTATTTCGCATGGACGGTTTCGAGAAGACGCGGCACGCCGGGAACGCCGACCGAACGTCCGCCGACCACGGCATCGAAGAAGCCGAGCGGCTTGCCGTCGGCGCCGAGGAAAAGCGCCGGCGTCGCCGCGGCCGGCGCCGTTTCGCGGCCGTCGAAAGTGGTCACCGTGCCGCTTTTGGCGTCGTACCAGGTCAGGAAGGCGCCGCCGCCGAGACCCGAGGACTGCGGCTCGACCAGCCCCAGCACCGTCTGCACGGCGACGACCGCGTCAGCCGCGCTGCCGCCGGCCCGCAACGCGTCGAGGCCGGCTTGCGCGGCAATCGGATTGGCCGCGACGACCATCTGCCGCGACGCGTGGACGGCTTGCTTCGCGCTGACCGCCGATCGCGATTCGGGCGCCACCGTGTCGGCGGCCTGCTGGGCGAAGGCTGCGTTTGCCTGCGCTGCCAGAAGGAGCGCCAGGGCGATGATCGGACGGACAGCTCTCATCAGCTTGCCTTTCTCGTTTCGTCCCGCCCCTCATGCGCGGCGCCGAATATCTCGACGAAGGCGGCCTTCAGGGCGATGTCGAGGTCGGCCATCGTCACCGGCAGGCCGAGGTCGACGAGGCTCGTCACACCACGATCGGCGACGCCGCAGGGGACGATGCCGGAGAAATGGGAGAGGTCCGGCTCGACGTTGATGGCGATGCCGTGAAAGCTGACCCAGCGCCTTAGCCTGATCCCGATCGCGGCGATCTTGTCCTCGGCCGGCGAGCCGTCCGGCAGTGGCGGCCGGTCAGGCCTCACGACCCAGACGCCGACGCGGTCCTCGCGCCGTTCCCCCTTGACGTTGAAGCGGTCGAGCGTGGCGATGATCCAGGCTTCGAGCGCCGCCACGAAGGCGCGGACGTCTTCCTGCCGGCGCTTCAGGTCGAGCATGACATAGGCCACGCGCTGGCCGGGTCCGTGGTAGGTGTATTCGCCGCCGCGCCCGGCCGCGAAAACAGGAAACCGGTCGGGCTCCACCAGGTCCTCGGGCTTGGCGCTGGTGCCGGCCGTATAGAGGGGAGGATGCTCGACGAGCCAGACCATTTCCGCGGCGCTGCCTTGGCGGATGGCGTCGGCGCGCGCCTCCATGAAGGCCAGCGCATCCTCATAAGCCGTCAGCCCCGGCTCGACCCGCCATTCCACCGGCGCCGCGCCAGGCGCGGGCAGGAAAGAGAGGGCGATCTGGCTGCGTTCAGGCATGAGGCCTCCGGTGCTAGAAGCATCATATGGCGGCAAGCAGGGCCAAGGTCCAGTTCCGGTCGAGTCAGGCGCCAGGACTGGGCGCTGTTTCGGGCTCTTCGATGTTCCGGAGAGAGACTGGTGCGGTCGAGAAGACTCGAACTTCCACGGGTTGCCCCACAGCGACCTCAACGCTGCGCGTCTACCAATTCCGCCACGACCGCACGTGGTAGGAGCCGGAACGGACCGGCCCGCGGCCTGTAGCAAATCGCTTCCGGCGAAACAAGTGCAAAGCCCGCATTATCGCCTGCCGCTGCGAGAGTCTGAAACGGTCCGAAGGCGGGCGTAATTCGTTTGGTATTTTCGGGCTTCGCAGGCTAGACCAGAGCCGCATCGTTCACCCGGCCGCCAGGCCTGTCCTGAAGCGGGAGACGCCGTTGGAAGACCAGCAGGAAGCGACGCCCGACGCCGGTTCGACCGAGGTCCACGCCGATATCTACGGCGAGGACGGCGTCATCCGCGCGTCGTTCCTCGCCCATATCGGCGCGGCAATAGCCGATCGCGACACGATCACGCTGAAGCGCGAGGTCGGCGGCCTGCATCAGTCGGAACTCGGCGATCTCCTCGAAGCGCTGATGGCGGAGCAGCGGCTTGCTCTGGTCGAGCTGCTGGGCAAGGATTTCGACTTCTCGTCGCTCACCGAGGTCGACGAGGCGATCCGCATGGACATCGTCGACAGCCTGCCCAACGCGCAGATCGCGCAGGCCGTGCAGGAGCTCGATTCCGACGACGCCGTCTACATTCTCGAAGACCTCGACCAGGAGGACCAGGACGAAATCCTGGCGCAGCTGCCGTTCACCGAACGCGTCAGGCTGCGCCGCTCGCTCGACTATCCGGAGGAGAGCGCCGGACGCCGCATGCAGACCGAGTTTGTCGCCGTGCCGCCGTTCTGGACGGTCGGACAGACGATCGACTACATGCGCGAGGACCAGAACCTGCCCGAGCGCTTCAGCCAGATCTTCGTCATCGATCCGACCTTCAAGCTGCTCGGCGCGATCGATCTCGACCAGGTCCTGCGCACCAAGCGCGCGGTCAAGGTCGAAGACATCATGCACGAGACCAGGCACGCCATCCCGGCCACGATGGACCAGGAAGAGGCCGCGCGCGAGTTCGAGCAGTACGACCTTCTGTCGGCCGCCGTCGTGGACGAGAACGAGCGGCTGGTCGGCGTGCTCACCATCGACGATGTGGTCGACGTCATCCAGCAGGAGGCGGAGGAAGACCTGCTGCGCATGGGCGGCGTCGGCGACGAGGAACTGTCGGACACGGTGTTTGCGATCTCGCGCTCGCGAGTCCCATGGCTGCTCGTCAACCTCGCCACCGCTTTCATCTCCGCATCGGTGATCAGCCAGTTCGGCGCGACCATCGAGCAGATGGTGGCGCTGGCGGCGCTTATGCCGATCGTCGCTTCGCTGGGCGGTAACGCCGGCACCCAGACCATGACAGTCACGGTGCGCGCGCTTGCGACCAAGGATCTCGACATCTACAACGCCGGTCGCGTCATCCGGCGCGAGGTCATGGTCGGCTTCCTGAACGGCATTCTCATCGCAACGGTGATCGGCGTCGTCGCCGCGGCCTGGTTCCAGAATGTCGACCTCGGCTACGTCATCGCGGCGGCTATGGTCGTCAACATGCTGGCGGCAGCACTCGCCGGCATCCTCATACCGCTGCTGCTAGACCGTTTCGGCGCCGACCCGGCCATCGCCTCGTCGGTTTTCACGACCATGATCACCGACGTGATCGGCTTCCTGGCCTTCCTGAGCCTTGCCAGCTGGTGGCTGCATCTCGGGTAGCGGCACCGACGTAAGGCGCCCTTAGCCGGCCTTGGCGTCTACCATTCGCTCGAATGTATGGGCGTTTGGACAGAAGCCGTCGGCGTGATCAGCCGCCGTGCCTGCGTCCAGTTCGCGCCTGCAGTGGCCCTTGGTCACGCAGCGTGAGCACAGCACTTCGATGTCGCGTGTCGTGAGCGGATCGCGCGCCCGCAGACCTTCGGGGTCGAGTCCGTAAGCCTTCATCATCCGAGCCATCAGGCTCGTGGCGCTTGAGCCATCCGCGACGACCTCGCGCAGTTCCGCCACCGATAGGCCGCATCCCGCTGCGACCGCGGCCACCGTGTCCGGCTCCATCGCCTCGATTTCGCGAAGGTCGGCGAGCGCCGCGCGGTAGTCGCGCCATTTCTCCACGAAACGCTCGAATGCGGCCCTGAATCGTTGGCTGCCCATATGCGCGCCCTCCATGGAGACAGGATCGCACGCGATAGCGGCGCGGACCTTGACCTGGATCAAGCCCAAGTAGCCGTCGGCAATTGACTTTTACGTAAATGCCATGCGAATTTTTGTCGATGAGTCGATCCGGGTCGGGAGTGGTGCGGGAATATTATACGATCACCGAACTGACCCGCGAGTTCGACATCTCGACCCGAACGCTGCGCTTCTACGAGGATGAGGGGCTGATCCAGCCCGTCCGGCGCGGCCGAACCCGGTTGTTCCGGCCGTCCGACCGGCATCTCATCCGCCAGATCATGCGGGGAAAACGCCTCGGCTTCTCGATCAACGAGATTCGCGAGATCATCCAGATGTACAAGGATCCGCCGGGCGAGGTGGGTCAGCTCAAGCTGATGATCAAGCGCATCGAGGAAAAGCGAGAGGATCTGCGGCAGAAACGCCGCGACCTCGAGGAAACGCTGACCGAGCTCGACAACGCCGAGGAGGCTTGCGTCGAGCGGCTGGCCGAGCTCGGCGTCAACACCTGACCGGCCCGGTTCAGATCCAGCGTCTGACGCGCTTGGCGTAGTCGCGGTAGCGTTTGCCGAATTTGTCCGCCAGCCATCGCTCTTCCCGATCGATGGCCACCTTCTTGGTGACGAAGGCCGCTATCAGCGCGACCGGCAGGAACCAGACGATACCCGAAACCAGCCCGACGCCGATCAGCAGCAGCGTATCGGCAAGATAGATCGGGTTGCGCGTGATGCCGAACGGACCCTCGGTCACGAGATGCTCGGGTTGTTTGTTCGGGTTGATCGGCGTCTTGGCCCGGGACATCGTGCGTATGGCGGTGAAGAACAGGGCCGCACACGCCAAAAGCGCGAGCCAGCCGACAGCCACCAATATGTCCGACATCGGCGACCCGAACCAGGGCAGGGGATAGAGCGTGTGCAGGATCACGCTGATGGCGATGCCCGCGACGTAGATCAGCGGTGGCCAGGGGATCACGCCGGCCTTCGGCGCGGGGTGTCCTTGAGGCAGCGCCGGCTGATGTGCCTGCACCGGATGCTTGGCGTGCTTCTTCGCGTCGCTCATTGGCCCCCCTCTTCGAGTAGCGCATTGTCGGTATCCACAGTGCAGCGGCCGGCGATGTCCTCCACCCGGCCGCGCAGTTCGGCGCTCTGCTCGCCCGCAAACACGCCTTCGATCGCGTTCTCGCGCTCCAGCGTGCCGAGCATGCAGACACAATAGCGCGCGCAGAACGCGGTGTCGCGCTGCTCGTTGCATGCCCTTTCGCAGGACTGGATGAAGCGCACCTCGCGGGTTTCCTGTTGCGGCGGAAAGACCTGCGCGAACAGCCAGATGCAGCCGATCAGCACCGGCTGGTGGATGAGGTAGACAGCCAGGCTGTGGCGTCCGCCGAACGCCAGTGGAAGGCTCCACCGCGGCGCCCGCAGCGTGGACAGCTTTGCCAACAGGCCTGTCCGTTGGGCGATCTTCGCCGCCGCGATGCCGGCCAGCACCGCGCCGAACCAAGGGAATATCGGCACGTAGTCATTGGAGCGCGGACGGTTTTCGCTGAGCCCGGTCCACCACCACCAGGGATCGTCGAACAGGCCCGAGCGCAGGTAATGCGGCGCGGCAATCACCGCCGCCGCGGCAATCAGCGTGACCACCGCCGGCAGGCGCAGGAAGGCGAGGCCGAGCACGCTTGCCAGCGCGATCTGATGCAATATGCCGAAGAAGATGAAACCGCTCGGCACGGCGATATAGGTGACGACCGAGATTGCCAGCGCCGCGCCCGCGACCATCGCCAGCCGCCGCCAGTAGCCGCGCCAGCGAATGCCTTTCGCGTGGCCCAGGTACAGGCTGACGCCGACGAGGAACAGGAAGCTGGAGGCGATGCAGCGCGCGAACAGCTTCCAGCCGCCGACCGCCGTCATCGACGCCGGCGCATAGCCGAAGAATTCGAGGTCCCAGGCGAAGTGATAGATCGCCATGGCGACGAGCGCAGCCCCGCGCGCGATGTCGATGGCGTCTATTCGTCCCGTGGATTGCTGCTGCGTCACGTCCGATTCCGAAATCTGGACCTCACCGTTAGCATGGCCGCGAGAGCGACCGCAAAGCGGCGGTCACGGCCGCCGCCCGATCCGATTTGGTCCAGAACGCGGCAAACGATAGCCAACCCGGTTTTGCGCCGCCCGCGCGTCGGTTTCCTGCTATTCGCCGGTGCAGCCGCCTGACACTCTCACGGGCGCAGCGTCTCTTCGGTTTCATGACCACCCAGGTCCGGCATCCAATCTGGTTCTTCGCCGTCCGGCCCGCCGGCGCGCGCACTTTCGCGACGCTTTACGGCCTTGAATCCTTCGCCCGCGCGTCGATCTCTTCCGTCATCCCGATCCAGGCATACGAGATTCTCCGCAGTGAGCAGGGCGTTTCGATCCTGTACACGATCGTCGCGCTGCTCGGCCTGTCGGTTACGCTCTTCATGCCGATGCTGATCGAGCGCTTCTCACGCCGCTGGATGTACACGGCTGGCGTGCTGTCGCTGATTCTCGGCTCGGTGCTCTTCGTTTCCGGAACACTGGCCGGCCAGGTGCTCGGCATGCTCGCGCGGGTGATGGGCGCAAGCGCGCTTGCCATCACGCTCAACCTCTACATCATGGACCACATCCGCAAGACGGAGATCATGCAGGCCGAATCGCTGCGCATGGCCTGGTCGATGCTGGGCTGGACCGCGGGCCCGACGGTCGGCGTGCTGCTCTATTCGCGCTACGGCATCGTCGCGCCGCATCTCGTGGTGATCGGCTTCGCCTGCGCGCTCCTCGTCATGTTCTGGCGCTACCGCCTCTCCGACAATCCGCTGATCCGGCCCGGCAAGACCCGCGCCTCGAACCCGCTCGCCAATATCGGCCGCTTCATTGCGCAGCCTAGGCTGAGGCTCGCCTGGCTCATCGCCTTCGGCCGCTCCTGCTTCTGGACGACGTTCTTCGTCTACGCGCCGATCCTGATGGTCGTCACCGGCGAGGGCAGTCTCGCCGGCGGCATGCTCGTCTCCGCCGGCAATGCACTGCTCTTCGTGGCGGTCTATTGGGGCAGGGCGGGCAAGAGGTTCGGTGCGCGCAACATCATGACGCTCGCCTTCCTCACCATGACCGCCACGCTCTTTGCGGCGGGCTTTTTCGGCGAGCGCTTTCCGCTTGTCGCGGGCTTCTTCCTCCTCGCCTCCGCGCTCTTTGCGATCGCGCTCGATGCGCTAGGCTCGACCGCCTTCCTGCGCGCGGTCCGCGCCTATGAACGGCCGCAGATGTCGGCCGTCTACCGCACCTATCTCGATCTTTCCGAGCTTCTGCCGCCGCTCGTCTATTCCGTGGTCCTGGCCTTCTTCGGCCTCGGCGCGGTTTTTGCGACGCTCGGCGTATTCAGCGCCTTATGCGGCTGGCTGACCTGGCGCTATTTGCCGAAGTCTATGTAGTGAGGGCTTCGTGCTGTTGGCCGACCCACCGATGGAAGCGGGCGAGGTCGTATTCCTCGGGCATCAGCACGCCGGCATTGTGACGCCGGGAATGCAGGCCGCGCTGGTTCAGCTCGCAGACCGCCGCGTCCTCCTCCAGCACCTGCATGCCGAAGCCCCGAATGTTGTCGAGGCCTGCGGGCGGCATCTCCTGCGGCGGGAACAGCCATTCGGCGGTCAGCTTCGTCTGCTCCGGCCCAAGCGGGGTGAGGCGCACGGTGCGCACATAGTCGACATGGCCGACGATGAACATTGACGGCAGGTTCATCGCATAGGTCTGGCCGGCCGCGCGCTCGGCCTGCGTCAAACCCTGGAATTGCGGCCCATGCGAGCGGCCGTCCGTCGACCACGTCTCGGCGCCGTGTCGCAATTTGCCTGAAAATTCCGGCGCGTCATTGTCGGCATGCGCCGCCCAGTCCGGATCGTCATGGCGCGCCATCAGCCCGCGCCCGTAGATGGGCACCAGATGCGACAGGTGCTTGTGCACGCCCGGGCAGTGCAGGCACTCGTTGAAGTTCTCCCAGAAAATCTTCCAATTGCAGTTCATCACCTTGGTGAAGACGTGCCCGCTGACGAGATCTTCCAGCGGCCAGTTCGCCAGGCTCGCCGAGCTTTCGTCGAAGCTCTCTTCGACCGCGCCCTTCGCGTTCTCGTCGAGGTTTACGAAGACGAAGCCGCGCCACTCCTCCAGCTTCACGGCATAGAGCGGATAGTCGGATTTCAGGAAACCGTCTGGCAGCGTCTTCGACGGCACCCGCACCAGGTCGCCCCGCAGGGAATAGGACCAGGCGTGGTAGGGGCAGGTGAGCAGCCGCGCCTTCAGCCGCCCGCTTTGCGCCTGGCAGAGCTGCGAGCCGCGATGGCGGCAAGTGTTGTGGAAGGCGCGCAGGATGCCCGTCTCGTCGCGCACAACCAGCACTTCCTGCGTGCCGACGGTGAAGACCTTGAAGACCAGCGGCTCGGCTATGTCGGCCTCGCGGCAAACCATGAGCCAGCGCCGGTACCAGATCGCGTCCAGATCGCGCTGATATTGGCCGGGATCGAGATAGGCGCTCGCCGGCAGCGTGGCCTCGAGCTGGCGAAGGCCGTGGTAGAGATCCTTTTCGGCGACGTTGGGCATGGAACCGCTCCCTTGCTGCAAGCGGACACTTCGCCACGCCGTTTGTCAATTCCGGGCGGCCGGCGGCTTGCCTGTCGCGGCGCCCGGGATATTGTGGTGATCGGAACGCTTTCCAACTCCATGGTGTCGTATGACTGGCCGTGCAATGTCGCTGACGCCCGAACTTGTCGCGCGCTGCTACCGGGCGATCGAGGATGCCGGACCTTTGCCCGGGCAGGACCATCTGACCGACGGCGACTACGAGGAACTGGTCGAGCGGACGCTCGCGGCCCGGCCGGACCATTCGCCGCTTTGGCTGTTCGCCTACGGCTCGCTCATCTGGAAGCCGGAGATCGAGCATCTGGACGAGCGTGTCGCCATGTTGCGCGGCTGGCACCGCTCGTTCTGCATCAACCAGCCGCGGTGGCGCGGCACGCCCGAGCGTCCGGGCCTGACGATGGGGCTCGACCGGGGCGGAGCGTGCAAGGGCGTGGCTTTCCGCCTGCCGGACGCCGAGCCGCGCGAGCAACTCGCGAAGCTCTTCCGCCGCGAAATGACGGCCAAGCCGGCGACCTACACGCCGCGATGGCTGCCGCTGGAGACCGAAGATGGCGAGACGACCGCGCTGGGTTTCACGGTCAGTCGGCGGGGCTGGGCCTATGCTGGCCGGGCCCGGGATGAGGATACGGCCCGCCGCCTCGCCACCGCCTGCGGGCATTGGGGCTCATGTGCCGACTATCTCTACAACACAGTCGTCAACCTCACGTCGCGGGGCATTCACGACCGCCATCTGTGGCGGCTTCAGGAACTGGTGGCGGCGGAAATTCTGGCGGGCGATAGCGCAGTTGCGACGGTCCACGCCGGTTAATTGGTTTGCCGGGCTGTCGTTTCTGATCTATGGTTTGCGTGTCGACGGTTCCGGAAGGACCGAGAGGGAATGCGGTGCGGGCTCGTCGCCCAAAGCCGCGGCTGCCCCCGCAACTGTAAGCGGTAGCCTTTTCCGAAAGCCACTGGGGCGCAAGCTCCGGGAAGGTGGGAAAGGCGCAAGACCCGCGAGCCAGGAGACCTGCCGGCGACAAGGTTTTTCTCGATGCCCTCGGGTGGAGGGTGAAAGGATTTGGAAATGAACACGGTTACCTCATCGCTCGGCACGGCCGTATCATCCGGTTCGCGCGCGGCTCAGCTTGGCCTCGTCGCCCTGCTCGGCCTCTTCGTCGTCGGCTTCCTCGGCTTTTCGCAGATGGAAGTCGTCCACAATGCCGGCCACGACTACCGGCATTCCATGGCTTTTCCCTGCCACTAAGGGAGACGGATCATGACCGTTTTTCGTAACGCCGTGTTCGCCGCGGCGGCCGCCGGCTTGCTTGCCGGCCTGATCCTTGCCGCCCTGCAGACCTTCGCCACCGTGCCGCTTATCCTGCAGGCCGAAACATTCGAAGGCGCCAGCCAGGCTCACGATCACGGCGCGGCGCCTGCCGAGGCCGCGCCCGCTGCTGCCGCACCCGCCGAATCGCGCGACCACGGCAAGGAAGCCTGGGGGCCGGAGGACGGCTTCGAGCGCTTCGCCTATACGCTCGCGGTCAATGTCGTCAGCGGCATTGGTTTCGCGCTGCTTCTGGTCGCCGCGTCGGAATTCGCCGGCGGTCTCTTGAGCTGGCGCCAAGGCATGATCTGGGGTTTTGCCGGCTTCGCCGTCTTCACGCTGGCTCCGGGCCTCGGCCTGCCGCCCGAACTGCCGGCGATGCCCACCGCCGATCTCTTCGCCCGCCAGGTCTGGTGGACCGGCACGGTCGCTGCGACCGCAGCCGGGCTTGCGCTGATTGCGTTCCGCGGCACGGCGCTGCTCTCGATCGTCGGGGTCGCGCTGATCGTGCTGCCACACATCGTCGGCGCGCCGCAGCCCGAAAGCCACGAATCGCCGATCCCGGCCGACCTTCACCACCAGTTCGTCGTCGCCGCCACGGTCACCAACCTGATCTTCTGGGTGGCGCTCGGCGGCATCGTGGGCCTGGTTCGGCAGCGTTTCCTCGGCCGGGCGGACGCTCTCGGCAAGAGCTTTGCCTGATCCCTCCGGGCAAGGTCTCACCTTCATCATCGGCGGCGCGCGCTCCGGCAAGAGCGCTCACGCCGAGAAGCTCGTCACGGCGCGCCCGGGGCCCTGGACCTACATCGCCACGGCTGAAGCTTATGACGACGAGATGGCGGAGCGCATCGCGGTCCACCGTGTCCGCCGCGGCGCCGGCTGGACGACGGTCGATGCCCCGCTCGACTTGGCGCAGGCGCTTCGCACCGTGCCCGACGATCGGCCGGTCCTGATCGACTGCCTGACGCTGTGGCTGTCCAACCACATGTTGGCCGAGCACGATATCGACGCACTATCGGCGGAACTGGAAGAGGTTCTGGCCTCTCCGCGCGGGCCCTGGTTCGTCGTCTCCAACGAAGTCGGCATGGGCATCGTGCCCGACAATCGACTCGCCCGGCGTTTTCGCGATGCCCAAGGGCGGCTCAACCAGCGCGTCGCGGCATGCGCGGACAGGGTTCTTTTCTTGGTCGCCGGGCTGCCCCTACAGGTGAAATGATGAAATCTGTCGACGACACGCAGGCCCAACGCCACCGCGCCAAGATGGCCAAGCGTAAGGCCGTTCAGGACGCCGAGGTCGCTGGTAAGACGGTCGCGGAAAAGGGCCTGCTGATCGTCAACACCGGCCCCGGCAAGGGCAAGACGACCGCCGCCTTCGGGCTTGCGCTCCGCATGCTAGGCTACGGCCGGCGTGTCGGCGTCGTGCAGTTCGTCAAGGGCGCGTGGCACACTGGCGAGAAGGACGCATTCGCCGCCTTCGGCGACAAGGTCGTGTGGCACACGATGGGCGAGGGGTTCACCTGGGAGACGCAGGACATCAAGCGCGACATCGCCGCGGCAGAGGCCGCATGGGCGAAAGCGCTGGAGCTGCTCGCCGATCCCAGAATCAGCCTCGTCGTGCTCGATGAGCTCAACATCGCTTTGCGCTACGACTATCTCGACCTCGACGCGGTCGTTGCCGCGCTCAAGGCGCGCCGGCCCGACCTGCATGTCGTCGTCACCGGCCGCAACGCCAAGGCCGCGTTGATCGAAGCCGCCGATCTCGTCACCGAAATGGGCGCGGTGAAGCATCATTTCGCCGCGGGCGTAAAGGCGCAGAAGGGCATCGAGTTTTAAAAGAAGCCAAGACATTTTGGCGCCGCGAATGGGCTAAAGATTCGCCGCAAATTCTTGACGATATCGAGCGCGCAACGGGGACGGCGACATGCCTATCGTGTTCGATCTGGTCGGCCAGCAGTGGCAGCGCAAAATCATCGTCCTGATCGTTGCCCTCCTGGGTATCTGTCTGCTCATGGCCAGCGGCTCCGTCTTGCCTGAAAACAATCTCTGGCACGAGGCGATCGAACGAGGCGGCGTCTTCTTTGTCCTGACGGGAATCGTGGGGCGCACGTGGTGCTCGATGTATATCGGCGGCCACAAGCTGCGTAGACTTGTGACCGAAGGCCCGTATTCGCTGACCCGCAATCCGCTTTACCTGTTTTCGGCGATTGCTTCCTTCGGCCTCGGCGCTCAACTCGGCAGCATAGTTTTTGCTCTGCTTTGTACGGCCGCAACGATAGCCATCTTTCTTATCGTGATCAGGCACGAAGAGCGGGCTCTGGCCGGTCTCTTCCCGGCCGAATACGCCACATACAAGGCACACGTGCCACGGCTGATGCCGTCATTCCGCAGCTGGCAGGACGCGGAAGAGATACCCGTTCAGCCGGCCTTGGTTTATCGGACATTCTGGGACGCGATGTTTTTCCTATTCGCCATACCGGCACTCAAAGGTTTGGAAAGCCTGCGGGACGTATGGCTGATTGCGCCTGTTTTTCGGTTCTACTGATAGCGGTCACGCCAACAGCGCAATCCCGACGACCGCCAGCGTCACCATCAGCAGCACATCCGCCATCCAGAACAGCCGCAGCGCCCGCCTGATATCTGCCGCGGTCACCTCGCGCCGTCCGCCTTCGCCCATGAAGGCGTAGTCGCCCGTCACGCCGCCGTAGCTTCTAGGCCCGGCAAGCGCGATACCGAGCGCGCCAGCCATCGCCGCCTCCGGCCAGCCGGCGTTGGGCGAGCGGTGCTTCTTCGCGTCGCGCCATACGGCGCGCCATGCCGCGTTTGCGTCCATTCCGGGCAGGATCGCGGCAGCCGCGACGATCAGCAGTGCGGTCAGCCGGGACGCCGGCAGGTTGATCAGGTCGTCGAAGCGCGCGGCCGCCCAGCCAAAGGCCTCGTGCCTTGTTGTCCTGTGCCCGATCATGGAATCGGCGGTGTTGGCAGCCTTGTAGGCAGCGCCGCCGGCCAGCCCGCCGACCGCCATCCAGAATGCCGGCGCGACCACGCCGTCTGAGAAATTTTCCGCCAGGCTCTCGATCGCCGCGCGCGACACGGCCGCCCGGTCGAGGTTTTCCGGATCGCGTCCGACGATTTTCGACACAGCCTCGCG
Organism: Mesorhizobium sp. KR9-304; assembly: GCF_040049215.1. Lineage (NCBI taxonomy): Bacteria > Pseudomonadati > Pseudomonadota > Alphaproteobacteria > Hyphomicrobiales > Phyllobacteriaceae > Mesorhizobium > Mesorhizobium sp. KR9-304. The sequence continues at coordinate 556,800 of NZ_JBDZDN010000002.1, read as the reverse complement.
CCCTGCCGCCAGCCCGCCCGTGTCGAGAGCCTTCGCGACTGCCTCGACATGGTCGGCGAGGCTCTTTTGCGCAAGTAGGGTCGTGCCAAGCGCGATGGCGACAAAGATGCCGAGTGGGTTGAGCAGAAGCAGCCTCTCGAGCCCGTAGGCGATAGCTGCCGGAACCGCTACGATCGCGATCAGTGCAGCCACTCCGCAAAGGCGACGCTTGCCGTCGCTGTCCGTCGCGCGGTTGAGCCGGCGGTCGATAAAGGATATCAGGCAGCCGATCCAGGTGACCGGGTGGCCGATCGCGCGATACAGGCGATCCGGGTAACCGAGCTTCGCCTCGACAGCGAGTGACAGGAAGGCGATCAGGACGGACATGGACGTTCCGGCGAAGGCAATTGCGGCGGTGGCCGATCACGGCGGCAGTCTAGGCCGCGCGCGGTCGCTGTTCCCGCACGTGCCGCAGCCCTGGATCGACCTCTCCACCGGGATCAATCCGCACTCCTATCCGCTTTTCGACCTGCCTGCCACCGCGTTGACACGCCTGCCGGAGGTCTCCAGTGCAGGTAGGCTCCAAGCCGCTGCCACCGTCGCGTACGGCGCGCCTTCGCCGCTCCAAGTGGCTCTCGCGCCCGGCACGCAGATCCTGCTGCCGCGCGTGTTTTCGCTGGTGAAGCCCGGCCGCGCGGTCATCCTCGGGCCGACCTACGCCGAGCATCGGCGCACCGCCTCTCTTTGCGGCCACGCTGCCGTCGAGGTTCGCGAATTTTCCGCGCTCGCCGACGCCGACCTTGCGGTGGTCGTCAACCCGAACAATCCGGACGGGCGCGTGGTTTCCCGTGCCGACCTGCTGGCGCTCGCCGAAACATTGCGCCGGCGCGGCGGCCTGCTGGTCGTCGACGAGGCCTTCATGGATGTAGGCCCGCGCGAGGACTCGCTTTGCGGCGATGTGGGAGAGGGCGGCATCGTCGTGCTGCGCTCGTTTGGTAAATTCTTCGGCCTCGCCGGCGTTCGGCTCGGTTTCGCGGTGGCCGCGCCGGCCATCGCCGAAAGGCTCGACGCCGAGTTCGGGCCGTGGTCGGTTTCCGGTCCCGCGTTGGAATACGGCATCCGTGCGCTCGCCGATCTCACTTGGCAGGACGCGATGCGCAAGCGTCTGACCTCGGACGCTGCGCGCCTCGATGCGGTGCTTGCCGCGCATGGCGTGATCGTCGACGGCGGCACGAGCCTTTTCCGCCACGTCACCGCCGCCGATGCAGCCGGCCTGTCCGACGCTCTGGGCCATAGCGGCATCCTTGTCCGAAATTTCGCCGACCGTCCGGACGAGCTTCGTTTCGGCCTGCCCGGCAATGAAGCCGAATGGCAGCGCCTCCGGGCCACGCTCGCGGCATGGGGCGAAGGAACCGCCGTTGGGGGAGGCGCCGTTCGCGCCGCCCCAAAAGCTGTAGGCGGGTCGCGATGATCTGGGTTTGCCCGCTCTCGAAGGTCGAAGCCACGGTGACCTCCACGCAGGCCGACCGTCTTCTCTCGCTGCTCGCCCCGGGCACCATGATGACCAGACCGGCCATGATTGCCGAGCACAACCATTTGTGGTTGTCGCTGCACGACATCGCCGAGCCGCAGGAGAACATGACGCTGCCGGGCCGCCTGCACATGAAGGCCCTGCTGGACTTCGCCGAGAGTTGGGACCGGGCGAAGCCGCTGGTTGTCAATTGTTATGCGGGGATCAGCCGCTCGACCGCCTCGGCCTACATCATCGCGGCCGCGCTGCAGCCCTCGCGCGATGAACAGGAACTCGCGCAGACGCTCCGCATGGCATCGCCGAGCGCCACGCCCAATCCGCGCCTGATTGCGCTCGCCGATGCCATGCTGGACCGCCGGGGTCGCATGGTCGAAGCGATCCGGTCGATCGGCCGCGGCGCCGAGGCGTTCGAAGGCGTGCCCTTCTCCCTCGAGATCGGCCGGTAGTCGCGCCCGATCGTCGCCAAGCTTTACCTCGGCTCGCAAATACGAAGGGCCTACTTCAGCCACTCCGCGAGCCGCGCCTTCCTGACATCCCTCAGCAGCTGGATAAACCCATCTGCCTGATGCTCGGCCGTCAGCCGGCCCTTCTCCGCCGTCGCGCGCGAGGCTTCACCGACCACGCCATGCGGATTGAGGTCGGGCGCGATCCAGGCGAAGGCATGCATGCCGGTCGGGCGCAGCAGCTCGAACTCCCGTTCCGCACGCTCGACGCTCGACTCGAAATCCTCGGCCTTTGTCATGTCGACGAGGTCCGGCCGGAAATGCAGCATGACGGACGTCTCGAAATCTCCGCCGTGGATGCCGAACCGGTCCTCGATCTCGCTGTAGAGCCCGGCCGGCCGGCCGAAGCGCGACCAGCTGGTCTTCACCGCCAGCATGCCGAAGCGCACCCGCAACTCGCGCGTCACAATTCCCATGATCTCCTCATTGCCGCCATGCGAATTGACGACGACAAGCTTCTTCAAGCCGGCACGCGCGACCGACGCACCAAGCTCCGTCCACGCTTCGACCAGCGTCGTTGCCGGCTGCGTCAGGGTGCCCGGTGCATGCACATGCTCGTTGGATTTGCCGACCGACTGGACGGGCAGGATGCGGATGTCGAGATCGTCGGGCAGCCGCGCGATCACCGTCTCCAGCATGCCGCCCATGATCGTCGCGTCGGTCGACACAGGCAGATGCGGCCCATGCTGCTCGATCGCGGCGACCGGAAGCACCGCGATGGTCTTCTCCGGGTCGATCGCCGCATAGGCGGTCGTCGGAAAATCGCCCCACCAGACTTTTCTTCGCGCCACGCTTGCCTCTCCTTGATGCTGCCGGTTTGTAGAGTGCCGGCCCCGCGCCCGCAACAGCCGGCTACCCCGCCGCGATGACCTCGATCTCGACCTTGAACTCGGGCCGGGTGAACCCCGACACGATCATCAGCGTCGAAGCCGGCGGCGGATCGGCGACCACCCTGTCGCGAACCGTCATGTAGGGCTTCATGTAAGCCCGGTCGGTCACGAACGCATTTATGCGCACCAAATTCTTCAGGCCGAGCCCGGCTTCCGCCAGCACCGCCTCTATGTTGGCGAAGCAGATTTCGGCCTGCGCGGCCGCGTCTTCGGGGATCGAATCGTCGGGCCCGACGCCGAGCTGGCCGGAACAGACGACCAGCCGCCTCCCGGCTGGCACCTCGACGCCGTGGCTGTATTTCGCGAAGGGCGGTCGTAGCGATTTCGGCGTCAGGAACTTGAACATCGGCATCTCCTCTGCCGACAATGGTAGGGCGGCGGTACGCCTGGCATCAAGCGGCAGCATCGTATTCCGGCAACATGGACTCGCGCCCGAAAAATAGGCACCATGCACGCCGAACGGCATGGCGATCGGCTCTTTCCGCTTCACGGAAAGGGGGGCAGCCAGTGGCACATGTCTTGCTTTGAGAACCAAGGTGTCGAATTCCGCGCGCGGGTTGCGCGAGGACAATCAGAGGGTGACGTCATGAACAGGCTTCTTACGATTTCCACGGCGGCTTTCGCCATCTCCGCGGCCACGGCCACCACCGCCTTTGCCGTTCCGGTGACCTTCATGTCCAACTGGCTCGCCCAGGCCGAGCACGGCGGCTACTATCAGTCGGTCGCCGACGGCACCTACGCCGCCTGCGGGCTGGAGGTCACGATCCAGCAGGGCGGTCCACAGGTCGCCGGCCGGCCGTTGCTTCTCGCCGGCAAGATCGATTTCTACATGGGCGGCAACATGCAGCAGGCATTCGACGCCGTGGTGCAGAACATTCCGCTGCGGGTCGTCGCCGCCTCCTTCCAGAAGGAGCCGCAGGTTCTGATGACCCATCCCGGCCAGGGTCTCGACACGTGGGAGGATCTGAAGAACGCGGACCAGTACATCCTCAGCGACGAGGGCGCGCAAAGCTTCCTGCTATGGATGGCGACCGAGTTCGGTTTCGATCCCGCGAAGCGCGTGCCCTACACGTTCAACCCCGCTCCATTCCTCGCAAACAAGAAGTCCGCCCAGCAGGGTTATGTGACGTCCGAGCCCTATGCGGTCGAGAAGGAAGGCGGCTTCGTGCCCAATCAGTTCCTGCTTGCCGACTACGGCTACGACACCTACTCGACCACCATAGAGACGATGCAGGACACGATCGACAAGCGTCCCGAGGTCGTCCAGTGCTTCGTCGATGGCACCGCCAAGGGCTGGTACAACTATCTCTACGGCGACAACAAGGCCGCCAACGAGGCGATCAAGAAGGACAATCCTGATATCACCGACGAGCAGATCGCCTTCTCCATCGCCCAGATGAAGAAGTTCGGCATCGTCGATTCGGGCGATACGGAAAAGCTCGGCATCGGCGCCATGACAGACGCGCGCATCCAGAGTTTCTACGACAAGATGGTGAAGGCCAAGGTGCTGCCCGAAGGCATCGACATCAAGAAGTCCTACACGCTTGCGTTCGTCAACAAGGGCGTCGGCCTCGACCTGAAGAAGTAATCCCGGGTCGCATGCTGCAGGAGATGAGGGCTATGGCCGGCGAAGCGCCGGGCGGGGGTGAAAAACCCCTGCTCGTCCTGCGCGACGTCGGAAAAAGCTTCTCCAACGGCGTCACCGCGCTGCGCAATGTCGACTTGGCGATCGGGCAGGGCGATTTCGTCAGCCTGCTCGGACCTTCGGGTTGCGGCAAGTCGACGGCGCTGCGCCTGATCGCGGGTCTGTCGACGCCGACGACCGGCCTACTCGACTGGCGCGGCGACGCGCGGGGCCGCGCCGACATCGGCTTCGTGTTCCAGGAGCCGACCCTGCTTCCCTGGGCCACTGTCTTCGACAATGTCTGGCTGCCGCTGCGCCTGCGCGGCGTCTCGCGTGACAAGGCGACGCCTGCGATCAAGGAGATGATCGAACGCGTGCATCTCACCGGCTTCGAGAACGCCATGCCGCGCGAACTTTCCGGCGGCATGAAGATGCGCGTCTCGATCGCGCGAGGGCTGGTGACCAAGCCGCGCCTGCTCCTGATGGACGAGCCTTTCGCGGCGCTCGACGAGATCACCCGCTTCAGGCTCAACGACGACTTGCTCGATCTCTGGCAGGACGAACGCTTCACCGTCGTCTTCGTCACCCACAGCGTCTTCGAGAGCGTCTTCCTGTCCAACCGCATCGTCGTCATGGCGGCGCGGCCCGGCCGCGTTTTCCGCGAGATATCAGTCGATGCTCCCTATCCGCGCGACGACGCGTTTCGCACGTCGCCCGACTATGCCGCGCTCTGCCGCGAGGCGTCGGGCGTGCTCGGCGAGGCGATCACGCTTGGCGGAGGTCTTGATGACGGCCATTGAGCCGGGCGCGGCTGCGATCCCGCTCGACCCGGAAGAGGCGCGGCGCGTCCGCGCGGCGCGGCTGGAGCGCATCGGCAAATGGGTGCTGCCGCTCGTCATCATGATCGTCGCCATATGGCTCTGGGACCGCATCTGCGTCTGGAACGAGATCCCGCGCTACATCCTGCCGCGTCCGGGCGAAGTGCTTGCGACGCTCTACACCGACGCCGGCCTCCTGTTCGGCTCGCTGCTGGTGACGCTGCGCATCACCTTCCTCGGCCTCGCGCTGGCGGTTGCCGGCGGCGTTGGCCTCGCCGTTCTGTTCGCCCAGTCGAAATGGGTGGAGATGTCGTTCTTTCCCTTCGCCGTCATCCTGCAGGTGACGCCGATCGTGGCGGTTTTCCCGCTCATCAACATCTATGTGGACAACCAGACGGCCAAGCTTCTGCTCTGCGCCTGGATCGTCGCTTTCTTCCCGATCCTCTCCAACACGACGCTCGGGCTGAACTCCGTCGACCGCAACCTCATCGACCTGTTCAAGCTCAACGGCGCGACGCGCTGGCAGCAGCTCTGGCATCTCAGGCTGCCGGCAGCCATGCCCTATTTCCTCGGCGGCCTGAAGATCGCCGGCGGCCTGTCGCTCATCGGCGCGGTGGTAGCCGAATTCGTGGCCGGTTCCACAGGCCAGTCATCGGGGCTTGCCTCGCGCATCATCGAGGCCGGCTACCGCCTGAACGCGCCGCGCCTCTTCGCCGCGTTGATCCTGATCTCCTTCACCGGCATCGTGATCTTTCTCGTGCTGTCGCTCGCCTCGCATCTCATCCTGCGCCGCTGGCACGAGAGCGCGCTGAAGCAGGAGCGGTGAAACTTCCGGAAATGACAATGCCGCTCGTTCCAGCCTCCGGCCCCTACACGCTCTCCCGCGCGCGACTGCATGCCTCGCTGACGCCGAGCCTCGCCGCACCGGCCGACGCCGACGGCTTCTTCCTCGCCGACATCGCTGTTTCCGGCGGCAAGATAGCCTCGATCACCCCCCACGATCCCGCCGTTCCAGCCGCCATCGATCTTGCCTGTCGCATCGTTCTGCCCTGTTTCGTCGACTGCCACACCCATATCGACAAGGGCCACATCTGGCCGCGAAAACCCAATCCGGACGGCTCCTTCATGGGCGCGCTCAATGCAACAGGCGAGGATCGCGCTGCCCGCTGGGATGCTGCCGACGTATCCCGCCGCATGGATTTTTCGCTGCGCTCGGCCTACGCCCATGGCACCAAGGCGATCCGCACACATCTCGACAGCGTCGCCCCGCAGGAAACCATATCCTGGCCGGTCTTCGAACAGATGCGCGAACGCTGGGCCGGCCGGATCGAGCTGCAGGCCGCGTGTCTCACCGGCATCGAAGCCGCGCGCGACCGGGCATGGTTCGCGGCGCTGGCGAAGCGCGTTGCCGCCGCCAAGGGCGTGCTCGGCTGCGTGAGCTACATGCTGCCCGATCTCGAGGAACTGCTCGACTTCGTCTTTTCGCTCGCCATCGAGCACGGCCTCGACCTCGACTTCCATGCCGACGAAACCGATGACGTGTCTGCCATCTCGCTGAAAAAGATCGGGGAGGCTGCCCTGTGGAACAATTTCCAGGGCAAGATACTCGTCGGCCATTGCTGTTCGCTGGCGCGCCAGCCGGACCGCGATGTGCTCGACACGCTGGACAAGGTGGCGAAGGCCGGGCTCGCGGTCGTCTCGCTGCCGATGTGCAACCTCTATCTGCAGGACCGCCGCCACAACGGCACGACGCCGCGTTGGCGCGGCGTGACGCTGCTGCACGAGATGAGCGCGCGCGGCATTCCGGTCGCGGTCGCCTCCGACAATACGCGCGATCCCTTCTACGCCTATGGCGACCTCGACATGCTGGAGGTTTACCGGATGGCGACGCGTATTTTGCATTTCGACCATCCGGTCGGCGACTGGCCGAAGGCGGTCGCCTCGACCCCCGCCGGGATCATGCGGCTCGACGGCGCCGGAGTGCTCGCCGCCGGCGGCCCCGCCGATTTCATCGTTTTCAAGGGCAGAAGCTGGACGGAATTGCTGTCGCGCCCCGAATCGGATCGCATCGTGGTGCGCGACGGCCGGGCGATCGAGCGCGACCTGCCGGACTATGCCGAGCTCGACGATCTGATGGGGGCCTGATGGACATTGAAGCGCTGAAAGCGGATCTTTCCGGGCTGAAGATCGAGGACAACCCGAAGATCGTCCAGCAGAAGAGCCGCGACTTCTACTGGTACAGCCCGGTGCTCAAGCGCCAGCTCGACCATGTCACCGCCGACCTTGTCGTCTCGCCGAAAAGCGAGGCCGAAGTCATCCGCGTGCTCGCCGCCTGCCACCGCCACGGCGTGCCCGTCACGCCGCGCGGCACCGGCACCGGCAATTATGGCCAGGCCATGCCGCTGTCGGGCGGCGTCGTGCTCAGCCTCGCCGAGATGAACGCCGTCACCGCGATCTCGACCGGGCGCGTAGTCGCCGGTCCGGGCGCGATCGTCGCCGACATCGACCGCGCCACGCGGGCCCATTCGGGGCAGGAGCTGCGGCTCCACCCGTCAACCTACGCCACCGCCTCGATCGGCGGCTTCATCGCCGGCGGCTCGGGCGGCGTCGGCTCGATCAATTTTGGCGGCTTGCGCGATTTCGGCAACGTGCTTCGCCTGCGCGTCGTCACCATGGAGGCGGAGCCTCGCGTGCTCGAACTCACCGGAGAGGACCTGCACAAGGTCACCCACGCCTACGGCACCAACGGCATCATCACCGAGGTCGAGATGCCGCTGACGGCATCCTACGACTGGGTCGACGTCATTGTCGGCTTCGACAGCTTCATGGGCGCGGCGCGCTACGGCAACGCGCTCGCCTGCCAGGACGGCCTGCTCACCAAGCTGGTCACGCCGATCGCCGCACCCGTTCCCTGGCTCTACTTCAAGCGGCACCAGAAATTCCTTAGGGAAGGCCAGAGCATCTGCGTCGTCATGGTCGCGCCGCATTCGCTCGACGCCTTCCTCGCCTTCACGCGCCGCGCCGGCGGTGAGGTCGTTTACAACTCGGCCACCGCTTCGGACGAAGACAAGAAGGGTCTGCCGCCCGCCTACGAGCTTGCCTGGAACCACACGACGCTGCGCGCGCTGCGCGTCGATCCTGCGATGACCTACCTCCAGTCGCTCTACCCGTTCCCCGGCCATCTCGCGCTGATCGAAAAGATCGACGGTCTCTTCCCCGGCGAAGTCTTCTCGCATCTCGAATTCGTGCGCTTCGACGGCAACATCACCGCTTTCGGGCTGAACCTCGTGCGTTTCACCACCGAGCAGCGGCTCGACGAGATCATCCGCACTTTCGAGGCGAGCGGCTGCCCGATCTTCAACCCGCACCGCTACACGCTGGAGGAGGGCGGCATGAAGCAGACCGACGAGATCCAGCTCGCCTTCAAGCGCGAGGCGGACCCGCAAGGCCTGCTCAACCCCGGCAAGATGATCGCCTGGGAAAATCCCTCTTACGACTTCCGTTCCGGCAAGGTGTTTTTGTTCAAGGGGCTGGAGAAGGCCTCATGACGGCAACGGCATGAAAATCCTCGTCCTCTACGCCCATCCCGTCGAAACAAGCTTCAATGCCGCGCTCCACCGGACAATCGTCGAGCGCCTGACCGCCGCCGGCCATGCCGTCGACGATCTGGACCTCTACGCCGAGGACTTCGATCCACGCCTCACCCGGGCCGAGCGGCTCGCCTATCACGATCCGCGCGGACCATATGAAGCCATCGATCCCTATGTCCGCCGCCTGCTTGCGGCCGAAGCCATCGTGCTCTCGTTTCCGGTCTGGAATTACGGTTTTCCCGCCATCCTCAAGGGCTTCTTCGACCGCGTCTTCCTGCCGGGCGTGTCGTTCCGCATGGTCGACGGCAAGGCGACGCCCAGCCTCCACAACATCCGCAAGGTGGCGGCCGTCACCACCTATGGCGGCAGCTGGTTTCGCGCCGTGCTGATGGGCAATCCGCCGAAAAAGCTGATCCACCGGATGCTGCGCCTGACGGTCAAGCCCGGCGCGCCGGTTTCCTATCTCGCGCATTATTCCATGAACCTCTCGACACCGCAGTCGAGGGAAAAGTTCATGGCGAAGGTCGCGGCGAAGATGGATTCTTTCTGATGAGGTGCCCCAATGAGATGCCTGGTCGTCTACTGCCACCCGGTACCGGAGAGTTTCAGCGCGGCGGTCCGCGACACCGTTCTCGCCGCGCTGTCGTCGCGCGGCTGCGAAGTCAGGCTGGTTGACCTCTACGCCGAAGGATTCGATCCGGTAGTAGGCGCCGACGAACGCCGCCATATGGATCGCGCGCCGACCGATCCGAAACTCGCGCCTCATATCGAAAACCTCAAATGGGCACAGGCGATCCTGTTCGTTTATCCGACGTGGTGGTACGGGCTGCCGGCCATGCTGAAAGGCTGGCTCGACCGTGTCTGGGCGACCGATGTCGCCTTCAAGCTGCCGCCCGACGGCGGCCGCATCGTTTCGCTCGTCCCGCATATCGGCCGCGTTGGCGTCGTCACCACGTGCGGCGCGGCATGGTGGATTTCCATGCTCATGGGCCAGCCCGGCCGCAAGACCATCCTGCGCGGCCTACGCGCGCTCTGCGCTCCGCGCACCCGCACGCTCTACCTCGCGCATTACGATATGGACAAATCGACGCCCCAATCTCGCGCTGCCTTCCTGGAAAAGGTGAAGCGCAAGCTCGCCGCGTTTTAGGGCGCCGCTTACATCCTCACCCGTTCGGCCTTCGGGTCGTACATCGGCTTCAGGCTGGTCTGCGCCGCAAAGTGCTCGCCCGCGATCTCGACCTCGTAGGACGAGGCCAGCACATCCGCCTCGCTCTCGCCGGGGCAGGGCACGTAGCCCATGCCGATCGCGCTGCCGAGGAAGTGGCCGTAGTTGCCGGAGGTGACCGTGCCGACGATCCGGCCGTCGCGCACCACCGCCTCGTTGTGGAAGAGCAGCGGCTCGGCATCCTTCAACCGGAACTGCACCAGCCGGCGCGACAGTCCGGCCTCGCGCTTCCTGAGCACCGCATCGCGTCCGAGGAAATCGCCCTTGGCTGTCTTCACCGCGAAACCCAGCCCGGCTTCCAGCACGTGATCCTCGTCGGTGATGTCGTGGCCGAAATGGCGGAATGCCTTCTCGATGCGGCAGGAATCCAGCGTGTGCAGCCCGCAGAGTTTCAGCCCGAGATCCGAGCCGGCATCCTCGATCGCCTCGAAGACATGCACTGCCTGCTCGGTCGAGACATAGAGTTCCCAGCCAAGCTCGCCGACATAGGTGACGCGGTGGGCGCGAGCGAGCCCCATGCCTATCTCGATCTCTTGAAACGTTCCGAACGGATTGTTTTCATTCGAGAAATCGTTCGGGCTCACCTTTTGAATCAAGTCCCTGGACTTCGGCCCCATCAGGCAGAGCACGCTCTCTGCCGCCGTCACATCGGTAATGACTACGAACTCATCGCCGACGTGCCGCCTCAGCCAGGCGAGATCGCGCTGCAAAGTCACGCCAGGCACGACGAGGAAGAAGGCCGTCGCCGACAGCCGCGTCACCGTCAGGTCGCTCTCGATGCCGCCTCTCGCATTCAGCATCTGCGTGTAGACGATCCTGCCCGCCGGCACGTCGACATCGTTGGCGCAGAGCCTTTGCAGGAAGGCCAGCGCGTCGCGGCCCTCGACGCGGATTTTTCCGAACGAGGTCATGTCGAACAGGCCGACGCCGTTCCTGATCGCCATGTGCTCTTCGCGCTGGTTGTCGAACCAGTTCTGTCGCTTCCAGCTATAGCGGTATTCGCGTTCCTGACCCGGCTTCGCGAACCAGTTGGCGCGCTCCCAGCCCGCCACCTCGCCGAACACTGCGCCGCGCGCCTTGAGATGTTCGTGGAGGGGGGAACGCCTGACGCCCCGCGCGGACGCCGTCTGCCGGTAGGGGAAGTGGTCGGCATAGAGCAGACCGAGCGTCTCGGTGACGCGCGCCTTCAGGTAGCTGCGGTTCTTCTGGAACGGTTGCGTCCTGCGTATGTCGACCTCCCAGAGGTCGAAGGGAGCCTCACCATCGTTGATCCACTGCGCCAGCGCCATGCCGGCGCCGCCGGAGGAAACGATGCCGATCGAATTATAGCCCGTCGCCATCCAGTAGCCGGCAAGCTCCGGGGCTTCGCCCAGATAATAGCGATCGTCGGGGGTAAAACTCTCGGGACCGTTGAAGAAGGTATGGATGCCGGCTGTCTCCAGCATCGGCATGCGGTTCACGCCCATTTCGAGGATAGGCGCGAAATGCTCCATATCCTCGGGCAACTGGTCGAAGCAGAAATCCTCGCTTATGCCGTCCATGCCCCACGGTTTCGCCACCGGCTCGAAGGCGCCGAGCATCATCTTGCCGGCGTCCTCCTTGTAGTAGGCGCACTCGTCCGGGACCCTCAGCACCGGCAGCCGCGTCAGGCCCGGGATCGGCTCGGTGATCAGGTAAAAATGCTCGCAGGCGTGCAGCGGGATGTTGACGCCGGACATCGCGCCGAGGTCGCGCGCCCACATGCCGGTGCAGTTGATGACGATGTCGGTGTCGATCGTGCCGCGCTCGTCGCCTTGCGTCCATGACACGCCGGCGACGCGGCCGTTCTTCTGATGAACCGCCGTTACCTTCACGCCCTCGAGAATCCTGGCGCCGCGCTGCCTGGCGCCTTTCGCAAGAGCCATCGCGATGTTCGCCGGGTCGCACTGGCCGTCGAGCGGCAGGTGCACCGCACCGACCACGCCGTCGATGTTGACATGCGGATACATCTGCTTGACTTCGGCCGGCGAGATTTCGCGGACATCCACGTCGAAGGCGCGCGCGACCGTGGCCTGCCGGTAGATCTCGTGCTTGCGCTCTTCCGTCAGCGCTACAGTGATCGAACCGACCTGCCGCATGCCGGTGGCGACGCCGGTCTCGGCCTCCAGCTTGACGTAGAGGTCGGCCGAATATTTCGCGAGCCGCGTCATGTTCTGCGAGCCGCGCAACTGGCCGATCAGGCCGGCCGCGTGCCAGGTCGTGCCTGAGGTGAGCTGCTTCCGCTCGAGCAACACCACATCCGTCCAGCCGAGCTTGGTCAGGTGATAGGCGACGGAGCAGCCGGAAACTCCGCCGCCGATGATGACGGCGCGGGCCTTCGAGGGCAGGGCGGCCATCGATCAGGCTGCCTTGCTGCGATAGGAAGAGGCGAAGCGGCGAAGGCGGGCCGCGGCTTCCAGCAGCACGTCGTCCGGCTGGCAGAGGCTGATGCGAATATGTCCCGCGGCCGCGTCGCCAAAGCTCGATCCCGGCATGACGCCGACCTTCTCGGCGTCGAGGAAATCCCAGGCGAATTTCTCGTCGTCGGGTTCGATCGCGCTGACGTCCAGCATGACATACATGCCGCCCTCGGAACCACGCACCGTGATATCGTTCAGCCCGCGGATAGCGTCGAGGAAAGTCTTGCGCCGGCCGTTGTAGATGCCGGCGATCCGCTCGACCCCGTAGTCGTTCTCCAGCGCCTCGATCGCAGCCCGCGACACAAAATCGGTGAGGCCGTATGTGGTCACGAGATTCAGGCTGATGAGCAGCGAGATCATGCTTTCAGGCCCTGTCAGCCAGCCGATGCGCCAGCCGGTCATGCCGTGGCTCTTCGACATCGAGTTGATGACCAGCGTCCGCTCCGCCATGCCGGGCAGGGCGCGCGGCGACACATGATGCCCGCCGCCGAGCGTCCAGTAGACCTCGTCGGAGAGCAGCCAGAGATCGCGGCTGACGCAAAGCTTCGCGATGGCTTCCAGGCACTCCCGAGAGTAGACCGCGCCAGTCGGGTTGTTCGGCGTGTTGATGAGGATCGCCTTCGTGTTCGGTTTCAACGCCGCCTCGATCGCGGCGGCGCGCGGCTGGAAGCCGTCGGTGGCCTGCGCCTCGACCACGGTGAAATCCGCTTCGGCCGCGCGGAACGTGCCGGGATAGGTGGCATAATAGGGTGCCACCACGACCGCGTGATCACCCTTGTCCAGCGTGCCCTGCACTGCTGCGTAGAGCGCCAGCTGTCCGCCGGGCGCGGCGATTATCTCGGACGCGCTGGTCTGCACCCCGGTGCAGCGCGTCGAAATTTTCGCCATCGCCTCGCGCAGGCGCGGCAGTCCGGCAAGCTGCGTATAATGGTGATGGCCAGACCGCACCGCCGTCACGCAGGCTTCGACGGTTTCGGCAGGCGTGTCGAAATCATGGTCGCCGACCGACAGCATGATGATCGGCTCGCCCGCCTGTTTGCGGGTCATCGCGGCGAAATGCACTTCCCAGCCGCTCTTGCCGGCGGGGACGATGCCGCCGAGACGTTTCGATGGTGTCGGCATGTTAAGCTCTCAGCCTCTCGTTCCTGGGATCCCACAGCGGCTCGTCCTTCTGGACCGTCGCGTGATAGCGCTCTCCGAATATCTCTACCTCGACCGTCGTGCCGGGCTCGGTGAGATCGGCGCGCAGCATGCCGAGCGCGATCGATTTGTCCACCCGGTGGCCAAAACCTCCTGACGTAGTCTCGCCGACGATCTTGCCGCCATGCCACAGCGTCGACATGTAAGGCGCGTCGAACTCGCCGGCGTCGACGACCAGCGTGACGAAGCGCTTCTTCACGCCCTGCTGCTTTTCGCTCTGCAGCGCCGCCTTGCCGCGGAAATCAGGCTTGTCCCATTTGACGAAACGCTCGAGCCCGCCCTGCAGCATCGTGTAGTCGGTCGAGAGGTCCTGTTTCCAGGCACGGTAGCCTTTTTCAAGCCGAAGCGAATCCAGCGCGAGCATGCCGAACGGCTTCAGGCCATGCTTCTGCCCGGCCTCCCAGACCGCATCGAAGATCGCCGGCGTATCCTCGACCTTCGAGTGGATTTCCCAGCCAAGCTCTCCGGCGAAGGAGACCCGCACGAGCTGGCACCACCGACCAGCGATCTGGACCGACTGATGCGACAGCCAGGGGAGGGAAAGGTCGGCGTCGCATATTTCGGCAAGGATCGCCCTCGAGTTCGGACCGGAAAGGATCTGGCAGGCAAAGGCATCCGTGACATTTTGCAGAGTCATTCGAGTCTGTTGCGGAAGATGCTTCTCAAGCCACTCGAAGTCGTGAAGCTCTGCCACGGAAGCGGTGATCAGGAAGAAGAGATCCTCTTCGATCGCCATGATCGACATCTCGGTGACAATGCGGCCCTTGTCGTCGGCGAAATAGCCGAGGCCGATCTTGCCGGGTTTTGGCACGAGGCCCGTAATCATGGTGGAGAGCCATTCCCGCGCGCCTTCGCCCTGCAGCCGGAAACGCGAGAAGCCGGGCAGGTCGAGAATGCCGGCCGCGTCGCGCACTGCGAGGCACTCCTCGCGTACCCGTTTTTCCCATGGACCGTTGCGCCGGAAGGTCAGCGTGCTTTCCTCCGAAATGTCGTCGCCTTGCTTGAAGTACCAGGTCGCGCGCTCCCAGCCATTGTAGGCGTTGAACTGCGCTCCCAATCCCGCGATCCTGTCGTGGATCGGCGACAGCTTTCGCCCTCGTGCGGCGGGCCAGGCATGGCGCGGGAAATTGATCGCGTATTCGTTGCCGTAGATTTCCATGCCCTTGGCTACGGCATAGTCCGGCTCGGCGGCGAAGGCGGTGAAGCGGCGCGGGTCGCAGGACCACATATCCCATTCGGTCTGGCCTTCTGTCACCCATTCGGACAGCACCTTGCCGGCGCCGCCGGCCTGGGCAATGCCGAAGGTGAAGACGCAGGCCTCGAAGGCGTTGGGCACGCCGGGCATCGGCCCGATCAGCGGATTGCCGTCCGGCGCATAGGGGATTGGGCCGTTGATCACCTTGGAGAGGCCGGCGGTGCCGAGGATCGGTACGCGTGCGATTGCGTCGTTGAGATAATGCTCCAGCCGCTCCAGATCGTCCGGGAAAAGCTGGAACGAGAAATCCTCCGGCATCGGGTCGTTATGGGTTGCCCAGTGCGCGCGGCAGTTGCGCTCGTAGGGCCCGAGGTTCATGCCGGTCTTTTCCTGCCGCAGATAGTACGACGTGTCGACGTCGCGCAGCAGCGGCAGCTTGTGGCCGACCTCCTTCGTCCAGGCGGCGAGTTCGGGGATCTCCTCGAACAGGATATACTGATGGCTCATCACCATCATCGGCACCTTGCGGCCGAAGAGCGCCCCGACTTCCGCCGCACGATAGCCGCCAGCGTTGACGATATATTCGCAGCGGATTTCACCCTTGGGCGTCTCGATCGCCCATTCGCCGTTCTCGCGGCGAGCGCCGGTCACCGGGCAGAAGCGGATGATCTTCGCGCCCATGTCGCGCGCGCCCTTGGCCAGCGCCTGCGTCAGCTGCGCCGGGTCGATGTCGCCATCGCTCGGATCGTAGAGCGCGCCCTTGAGCTCATGCGTCTCGATGAAAGGATAGCGCCGCCTGATTTCATCGAGCCCGACAACGTCGATGTCCATGCCCTGATAGCGGCCCATGCCCTTGGCGCGCTGGAATTCCTGCATGCGCTCGCTGGTGTGGGCGAGCCGCAACGAGCCGGTGACGTGGTAGTTCATCGGATAGTCGACCGCCTTCGCCAGCTCGCGATAAAGCTCGGTCGAATAGCGCTGCATGTTCATCAGCGACCAGGAGGACGAGAAGGTCGGCACGTTGCCGGCCGCGTGCCAGGTCGAGCCGGAAGTCAGCTCGTTCTTTTCCAAGAGCACGCAGTCGGTCCACCCGGCCTTGGCCAGATGATAGAGCGAGGACACGCCGACCGCGCCGCCTCCAATGATCACCACACGCGCGGTCGAAGGAATTTCCGCCACTTGCTGTCCTCTTTCGATTGTTCCGCTCAGTACACCGGCGGCGACACGACCCAGATCACCACCGCCGGTTCCTTGCCCGGATTTTTCCAGCGGAACGGCTTTGCCTCGAACCGGAAGCTGTCGCCCTCGCCAAGCCGGTGCCAGACGCCGTCGATCTCAATGTCGAAGCGCCCCGACACGACATAGCCGGCCTCCTCGGTCTTGCGGAGCGCGGCCTTGGCCAGTTCGGCGCCCGGCTCGAAGACGGAGCGCAACATCTCGAAACTACCGCCAAGGTCAGGCGACAGAAGCTCCTCCACCAGCCCGGATTCGCTTGTGCCAAGCGAGCGGCGGCTACCGGAGCGGACCACGACGCCGCGCTCCTCGTCGCTCAGCGCCTGGTGGCCGAAAAACAGGCTGAGCGGCACGCCGAAGAATTCGGCAAACGCCCTGAGGTCGGCCAGCGACGGTACGGACAGTCCGCGCTCGACTTGGCTCAGCCAGCCAACCGACCGCTTCAACCTTGCACCGATTTCGGCCAGCGTGAGGCCGCGCGCCTTTCTCAACGCGCGAATGTCGTGCGCAAGTAGCTGCGTGGCGGACAGAGGATCCTCCGGGAGCAATGAACTCTCTGGCGACATGCCGTTCTCGTGAAAAATTAAGCCAGAATTTCACGAAACCCCAACGCAGTGAAAAAATCAAGTATCCTTTCACGCGTGAAGGAAGATTTACTTGCCCCGCCATCGGCGACAATGCCATCCCTTGAGGTGGCCGGACCGTCGGTGATTTGGCGCCTATCCGGGGCGGGATGACATGCTGGCACGGGACAAGAACAAACCGCTGCTCGACGAGACTGCTACCGTTGACGAGGCGATCACCTCGCGGCGCTCAGTGCGCGCTTTCCTGCCAGATGCGGTCCCTGAATCGATGATCCGCGAGATCCTCGACGTCTCGTCCTGGGCGCCCTCCGGCACCAACATGCAGCCCTGGCGCGTCTATGTGACTTCAGGCGAAACCAGGGAGCGTGTGTCCCGCGCGATCCTCGACTCCGGTCTTCGCGCCGAACACGCGAGGGGCGAGTACAAATATTACCCCGACAAGTTCTTCGAGCCCTACTACGCTCGCCGCCGCGCGGTCGGCTACGCGCTCTACGGCCATCTCGGCATCGGCAAGCGCGACGTCGACCAGATGCGCGCGCAGCACGACCGCAACTTCGTGTTCTTCGACGCGCCGGTCGGCATGATCTTCACCATCGACCGCCGGCTGAACCAGGGCTCGTGGGTTGATTACGGCATGTTCCTGCAGAACATCATGATCGCGGCGCGAGCGAGAGGGCTGCACACCTGCCCGCAAGCCGCCTTTGCGCCATATCACCAGCAGATCAGGCCCGTGCTCGGCATTACGGACGACGAGATTGTCGTCTGCGGCATGGCGCTCGGCTACGAGGATGCCTCCAAGCCGGAAAACAGGCTGCGCACAGAGCGTGCGCCGGTCGACGATTGGGCGGTGTTCAGCCGCTAGCGTTCCGGGTCAGGGACCGCCAAAGATCGAGAATGGCGCCCAATAGCGCGGGTGCGCTTGTGCGCCCCCTGTCGCAATCACGTCGAGCAGCGCTTGGCGGTGGGCGAAAGCCAACGGCTTGCCGGACGGAGCTCCCTTCAGTGCGGCGATCATCCGCGTTGTGATCTCCACCGCGGCATCTGATACGACCGGCCAGTGCGACACGACCATCGTCCTTGCGCCTGCGACGAGGAAGGCTTGCGTCAGGCCGGAGTAGCCTTCGTTGTCGGTCGGGCTCGCCGCGCCGGTGTTGCAGGCCGACAGGACGACCAGGTCCGCATCGAGTTTGAGGGTCGCGATCTCGCGGCTGGTCAACAGTCCATCGGTCTCGATGTTCAGGACGAAGGCGCTCCATATGCTCGGCGGCGAAATGAAATCCCGTGTCGGGGTTAGCGCCAGACCGCCCTCGAACGCATCTTCCATCTCCCGCGGCAGCAGGCCGTGGGTGGCGAAAAGCATGATGTCGTAACGGGCCAGCTCCCCGGAGCGCGAGAGCTCCTGCAGCCGTGCCTCATGGGCGGCCGGCCCGACGAGAATGTCGGTCGATGCGGCCGCCAACGCCCGCCCGATGCCTTGTGCCTCAGAAGCGGACTCCGGCAACGGCGCCAGCGTTTCGATATCGCGCGTTTCCCGCGGCCGCCTGTCCCATGAGGCCAAGGCGCGGTAGTCCGGGTTGCCGATGCCGAGGAAGCGCAATCGGGACGGGGAAGCGGTCCTGGGCTTGCCGAGCAGCGCCAGCGTCGGCAGCACGGTCACTGCATGGCGGCGCACGAACCATGCGGCGTCGGCGAAGGTCGTACCGGGACCCGGCGGCTGGGCAACGAGTGCCTCGAAGGGGAATTTCGCAAGCTCGCCATCCACGCTCAACCAGATATGCGTCTTGCCTGACAGGATGGACTGGATATCGAAGAACAGCGTTTCGTAGAGCTCCCAAGCTGTCTCCAGTACCTGTTTCGAGGGCTCGGCGGCTTCTGTCTTCAGCGTCACCGCGCCGCGTCCATTCGCCACGTTCATCGCGCTTCTCAGTCTGGAGATCAGCCCCTCGGCCCCATGCGACGCGAAATCGAGGTTCCTGAACACGAAGCCGCGGCTGGTCACGCAGAAGACATAGAGGTAGGCGTCATTGCCGGCGATGAACGCCACGTAGGCTTCGTCGGCGTCGAGCCGCGCCTTGACCTCGGCAATGCCCAGAGGTTCAGGCAGAAGCACGTTTTTCAGCCCGTCCATATACTCGCCGAGCAAGGCGATCGAGGCCTCCTGGGTTGCGATGTCCTGATTGAGCACCTCGACGTCCTTCACAGTCAGCAGACCCGCTTTGGCCATGTCCTCGCCCATGCGGACGACGATGTTCCGGGCATAGTCGAGCGGGTAGATACGATCGCTGGTCGTCCAGGCGAGGTTGAAGAGGTCGCGCTCCTGTCCGGGCTGCAGACGGTTTTCCTGAAGCTTGCGAAATGCAGCAATGGAAGCCTTGCCGAGCGCTGCCATCTGCGAGATGCGAAACGCCTCGTCGAGCAGCGCCATCTGGTCCGCCACATCGTTGCGGTGCGTGTCGGCGAGAGCGACGAAATCGCGGAAAGCCGCCGTCTGATCGTCGAGGCTTATGGCCGGGTCCGCGCCGCTGAAGAAGACGTAGCCGACCGAACTCTTCCTTGCCAGCGTCACGGCCTTGCGGGCGCTGTCCAGCGCGTTGATGCCATCGCCGGCAATTGACAGAAGCGCCGCCTGGTCGCGATAGAAATCCTGCATTTCGCGACTGTCGGCGCCGTAGCTTGCCTCGATCTTTTGCGCCATGTCGGCGAGTACTGCTCGAGCCTCGATCCTACGCCCCGCAACGGCATGATCGTAGGCTGCCTGACGCAGCGGCTTCAACGCTGGTTCGAGGGTGGGAAAGGTCTGGTTGCGCGGCGGCGTCAGCCCTGCCGCCGTGGCAGCGTCTGCGAAGGCCAGCACCGCAAGCCCGACAAACCAGAGAAGTCTTGCGCCCGCTGCAAGCCGCATGCGTGACCCCACCATATCCCGCCCGACCTTAGCAGGGTGATCCAAGGCGCACTATCGCGGCGAGCCGGAAATGCGGTGACTACCGAACCTCGTAGCCGACCTCTTCGCTCGCGTGGCAGAGTGAATTCCAGAACGAACGTGCGAAAGACCGGAAGACGTACACGTCGAACTGGTCCACGCCCGTGCGCTGGATCTGCGCGAAGATGTCGTGGTGCACCGTCGACAGGCCCGAGCCGAGCGGAAAGGCCGGCAGCGAGAAATCGATGGCGAAGAATTTGCCCAGCACCCACTCCGCTTTGGAGCCGCCGATCCTGATCGCGGTGCGTCCATGCGAAAGATCGGTGACGGTTCCCGTTTCGGCGGAGACGGCATTGGCAAGGGACGCCGCCAGGCCCTCGTCCTGATCGACGACGAGGAATTTTCCCGGCGCGAAGCCGAAGGCGGCTTTCGTGTCGGTCGAGACGCCGCTGCCCGCGCCGTCGGGGACCGCCAAGCCCATGACATCGTCAATCGCGGAGGTCATCGCGCTCTCGCTCCCCCGCCAGGCGGCGAGCTGCACGATCGAGCCCGGCTCAACCTCGGAAAGGCGAACGCCGATGCCGCCGGGGGCGGGGTGGCTGCCCGGCCGCAGCACCGGCGCAAGCGGCGAGAGCTGGTCAACCATGCATGCGCTTCCCTTCGGGATCGTAGAAATGGTGGCTGACGATCTCGACCGGCCCGAAACGCTTGCGCAGCGGGTCGGAGATGAATGCCCGCGTGCCGCGCAGCTCCTTGCCTGCCTTCACCAGCGCCAGCCCGATATGCCGCCCAAGCGCCGGCGAGTAGCAGGCCGCGGTCATATGGCCGATCGAGCCATGCGGGTTGTCACGGTCGAGTTCTTCCATGATATGCGAGCCGCCGTTGAGCGGTAGATTGTCGAGCGACATGATGCCGACGAGCTGCAGCCGGTCGGGCGCGGTCAGCCCTTCGCGATCCATCATCATCGAGCCGACGAACGGCTTCTTCTTCGACAGCATCCAGTCGAGATGCAGGTCGCGCGCCGTGACACGGCCGTCGATCTCGGCGCCGGTAACGTGCCCCTTCTCGATACGCATCGTGCCGAGAGCTTCCAGCCCGTAAGGCACCAGGCCGAACGCCTTGCCGACCTCGATCAGCGCTTCCCAGACATGGGTGCCGTGGCCCGCGCCGGAATAGACCTCGTAGGCCAGTTCGCCCGAGAAGGAGAGGCGGCAGATCATCACCGGCGCGCCTGATATCTCGCCGTACACGATGCCCATGAAGGGCAACGTGTCGTTATCGACTTTGGCGCCGGTCACGCAGGCGGCGAGGATTTCCCGCGACTTCGGGCCTGCGATCGATGCGCCGGCCCATTGGTCGGTGACTGAGGTCAGTTGAACCTTCAGATCGGGCCAGATCACGTCGAGCAGATATTCGAGATGCTGCATGACCTTGCCGGCGTTTGCCGTGGTGGTCGTCATCAGGAAGTCCTGCTCGCCCAGCCGCCAAGTCGTGCCGTCGTCGAGCACGAGCCCATCCTCGCGCAACATCAGCCCGTAGCGCGCCTTGCCCACCGGCAGCGTCGAGAAGGTGTTGGTGTAGACGCGGTCGAGGAAATCTACGGCATCCGGCCCCTGGACCATGATCTTGCCGAGCGTCGAGACGTCGGCGATGCCAGCAGCCTCGCGCGTCGTCTTGGCCTCACGCACATAGGCCTGCTCGACCGTTTCGCCCGGAAGGCCGTAGATCATCGTTCGATGCCACAAGCCAGCCGAATACATCGTCGCGCCATTGGCGATGTGCCAGTCATGCATCGGCGTCAGGCGTTCCGGCCTGATCTCGCCATAACGTTCAGCCGCGAGCGCGCCGATCGTCACCGGCGCGAAGGGGGGGCGAAAGCGCGTGGTGCCAACCTCGGGGATCTGCTTGCCCAACGCGTTCGCCATGATGGCGAGGCCCGGCACATTCGAGGTCTTTCCTTGGTCTGTCGCCATGCCGAGCGTCGTGTAGCGCTTGAGATGCTCGACCGACTGGAAGCCCTCGCGGTGGGCGAGGCGTACGTCGTCTGCTGTCACGTCGTGCTGGAAGTCGACGAAAGCCTTTCCGCCCGCCTCGATTTCGAAGACAGGGGCGGGGGCAATGTCCAGTTCGTAGCTGATCACATCCGGCACAGCGTCGGCTGTCTTGCCGCCGGCAGCAAGACCTTCGGCGAGGGCAGCCTCAAGCGCGAACGTGCCGTTGAAGCCGCCGGCGCCGATCCAGCCGTCGGCGTTTTTCGGCGGCAGGAAAGCCTGCAGCCTTTCGCTCCATTCCGCCTTCGCGCCGGCCTGGCTAGCGAGATTGATGACCGGCGACCAACCTCCCGACACCAACAGGCAATCCGCCTCGATCGTTCGCGCGTCGCCGCTGAGCGTGCCGGTCTCGGCATGGAAGCCCTGCACCTTGATGCCGGTCAGCGCTTTGCCGCCTTCGGTGCCGACAACCGCGCGTACGGTCAGGATTTCGGCGCCGGTGCGAACCGCGAGTTCACGCGCCGCAGATGATATGTCCGCGCGCACGTCGACAATCGCAACAATGCGGCAACCCGCTTCCCGCAAAGCCAGGGCGGAGCGGTAGGCGCCGTCGTTGTTGGTGAAGACGGCGACCTTCTCGCCTGGCAGCACGCCGTATTCGCCGGCGTAGCGCTCCGCTGCGCTCGCCAGCATGACGCCCGGGCGGTCGTTGCCAGGGAAAACCAGCGGACGCTCGAAGGCGCCGGTCGCCAGCACGACCTTGCCCGCGCGGATCGTCCAGTGGCGGTGGCGCGGTTCGCCCTTGCGCGTCGAAGACTTGTGGTCGGCGACACGCTCCAGCGCTGCGATCGTGTTGCCGTCGTAATAGCCCCAAGCGGTCGTGCGCGGCAGCAGCGTCACGTTCGCCAGTTCGGAAAGTTCATGCGCGAGGCCCGCCACCCATTCATTCGCCGGCCGCGCGTCGATCGTCTCGCCGGACCAGTTGGCGGAACCGCCGAAGCGCGCGGCCTGCTCGGCGACCACCACGCGCGCACCGCTTGCCGCCGCAGCCTTTGCCGCTATCAGGCCGGCCGGACCCGAACCGACTACCAGCACGTCGCAGAAGGCATTCATGCGCTCGTAGCGCGACGAGTCGGGGGCTGCGCTGGCGCTGCCAAGGCCCGCCGCGCGGCGAATGAAATGTTCGCAGAACATCCAGAAGCGCGTACCCTTCAATGGCCCGAATACCGGACCCATGAAGGTCTTGTAGTAGAAGCCCGCGCCGAGGATTTTGCTGCCGAGTTGGTTGACCGCGCCGATGTCGAAGCCGAGCGTCGGAAAGCGGTTCTGGCTGACGACCTTCAGGCCATCATGGATTTCCAGCATGGTCGCCTGGATGTTCGGCTCGCGCGCCTCGCCGCGCAGCACCGTGACCAGTGCGTTGGGCTCGTCGACGCCGGCGGCAAGCACGCCGCGCGGACGGTGATATTTGAACGAGCGGCCGAACAGCGACACGCCATTGGCAAGCAACGCCGACGCCAACGTGTCGCCCGGATGGCCGGTGAAATCCTGGCCGTCGAAGCTGAAGCGGATGGAGCGCGAACGGTCGACCAGACCGCCGCTCATGGCGCGGCGCGGGCTCATGCCGGCGTCTCCGCCTTGCGCCGTCCATGCGGCCTGCCGTGGTCGCGCGCGAAGGCCACGCTCAGGATCTTGTGAGTCACAGTGTTGCGAACGATCCTTAGATGCGCGCGGCAGCCGCCGGAGTGCTGCCAAATCTCATCGTGGTCGCCGGCAGTGTTAACGCGGTCGTAGACATAGGCGTTCCAAGCCGCCTGGTCGGTCGAGGCCTGGTCGGGGCGCGTGCGTCCGCCTTCGCCCTGATAGACGAATTCAGATGAGTCGCGAGGGCCGCAATAGGGGCAGGTGATGATCATCTGTCTCGTCCCTAAAGCAATTCCAGGAAAAGTGCGTAGCGGTTTTCCGTCCGGAATTGCGTAACTTATCTAGTGCAAATTGGGCGTCGCGCCCTGACCCTTGTCGTCGATCAGTATGCCGCGGTGAAAGCGGTCGAGCGTGAAGGCGGCGTTCAGCGGGTGCGGCTCGTCCTTCGCTATTGTGTGGGCAAAGCACCAGCCCGATGCCGGCGTCGCCTTGAAGCCTCCGTAGCACCAGCCGCAGTTGAGATACATGCCGGGCAGGGGGCCGGTCGTGATGATCGGCGAGCCGTCCATAGACATGTCGCAGATGCCGCCCCAGGAGCGCAACATGCGCACACTGGCGAGCCCTGGAAACAGCGCCAGCATCTCCGAGTGCACTTCCTCGACCAGAGGCAGGCTGCCGCGCTGGGCATAGCTGTTGTAGCCGTCGAGCGCGCCGCCGTAGATCAGGCCGCCCTTGTCGGACTGCGCCACATAAAAGTGACCCATGCCGAAGGTCAGCACCGTGTCGAGGATAGGTTTCAGCGATTCCGAGACGAAGGCCTGGAGCACCTGGCTTTCAATCGGCATCGTCTCGAAACCGGCAAGCCTCATGACCCTGCCGGTGCTTCCGGCCACGGCAACAGCCACCTTCTTCGCCTTGATCTCGCCGCGCGTGGTCGAGACACCCGTCACCCGGTCGCCGTCGCGCAGGAAACCCGTCACCTCGCAATTCTCGACGATGTCGACGCCGCGGCGATCGGCGCCGCGCGCATATCCCCAGGCGACGGCGTCGTGCCGGGCTGTTCCAGCGCTCCGCTGCATGACGCCGCCGATGATCGGAAAGCGAGCCGATCTCGAAACGTCGAGCGCCGGCACGAGGCGTCTGACCTGCTCGACCGTCATCAGCTCGGAATCGATGCCCGAGTGGCGCAGCGCATTGCCGCGGCGGACATATTCGTCGAGCTGCCCCGGCGTGTGCGCGAGGTTCAGGCAGCCGCGCTGCGAGAACATCACGTTGTAGTTGAGTTCGTGGGAGAGGTTCTCCCACAGGTCCATCGAATGTTCGTAGAAGCGATGGTTTTCCGGCAGCAGGTAGTTGGAGCGCACGGCTGTCGTGTTGCGGCCGACATTGCCCGAGCCGAGATAACCCTTCTCGATCACGGCGACGTTGGTGATGCCGTGCTCCTTGGCGAGGTAGTAGGCGGTCGCCAGACCGTGGCCGCCGCCACCGATGACGATCACATCGTAACTCGGCTTTGGTTCCGGCTTTCGCCACGCCGGCTTCCAGTCGCGATTGCCGGTCAGCGCGTTCCTGAGCAGCGTATAGGCCGAATATTCCCGCATCATGCCGTGTCCGTTGTGGCAGGCGCCGACTATAGACCTGCATTCTTGCGCGAAGACCAGAATTGCGCCATCGCCTTTCGCATGGCCGACCCAGCCGGATCAAGGCGGCTTGCCCGTCCGCGCATGGGTCTTTATCAAGGGTTGCGCAGGGAAGCGGCCCGGCCCGGGCCGCCGAGTCGCAGAGATACGATGCCTTTCGTCCGCCTTTGGCGCGCACTCCTCCTCTCAATTGTCGCCGTTGCGCTCGGTGTGTCGGGGGCGTTCGCGCAGGGCATCGGCAATACCGGCAATCCGCTGATCGAGCAGCAGCGCGGGATCATCCAGGCATATTCCGCCCGGGCGGACGAACTGGAGAAGCAGATCGCGGCCCATGCCGAGCACGACGGCCAACTCGTCGAGGTCAGGCTCAAGCTCGAAGCGCTGGCGCGCGAACTGCTTGCGAGCGCGGTCGCCTTCCGCCCGCGGCTGGCGGAAATCAATGCGCGGCTCGATCAGCTGGGGCCGGCGCCGCCGGAGGGCCAGCAGGAACTCGACATCGTCGCGGCGGAGCGCGCCGGCCTGATCGCCGAGAAAGGCGAGATCAACGCCGTGCTCGGCCTCGCCGAATCCCTCTCCATCCGCGTCAACGGGATGATCGAGAAGATCGGCACGATGCGCAGCGAGTTGTTCCGCAACGTGCTCACCAAGCGCTACTCGCTCACCGATGCGTTCGACAGCGAGCTCCTGAAGGACGTCAGCGAAGAATATTGGAGCTTCTACCGGGCGGTGTCGTCCTGGCTCCGCTTCGTCGTCCAGTACAAATTCCAGTCCGTGCTTGCAGCGACCTTCTTCGCCCTCGTCGCTGCCGCGGTGCTGCTGGTGGGCGGCAGGCGGGTTTTCGGCAGACTGTTCGTCACCGATCCGCCGGCGGAGGACCTTTCCTACCTCAGCCGCTTGTCCGTCGCGTTCTGGTCCACGCTCCTGCCAACCATGGCGGTCGCGGTCTTCCTGCTCGCCACGCTTTTTTTCTTCAACTATTTCAACGTCCTGCGCGGCGATATCGGAATCTATCTCACTTCCCTTTTCGGGGTCATCGGGATCGTCTTCTGCGTCAACAGGCTGGCGAACGCGGCACTGGCGCCGAAACTGCCGAACTGGCGCCTGATCGCAATCGATTCGCGCACCGCCTGGCAGTTGATCGCGATCGTCACCGCCATGGCGGTGGTGATCGGCTTCAACAGTTTCCTCGCCGTCGTCAACAACACGATGGGATCGCCGCTGTCGCTGACGATCGCCAGGAGCTTCTTGGCCGCGACCATAGTTGGCGTCCTGCTCATCCTGATCGGCCTGCTGCGCGACGAGCACGGCCAGTGGCGGCCGTGGCGCGCCTGGTTGCGCTATACCGCGATCGGACTGGGCGTGTTCATCATCCTGACCGCGCTGCTCGGCTACATCGGCCTTGCAACCTTCGTTTCGATGCAGGTCGTGGTGACGGGCACTGTTCTGATCACCGCCTATATCGGGTTCCTTTCGGCGCGCGCGATCGGCGCGGAGGGCGGATTCGCGGAGACATCGATCGGCCGCTGGCTTGCGGCTAAGTCGACTACGGATGCGACCACGCTCGACCAGATCGGTCTGATCGTCAGCCTGCTCATCAACCTGATGGTGCTGTTGCTCTTCCTGCCGCTGATCCTGTTCATGTGGGGGTTCCAACCCGGCGACATCCAGGCGTGGGCGTATAAACTGGGCGCCGGCTTCAGCATCGGAACCTTCCGCTTCTCGCCAACCGGCATACTCACCGGCATCGTCGTTTTCGTCATCGGCTATTTCGTTACGCGCTGGTTCCAGGCCTGGCTGGACGGATCGGTGATGGCGCGCGGCCGGCTCGACACCGGCGTTCGCAACTCCATCCGTACGGTCGTCGGCTATGCCGGATTGGCGTTGGCAACCCTCATCGCGATCTCGTCGGCCGGCATTGATCTGTCGAGTTTCGCCCTGGTTGCCGGCGGCCTGTCGCTCGGCATCGGCTTCGGTCTGCAGAACGTCGTGTCGAATTTCGTCTCGGGCCTGATCCTGCTCGCAGAGCGGCCCTTCAAGGCGGGCGACTGGATCGTTGCCGGCAACGTTTCGGGCACCGTCAAGAAGATCAGCGTCCGCGCCACCGAGATCGAGACGTTCCAGCGCCAGAGCGTCATCCTGCCGAATTCGGAACTGATCAACTCGGCGGTCGGCAACTGGACGCACCGCAACAAGCTCGGGCGCGTCGACGTCAAGGTCGGGGTTGCCTACGGTACCGACGTGAAGCGCGTCCACGCACTGCTGCTTGATATCGCGAAGAACCATCCGCTTGTTCTCAAGAATCCCGAGCCTTTCGTACTCTTTGCCAATTTCGGGCCGACCGCCCTGGAGTTCGAGGTGCGCGTCTTCCTGGCGGATGTTCTCAACGGCGGCACCGTCCAGAACGATATACGGTTCTCTATCCTGGAGACTTTCGAAGGCGAAGGCATCGAGATTCCTTCCGCTCCGCGCGCGGAGTTCCCCAAACAGCAAGACCGCTGGCCGACGGACGACGAGCGGGACGAGGCCGGGCTGATCGAAGAGAGGGCGCAGGAGGCGGCCGCGATGGCCGAACGGAAGGCGGCAAGACGCAGGGGCGGGCGGCCGCGCAAGCCGGATCCCGGCTGAGAACAGCGAGCGCCGCCCGATTGTGGCATGAACGGGGCATTCAGTTGCCGTTCAGACAACTTCTCCTATAAGGTTCTCGAAAAGGGCAAAAAGCCCTGAAACAGAGGCGGTGGGAACCACCGGTACGGTTATGATGAAGACCCTTGTAGCCATGTTTGCCCTGGTCGCCGCTGGCGCGTCGGCGCAGGCCGCGAGCGCCGTCAATCTTGACCAGGAGCCGCGTACGCTGATCGTCACCGAGGGCGGCAACAAGTCCGAACTCTCGCTGGGCGGAGGCGAGAGCATGGATTTCTGCCCGAGCGGCTGCTTCGTCACCATGCCCAATGGCGATATCGAAGCGCTGACCGGCAGCGAGACGATCGAGATCTCCGGCGGCCAGGCGCGCATCAAGTAGGCCGCCCGCCAGGCACCACATACGACGGTAAGGCCGGGTTCACCTCCCGGCCTTTGTATTTGGGCCGGTTCTGGTCGCGCGGCCTTTCGGCAATGTCGCAAACAGGCTTCAACCTGGCCGCCGCGCCGCCCTATAGTCTGCCCGCAAAATCCCCCTTCGGAGTCGTGGGCAATGGCAGAGTTTCCGGCAAAGGCGAAGGTCGTCATCATCGGGCTGGGCGGCATCGTCGGCGCGTCGATAGCCCACCACCTGATTGAGCGCGGCTGGGACGACATCGTCGGCATCGACAAGTCGGGCATCCCCACCGATATCGGCTCCACAGCCCACGCCTCCGACTTCTGCTACATGACCAGCCACGACTTCCTGTCGTGCTGGACATCGCTCTATTCCATTGATTTCTACGGCAAGCTCGGCCACTACGAGCGCATCGGCGGCCTCGAGGTCGCCCGCGTCGGCGACGACGCGCGCATGGACGAAATCAGGCGCAAGGTGTCCTCCGGCAAGGCCTTCGGCACGCGCGCGCGGCTGATCGATCCCGCCGAAATCAAGGAAAAGTTCCCTCTGATCGAGGAGGGCAAGGTCCAGGGCGGCCTCTGGGACCCGGATGCAGGCCTGGTCATCCCGCGTTCGCAGACCGTTGCCGGCAAGCTTGTCGACCAAGCCGAGAAGTCGGGCAAGCTGAAGGCCTTCGCCAACACGCCGGCGAAGTCGCTGGTCGTCGAGAACGGCCGCATCAAGGGGGTGGTGACCGACCGCGGCACGATCGAAGCCGACTATGTGGTGGTCTGCGCCGGCCTCTGGGGCAGGCTGATCGCCGAGATGGCGGGCGAGGACCTGCCCGTCATGCCGGTCGACCATCCACTCACTTTTTTCGGTCCCTATACGGAGTTCGCTGGCACCGGCAAGGAGATCGGCTATCCGCTGCTGCGCGACCAGGGCAATTCGGCCTACATGCGCGACACCGGCGATCCGACCACGTCGGAGGGCGGCATGATCGAGTGGGGCTACTACGAGGAGACGAACCCGCGCCTATGCCACCCGCGCGACATTCTCGAAAAGCACCAGGCGCGGCTTTCCCCTTCGCAGCGCGACCTCGACATGGAACAGATCATCGAGCCGCTGGAGCGGGCGATCGAACTGACGCCGATTCTTGCCGAACTCGGCTATGACGAGCGGCGCTCGTTCAACGGCCTGCTGCAGGTGACGGCGGATGGCGGCCCGTCGATCGGCGAGAGCCAGAAGGTGAGGGGGCTGTGGTACGCCGTCGCCATCTGGGTCAAGGATGCTCCGGGATTCGGCAAGCTTGTTGCCGACTGGATGACGGACGGGCGCACCGAGATCGATCATGCGAAGATAGACTATTCGCGCTTCTACCCGCACCAGATTCGGGAGGACTTCATCGCGAGCCGCTGCGGCGAGGCGGCGCAGAAGGTCTACAACCCGGCGGTCCATCCGCGCGAACCCTATGCGACCGGCCGCAACATCAAGCGGTCGCCGTTCTACGAACGCGAGAAGGAACTCGGCGGCTATTTCATGGAGCTCGGCGGCTGGGAGCGGGCGCATGGCTATGCCGCCAACGAGCACCTGCTGGAGAAATACGGCAACCGCGTGCCGCTACGTGAGAACGAGTGGGACAGCCGCCACTTCTGGCGCGTGTCGAACGCCGAGCACCTCGCCATGAGCGAGGATTGCGGCATCGTCAACCTTTCCCACTTCCACATGGTCGACATCGAAGGCCCGGACCATGTCGAGCTGCTCGAATGGCTGTGCGCGGCCAGGATCGGGGGCGACGCCAACATCGGCAAGGGCATATACACCCACTTCCTCGACGACGAGGGCATGGTGCGCGCCGACTTCACCGTCTTCCGCCTCGCCGACCGTTGCCGCCTGGTCAACGGCGCCGATGCCGGCCCCCGCGACTTCCACTACATGAAGCGCGTGGCCGATGATCGCGGGCTCGACGTCACCATCACCGACACGTCGGAAAAATACATCACCATCGGCATCTGGGGCCCGAACGCCCGCGACACGCTGAAGAAGGCCGTCGCCGACCCGGCAGGTCTTGATCCGGAGAATTTCGGCTTCGCCGCAATCAAGCCGATAGAAATATCCGGCAAGAACGTGACCGCCTTCCGCATCTCCTATGTCGGCGAGCAGGGATGGGAGCTGCACATGCGCTACGAGGACGGTCTCGCCGTCTGGGACGCGTTGCGCTCGACCGGGGTGATGGCCTTCGGCGTCGAGACCTATGCCAACTCGCGCCGTATGGAAAAGAGCCTCAGGCTCCAGAACGCAGACCTGCTCACGGAATACAATCTGATCGAGTCCGATCTCGCCCGGCCGAAGGTCAAGGATGTCGATTTCCGCGGCAGGGCGAAACATCTGGAATACAAGGCGCGGGACCACCAGCCGGCGATGCTGTGCACGCTGGTCATGACGGACAATACGGACTCGAAGGGCGTCGCCCGATATCCTGTCGGATCGATGCCTGTGATGGATCCGGAAACAGGTGAGACCCTGGTCGACGAACTCGGCCGCCGTTCCTTTACCACGTCGGTCGCCTACGGCCCGACGATCGGCAAGAACATCGCGCTTGCCTACCTGCCGTGGTCGTATTGCCAGGAGGGCCGCAAGCTGACCGTCGAATATTTCGGCGAGGCCTACCCGGTCGAAGTGGCGGCCGTCGGCTACAAGCCGCTCTACGACCCAGACAACCTCAAGCCGCGAAGCTGAGGCGGCCAGCGCCGCGGCCGGGCTGTCCGGATACGCTTGGGGATACACGAGATTGTGAGCGGCGTCCGCTGTTCGTCTGGCGCACAATCCCGCCATGCTACGCCGTGCCCGCATAATGCTTGCGGCTGTCGCCGCAATCCTTGCCGGACCCGCTTGGGCGGCTGAGCCGGTCGATGTCGAACTCGTCCTTGCCGTCGATGTCTCGCTGTCCATGTCGCCCATGGAACTGGAGATCCAGCGCAACGGCTATGCGGCCGCGCTGGTCCATGACCGCGTGCTGCAGGCGATCGCCGACGGCGCTTACGGCAAGATAGCGGTGACCTATTTCGAATGGGCTGGCGTCACCTCGCACAAGGTCGTCGTGCCCTGGACGATCATCGCCAACAAAGCTGACGCCGAGCGCGTCGCGACGATGCTGTCGGCCCAGCCGGCAAACAGCGCGCGCCGCACCTCGGTTTCAGCGGCGCTGGGCTTTGGCGCGGATCTCTTCGCGGAGAGCCAGTACCTCGGCATGAAGCGCGTCATCGACATCTCCGGCGACGGTCCCAACAATCAGGGCGAGCCTGTCGAGATGGCTCGCGATGCGGTGGTCGGGCAGGGCATCACGATCAACGGCCTGCCGCTGATGACCACCGGAGGATTCGCGAACGTGTACGACGTCACCAATCTCGACCAATACTACGCGGACTGCGTGATCGGCGGCCCCGGCGCCTTCATGATCCCGGTAAACGACTGGTCGCAATTCCCCGAAGCGGTTCGCCGCAAGCTGGTGCTCGAGCTCGCAGGTCCGTTGTCGCCGGCCTGGCAAACCGAGGAGGCGGAGAATCCTCCGGTAGTGAAGGCACAGGCGTCGCCGCCTGCCGATTGTCTCGTCGGGGAGAAGATGTGGCGCGACCGCAGCTGGATGTGGGATCAGCGGTAGGGCGACGCTGACGGAGATAAGCGGGAACTACGCCGCCAGCAACTGCTTCCTGTCCAGGCGCTCCTGCTGCGGCGAGCGCGAATAGAGCTCACGGTAGCACTTCGAGAAATGCGACGCTGAGACGAAGCCGCAGGCGACCGCCACCTCCACCACCGGCATCGAGGACTGGATGAGCAGGTGGCGCGCGCGGTCAA
Source organism: Mesorhizobium sp. KR9-304 (assembly GCF_040049215.1). Taxonomy (NCBI): domain Bacteria; kingdom Pseudomonadati; phylum Pseudomonadota; class Alphaproteobacteria; order Hyphomicrobiales; family Phyllobacteriaceae; genus Mesorhizobium; species Mesorhizobium sp. KR9-304. The sequence continues at coordinate 524,927 of NZ_JBDZDN010000002.1, read as the reverse complement.
GCCGGATCTCGAGGTAATAGCGCGCCGGCGAGCGGCCCATCTCGGTGCGGAATAGCCGCTCGATCTGGCGGCGCGACAGGCCGACATGGCCGGCCACCTCGATCAGCGACAACGGCTCCGAAAGATTGGCTTCCATGAGTTCGATGATCGACAGAACCTTGGCGTTCTGGACGCCGAGGCGGGCCCTCAGCGGCAGGCGCTGTCGGTCCGTCGGGCTGCGCACCCGGTCGGTCAGCACCTGCTCGCAGACGCGGTTGACGAGACTGTCGTCGTAATCCTCGCCGATCAGCTTCAGCATCATGTCGAGCGCAGCCGTGCCGCCGGCGCAGGTGTAGATGTTCTGGTCGACCTCGAACAGATCGGCAAAGACATTCGCCTTTGGAAAAGCCTCCGAAAAGCCTGGCAGGTTCTCCCAATGGATGGCGCAGCGCTTGTTGGACAGAAGGCCCGCGGCGGCAAGTATATGCGCGCCCGTGCAGAGTCCGCCGAGCGCGACGCCGCGATTGTATTCCTCGCGCAGCCAGGCGAAGGCGGTGCGGTTGCTGTAGCTCTCGACATTGAGGCCGCTGCAGACGATCACCATGTCGGGACGGTCCGGGCCAGCCATCTTGCGGCGCTCCTCGTCGAGCGAGGTATTGACGGCGCACTCGACGCCGTTCGACGCCTTCACGGGACGCCCGTCCAAGCTCGCCAGCCGCCATTGATAGGCGTCGTAGCCGAGCATCCGGTTCGCCGAGCGCAACGGGTCGAGCGCCGTGGCAAACGCAATCATCGTAAAATCGGGCACAAGAAAGAAGACGAACGACCGTTTGGTCGGAAGCTTGACGGCGCTCAAGTTGGCAACCCCCGGCTGACTATGCCGCGAACAGAATGTCGCTATCAGCAAAGCGCCATCAAAAACCCTTCAATGTCAAGGCATCGAGCGTTCGCCTTCAGACTAAATTTGCGACATGGGTCGCAAATCGGCAAGTCAGGTAATGGGCCGGAATCTGGCAAAAGAAAACCGCCGCGGGCGCCAAGGAGAACCCTGGGCCGGGCGGCGGTCGAGATGCAGGCAAGCGTCCTGGAGGAGGCGCTCGAACCCGCGCTACGGAATTTGTCTCAGGCGAGGAAGCCCAGACGCGCGCCGGCGACGGCGCCGGTCTGGCCAGGCATCGTGCGACCGAGGCGCTGACGCTCCAGCGCGGTGGTCAGGTTCATCTCGCGGCGATTGCCGAACAGGCGGGACAGGAATTTCATGACACGTCTCCATGCATCAAGGTTACACGGGGTGCCTTCGCTGATGAGGAGTGGGGCATCTCGTTGGATGACGCGGATATAGGCGCGCCTGCCGAAATTATAAGCTGCAAATGCGAAGCGGCGCGACGAAAAAACGACATGCGTGAACTGGCAACTACGTCCTGGTACTAGAAATTTACAAATGGTTACAATGGATTACGGCGTAATTCTCCGCGCCATGCGTCTTGTTCATATGCGTCATGCGAGGCCTGCATGGCTGCCTGGTTCGGGTGCAGAAAAAACAAGGCCTGCCGGATGTCGGGGCAACATGCGGCAGGCCGTTGGTTTTGTCGGTTCACGGTTATTTGGTTCCCGCCCAGGAGCCCACACCATGGCGATAGCCGCTGTCCTTGTCGAAGGCGTCGGGCCAGCCGATGTCCTTCTGCAATTCGATCGGCAACGAACGGATGGTCCGCTCCGTGAGATGGCGGGCGCGAGCCGCGCTGAACTCGGTCGCAAAGCGTCCGATGGATGAAAGAATAGACATTTCCACTTCCCTTCTGTTGACCGAACCAATCCGCTGGTCCGGGCGACCTTGAAATAGGGGCCGCTGGTTTCGACATCATTGCGTATCGAAGGCCTCGCTGTTTCGGCTTTGTTGCTGGTCCGGCCAGAGACGAAACCTTCGATAGCGTTGACTATCTCGCGGATATGGTGTTCAATCAAACGAAATGAACTGATGGTTTAGATCAGTTAATTTGAAGGAACGGACCGCATGAACGCCCCGCTCAATCACCCGCTTCCGCTGCTCGACCTCGATGTCCTACGCACCTTCGTGGCCATCGCCGAGACCGGCAGCTTCACCACCGCGGCGACGGCCGTGTTTCGCACGCCATCGGCCGTTTCCATGCAGATCAAGAAGCTCGAGGACATACTCGGGCGCTCGGTCTTTTCGCGCGACGCCCGCTCGGTGACGCTGACGACGGACGGCGAAATGCTGCTCGGCTATGCGCGGCGGATGCTGGCGATCAACCGCGAGGCCGTGGCGAAATTCATCATCCCCGACATTTCCGGCGTGGTCCGCATCGGCTCTCCAGACGATTATGGCGAACGCGTCCTGCCGCATGTGCTGAAGCGCTTCGCCCAGTCGCACCCCTCGATCGCCGTCGACGTGATCATCGACCAGAGCATCAATCTTCGCCGGAGGATGGACGACCGGGCGCTCGACATCACCCTAGTTACCAACTCCTACAAGAACACGATGGCCGGGGCGGAGGTGCTGCTCACCGAGCCGATCGTCTGGGCAGGCGCCAAGGGCGGGTCAGCGCATCTGAGAGAGCCGCTGCCGGTGTCGATCTGGGAAGAAGGTTGCGCATGGCGCGCCGGCGCGCTTGACGCGCTGGGCCGCGACGGACGCAACTACCGCGTCGCCTATATGAGCGCGCATACGGCCGGCCAGCGCTCGGCCATCATGGCGGATCTGGCGGTGGCGCCGCTGCCGAAGTCGTTCCTCGGCTGCGACATGGTCGAACTCACCACCAAGGACGGGCTGCCGGAGATCGGCAAATACAGCCTCGCCATGTTCGTTGCGCCGGACGCCAGCGCACCGGTCAAGGCGGCGGCCGATCACATCCGGGCCACCTTCGAGGTGTTCAAGGAAACCGGTCGGTTCTAGAGCGACAGGCTCTAATCCCTTGCCCGCCGCGCGGCGTGGCCCTCGCGGGAACGCCGGCGGGGCGTGGCATCTGCCGCCACGCCGTCCTCGCTGACCGTCTTTCTTGGCGGCAGCTTCACCGCAGCCGACAGTTTCGGGAACGGATCGACCTTGTTGGGCAACGCCATCGCGTCAATGAAAAGCTGCTGGAAACCCGGCTCCAGCGCGGTCTCGATCTTCTCGATCTTCGATACTTCCCGTTCGATCTCGCGGCGATGCTCGCGGTTCAGGAGCGCCATCAGCGCGCCGGTGCCGGCGGCATTGCCGACCGCCTTCACTTCGTCGAGCGCGCAGTCGGGGATCAGCCCGAGCACCATCGCGTATTTCGGGTCGATGAATGAACCAAAGGCGCCGGCGAAGCGGATCGTGTCGACCTCGGTCACGCCCTGCTTTTCCATCAGCAGCTTGATGCCGGCGTAGAGCGCGGCCTTGGCGAGCTGGATGGCGCGGATGTCGTTCTGCGTCACCGTGATGCGCGGTTCTCCCGCGCGGCCCTCGCGCAGCAGATAGGAGAAGGTGCGGCCGTTGGTGACGATGCGCGGCGTGCGCGCCGCCAGACTTCCATCGACCACGCCATCCTCGGAGATGATGCCACACAGATACATCTCGGCCACGACCTCGATGATCGCCGATCCGCATATGCCGGTGACGCCTGTTGCCCAGGACGCTTCCTCGAAACCGTCCTCGTCCGACCATTTGTCGACGCCGATGACGCGGTATTTCGGCTCCAGCGTGTCCGGATCGATGCGCACGCGCTCGATGGCGCCGGGTGCCGCCCGCTGGCCGGAGGAGATCTCCGCGCCCTCGAAGGCGGGGCCGGTCGGCGACGAGGCGGCAACGACGCGCGCGCGGTTGCCGAGCACGATCTCGGCATTGGTGCCGACATCGACCAGAAGCATCATGCGATCCTGCCGGTACGGCCCCTCCGACAGCGTCGCGCCGGCGGCGTCCGCGCCGACATGGCCGGCGATACAGGGCAGGGTGTAGAGGCGCGCGCCGGGGCTGACCTCGATGCCGATTTCATGCGCCCAGAACTGCATCGAACCCGAGACGGCCAGCGCGAACGGCGCCTGGCCTAGTTCGGTCGGATCGATGCCGAGGAACAGGTGATGCATGATCGGGTTGGCGACGAACACGCAGTCGAAGATGTCGTGGCGGTCGACGCCGCTCTCCGTGCAGACCTTGCCGATCAGGTCGTTGACCGCGTCGCGCACGGCCTTGGTCATGGCGCCCTGTCCGTCGGGATTCATCATGACGTAGGAAACGCGGCTCATCACGTCTTCGCCGAATCTTATCTGCGGGTTAGGCGCGCCCGCTGAAGCAACGATTCGGCCCGACAGCAGCGAGACGAGATGCATGGCGATCGTCGTCGAGCCGATATCGCAGGCGATGCCGTAGGCCTCGTTCTTCAGGCCGGGGTAGAGCGCGATGATGAACGGCCGCGAGGATTCCATGTCGCGGTGGATGGCGGCGGTGACTGCCCAGTTCTCCTTGCGCAGGATTTTCTGGACCTGCGGCACCAAATGCGGGGCGACCAGGAGGTCTTTCCAGCCCCAGTCCTTTGCCAGCATGGCCTTCAGGCGGTCGAGATCGCCGAGCGGCTTGTGCATGTCGGGCTCGTCGACCTCGACGTAACACATCTGCACCGCCGCGTTGCGCTCGATGACGCGGTCGCTGGCCGCCTTGCGGATGGTCTGCGCGTTGATGACGGTGTCCTGCGGCACGTCGATGACGAGATCGCCTTGGACCGTCGCCGAGCAGGAGAGGCGGCGGCCCTCGGGCAAGCCGCGCACGCGCTCGTAGCGCTCTTCCTTCGGTCCTTTTGGCGAGATGTGGTCGAGCGAGGAGACGATCTTGTGCTTGGCGAAATTGCCTTCCTGCACCGAGACCTGGCAGCGCCCGCACGTCGCCCGCCCGCCGCACACGCTCTCGACATAGACGCCGAGCTGGCGCGCGGCGTCCAGCACCGGCGTTCCCACAGGAAACCGCCCGCGCTTGCCTGATGGCATGAACAGCACGAGCGGATCGGTGATGTTGGGGGGCGGGTTCACGGCAGTGCGGTCAGCCTCTCGCCATCCTGGCTTCGCGACCGCCACGGCGGCGTCCGCCATTGGCTCCGCCATCTCCAGGTGCGTTGACCTGCGTCGGCGCTGCAATAGCTTGGCCGCCTTCGGCCGGCTTGTAGTCCTTGTAGGTCTTGATCCAGGTCATGCAGTCGCGGTCGGTGCCGGCGAGCACATTGGCGGCGCGCACGGCTTCCATCTCCTGTGGACGGATCGGATTCATGATCGCCGAGGTCATGCCGGCGCCGATCACCATCGGGATGAAGCCGGCGTTGATGCCGTGGCGGTGCGGCAGGCCGAAGGAGATGTTGGAGAGGCCGCAGGTGGTGTTGACCTTGAGTTCCTCGCGCAGGCGGCGCAGCAGCGCGAAGACCTGGCGGCCGGCGTCGCCCAGCGCGCCGATCGGCATGACCAGCGGGTCGACCACCACATCATGCGCAGGGATGCCGAAATCGGCGCAGCGCTCGACGATCTTCTTGGCGACGGCAAAACGCACGTCGGGGTCCATCGATATGCCGGTCTCGTCGTTGGAGATCGCCACCACCGGCACGTTGTATTTCTTGATCAGCGGCAGGATCGCCTCGAGCTTCTCTTCCTCGCCGGTGACGGAGTTGACCAGCGGGCGGCCCTTGGCGACCTTCAGCGCCGCCTCGATCGCGGCCGTCACCGAGCTGTCGATCGACAGCGGCAGGTCGACGAGGTTCTGCACGATCTCCAGAGTCTGCACCAGCAGTCCGGGCTCGGTCTCGTTCGGATTGACCGAGGTGACGCCGGCGTTCACGTCGAGCATGGTTGCGCCGCAGGCGGCCTGTTCGAGCGCGTCCTTGATGACGGTCTCGAAATTGCCGACGACCATTTCGGCCGCCAGCTTCTTGCGCCCCGTCGGGTTGATGCGCTCGCCGATCACGCAGAAGGGCTGATCGAAGCCGATGATGATTTCGCGGGTCGCCGAGGCGACGATCGTGCGGGTCATTGAACTCTCCGTGGGATATAAAGACTTCTTTATATCGTTATCTGTTGTGGATCAAGCGGACGGTGGTCACGCGCACTCGCTCAGTGCGCGGTCTTGACCATGTCCACCTGCGTCTCGGTAATGTTGTCGTGCAGCAGGTGTTCGAGGCGATCGGCCACCATCTGGTCGTCGCGGCGGATTTCGCGTTTCCACGGCTGGCGGCCCTTCAGCACGCCCGATTCGTCGACGATCTCGGCGACATATTCTTCCTGGCGGTAGGCCATCACATGAACGCCGGAGACGCCGGGGATCTCCTTGACCTCGTTGATGATGTCGATGCAGAGGCGTTTTCCCTCGGCCTTCTGGTCCTGCGCGCCTTCCAGCCGTTTGATGATCGCGTCGGGGATGTGGATGCCCGGCACGTTGGAGCGGATCCACTTCGCGGTCTTGGCGGAGGCGAGCGGCCCGACGCCGACGAGCACGAATACCTTTTCGGTGAAGCCGAGGTCGGTCGCCTTCTGCATGAAGGTCCGGAACATCGGTACGTCGAAGCAGTATTGGCTCTGCACGAACTGCGCCCCGGCGGCGATCTTCTTGCCGAGATGGATCGGACGGAAATCGTAAGGCGGCGCGAAGGGGTTGACCGCCGCGCCGAGGAAAAGTTGCGGCGGCGTCGTCAGCTTGCGACCGGACAGGAATTTGCCGTTGTCGCGCATGATGCGGATGGTTTCGAGCAGCGAGATCGAGTCCAGATCGAACACGGGCTTGGCGCCCGGCTGGTCGCCGGCCTGCACGCCGTCGCCGGTCAGGCAGAGCATGTTGGCGACGCCCATGGCGGCACCGCCGAGCACGTCGCCCTGGATGGCGATGCGGTTCTTGTCGCGGCAGGCGATCTGCATGATCGGCGCATAGCCCATGCGCGTTAGCAGCGCGCAAATGCCGACCGAGGACATGTGGCAGTTGGCGCCCGACGCATCGACGGCGTTGATGGCGTCCACCCAGCCGTCGAACACCTTTGCGCGGTTGTAGACGTCTTCCGGGTCGGCGCTGTCGGGCGGATTGAGCTCGGTGGTGACAGCGAACTCGCCGCGCCTCAAGACGCGCTCCAGCCGACCGCGCGAGGTGTGGCCGGGCAGGGGTTCGAGCGGCAGGTGGATGCCGGCCGGGTTCTCGTCGCGCTGCGGGATGCGAGGGGAGGTCATGTCTGGGTTCCCGCCTTCGAGGCTTCTCGCGTGGCCGCGGCCTGCGCCGTGACGCGTAGCCACGCGGACGTCTCACGCAGCGACTGGTCGACCGGCTTCTGCACGTTGAGGATGGCGTCGCCCTTGACCATGTTGCGCGAGCCTTCCCACGCCTTGACCCAGACACAGGGCATGTCGGGCTCGACCTCGCAGTTGCCGTTGGCACGGACTCCACCGCACGGCCCGTTGCGCAACTGCTTGGGGCAATTCATCGGACAGGACATGCCGGTCGACGACAGCACGCATTGGCCGCACATGCGGCAGTCGAACATGAAGCCTTTCACGCGCTTCTCGACGAATTTGATCGGAGCCTCGACCCGGCCGTAGCCGATGCCCTTCCACAGCGGATGCAGCAACAGGAACATGTCGGCGAATTTTGCGTAGAACCATTCCAGCGTGCGGCTGTGTCGGATCGACCACAGCCGCACCGCGAAGGAGCGCTGCACGCGCCGCTGCGGCGACACGTCGGCCGGCTTGTAGTCCGACTTCGGCGCCGTCTTCTTGACGATGGCCGCTTGCGTCACGCCGCCCGAGGCAGCGGGGGGAATCGCTTCCTTCGCGTCGCTGGCCGGGCCTTTGGCGGTCGTCGAGATCGGCTGGGTATCAGACATCTTCCTTGCCGCCTGCCTTGGCGAGGGCGACCAGCCGTTCCCGATCATATTTTTTGTCGAGTTCGTCCGCGGCCTTCGCGACTTCCGCTTCGAGATCGTCTCCGACGGCGACGGGAGCGGCTTTGCGCCATTCGGCCAGATAGGCGTCGGTCTCGGCCGCACCCGACCGCATCGCCGCCATGTCGATCGCCTCAGTGAAGCGAAGCGGCAGTTCGCGCTTGGCGTTCTGCCGCCCCTTCTTGACGATGACCTGGGCCGGTATGTCGCGCCAGTAGACGATGATCAGGTCGGCCATTGATGTCTCACGATTTCCAACGATTTCAGCTTTGCCGGAAGCGCAAATGCCCCGCTTCTCATGAGACGACGCTCCCGCATTCAAAAGCGACGTGAGAGCATGACGCAAAAAGGAAAGTGAAGCGGCGTCCAGCTTACCACACGCCCTTGGTCAATCCGGTCCACAGGTAGAACCAGATCGTCGGGTGATACCATTGTTTCGATGGCATGTCCGGCTTCCCAGGCGCGAGCCTCCCATCGAGCGCGTCCTCGACACCTTGTATGCAGATGTCCCGCGAGATGGCGGCGAGCCGCAGGGCGTAAAGCGCGATGTTGTCGCCAGGTCCGGGCCTGCCGCGCACCTGATGCAGTACGCCCCCGGTGTCGACGCCCGCATCGACCAGATGCACGGTGGCGCCGAAGTTTTCCGAGTCGCCGGTTGCCAGCGCCCAGTAGCCGCCGTTCATGCCGCGGTATTTCGGCGTGATCCCTGCGTGATAGTTGAGCACGGGGCAGGGCATGGCGGCGAGTGTGTGGCGCGACAACAGCCGGCAGCCGGCAAGAAGGATGACCGCCGGCCTCAGCCGTTCGATCGTCGCGAGGAATTCCGGCGAATCCGCCGAAGGCACCTCGAGGATACTCTGGTCCGCGCGCGGCGCGGTTTCGAGACCGGATTCCCTGGCGATCCGGTCGGCTCGGCGCGTGAAAAACCGCTTGCCGAGCCGCACCAGAATCATCGTGCCCAGTTGCCCGGCGACCGACAGCCAGCCCTGTTTCCGCGCCCGGCGGGTCAGCAGAGCGCGCTTTGATTCCGGCGTCTCGACGATGACCGTGATCTTGCCGAAGCGATCGGCGAGCGCATTGGCGATTGCCCAGATATGCGGACCGCCTTCCGTGACGACGACGATGTTCGTGCCCACGGTTTGCTCAGTACAGCCAGCCGAGCGCCGCGTGGGTCGCGATGCCCGCAACGCCGATGACGGCCGTGATCACGAGCATCGACGCGACGCCCACCGCCCCACCGATGGCAAGCAGGATGCCGTCGCGTTCGGACAGCGCAAGGCCGAGCAGCGCGGTTGCGAAGGCTGGAAGCCAGTTGCCGAGCGGTATGGGGAGCGTCACCACGATCGCCAGAACCAGCGCGACGCTGCCGATGATGCGGTCGCCGCGCCTGCGCCAGAACGGCCAGTAACGCGGCCGGACGATGCGCTCGATTCTGATCAGCCGGGGAATGATCCACTCCATCATTTTCCGGAACGTCTCGGGGTTAAGGGAACGGTTCGACAGAGCCTCCGGCAGCCAGGCCTGCTTGGTGCCGTAGACCATCTGCGCCGAGACGATGATGAGCGGCAGGCCGAGGATCGCCGAAGCGCCCGGTGGCAGTGGAAGGAGGTTGAAGGCGGCGAACAGCACCAAAAGCGGCGCGAAGCTGCGATTGCCGAGCGCGTCGCGGATGTGACCGATGGAGACGGGGCCGTGCGCGTCGCGAGCGAGCTGGGTGAAGAGTTCGGACAACCGACGTGGACGGCGCCGCCGCGCGGCGCCGTCGATCGACCCGTTCTCGAAACCCGCCGTTTCCGCTCTCATACCCTTGCGCAAAACCCCAATAACGCCGTTCGCCCTGTGTTTCCTCCATCTTGCCGCAGCAGAGGTTAACCCGTGATGACAGGAGCGAACGTAACACATGTGCAGGCTGCAGCGCCGGAATTCAACCCCGCGGCCACATTGCTCACTCAGCGCCTCCGGCGCTTTTTTTGTCAGGCTGGAATTTTCGCGGCTTCGTCCAGCGCGCCGGGCAGGTCGCCATAACCGGTGAAACGCCGCTCAAAGGCCAGGCCCAGCAGCTTGGCCGCGTTCTCCGCGACGCGATCGAGTTCGGGATCGTTGGTCTGGGCGAGATAGACGACCTTCTCGTAGTTGCCGAAATAATCCTTGATCAGTTCCGGATGCCGGTCGAGGCCGAGCGGCTTGATGAAGAACGCATCGAACTGGCGGCAGAGAAAATCGGTCATGTAGAAGGCAGTCATATCGCCATCGGCGACCGCTTCGAAGGCGGCGCTGCCCTGATAGAAGGCGAAGCAGTGGGGACCGGGCACGCGCTCCACGCCATGCCGCTCCAGCACCGCGTCGAGCATTCCGCCGGTGCCGCAGTCGGCATAGCCGGCAAAGATGTGGCGATAGCCCTCCATCCTTGCATCCGTGATCGCCTTGTCCATCGCCGGCGGAATCTTGTCCGGGTAGTAGTGATATTCGGCAGGCAGGCAGGTGAGGTCGACATGGGCAAGTCCCAGCCGTTCCTTGACCGCCAGAATCTCCCGCGCGATCATGCCGCAGGCGATGACCAGCACCCTGTCCTCGGTAACTCTACTGCTTGCCCGTCCGGTGGCCATGGAACTATTATCGCCTGGCTTCGTTCCTGTGCGCGAGTTTATTTAGCTATTGAGGGAGACTTCGTCCATGAAACTGTCGCGTTTTGCTTCCATCGCCGCCCTTCTGGCCTGTGCCCTGGCGGTTTCGGCCTGTGCAAACACCGTTCGCGGTGTCAAGAAGGATGTCACGTCGACCGCCCAAGCGGTCGAGAGCTAGTCGCGCTTCATAGGCGAAAGGTTCGGGCCGCAAATTCGAGGCGGCCCGTCCGTGCCGGCGGGGCTTTCATGCTTCCGGCGGCCACGGCTGCGGACCGCCATCAGGCGGAAGCGCGGATGTTGTGCTTGCGCTTCATGTAGTCCTTGGCGGTCTCGACCGCCACGGCGGCGTCACGGCAATAGGCGTCGGCGCCGACGGCCTTGCCGAATTCCTCGTTCAGCGGCGCGCCGCCGACGAGCACCACATAGTCGTCGCGGATGCCCTTTTCCTTCATCGTGTCGATAACGACCTTCATATAGGGCATGGTCGTAGTCAGCAGTGCCGACATGCCGACGATGTCGGGCTTGTGCTCCTCGATCGCCGCCAGATATTTCTCGACCGGATTGTTGATGCCGAGGTCGATGACGTCGAAGCCCGCGCCCTCCATCATCATGCCGACGAGGTTCTTGCCGATGTCGTGGATGTCGCCCTTGACCGTGCCGATGACCATCTTGCCCTGCTTGGGCGCGCCGGTGGCGATCAGCAGCGGGCGCAGGATGAACATGCCGGCTTTCATGGCATTGGCCGACAGTAGCACTTCCGGCACGAACAGGATGCCGTCGCGAAAGTCCTCGCCGACAATGCGCATTCCCTCGACAAGCGCTTCGGTGAGCACCTTGTAGGGCGGCCATCCGCGCTCGAGCAGGATGTTGGTGCCTTCCTCGATTTCTTCCTTCAATCCGTCATAGAGATCGTCGTGCATCTGCTGCACGAGTTCGTCGTCGGAAAGCTCGGAAAGGATGATCTCGTCGTCGGACATTTTTACTGGCTCCTGATAGCCGCGGCGCGAGTGGCCCGGCGCGGCTCGGAAATCTGCGCCAATACCTATCCCGCAAGGCATTCAAACCCATAGCTGATTTGCGACTTCCTGCAATAGGAAAGCGACTGGAAATCAGGCGTTGCCCTTGTCGGGTTTGCGACAGGTCTTGGCGTTTGCAAGCCGTTTCCACTAGGGTGCATGACTACGATCCGGCCGAAGGGCCGCCCGGTGTCCCACCGTTGGGTGCCCACCGTTTTACCCAGGGATGATTTCGATGAGCGAGAATGCCGTATCCGAACAGGAAGCCTCTACCGCGCGTCGCGGCAGAGCTGCGAGCGGCGGCGCGGCCGCACGCCGCGCGGCGCGTTCGGGCGGCGGTCCCGGCATCCAACAGACCTACATCAAGCGCGCCATCAAGGTCTACGAGGTGCTCGACGAGGAGGGCCTGTCGATCATCGAGAACAACGCCGATACGGTGCTCGAAGAGACCGGCATCATCTTCCGCGACGACCCTGAGGCGCTTGCCATGTGGAAGGACGCGGGCGCCGACGTGAAGGGCGACCGCGTGCATTTCCCGAAAGGCCTGCCGCGTTCGCTCTTGAAGACCGCACCGTCCGTCTACACGCAGCATGCGCGCAATCCGGAACGGTCCGTGCAGATCGGCGGCAACGCCACGGTGTTCGCGCCGGTCTACGGCCCGCCCTTCGTGCGCGATCTTGAAGGCGTCCGGCGCTACGCCACGATCGAGGATTTCCGCAATTTCGTGAAGCTCGCCTACATGGCGCCGTCGATCCACCATTCCGGCGGCACGGTATGCGAGCCGGTCGACGTGCCGGTCAACAAGCGCCACCTCGATATGGTCTACAGCCACATCAAATATTCCGACAAGCCGTTCATGGGCTCGGTCACCGCGCCCGAGCGGGCCGAGGACACGGTGGCGATGGCCAAGATCGTATTCGGCGACGACTATGTCGAGAACAACACAGTGCTGACCTCGCTCATCAACGCCAACTCGCCGATGGTGTTCGACGACACCATGCTCGGCGCGCTCAAGGTTTATGCCCGTCACAACCAGGCTTGCATCGTCACCCCCTTCATCCTCGCCGGCGCGATGAGCCCGGTGACGGTCGCCGGCACGCTGACGCAGGTGCTTGCCGAGGTGCTGGCGGGTGCTGCGCTTACGCAGCTCGTGCGCCCGGGCGCGCCGGTGCTGTTCGGCACCTTCGCCTCATCGATCTCCATGCAGTCGGGCGCGCCGACCTTCGGCACGCCCGAGCCGTCGCTGGTCTCCTACGGCGCGGCGCAGCTCGCGCGCCGTCTCGGTCTGCCGTTCCGCACCGGCGGGTCACTCTGCGCCTCAAAGGTCCCGGACGCGCAGGCCGCCTATGAGAGCGCCAACACGCTGAACTCCACCATCCTCGCCGGCGCCAATTTCGTGCTGCATTCGGCCGGCTGGCTCGAGGGCGGTCTCGCCTCCTGTTACGAAAAGTTCATGATGGACATCGACCAGCTCGGCATGCAGCAGAAATTCGCTGCCGGCGTCGACCTCAGTGAAAACGGCCAGGCGATGGACGCCATCCGCCAGGTCGGTCCGGGCAGCCACTTTTTGGGCTGCGACCATACGCAGGCGAACTTCCAGTCAGCCTTCTACCGCTCCTCGATCGCCGACAACAATTCCTACGAGCAATGGCTGGCCGAGGGCGAAAAGACCGCGCCGCAGCGCGCCAACGAGCTGGCGCGGCGCTGGCTCGAAACGTATGAAGCGCCGCCTCTCGATCCCGGCATCGACGATGGCCTGAAGGACTACATCGCCGCGAAGAAGGCGTCGATGCCAGACGCCTTCACGTGAAGGGAGCCCGATACAGGCCGGGCTAAAGTGGCCGACATCATCCACAAGGAAGTCTGGCGCAGCGCGTTCAATCAGCCGGACTAGGTGAGGTCACCTCGGGCGATTTTGCGCTGCATCAAGGCGCGCGATTTTGTTCGTTAGGAGTATGGCCGGCCAACATTCACAGAGGCCTCCCCATGCAATTGCATCCCACCGGCTACACAAGAACCCAGATCATCCTCCATTGGGTCATCGCCGCGCTCGTCATTTTCCAGATCGTGTTCGGCGAGGACATCGTTCCGGCCTTCCGAGCCTTCATGAAAGGGACCGAACCGACAAGCGACGCGATGCTGCCCGCCAACTTGCACGTCTATATAGGCCTTGCGATCCTGGTCCTGGCCGTTCTACGCGTTGCGTTGCGGATACGCTACGGCGCGCCTCCCGTTCCCGCCGACGAGAGCGTCGTCCTCAAATACGTCGCCATGCTTGCGCATCTTGTCCTCTATGCCGCTATTTTCCTGATGCCGGTGACCGGCGCGCTGGCTTGGTATTTCGGCGTGGAGGAGATCGGCGAACTGCACGAGATCGGCAAGCCGGTCATCATCGTGGTGGTGGCAGTGCATGCCGTCGGGGCTCTGTGGCAGCATTTCGGGGCCAAGTCGGACGTGCTTCGGCGAATGCTGAGGCCGATGGCGTAGGCGCGAACGTAGTCGTATCTTTCGTCATCTCGCATCGTGCCCATCGAAGGAGTGGCTGAAATCCGGATGATCGACGGGATTGCCGGCAAACTGGCCAAACACGGCCTGATGCCGCGCGGCGGCTTCAGTTTCGCGCAGGACGAAGCCGCGCCGCCCGGACCTAGCGGCTTGCCGGCCAGATCCGTTCTGCTCGTGGGGCAGGCGGGTGACGCGCCCTGGCCGCCTTTCCTGCGCTGGCGGCGGACGCAGCCCGCAGGGCTGCAAAATCCGCTCGACACATGGTCGCGCGAGGTCATCGGCTCGGTCGCCGAACAGTTCGGCGCGCGCGCTGTCTCGCCCTCGGATCGTCCTTATCTGCCGTTCCAGCAATGGGCGATGCGCGCCGAGGGCCTGAAGCCGTCGCCGCTTGGCATCCTCATGCATCCGCTATACGGGCTCTGGCACGCCTATCGCGGGGCGCTGCTTTTCGACGTTGAGATTCCGATTCAACCGCCTGACGACGTGATTCACCTTTGCGACCTATGTGACGGAAAACCCTGCCTGAAATCCTGTCCGGTCGGCGCTTATTCCGAGGCGCGCTTCGCCTACCAGGCGTGTCTCGACTATGTGCGCGGGCCGTCCGGCAATCCCTGTCGCGTGTCCGGTTGTCTCGATCGCAACGCCTGTCCCTATGGCACGGCCTATCGCTACCCGCCGGACGAGCAGGCCTTTCACATGGCGGCTTTCATGCGATGAGGGGCAGCACCCAGGGCGGGCGTTACTCCCCCATCTCCTGGATCAATGCGTAGAGGTTGGTGCTGCGCGCGCCGGAGCGGCAATAGGCGAAGACCGGGCCTTTCAGTCCTTCAAGCGCGGCGGCCTGGTCGGCGACGTTCTCTTCGGTGATCTGCCCGCTGATGACGGGGATGTAGCGGAACTCCAGCCCTGCCGCTTTCGCCGCCGCCTTCATGCTGTCGGCCGACGGCTGGCCGGGTTGCTCATTGTCGGGCCGGTTGCAAATCACGCTCTTGAAGCCGGCAGCCTTCACCGCCGCGATGTCCTGCGGCAGGATCTGGCCGCTCACCGAATAATTGTCGCTGATTTGGCGGTATTCCATGATGCACCTCTAATTCGCTTTGGCCGCGGCTGTCGCCGCTCTCATGCCACCGGGAACGGGCTTCGGCAACCGTTATGCGGCGGCTGGCGTTGGTAGCCTGCGCTTGACGGTCCGCGCGAGAGCGATACCAGCCATCATCGCCGCCACGAACACCAGCGCTTCGCTACGGAGCAGCCCCAGCGCCGGGATCGCGCCACCGGGGCAGAAGCCGACGATGCCCCAGCCTGCGCCGAACACTGCCGCGCCGCCGATCAGGCGCCGGTCGATCGCGCTTGCAGCCCGTGCCGAAAATTCTAGGCCGAACAGCGGCGCCTTCAGCCGGCCGAACACCAGCCGGTAGCCGACCAGCGCGGTGACCAGCCCGCCGCCCATGACGAAGGCGAGGCTCGGGTCCCAGTTGCCGGCGATGTCGAAGAAGTTCAGCACCTTGGCCGGGTTGATCATGCCCGAGACGGTAATGCCGAGGCCGAAGAGAATGCCGATCAGAAAAGCGGACACCAGGCTTTTCATCGTTCAACCTGCGATCACGTGGCGGATGACGAAGACGGTGGCAAAGGCCGTCAGCATGAAGGTCACGACCGCCGCCAGCGAGCTCGGCGAGAACCGCGCCAGGCCGCAGATTCCATGCCCGCTTGGACAGCCATTGCCGAAATGCACGCCGATGCCGACGAGCAGACCGCCGACCACGAGCGCGCCGGTCGAAACCGGCACGTCGAACGGAATGACGCCGCCCGCGGCAAGATAGACCACGGGCGCGACGACCGCGCCCGCCAGGAATGCCGCCCGCCATGGCCAATCTGTGGCCGTTGGCGGAATGACGCCGGTCAAGATGCCCGTCATGCCGGCGACCCGCCCGTGCAGCGCCATCAGGAGGACGGCCGAAAGGCCGATCAAAATGCCGCCGATCAGCGACTGGATGGGCGTGAAGTCCGTCATACGATCATTTCCCTAAAGCGATCTAGCTGCCGAGGATAGCACCTTTTATCGCGCCGATGTTGTTCCTCATCATGTCGATATAGGTGGGCGCCGGCCCGTTGGCATCCGACAGCGCGTCGGAATAAAGCGTGCCGCCGATCTTCAGGCCCGTCTCGCTGGCTATCTGCTCGATCAGCCGCTGGTTGGTGATGTTCTCGACGAAGATCGCCGATGCCTTGTCGTGCCTGACCTGCTCGATCAGTTTTGCCACGTCGGCGGCGGAGGCCTCGGCGTCCGTTGAGACGCCCTCGGGCGCTAGGAAGGTGATCCCGTATGCGTGCTGGAAATAGCCGAAGGCGTCGTGCGAGGTGATGACTGCGCGCTTGTCGGCGGGGATGGCGGCGACGGCGGCCTTCACCTCCGCCTCCAGCGCCTCGAGCTTGCCGGTATAGGCAGCGGCGTTTGCCTCGTATGCGTCACAGCCGGCCGCATCCGCCGCGCAGAAGGCGTCGGCGATGTTCTTCACATAGATCTTCGCATTGGCGATCGACTGGAAGGCGTGCGGGTCGGTTGCGCCGTGGTCGTGACCGTCTTCGGCTTCATGGGTTGCTTCGCCCTCATGCTCGACCTCTTCCTCGGCCGTCGCCAGCGTCTCGACCCCCTTGGTCAATTCGACCACCACGGCTTTCGTGGCGCTTGCCTCGACCAGCCGCTGCAAAAAACCCTCGAAGTGAAGGCCGTTCACCAGCACGACGTCCGCGCCGGCCATGACGACCGCATCCGCAGGCTTCGGTTCGTAGACATGCGCGTCGCCGTTGTGGCCGACGAGCGTGGTCAGCGCGATGCGGTCGCCACCGACGTTTTGCGCGAAGTCGCCGATGATCGAGAAGCTTGCGACCACATTCAGCGGCTCGGCCGCGGCGGGCAGGGCTGGCGTTATTAATGTTATAACGCTCAACGCGAAGGCAAGCCGCGACAATTTCTGCATGGTCTTCTCCAGTGCTCGGGTTCAGGCGGTCCGGTGACGGTGGTGGCGCACGCGCGAACGCAGCACGCCGCGCGGGCCCAACAAGATCGAAGCGAGATAGACGACGCCGGCCGACAGGATGATGGCCGGGCCGGAGGGCAGCGATGCGTGGTAGGACAAAAGCAGGCCGGCGACGCAGGAGGCGAAACCGATCACAAGGGCCAGCAGGCACATAGGCTCGACTCTGGATGTCCAGAAGCGCGCCGCCGCCGCCGGCAGCATCATCAGTCCGACCGAGAGCAGCGTGCCCAGCGCCTGGAAGCCGCCGACGAGGTTGAGCACGACGAGGCCGAGGAAAACGAAATGCACGGGCGTGCCCAGCCGGCTCACCGAGCGCAGGAAGAGCGGGTCGAGGCATTCAGCGACCAGCGCGCGCCAGAAGACCGCCAGCGTCAGCAGCGTGACACCGGCAATCGAGGCGATCAGCTTGAGCGCCTCGTCATTGAGGGCAAGCACGGTGCCGAAGAGCACATGCATCAGGTCGACGCTCGAGCCGCGCAGCGACACGATCAGAACGCCGAGCGCCAGTGAGATCAGGTAGAAGGCGGCAAGCGATGCGTCCTCCTTCTGGATGGTGAAGCGCGACACGGCGCCGGCGCCCATCGCCACGACGACGCCGGCGATCAGCCCGCCGATGGTCATAGGCACGATCTCGAGTCCATAGAGCAGGAAGCCGGCGGCCGCGCCCGGCAGGATCGCATGCGCCATAGCGTCGCCGGTCAAGCTCATGCGTCGGAGCATCAGGAACACGCCGACCGGGCAGGAGGAGAGCGATAACAGCAGCGAGCCGGCGAGCGCGCGCTGCATGAAGCCGAACTCGATGAAGGGCGCGATGAAATAGTCGTACATGGTCACGCTGCTCGCGGCCCGGATTCATGATCGTGGCTGTCGTGCGTCTCCCCGTGGTTGTGATGGTGATGGCCGTCATGCGAATGCGCGTGAGCATGACCGTCGTGCGCATGCCCATCCGTATGCTCATGCGGCTCCGGCTCGCACCAGGGCGCGTCGTCGTGCCAGGCCTCGTCGAAGCGGCGGGCTCTGAGCAGGTTCTCCGGCTTCAGCGCCTCTGCCGTCGGTCCCCATGCGATGGGTTGGCGCGCAAGCAGCAGCGTCTCGGGAAAATGCTGGCGCACGAGGTCGAGGTCGTGGACCACCACCATAACCGTCCGCTTCTCGCCGTGCCAGCGCTTGATCAGCGCGACTAGATCGGTGACCGTTCTTGCGTCGATGGCGTTGAAAGGTTCGTCGAGCAGGATGATCTCGGCGTCCTGGACCAGCACCCTAGCGAACAGCGCGCGCTGCAGTTGGCCGCCCGACAGCGTATCAATCGGCCTGCCCTCGAAGCCTTCCAGGCCGACCGCCATCAGCGCCTGCGTCACCGACGCCTTGTCCTCGGCGGTATGGCGGCCGAGCAGCCCGCGCTTCGGCCACAGGCCCATCGAGACGAGGTCGACGACGCGCGCCGGGAAGCTGCGGTCAAGCTCCGACTGTTGCGGCAGATAGGCGATGCGCGCGCCGGGCATCTTCAGACTTTCGCCGGCCATAGGCTTCAGCACGCCGACAATGCCCTTCATCAGCGTCGACTTGCCCGATCCATTGGCGCCGACGACCGCCGTCAGCGATCCGCGCCCGACCGTTCCGGACAGGTGGTGCACCGCCGGATGGGCGTTGTAGCCAAGCGTCAGGTCGCGAAAGGTCAGGCTGGCGTCGGTCATGGGGTTCGGCAACTGCGTCGAGGGGTGTTGGGTATGTGATGTTATTACATTAGTCAACCGGATTTGCGGTTCGACTGGGCCGGGCGCCGGCTGCTTTTTTGCCGGCGCGTCGGATTTCGGCCGCGGCGCCCTTGCGTTTCCCGCCATGCAAAATCTATGGAGAACCGGCCAAACAGGAAGGAAATGCCAATGACCATCCGCCGCATCGACGTCGGTCCGCGCATGAGCGACATCGTCATCCACAACAGCACCGTCTATCTGGCCGGCCAGGTCGGGGAGGGCGCGACGGTCGCCGAGCAGACCAGGGACATTCTGGCGAAGATCGACACGCTGCTCGCCAAGGCGGGCACCAGCAAGTCGAAGCTTTTGCAGACGATCATCTGGCTCGACGACATGGCCAACTTCGCCGAGATGAATTCGGTGTGGGATGCTTGGATCGACCGGGCCAACCCGCCCGCCCGCGCAACCGGCGAGGCAAAGCTCGCCGCGCCGAAATACAAGGTCGAGATCATAGTGGTCGCGGCAGTGGATTGAGCGACACGCGGATAGCGAAATCGAACGGCCGCCCCGTGCGGCCGTTTTGATTCAGATTTGGAAGCCACGACAAAAAACTTCCGCTTCCCCCCAAGGAATGCTCCAAAGCTCTCGTCCTAATCACAAATGACGGCGATGATGCTGGACGAACGCGAGCCATCCGATCTCGATCTGATCGGCAAGGCGCAGAAGGGGGACAGTGCCGCTTTCGGCAGGCTTGTCGAAAGGCACTATGATTTTGTCCATCGCGTCGCATGGCGCTGGTGCGGCCGCAAGGCCGACGCCGAGGACATAGCTCAGGAAGTCTGCGTGCGGCTCGGCCGCGCCATAGGCAGCTATCGCGGCGGCGGCGCCTTTACCACCTGGCTCTACGCGATGACGATGAACGCCGCGCGTGACCTGATGCGCAAGACGAAGCGGGAGACAGCGAAAGCCGAGGCGTTCGGCCTGCACGCGCTGGTCGACGGTCAAGGTACGCCGGAGCCCGACGAGCAGGCCGAAAGGCTATGGTCGGCGGTCAGGAAACTGCCCGACAAGCAGCGCGACTCGGTGCTGCTCGTCTATGGCGAGGGGCTCAGCCACGCGGCGGCGGCCGATGCGATGGCCTGCGCGGAGGCGACGGTCTCGTGGCACATCCATGAAGCGAAGAAGCGACTGAAGGCGCTGATGCTTTCGGCCGAGGAAGATTGACCATGGTCGACGACAACGAACTCAAACGGCTCGGCGGCCTTCAGGCGCCGGCTCCCGGCGCCGAGGCGAAGGCCCGGGCGCTGGCTGCCGCAATGCAGGCGTTCGAGGAGAAAAATTTCGCATCCGTCGCCCAAGGATCGCAAACCCGGCCGCGTCTTACGGATCGGGCTTGGAAGATCTGGAGGGAGATGATGCAAAAGAAACTGCTCGCGACGCCGGCGATCGCCGGATTGCTGGCGCTGCCGATCGCCGGCTATACGGCCTTCTATCTGATGGAGGAGTCTCCGTTCCGTTTCGGCGGCCAGGACAGCGCGGATGGTCCGATGGTGCGCCAGGAGGCGACCTCCACCGAACCCGCCAAGGAGAACAAGGCGGACGCGGAGAGCCGCGATGCGGTGATCCAGATCCTGCCGGAATCCGCGCCTAGCGCGGATGCGCTCGCGAACTACGCCGCCCCGGAAGCCGACGAACTGTCGCGCTCGGTCAGTGGTCTTGCCGCGCCGGCGCCCGCCGAGGCGCCGCGCGGCCGTGTCGGCGCGGTTCCCGGAACCACCGCCGCTTCGAAGATGATCATCGACCAGTCGGCCGGCATGGCGCCCGCAGACGTTCAGCCGCTGGTCGAGGAAAATCGCGACCGCTTCGAGGAATTCAAGACCAATCCGGTGCGCTCGGCGGTCACCGACCCGGTTTCCACCTTCTCGATCGACGTCGATACGGCCTCCTATTCCTTCGTGCGCCGCTCGCTGAAGGAAGGTTTCCTGCCGCAGGCCGACACGGTGCGGGTCGAGGAGATGATCAACTATTTCCCCTATGACTGGAAGGGTCCGGACGCCGCCTCGACGCCGTTCAACTCGACCGTGTCAGTCATGCCGACGCCGTGGAACGAGCACACCAAGCTGATGCACGTCGCCATCAAGGGTTATGACATCGTGCCGGCCGAACAGCCCAAGGCGAACCTCGTCTTCCTGCTCGACGTGTCCGGCTCGATGAACGCGCCCGACAAGCTGCCGCTTTTGCAGTCGGCCTTCCGGTTGCTGGTGTCGAAGCTCAAGCCCGACGACACGGTGTCGATCGTCACCTATGCCGGCAATGCGGGCACGGTGCTGGAGCCGACCAAGGTGTCCGAACGCGCCAAGATACTCTCGGCGATCGACAACCTGACACCTGGCGGCACCACGGCCGGCGAGGCCGGTATCAAGGAAGCCTACAGGCTCGCCGAACAGTCCTTCGTTCAGGGCGGCGTCAACCGGGTGATGCTCGCCACCGACGGCGACTTCAATGTCGGCCAGAGCGATGACGACGATCTGAAGCGCATCATCGAGGAGAAGCGCAAGTCGGGGGTCTTCCTGTCGGTTTTCGGCTTCGGCCGCGGCAATCTGAACGACCAGATGATGCAGACGATCGCCCAGAGCGGCAACGGCACGGCCGCTTATGTCGATACGCTGTCGGAAGCCGAGAAAGTGCTGGTTCAGGATGCTTCCTCGACGCTGTTCCCGATCGCCAAGGACGTGAAGATACAGGTTGAGTTCAACCCGGCCGCGGTCTCCGAATACCGGCTGATCGGCTACGAGACGCGTGCGCTTAACCGCGAGGATTTCAACAACGACCGCGTGGACGCCGGCGAGATCGGCTCGGGCCATTCGGTGACGGCGATCTACGAGATCACGCCTAAGGGCGCGCCGCAGCAGATCGACGATCTTCGTTATGGCCAGGCGGCGACCGACAATGGCGGCGTCGCCAATGCGGACGAATATGCGTTCGTCAAGATCCGCTACAAGCTGCCTACAGAGAACGTCTCGAAGCTGATCGAGACGCCGGTGACCAGGGCCAACGAGGTCGCGTCCTTCGCCGCCGCGGGCGCCGACCAGCGCTTCTCGGTGGCGGTCGCCGCCTTCGGCCAGAAGCTGCGCGGCACCGATGCCACTGCCGATTTCGGCTACGACAGAATCATGGAGATTGCCACTGCCTCCAGGGGAACGGACCCGTATGGCTACAGGTCCGAGTTCCTCTCGCTGGTGCGCCTAGCCTCGGCGCTCGACAGCGGTAACCGGTAGTGGCGATGACGGGCATGTCCTTTCGATCGGGGGGCCGATTGTAGCGGGGGCATGACCGATGGGCGGGTGAGGCAGGCCGGCGGAGAGCGATCTCCGCCGGCCTTTCTCGTGTCCAATGTCAGGAGCGTCAGGTCCCCTCCTGCGCATTGTCCGCCAATTTGGGTATGTATCGCCTCTCATAGACAAGAGGCTGGCCAATGCCGAACGGCAACCTTGACGAATGGGATATCGCGCGCGGCGAACTGCGCGCGATCTCCGCGCCGGAAATAAAGGCGTTCTGGAACGGCTATATCGTCCGCCGGGAGGGCGTCCGCATTGAGCACGGCAGCCTCTATTCGCGCTGGCGCCGGGTGACGGACGATCTCGTGCTGTCGCTCTATCTGACCAACCGCAGCGTCGGCCTGTTCGTCAGGGGACAGCGCGGGGAGCGCTGGGCCACGACCGTGAACCGGTTGGCCGCCTACGAGCCCCAGCTCGGCGAAGCGCTCGGCGCCAGTCTGCCGGGCTATGTGGGCTGCTGTTACATCAGCAACCTGCCGCTGCCCGTCACCGATCCGGCGAGCTGGCCGCAGGGCTATCTC
This sequence comes from Mesorhizobium sp. KR9-304, assembly GCF_040049215.1. NCBI lineage: Bacteria > Pseudomonadati > Pseudomonadota > Alphaproteobacteria > Hyphomicrobiales > Phyllobacteriaceae > Mesorhizobium > Mesorhizobium sp. KR9-304. The sequence goes on along the minus strand of NZ_JBDZDN010000002.1, from coordinate 502,332 downwards.
TGGCTGGAAGAACAGGAAGAACGTTATCACCGCGTGCTGAGCGACGCGGTGACTAGCAGCAAGGCTGGAGGTTTCTGAGTCCGATCAGGCCCGCGCGCGGCGGCGTTCGCGCCGCGCTTCGCTCGTCTCGCCGGTCCCGCCGCTCTGGTCGGCCGTCTTGTTGCGCAGCGGGCCGATGCGCGAAACGATCGTCTCGACGGTCGGACGCTCTGCCTTCTTATGTGCGTCGAGTGCCTTCCTCATCGCCGCGAGGTGTGCGAACGAGGTGCCGCAACAGCCGCCGACGATTTTTGCGCCAGCGTCGACCGCCAGCCGCACATAGTCCGACATGAGCTCCGGCGTTCCGGAATAATGGATCTCCGTGCCGCGGAATTCGGGGATGCCGCAATTGCCCTTGACGATGATTGTCGCCTCCGGCTTCGCCGCGCTGATGTCGAGCAGCGAGGACAGGATGTCCGAAGCGCCGACGCCGCAATTCGCGCCGAACGCGACGGCCTTTTCGGACAGTCCTTCGGCGACGTGGTGCACGTCTTTCGGCGCCAGTCCCATCATCGAGCGGCCCGCCGTGTCGAAGGAGAAGGTATAGGTGTAGGGCAGTCCGATCCTGATCGCGGCCGCCGCCGCAGCCTTGGCCTCGGCCGGCGCCGACATAGTCTCGATCCACGCGATCTCGGCGCCGCCCTCCTTGAGGCCGGCGATCTGCTCGGCGAAAGCGTCGACCGCCTCGTCATAGGTCATGGCGCCGAGCGGCTCGAGCAACTCGCCGGTCGGGCCGACCGAGCCCGCGACGATCACCTTGCGGCCGGCCTTGTCGGCGACCGCGCGCGCGATCTCGGCGGCGCGCCTGTTCAGCTCGTGCACGCGCCCCTCTGCATTGTGCAGCTTCAGCCGCTGCCTTGTGCCGCCGAAGGAGTTGGTGAGGATGATGTCGGCGCCCGCATCGACGAAATTCTGGTGCAGCGCGGCGATCTTCTCCGGCGCGGTCTCGTTCCAGAGTTCGGGCGCCTCGCCGGATTCCAGCCCCATGTTGAAGAGGTTGGTGCCGGTTGCGCCGTCGGCGAGCAGGACGCCTTTCTCGGCAAGCAGCGCGTCGATGGGATTGGTCATGGAATTGGGCTTTCGAGGCAATGAGTTCAGATAACGATATAAAGAAGTCTTTATGTGACGTCAACGATCCGGTTGCGGCGGCGGGACGCTGAAATCGGCCTCGGCAAGCATCCTGGCATGGGCAGCCGCCTCATGCGCGTTGACGTCGGCCGCCCGGATCAAATTGTCGAAGTGCCGCGTCAGGGTGCGGATAGGCTCCGTGGCGTAGAGCACCAGATACATGTCGCCGACATAGATCGCCGCGCGGTAGGGGCCGAAGATCGTGTAGGGCACGGAATAACGCAGCCGCCCGTCATAGAGAAACAGCCGGAAGGTCGGGTAAAGGTCGTCGAGCAGCTCGGCCATGTGGTTGAGCTGCTCGCGGCGTTCATTCTCGGGGAAGCCGCTCCAGACGCCCAGTCCGCGTGCGAAGATGTCGAGCGTATGACTGGGCATGCAGACCTCCATGTCGGTCTCCGGCCGCCGGTTGTAGTCGATGCGGAAATGGGTTTCGTCGGCCTGGATTTCCCGGCTCCGGTTGGAAATGTCGGCCTCGTAGTCGATCAGCGCCTGGGTCCGAAGCAAGTCGGGGATGCCGGCCGGCACGTAGCGGATCTTCGTCCCGGCAGCCTCGGCATGCCATTTGGCGATGAGGGTGCGCTCGAAGCCGCCCGAAGCCTCCTCGATCTCCAGGCTTTGCCGTATTTCGCCGGTCAAGCCTTCATTCTGGCTAAGTCCCAGCAGCCAGTCGAGCGACACCTTGTTCTCGGCCGCGATGTTGAGCAGCGTCTCGGCCCGCGGCAGGCGGGTCGAGGCGCCCGACAGCAGCTGCGACAGGGCAGAGCGGTCGATGCCAACCGCGGCGGCAAAGGCCGACTGGTTCTGGTCCGAGCGCTGCAGCAGCAGCTTCAGACGATCGCGGAAGACGCTCGAGAGATCGCGCTTGTCCATATCCGCTCCGATCCGGATTCGATTTCCCTTTACCCAGCGAGAACAAAGCTCTGGGGGAACATGAATCCCTGTATGTGTTCACAATGTATAACACATGAGGATTTTGGTGCGCAAAATCTACAGTTTGTGCGCGTTGTCTCGTTGAGACAGGCCAACTCTCCTGACACAATGCTGTCAGGAATCGTGAGATTCCGGCTAACTGGGGGCAGTGGTCGAGGGCATGCCAGAAAAAAAGCGGGGCGATCGCAGAAAAATCCAGGCCATCGAATGGCCGACGGTCTTTCTCATCATCACTTGTTACGCTGCCTGGGTGGGGGCAGCGGTCTTTTTCCCAACCTATCCCATAACCGCGCTTGTCGTTCTCGGCGTGGTGCTGGCCATGCAGTCGTCGCTGATGCATGAGGCAGCGCACGGTCATCCGACGCGCAAGGGCTGGATCAACGAACTGCTGGTCGGCCTGCCGATCGGCCTCGTCTATCCGTTTCGCCGCTTCAAGGCGCTGCACCTGCGCCACCATGCCGACGAGCGCCTGACGGATCCGTTCGACGATCCCGAGAGCTACTATCGCGCGCTGTGGCACCATGATGAGCTTCCGGCGGCGCTGAAGGTTATTCTGAAACTGAACAACACGATGATCGGACGCTTCCTCATCGGGCCGCCGCTGGCGAACGCTGGCTTCCTCGCCACCGAAGCGAAGATGATCGCGGGCGGCGACGGGGCCGTTCGCAAGGCCTGGCTGCTGCATGCGGCCGGTCTCGCCATCGTTCTGCCGCTCGTCCAGATCGGCTTCGGCATCCCGCTCTGGCTCTACGTCCTCGTGCCGGTCTGGCTCGGCCAGTCGCTGATCTCGGTGCGCACCTTCGCCGAGCATCAGTGGTCCGAGCGGCCCGACGGGCGCACCATCATCATCGAGCGCTCGCCGCTCGCCTTGCTGTTCCTCAACAACAATCTGCACCTCGTGCACCACAAGAGCCCGAACGTCGCCTGGTACAGGCTGCCGAAGCTTTTCCGCGACAAGCGCGAGCAGTGGATCGCGATGAACAACGGCTATGTGTTTCCCGGCTATTTCGCCCTGCTGAAGGAATACGCCTTCAAGCCGAAGGAGCCGGTGGTGCATCCGGCGCTGCGCCGCGCGCCCGAACCCGGCCGTGCCTTCCGCCCGCGCGTCAGGGCGAAGAACCTGTCCGGCTTCGGCACCGCGCCGGTTCCCGCCGAGCCGCCGAAGGAATAACGCGGCAGTTGCGCAGGCACCTCCCCTGCAAGGCGGGAGAGGGGCAATGACCATCGCAGCTCTTCCCATGTATGATGGGATGAGAAGTGCGCAAATCTGCGGTCGGTTGAAGTTTGTTGGACGAATGTAGGGCTACTAGAGGCTTCTAAAGCTTGCCCTTGAGCCTGTGATCTCGCCGCCAGCCCGCAACTCCCCTTGAAGTCACGTAGCAAATTATCAAGTCGGCAACGCTGCGCGAGTCGACAAAGTGTATCAGCGACGACGCTGGTCCCCGTGAGTCAATGAAACACCACAAGCCATCGTCATTCGAAGCCGGCCCTCTTGAGTCAACCTTGCAGACCAGAAGATCGGCAACGCTTCTAGATTCAGAGACGTAGACCAAGACATCTGCGGGTCCACGAGAATCGACCACATGTACGATAGCCATTAGAGGGGTACCCAAGTTGACATTGCGAGACTGACACCTTCTCGCCTGCGGCACAAACCAAAAGCCCGCCGAAGCGGGCTTCTCGTGACGGGTGGGTTTAGCCGACGCGCGGGTCTAGCGGCGTGCCTGCCAGCAGGCATCCGTTCCAGTCCGGGTGATCGTCATCCATCGGGACCAGCGCCTCGGCAAGCATCATCCTATCCCGCCAAGGATCCACGTCGGCAAAACTGCGCACGCCGTAAATCTCATCTCCCTTGGTCGTCTCTACACGTCCGATAACTAGCGACGGCATTGGCTGGTCTTTGTGCGTGACCATTTGGCCTATCTCAAAGGTCCAGGTTTCTGCCTGGACGGGTGCTACAGCGTCAGTTTGAATATTCATTTTCCGACCCCTTTAGTTGCATCGCGTCCAACGCGCGACACGACAAGCATGGCGTGAGTCTCCCGACGAGTCCAGCGGTCTATGTAAGTTTATTTTACATGGTCGCTAGGCGTTTTCGCAATTTCTCCCAGTTCTATAATAGGCGTATTCGCTTACCATCCTTGACATAAGAGGCGCTTTCGCCTTTTCGATATGCCCGTTTGCCTTATTTATATTGAAAGATCATGCAAACTGGCATTTTTAGACTTTTGTCAGCTTCGTTCGGCTGCGCGCTTGCGCCGCCTCGACTGTGCTGCGAAACTCTGCCGCCACGCGATTGGCGCATTCTGCTGAGACCGGCAGCTAACCAAAGGGGGAATAGGGTGGCGGCAGCGTCTTTCACTGCGGGCTCGGTTGAACGGATCAAATTGCGCGCTACGTTTATGAACGGCCTGGCGCTCGCATTCTTTTCGATCGGAATGCTGACGCCGATAGTCGCTGCCTTGGTCTTCGAGACGATCCCGACGTCAAATTTCATTGCAGCATGCATCGTTTTTGCGGTGAGTTCCGTTCTGTCCTATAGTTTGCACGTAGCGGCTGATGAAAAGCTAACCGAGCTCGATAAATGAATGGTCTGAATTGGGTATTGCTTGCGCTCCCGATAGTGGGGGCAGCCGGTATTTTCCTGGCGCTGAAAAGCCACGACAGGAAAATGCCGCTGAAACGACGTCAAGACCAGGAAGATCCGTCGAATCTTGCGAGGTTTGCGGAGTTGGCGGAACAGCAGCAAGCAAAGATGGCTGAGATGATGGCGGCCGCCGTTGAAAAAGTTGTAGCGGTGGTCCCGGCAAATGCCTCTCCTGATCGTCCTGCGAGCACGAAGATGCCTGCCAAGGCGGCCGCGGCGAAAGCCCTTGCGAAGACCTGGAAAAGCCCCCGCCCCGCCACCAAGCCATCTGCAAAAAGGACAGCCGTCAAAAAGGTTGGGTGAACCGGCGCGCGGCTCCTAATTCATCCTGCCCGACAGCCTGCCGCCGATTGGGCATCAGCCGCGAGCGTTCATCCGTGTCGGATCAGGAAAGATCGTCGCCGTTCCCGCTTTGCACGAAGCTCGGCTTCTTGGCTGGCGCCGTTGCCGCGGCCGCTGCAATTGGGGCTGGTTATGTGGCTGGCATAGGTCGGCGTTTTATAAGCTCGGCCAGCAGCGCTTCTTCCTCGCGTGAGCCCATATCGAACAATTCCAGGATGAGCATCGCCAAGTCGTCGCGTTCAATGGGATTGGTGACGTTGTGCGCTGCGCAGTAGGCGGCGAGCACCTTCTCCATCATCGCCAACTGCTTGGGGCTTGCTATACCACGCGGCATCGCCTTCCCCCTGAGGAAGGGCGCAACCTTATGTTATGCTCAGACCTAATGCAAAAGCCACATCAAGCGCCCCGCCCTTGACTGGATAGCGGCCCGTCAATCCTTGGCCGGCCCCGGCGTCGAGTTCATCCCGGAAGAAATGGCTGCGGCGCCGGCGTGAGGCTGCGGAAGGCGGCGAAAGCGCCCGTGCAGCCCACCGAGGGCGAAGGCGGCATCATCGACAACAACGAGATGTAGGCGCTTGCGCGCCGCCGCTTTCCTGCGACACTCGGCGCGACGTACATGGCGCGACATTGGGGGGGTGTGTGATGCCGGGATCCGACGAGCACGATCCAGAGAAGATTGATAAAGCCTTGGCCAAGCTGCTGGAGTCAGACGGGGGCCGCATGGTCGAAGTGCTCTACATGCGGCAAGTCCACGACTATCTTGCGCTCAACAACCAGGTGCTGGGCCGGATCGACAAGAGGCTTTCGCACATTGACCAGGCCATCTGGCTGATCCTGGGATTGGGGATCGGCCTTGCGGTCGCAAAATACTTTGCGTCCTAGTCTCCGTTAGCAATCAGCGGCCGCCTCACAGCCTTCAATTGGGCTTGTCGCCGCCGCCGCGGCCGTGGATCGGGGGGGCTGCTTGCCTGGCTCGCGGCCCCATATCAGGCTATGCCTTGAACTTTCCGAAAATCGGCAGATGCTGAATTGTTAGCCGGGGGGATCGAGGCTTCCGGTTAGGCCCGATCGTACCCCACCCGCGACTCCTACGGTCGGGCCGCCACGTGTCATTTGAGACGGCCTATGAGGAAGCCCTACACAAAGCCGGTATTTGTGCCCCGCGACAAGTTGAGCAAAGTGACAGGCCTTCAATGGCGGCGGTTCGCCGATACGGGTTTCCGGGTGAGCGATGGCTGGGCTAGGCGCGGTCCACGCCCGGCGACCCGATAAGGCCATTGCCATTCTGTCCGATCTGAGCGGCAATCTGCGCCAAGTTCTCGCGACGAACTAGCGTCGGCTTCTCGTACTGCTTTTTCATGTCAAATCCCCATAGCCGTTGGTTTGAAGTCTCACGGATGAGAGTTGCGTCCGTGGCTATTCTAGGATCTCTTCCCTAATAATGATGTCTGAAGGCAGCTCTTGCGCCGTTACCTTGCTGAGAACCTCGCGCCGAACCAGCGTCGGCTTCGTGTAGGTCTTTTTCATTTCCCCAGCTCCCCTGACGGAAAGCCGAAAGTCTCACGGTTCGAGAGCGGTCGTCAATCCTTGTGTAGCGCGCAGAATCGAATGGCACGGCGCGCCTGTTGGCGACGAGACGCATGGTCTTCTCCGATTGAAGGAAGGGCGGGGAGTGGCTATAGAGGCGGGATGACCGCAACGCGGAACCTAGACCAGTACGCTGAACTTCACCGGGCTAAAGCCTATGGGCGCGGGAACAGTCGAGTACGGCGAACAATCGCGCCTTGGATATACTTGGCGGGGCCGCAATCGATCCTCGATTATGGAGCGGGGCAGAGCCAATTGGTTAATCGTCTGATTGCGCCGCGAGCTAAGATCAGGCACCAATATGATCCGGCGATCCCGGCCATCTCGACCATACCCAATGGTTCATACGACATAGTAATCAGCGTCGATGTTCTTGAGCACCTGGATGAGCCGGAAATCGACGCCGTTCTTGCCGACATCAAACGGCTTTCCGACCGCGCTATCCTGGTGGCAGACACCCGCCCCGCTTCAGCCATCTTGCCAAATGGTGAAAACGCTCACGCCACCATACAGCCGTCATCGTGGTGGGCGGGGAAAATCGCGTCGGTATTCCCAGACTCAAAGCAGATTGCCACCGTCGGGTCCAACGCGATATTCACAACATGGCGCCCGCCTTTGTGGCAGACGATTGCCGCCAATATCTTGAAGCCATTTCTTCGAACGGGCGAGCACTAGCTTCTACTGCCACCCCGTCATGTGCAGTTCGGCGCAGTAAAGGTCTTAGTTGGCCACGATAGACATACCCACCCATACATGGTCCCAATAAGTCGCGGTGTCCGAACTGTTGATCTGCCGCCCCGTGCTTTCGTTGGCCGTATCAGTGAACGTAGTCGATCCCAACGTCGTGCCGTCTGTTCGGCTGGCGGGGGCGGAGCCGGTTTTGCCATACAAGGTTATGGTGATTGATGGGTTTGTGTTGCTGCAATAGCCGTGGTCGTTCGACCCGAAAACAGTCACGCTCTCGATCGCGGTCGGTGCCGCCACCGATGTGGACTTGCCTATATGCGCAGCAGCATTTTTTGTATCGAGCGGTGTTGACAAGGCGGTTCCCCTGATGTAGGTGTTGACCGTAGGCAAATAATTACGCGAAGCGTTTGCGTAATTCTTAACCTTATGCCAATTCGCCTTTTTTGTCAAGGTGGGTCAGGCTGGTTCCTTTGCCGTCACAATCTTCAACCATTTCCAGTCCGACCACTTGTCGCCAGACTGCCGAAGATGTGCGTAGCGCTTTAGGTTTTGCCACGATCGGTGGGCGCTCACGCTAGCGACCTGCGGAATAGTCCGGCCCATCTCGAATAGTCGCGACACCGCCTCGTGCCGTAGATCATGAAAATGTAGGTCGTCGATGCCGAGCATGTTGCAGGCGTTCCGCCATGAGAAGTTGATCGTGTCACCCTTGAACGGGAAGATTAGTTCATCATCCGTGCGGGGCGTCGTTTCAAGGATGAGCTGTGCCTCTGGCGTCAATTCCGTCCAGATGTGATTTCCGGCCGCGCCGCGGGGATCCTTCGCGTCGCGTACAAGGATGCGGTCGCCATCAAAGTCCGCCCACCGGAGTCTGACGATCTCGCCTTCCCGCCGTGCGCTGTATAAGGCGAATGCCGCCAGTCTTTCCATCGGAATGCTATCGGCCTTGCGGGCGGCGAAGAACGCCATCAACCGATTCATTTCGTCGAGGGTAGGGCGCCGCTCGCGCTCGTTGCTGCGGCCTACAAACTTGAACTTCTTGGCGACCACCAATGCATCGGACATCGCACGCTCATCGAGCGGATATCCCCACGCAGGACGGGCCACAGCGAAGACACCCGCCAGGAAGGTCATATAGCTCGCTACGGTCGCCGGGCTTCGCTCCTTCGCTAATTCACGGGCCAAGTCGACAACATGCTCTGCGCGGATGGTAGAGCAGCGCATCTGGGCGAGTTTGGTGTCGCGTAGTGATCGAAGAACTTGCGACTTCGTTCGCCCGAGGTGTGCAGCGTCACCCTCATATTTCCGGATCGCGTCCGCGAGGGTCGGGTCGTCGGACTTCTCCAGAGCGCCTGGCGCATCGAGTTCGGCTTCCCGCCATTTGCCCCAAGCCTGTGCCTCGCGTCGGGACTTGAACGTCTTCGCCTCTCGATGAGCGATTTTACCCCCGCGCTTGAGTGTGATCTGGACCAAGAATGACGGCGTGCCGTCCTTCTTATTGCGCTCTATGATCGTCGCCATGATGAAATACAACATACCCCATTTCGGTCCAACATTGTTGTATCATAGCGGAAAAAAGGTGCAACATGATGACACGCGATGACAGGGCGAAACGCCTGAAAGCCTTATGATGAAAGACATTGACAAAATCCATATCGCAGCTCTTCCCATGTATGACTGGGCCGAAGCCCGCGCCGACACCGACGCGGATTGGCGGGCGCTGCGCGCGCGTCTGCTCGCGGCCAGTCTCGACGCGCCTGAAAAGATCGTGCGGCGCAACGCCGAACTGCCCGCCGTTCCCGGTGGCATCCGCGACCGCGCGGGCAGGCTGATCGCCCCTAACCCGGCGACGCTGCCGCCCGACGAACTCGACTTCCCGACGCTGTGGAAGCATCCCGACCTGCTCCTTGCGCAGACCTGCTGGGGACCGATGGAGGAGGGGCTGGAGAAGCACGTCACCGTCATCGGCCAGCCCAGCTACGACGGCATCGAGGGCGGGCAGGGCGAGCTCTATTCCAGCGCTATATTGATGCGGCGACAGGGGCAGGGCCAGCCAGCGCCCGCGGATGGCCGGGCGGCGCTCCCGCTCGACCTTTTCCGCGGCAGACGCTTCGCCTTCAACAGCCTCGACTCCATGTCGGGCCTCATTGCGCTCACTCGCGACTTGGAAGCTGCCGGCGAGAGCCTCGGGATATTCTCCGAGCGCATCCAGACGGGGGCGCACCGGGCCTCGATCGTCGCGGTCGCGGAAGGCAGGGCGGATGTCTGCGCCGTGGATTGCCGCAGCTGGCGCCTCGCCCGGCGACACGAGCCGCGCGCGGCGGATGTCGAGGTCGTCGGCTGGACCGCGCGGCGCAAGGGCCTGCCGTTCATCACCTCGCGCCACACTCCTGCTGAGACGGTCGCGAAGCTGCGCGCCGTCGTGGCGGAGCTCGCCTCAGACGCCCAGTAGCCGCCCGTCGAGGGGATATTTCGACAGTTGCTCGTTGCCGCTTTCGGTAATCAGCACCTGCTCCTCAATCTTGACGCCCTCGCGCCCGCCGAGCCGGCCGATATAGCTTTCCACGCAAAGCACCATGCCCGGCTCCAGAACGCCGTCTGGCGTGTCTTCCGTCCAGTCCGCCGCATGCGGCAGCGTCGGGTATTCGTCGGCCAGGCCGACGCCGTGATAGAGCACGCCGTAGCGCGCCGGAAAGCAGTCGGGCGGCGGATTTTGCGACAGTTCGACCAGTTCGCGGAAGCCGACGCCCGGCCGCAGCAATTCGGTGTTGTGGGCGATCTGGTCGGCGGCGATGCGGAAGAGGTCATGCTGCTCGTTGGAAGGCTGGCCGTCGCCGCAGAGCCATGTCCGCGAGAGATCGGCGCAGAAGCCGTAGGGGCCGATGAGGTCGGTATCGAAGGCGACGAGGTCGCCCGCCTCGATTTTTCGTGAGGAGCATTCCTGGAACCAGGGATTGGTGCGCGGGCCGGAGGACAGCAGCCGCGTCTCGATCCACTCGCCGCCGCGCGCGATGTTGGCGCGGTGAAGCCCGGCCCAAAGCTCGTTCTCGCTGATGCCGGGTCTGAGCGCCGCCTCCATCTCTCCCATCGCAGCCTCGCAGGCGACGATGGCGCGGCGCATGGCAATGATCTCGTCGGGCGACTTGATCAGCCGCGCGTTCTCCATCACGGCGTCGCCATTGCCGACGGCGACGCCGAGGCGCGCCAGTTCCGCCACGCCCTCATGGTCGAGGTGATCGACGGCGATGCGGTTGTTGCCGCCGCAGTGCTCGCGAACAAGGTCGGCAATGCCGGCGGCCCAGCGCGCAACGCGCCGGTCCGACAATTCCCCGCCGTAGAGATACATCCACGAAACCGCCGGCCGCACCTCGTCGACGACATCAGAATGGTCGGACAGATGTTCGCAGGAGAAATAGTCGAACAGCACGACCGGCCCGTCGGTCGCGACGAAGCAGTGGCGGGTCGGGTTGTGCGCGACCCAGAGCTGCATGTTGGTGCTATCCGTCGCGTAGCGGATGTTGACCGGATCGTAGAGCAGCGCGCCGGCGTAGTCGCGACGCTTCAGCTCGGCGCGGATGCGCTCGAGCCGGTATTTGCGCATCGCGGGCAGGTCCGGGGCGGCTATGCCGGCTGCCGCCCATTCCTTCTCGGAGACCTCGCCATAGCCCAGCGCGTGGCTGTTGAGCGCCGCCGCCTTTTGACGGGACTGCGCGCGCAACGCATCGGCGCTCCCCGCCGCGCCTGGCTCGAACGGCATGATCTTGCGGTGGCGCGAAAAGCTGCCCGTCTTCATCCCGGCGGTCCCAACAGGCGACTCCCACTCCGGTCAAGCACGCCGCTCTCCCCGCCCAGGCCGCGCCGCCGCCGGCCTGATTCAGATATCCAGCACCTCGGCGTCGGCGAATTCGGCGCGTTCCTGGATGAAGCGGAAGCGGGCTTCGGGCTTGGTGCCCATCAGCGCGTCGACGGCCAGTTTCGTCGCGGCTTCATCCTCCTCGACATCGACCCGCAGCAGCGTGCGCTTCCTCGGATCCATGGTGGTTTCCTTCAACTGCGCGGCCATCATCTCGCCGAGCCCCTTGAAACGGCCGATCTCGATCTTGCCGCGGCCGGCGAATTCGGACTTCAGGAGCTCGTCCTTGTGGGCGTCGTCGCGGGCATAGAGCACCTTGCCGCCCTGACTGATGCGGTAAAGCGGCGGCACGGCCATGTAGAGGTGGCCGCCGCGCACGAGGTTCGGCATCTCCTGGTAGAAGAAGGTGATGAGCAGCGAGGCGATGTGCGCGCCGTCGACATCGGCGTCGGTCATGATGATCACGCGGTCGTAGCGCAGATCCTCGTCGCGGTATTTGGTGCGGGTGCCACAGCCGAGCGCCTGGACCAGATCCGAAATCTGCTGGTTGGCATTGAGCTTGTCGTTGCCGGCGCTGGCGACATTGAGGATTTTGCCGCGCAGCGGCAGCACGGCCTGGCTGGCGCGGTCGCGCGCCTGCTTGGCGGAGCCGCCGGCCGAATCGCCCTCGACGATGAAGAGTTCGGCGCCGGCGGCGGCGTTCTGCGTGCAGTCGGCAAGCTTGCCGGGCAGCCTCAGTTTGCGGATCGCCGTCTTGCGCGACACCTCGCGCTCCTGGCGGCGGCGCACGCGCTCGTCGGCGCGCGCGATGACCCATTCGAGCAGTTTCGAGGCTTCCTGCGGATTGTCGGCCAGCCAGTGGTCGAACGGATCGCGGATCGCGGAGTCGACGATGCGGATCGCCTCCATCGTCGCCAGCCGGTCCTTGGTCTGTCCGACGAATTCCGGTTCGCGGATGAAGACGGAGAGCATGCCGGCGGCGGAGATCATCACATCGTCGCTGGTGATGATCGACGCCCGCTTGTTGCCGGTCAGGTCGGCATAGGCGCGCAGGCCGCGCAAAAGCACGTTGCGCAGCCCCGCCTCATGCGTGCCGCCCTCATGCGTGGGAATCGTGTTGCAGTAGGAGTTGAGGAAGCCGTCCCCGCCATACCAGGTGACCGCCCATTCGACCGCGCCATGGCCGCCCTGCTTCTCGCTCTTGCCGGCGAAGATTTCGCGGGTGACCTGGAAGTCGCCGCCGAGCGAGGCTTTCAGATAGTCCTTCAAGCCGCCGGGGAAATGGAACACCGCCTTCGGGGGCGTCTGGTCCTTGTCCTTGATGAGTTCGGGCGCGCAGCTCCAGCGGATCTCGACGCCGCCGAACAGGTAGGCTTTCGAGCGCGCCATGCGGTAGAGCCGGGCAGGCTCGAATGAGGCGGCCTTGCCGAATATGTCGGGATCGGGATGAAAGCGTATTTTCGTGCCGCGGCGGTTGTGGACCTCGCCTAGTTGCTCGATCTTGCCCTGCGGCACGCCGCGCGAGAAGCGCATGCGGTAGAGTTGGCGGCCGCGCGCGACCTCGACCTCGAGCTGCTCGGACAACGCGTTGACGACCGAGACGCCGACGCCGTGCAGGCCTCCGCTCGTCTCATAGACCTTGGAATCGAACTTGCCGCCGGCATGCAGCGTGCACATGATGACTTCGAGCGCGGACTTCTTCGGGAATTTTGGGTGCGGGTCGACCGGTATGCCGCGTCCATTGTCGGTGACGGTCAGGAAGCCATCGGCCGAAAATTCGACGTCGATGAAGGTGGCGTGGCCGGCAACCGCCTCGTCCATGGAATTGTCGATCACCTCGGCGAAGAGGTGGTGCAGCGCCTTTTCGTCGGTGCCGCCGATATACATGCCCGGACGCCGGCGCACCGGCTCCAGCCCTTCGAGGACCTCGATGTCGGCCGCGCTGTAGCCCTCGCTGCCGTCTTTCGGCTGGGCGCTGCGCTTGGACGCCGCCTGCAGGATGGGGTCGAGCGGCCGCGCGGCCGCGCGCGGCGCCGTTTTTTCGGCGCGGGAGAACAGGTCGTTGCTATCGTCCATAGGATTCCAATCTGCGAATCGCTTCGGATATTGCCACGAGCGGGCCTTCGAGGAACAGAGAGGTTCGTCACCGCGCCTTACAGTGGCGGCCCGAATTCAACGCGGGCCTAAGCACGACCCTTCATCCGCCACGCGCGAGCCCATGCGCCACCAGCCGGTCGATGATCTCGGGATAGCTGACGCCGCTCGCCGCCATGGCCTTGGAATACATGCTGATGTCGGTGAAGCCGGGGATCGTGTTGAGCTCGTTGACGAGAACCTGCATGTCCTCGGTGACGAAAAAGTCGACTCGCGCCATGCCGTCGCAGCCGAGCGCCCTGAAGGCATTGCCCGCCATCTCGCGGATGCGCCCCTCGATGCCCTGCGCCAGCTCGGCCGGCACTTTCAGCACCGCACCGTCGCCGTCGACATATTTGGCGTCGTAGGTGTAGAAGCCGTGGCTCTCGGCCGGCACGATCTCGCCGGGACGGGAAACGAAGAGGTCGCCCTTGGGGTCTTCAAGCACGCTGCATTCGATCTCGCGGCCACGAATGAATTCTTCGGCCAAGAGCTTGCGGTCGTGCCTGAATCCTTCGGCAAGCGCCGCCTCGAATTCCGTTTCGGTGGAAACCTTGCTGACGCCCACGGACGAGCCCTGCCGGGCCGGCTTGATGAAGATCGGAAGGCCGAGTGCGGTGCGCAGTTGCGCGAAATCCGGCGTTTCGCCCTGATGGATCGTGACCGATCGCGCCGTGGCCAGGCCGGCCGCGTTCAGCAGCCGCTTGGCGACATCCTTGTCGAGGGCCGTTGCCGATCCGAGGATGCCGCAGCCTGCAAGCGGCACGCGCGCCACTTCCGCCAATCCCTGGACCGCGCCGTCCTCGCCATGGAGGCCGTGCAGGACGGGAAACAGGATGTCGATGACAGGCAGTTGGTGCGGCTCGCCGTTGGCCGGGATAGCCATCGCCCGTCCGTATCCGCCCGGCAAGAGGCAGATTTCCGTTCCGCTCGAAGGTTTCGACAGCGTGCCGTCTTCGAAGCCTGCCAGCAGCCATAGCCCTTCGCGGGTGACGAAGACGGGAACGGCTTCGTATTTCGCGGGATCGAGCGCGCGCATGACATTGGTCGCCGAAAGCACGGATACGTCGTTCTCGGCGGAGCGCCCGCCAAAAAGAACAGCGATGCGCAGTTTCGAGTCAGTCACGCCGAGGCTCATAAAAAAATTCCACTTTCCGTCCGTTCGATCAGATCGCGCTTCATCAGATTGCGCTTCGTTCGACAAGGGTTCGATAACCAACATTGCAAGAGGCGTCACGCCCGACAGCCAGAATTGCTGAAAATTTAGGAATTCTCCGTAGCGTGGCAGCACGACAAAAAGAACGGGCAAACAGGGGTTTAGAGGTGCGGGGCAGGGCTGTTACGATGATCGGCATCGCGGCCGTATTCGGCGCGATTTCGATATTCGCCGCCGACCTTTGGGTCAAGAGCGCGGCAAACGCTCGCATAGACCCGATCGAGGTCAGCGTGCCGGTTCCCGACGAGCCGAAGATCGAGTTCAGGAAAATTGTCGTCGCCGCGGCGCCACTGCGCTTTGGCATGGAGATCGACCGCACCCAACTCACGGAAATGTCCTGGCCACAGGATTCCCTGCCGGAAGGCGCATTCGGATCGGTCGACGAACTCCTGGCTGATGGTTCGCGCGTCGTGCTTTCGCCGATCGAGACCAGCGAGCCGGTGCTGCGGGCCAAACTTTCCGGCGCAAACGGCCGCGCCACGCTCTCCAACCTGCTTGCACCCGGCATGCGCGCCGTCACCATCAAGACCGACGAGATCGCCGGCGTCGGCGGCTTCGTGACGCCTGGCGACCGGGTCGACGTGGTGCTGACGCGCGACGCCGGCGCCATCGACGAGGTTTCGGACAACGCTGCGGGCGCTGCCGGCTCGACGATCACCACCGAGGTCGTCGTCGACAACGCCAAGGTGCTGACGGTCGGGCAGGGGGCTGACGAGCGCCAGACCAGCCCGCAGGTTGTCAATTCGGTGACGGTCGAGGTCAGCGTCGACGGCGCCAAGAAGATCGCGCTGGCGCGCAATGTCGGCTCGCTGTCGCTGTCGCTGCGTTCCTCCAACGACGTGAGCGCGGTCGGTGACGGCGTGACGACGATCTCGTCTTTCGGAGGGTCGGTTGCGGCGGGCGCCGCCGATGCGGCCAGTTCGATCATCAAAGCGATGTCGGCGGAGCAGGAAGGACCGAAATTCAAGACCGTGATCGTGACGCGCGGCCTACAGCCGCAATCCTATCAGGTCGTGATGCCTGAGGCGTCGAAGGCGAACGGCGAGAAATTGAACTGAAACCCGGCGGGGACACCGGACAGACACGGATATCGGGGACGGGGAAATGTTTTTTTTGACGGGGAAGACGAGACGGCGGGCATTTGGCTTGCTGACACTAGCGTCGCTGGCGGTCTGCGGGGGCGCGGGCGGCACGCTCGCGCTGACGTCGGGCGCTGCCGCGAATGACGTGATCCACATTTCTTCGGCCAAGAACGCGTCGATCAAGATCGCCAAGGGAAAGCCAAGGACGATCAAGACCAACGTGCCCTTCTACGAGATCGTGATCGGCGATCCCGAGGTCGCCAACGTCAATCCACTGACGGACTCATCCTTCTACGTGCTGGGCAACAATCTCGGCACCACGGGCATTGCGCTTTTCGACGAGAACAAGCAGCTCGTCGGCACCGTCGACATCGAGGTGACGCTCGATACCGACCGTCTGGCGTCCACCATCCGCAGCAGCGTGCCCGGCGGCGAGGACATCAAGGTCAGCTCGGCGAACGGCCGCGTGGTGTTGTCGGGCTCCGCCAACGACCAGGTCGCGGCCGACAAGGCATCGAAGATCGCGTCTAATTTCTCCGGCGAGGAGGAAGTGATCAACTCGGTCAACATCTCGTCGTCGCAACAGGTCCAGCTCAACGTCCGCTTTGTCGAGATCAATCGCCAGGTCGGGCAGGAACTGGGCACCAAGATCGGCGTCAAATATCTCGGCCATGACGGCGGCATCTCGTTCAACTCGAACCCGTCCGCCACGTCCAACGCGCCGGCCGGCCAGATCATAGGCGCGCTCCTCACCAACGGCTGGACGATCGATGTCGCGATCAAGGCGCTTGAGGACCGCGGCGTCGCCCGCCGACTCGCTGAGCCGAACCTGATCGCGCGCTCCGGGCAGAAGGCAAGCTTCCTAGCCGGCGGCGAGGTGCCGATCCCGGTTTCCGGCGACGAGGGCCAGATCACCGTCGAGTACAAGAAGTTCGGTGTCGGGCTTGAGTTCACCCCGACCGTGCTTGCCGACGGGCTCATCTCGCTCGAGATCGCGCCGGAGGTCTCTTCGGTCGACAGGTCGGCTAATATCAATATCGGAAACGGTATTACCGTGCCGAGCTTCGTCGTGCGACGCGCGCAAACCTCGATCGATCTGAAGAATGGCCAAAGCTTCATGATGGCCGGCCTGCTGCAGAGCGAGAACAACATGATCAACCAGAGCATCCCGGGACTTGGCAAGCTGCCGGTGCTTGGGCCGTTGTTCTCGTCCAAAGCCTATCAAAGGCGCGAGACGGACCTGGTCATCATCGTCACGCCTTACCTGGTCAAGCCGATCGACCCGTCCAAGAAGCTGGTGGCTCCCACCGACGAAACGCTTCCGGCGAGTCCCGTCGAATATTTCCTTGGCAACAAGGAAGAGATCAGGGTTTCCGATGCGGGCGTACCTCTGACCAGTCCTGGAGCAATGGCGGCGCAGGTCGGCGCCGGCCATATCCTCGACCTGCCGGGGGAGTAATTCCATGCGGATACAACTCAAATTCGCGATTCTGATAGCTCTGGCGGGCTTTGGCTCAGGCTGCCTGAACGACGCAAACCGCCGCGCAGACGGACTGACCGACGGCGCCGGCAATGCATCGGCCTCGAACTCGGTCATGCAGATGGTCGATCCCTGGCAGTTCGGCGTGCAGGACACGCGGCTGCTGGTGCCGGCCGCGCGCAGCACGGCGTCGGCAAGTGCCGCCGACGACGCGGCCGATGCCAAGACATCGCAGACGACGAGCGGCAGCGGCAACTGATCACAGGACTAGAGCATGGCTACCCCCACCAAGACCAAGCGCATTGTCCTCGTCTCGACCGACAAGGCATTCGTACAGGACAGCAAGGCGGCGTTCGCGGCGTCGGACCTCATCCAGCTTTCGACCGTCGAAAAGAGCGTTGTGGAACTGCGCGGCGAGATCCAGGAGGCGGACTGCGACGCCGTCATCATCGACATGGATGCGGCTAGGCTCGAAGAGATCGAAGCGCTCCAGCGCATCACCCGCCGCCTGGAGGGGAGGGCGCCGATCCTGGTGGTGACCCAGGAATTCAGCGCGGCGGCCGTGCGCATCCTGGTTCAGCTTCAGGTCGCCGACTTCCTGGTAAAGCCGCTGACCACCGCTGATCTCGTGCGCTCCTGCATCCGCGTTCTGCAGGGGCCGGGCCGCGAGCAGAATACGGAATCGCAGATATACACCTTCATGCCGGCCGCCGGCGGCGTAGGCTGCACGACACTGACCCTGCAGACGGCGTTTCAACTGCATCATTCGGTGACACGCGGGGCCTCGACCTGCGTCGTCGACCTCAACTTCCAGCAGGGCGCCTGCGCCGAATATCTCGACCTCGAGCCGCGCTTCGACATCACCGAAATCGAGAACCAGCCCGAACGCCTCGACCGCCAGCTGCTCGACGTGATGCTGTCGAAACATTCCAGCGGGCTCTGCGTGCTCGCGGCGCCGACGCGGCCGTCGGAGATGCGCTCCTTCAACGCCGATGTCGTCGTTCGCATGCTCGATCTCGTGTCGGCCTATTTCGACAATGTCGTGATCGACATGCCGCGCACATGGTTCCCCTGGACGGAGACGGTGCTGCTCGGATCGAACAAGCTCTACGTCGTCACCGAGATGACGGTGCCATGCCTGCGTCACACGCAGCGCCTGATCCAGGCGATCTACGAGACCGTCGGCAAGGAGGTGAAGCCGAACGTCATCGTCAACCGCTTCGAGCAGCGCATGTTCGAGAACGGCGTCAAACAGGCAGACGTGGAGGAAATCCTCGGAGACCATTTCGTCGGCGGCATCTCAAACAACTACCGGCTGGTACGCGAGGCGGTCGAC
The DNA here is from genome assembly GCF_040049215.1 of Mesorhizobium sp. KR9-304. Lineage (NCBI taxonomy): Bacteria > Pseudomonadati > Pseudomonadota > Alphaproteobacteria > Hyphomicrobiales > Phyllobacteriaceae > Mesorhizobium > Mesorhizobium sp. KR9-304. The sequence goes on along the minus strand of NZ_JBDZDN010000002.1, from coordinate 483,872 downwards.
CGCGGCGTACCGCTGCACGAGATCGATCCGAACGCCAACGTTGTGAACGACCTCAAGCGCATCATCCTGCCGGAAGAGGCGGTCTCGGCGCCGAAGAAGTCGCGCTCGCTCTATGACATCGGCCGCGGCCTGCTGAGGAAATCGGCATGAGCAGCAGCCGTTTTTCCGCTCTGCAGCAGCGCGACGCGAAACCCTTGCGGGCAATCGAGCCGGCGCCGAGCCAGCATCAGGCGGTGGTCATCCCGACGACCCGAAAGGTGCAGCCCAAGGCCGAGCTTGGTCCGAAAACGACCAACAAGGTCATCGATGCGCGGTCGCGGATTCACCGCATGCTGATCGAGGAGATCAATTTGGTGGCGTTGGAGCGGCTGCCGAAGGACGAGATGCGCCGCCAGGTGCACGACTTCGTCTCCGAGAAGACGCGCCAGGAGCGCATGGCGATCAACGTCGCCGAGCTGGAAGCCCTGGTCGATGACATCGTCGACGAGATGGTCGGGCTCGGACCGCTGGAGCCGCTGCTGAAAGACCCGGATATCAACGACATCCTGATCAACGGGCATCAGAACTGCTTCGTCGAGCGCAAGGGCAAGCTGCAGCAGGTGCACATCCCGTTCAAGGACGAGGCGCATCTCCTTCGCATCATCAATAAGATCGTCGCGGCGGTAGGCCGGCGCGTCGACGAGAGCGCGCCGATGGTCGACGCGCGCATGCTGGACGGCTCGCGCTTCAACGCGGCGATCCGGCCGGTCGGCGTCGACGGGCCGCTGGTGTCGATCCGCAAATTCTCCAAGAACAAGCTCGGCCTGCACAAGCTCGTCGAATTCGGCGCCATCACGCAGAACATGGCCGAGGTGCTTGCCGCCGCCGTGCATGCGCGCAAGACCACGATCATCTCGGGCGGCACCGGCACCGGCAAGACCACGATGCTGAACGCGCTATCCGCCTTCATCCCCGAGGACGAACGGCTGATCACCATCGAGGACGCTGCGGAGCTTCAACTGCAGCAGCCGCATGTGGCGCGCATGGAGACGCGGCCGGCCAACATCGAAGGGCATGGCGAGCTCAAGCAGCGCGACCTCGTCAAGAACGCGCTGCGCATGCGCCCCGACCGCGTCATTCTCGGCGAGTGCCGCGGCGAGGAAGCCTTCGACATGCTGCAGGCGATGAACACCGGCCACGAAGGCTCGATGGCGACGATCCACGCCAACACGCCGCGCGACGCCATTTCGCGCCTGGAACAGATGCTCGGCATGACCGGCATGCCGATGACGGTGCAGTCGATCCGCAGCCAGATCGCCAGCGCCATCGACATCATCGTTCAGCTCACGCGCCTCTCCGACGGCAGGCGCAAGGTGACCAGCGTCGCGGAGGTGACCGGCATGGAAGGCGACGTCATCCAGATGCAGGAAATCTTCAAGTTCGTGCGCACCGGCATGGAGGCGGACGGCACGATCCTCGGCCATTTCGAGGCGACAGGCATCCGCCCGCGCTTCCTGGAGGACATGCGGGCGATGGGCATCGAGTTTCCCGGCAAGTATTTCGAGCCGGGACGGGCGCTGGAGTAATGAGCGGCGCGCTGTATGTCGTTTATGCCGGAGCGGCGCTGTTCGGCATCATCATCGCGGAAGCGGTCTACATGCTCTATGCGGGCAAGAAGGACCGCCGCGCGGCGATCAATCGGCGCGTGAAGCTGCAGGAGAAGAAGATCAGCCAGGAGCAGGTGCTGATCCAGCTGCGCAAGGAGCGCGGGATCGACGGTCGCTCGTTCCTGTCGATGGATTCGCTCCGCAAGCTGCGCGTCCAGTCCGGCGTGACCATGCCGATGACAAGATTTCTCGGCATCACCTCGGGCGTGGCGCTGGCGATCGTGGCCGCTTGTGTCTCTAAGGGTCTGCCGCCGCTGTTCGCGCTGATGCTCCTTCCGTTTCTTTGCGTGGTCATCCCGCTGCAGGTGCTGAAGTTCCGTCGCAACAGGCGGCACAAGATCTTCGGCGTCCAATTGCCGGAGGCGCTGGAGCTGATCACGCGAAGCCTGAAGGCCGGCCATCCCGTGCCCGTGGCGGTCGGCATGGTCGCGCGCGAGATGCCCGATCCGATCGGCACCGAGTTCGGCGTGGTGGCCGACGAGGTGACCTATGGCTCGGACCTCGTCTCGGCGCTCCACAACCTCTACGAGCGCGTCGGGCAGGAGGACCTGCCGCTGTTCGTGACGGCGGTATCGATCCAGAGCTCCTCCGGCGGCAATCTGCGCGAAATCCTCGACGGGCTGTCGGCGACGATCCGCGAACGCGGCAAGCTGAAGCGCAAGGTGCGCGCCATTTCCACCGAGGGCCGCATTTCGGCCTATATCCTGACCGCGGTCCCGTGCCTGCTCGGCGCCGCGATCATGGCGCTGATGCCGCATTTCTACACCAGCGTGTGGGACGAGCCGATGACCTGGTATCTGCTTGGCGCTTCCGTCGTGTGGCTGATGCTGGGCAACGCGATGATGTTCAAGATGTCGAATTTCAAGTTTTAGGACTGGTCCTGATGGAAGAGATGATCCTTTTCCTCGCCTCGCTGCGCCCGACTTCGCTGATGCCGGTGGCGCTGTTGCTGCTTGCCTGCGGCGGGCTCGTCGTCGCCTGGTCGACGCTGACCGAACGCGGCGAGCAGAACGATGTGAAGCGCCGGCTCAAGGTCGAGACGCAGACGCCGGCGGCCATCGCGGAACCGGACAAAAAGAAAAACGTCGACGCGGTGCGCGAGAAGGCGGCGAAGACCGCGCATGAGTTCTACGCCAAGAGCGACCCGGAGAACGTCGCGCGGCTGCGCCTCAAGCTGATCCAGGCAGGCTTCATGGATCCCGGCGCGGTGGGCACCTTCTTCCTGATCCGCTTCGGCTGCTTCTTCGCCGGGGCGGTCGGCGCTTTCCTGATCAACAACTGGATGGCGAGCGCGGAGGCGACCACCTTCAGCCGCTGGTCGTTCGTCATCATCGCCGGGGCGGTCGGCTATTTCCTTCCAGGCCTCGTGCTTGCACGGCTGATCTCCACCAAGATGCGCGAATACCGCAACGGCTTTCCGGATTTCATGGACCTGATGATTGTCTGCTCCGACGCCGGCATGGCGATGGAAGCCGGCATCGAGCGCGTGTCGAAGGAACTGGCGACGAGCTATCCCGGGCTCAGCCAGAACCTGCAGCTCGTTTCGCTGGAGCTCAGGGCCGGGCGCAGTCTCGACGATGCGCTGAAGTCGCTCGCCGACCGGCTCAGCCTCGACGAGGTGCGTTCCTTCGCGACGCTGCTGCAGCAGTCCAAGGAACTCGGCACCAGCCTGTCGGGCGCGCTGCGCGTGTTCTCCGACGAGATGCGCCACAAGCGCATGTCGCTCGCCGAGGAGAAGGCGCATGCGCTGCCGGCCAAGATGTCGGTGCCGGTGACGGTCTGCATCCTGCCGGTGGTGCTGATGGTGGCGATCATTCCGGTCATCGTGAAGATGACCGCCGAGTGAACTGTCGCAGTAAAAGATTGGTTGCCGCGTAAGCCAATCTTAAGCGCGCTTGGGCACCGAAGTTTAAATGCCTTTGAGCTAATGTCGTGCCGTTACACATGGGCATCGGAATATTCCGAAAACCGGCTTTCACTTTTCGGTTCCGATGCCTGCAACGACCCGGGAAACGGGCGGTGGCGGGACAGGGACAGATGGGCAAGTTTTCTTCCATGAGGATGGCCGCATTGGTTGCGGCCATGATGACCGGCGGCTGCACGACGCAGGGCGTCGACAAGACGGCGACGACCTCGATCGCGCCGGTGACGGCCGACATCAGCCAGGCCGATCTCACCGCCGGCAAGGCGCAATTCCGCGAGGCCAATTACGGGCTCGCCGAAGATCATTTTCGCAAGGCGGTCGAGCTGCGGGCGGACAATTCCGAGGCGTGGATGGGGCTTGCAGCCTCCTATGACCAGCTCGGCCGCTTCGACTTCGCCGACCGCGCCTACGACCAGCTGCTGAAGGTCGCCGGGCGCAGACCGGAGATCGTCAACAACATGGGCTATTCGCAGCTCCTGCGCGGCAACAAGAAAAAAGCCCGGCAACTGCTGAACGAGGCCAGGAACGGTATGGCCGATCCGGCGGTGGTGGACGCGAACCTCGCGCTGCTGAACAAGGGGTGAGGGTGCAGGTTACGACACCCAAACGCCTGTCCTTGTTGCTTACTCCGCGGCGCTGACATACTCGCTGAGCGGCGGGCAGGAGCAGACGAGGTTGCGGTCGCCGGCGACGTTGTCGATGCGCGAGACCGGCGGCCAGTATTTTGCGGCGTTGGCGTCGCCGGCCGGGTAGGCCGCCTCCAGCCGTGAATAGGGATGCTTCCAGTCGCCTGCCAGCGCCTCGGCCGCCGTGTGCGGTGCGTTGACCAGCGGATTGTCCTCGCGCGGCCATTCGCCCTTCTCGACTTTTGCTGCTTCGCCGGCGATGGCGATCATCGCATCGCAGAAGCGGTCGAGTTCCGGCTTGGGTTCGGATTCGGTCGGCTCGACCATCAGCGTGCCGGCTACCGGCCATGACATGGTCGGCGCGTGGAAGCCGTAGTCGATCAGTCGCTTGGCGATGTCCTCGACGCCAACCCCGGCGCGGTCCTTCAAGACGCGCGTGTCGAGGATGCATTCATGCGCGACGCGGCCGGACCGGCCCTTGAAGAGGACCGGGTAGTGCGCCGCGAGGCGGGCGGCGATGTAGTTGGCGTTGAGGATCGCCATCTCGGTCGCCTGCTTTAGCCCGGCCGCGCCCATCATGCGGATGTACATCCAGGTGATCGGCAGGATCGAAGCGCTGCCGAAGGGCGCGGCAGCGACGGCGTGCGCGCTGCCTTCCGCTATGTGGCCCGGCAAATGCGGCTTCAGATGCGCCTTGACGCCGATCGGCCCAACGCCCGGTCCGCCGCCGCCGTGTGGGATGCAGAAGGTCTTGTGCAGGTTCATGTGGCAGACATCGGCGCCGATGTCGCCGGGACGCGCCAGACCCACCATCGCATTGAGATTGGCGCCGTCGAAATAGACCTGGCCGCCATGCTCGTGCACGATCGCGCATATGTCCCTGGCGCCTTCCTCGAAGACGCCGTGGGTCGAAGGATAGGTGAACATTAGCGCGGCCAGCCTGCCGGCATGTTCCTCGGCCTTTGCCCGGAGGTCGGCGACGTCGATGTCACCATCCTCGAGGCAGCGCACCACCACCACCTCCATGCCGGCCATCGCCGCGCTCGCCGGATTGGTGCCGTGCGCGGATGAGGGGATCAGGCAGACGGTGCGCTGTGAGTCGCCGCGCGACAGGTGCCAGCGACGGATGGCGAGCAGGCCGGCATATTCTCCCTGGCTGCCGGCATTGGGCTGCAGCGACACGGCGTCGAAGCCGGTGATTTCAGACAGCCACGCTTCGAGGTCGGTGAACATCGCGCGATAGCCGGCCGAGTGTGCCTTCGGGGCGAGCGGATGGAGGTTGGCGACCGATGCCCAGCTGACAGGCATCATCTCGGCGGCGGCGTTGAGCTTCATGGTGCAGGAGCCGAGCGGGATCATGGTGCGGTCGAGCGCCAGATCCTTGTCGGCGAGGCGGCGCAAAAGCCGCATCATCTCGGTCTCGGAGCGGTTCTCGTGGAAGACCGGCTGGGTGAGGAAAGCCTTGCCGCGCGGGCTTCCCGGCAGCGTGCGGCCGGCTTCGGCCGGAACGCTCGCGCCGAACAGCTTGGCGATGGCTTCGAGGTCGGCCTCGGTGGAGGTCTCGTCGAACGATACGCCGATGTTGTCCGCGTCGATGACGCGCAGCAGGCGTCCCTCGCCTTCGGCGGCAGCGGCGTTCCCGGCGGCCTTGCCCTTCGTCTCCACCGTCACCGTATCGAAGCGGCGGTCGCCCGAAACGCTCAGGCCCGCGGCTTTCAACGCGGCGGCGAGGCGGTTCGCCAGGCTATGCACGCGCGCAGCGATTTCCTGCAGCCCCTCAGGCCCATGCCAGATGGCGTAGGCGGCGGCCATGTTGGCGAGCAGCGCCTGCGCAGTGCAGATGTTGGAGGTCGCCTTGTCGCGGCGGATGTGCTGCTCGCGCGTCTGCAGCGCGAGGCGGTAGCCGGGACGGCCATGCGCGTCGACCGACTGGCCGACGAGGCGGCCGGGCATCAGCCGTGTCAGTCTGTCGGAGACCGCGCAATAGGCGGCGTGCGGGCCGCCAAAACCCATCGGCACGCCGAAGCGCTGCATGGAGCCGACTGCGATGTCGGCTCCGAGCGCCGAGACAGGCTCAGTAAGGGTGAGCGCCAGCGGATCGGCGACGAAGACGACCAGCACGCCGGCGGCCTTGGCCTTCTCGATGGCCGCGCCGTGCTCGCCGTAGACGCCGTGCGTGTCGGGCCACGGCACTAGAAGGGCTGCCGTGTTGTCGTCGATGGTGTCGCCATCAATTTCGATGCCGAGCGGCTCGGCGCGGGTGCGCACGACATCGAGGACCTGCGGGTGCAGCGGGCCCGCGAGCGCGACGCGATTCTTCTTGTCGCGATGGTGACGCACTGCGATACCCACCGCTTCGGCCACCGCCGTCGCTTCGTCGAGCAGCGAGGCCGACGCGACCGGCAGGCCTGTCAGTTCGGTGACCAGCGTCTGGAAATTGAACAGCATCTCCAGCCGGCCCTGGCTGATCTCGGCCTGGTAGGGCGTATAGGCGGTGTACCAGGCCGGGTTCTCGAACAGGTTGCGCTGGATGACAGGTGGCACGATCGTGCCGTGATAGCCTGCGCCGATGAAGCTCTTCAGCACGGTATTGGCGTCCATCTTCGCGCCAAGCTCGGCCAGCGCCTCCGCCTCGGTCGCCGGCGCCGGCAATGCGAGCGACCGGTCGAGCCGGATCGACTTGGGCACCGCCTGGGAAATCAGCGTCTCGATCGACGGCACGCCGACGACGGCGAGCATGGCGCGGGTGTCCGCATGGCTGGGGCCGATGTGCCTGATGGCAAAGCTGTAAGTGGACGCGGTCATGAGAAACCCCCGGTCAGCCGATATGGGCTTTGTAGCCGGCCTGGTCGAGCAGGCCGGAAAGCTGGCTCTCGTCGGCGAGCTTCATCTTCCAGAGCCAGCCGTCGCCGGTGGCCGCGGAGTTGACTAGGGCGGGATCGGCGGAGAGCGCGGTATTTGCCTCGGTGACCTCGCCGTCGGCCGGTGCATAGACGTCGGACGCGGCCTTGACGGATTCGACGACCACTGCGGTGTCGCCCTTCTTCACCTTGCGGCCAACCTCGGGAAGTTCGACGAAAACGAGATCGCCGAGCTGTTCCTGTGCGTAGTCGGTGATGCCGACCGTCGCGACGCCGCCTTCGACGCGGATCCATTCATGGTCTTCGGTGAAATAGGTCTTTGCCATAAGGCTCATCCTTTGCGGTAGCGATGTGGGGTGAAGGGCAGGAGATGGACGTCCAGAGGGACCTTCGTCCCGCGGACATCGGCGAAAAGGCGCGTGCCGGGCTTTGCCAGCGGCGCGGAAACATAGCCCATCGCGACCGGAGCGCCGACGGAAGGGCCGAAGCCGCCGGAGGTGACCCGGCCGACGGTTTTCCCGTCGGCGTCCGTCAGCGCCGTTCCGGCGCGCACCGGCTGGCGGCCTTCGGGCTTGAGGCCGACGCGTTTTTCGGCGGGGCCTTTGGCGACGATCTCGCTGAGCGACTCGGCGCCGATGAAAGCCCCGTGCGCCCGTATTTCCTTGGGGACAGCCCACATCAGCCCGGCCGAAGCCGGATCGGTGTCGGGCGTGATATCCTGGCCGTGCAGGCAGAGCCCGGCCTCCAGCCGCAGGCTGTCGCGGGCGGCAAGCCCGATCCACATGGCGCGCGGGTCGGCGAACAGCTCCTTCACAAGCTGGCGGGCATCGGCCTCCGGCAGGCCGATCTCGAAACCGTCCTCGCCGGTATAGCCCGAGCGGCTCATGAACCAGTCGTGGCGAAGCTCCAGCCCGTGCATGAAGGTCATGGCGTCGGTTTCGATGCCGGCGTTGAGCAGCACGTCCGCAGCGTCCGGCCCTTGGATGGCGAGGAAGACCCGGTCGAGCGGCGTTACCGCGGCATCGAAATCCTTGGTCAGGCTCTTCAGATGCGCCTCGTCGGTCGCGGCGTTGCCGGCATTCGCGACGACCATGAAACGGTCCTTGGCGAGCCGCGTCACGATCAGGTCGTCGATGATGCCGGCCTCTTCGGTGAGGAGAAAGGTGTATTTCGACTGCGAGAGTTCGAGCGCGGCCGGGTCGAAAGGGCAGGCTCGTGCCAGAAAGGCAGCAGCATCCGGTCCCGTCACCTCGAACAGCTTCATGTGCGAGATGTCGAAGAGGCCGGCATGCTCGCGCGTGTGGAGATGCTCTTTCATGACGCCGGGCGGATAGGTGAGCGGCATCGACCAGCCGGCGAATGCGCCGAAACGCGCGCCGGCGGCCTTGTGCAGATCTTCAAGTGGAAGGATCTTGGTGTCTTCGCCGTTCATGACTTCTCCAGAGATGCACGCAAATCGGCCGCAAGCGACCGCTCCGTGCCCCTCTGTCTGAAGCCTGAGAGACTCGCGCAACCGGAACCCTGTCGGCGGCGCTTACACCTTCGGCGCGGGGCTTCCCCCGACTTTCCAGAGCGTCTTTCCCGTCTACGGTTCTTTTGCCTGAGAGATTTCGGGCGATTTCCCCTTCGGCGGCAGCTTTCGCTGCTCTCTCCCGCAAACAGGTAGAGCCTCGTGAAGAGGCCCTCGACGAATCGACGCTAGCCCATATGCGCCGCATTGTCACCTGCCCGCGGCGGAGGCGGGCAGTTGAATTTCGGCCCTCGACCCGCCCGAGAACGAACCGGCAAACAATCGAGGACGCCGAATTGTCGCGCTTTCGTCTGGCCCGCGAACTGGAGTTGACTTAGCATGTCGCGGAAAAGCGCGGCATCAAGAGCGCATTCGGGGAAATTGCGGCAAGGGGAAGACATGCAGATCGGCAAGGGCGGACGGGCGGTTTCCGGCATGTGCCATGCACAGGCCGATCGCATCGAGGTTCGCGGCCGCGACCTGACCTCCGATCTTATGGGACGGGTCGGCTTCACCGACTATTTCTTCCTTCTGCTCACCGGCAAGGAGGCAAGCAAGGAGCAGCGCTTCTTCCTGGACCTTCTTCTGGTGGCGATCGCCGAGCACGGGCTGGTGCCGACGGTGCAGGCGGCGCGCATGACGCTGGCGGCCGATCCCGGCTCGCTGCAGGGCGCGGTAGCCGCGGGCATTCTGGGCGCCGGTCCTGTCATCCTCGGAACATCAGAACTCTGTGGCAGGCTGTTGACGCTGGCCGATGCGAAGGTCGCCGCCGGCGGCGAGCCGGACGCGGTGGCGCTGGCGCTGGTGCGCGGCATACGCGAAGCCGGCGGCAAGGCGCCCGGCTTCGGCCACCCGATCCACAAGCCCGTCGATCCGCGCGCTGCGCGCATCCTGGCCCTTGCCGGGGAACGCGGTGTGGCTGGAAGACACGTCGTTATGGCAGGGCGCATCGAGCGGGCTGTCGCCGAGGTGTGGGGTAGGCCGCTGGTGATGAACGTCTCGATGCCTATCGCCGCAGTCCTGCTCGACCTCGACTTTCCCGCGGCCATGATGAAGGCGATCCCGCTGCTCGCGCGCACCGCAAGCATTCTGGCGCATCTGGCTGAGGAGCAGCAGAACCCGATCGGCTTCCTGATGGCCGGCGCGGCCGAGGCGGCAGTCGTCTACGAGAAGGACGATGCTGCCAATGTTTGAGCCTGAGATCGAGACACGCACGGCCGAAGACCAGTTCCGGCTGGACGATCTCTATTTCCGCCGGCAAGCGGCCTATCTCGTCGACCACTCGCCATTCTATCTTGAGAAGCTTGCGAAGGCAGGATTCGATACCGCCGAGGCGATCGGCGGTCTGGACAGGATCGCGAACCTGCCCTTCACCGAAAAGCAGGAAATCCGCGCAAGCTGCACGGCGGAAAACCCGATCGGCGCCCATCTCGCCGTATCGCGCGAGAAGCTTGTGCGCATCTACTCGACGAGCGGTACGACCGGCACGCCGAGCTACATTCCGCTGACCAGCCAAGATCTCGATAATTGGGTGACGACGTCGGCGCGAAGCTATTCAGCATCTGGAATTGCCGCTGGCGAGACGGTGGTGTCGACCTACAATGCCGGCCCCTTTGTCGCCGGTGCCGCCCTTGCCGCCTTCGACCGACTCGGCATGTGCCACGTTCCCGTCGGCACCGGCAACACCGAACGGCTGATGACAGCGATCCGTCTGCTGAAGCCGACCGCCGCAGTATTGACGCCGTCCTATGCGTGGCATCTGATCGAATGGGCGGCCGAACGTGGCTTCGACCTGCAAAATTCCAGCATCAAGCGGGTCCTGGTTGCGGGCGAGCCGGGCGGCGGCGAACCGGCGATGCGCCAGCGGCTTGAACAGGGCTGGGGCGCCAAGGTCACCGAGGCAATGGGCATCGGCGACATCGGTGTATCGCTGTGGGGCGAATGCGAGGAGCAGGACGGCATGCACTTCGGCGCACGCGGCTTCGTCCATGCCGAGTTGATCGACCCGGAAACCGGCGATGCGCTTGCCATGCAAGACGGCGCGCGGGGCGAACTCGTGCTGACGCATCTGAGGCACCAGGCGGCGCCGCTGCTGAGGTTCCGCACACGCGACCATGTCGAAGTCAGGACTTCGCCCTGCCCCTGCGGGCGCACGGCTATGCGCTTGCGCTGCATCGGCCGCACGGACGACATGCTGATCGTGCGCGGCGTCAATGTGTTCCCGTCGGCGATTCGCGAGATCGTCGGCGAGTTTTCGCCTGATGTCAGCGGCGCTATCCTGGTGAAGCCGGCGGCGGCAGGCGTCAGCCAAGAGCCGCCGCTGCCGATCGTGGTGGAACTTGCCAAGGGCGGCGAACCCGATACGGGCCTTGCCGGCCGGATAAAGGAACGCCTGCGCGCCGCGTTGCTTTTTTCGGCCGCCATAGAGCTGGCGCCGTTCGGAACGCTTGAACGAAGCGAATACAAGTCCAAACTGGTCAGGCATTAAGACCACGGCGGCAGATCGGGAGGAGAGCATGCAGAAACTTCAGTCGCAGGGCGTGCATCACATCACTATGGTCGGCGCGGACAGGCGAACCTCGATCGATTTCTGGGAAGGCGTGCTCGGCATGCCGTTCATCTTCGAGCAGCCCAATCTCGACAAGGCGAGCGAAAGCCATCTCTATTTCGATCCCGGCGACGGAAGGCTGATCACCGTCTTCACCGATGAGAGCCGCAAACCAGCCCCCGAGCGTACGCCGACCGATATCGGCTGCGTTCACCACATCGCCTTTTCCGTCTCGCGCGTCACCTTCCTTCAGGCGGTGGCGAGGCTCGACGAACGCGGGATCAAGCACAGCGGCGTCAAGGACCGCGGCTTCATGGATTCGATCTATTTCCAGGATCCGCTCGGCCTGTTGATCGAACTCGCCAGCTACCGCTTTGAGCCGCCGCAAGGTTTCAGTCATGGCGAGGTGCTGATGGAGGCCCATAATATACGCGTGTCGCGTGGCGACTATGCGATCGCCGAAGTGCATCTTGCCGACGCGATCCAGAACCTGATCGAACGGTCACGTCCGTCCCTATCGGACGACCGCTCGCCGAAGAACCCGTACTGAAACCCGAGGGAGGAACTACATGGCCAAGATCGCAACCAAGGCTGCACGGAAAACCACCGCAAAGAAGGCGCCGGCGAAGTCCGCAAAGGCGAGCAAGCCGGCAAAGTCTGCGAAGACCGCCAAGACCGGCAAGGCGGCAGCAAAGAAGCCGGCAAAGAAGCCGGCCTTGCACCTCAACGTGCTGAAGCCGAGCGTGAACAACATGTCGGTGCGCGTGTTCGTGCGCGCCGCCGGGCTTGATTTCGCGGAAAGCGATGTCTGGGGCTCCACCCGCTCGCCCGAATTCCTGGCCAAGAACCCGGCGCACCTGACACCGATGCTTGAGGAAAAGGGTCTGCCCAACGGGGCGTTGTGGGAGAGCTGCGCGATCATGCAGTACCTCTCCAACAAGCACGGGCTGGAGAAATTCTATCCCAAGGCGCCGGCCAAACGGGCGATGATCGACAGCGCCATGTTCTACCTGATCGGCACGCTCTATCCATATCTGGCGCGCGCCACCTATCCGGCGCTCGGCTTTCCGCAATATGCCGGCGAGGTCGGGGCCAGTGACCTTGAGCCGGGTCACAAGACGACAGCGCAGAAGGCGGCCATGGCGGCGATCGCCGAGCCGCTTGAGGTCTTCCACACATTCTTCATGAGTGGGTCGCCCTTCATCGGCGGAAAAAACCCCTCGATCGCCGATATCCGGCTGGCGGCGACGCTCGAATTCCTTGATGCCATCGACTATGCGCTGCCGGCTTGGGGCAAGACCTACATGGCGGCGATGGAGACGAAGCTCGGCAAGGCCTATTCGGAGCCAGCCGCCGATGTGCGCGGCTATATCGGCTATGTGAAGTCGCAGCAGAAATAGCGGCGTTGCAAGCTCTATCTGCCGGCTCGCATGTGGCCGGCAGATGCACGACGCCCGGCTGCACGCCTACTCTTGGACGAATGTCGGGAAAGAGCGCAAATCGGTCGTTGTGGACCACGGTTTCATGGACCGGAATCCATCCAGAAGCGGAGTTTCAAACTGAAATTGCCCGCTGCGCCGGAAGGGCTTCGGTAACCACGCCCCTTTGCGGTTCATCAAAACTGTCGTGCTAGGGTTCCCGCCAATCGCCGAGGGGACATCGGTGAAGCCAGAGGGGGCTTTGGACATGGACGTGAAAAATGCGTCCGCGCGGGTCGCGGACATCGCATCGAGAAAAAGCATAACGCCGCTGGACGTTCTGGAGCTTCGAAGGCTGATTTTCCGTGACGGTGTGGTCGCGGCGGCGGAGGCGGAGGCACTGTTTGGCCTGGACCGGGCCTGTACTGAGCGATGCGCCGAATGGCCGGAGTTCCTCGTAGAGGCAATCACCGATTACATCGTGCACCAGGAGAAGCCGGCGGGCTACGTCTCGGCCAAGAACGCGGAATGGCTGATCGCCGCAATTTCGCATGACGGCAAGGTCGACACAGTAACCGAACTCGAGCTTCTGGTCAGGGTGCTGGAGAAGGCGAAGTTCTCGACCGAGAAGCTGGTCGCTTTTGCGCTGAAGCAGGTCAAGCTTGCGGTGGTGGACGGGCAGGGGCCGCTGATGCACGGCGGCGAACTCGTTCCCGGCGTCATCGAGAAGGCCGAGGTCGATCTCCTGCGGCGCATGCTCCATGCCTTCGGCGGCGACGGCAACATCGCCATCACCCGCGCCGAGGCCGAGGTTCTCTTCGAGATCAATGACGCGGTCGCCGACGCGCGCAATGACGCCTCGTGGAACGACCTCTTCGTCAAGGCGGTCGCCAATTTCGTCATGTGCGCCTCCGGCTACCAGGCGCCGACACGGGAGGAGGCGCTCAGGCAGGAGAATTTCCTCGACCGGGCCGACGCGGACATCGGCGGCTTCCTGTCGCGAATGGCCTCCACGGGCGGCCGCGAGATGCTGGCGGCCTATCGGCAGTCGATCGACATCGACACCGACTGGGAGGCCCGCAACCAGTGGAGCGACGCCTGCCAGCGGCGCGCCGAGCGCATCGACAATGTCGAGGCGCGCTGGCTGGCCGAGCGGATCGGCAAGGACGGCCGCCTACAGCAGAACGAGCTGGCGCTGGTCCGCTTCATCAAGCAGACCTCGCCGTCCATCCATCCGGAACTCGCGTTGCTGCTTGAAAAGGTGGCATAGAGCGCGTTGCGCCGCCCCCACAGCGGGCGATGGACATGCGATCGAGCTCGCCCTTGTCATCCCTTTCGAGGCGCGTCGACCATCGCGCCGGCTTTGGGCGGGCGCGGGCTGAATCGCGACAGCACGGAAGCCAGCCACGCTTTTAGCCGGCGTTTCATGCGCTCGCGAGGCGACGGCACGCGCGGAACGCCCCCGTCGGCGGCGCGGAAACCGAGCAGGCGCTCGGCCTTACTCATGTCCCAGCGCATCCCCCGGTTGCTCGAGACGAGGTTGAAGATCTCGAACCGGATGCTGTCCGGAGCATGGACGCCGCGGTCGAAGGCGTCGCGGAGGTCTCGATCCGACAGCCATTTCCGCTGCTGCCAAAGGGTGTCGCCCAACTGCAGGCAGGAACGGTTCTCCCCATCCCCCCCGCAGGCGCCGATGCGAAAGCAAATCACCGACAGGTCGCGGGACGCGCTGAAGGATCGCGCTATCCATTCGCCGGCAAGCTTGCTGGCGCCATAGGGATTGATGGGAGCCGGCGCGACGTCTTCGTCGATAGGCAGGTCGGAGTCCCGGTGACCCTCCACGACGAAGCCGCTGCTTGCATAGATGACGCGCTTCGCACCGCCGCGTGCCGCGGCCTCGAAGACGTTCAGCGTCGCATCTATGTTGTTGCGCGCGAGCGAGCGCCAGTCCGCGTCGATGTCGGCGTGGGCGGCGAGGTGGATGATGCAATCGACACCCCTGAAGCGGTCCGCCCACGCTCCCCATTCGGCGAGGTCGACCTGTTCAATGAGATCATCCTGGGGCGGGGCAGCCACGTCGACCAGCAACAGCGTGTGGCGCTTCGATCGAAAATGTGCCGTCAGCTTGCGGCCAACGCTGCCGGCGGCGCCTGTGATGAGGATGGTTTTCGGCATTGCCGGACGTCCGCTGTCGTCGCGCGTCGAGCCTTGATGAATAAGGCGCAAGATCAGCCTGACGCAAGCGAAACCGCGACGTTGACCGCCGCGGCGACCAGCACCGTGTTGAAGAAGAACGATACGACGGCATGGACGAGCGTCAACTTGCGCATGGCGGTTCTGGTGATGTCGACGTCGGCCGTCTGCGCGGTCATGCCGATCACAAGGGCGTAGTAGAGGAAATCGTAGCCGCCCGGTTCGTCGCCGCCGGGGAATTGGAGGCCGCCGCTCAGGGACGCGACGCCCGTTTTCCCGCCGTCCTGGTCCTCGGGCCGCCAGTACATATGGGCATAGTGGATAGCGGTCATGGTGTGGATACTCATCCATCCGAGCGCCACGGAGGTGAGGGCGAGCGTCAGCTGGAACGGATTTGGCTTGTTGCCCTCGTTGATCAGGACGAAAAGAGATCCGACCGCCACCAACCCCGCCACGAAGGTGATGGCGACGATCACCCAGGCGGGTGCGTCGGTGCTTGCCGCGTGCTTTTTCAGGAAATCGGGCGTCATGCGTCGGATTTTGGCAAGTTCCAGAACGATATAGACAATGAAGAACGTGTTTGCCGAAGCCTGGACGGCGATATGCGGCCGAAGCCACAAGGTGAGCGCCAGGGCGAGCAGGCCACCGGCAAGCGCCGTGTAGAAGGCTGCGTAGCGGCGGAGCGAGATCATTGGCGGCTCCGCAGCGCGCGTCTGACCGCCTGGTCGAGCGCTGAGAGGAAGGCCGAGCGGTCGCGCGGCGAGAAGCTTGAGTTATAGCCCTTGCTTTCGCCGGTCTCGCGCAAATGCTGCTTCAGGTCGCGCATCGCCACCGCCATGCCGATCGTTTCGGATGTGAACGGCCTGCCGGTCATGCCGATGACGTGGGCGCCGAGCGCCACCGTGCGCGCGGCGAGCGGAATGTCGGCGGTGACGACGATGTCGTTGGCCGCCGCGTGCTCGACGATCCAGTCGTCGGCGGCGTCGGCGCCTTTGGCGACGACGACGTTGCGGATCATCGGATCTCGCGACGGCCGCAAACCGCCGTTGGAGACGAAGGTGACGATCAAGCCGTGCCGCTCGGCCACGCGGATCACCTCATCCTTGACCGGGCAGGCGTCGGCATCGACGTAGATGGCGGGTCCGGTCATCCGCTTTCGGCGACATGGGGAGCGGCGTGGCGCGCCCTTGCCAGTTCCGCGCCCTTACCGAGCGCGCCGAGTTTTCCCACTGCGACCGCGCGCGACAGTGGCGCCATGCCGCAATTGGTGCAAGGCTGGATGCGCTCGGCGTCGGCATGTTGCAGCGCCGCCTCGATGGTTGCCGCGACCTGTTCCGGCGTCTCGACTGTGTTCGACGCGACATCGATCGCACCGACCAGCAGCACCTTGTCGGGCAGAAGGGAGATCAGCGAGATCGGCACGCGCGAATTGGCGCACTCCAGCGAGACCTGGCTGATCGACGAGGCGTTGATGGCCGGGAAGATCTCCTCGTACTGCCGCCATTCGGCGCCGAGCGTTTCCTTCCACTTCAGGTTCGCCTCGATGCCGTAGCCGTAGCAGATGTGGACGGCGGTGGCGCATTTCAGCCCGCGCGCGGCCCGCTCCAGCGTGGCGATGCCCCATTCCTTGACGTCGTCCATGAACACGTTGAAGGCGGGCTCGTCGAACTGGATCACGTCGACGCCGACCGCCTCCAGTTCCAGCGCTTCCTCGTTGAGAATCTCGGCGAAAGCCATCGCCATGTCGGCACGCCGGCCGAAATGCCCGTCGGCCAGCGTATCGCATATGGTCATCGGGCCGGGCAGCGTCCATTTGAGCCGGCCCCTGACATGCGACCGGCAGAAGGCCGCCTCGTCGCGGTGGACGGGGCGGCTGCGCTTCGGCCGGCCCGTCACGGTCGGCACATCCACGACGTAGCGGTTGTTGCGGATGCCCATCTTCGTCTTGAGGTTCCAGTCGATGCCCTCGACGGTCTCAAGGAAGCCGTGCACGAAATGGGTGCGGAACTGCTCGCCGTCGGACACGGTGGCGATGCCGGCGTCCTCCTGCTCCTTGATCCAGATGAGCGCGGCGTCGCGCTTGGCCTGGTCGAGCGCTGCGCCAGACGGTATCCATTTCGGCCAGAGCTTTTCGGTCTCGGCAAGCCATGCCGGCTTCGGCAGGCTGCCGGCGACGGTGGCTGGAAAAAGCATGGCGAGACCTCCGCTAGGCTCCGATGGGCCGCATCCCCCGTTGCCGAGGGATGCGGTTGGCATAACGCTCGTCAGGCGGGCAACGCTCCGGACTTCTTGGCCGCGAAGGTTGCGAGCACATCCATCAGGACCGGGTTCAGGCAATCATAGGGTTCCAGCCCGGCCGCCTTCAACTGGGCGCGGATGCCCGCCATGCGGCCGGGATCGACGCCGGACTCGATCACCGACGAGACGAAGGCCGCGAAGCCCGGCGGCGACCAGCCATCCTCCTCGAAGCGCTCGGGATGGATGAAGTCGAGGCCCTTGAACGCGTGGTCGCGCTCGACCGGTCCATACATGTGCACGCCGCATTGGGTGCAGGCGTGGCGCAGGATGAGCGCAGAGGGATCGACCACTTTCAGCTTGTCGCCATTCTCCGTCACGGTGACGTTCTCGTGCGGGGTAACCGCAACGACCGAGAAGATCGCGCCGTCCGGCTTCCAGCACTTGGTGCAGCCGCAGGCATGGTTATGCGCGATCTGTCCCTTGATCTTCACCTTCACCGGCTTGCTGGTGCACAAGCAGACCAATGTGCCGCCGGAAAAGCTCGCGCTTTCCTTTGGCAGGCCGTGGTCGATTTTCGGGTGCAGTTTTTCAGCCATATGCAGTCCTCCCTCGGTTGACCCGTGCAACGCCAGGCGCGGGCCGAATGGCCGACGCCGGGTGCCAGGCTTAGTAAACTACGACGCTCCTGATCGACTTGCCCTCGTGCATGAGATCAAAACCCTTGTTGATCTCATCGAGGGTCAGCCTGTGGGTGATCATCGGATCGATCTGGATCTTGCCGTCCATGTACCAGTCGACGATCTTGGGCACGTCGGTGCGGCCGCGCGCGCCGCCGAAAGCGGTGCCTTTCCAGACGCGGCCGGTGACGAGTTGGAACGGCCGCGTCGAGATTTCCTGGCCGGCGCCCGCCACGCCGATGACGATCGACTGGCCCCAACCGCGATGCGAGGCCTCCAGCGCCTGGCGCATGACTTTCGTGTTGCCGGTGCAGTCGAATGTGTAATCCGCGCCGCCGATCTGGTCGGCCCCGCGCTTGGTCATGTTGACGAGGTGGGGGACGATGTCTCCGTGGATCTCCTTCGGATTGACAAAGTGAGTCATTCCAAAGCGTTCACCCCAAGCCTTCTTGTCATTGTTTAAGTCGACGCCGATGATCATGTCGGCGCCGGCGAGCTTCAGCCCCTGGATGACATTGAGCCCGATGCCGCCGAGGCCGAACACGACCGCCGTTGCGCCGATCTCGACCTTGGCAGTGTTGATGACGGCGCCGATGCCGGTCGTCACGCCGCAGCCGATGTAGCAGATCGTGTCGAAGGGCGCGTCCGGGTTGACCTTCGCCAGCGCGATCTCGGGCAGCACCGTGAAGTTCGAGAAGGTCGAGCAGCCCATGTAGTGGAAGATCTTGTCCTTGCCGATCGAAAAGCGGCTGGTGCCGTCGGGCATCAGCCCCTGGCCCTGGGTAGCGCGAATGGCTGTGCAGAGATTGGTCTTGCGCGACAGGCAGGACGGGCACTGGCGGCATTCGGGCGTATAGAGCGGGATGACGTGGTCGCCCTTCTTCACCGTGGTGACGCCCGGGCCGACGTCGACCACGACACCCGCGCCTTCATGGCCGAGGATCGCCGGGAAGATGCCCTCGGGATCGGCTCCGGACAGCGTGAACTCGTCGGTGTGGCAGATGCCCGTCGCCTTGATCTCGACCAGGACCTCTCCGGCGCGCGGACCCTCAAGGTCCACCTCCATGATTTCCAAAGGCTTTCCGGCGGCGACGGCCACGGCGGCGCGGGTTTTCATGAACGGGTCTCCTGCACGATGGGCGGCGAGGGTTTCAGGAATCGCCAGCCGGATCAAGTGGCGGCAATGCGCCCGCTTGATCTTGGCGCGGCGGCGCGCCATGCATAGCGGCCATGATAGCAAACCTTGTCGTCGGCACGATCATCATCGCAATAACCGTCGTCATCCATACGTTCGGACTGATGGCGGTGACGCGCGGCATGGGTTTGCTCACCGACAGGCTGCGCTTGCAGGGCCGCCGCAGCCACATCGTGGCGATGCTTGCGGCCGTGATCGGCGTCTTCGCCGTGCTGACAATCGAGGTGTGGCTCTGGGCCTCTTGTTACTACGCGATGGGCGGCGTCGTCGTCGGGGACTTCGAGACGACGCTCTATTTCTCCACCGCCACCTTCGCCACCGTCGGCTATGGCGACATCGTGGCGAGCGGCGAATGGCGGCTGCTCACGGCGCTCGAGGGGCTAAGCGGGTTCCTGCTCATCGGCTGGTCGACGGCCTATCTCGTCGCGGCAGGCATCCGGGTCGGTCCGTTCCGCGCCGGCGAGCATTTCTAGGGCCGGTGATCCCAGAACTTTCGGCGTGCTTGAGCGCCGACCCGTAAGCGCATAAGCGTGGGGGCGAAAAGGCGAGGGACGCATGTTCGGCAAGATACTGATTGCAAATCGCGGCGAGATCGCCTGCCGGGTCATCAAGACGGCCCGGAAGATGGGCATCGCCACCGTCGCGGTCTATTCGGATGCCGACCGTGACGCGGTGCATGTCGAGGTAGCGGACGAGGCGGTGCATATCGGCCCGCCGCCGGCTTCGCAGAGCTATCTGGTCGCCGACAGGATCATCGAGGCGTGCAAGGCGACCGGAGCGGAAGCCGTGCATCCGGGCTACGGGTTCCTGTCGGAGCGCGCGTCCTTCTGCGAGGCCCTTGAGAAAGAGGGCATCGTCTTCATCGGCCCGAAGCCGAAGGCGATCGAGGCCATGGGCGACAAGATCGAGTCGAAGAAATTCGCCAACGCGGCTGATGTCTCCACCGTGCCGGGTTGGCTGGGCGTCATAGAGGACGCCTCGCATGCCGAGAAGATCGCGGCCGAGATTGGCTATCCGGTGATGATCAAGGCGTCGGCCGGCGGCGGCGGCAAGGGCATGCGCATCGCCTGGGACGCGGCTGAAGTGCGTGACGGGTTCGAGCGGGCGCGCTCGGAGGCAAAGAGTTCGTTCGGTGACGACCGCGTCTTCATCGAGAAATTCATCGTCGATCCCCGCCACATCGAGATCCAGGTGCTGGGCGACGCGCATGGCAACGTGGTCTATCTCGGCGAGCGCGAATGTTCGATCCAGCGGCGCAACCAGAAGGTCGTGGAGGAGGCGCCGTCGCCGTTCCTAGACGAGAAGACGCGGCGCGCCATGGGCGAGCAGGCGGTGGCGTTGGCCAAGGCGGTCGACTACCAGAGCGCCGGCACCGTCGAGTTCATCGTCGACAAGGAGCGCAATTTCTATTTCCTCGAGATGAACACGCGGCTGCAGGTCGAGCATCCGGTGACGGAGCTCGTCACCGGCATCGATCTTGTCGAACAGATGATCCGCGTGGCCGCAGGCGAGAAGCTGGCGTTGAGGCAGGACGATATCAAACTGAACGGCTGGGCGGTGGAGAGCCGTCTCTATGCCGAGGACCCCTACCGCAATTTCCTGCCGTCGATCGGCCGGCTGACGCGCTACCGGCCGCCGGAGGAGGGGCGTTCGGACCAGATCGTCGTGCGCAACGACACCGGCGTGACGGAAGGGTCGGAGATCTCGATGTTCTACGATCCGATGGTCGCCAAGCTCTGCACCTGGGCGCCGACCCGTGCGCAGGCGATCGACGCGATGTCGGACGCGCTCGACAGCTTCGTCGTCGACGGCATCCAGCACAACATGCCGTTCCTGGCCGCGCTGATGCGCCATCCGCGCTGGCGGGAGGGGCGGCTTTCGACCGGCTTCATCGCGGAGGAATATCCCGACGGTTTTCATCCGGTAGCGCCGGACGTGGACGAGAAGGCAGTGCTCGCGACTGTCGCCGCCGCGGTGGAACTCAAGCGCTGCGAACGTCTCGGCAAATTATCAGGGCGCCTCAGACCAGCCGATGCACCGGATTGTCGGGAATGGGTCGTCAAGCTCGGAGCCGACTATCTGACGGCATCGGTCACGGGCGACGGCGCGGCTGACGCCGGGATCGCGATCAATGGAGGCGAGGTCGCGGTTGTCGCCTCCAGGTGGCGGCCTGGCGACCCCGTCTGGCGCGGCACCGTCGGCGGGCGGGAGATCGCCGCGCAGATACGGCCGCGTCTCAATGGCATCAACATCGCTTGGCGCGGCATGTCGGTCGATGCGTTGGTGATGGAGCCGCATGTCGCGCGGCTCGAAAGGCTGATGCCGAAGAAGGCCGCCGCCGACACGTCGAAGTTCCTGCTCTGCCCGATGCCCGGGCTGGTCGTCTCGATCGGCGTCTCCGCCGGTCAGGAGGTCAAGGCCGGCGAGACGCTTGCCGTCGTCGAGGCGATGAAAATGGAGAATGTTCTCAGAGCCGAGCGCGATCTGACGGTAGCCAGGATCACCGCCAAGCCCGGCGATAGCCTGGCGGTGGATGCCGTGATCATGGAGTTTTCCTGATGACGGAGGTGCCCGGTTCGGTCCTTTTCGATCTCGACGGGACGTTGACCGATCCCTTCATCGGCATCACCAGATCGATGCAGCATGCGCTGCGCCAGATGGGGATGGACCCGCCGCCCGCCGAAGAACTGCGCCGCTATATCGGTCCCCCATTGCAGGCGACCTTCATGGAGATATTCGGTGACGAGGCCTTGGCGGCAAAGGCGCTGGGTTTCTACAGACAGCGCTATGGCGAATTCGGAAAGTTCGAGAACGAACTCATCCCCGGCATAATTGACGTGCTCCGGACAATGACCGATACCGGATATGCACTGTTTGTCGCGACATCGAAGCTGGAATCCTACTCGCTCGACATCATCGACCATTTCGGCCTTGCCGGGTACTTTCGCCGGGTGCATGGCTCTGCCCTGGATGGCTCGCGGGCCGATAAGGGCGAACTGATCCGCCACATCCTGCGCGCCGAAGGCCTCGATCCCCAAAAGACGGTAATGATCGGCGACCGGCTGCACGACGCGCACGGCGCCGCCAGGAACGATGTCCGGGCCATTGGCGTGCTGTGGGGCTTTGGCGACCGGGCCGAACTCGAAGGGGCGGGTGCTGCGCGGATCGCGGCCAGCCCGGCCGAATTGCCGGAAATGGTCTGCGCTATGATCGGGCTGACGCGGTCCGCTGGCCAGGTCTAGCGCGACGCCTGGCCAAAACGCGTGGATATACATCTCCGCCAACCCTGTGATTTCCCTATATCTCGAAAAATAACCGGGCCTGCTCATTCACGCCGATTCCGCTTGAGCGATACTTGCGCCATCGCTCTCGCGGGAACCCTGGTCCGGACCGGGGATCAGGGGAGGGCGGCGGCGCCGGATCGGCCGCGCGGAGGTGGCGCGGCTGGGTGATGAGCCCTGAGGTCCGGGCCCTGACCGAGGTCGCGCGGTGAAACAATTCGCTGCGTCCCCTCCAGGTAGGGCAAGAAAGCCGGCGGGGCGCGGGAAACCGGCCACGTACAAATTATTGAGAGGCTCGGCCCCGTGCCCCGCTTCCCGACTTCTCCCTCCGTGGAAGGGAGCGTTCTTTGACAGAGGCCAGACGCTTCGGCGGGCGTGGCAACGGTGAAGCACGCCCTCCGGCCGAAGGCCGAGCCCGCGACCGCGGGTCGCCGGAAGAAGACACCGGTGGTGCTCAGTCCCTCAGCGGCTTTCCCAACCGCCCGGCCAGATCCTGCGTGAACTGCCAGGCGACGCGGCCGGAGCGGCTGCCCCTGGTGGTCGCCCATTCCAACGCCTCGGCGCGCAACCGTTCGGGGTTTACCTCCAGCCCGTGGTAGCTGGCGTAGCCTTCGATCATGTCGAGATATTCGTCTTGCGAGCATTTGTGGAAGCCGAGCCACAGTCCGAAACGGTCGGACAGCGACACCTTCTCCTCCACGGCCTCGCCGGGATTGATGGCGGTCGAACGCTCGTTGTCGATCATGTCCCGTGGCAGGAGGTGCCGTCGGTTGGACGTTGCGTAGAAGATGACGTTCGCCGGCCGGCCCTCGACGCCGCCTTCGAGAGCCGCCTTCAGCGATTTGTAGGACGTGTCGTCGTGATCGAAGGAGAGATCGTCGCAAAACAGGATGAAGCGCCAGTGCGCGGATTTCAGCAATCCCATCAGCTTGGGCAGCGTGTCGATGTCTTCGCGATGGATTTCGACGAGCTTCAGCGGGGTCTCGCCAGTCTTGAGGGCGGCGTTGACAGAGGCATGAACCGCCTTGACCAGCGAGGACTTGCCCATGCCGCGGGCGCCCCACAGCAGCACGTTGTTGGCGGGCAGTCCCGCGGCGAAACGCTCTGTATTGTCGATCAGGATGTCGCGGACGCGATCGACGCCGCGGATCAGGCCGATATCGACGCGATTGACGCGGTGGACCGGCTCGAGGACGCCCTGCTCGGACGACCAGACGAAGCAGTCGGCCGCGGCGAGATCGGCGGCCGGCGGATTCGGCGGCGCCAGGCGGCCGACCACCTCGATCAGCAGATCAAGCTTTTCAGCGAGCGTTTCCAAGGTCTTGTCGGTCATTGCCAACTGTCTTTCAGGGTGTGCAGGCTGCGCTCGGCCCGTGGCGCTGTAACACAGGCGGCCCGGTCCGCAAAGCGGGCCACGACGCGGGATATGCGGTTGCAAACATAGCTTTAGGCTCTATATTCCGGCCACTTTCCGGGCCGGCTTGGGCCCCTTATCATCAGGAGCTTTCGATGTTTGTAACACCCGCATACGCGCAGGGTACCGGCGCTAGCCCGGATATGCTGATCAGCATTTTGCCGTTTGTCCTGATTTTCGTAATCATGTATTTTCTGATCATCCGGCCGCAGCGCGCGCAGGTCAAAAAGCGTGGCGAGATGTTGGCGGCGATCCGGCGCGGCGACACGGTGGTCACCGGTGGCGGGCTGGTCGGCAAGGTCACCAAGGCATCGGATGCCGAACTCGAGGTCGACCTTGGCGGTGGCACCAAGGTGACTGCGCTGCGCTCCACGATCATGGACGTCCGGGTCAAGGGCGAACCGGTCGCCAACGAGAACGCCAAGAAATAACCGCTCTCCAAGCGGAAGGCATGCTACAGAAAGGGGCGAGACGGGAGTTGCCGGTCGCCTAGGACGGAAGACCGACGATGCTCTATTTCTCGCGCTGGAAGACGATATCGATCTGGGTGGTCGTCGCGCTCGGCGTCCTGTTCGCCTTGCCGAACCTCTATCCCCAGTCCTGGCTGTCGTCGCTGCCGGACTGGGTGCCGAAGCGGTCGATGACGCTCGGCCTCGACCTCCAGGGCGGCTCGCACATACTGCTGCAGATCGACCGCAAGGATCTCGCCGACGAGCGGCTGGAGACGACCCGCGACGATATCCGCACGCTGCTGCGCGACGCCAGGATCGGCTACACCGGCCTGACCGGCAGCGGCAATTCGGTTCAGGTGCGCATTCGCGATACAGCCCAGATCGATGCAGCCAAGACCGCGCTCGCCCCGCTGCTTCAACCGGTCGCCTCGAGCCTGTTCGGCGCAGGCACGATCAGCGAACTGTCGCTCGACGAGCCTGAACCGGGCGTCCTGCGCTACACGCTGACCGAGGAAGGACTTGACTATCGCCTGGGCAGCGCGCTGACGCAGTCGATCGAGGTGGTCGGGCGCCGCGTCAACGAACTCGGCACGACCGAGCCGATCATCCAGCGCCAGGGCAACGACCGTATTCTCGTCCAGGTGCCAGGCTTGCAGGACCCGCAGCGGCTGAAGGACATTCTCGGCCAGACCGCCAAGCTGACCTTCCAGATGGTCGACCAGACGATGCCTGTGCAGGAAGCGATCGAAGGCCGTCCTCCGGCAGGGTCGACGGTCCTCTATTCGACCGACGATCCTCCGATCCCATACCTGATCGAGAACCGCGTCATCGTGTCGGGCGAGAATCTCGTCGACGCGCAGGCCTCCTTCGACCAGAGGACTAGTGAGCCTGTGGTTTCGTTCCGCTTCGATACCAAGGGCGCGCAGCGGTTCGGCGCGGCGACCCAGCAGAATGTAGGCAAGCTGTTCGCCATCATCCTCGACGACCAAGTCATTTCAGCGCCCCAGATCCGTGAGCCCATCCTTGGCGGCACGGGCCAGATTTCCGGAAGCTTCAGCGTTCAGGGCGCCAACGACCTCGCTGTGCTGCTTCGTGCCGGTGCGCTCCCCGCCGACCTGACGATCGTGGAAGAACGCACGGTCGGACCGAGCCTGGGCGCGGATTCTATCCAGGCCGGCCAGTTCGCGTCGATCATCGCCGCGGTTCTGGTGTTTGCGTTCATGTTCGCCGCCTACGGCAAGCTTGGCGTAATCGCCAATCTGGCGCTTGCGGCAAACGTCGCGCTCATCATCGCGATCCTTTCGGTTCTGGGCGCGACGCTGACGCTGCCCGGCATTGCCGGCATCGTGCTCACCATGGGCATGGCGGTCGATTCCAACGTCATCATCTTCGAGCGTGTCCGCGAGGAGCGCCGGCAGGGCAGGTCGATCGTGCAATCGCTCGACTCGGGGTTTCAGCGGGCCCTTGCGACCGTCGTGGACGCCAATTTGACGACACTGATCGCGGCGGTCATCCTTTTCTATCTCGGCTCCGGCCCAGTGCGGGGCTTCGCCGTCACGCTGGCGATAGGCATCATCACAACGGTGTTTACAGCTTATACTTTGACGCGCTGGATGATTTCGGTCTGGCTGCGCCGCTACCGCCCCAGCGAACTGCCGGCGGGTCTGGTGAATTATCTTCCGGCGAACCCTTCGGTCCGCTTCATGCGCATGCGCATTTACGCCTTCGTGTTTTCGACGGTAGCCTCCGTGGCCGCCGCCGTCTCCTTCATGGCTGTCGACATGAACTATGGCATCGATTTCCGGGGCGGCTCGTCGATCGAAGTGAAGGCGCTCCAAGGCAACGCGGATGTCGGCGGGGTGCGCTCCGCGCTCGAAGAACTCAACCTCGGCGAAGTTCAGGTCCAGGAGTTCGGCGATCCTTCCGAATTGCTGATACGAATCGGAACCCAGGAGGGCGGGGACAGCGCCGAGCAGTCGGCGCTCAGCAAGGTTAGAGACGCGCTGGGAGCCGACTACGAGTTCCGCCGCATCGAGGTCGTCGGTCCGACGGTATCGTCCGAACTTGCCTGGGCCGGGACGATCGCGGTGATCGCGTCTATGCTGGCCATGCTGGTCTACATCTGGTTCCGCTTCGAGTGGCAGTTCGCTCTCGGCGCGATCATCTCGACGCTGCACGACGTCATCATGATGGTGGGCTTCTTCGTCTGGTTCCAGCTCGAATTCAACCTGACCTCGATCGCGGCCATCCTGACGGTCGTCGGTTACTCGATCAACGACACCGTGGTCGTCTACGACCGCGTCCGCGAAAACCTGCGCAAATACAAGAAGATGCCGATCGAGCAACTGCTCGACCTCTCGATGAACGAAACCCTGTCACGCACGATCCTGACAGGTGTGACAACATTGATGGCGCTGACCGCCCTTTATCTGTGGGGCGGCGAAGTGATCGCTTCGTTTACCGTGGCGATGATCTTCGGCATATTGATCGGCACCTATTCCTCCATATTCGTCGCCGGCCCGCTCCTGATACTTTTCCGGCTGCGTCCAGGTGTCTCCAGCGCGGATAGCAACGACAAGACGGCGCAACTGCCGCCAGCAGCGCAGCCGTCGAAGACGTGACGCAATGGGCGAGGGGATTGTCCTGCGCAAGGCGCATTTCCCCGGCCGCGCGCCGGTGGACGCCTATGGCAACGGCGGCTTCCGTTTCGCCGACATGTCGCATCGGGGCTCGATCCTCTGTCTGCCCTCGGGAATCCACGGCTGGGAACCGGCTGATCCAGCGGCGCTGAGCCTCAAGGATTTCGAGCGCGTCTTCCGGCAGGCCGACAAGATCGAGATCCTGCTGGTCGGCTCGGGCCGGGAGCTGAAGCCGCTGCCGCCGGCGTTGCGCCAGGCGTTCAGGGAGGCGGGCATCTCGGCTGATCCGATGTCGACCGGCGCCGCGGTCCGAACCTACAATGTTCTGCTCGCCGAGGACCGGGCCGTCGCGGCGGCCCTTGTAGCCGTTGACTGAAAGGGGCGAGCTTCGGCCCGTTATGGACCTCGTGCGCGTTGCCGACCGCGACCGCTACCTCGCCGCGCTCTATGCACCTGAAGACAAGCGGGCGGACCTGTTGGCGCTCTATGCCTTCAATGCCGAGATCGCCGGGGTGCGCGACAGGGTCAGCCAGGCTTTGCCGGGAGAGATTCGCCTGCAGTGGTGGCGGGACGTGATCGCAGCGAAAGAGGTCAGCGCGGGGGCGGGACATCCGGTGGCGGGCGCACTGCTGGAGATGATCAAGCGCCGCAGCCTGCCCGAACAGGCGTTCCAGAACTACCTCGACGCACGCATCTTCGACCTTTACGACGACCCGATGCCGACGCGCGCCGACCTTGAAGGCTATTGCGGCGAGACGGCGGCGGCGATCATCCAGCTTTCTTCGCTCGTGCTCGATGGTGCGGCGGCGGCGCGCAGCACGGAACTGGCGGGCCATGCCGGCTGCGCGCAGGCAATCACCGGGCTGCTGCGCCTGCTGCCGCTGCACAGACGGCGCGGCCAGTGCTATGTGCCGAAGGACATCCTGGCTGCGGCGGGGACATCGCCCGAAGAATTTCTGGCCGGCGACGGCGGGCCGAACGCGGTGCGCGCAGTTGCTGCGATGATTGCACTGGCGCGCGAGCATCTGGCTATCTTCGAGCGCGGCGCGACCGAGTTGCCAGCGTTGCTGCGCCCGGCATTCTTGCCGTTGGCGCTGACCGGCGCTCAACTGAACAGCATGCAGGGCAGGGAAAGCGAACTGCTCATGGCCAGCCTCGACATAGCAGCCTGGCGCAAGCATTGGCCGATGTTCCGACGTGCCACGCGGGGATGGGGGTAGGCCAAACGCGGGAAGTTGTCAGGAGATCAACGCTGCTTGTCCCGCGAACCGCAACTTCTCACGGTGTCTTTGCAACAATATACTTCTCACAAATCGTAGTCGGGAAATTTTTGACGCAAATAGCATAACGATTGATTGCGTTGACAACATTTTGTTGAAAGTCTTCACTAAGCCGAATTTCTGATTCCCGCTGGGACTTCTCGATATCCCTCAAATATTCGAATTGCGCTTGAGTGGCCCTAAGTTCGCCTGCAAAAGAACTGCCAAAGGCTGCGGCAGTGACAAGCCCCAAAATCGTTCCCGGGATTATCCGCCTGTCGAAAACCTCTTTCTCTTTCGTGAAAAAATAGGCAACGAATCCGCCGATCAGCGTGATAATGCTGGGGAGGATGACTCCCGCGATGGGTTCTCGGCTGCCGCCAATAAAAATTCCTAGAAAGCAGCCGAATCCCGCAAAACTCGAAATAGTAAAAGCGTCAAATTTATTCTTAAGAAACAAATATGAAAAAACGAATACAAAAACCATCGTCAATACAAGAGGGGCTAAGCCGTAAAGTGCGCCCTCCAGAAGACTGTTCAAAAATATATAAACGACACCCATCGAATCATTCCTAGAAAACGCTCGGATTCATGCCTTCGATGATGATAATCTGATCCGAAGAAACCTTACCGCTCTCACCAAGCTCCTTGAGAAGTTCGCCCACGGAATTATTCGATCCTGGATTAGGCTCCGAGCGACCGGTGGTTTTGGGTTTGGTCGGCACGCATTTATATATGCCGTCCTCCCACTTGCAGTCTGGCGCCACAAAACCACCAATCTGCAGTTGTTGGCTTATTGCGCCTGTTGCTGGGCAGAGCGTGCCCAACACGGACACCCCCACCGCTAAGATAGCGTTTTTCATGACTGCTGTTTCTACCACCGAAGAGATAAAAGGGCGATGTATTCAAAGTAGAAAAGCGTTTCCCTGCCAAGAATTGCTGAGGGCTCTAGCGGTGTCAAGGACATCCGCTCATTCGGATAGATAAGTGACCTCCCTGTACGACAGGCAGTCCTAAGGCAAAACCGGGCCCTAAAGGGATAGGGCTGTATCGGCGGTAATTTATTCCGCCGCTTCGGCCCGCGACGGCTGCCCCAGCCATGCACGGCAGTCGAACAGCGCGCGGGAGGTGACGGCGCGGCGCCTGGCGGCCGCCTTGTCCTTGCCGCGGAAGCGGCCGGCGAAATCCTCCGGCTTGAGCTTCGTGCCGGGCTCCAGCGGCGGGAAGAGGCCGAAATTGACGTTCATCGGCTGAAAGGAACGTTTTCCCGGTTCGTCTTCGGAGACGATATGGCCGCCGGTGATGTGATTGAGAAGCGCGCCGAAGGCGGTGGTGACCGGCGGCAACGAAACCGGCGTTCCCAACCGTTCTGCCGCCGCGAAGCGTCCAGCGAGCAGACCGATCGCCGCGCTCTCGACATAGCCCTCGCAGCCGGTGATCTGGCCGGCGAAGCGCAGCCCCTTGCGGCTCTTCAGCCGCAGCGAACCGTCGAGCAGAGTGGGCGAATTGATGTAGGTGTTGCGGTGGAGGCCGCCCAGCCGCGCGAACTCGGCGCTTTCGAGGCCCGGAATCATGCGGAAAATGCGCACCTGCTCGCCGTGCTTCAGCTTCGTCTGGAAGCCGACCATGTTGTAGAGCGTGCCCAGCGCATTGTCCTGCCTGAGCTGCACGACAGCGTAGGCCTTCACCGTGGGGTTGTGCGCATTGGTCAGGCCGATTGGCTTCATCGGCCCATGGCGAAGCGTTTCCGGGCCGCGCTCGGACATGACCTCGATCGGCAGGCAGCCGTCGAAATAGGGCGTGCCTTCCCATTCCTTGAATTCGGTCTTTTGCCCGTCGATCAAGGCCTGGACGAAGGCATCGTACTGCGCCTTATCCATCGGGCAATTGATGTAATCCTTGCCGGTCCCGCCGGGGCCCACCTTGTCGTAGCGCGACTGGAACCAGCAGACGTCCATGTCGATGGTGTCGAAATGCACGATCGGGGCAATTGCGTCGAAGAAGGCGAGAGCATCGGCGCCGGTTTCTGTCGCGATTGCCGCGGCAAGCGAAGGCGCCGTCAGGGGGCCGGTGGCGATGATTGCCTGGTCCCACTCGGACGGCGGAAGGCCGTCGACCTCTTCTCGCGCGATGGTGATCAGCGGATGGGCTTCGAGCTTCGCGGTGACCGCGGCGGAAAAGCCGTCGCGGTCGACGGCCAGCGCGCCGCCTGCGGGCACCTGGTTGGCGTCGCCCGAGGCCATGATGAGTGAACCGGCGAGTCGCATCTCGGCGTGAAGCAGGCCGACCGCGTTGTTCTCGGCGTCGTCGGAACGGAAGGAGTTGGAGCAGACAAGCTCTGCAAGATCGGCGGTCTTGTGCGCTTCGGTGCCTCGCAGCGGGCGCATTTCGTGCAAGATCACCGGCACGCCGGCTTCGGCCGCCTGCCAGGCGGCTTCCGATCCGGCGAGGCCGCCGCCGATTATATGAATGGGCTTCATGTTCATGGTCGTCGCAATAATGCCTTGACCCCTGCAATGCAATTGCAGACGATTGCGGCGATGCGGCAGAAAAACAGCAAAACACGGCCTGTTTCGGCCCGGATCGCGGGGATTTGCGTCGGCGCTGCATTTGCCGTCAGCACCACGGCGGGCTATTCGCCTGCTGCTGCGGTGGCCGTCACTTCCCCGAAGCTCATCAAGATCTGCCACGGCTATGGCTGCAGCTTCCGCTCCAAGCTGACGCTGGGCTCCGCCGACGGCGCGCGGTTCCGCTCGATCATGCAAGCCGGCGCGAGTTCGCCGAAGGCCGAGCGTGCGGCAATCTCCAAGGCCGTCCAGTATTTCGAGGAGCGGTCGTTCCAGGCGATTGGCGTGCGCGACAAGCCGAAGGCGGATTTCGGCAAGTCGCATGAAAAAGGCCAGATGGACTGCGTCGACGAATCGACCAACACGCGCGCGCTGCTCGTCTATCTCGACGAGCGCGGGCTGCTGAAGTTCCACAAGGTCGGGCGCAATGTCAGCCGCGGCTTCTTCGTTGATGGGCGCTATCCGCACTTCACGGCGATAGTGATCGATCCGGTCGGCACCAAATGGGTAGTCGATTCATGGTACAAGCCGACCGGCGGCGCGCCGGACATCTTCCCCTACGAGCAGTGGAAGGTGCGGGGGCAGTTCGAAAGCGGCGCGTTGGACTGACCGACCTGCGGTCGAATTCCCTAGCCTCAAAAACACAACACCCGCCGGGGGAGGAGATCCGGCGGGTGTCGTTTTGGTGGACGGTTCCCCGGGAGGAGGTAAGGAACCGGCCTATTCGTCATCGCCGGGGAGGAGGTCGGCTTTGACGAAATTCCTTTCGCCTGTTTTCGAAGGGGCGAAACCTTCTTCGGGAACAACGCCCGCCGGGGGAGGAGGTCCGGCGGGCGCCGTTTCAATGGCCAGCTATCGGGAGGAGGTGAAAGCTGGCCTTATCCGTCAGGGTCGGGGAGGAGGTCGACCCTGCCGAAATTCCTTAGATCGACTTGCGGGCGACAGAGGCGATGTCGCTCCGAGCAATGCCGAGATCGGTAAGCTCGCGGTTCGAAAGGCGGTTCAGCTCGGAAACAGTGTCCCGGTAGCGGCGCCAGTTGCGGTAGTTGCGGATCAGGTTCATCGTATTTCTCGTTCGTCTTTGCTTCGTTCTGTCTCTGGGTACGGGTTGTAGATAGGACGCGCCGGCTGGTTTTAAAATGGCTTTTGGTGCATAGCAGCAATGCAAATTGTGCATCGCAACATTAATCGATTTTAGCTGGAGACCACAAATCCGGCCGAATCATCCAAAAGATCGCGAGTTCAAGGGTTTGGCGGTCGGAACCGAGGGTACGGGGAGGGGATGATGGCGAGCTATTCGTCACGGGTACGGGCCGATGCGGCCCGATGGGCGTCGTCGGGCCTCATAGACGGCAAGACTGCGGAAGCGATTGTCCTCGACGTTGAGGCGCATGAGCGCAGGTCGCTGAGTTTCGGATCCATCCTGGCCATCATGGCGGCCTTGCTGTTCGGCGCGGCGATACTGGTCTTCGTCGCGTCAAACTGGGAGGCAATCCCGCGCGTCGCGCGAGTCGGAGCGCTCTTCGCGATCATTTTCTCAGGCTATGTCGGCGGCGCGGCGCTGAAACTGAACGATCATGCCGCAATCGCCGAAGGCGTCTGGCTGATCGCGGCAGCGGCGTTCGGCGGTGCGATCGCGCTGATCGGCCAGATGTACCATCTCTCCGGCGACGAGACGCAGGCGGTTCTCACATGGTGCGCAGGCACGGCGGTCGCGGCCGCGGCGCTGCGCTCGGGGCCGCTGACAATAGGCGCCGTCGCGCTGGCAGCAGCCTGGCTGTTCCTACGTGAGGTCGATTTCTGGCGGGACACCGATTTCCCCTATGCCTTCATCGGGATAGCCGCCGTTCTCTGGCTCGTTTCCTATTGGACGGACAGTGCCGCGTCCCGGCACCTCATCCTTTTGTCGCTGGTGTTCTACGCCGCGCTTCTGGCCGTCGAACACGATAGCGACCTCGTCGGCATTGCGGCTGTGCTGGCCGCGATTTCGGCGGCACTGTTCGCGCTTGCGGTGGTCATGCCGGAGAAGGTCGAACGGATCGTCCGGCTCGGAGGACTGCTGCCGGTCCACGGCCTGGTCGGCTTCCTGACGGGCATGATCATGATCCAGTTCGAGGTGGCCGACGAAGACGGTGCGGGCTTTGCGATAGCCGCAGCCATTGCACTGGCGGGAATCGTTGCGGCGGTGGTGCTGGCCGGACGTGATAGCCGCGGCCTGCGCTGGATCGCCTATAGCGGATTCGCGATCGAGCTCTGCATGATCTACGTGATCATGATCCAGGATATGTTCGGCACGGCCGGCTTCTTTCTGGCGGCGGGCGTCATCCTGGGCCTGCTGGCGCTTGCCATAATCCGCGTCGAGAAGCGCATGAGGGAACCGCGCGTAACCCAGGGAGCAGCCGCATGAGCGGGAAAAAGCTTGTCATGGCAGCCGTGCTTCTCGCGGCTGCGCAGATTGCTTTCCTTTCGTGGATCATTGCCGGCCGCGCCGCGGTTCTGCGCGACGGACAGGAGGTGCTTCTGAAAATCGAGCCGGTCGATCCGCGCGATTTCCTGCGCGGCGACTATGTCTGGCTGAACTACGAGATACGGAACGTGCCGGTGGATATTGTTTCTAATGTACCGGTCGGCACAATCGCCTCAGATGCGTTGCCAATCTTCGTGCGGCTAGGACGGGATAGCGACGGTTATTGGCGTCCAAGATCCGCATCCTTTGGATCGCCAGCGGGTACAGCGCCTACAGGTGAGATCGATATACGCGGTACGGTCAGCGGGTGGTCCATTACGCCGGGTGCCTCGTTCAGCGTCAATTACGGCATCGATCGCTACTACGTGCCGGAGGGGGAGGGCCGCGCCATCGAGGCTGACATACGCGAGCGTCCGTTCGGCATCCTCGCGGCGGTCGGCAGCGACGGCACCGCGCAGATCAAGGCGCTGATGGACGGCGAGACCAAGCTTTACGAGGAGCCGCTCTACTGACACGCGCCGTGCACGAGCACCTTGGGGAAGCTGACGGTAATGCGGCGTCGGGGACTCCATAGCCGCTTCGGCTTGTGTTATTGCTTCGCCCAATCGGAGGGAGATGCGACGATGCAACGAGCGCCCATATGGACGATGCTGCCCTTGATCCTGCTGGCCGCTTGCCAGAGCACGGGGCCTAGCACCGGGCAGAGCGGACAACCAAAGGGTAGACCTTGTACGTCGCGCGTCCAGGATGCGGGTCAGTGCAGTGCCGGCTCAATCTATGTCTTCCCCGAACTGACCAACGTCCGCTAGCCACGCGCAGCCGCGGCATCGCATCAAGGAAGGCGACGCCAAGTCCACGGCCTAGCGGTGCTCCAGCGCTTCGAGCCGGAGGTGCTGGATGAGCATGATCGTCTTCGCATCGATGATGCGGCCGTCGCGGACCTGCGCCATGGCCTCATCGAGCGTAATTTCCAGCACCTCGATGTCCTCGCCCTCGTCGGCCGAGCCGCCGCCATCCGAGATGCGGTCGGCAGGCGTGTAATCGGCAGTGAAGAAGGACAGGCGCTCGGTGACGCTGCCCGGACTCATATAAGGCTCATAGAGGCGACGGATGCCCCGCAGCCTGTAGCCGAGTTCTTCCTCGGCCTCCTTGCGGATCGCCGTCTCGGGATCATGATCGTCGAGCAGGCCGGCACAGGCTTCGATCAGCGGCTCCGGGTGGCCGGTCACGAAGGCCGGATAACGGAACTGCCGCACCAGGAGCACAGTCGAGCGGCCTCTGTCGAATGGAAGGATGACGGCTCCGTCGCCCCGATCGTATGTTTGCCGGATCTGGGTTTCCCAAGTTCCGTCGCTCCGGCGGTAGTCGAAGGTCGTCTTGGTGAGCTTCGCCCAGTCGTCGGACAATATCTCGACCGACTTGATGCGGATCCTGTCCTGCAATGCGGTTCTCCATCTTCGGGCCCGGGGCAGTTAGCTCGGATCGCACCCGCCTGCAACCTATTCGCCGCGCAGGCGTTTGCCGCCCATCATGGACGAAAAACCATTCGACAAGCCGGTGACGCTTGAGCTTGGCCGCATCGGCAGATACCGCCATATTCACACCACGCGCGAGGCAGCCGATTGCCTGATGACCGTCTGGCCGCTGAACCGCGGCGCGCGACACAGGGACG
Organism: Mesorhizobium sp. KR9-304; assembly: GCF_040049215.1. Taxonomy (NCBI): domain Bacteria; kingdom Pseudomonadati; phylum Pseudomonadota; class Alphaproteobacteria; order Hyphomicrobiales; family Phyllobacteriaceae; genus Mesorhizobium; species Mesorhizobium sp. KR9-304. The sequence goes on along the minus strand of NZ_JBDZDN010000002.1, from coordinate 449,285 downwards.
CGGTCGAGACCTGCCTGAAGGTGCTCGACGGCCATCGCTCGACGGCCGATGCGCGGCGCGCCCTTGTCGAGGCAGCCATGGAATCCGACGTGCTAGCGCCGCAAAAGACAAGCCATTGACGGGAATCTGAGGCTGCGGACGCCACTTACGCGCCGCCGGGGTTGAACCGGACGCGATCCGGTGCCAAATCTTGGCTGTTCCATTCCCTTATGTCGCAAGCGCAGTTCGCCGAGGCGTCCTTTACATGATCACCTATCTCGACGCCGCCACGGCGCCGCTTCGCAACACCGGCCAGATCCGGCTCTACGGACCCGAGGCCTTCGAGGGCATGCGCAAGGCGTGCGCCGTGACGGCCGCCTGCCTCGATGAGCTTGCCGGCATGGTCGCGCCGGGCGTCACGACCGAGGCGATCGACAGTTTCGTCTTCAAGTTCGGCATGGACCATGGCGCCATGCCGGCGACGCTTAACTATCGCGGCTACACGAAGTCGTCATGCACCTCGATCAACCACGTGGTCTGCCATGGCATCCCCGACAACAAGCCGCTGAGGGAAGGGGACATCGTCAACATCGACGTGACCTACATCCTCGATGGATGGCACGGCGATTCCAGCCGCATGTATCCGGTTGGCCAGATCAAGCGCGCGGCCGAGCGGCTGCTTGAGGTGACGCATGAATGCCTGATGCGCGGCGTCGCCGCCGTCAGGCCGGGCGTGCGCACCGGCGCGATCGGCGCGGCCATCCAGTCCTACGCCGAGGCCGAGCGCTGCTCGGTGGTGCGCGATTTCTGCGGCCATGGGGTCGGCCAGCTTTTCCACGATGCGCCCAACATCCTGCATTACGGCAGCGCGGGCGAAGGCATCGAGATGCGCGAAGGCATGATCTTTACCGTCGAGCCGATGATCAACTTGGGTCGTCCGCACGTTAAGGTGCTGTCCGACGGCTGGACGGCGGTGACGCGGGACAGGTCGCTTTCCGCCCAATACGAGCATACGGTCGGCGTAACCGCGACCGGCTGCGAAATCTTCACGCTCTCCCCGAAAGGGCTCGACCGGCCCGGCCTGTCCTCGTAGTATTTTTGCGGCGGTCGAGGGTTTGCCGCCCATATTTGCGCGGGTAGGCGATGGCGGGACATGAGGAGGACGAGCGGGGCTTCTTCGCCGAGCGCCCGTCGCCGCGCCTAGTCAAGACCGAACCCGCCAAGGTAAAACCGCATTATCTCGGGCATCGCGAGCGATTGCGCGAACGGTTCGCCGCTTCCGCCTCGGGCGAGAGCTTCGCTGATTACGAGCTGTTGGAGTTGCTGCTTTTCAGGCTGATCCCGCGTGCCGACACCAAGCCCGTCGCGAAGGCCCTGCTCGCCCGTTTCGGCTCCCTCTCGCAGGTTCTCGGCGCCCCGGCGGCACGACTTCAGGAGGTCAAGGGTGTCGGCGCGGCGGTCGCGCTCGATCTCAAGATCGTCGCGGGCGCGGCAAAACGCATGGCGCGCGGCGAGATACAGGGCAGGGAAGTCCTGTCGTCGTGGGAGCAGGTGCTCGACTATTGCCGCGCTGCCATGGCCTTCGAGGAGCGTGAGCAGTTCCGTATCCTGTTCCTCGACAAGAAGAACGCGCTGATAGCCGACGAGGTGCAGCAGACCGGCACGGTCGATCACACGCCGGTCTATCCGCGCGAGGTGATCAGGCGCGCGCTGGAACTGTCGTCGACCGCCATCATCCTTGTCCATAACCACCCGTCGGGCGATCCCGCCCCGTCCCGCGCGGACATCGATATGACCAAGACGATCGTCGAGACCGGCCGGCAGCTCGGCATCGCCGTGCACGACCACATCATCATCGGCAAGAAGGGGTTTGCCAGCATGAAGGGCCTGAAGCTGATCTAAGGTCTGCGCACTCCTAGCGGCCCGTGGGCCGCAACAAAACGGGCCGCGCAAGGCGGCCCTTTTGTCAGTTTTTCCCGGCGCCTGCCTTATTCGGTGTCGGCGGCCTTCTTCTTCGCGGACGCCTTCTTCTTCGGCGCCTCGGTCGCAGCTTCCTCGGAAGCAGCTTCGTCGACCTTCTTGGCTTTCTTCGGCGCGGCCTTCTTGGCGGGCTTCGCTTCCGTCTCCGCCTCGTCGTCGGCCATCAACTCTTCCTTCGACACCTTCTTGTCGGTGACGGAAATCTGCGCCAGCAGGTGGTCGATGACCTTCTCCTCGAACAGGGGAGCGCGGATGGAGGTGATGGCGTTCGGGTTGTTGCGGTAGAAGTCGAAGGCTTCCTGCTGCTGGTTGGCGGGGAAGCGGCGCACCGTCTCGAAGAGCGCGCGCTGAACCTCCTCGTCGGAAACCGTGACGCTTGCCTTCTCGCCGATCTCGGCCAGCACCAGGCCCAGCCGCACGCGGCGTTCGGCCAGCCTGGTGTATTCGGCGCGGGCTTCGTCTTCCGTCGTGTCCTCGTCGGCGAAGCTGCGCCCGGCGGTCTCCAGGTCGCGGTTCACCTGGCTCCAGATGTTGGTGAACTCGGCTTCGACGAGTTTCGAGGGCGCCTCGAACTGATAGGCCGAATCGAGCTGGTCGAGCAACTGGCGCTTTACCTTCTGGCGCGTCATCGAGCCGAACTGGTTTTCGATCTGGCCGCGCACGATCTCGCGCAGGCGGTCCAGCGATTCGAGGCCGAGCGACTTCGCCGTCTCGTCGTTGATCTCGAGTGGACCCGGCTTCGACACTTCCTTCACGGTGACGTCAAAGGTGGCTTCCTTGCCGGCGAGATGCGGCGCGCTGTAGTTGTCGGGGAAGGTGACGGTGATCTGCTTTTCGTCGCCGGCCTTGGATCCGACCAACTGGTCTTCGAAGCCGGGGATGAACTCCTTCGAGCCGAGCACGAGCGGCTGGTCGTTGCCGGCGCCGCCGTCGAACGCCACGCCGTCGATCTTGCCGACATAGTCGATGGTGACACGGTCGCCTTCCGCGGCCTTGCCGTCCTTGGGCTCGTAGCTGCGCGCGGATTCCGCGACGCGCTTGACCTGGTCCTCGATCTCCTGTTCCGGCACGTCGAAGACGGGACGCGTCACCTTGATGTCGGAAAAATCCCTGATCTCAATCGATGGAATGACCTCATAGACGAGCTGGAACTCGAAATCGGCGCCGCCGGCGAGGATCTTTTCGGCTTCCTTCTCGTCCTCGGTCATTGTGACCTCGGGCTGCATGGCGGCCTTTTCACCGCGGTCGGCGATGATGTGACGGGTCTGGTTGGACAGGATGTCGTTGACCACCTCGGCCATGAAGGACTTGCCGTAGACCTTGCGCAGGTGCTGGAGCGGCACCTTGCCGGGACGGAAGCCGTTGATGCGCACCTTGGTCTTGGCGTCGTTCAGCCGGGTCAGCAGCTTGGCTTCCATGTCGCCGGCCGGGACCGTGACCTTGATCTCGCGCTTCAGGCCGGAATTCAGCGTCTCGGTAACCTGCATAGTCAAAACCTTCGTTTCCAGAATAGGGCATCTGTACGGCTCTGCCGTTCAGCCTGCCGGAAATTCGCGCCGGAGTGGCTAGTGGCGTGCGGGTTCAGCGTGCTTGTCCCGGCGGCCGCGGCCGATGGGGATTTTGTTCGCTCGAAACGCGCGGTAGTCTAAGTAAGCCTTTGTTTTTCCTGTTGCTTACCACGCCTACCCATGGCGGTTCTTTCTCTCCCGTCACAATTGCCACGCCTTTTGTCATACGCGGCGCTAATTTTCAACACTTCTTCGCGCCGCTGCACCGACCTCATCTCCACCGCGAGATTGACAGAATGATGGCTCCCATGTGATTGGCGGGCCGACGCGGATGTGGCGGAATTGGTAGACGCCCTGGATTTAGGTTCCAGTGCCGAAAGGCGTGGGGGTTCGAGTCCCTTCATCCGCACCAGCATCAACATGCCGGATTTCTCTCCCGTAAGCGCCCGCGCCCGCTTCTTAAGAAGAAATTCATCACGGTCGGCCGATGCTCCGGTTCTTGCGGCGAGTAAAGAGTTCCGCAGGCGCGGGTTCAGCGCCCAGGCAACGCCCACCGGTTCAGCAGAGCCGGTGGGTTTCCTTTTGGTTCAGGCGCTTCTGCCGCCGCGGGCGTTGCGCAGCCATGCTTTGCCGCGAGAAACGGCATTGGCGAGGCTGGAGGCTGGCACTGCGGATTGGTCAACCCGACCGTGCTGCAGTATTCTTGTTTCGCAACAAGCGCGGGAACGGACTGTCATGATCGTCAAGGAACTCACCGAACAGGAGTGCACGGCCGTCCTGCAGGCATCCAGCCTGGGGCATCTGGCTTGCGCGAAGGACAATCAGCCCTACGTCGTTCCGATCACCTTCGTCTTTGCCGATCACCACATCTACAGCTTTTCCATGCTCGGCCAGAAGATCGAATGGATGCGAAAGAACCCCCGCGTTTGCCTGCAGGTCGGCGATTTCAAGCAAGGCCAGGGGTCGAAAAGCGTTCTTGTCTATGGTGTCTATGAAGAACTGCCGGACCGCATCGGATCGAAACGTGAGCGCGACCATGCCTGGTCGCTGTTGAGCAAGCACGCGAACTGGTGGGAGCCCGGTGCGCTGAAACCCATCACGGCCGCGATTCACCCGGAGCACCTCTTCTACAAGATAGTCATTGAAACAATGACGGGCCGCCAAGCGGTGCCGGAATAGGTCGCCCCGTTCGGCGTTTCCGCCGCCCGGCGCGGGTAACCCTGTTTCGAGGCGTACTCTGGCTCAGGTTGCCAAACCGGGCTATCTTCCGGGTCGGATGCGCTGCAAGTCCTTGTCGGGAGCTGGACAAAAATGAAACAGCACTTGTCGGCGATTCGCACTTTGGCGCTCGCTGCGTGCGTAACTCTGGCGTCGACACCGACGCTTCCGGCCGCGTCGCTCTTTGTTCCCAGCCTGCCAGCGGCATCGTCCGACGTGGTGACGGTGCAGGACAGCGCCAAAATCATCCGCCGCGAGAACAGGCATGACGGCGGCGTGTGGAAGAGGCGCCCAGACCGTCGCGGCCAAATTCATCGGGAAGGTAGGCGCGAAGCGCGCGAGGCGGGGCGCAACAACATCTACCGGCCGAAGGTTGCGCCGAAATACGCCTATGACGCCGAAGGAAACTTCAGGGTCTATGACGGAAACCGCCCGATGCGGGACGACTGGCACTGGTCGGACGACTGGCGCGGGTGGGAAGATCATGGCCACTGGGACGACAAGGGCCACTGGGACGACAGGCATCGGCACCGCCCCCATCAGTACAAGATGAACAGCTTCGGGTACCAGCAGCCGTCGCCGGCACTGAAGCAGGTCCTGACCGCCGTTCCCAACGGGCAATAGCCGCCGCAACGGGTGCACGTCAGCTTTGCCGGATTTTGCATCCTGCCGCCAGAGTATGCGCCAATCAGCGTGAACTCGACGCCGGGGCCGGCCAAGATTGACTGTCTATTGCATTTTGGCCGGTCGGTTTGACGGAAAACTTGATCCGTGAGACCTTCACCCTCGCGCAAGGGGGTGTGGGCGATGAAGAAGACCTATCAAAAACCGACGTTAGTCGCGCGAGAGAGGCTCGAATGCGTCACATCGTCTCCCGCTCCGCCGCCAGGTTTTTCGGGAGCGCGGGACGTATGAAGAAGACATATTCGAAGCCGATGCTAGTTCGTCGTGAGCAACTGATCAGGGTGGCGGCAACGATGGTCATCGACTCGCGGCCCACCGCCGGCACCTGATTCAGAACAAGCCACCACGCCAGCCCCACCGATGGCAGCGCAGGTAGGCCAGGCGGGTCAGTCACTCGGGGTAGCCGTCTGTTTTAGACGTCAGGCCGCAGACTAAGCATGCTCACCCGGAAACCCGTATCGGCGAACCGCCGCCATTTTCGGCTGTCACCTTGCTCAAAATTTCGCGGGGCAAAAATATGGGCTTCGCGTAGGGCTTCCTCATAGGCCAACCTCCAATGACAGCTAAGCGACTACGGGGGCCCGGCTGAGCGCTTTGGGCATTGGATAGGAGGGTCCAGCCGGGCCTAGCCGGTTTGGTACGCCCCCGGCTAACAAATTAGCATCTGCTGTTTTTCGGAAAATTCAAGGCATAGCCTGCTATGGACCCAACGGTCGTTGAGGCAGTAGGCAACTTTATTTCAGCGATATCGTTCTTGTCATTGATGTCCCGCAAAGGCATCAAGAGCCCGCCGCCTTTCCGCCGCCACAAAGCAGCGGCGGGCTCTTCCATCACATCTCGTTGTAGTCGATGATGCCGCCTTCGCCCTCAAGCGCGTGCCGATGCACTGGCGTCTGTTATTCGATGATTGGGCGGGGAGCGCATAAGTCTTTGAAATTATTGGTACGCCCTAGGAGAATCGAACTCCTCTTACCGCCGTGAAAGGGCGGTGTCCTAACCGATAGACGAAGGGCGCGCCTTGGACGAAGCGCCTTATAATTGCGTTGCCGGCGGGCGGCAACCCGTCAAACGCACACTTCCCTAAACTTTTTCGCCGGTGCCTGTGTGCGACGCTTCCGGCGCATCATGCATCTTGGACCGTCTTGCCTGCTGCCCCTCAGGCTTTGCGGCGTCCGCACTTCCAGTTCCAGTCGCGCTCCGGCCCGACGTCGATGTGGATCGAGCCGTGGCAATAGGTGCCGACGCCGCCGCGGCCCGGCATCGCGCGCACATATTTGGCGAGTTCCCACTTGCTGACGCCGGGAAGCTGCACGTCGACTGCGGCGCAATACATGTGCTGCGATTTTTCGGCGCCGCGAACCTTCTTGTTGTACGCGGGGCTGCGGTAGCCGGAAGTCACGACCAGCCGCTTGCCGAAATGGCGCTCGACCTGCTTGAGCATGCGCACCAGCTTGGGCTTCAGGCAGGCGGTGTCGACGCTCTCACGCTGCTTCAGCAGGCCGTTGGGCGCGAGACGCGCCAGGCCGGCAGCGGAGGCCACGTCATACGAGCCGCCCTCATCCTCGTAGACATCGATGTCGCTGTCGTCGTCTATGCCGGATTTGCGCTTGATCTCGAACAGATTGGTCTTGCGCACGCCGGGCAGCGAGAAGTCGCCGGCGCCATCGTCGATACCGTCGTCCTCGGCGCCGAGCGAAGCGAAGCGCAATTCGGCGTCTTGCTTCTGCTTTTCCGCCCCGGCGTCGGGAAGCGTGATGATGGGCTTCGCCTTGGCTTCGCGCACCGGCGTCGGCGCGGAATCGGCTTTCGCCGGGGTCGAACCAAAGAACGAGGAGAGGAAGCTTTTCTTCTTGGGCTCGATCGGAGTTGTGGGCATCGTCCCGGCGGTCAGGATCGGGCCGCCGTTCTCGAGTATTTGGCCGCTCGCCGGAACCTCGGCCGGCTTGGCGACCGCAACCGCCTCGGCCTTTGCCGCTGTCGGCGGCTCGCCCTTGGCGGCAATCAGCGCCGCATCGGCGGCTTTCTGCGCTTCAGTCGTGGGCGCTTTGGCCTCGGCTGTCTTGGTCTCGTCGGGTTTCGCTGCAGGGAGGGTGGCCTGTACCGGCAGGCTGGCGTCGCCTTCGCCTGGAGGCGTGACGCCTCCTGATCCATCCAGGTTCAGGTCGACCGCAGGCGCGCCGGCCTCGGCGCCGGTCTGGGCAAGTTCCATAGACGGCTCGCCGGTCGAAGAACAGGAAGCGAGAAGCACGGCAAGAAGCGCCGCAACGGCTGCGCTGCGTCTTCCCCTTGCTGGGCCCGTTCCTGAATTCAAACGTTCCCCCTGCTCACGTCCGCGCTGCCCCGGGTCTTGCGTGCGTCCGGCGGTCATCCCGACCGTCCCCGGCGCCGACTCAATCTCTACAGCACTGCCCCAGTTTGCAGCCATTCAACAAATCAGACTGCCACCTTTTCGCCCGCTTTGGCCATGCGGGTCAATGTTTGCGGTATCAAAGAATGTTACACGCGAACCTTCACATAGGTACCGGGCGCGTCGCCCAGAACCTTGACTCCCTTGCCGGGCTTCCTCGCCTTCACGCGCCGTTCGTCCTGCTTGAGGATCCATTCCTGCCAGTGCGGCCACCATGAACCCGGCGTTTCGGTGGCCTTGGCGATCCAGTCGTCGAAGCTCCCGACCGGCTTGCCGCCGGTCCAGTACTGGTATTTCTTCGACTGCGGCGGATTCACCACGCCGGCAATGTGGCCAGATCCTGTGAGCACGTAGTCGACCTTGCCGCCGAAAAATTTCGAGCCGAGGAAGACCGAGAGCGCCGGCGCGATATGGTCGTCCCTGGTGGCGAGGTTGTAGATGGGGATTTTGATGTCGGAGAGGGACAGGGTGTGTCCCGCCAATTCCATCTTGCCCTGCGACAGCGTGTTTTCGAGATAGCAGTTGCGCAGATAGTAGGAGTGGTTGGCTGCCGCCATACGCGTCGAATCCGCGTTCCAGTAGAGCAGATCGAAGGGCAGGGGATCCTTGCCGCGCATGTAGTTGTTGACCACGTAAGGCCAGATCAGGTCGCCGGAGCGCAGCATGTTGAAGGCGGTGGCCATCTTGGTGCCGTCGAGATAGCCCTTCCCACCCATCGAGCGCTCGACGGCTGCGATCTGATCCTCGTCGACGAAGACCTTGAGGTCGCCCGCATAGGTGAAGTCGACCTGCGTGGCGAAGAAGGTGGCCGAGCGGATGCGGTCGTCGCCTTCCTGCGCCATCAGCGCCAGTGCGGCGGCGAGCAGCGTGCCACCCACACAGTAGCCGACGGCGTTCACCTCACGCTCGCCGGTCGCTTTCTCGATCATGTCGAGGCCGTATTGCAGGCCCTCGCGGATATAGGCTTCCCAGTTCTTGGCGCCGTGGCGTTCATCAGGATTGACCCAGGAGACGACGAACACCGTGTGGCCCTGCTCGACTGCCCAGCGGATGAAGGATTTTTCCGGGTTGAGGTCGAGGATGTAGAACTTGTTGATCCAGGGCGGGCAGATCAGCAGCGGCCGCTTGAGCACCGTTTCGGTCGCCGGATCGTACTGGATGATCTCGGCGACGTCGCTGCGGCCGACGATCTTGCCGGGGGTTGTCGCGATGTTCTTGCCGACCTCGAAACGCGAATAGTCGGCCTGCCTGAGCTTCAGGTCGCCCTTGCCGGCCGCGATGTCCTCGGCGAGCATCTTCATGCCGCGCACGAGGTTGTCGCCGTTGGAGGCGATGGTCTCGCGGAAAAGTTCGGGGTTGGTCAGGATGAAGTTCGACGGCGAGATCGCGTTGGAAACCTGCCTGACATAGAAGCTCGCCTTGTGGCGCGTGTGCTCGTCCAGCCCGTCGGCCCGCTCGACGAGGTCGTTCGCCCAGCGCGATGTGACCAGATAGACCTGCTTCAGGAAATCGAAGAAGGCGTTCTTGCCCCATTCGGGATCCTGAAAGCGCTTGTCGCCGCGGTCGGGCGCCACGGCCTCGGAAGGCTCTTCGCCTGTCCTGGCGCGACTGATGGCATTGCCCCACACGGTGAGATATCCCGCAAACAGGCGCGTCTGCGCCTCGAGCGCGCGCGATGGATCCGACAGCCAGTATTCGGTGACCTTGGAGAAGGTCTTGACCATGTCCGCCATCGGCTCGGCGACGGAATCTCTGAGTTCACCGCGCTCGCGCGGCTCCACCCAGGCCGAGGCAGCCTTGCCCGCCTGCTCGATCATGCGGGCGAGGTTGAGCGCGAAGCGTTCCGGGTCCTTGACGATATACTGGTCGACATCCGGAGCTTCGCCTGCATCGGCCTTGCCCGGCTCGGCTGCCTTGGCCATGTTGAAAGCGTTCCTCCTTGGTCTACGCCGGCGTCCCGTTTGGAAGCGTCAGATCGAAACCAACGAACTTCGAAATCACGACACCAGCGCGTTTTCTTGACATATTAGCATGGGACGTCCAATGCGTTCTATTGCTGAGGTATGGGCGAAGATATGACATATCGTAAAAGCGGGGGGATTTTCCCTGGTATCGGCGTCGCAGCCGCAGCGTTGGCCCTCTTCGCCACCGCCTGCAGCACCACGACAGTCGACGACGTGGCGATGGCGGAAGGCCGCAGCGGCGGCCCGACGGATACCGGGACCTTCCCCAATCTGAACATCCCGCCGCAGGCGGCGACCGCGCAGTTCACCGAGGATGAGAAGCAGGCAAAGCTCGCGCAGCTTCACGCCGTGCAGCAGCGGCAGAATCCGGGCGCCACCGCGGTAGAGTCGCCCGAAGCCAAACGTAAGCGCCTGCAACTCCTGCAGGATGAGCAGGATGAGACTTTGAAAGTCATCGAGGGTCAGTGACGGCTGGCCGGCGCCGTCAAAAGCGTGGTTGGCGCGCACGATGCCGGATTTAGAATATTTGGGCTGAGAGACTTCCTGGGGGCGTATGGGCTCGCGTCTCGGTGCGGATTGGTGCGGCGGCATGCTGTACCTGTGGGTGTTGTTGTTCGGCATGTTTTCGGCGGCATATCCCGCCGCCGCTGCGGACGAATCCTGCACGGCGGGGTGGCCGGAGCCGGCATTTACTCTTCACATGGCCCGCCGCTCCGACAAGGCAGTAGTCGGCGAGCCGATGACCTTCGAGTGGCGCGTCACCGAAAAGGCGCCGCGCGGACCGGCCGCTTTCGAGGTGCCGGCATATCTCGTTTTCCTGGCGCCCGAGGCCACTCGGTTCGAGGGGCGCGGTTTCTATGCGTTGACGCCCGGCGCGCGCGGGCCTTTCGAGATGAAGTTCGGCCAGAACCGGGTCCGGGCAATCGTCCCGCTGATGACGCGCTTCGCGCAGCTGACCGGCAAGATCGATTTCCTCGCCTATCGCGCAGGGGGCATGGAAATCGAGTGGGCGATTGTTCAGGCCGACCCGTGCGGCGAAAGGATTTCACGTTTTGTTGGCAAGCGCATTGTCGATGTGCTGCCCGGAACGCCGAAGCTCGTTGTGCGCGACGAGTTTGCGGTCGTCACGGCGGACGCCGAGATCGTGCCCAACCAGGGAGCGTTTCTGGCCAGGATCTACGGCAGGTTTGTCGAAGTTTCGAACCGGACGACGGGCGAGGTGGTGCTTCAGACGACCGGACGGGAGCCTGTCTTTTCGCCGACCGGCCGATTCCTGTCGGTGTCGACCGATGAAGCCCAGATCAGCGATGTATTCGACCTTCTGGCCGAGCGGCGGGTGGGAAGGTTCCAAGGCGTCGGCATGTATTGGAGCCACGCCGACAGTTTCCTCTATCTCGATCAGGAATGGGGAGGCGGCATGCAGGTCGTGCGCATGCTGCACGGACGCCGCCACGCTGTCGAGGAAGCGCCGAAGATAGCGCTGCTGACTGGCTTCAAGGAGGATGACACGCCTGAGCCGGACAATCCAATCCATGCCGGTCTGGACCCGAAATCCGAAGACATCGATCCGGGCGAAGGAGCGGGGTCTTTCACCCAAGGCAGCGAGGTCTGGCAGATGCAGATATCGCTGGAGGGCGGTGTCGCGGCATTCATGGCCGGCCTGTCTGATGGCGAAAGCATCGTGCTGGACGAAGAGGCGGCTGGCGTGGTGATCGACCTTGGCATGAAGAGCCCGATGATCGCGACGACCCGGAGCGATGAACTCGACACCATTCTGCGCTCGGACTTTGGCCTGCAGGAGCCGCGGGTTGTGGGATGGAACGCGCACGATCTGAGAAAGACATACGATTATTGGGACACAGAAGTGTTCCGAAAGTTGAGAGATCCCGACGACGTTCCCGAACAAGCTACCCAGGCCACCACCGCCGAAGAGGACGATGACGATGGGTTCATCGAGTTCTCGAAAGAGCCTACGCAGTCGACGCGCACGAATATCGTGGTTGCGGCTTCAGAGCATCAGGCCTCGGGCACACAGGTCCGAAGCGCGATCAGCTTGATCGCCCCGGATTCTAGCCTCGCGGACAGTGTCTCAGACCCTCTCGGTTTTCGACTGGGTGTAGGAGTAAGAACGTTGCGGTCGGGAATCGATGAAGCCGACCTCAGCGCTATTTCGGCTAAACTTGCCGGCCTCTACGACAGCCGGGTGGCGAAGTTCGAAGTCTGGCCAGAGGACGAGCCTCTGACCTACAACACGGAACCGTTTCCGCAGCCATCGCCTGAGATATTTCCCGATGAGCCTGTCTTCATCGACCTCAATCTCGAGGGTCGCGATACCTGGGCGTGGTCGAGTGGCGGCAAGAACTACTGGCTGACCCAGACCATCGAATCCGGGCGGCTGGGACACGGGTTCAGTTTTACGCTGTTGGGCGAAGACAGTGGGGATCTGCGGCATGCGGATCTTCTTGCGGCACCTGGCGCTGGCGCGGAAGCGCTTTACGAAGACGGGCCGATCGGTCTGATCCAGCGCGGTGACCTGCGCGGCAATCTTGGCTCAGGGTTTTCCGATCCCACAATCGTCTCGGTCGTAGACAATCGCTACCTGCTGGTCGCCACGCGTCCCGTCGTCAGGCTTGTCGTGTTCGACCTCAAGACATGGGCGCCGGTATGCGCCGTTCCCGAGCCCTACAACCAGGCTGCCATCGAGCGGCTTGCGCTGACCAATGGTTACAAACATCTCGTTCAGCTTAACCGCGGCGGGGCGGTGGAGGTATATTCCTGCAAGGACGGGACGCGAGTGTTGAGCGGTATTTTCGCCGACGGCGAACTGGTCGTCATGGACAAGGATGGCTATTTCGACGGGTCGGAGGATGCCGCAGCCTACGTCCAGTTGAAGATCCCTGGCATTCCCGGCCGCCAGCTTTTGTCGCAGTTCGGCAGCAGGCTTCGTGAACCCGGACTTGCAAAGTCTGTGCTGCAAGACAGTTGGCGGCCATCGAAACCTGAAATGGTGTTCCCGCCAACGGTGTCAGTGTCCGAAACCGGCTCGGGCGGCGGGCTGCGCGTCGTCGTGCGTGGTCCGCGCGGCCTGCGGTCGTTGCAGATCTTTGCCGGCGGCCGGCGGGTCGAACACGTCGACCTGTCCGGAACGGAGTGGGCTATGGACTTCGCCGCCGACCGACATTCCACTGAAGGCATTCTGACACTGGTCGCAACGGATGCCGACGGCATCACCAGCGCGCCGCTGGAGTTGATGCGCGATCCAGCCAGCTCCAAACCAGCGGGCCGGCTCTACGGACTGACGGTTGGCGTAGACAAATATCCGAACATGACTGGGGCAGACCTGAAATATGCCGCCGCCGACGCGCGGCGCATTGCCGGGATAGTCGGGGCTTCCCGTCGTTACGAGAGCGTGGAGATGGCAACGCTGGTCGATGGGCAGGTCACGCCGGAAACGTTGCGGGGCAACCTCCGGAAGATCATCGGCGGAGCGACGGTCGACGACACCATCCTGCTTTCCTTCGCCGGCCACGGGCTCGTGTCTGCGGCCGGCGGCTTGCGGCTGGCGCTGCCGGAGACTGATCTCGGCGACATCGAGCGCACGACTTTCGACTTCGACGAAATCGGTGCGGTCGTGAGCACCGCGAAAGCGCGCGTCATCGTCCTTCTCGACGTATGCCACGCAGGCGCGTCCGGTAGGGCGAGCATCGCTTCCAGCGACGATGTCGTGCGCCAGTTCAGCACCCAGAGCGGGTCGGGGATCGTGCTCCTGTCGGCATCCAAGGGCCGCCAGTTGAGCCAGGAGAGCGCGGCTGTCGGCGGCGGTCTGTTTTCGGTGGCATTCGAGCGCGCGCTCGACGTCGACCGCTCAGTGACCGATGTGGATGGCAATGGACGCATCAGCCTGGTGGAACTCTACCGGACGGTGAAGGCTACGGTTGCCACCGAAACGGCCGGCAGCCAGACGCCCTGGCTGGCGCGCAACCAGGTGTTCGGCGACTTCGACCTGTTTTGAGCACTAGGCGCACCGCGCACTCGACCCTTAGGCCAAATCGGTATATATCGCGCCGCACCGAGCCAACCGCCTCCGCGCCTGGATTTCTGACATGGAAGAGTTTCACAAGGTCCGCCGCCTTCCGCCCTACGTCTTCGAGCAGGTCAACCGGCTGAAGGCCAGTGCCCGCTCGGCTGGCGCCGACATTATCGATCTCGGCATGGGCAATCCGGATCTTCCGACGCCAAAGGCCATCGTCGACAAGCTGTGCGAGGTCGTGCGCGACCCCCGTACGCATCGCTACTCCTCGTCGCGGGGCATTCCAGGGCTGCGCCGCGCCCAGGCCAACTATTACGCCCGTCGTTTCGGCGTGAAGCTCGACCCGGACAAGCAGGTAGTGGCGACGCTCGGCTCCAAGGAGGGCTTCGCCAACATGGCGCAGGCGATCACAGCGCCCGGCGATGTGATCCTGTGCCCCAACCCGACCTATCCGATCCATGCCTTCGGCTTCATCATGTCCGGCGGCGTTATCCGCTCGCTGCAGGTCCAACCCGACGACGGCTTCATCCCGGCGCTCGAGCGCGGCATCCGGCACTCGATCCCGAAGCCGCTGGCGCTGATCCTCAACTATCCATCGAACCCGACGGCGCTGGTGGCGAGCCTCGATTTCTACAAGGACGTGGTCGCTTTCGCCCGCAAGAACGACCTGATCATCCTGTCGGATCTCGCCTATTCCGAGATCTATTTCGACGGCAACCCGCCGCCTTCGGTGCTGCAGGTGCCGGGCGCGATCGACGTCGCCGTTGAGTTCACCTCGATGTCCAAGACCTTCTCCATGCCGGGCTGGCGCATGGGGTTCGCGGTCGGCAACGAGAGGCTGATCTCCGCGCTGACGCGGGTGAAGTCCTATCTCGACTATGGTGCGTTCACGCCGATCCAGGTTGCCGCCGCCGCCGCGCTCAACGGCGATGGGGCCGACATCGCCGAAGTGCGCGATGTCTATCACAAGCGCCGCGACGTGATGGTCGATTCCTTCGGCCGCGCCGGCTGGGATATCCCGCCGCCGGCGGCTTCGATGTTCGCCTGGGCGCCGATCCCGGAGCCGTTCAAGCATCTCGGCTCGCTGGAGTTCTCGAAGCTGCTGATCGAGCACGCGGACGTTGCGGTGGCGCCAGGCATCGGCTTTGGCGAGCATGGCGACGAGTATGTCCGTCTTGCCTTCGTGGAGAACGAGCATCGCATCCGTCAGGCGGCGCGCAACATCAAGCGCTTCCTTGCGTCGTCGGCCAAGCAGCCGAACAACGTGGTTTCGCTCGCTACGCGGCGTTGATTCAAATTCACCTGGCAAGCATTTGATTTGAGGGGCTTTTCGGCAAATGGCTGAAGCATTGCGTGTGGGAATTGCGGGGCTGGGCACGGTCGGCGCGAGCGTTGCGCGCGTGCTGTCCGAAAAGGCCGCGGAGCTGACCCGCCAGTGCGGCCGGCCGATCGTCGTCACCGCCGTCTCGGCGCGCAGCAAGCGCAAGAACCGCGGGGTCGACCTCTCCAAGGCGAAGTGGTTCGACGATCCGGTGAAGCTTGCCGCGGATGCCGACATCGACGTCTTCGTCGAACTGATCGGCGGCGAGGAGGGACCAGCGCGCGCCTCGGTCAAGGCCGCTCTGGAAGCCGGCCGGCATGTCGTTACGGCAAACAAGGCGCTGCTTTCGAAACATGGCGTGGCGCTCGCCGAGATCGCCGAGAAGAAGGGCGTGCTTTTGAACTACGAGGCTGCGGTCGCAGGCGGCATCCCCATCATCAAAACCATGCGCGAGGCGCTGGCCGGCAACTCCGTCAACCGCGTCTTCGGCATCCTCAACGGCACCTGCAACTACATCCTGACCCGCATGGAAGCCGAAGGGCTGTCGTTCGACGAGTGTCTCAAGGATGCGCAGAGGCTTGGCTACGCCGAGGCTGATCCGACCTTCGACATCGAGGGCCACGACACCGCGCACAAGCTCTCGATCCTGACGGCGCTGGCTTTCGGTACGAGGATTTCGGCCGGCGACGTCTACATGGAGGGTATCTCCAACATCTCCCAGGCCGACATCCGCGCGGCCGGCGAACTCGGCTACCGGATCAAGCTACTCGGCGTTGCGCAACGTACCGAAAGCGGCATCGAACAGCGCGTGCATCCGACCATGGTGCCGACCGCCTCGGTTATCGCTCAGGTGCATGGCGTCACCAATGCGGTGGCGATCGAGACCGACATTCTGGGTGAATTACTGCTGTCCGGCCCCGGTGCGGGCGGCAACGCCACGGCCTCGGCGGTCGTCGGCGACATTGCCGATATCGCCAAAAGCCGGCCGGGATTCCAGCACGGGCCGGTCTTCGGCTGGCCGGCGAAGCAGTTGAAGCCCTACAAGAAGGCACAGATGCGCAGCCACGCCGGCGGCTATTTCATCCGCCTGACGGTACACGACAGGATCGGCGTGTTCGCGGCGATCGCCAAGCGCATGGCCGACAACGACATCTCGCTGGAGTCGATCGTCCAGCACTCCGCCGAGGCCGACGCGCAGAAGACGGTGATCCTTGTGACGCACGAGACGACCGAGGCCGCCGTGCGCAAGGCGACCGACGGCATCACCAAGGACGGCCACCTCACGACCAAGCCGCAGGTGATCCGCATCGAGCGTGCAGGCTGACCGGCGTCCCAACGCACTGGCGCCAATTAATGGCAGCAGACGCGTTTTTGACGGTTTCGGCCTTTCCGATCGTCGCCTATCGTCGCCGCGTGACTGGCGGGCGAAAACCATAGTGGCGGACAAGCGCATCTTCCTCGGCGTAAAGCGATCGGCGACCGGGCTGTGCTGGGAGCACCGGCTGACCGAGCGGCAGGAGATGATCGCGCTAACCATCGCACAGTCGCACGGCGTGCCCGACATCGTCGCGCGCGTGCTTGCCGGGCGCGGCGTGACGCCCGAGGAGACCGAGCGCTTCCTTGATCCGACGATCAAGAACCTGTTGCCCGATCCGGCCTCGCTGACCGACATGGACCGCGCGGCCGAGCGTCTTGCGCGGGCGATCCGCGACCGCGAGAAGGTGGCGATTTTCGGCGACTACGACGTAGACGGCGCGGCCTCCTCGGCATTGCTCAAACGGTTCTTTGCTTTCCATGGCGTCGAGGCGGAGATCTATATTCCCGACCGCATCTTCGAGGGCTACGGACCCAATCCCGAAGCGATGCGCGAGCTGGCCGGCCGCGGCGCGACGCTGATCGTCACCGTCGACTGCGGCACCAACAGCGCACCGTCGACCGATGCCGCGCTGCTGGCCGGCGCCGAGGTGGTCGTGCTCGACCATCACCAGGTCGGCGGACCGCTGCCAGCAGCGGTCGCGGTGGTCAACCCCAACCGCGAGGACGATCTGTCGGGGCAGGGGCATCTCTGCGCCGCCGGCGTCGTGTTCCTGGCGCTGGTGCAGACGGCGCGGCTGCTGCGCCTCGAGCGCCCCGATGCCGAGCAACCGGATCTGCTGGCGATGCTCGACCTGGTGGCGCTGGCGACCGTTTGCGATGTCGTTCCGCTCACCGGCGTCAACCGAGCGTTCGTGGTCAAGGGGCTGCTCGCGGCCCGCCAGCAACGCAACGCCGGCATGGCTGCGCTGGCGCGCGTGGCGCGCATCGGCGAACCGATCAGTACCTTCCATCTCTCCTTCCTGATCGGTCCGCGCATCAATGCCGGCGGACGTATCGGCGATGCAGCACTGGGCAGCCGGCTGCTGGCTACCGACGATCCGGTCGAGGCCGGGCAGATCGCCGAGACGCTCGACCGGCTGAACCAGGAGCGGCAGGCCATGGAGCAAGGCATGCTGGCGGAAGCGCGTGCCGAGGCCGACGCCGAGCTTGCCGGCGGGACGGGGCCGGCAATCGTCGTCACTGCGAGCCCGAGCTGGCATCCAGGCATCGTCGGATTGCTCGCCGCGCGGCTGAAGGAGCATGCGAGGCGGCCGGCCTTCGCCATCTCCTTCAACGCCAACGGCGTCGGCACCGGCTCGGGCCGCTCCGTTACCGGTTTCGATCTCGGAAAGCTGGTTCGTGAGGCGGCCCTTCAGGGCCTTATCGTGAAGGGCGGCGGGCATGCCATGGCTGCGGGCATCACGGTGGAACGCGACCGGCTCGGCGCGCTCAGGGCGTTCTTCGAAGAACGTGCGGCAGCGGATGTTTTCCGATTGCAGGACGAGGAAGTGCTCGATATCGACGCCGCACTTGCCGCAGAGGGCGCAACGCTCAGCCTGCTCGAGACGCTGGAGAAGGCCGGGCCGTTCGGCGCAGGTCACGTTGCGCCGGTCTTCGTGTTGCCGCGCCACAGGCTGGAGGACGCGCAATTGGTCGGTGCGAACCACGTGCGCACCGACCTGAGGTCCGACGGAGGTACGCGCATCAAGGCGATCGCCTTCCGCGCGGCGGATACGGTGCTCGGCGATTTCCTGTTCGCCAACCGCGGCCAGACGGTTCACGTCGCCGGCTCGCTGTCGGGCAGCTATTGGAACGGCAACCGCAAGGTGGATTTTCGCATCATCGACGCGGCGCTTGCTTCTTAAGCGAGCACCGTCTGCAGGCGCTGAAGGTCGTTCAGCTGTGCCATCGTCGTTTCGTAGCCGATGCGGATCGCCTCGTCGGCGCGATGGAATTCGGTCAAGCCGATATGGCCGAGCTTTGGCTGCAGCGACAGATCCGGCGGGTCGCCAGCTAGCCGCGCCCGCGAAATGCGGTCCTGGATGATGTTGAATGCCTCGACCATGACGCCAGTCACGCCGATGCGCGATTCACGGGCGCGGGACTCCGCGCTGAAGCGGGAGGCGGGCGTGGCGTCCTGCTCGACCATCAACTCGCCGGCGCTGTGTTTAATCACGGCGGCGCGGCCGAAGAGGTCGTAATGCAGGTTGACGGCGACGACGAGCGGCTGCTCGTAGGCGCGGCAGACCGAAACCGGCACCGGGTTGACCAGCGCACCGTCGACCAGCACGCGGCCGTTGGCGGCCACCGGCTCGAAGACGCCCGGCAGTGCGTAGGAGGCGCGCATGGCGGTGATCAGCAAGCCGCTCGACAGCCAGATCTCGTGGCCGGTGCGGATTTCGGAGGCGACGCAGACGAAAGGTTTCGGCAGGTCCTCGAAACGCGAGCCGTTCAGATGCTCGCGCAGCCGGGCGTCGAGCTTCAGGCCGCCGAACAGTCCGTTGCCGCCGAAATTGAAGTCGAGTAGGCCGAAGATGCGCCGCTTGGTCAGGCTGCGGGCGAATTCCTCGAGTTCGTCGAGCTTGCCGGCGAGGTAGCAGCCACCTACCAGCGCGCCGATCGATGTGCCGGCAATCATCGAGACGTCGATGCCGGCTTCGTCGAGCGCGCGCAGCACGCCGATATGCGCCCAGCCGCGGGCGCAACCGCCACCCAGCGCCAATGAAATGGCGGCTTTTTTGGGCTGGATCGATTCGGCAACACCACCCGAGGATGACGGGCCGTTGGCTTCCCGAACATCAGGCCTGCTGCGAAATGACGCCCAGTCGAGCATCACGATCTCCCTAGTCCCGCGTCCAGTCTATCTGGATGCCGTATCGAAATGATGAATCTTTGTGCTGCAAAAGTCCAATAGGTTCACGGGCTGGTTTCAATACGCTTCATGCATCGAACAATGGCTCGCTGCCGTCGCCTGCGAGGGAAACCTTGCCGTCGACCATCCCCACCGTCCGATAAAAACAGGAACGCCGTCCCGTGTGACAAGTTGCATCGTGCCCGGCGACTTTGACCTTCAACCATATGGCGTCCTGGTCACAATCCGTGCGCAGCTCGACAACCGCCTGAAGATTGCCTGACGTCTCGCCCTTCTTCCAGATTTTTTCCCGCGAGCGCGACCAGTAGTGGGCGACGCCGGTCCCGACGGTGAGCGCCAGCGCCTCGGCGTTCATGTGCGCCACCATCAAGAGCATGCCGTCGGCGGCGTCGGTGACGACGGCCGTGACGAGCCCGCTTGCGTCGAAGCGTGGCGAGAAGACGGTTCCTTCTTCGAGCGCCTTCTTGTCGGCCGGCGGCTTGGGGAATGTGGTCGTGGTCATTGCATGATCCTGCGGGCTCAGGACAGCGCCGCCCTTCGAAATGGCCTATTCACAGAATGCCGCGTCGGCCGGCAGACAGCAACCGCTTCACCCGCCCGGATCAACCGGCGACGTAGCCGCCCCGAACCATGGTCACGAAGCGCACCTGTTCTTCGGGGTTGTCCTTGAAGGTTCCGGTGAAGGTCGAGGTCAGCGTGGTCGAACCCTGCTTGCGGATGCCGCGCATGGCCATGCACATATGCTCGGCCTCGATCATGACGGCAACGCCGCGCGGGTTCAGCACGTCCTGGATGACGCCGGCGATCTGTGCCGTCAGGGCCTCCTGCGTCTGCAGACGGTGTGCGAATATGTCGACGACGCGGGCGATCTTCGACAGGCCGACCACTTTGCCGTCGGGCAGGTAGCCCACATGCGCCTTGCCGATAATAGGCACCATATGGTGCTCGCAATGCGAATGGAACGTGATGTCCCTGACGATGACGAGGTCATCATAGCCGGCGACCTCCTCGAAGGTGCGGCCAAGCTCGTCGGCCGGGCACATGTCGTAGCCGTTGAACATCTCGCGATAGGCCTTGGCCACGCGCTTCGGGGTGTCGACCAGCCCTTCACGGCTGGGATCGTCGCCCGTCCAACGCAAGAGCACGCTTACGGCCGCCTCGACTTCAGCCTCGGTCGGCCGGTCGGTCACTGGCTTGTCCAGATAGGCCGAAGGCGGCATGATTTTCTTGATGACGGCGTCCATTACCTAGGTGTCTCCCGTAGCTCCCCTCAACGGAGGAACGAGTTGAACGGATCACAGCCTGTCATGGGAAACGCCCCTAGCTGCGAAGTCTGCTCCGATGCGCCTACGCAGGCCGCCTTGTCGATCCCGGAACACCAGCATTATATATGCTCGAAGATTACGAAAGGAAGATGCGGGAGCGGCATCGACCGGTCGCCAAACGGCGACAGATTGGAAAAGAATGATCGATGATGTCTATAACGCGAAAATTCTTGGTTTTGCCGGGAATATCGCGCGCATCGGGAGGCTGGAGCATCCGGACGCCACGGCTACGGCGCATTCGAAGCTCTGCGGCTCGACCGTCACCATAGACCTCAAGATGCAGGATGGCGTGGTGACCGATTTCGCCCATGTGGTGAAGGCGTGCGCGCTGGGCCAGGCTTCATCGTCGATCATGGCGCAGAACGTCGTCGGGGCTTCGTCGGACGAGCTTCGCGCGGTGCGCGAGACGATGAAGAGGATGCTGAAGGAGAACGGCGGGCCGCCTGAGGGCCGTTTCGCCGACCTCAAATATCTGGAGCCCGTGCGCGACTATAAAGCGCGCCACGCTTCCACCATGCTCACCTTCGACGCCGTGGTCGACGCGATCGGCCAGATCGAGAAGAAGCGCCAGGAGCAGGCGGCTTAGGCCACTCCAGTTGAGCCTTTATCCCAGCGACCAGCCAATCGACGAAGATGCGTGCCGCGGGGCTTAGCGCCTCGAAATCCGGCGCGACCAGCCAATAGCTTCCGAACGCAACCGACTCTCGGAATGGCTCTACGAGCGTGCCATCCCTCAACTCCGCGCCATTGATAAACGGGTCTCCAAGCGCCACCCCGTGGCCAAGCGCAGCCGCGTGCGTTGTCAGGTTACCATCGCCGAAGATCGGCCCCCGCTCAGGCCTGAAGCTGTTGGGGGCGGCCACTTCCAGCCAGCGAGCCCAGTAGTCGCGATTTTGCTCGTGAAGCAAGGTGTACGCGGCGAGGTCAGCGACCGTTCTTAGCGGCGGCCCTTTCGCCAACAGATCGGGTGAGAGCATTGGCCTTGCAATGCTTTCGACCAGGTGACGCGCCTGGGTTCTCGGCCATGCGCTTCGCGTTTCGCTGTGCCTTATCGCGAGGTCGGCTTCATGCGTGCGGAACTCTACCAGACCAGGACTGACATCGACGGCAACGTCTATGCGTGGGTGCAGCTCCCGAAAGCTGTTCAGCCTTGGGATCAGCCAGGCGCCTGCGAAAAAGGGCTCGGTGCTGACCTTTACCAGCTCGCTCTGCGGGCTGGCCTGAATCTCGGTGAGCTTCAGATCGATGGCGTCGAAGCTGCGTGTGAGTTGCCTCAAAAGCTCCTGTCCGGCATCGGTCAATTCGACCCGGCGGTGCAGCCGCTCGAAGAGCGGCCGGCCGATCAGCGCTTCAAGCTCCCTAATCTGCCGGCTGACCGCCGCCTGGGAGACAAAAAGCTCTTCCGCGGCACGACTGAAGCTCAAATGCCGGCCGGCTGCCTCGAAGCTCCTCAATGCCGTCAGGGGCAGGCGGCCGCGCCTCATCTCGCATAACCTCAAGTCATACGGGAGCGAAATTATACTCGTTTGAAGCGAAAGGCCAGCCGCGGTCTACTCCTGTCAATCAGGAGCTACGCCATGAACGACTATCTGGACATCTTCAACGACGTCATCCGCCTGGCGACTTTGCAGCCGCGTCATCGCGAACGTCACACCTCGTTTCCGCAGCCTGACGAGCCGCGACGCGTGCGGTTTGTCCCCGCTCCGCGCCGCGTCAACAGGAGTTTCTAGGCAGTCAGTCCTCCGCCAGTAGATCACGCACCATCGGTATGACCTTCGTGCCGTAGAGCTCGATGCTCTTCATCATGTGCTCGTGCGGCAGGGTCCCCGACGAGTATTTCATGTCGAAGCGGCTGGCGCCGAGCACCTTGACGGTCTTGGCGATCTTCTTCGCGACCGTGTCGGGCGAGCCGACATAGAGCGAGCCCATATCGGCCTCCATGTTGAAGCGCTGAATGTTCGTCGGACCCCAGCCGCGTTCGCCGCCGATCCTGTCAAACATTGCCTTGTAGCCCGGCCACAGTTGCGCGCGCGCCTCCTCGTCGGTCCCCGCGACATGGCCCGGCGAGTGCACGCCCATCGGTAGGACCGGCTTCTGCAACTGCTCGGCGGCGCGGTGGTAGAGATCAACGAACTGGCGGAAGCGTACCGGATCGCCGCCGATGATGGCGAGCATCATCGGGAGTTCGTACTGCACGGCGCGGACCACCGATTCCGGGCTGCCGCCGACGCCGATCCAGGTCTTCACCGTGCCGGTCTCGACCTGCGGATAGACGATTTGGTCCTTGATGCCGGGATGGATCGAGCCTTTCCAGGTAATCGGCCCCTGCTTCAGCAAGGCGGAAAAAAGATCGAGCTTCTCGGAGAAAAGCCGTTCGTAGTCGCTGAGCGAGAAGCCGAAGAGCGGGAAGGATTCGGTGAACGAGCCGCGTCCGAGGATTACTTCGGCACGGCCGCTGGAGAGGGCGTCGAGCGTCGAAAAGCGCTGGAAGACGCGGATCGGATCGTCGGAGCTTAGAACCGTCACCGCCGAACCGAGATGGATACGGTTGGTGCGCGAGGCAATCGCCGCCAGGACAACGTCGGGCGCCGAGACGGCGAAATCGTCGCGGTGATGCTCGCCGACGCCGATGAAATCGATGCCGACCTGATCGGCCAGAATGCCTTCGTCGACGACGTTGCGCAACACCTGTGCCTGCGACAGCAGCTTGCCATCAGTGTCGACGGTCACGTCGCCGAACGTGTCCAATCCGAGTTCGATCTGCGGCTTGTCTGGCATGGCGTCCACTTTCGGATTGGCTGGTTTTGAGGAATGGCTCTTGGGGAATCCCGGCGCGATACTTAGGTGTGGCGAAAGCAGCAATCAAATCGCCAAAAGTGAACAGACTGTCGGCGACGATCCAATAGGCACCTCGAAGTGACTGGACATTCGCATCCAACAACGGCGCGCCGGGCCGGCCGGAACTGGCCGGGGCCCTGGCGCCGGACACCGGGGAGGGTGCTCGGCACGTCGCTGGTGCGCCTCTACCAGCTCACGCTTTCGGGCTTCGTCGGCAATTCCTGCCGGCACCTGCCGACCTGCTCGGAATATGCCCATGAGGCGATCGCCCGGCATGGGCTATGGGCCGGCGGCTGGATGGGTTTGTTCCGGGTCATGCGCTGCGGCCCGTGGGGCACGCATGGCATCGACAACGTACCCGAGACGCTTGCGGCTCCTTATCGCTGGTTCGCGCCTTGGCGATACTGGAAAATCGGGTGGCGTGGCGGAGTCGAAGGCGCTGATTGAACTCGCCGGGTTTGTGAAGCATTCGCGCACCCTTTACCTTCGGCAATCCCGCCTCTAAAACGCCGCGTCCGATGATCGGGCACTTTAACTCACCACCCGCGCTCGTTTGCGGGACTGGATAGGAGAAAACCATGCCGAGTGTTTCCCTCAAATTCCCTGATGGTTCCGTGCGCGAATATGATTCCGGCACGACCGGAGCGGCACTCGCCGAATCGATCTCGAAATCGCTGGCCAAGAAGGCCGTCGCCTACGCGCTCGACGGCACGGTGCGCGATCTTTCCGATCCGCTGGGCAAGTCGGGCAGCGTCGAGATCGTCACCCGCGAGGACCCGCGCGCTCTTGAACTCATCCGCCATGACGCGGCCCACGTACTCGCCGAGGCGGTTCAGGAACTCTGGCCGGGAACGCAGGTGACAATCGGCCCGGTCATCGAAAACGGTTTCTACTACGACTTCGCGCGCAACGAGCCATTCACGCCCGACGACTTCCCGGTCATCGAAAAGAAGATGCGCGAGATCATCGGCCGCAACAAACCCTTCACCAAGGAGGTCTGGGACCGTGAGCGCGCGAGGAATGTCTTTCGCGACAAGGGCGAGGCCTACAAGCTCGAACTTATCGACGCCATCCCCGCCGACCAGGACCTAAAGATCTACGCGCAGGGCGATTGGTTCGACCTCTGCCGCGGCCCGCACATGGCTTCGACGGGTCAGATCGGCAGCGCCTTCAAGCTGATGAAGGTGGCCGGCGCCTATTGGCGCGGCGACTCCAACAATCCGATGCTGACGCGAATCTACGGCACCGCCTGGGCGGACCAGGCGCAGCTCGACGCCTACATCCACATGTTGGAGGAGGCCGAGAAGCGCGACCATCGCAGGCTCGGCCGCGAGATGGACCTTTTCCATTTCCAGGAGGAGGGACCGGGTGTCGTCTTCTGGCATGCCAAGGGCTGGCGGATGTTCCAGAACCTCGTCTCGTATATGCGCCGGCGTCTCGGTGACGACTATCAGGAGGTCAATGCCCCGCAGATCCTCGACAAGTCGCTGTGGGAGACGTCAGGCCACTGGGGATGGTACCAGGAGAACATGTTCGCGGTGAAATCCGCGCACGCCTTCACGCATCCCAACGATCCCGAGGCCGACCAGCGCATCTTCGCGCTGAAGCCGATGAACTGCCCGGGTCACGTGCAGATATTCAAGCACGGGCTGAAGTCCTATCGCGACCTGCCGATCCGGCTGGCCGAATTCGGCAGTGTGCACCGCTACGAGGCTTCCGGCGCGCTGCACGGGCTGATGCGCGTGCGCGGCTTCACGCAGGACGACGCGCATGTCTTCTGCACGGAGGAGCAGCTCGAGGCGGAGATCCTGAAGATCAACGACCTGATGATGTCGGTCTACGCCGATTTCGGCTTCGACGAGGTCGTGGTGAAGCTCGCAACGCGGCCGGAAAAGCGCGTCGGCACGGATGCCGCCTGGGATCATGCCGAGGATATACTGCGGCGCGCGCTCGCCAAGATGGCGCGTGAGGACAATCGCATCAAGACAGGCGTCAATGAAGGCGAGGGTACCTTCTACGGGCCGAAGTTCGAATATACGCTGAAGGACGCCATCGGTCGCGAATGGCAGTGCGGCACGACCCAGGTCGACTTCAACCTGCCGGAACGCTTCGGCGCTTTCTATATCGGCTCGGATTCGGAGAAGAAGCAGCCGGTGATGGTTCACCGCGCGATCGCCGGCTCTCTGGAGCGCTTCCTCGGCATACTGATCGAAAGCCATGCCGGCCACATGCCGCTGTGGTTCGCGCCTGTCCAGGTCGTGGTGGCGACGATTACTTCGGATGCCGACGACTACGCGTCAGCCGTCGTTGCCAGGCTCAAGGCGGCCGGGCTGTCGGCCGTGATCGACCTGCGCAACGAGAAGATCAACTACAAGGTCCGCGAACACAGCCTAACCAAGGTACCGGTCATGCTCGTCTGCGGCAAGCGCGAGGCGGAGGAGGGGAGCGTCAACATCCGCCGGCTCGGCTCGCGCGACCAGCACTCAATGACGTTGGATGCCGCGATCGAGGTGCTGCGCGAGGAGGCGACGCCGCCGGACTTGCTGCGCAACCGGGCGGCGTAGGTAGCGACGCGCCGGGGCCTTTCCAGTCCCGGCGCTCACGCCCGGCGCCACGGCTATCGGCAGGTGCGTACAATCGAACTGGTGCCGAAGGACTGCGGCCGGCAGCGCGGCTTGATTACGGGAATGTCAAGGCGCAGAGGCCTGTTCGCCCGGCTGTCAAGCTCGCGGTTGATCTGCTGCCGCTGCTGGTAGTCGAGCCGCCTTTCCCGGTTGTTGAGGTTCTGCAACTCGCCGGGGCTCATCTGGCGGATAAGCGGATCGCTCTGCTGCCCGGCATGGGCCATCGGCGCGGTGGCAAAAAGCGCCGCAACGAGCAAAACCCCAAACTTCGGCCGCGACGGATTGGTCATATCCTCTACGTAGTGCGCCTTGACCTTTCGCCCAAGCCGCTCGTTCACTGCGGGCAAGAATAAATGAAAACCCCGCCGAAGCGGGGTTCTCACGATGGAACTATTCCGGCAGCGATCAGCACATGCCCGCGTCCGCCAGCCGCGAAGTGCAGGTGATGTCGTTGCGATAGCGCGCATTCACGCCATCACGGAAGCCGTCACGGTAACCCTGCCTGTACGCCGTTCCACGCTGCGGGTAATAATCCCGCACCGGCGCGTAGTATCGGGGCTGATAGTAGCGCGGATAATAACCGTCATCGTAGTAACTGTTGTAATATCCGCCGCCATAATAGTTGCTGTTGGCGATCGCCCCGCCGATCACGGCACCTGCTATGAATGCTCCGGCAGGATACCACCAGCCATTATAGCTACGATAGCCATATCGGAAATTGCGGTAGCCGCGATAGCCGCGATACCATCCGTCGCGAACCTGAATCACGTCGGACTGGGCATGCGCGGTCTGGGGGAGGAAAATCGGCGCCGCCGTGGCCTGAAGGGCGCTGGCTGCTGCAATCGTCGCCGCCACTAAACATGTCTGAAGGCATTTCATGATGCTGTCCTCCTGACGAAACTAGTTCCTTACGATTGGAAACGAATGGCCGGGCCAATTGTTCCATTACCAGAAATTGGCGTCCGCGTCTCCATCGACGAAGTCGGGGCATCTCGATTGACGGTGCAGATTGGATGCAATATGCAAATTGTGAAGGAAAACTTGGCTTCTAGCCGACGTGAACAGGAATCGGAGTGCTGATGGCCAACCCCAACCGATCGAGGTTCGATTACATCATAGTTGGCGGCGGCGCCGCCGGATCGGTGCTGGCGGCGCGCCTCGGCGAAGACCGCAATCTCAGGATTCTCGTCCTTGAGGCAGGTCCCGACGACAAGAGCGTATACGTCCGAATGCCGGCAGCGATGGCGTATCCGCTCACGGACCTGAAGCGTACGTGGACATACGATACGGGCCCGGAAGCCGCGCTCGATGGAAGAATGATCTCCCATGTGCGAGGGCGTATGCAAGGGGGGTCCGGTTCGCTCAACGGGATGGTCTATGTAAGGGGCAATCCGCGCGACTACGATGGTTGGGCGGCGAGCGGGCTCGTCGATTGGTCGTATGCGCACTGCCTTCCATATTTCAAGCGCTTCGAAGACTTCGACGGCGACGCCAGCCTGTACAGAGGCACGGGTGGACCGATCCGTATCACCACTCTTCCCGGCAAAATGCCGGTGTACCAGGCATTTCTGGAGGCAGGCCAGCAAGCCGGCCTTCCATACAACGAAGACTACAATGCCTTCGCCCAGGAGGGGGTACACAGGTACCAGGCAAACATCGACAACGGGATTCGGGCGAGCGGCGGGCTGAAGTATCTGCGGCCGGCGGTGCGGCGCGGGAATGTAGAGCTGCGGCTCAATTCACTAGTCCACCGTGTCGACTTCTCGGGGAAGCGCGCCGTGGGGGTGACCTTCGAACACGGGGGCGTGGTTCACTCGGCCGAGGCCGAGCGGGAGGTGATCGTGAGCGGGGGCAGCTTCATGAGTCCGCACCTGCTCATGCTTTCGGGAGTTGGCGACCCCGCCATTCTGAAGGAGCACGATATTCCGGTCGTGGCGGAGCTTCCGGGCGTTGGCCGCAACCTTGCCGATCATCCTGCCGTCTCGGTACAATATCGGGCGCGGCGCCCGGGTGTCTCTCCCATCGTTCACGTCAACGCCGCGCGGATGGCTCGGATCGGATTTGAATGGCTGTTTTTCCGGCGAGGCCTGGGCATCACCAGCCTATGGGAGGTCGGCTCGTTCTTCAAAAGCTCGCCAGAAGCCGACTATGCCAACATCCAGCACGAATTCCTCCCGATGCTCGGAGAACTCATGCACGGCCAGGTCAACATCGAGGAAGGGTTCCAGTACCAGGTATGCCTCATGCGGCCGCGCAGTCGCGGCAGTGTCGGGCTCCGCTCGCGGGATCCACGTCAGTTGCCAAGCGTCGTCAACAACTACCTCGCCGATCCGCAAGACAGGCGCGACTTCATCGATGGGATCAGGCGCACCGACGAGATCATCCAGCAGCGCGGCTGGGATGATATACGAGGCGAGGCGTTGATGCCGAACTTGCGCAGCCTTCCCGACGACGAGATTTTCGAATGGGTCAAGTTGCGGACAGGCACACAATATCATCCGTGCTCGAGCTGCCGCATGGGCCTCGACGATTGGTCAGTGGTCGACCCCAGCGGGCGTGTGCACGGGCTCGATGGGCTGCGCGTCGTCGATGCGTCGATCATGCCGACGATCACGAGCGGAAACCTGCACTGTCCCACAATCATGATCGCGGAAAAGCTGTCCGACGACATTCGGGGCCGGGAGGCCCTGCCGCCAATTCAAGCGCCCTATGCTTGAATTGGCGATCCTGAGAAAAATCTCAATCGGAATCGCCGTGCGCGTTCTGGTCGTCGCGGAAGCGAACGGCGCCTGACGCGCAGCCGGTGTCGCCAGCCTCGAACTGCTCGGGGACGACCTTTCCTAACGCCAGGAACACCGGCGTCCGCGCGGTCCGAGGCGCGCCCTTCAGCGCGCCGTCCGGGTCGATTCGTAGAGGAACCAACTGCGGCGCTCGGCCTCGTCGATCCAGACTTCGATGAGGCTGGTCGAGGCGACGTCGTTGTATGTCTCGCATACGCCGTGCGCGGCGCGCAGAAAACCGGTCAGCTGGCGGTTGTCGTCGGCGAGTTCCGCCAGCATGTCCTGCGGCGTCACATAGTCGGCGTCATTGTCAAGCAGGCGCTGGATGCGGGAAATGTGCCCGATCGAGCGAAGCGTCGTGCCGCCGACCTTGCGGGCGCGCTCGGCAAGCGCGTCGGTGGTCGCGAAGATCTGATCGCCCTGTTCGTCCAGCATCAGGTGGTAGTCGCGAAAGTTTGGCCCAGACAGGTGCCAGTGAAAATTCTTCGTCTTGAGATAGAGCGCAAACATGTCGGCAAGCACGCCGGTCAGCGCGGCCGCGATGTTGGTAGTGGCTTGCGCTCCAAGGTCGGTCGGCGTGTGCAGTGCGGATCCCTGGCGCGAATGAAGCAAAAGGTTATTCATTTCAACTCTCCTTGAGTGGCGATCTTCCCGATCGCCGAGGACCTGGCTGGCGGGATGCCCGGGTTCGGTCTCCCGCCGGACACCGCAACAATGAGGGTCCGCCGGGCATGCATAAATTGGCGCAAGGGATGATTGTCTCATACTTCGGTGTGATCGAGCGCCGGGACGGAGAACACGCCCTAAACTCCCGTATGATTTCTCCGCTTGCCGTTTCGTCATACCGTTCGGGCCCGACTTGGATCGAGGCGCGGAGCGTTGGGAGATGACGATGAGGGCATCGATCGAAGACGCGGTGGCCATCGCGAATGCTTCCCGGCTCGCGATGTCGAGGCTCATGGCCGTTGCCGGCCACGATCTGAAGCAGCCGCTGCAGGTCGCTATGGCTTCGCTCGCCAGCGCCGCCGGTGACAGCATTTCGGCGGACGCCGCTGGACGCCTCCGCATAGCGCTGGACGCAATGAAGCGGCTGGGCAACGAACTCGACGACATCGCCCGGCTCTCCCAGGCGGACGATGCCTTTCGACCTTGCCGTCGCCTGGTTCGGCTGGCCGAGGTCCTGACGACGGTGGATCGCGACTGGCGTTTCTACGCGGAATATTGCGGCGTCGATCTCCAGATCCATCTGCCCGAAATGCTTGTCGAGACGGATCCCCGCATGCTGCTTACGATCCTGCGCAACCTTGTCGGAAACGCCATCAAATACAGCGGCCCCGGCGGGCACGTCCTCGTCCTTTGCCGAACACTCGACAGTGCGGTCAGCATCGACGTTCACGATGACGGCCGGGGCATCGCGGCGGCGCAATTGGGGCGCATCTTCGATGCGTTCGAGCGGGGTGACCAGGCGGACCAGTGCCACGGCCTCGGCCTCGGACTGACGATCGTCCGCCAGACGGCGAACCTCCTGCAGCATCCAGTTTCGGTTCGTTCCGTGGAGAACAAGGGCACCACATTTTCAGTCGAACTTCCCGTCCCTGGGCGGTATTGGAACATGGTGGAAGATATCTGAGGCGGCTACGGACTGCTTTTCAAGGGTGCACGACGATGCGGAATTCCGGTGGAGTCATTCGCCCAACCCGGAGCGAAACCGCGACTGCGGGCAACATGCCTCCGCGCCGTTCCATCGTCCGGCCGGACGTTCGCCGCGTCCGCCCTTCCGCGCCCCCGCGAACGTTTCGCCGGTTGCGGGGTCTTCCATGAGCCGGATGGCATTCAGCGCTGTCGCCACACTTCTGGCGTTGGGTATTTTCCTGATTGACACCTTGTCGCCGCTCGAAGGAGCAATCGCGGTCCTCTACGTACTGGTGGTGCTGATCGCCTCGCGGACATCGCGCCGCGAGGACATTATCGTCGCCGCGATCGCCAGCATCGCGTTGACTATCCTGGCCTATGCCGTCTCTTATGATTTCAATGATGTCGGGTCGCCTGCCCTGCGGGCGATAGTCAGTCTCGCGGCGATCGGCATGGCGACGATGCTGGCCCTGCAGAATCAGGCCGCGACGGAGACGCTGGCGGGTCAGGCGCGACTGCTGAACCTGTCCCACGACATGATCTTCGTGCGCGACGCCACCGGCGTCGTCACCTTCTGGAACGACGCAGCTGAGCAGATCTACGGCTGGTCCGCAGCCGAAGCCAAGGGCCAGATCGCCGACACGTTGCTCGGGACGCAATACCCGGCCGATCGCGCGGCGATCGAGATTGAACTCGTCGAGAACGGCCGCTGGGAAGGCACCCTCGTGCAAAGGACCAGGTCCGGTTCCCGCATCGTCGTCGACAGTCGATGGGCGGCGAGGCGAGACCGCCAAGGCAGAATGACTGGCGTCCTGGAAACGCACACCGACATAACCGAGCGCCAGGCGGCGCAGGATGCGGTTCAGCAGGCTCAGGCTGAACTTGCGCATGCCGCCCGCGTCGCGACGCTAGGCGAGCTTACCGCTTCGATCGCGCATGAGGTGAGCCAACCGCTGATGGCGATCGTGACGAACGGCGAAGCGGGAATGCGCTGGCTGCGCCGCGATCCGCCAGACCTCCACGAAGTGGAAAGCGCGCTTGGAAGGGTCATCGCCGAGGGCCGTCGGGCGAGCGACATCGTCAAGCGTATCAGGGCCTTTCTCAAGAAAGCCCCGTCCCCGCAGAGCGAACTGGCCGTCGGCACGCTCGTCGAGGAGGCGATCGCTCTTGTCCAACGCGAATTCATGCGCGCGAATGTCCAGCTTCGGGTCGACCTCCAGGCCGGTCTGCCCAACGTGAGCGGCGACAGGATCCAACTTCAGCAAGTGCTGGTGAACCTGCTGGTCAACGCCAGCCAGGCGATGGCCGACCATCCAGGTGAGAGGCTGCTTTCCGTCGACGCCTCGTACTCGCACGACATCGGCGTCGAAATCATGGTCCGCGACACCGGACCGGGCATCCCCGAAGAGCATCTCCGGCGTCTGTTCGATCCGTTCTTCACGACAAAGCGGGACGGAATGGGTATGGGTCTTGCCATATGTCGGACAACGGCGGAAGCTCACGGCGGCCGACTGTCGGTCGAAAGCCTGCCCAATCATGGAGCGACCTTCCGGCTCGCGCTTCCGGCAATCGAAGGAGGTGTATTGGAATGACCGGGAACCTGATGACGAAAGCGGCTTCCGCGCAGTCCGAAAACACGCCCTTCGTCGCGATCGTCGACGATGATTCCGGCGTCAGGGCCGCGCTGGACAGCCTCTTCCGTTCGATCGGGCTGGAGACCAGGCTGTTCGGCAGCGCGGCCGAACTGCTTGAGGCGACCCTGCCGCGCGCGCCCGGCTGCCTCATCCTCGATGTGAGGTTGCCCACCATCAGCGGCCTGGATTTCCAAGGCCAGCTTGCGAAGCACGGGATCGAACTTCCTGTCGTCTTCATGACCGGCCATGGAGACATTCCGATGACCGTGCGGGCGATGAAGGCCGGCGCGGTTGATTTCCTCTCCAAGCCGTTCCGGGACCAGGACATGCTCGACGCCGTCACCGGCGCAATCGAGCGGGACAGGCGGAGAAGAGCCGAAAGCGCGCAGATGAAAAGCCTGCGGGCCGAATACGAGACCCTGTCACCACGCGAACGCGAGATCATGGCCCATGTCGTCGCCGGCCTGATGAATAAGCAGGTGGCGGGCCTGATCGGTCTTTCTGAAATCACCGTAAAGATTCATCGCGGCAACGTCATGCGCAAGATGGGCGTCCGCACGCTCGCCGACCTGGTTCGGAAGGCCGAGGCGCTGGGCATCTCGGGTCCCTGAACGGGCGCCTGTCGTACTGCCCTGTGGAGACGCGGCCTTCGGGGCCGGGTTTGTCTCTGACCGCAACGTAGGCGGCGCCGTTTCCAAGCGTCGTACGCATCGCGGCTCACACCATCGTATGAACCGCCGAACCGAATGTTGGATTCTCGTCCGACCGTTCGCAGCCTAGCTTCCCCCTCGCGAACTTACCGCAACTGGAGGCCATGCCTTGAACGGACAAACGTACCCGCCAGAGCTCTGCCTGAACCGCCGTCATGTCATCGCCGCCGGCGCTTTGCTGGCAGCGACGGCTGCAGTCCCGAGAGTGGCATTCGCGCAGACCCCAAACGACGTTTCGAAAGGAGAACATGTTGTGAGCAGCGGCTTCATCAAGACCGAGGACGGCACTGAGATTTTCTATAAGGACTGGGGTCGAAAGGACGCCCAGCCCATTCACTTTCATCACGGGTGGCCGCTGTCGGCGGACGACTGGGACAACCA
This sequence comes from Mesorhizobium sp. KR9-304, assembly GCF_040049215.1. Classification (NCBI taxonomy): domain Bacteria; kingdom Pseudomonadati; phylum Pseudomonadota; class Alphaproteobacteria; order Hyphomicrobiales; family Phyllobacteriaceae; genus Mesorhizobium; species Mesorhizobium sp. KR9-304. The sequence continues at coordinate 416,042 of NZ_JBDZDN010000002.1, read as the reverse complement.
GATGCTCTTCTTCCTGGCCAACGGCTATCGTGTCGTTGCCCACGACCGGCGCGGTCATGGCCGCTCCACGCAGGTGGATACCGGCAATACGATGGATCAATATGCGGCCGATGCTTCGGCCGTCGTCGAGCATCTCGATCTCAGGAACGCTATCCATATCGGTCACTCGACCGGCGGCGGCGAGGTTGCTCGCTACGTCGCGCGCTACGGTCAGCCGCAGGGCCGCGTCGCCAAGGCGGTGCTGATCAGTTCCGTTCCCCCGCTCATGCTCAAGACCGAGGAGAACCCTGGCGGCACGCCGATCGAGGTCTTCGACGGCTTTCGCAAGGCTCTCGCCGCCAACCGGGCACAGTTCTATATCGATGTCGCCTCCGGTCCGTTCTATGGCTTCAACCGGCCGGGCGCCAAGATCTCCCAGGGCATCATCGACAACTGGTGGCGTCAGGGCATGATGGGAGGCGCACTGGCGCACTACGAAGGCATCAAGGCCTTCTCGGAAACCGACCAGACGGACGATCTGAAGGCAATCACCGTGCCGACCCTTATCCTGCAGGGCGAGGACGACCAGGTCGTGCCCTACAAGGATGCTTCGGTACTCCAGCACAAGCTGATCAAGGGAAGCACACTGAAGCTCTATCCCGGCTACCCGCACGGCGCCTTTACGATTCATGCCGATGTCATCAATCCGGACATGCTCGCCTTCATCAAGGGCTAGAAGTGTGGAGGAGGCGGATGCCACCGTCTCCTCCCTCCTCCCGCGTCTCGGATTTCCCCACAAACCTCCGTATAATTTCATTCGCGGCCAACGTGTCCCATGTAGAACCACAGGCCGCGCATCGAAATCCTCTCGTGCGAGACACGGCACGAAGGACCTTGGACATGCACCACACACCAATAATCGCGATTGTCGACGACGACGACGGCGTTCGCAGCTCGCTGACCAGCTTGCTCAGATCGCTGGGCTACCAGGTTCGCAGCTATGCTTCCGCGCGGGAATTCCTCGATGATCGAGGGGCCGGCGATCCGGGTTGCATGATCACGGACATACAGATGCCGAACATGACCGGCGACCAGCTCCAGGCAGAGCTGATCGCGTCGGGACGCGACTTTCCGATGATCTTCATGACCGCCTTTCCGACCGAGACGACGCGCCAACGCGTCCTGGCGGCAGGCGGCTTCGCGTATCTGGACAAGCCGGTGGAGGGCGACGCTATCACGCGCTGCCTCGCCGAACTGTTCGCCGGTTGATGTGATCTCGCATTTTGACCCCATAATTGGGTGAGTTTACGCCTGGCTTCCCCGCTCGGGAGGACCGGAAAGCGATAGCTGAGAGCGATCCGGATCGAGCCGAGCGATGACGGGGTAAGTTGGGGCAGGGGCCAAATACGGCCTGTTTTGCCAGCCGCACATCGACGTTTATTTCGTGAATGCATTATGTGTGGGATATGGAATTTGGTATGCATCGACCAAACTTGCCAACCGGGAATGGCTAGGTTGAGACATAAAGACAATGAAATGAATGGCTTAGATAGACGATTTTCCGTAGCGCCGATGATCGACTGGACGGATCGGCATTGCCGGTTCTTTCATCGCCAGCTGACGCGGCGTGCGGTGCTCTACACCGAGATGGTGGTGGCGGACGCCGTCATCCACGGCGCGCGTGACAGGCTGCTCGGCTTCGACCCGGAGGAGCATCCGGTCGCACTGCAGCTCGGCGGCTCGGATCCTTCCAAGCTCGCCGAAGCGGCGGCGATCGGCGAAGCGTTCGGCTATGACGAAATCAACCTCAATGTCGGCTGCCCATCCGACCGCGTGCAGTCGGGCACTTTCGGCGCCTGCCTGATGCGGACGCCGGCGGTGGTCGCCGACTGCGTCGTCGCCATGAAGGGCGCGGTAAAGATCCCGGTGACGGTGAAGTGCCGCATCGGCGTCGACGACCAGGACCCCGAGGTTGCACTCGATGCGCTTGCGGAAAGCGTCTTCGCGGCCGGCGCGGATGCACTATGGGTGCATGCGCGCAAGGCCTGGCTCGAAGGGCTCTCGCCCAAGGAGAATCGCGACATCCCGCCGCTCGACTACGGTCGCGTGTACCGTCTCAAGGAAAAGTACCCAGACCGTTTTATCGGCATCAATGGCGGCATCCGCTCGCTCGAGGAAGCGCGTGCGCATCTCGCCCATGTCGACGGCGCGATGCTCGGCCGCGCCGCCTACCAGACGCCTGGCATTCTGAGCGAGGCTGACGCGGAGTTTTATGGAGAGCCGAAGCGGCCGTTCGATCCGAGCGCCCTGCTCGAAACGATGTGCGCTTATGCCGAGCGCCACATCGCCGCCGGTGGACGGCTTGGACACGTCACGCGCCATATGGTCGGGCTGTTCCACGGACTGCCCGGCGCGCGCCGCTACCGGCAGATACTTTCGGTGGACGCCGCGAAGCCCGGCGCCAGGTCGGAAGTGCTCCGCGGGGCCTTCGCCGCGGTAGAATTGGGCGCTGAGCTAGAAGCAGCCTAGCCTTTTCGCTAGTCGCGCAAAACCAGCCGGTCGCCGCGCACGTCGAAGCCCGAGAGTGTGCCGATGAAGTTCATGCCGAGCAGGCTCTGGCCGAGACGGCCTGCCTCTGTCACGAGCAGCGGAAGATCTTTGCGCACGATGCCGCCGACCGCCACCTCGTCGGCTACCACGCGTGCGGCGTTGGTCGTGCCGTTGGCCGTCGAAACCGGGATGTTGAAGACGAGCGCCGAGGGATCGAAACCCACCCGCTGGGCATCCGCGGCGGTCAGCACGGTGGAGGTCGCGCCGGTGTCCACCATCGCGCGGATCGTCCGGCCGTTGATCGAGACATCCGCCTCGAAATGCCCATCCACCCGCTGCCGCAGCGTGACAATCGTACGGCCGTCGCCGTCGGTTACCGAGAGCGGGCTGCCGGGGACAATCCCCCCGCTGACGCGACTCGCCACGTCCTGCAGCTCGTAGCGGTATTCATAGCCCGCCATGAAGACCAGGATCACCAAAAGCCACACGGCGAGCGTCCGCACAGTCTGGCCGAAACGCTGTCCGGAGGCGAGGATGCCGCTTGCCACCAATGCTCCGAGCGCGCCCAGATAGATGAGATTGCCGAAACTGTCGCTGTCGAGACCAAGCACCTCGCCGCTCGAGTCGGCCATGACGAGCACGATCAGCCCGCCGACGACCACAGCCGCTACAATCCAGAACAGCCGCCCCATATCGAATTAAACCACGTCGCGGCGCTCGCGCGCCATGCGCGTGCGCCGCGTCTCGCGGCGGGGCCGCCGCTCCACGGTCTCAAGCCGCGCCGGCAGGAGTTCCATGATCTCGTGGCGCGTCTGCGGGGTCATGTCGAGCCAGCCGGCGATCTCGTCGCGCGTACGTCCGCAGCCGAAACAAAAGCCGGTCTTCATGTCCATCGAGCAGACGAGGATGCAGGGAGATTCGATCGCCATCGGGGTCCGGGTTCCTGGATCACACATGGGACAGGGCCAAGTCCAATGCAAGCCTGCCGCCGACAGGCTTCGTCGCAAGTCACCGTCGCAACCATTGTGCCGGCGCGCCTTCGCGGCTATGCCGCTGCATCTTCTGGTCTGCAGGCATGCTTCATGACGAGCGCTCTTCCTTTCGACGATTTCCGGACCCTGATGTCGGCCCTGCCTAAGGGCGACGAGGCGGCCGCGAACCGCGTGCGGACGTTGTTCGACACGGCCGAAAAGCCTGCCGGCTCGCTCGGCCGCCTGGAGCACATTGCCGCCTGGCTGGCGAAATGGTCGGGCCGCGCACCGCCGGCTATCAACCGGCCGGCGGTCGCGATATTCGCGGGCAATCACGGCGTCGCCGCGCGGGGCGTTTCGCCGCGGCCGGCGGAAGCTACGGCGCGCGCCGTCGAGCTCTGCGCTGCAGGGGGAGCGGCCATCAACCAGGTCTGCCTTGCCTACGATCTCGGCCTCAAGGTATTCGATCTGGCCCTTCATCTGCCGACCGGCGACATCACGCGGGAAGCGGCGCTGGACGAGCGCGACTGCGCCGCGACCATGGCCTACGGAATGGAGGCGGTCGCAGGCGGCACGGACCTCCTTTGCCTGGGCGATCTCGGCGTCGGCAATTCGACCGTCGCCGCCGCGATCCTCTGCATGCTCTATGGCGGCAGCGCCGCTGACTGGATCGGGCCGGGCTCGGGCGCGGATGCGGCGATGATGCAACGCAAGGCCGAGGCGGTCGATGCGGCGGTTGCGCTGCATTCCGCGCATGCCGGCGATCCGTTCGAGATCCTGCGTCGTGTCGGCGGGCGCGAGTTCGCGGCCATCGCAGGCGCGATCATCGCCGCGCGCGCCGAGAAGGTTCCTGTTCTTCTCGACGGCCACGGAGCCGTCGCGGCGGCCTGCCTGCTCCACGCCGTCAATCCCGCGATCCTCGACCATTGCCTGCTTGCCCAGCGGCAGTCCGATCCCGGCCTAGCGCGCGCTGTCGAGCAGCTTGGCCTCGTGCCGATCTTCGATCTCGGCGTGGCGCATGGAGAAGGCGTGGGATCGGCGCTCGCTGCCGGCGTCGTCAAGGCGGCGGCGCTGATCAGTTCCGGCATGGCGGCTGCGGTGCGGGCCTGATCAGCCGCGTTTGCCTGCTGCAACCTTTGTCGGCAGTGCTGGCAGCGCTTGCATGACGCGGGCGGGCGGGAAGATCGCGAGAGCCTCCGTGCCCTCGCGCAGCTTGGAGTGAAGCTCGAACTCGCCTCCATGCAGCGCGATCAGCCCCTGCACGATGGGCAGGCCGAGCCCGGTGCCCTGTTCGGCGCTCTTGATGGCGATCGAGCCCTGGCCGAAAGCCGCCAGGACGACCGGGATCTCGTCCGCCGGAATGCCCGGGCCTGCGTCCCTGACGGCGATGTACTGGCCGCCGCCGGCAGTCCAGCCGACGCGAACCAGAACTTCGGTTCCGGGGGTCGCGAACTTCACCGCGTTGGACAGCAGATTCAGAGTGATCTGGCGCACCGCGCGCTCGTCGGCAAACAGTCGCGGCAAGTCCGCCTCGAACTGCTGGACGATGCGGATGTCCCTGTTGCGTGCCTTCAGCTCCATGAGGTGACAGCAATCCTCAACGACCGCCGTGACGACGATGGGTTCCTCGCTGAGCTGGTAGCGGCCGGCCTCGATGCGCGACAGGTCGAGGATCTCGTTGATCAGGTCGAGCAGGTGCTGGCCGGAGACGTGGATGTCCCTGGCATAGTCGCGATAAGTCTTGTTCTCCATCGGACCGAGCACTTCGTTGGCCATCACCTCCGAGAAACCGAGAATCGCATTCAGCGGCGTCCTCAACTCGTGGCTCATCGAGGCGAGGAAGCGCGACTTGGCAAGGTTCGCCTCCTCGGCCCGGTGTCTTGCCTCGTCCGACATGGATTTCGCCGTGTCGAGCTCGGCGATCAGCGCATCCTTCTCGGAGCGGAAGGACAAGAGCGTCAGCGAGGAGCGGTTCATGTGCCCCGCCACCACCGCGAAGAAGGGCAGCGACATGACGAGCAGCCCCGTCACGATGATCTCCACGGGTGTCCACAGATGCGACGCCAGCAAGACATAGGCAGTAACCGGCAGCGCGAAGGTAGCTGCTAGCGCGCCACGCAGCGACGAGGCGATCAGCGCGGTCGCTGCGATGGCGAGCAAAAGCACGATCGCTTTGATGGTCACGAACTGGTCGAGCTGGCATGTGCCGCAACCGATCAATGCGAAATAGACCCAGCCAACCCCGCTGACGAAATGCGCGATCAGGAAATTGCGCCGCGTGGCCTCGACGTCGAGGAGCGCCGTTTCGGTCCGGTCGGCGTGCCGAGCGACGAGGGCCAGGGCGGCGTAGCCCGAAAGCGCGATCAGCGTCCAGGCGAGGATTTCGTCCTTCATGCCGGCATAGAGGCCGGCGCCAGCGATCGCCAGCACCATCACCGGAATGGCGACGGCGACATTGGCCATCGAACGCGCGTGCAGCTTCAGCAGCTCGCGGTCGAAGCTGAGGTTTCCGGGTTGATGGGCGAGCTGGTCACGCGTCTTCCTGACCGCGCGCGCCACCTCGCTGTTGCGGTGCGGTTTCCTGCGGTCCACAATGATCTTGTCCGCCGTGTTTGAACGTAGCAACGGCATGAAAACTTCAACTTACACAACCGACACACACCAGCCCCGGCAAGCTACGGCGGAATGATTAAGAGATTGTTTGCCATATGGTGAGAATGCGCTCCGCTAAGCGTGGCTGGGCGTGGCGTCAGGCGCAGCCGCGCAGCGGGTGGCGCAGGCTTTGGGATTGGCTGCTCACCGTCGCTATCCTTGGTCTTTTGATCCTGCTCGCGGTTCGGCTCGATCGAACGGAGACGCGCAATCTCGCCGGCCGCGTCACCGTCAACGACGGCGATTCCCTCACCCTCGGCACCGAGCGCATCAGGCTGCGCGGCATCGACGCGCCGGAGTTCGATCAGACCTGCCACAGGAACGGTGCCGACTATCCCTGCGGCCGCCGCGCCCGCGAGTCGCTTTCCGCGCTGATCGGCGGCCGGCCGGTCTCGTGTTCGGGATGGGAGCGCGACAAATACGACCGGCTGCTTGCCACATGCACTGCCGGCGACACTGATCTCAACCGCGGCCAGGTTGAAGCCGGCTGGGCCATGGCCTATGGCGGCTACGAGGCCGAGCAGGAGGCCGCGCGCCGGAAGGGGGCCGGTCTGTGGGCCGGTACGTTCGAGCGCCCGCGCGACTGGCGCGAGATGCATGGCGGCATGGCCGAAAGCGAGCATGCCGCGGCGGGCAGCATCTTCAATTGGTTGCGCCAGATGCTTCGATTTTTCTGATGCAGCCGCTATATGTCTGTTCATGAAGCTTTATGACGGGGGCAGGGCGCCCAACCCGCGCCGTGTGCGCATCTTCCTCGCCGAGAAGGGCATCTCCGTGCCGCTCGTGCCTGTCGACATGGGCGCGATGGAACATCGCGGCGGAGCGGTTGCCGAGCGCAATCCGCTGCGGCGCCTGCCGGTGCTTGAACTCGACGACGGCACGGTGCTTTGCGAATCGGTTGCGATCTGCCGCTATTTCGAAGAATTGCACCCCGAGCCGGCGCTGTTCGGCCGCGGCGCGCTGGGCAAGGCACAGGTCGAGATGTGGCAGCGCCGCATCGAGTTCAACCTGTATTTGCCGGTCAGCTACGCCTTCCGCCACATCCATCCGGCGATGAAGGAATGGGAGATCCCGCAGGTGCCGGAATGGGGCGAGGTGAACAAGCCCAAGGCGCTCGACTTCCTGGTCCTGCTGGACGCGGAACTCGCCCTGCGCGAATTCGCTGCCGGCGACGAATTCTCAATCGCCGACATCACCGGCCTGGTGGCGATCGACTTCATGAAGCCCGCGCGCATCACCGTGCCGGACGAACTGACCAACGTCATCCGCTGGCATCGCGCGCTCGCCGCCCGCCCGAGCGCTTCCGCCTGAATCATGTCCGAGAGCCTGGAAGACCTTACGCGGCGCGCCCGCGCTTGCCGCATCTGCGTCGAGCAGCCGGTCGGTCGGCCGCTGCCGCATGAGCCGCGACCGGTTCTACTGCCGTCGTCGCAGGCGCGCATTCTCATCGCGAGCCAAGCGCCGGGCACCAAGGTGCATCTCTCCGGCATGCCCTTCACCGATGCGTCGGGCGACCGGCTGCGCAACTGGCTTGGCGTCACGCGGGAGGAATTCTACGACCTGAAGAACTTCGCCATCGTGCCGATGGGCTTCTGCTTTCCCGGCCAGGACGCCAAGGGCGGCGATCTGCCGCCGCGCCGCGAATGCGCGCCTGCATGGCGGGCGCCGCTGATGGAGTTGATGCCGCAGATCGAGCTGGTGCTGACGATCGGGCTTTACGCGCAGGCCTGGCACATGGGCGATGCCCGGCGTGGCTCGCTTACCGAAACCGTCATGAACTGGCGCGAAGCGTTTGCTGCGCCGTCCCGGCCAGTCGTGCTGCCCTTGCCGCATCCGTCCTGGCGTAACACCGGTTGGCTGAAGCGGAATCCGTGGTTTGAAATGGATTTGCTGCCGTTCCTAAAAATGGAAATTCGGCGTCGGTTGGCGGCAAGTCGGAGCAAATAGAACCCGCGATAAGCCGGTCGCGGAGAATTTCTTTCTTGTACGCAGGTTCGAATGCTGGGAAAATGGCGCTGCATTTCCCTTCGGAGCTTTTCATGGACCGCCTAGACCGCAAGATCCTGCGCCTGCTGCAGGAGGACGCCACGCTCGCCGTCGCCGACGTCGCGAAGAAAGTGGGGCTGTCGACCACGCCCTGCTGGCGGCGCATCCAGAAGCTCGAGGAGGAGGGCGTCATCAAGCGTCGGGTCGCCATACTTGACCCGGAGAAGATCAACGCGCGCGTCACCGTCTTCGTCTCGATCCGCACCAATACGCACAGCCACGAATGGCTGCGGCGGTTCTCGGAAGTCATCCAGGATTTTCCGGAGGTGGTCGAGTTCTACCGCATGAGCGGCGATGTCGATTACCTGTTGCGCGTCGTCGTGCCTGATATCGCGGCCTATGATGCCTTCTACAAGCGCCTGATCTCCAAGATCGAGATCCGCGACGTGTCGTCGTCCTTTGCGATGGAGCAGATCAAGTACACGACCGAAATGCCGCTCGATTACATGAAGGTCGAAAAGGAAGGCAATGTGCATGCGGGCGCGGGAATCTGATCCCTACGCCTGACCGGTCGGGTGCCCCGCTCGTTCTTCGGGTAGCTCAGGGCGAGCCCGTCACGCGGTCTTCGGCTTCGACTTCTTCGCCAGCCGCTCCAGCGTCTTCGGATCCTTTAACTCGCGCACCGCGCCGTTGCCGATCCAGCGCTCCGTCCTGTCTTGCGAAGCGGCCAGCCGCTCGGCCATTTCCAGCGCCGGTCCGTAGGTCGTCAACGAGCGCTTGCCGATCGTGCGAAGCGCCCAGTTGACCGCTTTCTTGACGAAGTTGCGTCCGTCCTTCGCATGCGCTTCGACCAGTGGCAGGTAGTTGACGAAGGTGGCGTCCGGCTCCTTCTTGCGGTGGACGGTCGCCCAGCAGAGCATCGCAAAAGCCGTGCGGCGCACGAATTCGCGCTGGTCGGCCGCGAACTCTTCGATCAGCTCGCGCCAGGCATCGGTGTCGACGAAGAGGTCGGACACGCCGTCGACGATGTCCCAGGAATCGAACTCCGCAGCCCAGCGACGCGCATCCGCCTTGGTGAAGCGCTTTGGATCGGCCGTCACGGAAGCGATGAACTGCGCCTCCGTGATGCCCGACGCCCAGAGTTCGAAAGCCCGTTCGTGGTTCCGCTTGATCTTCTTGGCGATGTCGCGCTGCACGCCGTGCGAGATGCCGAGCGCCCGGTCGATCCGGATGCCGTAGCGCTTCATGCCTTGCCGGTTCTCTTCAGAGCCGATCGAGCGCAGGTGCGCGATGATCTCGGCAGCTGTGGAGGCGGGCGAGAGCTCGGCCATTGACCGCGATGCTCAGCGCTCCAGGCGCGCTAGCAGCGACGACGTATCCCAACGCTTGCCGCCCATCTGCTGCACTTCCTTGTAGAACTGATCGACCAGCGCCGTCACCGGCAGCCTTGCGCCGTTGCGGTCGGCTTCCTCAAGGCAGATGCCCAGGTCCTTGCGCATCCAGTCGACGGCAAAGCCGAAATCGTATTTGCCTGATATCATCGTCTTGTGGCGGTTCTCCATCTGCCACGATCCGGCGGCGCCCTTGGCGATGACCTCGATCACCCTTTCGAGGTCGAGCCCGGCCTTCCGGCCGAAATGCAATCCCTCTGCCAGCCCCTGCACGAGGCCGGCGATGGCGATCTGGTTGACCATCTTGGTGAGCTGGCCTGCACCCGCCGGCCCCATCAGGCCGACCATCTTCGCATAGGCCTCGATCACCGGCTTGGCCTTGTCGAAGGTTTGCTGGTCGCCGCCGACCATGACCGTCAGCGCGCCGTTCTCCGCCCCTGCCTGTCCGCCGGAGACGGGCGCGTCGAGCGCGGCGAAGCCTCGCGCCGCGGCCTTCTCGGCGAGTTCGCGCGCGACTTCGGCCGAGGCGGTCGTGTTGTCGATATAGATCGCCCCCTTTTTCATCGACTGGAAGCAGCCCGTGGGGTCGATGGTCACCGAACGCAAGTCGTCGTCGTTGCCGACGCAGGTAAAGACGAAGTCCTTGCCCTCGGCGGCCTCGGCGGGTGTTCTGGCGAACGCGCCGCCATGTTCTGCCGCCCATTTCTCCGCCTTGGCCGTTGTCCGGTTGTAGACGGTCACGTCGTGGCCGCCCTTGTTCTTCAGGTGACCGGCCATCGGATAACCCATCACGCCAAGCCCGAGAAATGCAACCGATGCCATATTCGCTGATCCTTCCATGTCGATGCTGCGGCGTTCTTACCGCATTGCGAAAGGAGATTGGAGTCAGCGATGCAGGTGAATGGTGATGCGGCGTTCGATCCACTCGGTGGCGTATCGAAGCCCCTCGACCAGAACCATGTAGATCACGCCCGCCCAGATGTAGGCCTGGAAGTCGAAGCTGGACGAATAGATACGCCGGGTCATACCCATCAGGTCGTAAACGGTGATCAGCGTGACCACCGCCGAGCCCTTGATCATCAGGATGATTTCGTTGCCATAGGGGCGCAGCGCCACGATCAGCGCCTGCGGCAGGATGACCTTGCGCAGCGTCTGCAGATTGTGCAAGCCGAGCGACGCCGCACCCTCCCACTGACCGCGCGGCACGCTCTCGATTGCGCCGCGCAGGATCTCCGCCTGGTAGGCCGCGGTGTTCAGCGTGAAGGCAAGTATAGCGCAGTACCAGGCTTCGCGGAAAAACCACCAAAGCCCGACTGATTCGAACTCCGTCCTGAAGGCGCCGGAGCCGTAGTAGATGAGGAAGGCCTGCGCGAGCAGCGGCGTGCCGCGGAAGAAGTAGACGTATCCGTAGGCGAGGGCCGAAAGCAGACGGTTCTGCGACATGCGGGCATAGGCGACGGGCACCGACAGCAGCGCGCCAAGCACGATCGAGATCACCACGAGGATGACCGTGGTCAAAAGGCCGGACGCGTACCAGGGGATGTACTTGGCGAAGAATTCCGGGTTCCAGGCGCTCGCGAGATACCAGACCATCCCCAAGCCAGCCAGCGCCCACAGTCCGACAGCCACGTGACCGGCGATACGGGATCGCGTCCAGGGACGGGGCGGCGCCGGTGGGCGGTGGGTGTCGGTCGCGACGCTCATCGGCGTGCGTCCTGCTGATTTACAGAGCGCTCGACCACGCCGATGCCGAATGACGATATGATGGCGAGTACGAGGTAGATCAGCGTGGCGAGGCCGAAAAAGAGGAAGGCCTCCTGGGTGACGCGGGAGGCAATGTAGGCCTGGCGGATGATATCGGGAAGTCCGATGGCCGACACCAGCGCCGTGTCTTTCAGCAGGATCAGCCAGAGGTTGGACAGGCCCGGCAGCGCGATGCGGATCAGTTGCGGCAGCACCACCAGGCGCATTGTCTGGCCGCCGGTCAGGCCGATCGAATAGCCGCCTTCGTACTGGCCCTTGGGGATCGCCTTGAAGGCCGACAGGAAGACCTCGCTCGAATAGGATGAGAAGACGAGCGCCAGCGCGATGATGCCCGAGACGAATGCGTTCACGTTGACCGTGGCCGTCGGGTCGACAAGCTGGACGAGCTTCTGCAGCGCGATCTGGACGCCGAAGAAGATGATGAACAGCGTCAGCAACTCCGGTAGGCCGCGGAAAATGGTGGTGTAGATGTTGCCGGCAAGCCTGAGCGACGGCTCGTCCGAGTTCTTCGCCAGCGCGACCAGGAAACCGATCACCAGGCCGACCGGCAGGGTCGCTAGCGCCAGCGATACCGTGATGAAAACGCCGTAAGCGATGTCGTCGAGCCAGCCTTGGGGTCCCCAGGAAAGGAGGGTCCATGCACTCTGCATCGGCTCGCCACGGTCTCCTTGAGAGTGGGCAAAAGAAAAACGGCGGCGGGATTATCCGCCGCCGTCTCTATGTCGGTCAGCCCTCGCCGCCGTAGACGTCGTACTTGAAGTATTTGTCGTTGATTTCCTTGTACTTTCCGTTCGCGCGGATGGCGTCGATCGCGGCGTTGAACTTGTTCACCAGATCGGTTTCGCCCTTACGGACCGCAATGCCCGCGCCGGGACCGTGGATCTCCACGACCGGCGTGATGGCGCCGACCAGCTTGCAGCAGGCGCCGTCTGGCGACGCCAGCCAGCCTTCGAGCACGGAGATGTCGTCGCTCACGGCATCGAGCCGGCCGTTGGCGAGGTCAAGCAGGAACTCCTTGCTCGACGGATAGCCCTTGATCGTCGAGTCCGTATAGGTCTTCTCCGCGTAGTTGTAGTGCGTGGTCGAGGTTGCGACGCCGAGCGTCTTGCCGGCGAGGTCTGCCTTGCTGACGCCGGCGATGGTCGTGTCCTTCGGTGCGGCGACCGCCGGCGGGGTGTTGTAGTATTTGTTGGTGAAATCGACTTTTTCCGCGCGTTCTGGCGTGATCGACATCGAAGCGATGATGGCGTCGAACTTGCCGGCCTGCAGGGCAGGGATGATGCCGTCCCAGTCCTGGGTCACGAACTCGCAGGTCACCTTCATCTCGGCGCAAAGAGCGTTCGCGATGTCGATGTCGAAGCCCACGAGCTGGCCATCGGCGGTCAGGTTGTTGAAGGGCGGATAGGCGCCCTCGGTTCCAATCTTCAGCGATCCGCCTGGCGCGGCGCCCTGCGTTCCCGGCGCGGCAGGCGCAGGAGCGGGTTCGGCAGGCGCAGGAGCGGGCTCGGCAGGAGCAGGCGCGGGCTCGGCAGGCGCCGGAGCGGGCTCTGCGGGCGCCGGTGCAGGTGCGGCCGGTGCGGGCGCCGGTTCGGCGGGAGCTGGCGCCGGTTCGGCGGGCGCGGCGGGCGCGGGCGCTGGTTCGGCCGGCTTTTCTTCCTGCGAGCAGGCGGCAAGCATCAGCGCAAGTGCTGCTGCCGAGGCTGCCAGCGTCATGCGTTTCATAGTGAACATGTAAAACCCCTCATTGTCTGTCGTTCCGGCGAAACCGCGGAACGTCGGCAGCGGCCCTTGCCGCGCCGGTGCCAGATAATCCGCCTCTTTTTCGGGAAAAAGCAATCCCAAACCACGGAAACGGAGGAAAGATATTGCCTGGCTTGGCGGGGCTGGGGACAATTCTGCCGCGCGTGGCAGATTTCCGAGGTTGGCGGGAGTGGCGCCTATTTTCGATCCAGGCCCACCGCATTTTCGATGAAATCCGCGATGGCGGCGATGTCGTCCAGGCCGAAGACGGGCAGGGTGCTGTCGGCAACCGCGTGATCCGCGGCTATCGCCATGACCGTCGGGTCCCCTGCGCTCAGCGGAGTTGTGTCCTTGGCTGCCGTCCGCCGAGCTTCGATCTTGGCGTGGTTCTCGCGCTTATAGCCTTCGACCAGCACGAGGTCGCATGGGGCCAGCCGTCCGAGCACTTCCTCCAGCTTCGGTTCGTACTCGCCGCGCAACTCGTGCATCAGCGCCCAGCGCCGGCCAGACACCACCGCCACCTCGCTCGCGCCGGCCTGCCGGTGGCGAAAGCTGTCGGCGCCTACCTTGTCGATGTCGAAGTCATGATGCGCATGCTTGACGGTCGAGACCTTCCAGCCGCGCCGCGTCAATTCCGCCACCAGCCGCTCGGTCAGCGTCGTTTTGCCGGAGTTCTTCCAGCCGACAATGCCGAACACGCGGTGGATCATGGCTTTCCTCCCAGCACAATCGCCTCCGCCTCGGCCAGATCTTCCGGCGTGTTGACGTTGAAGAACGGGTCCAGTCTTGCGCCTTTGACTTCGCCCATCGGAAAGTCGACGCTTACCGTTTGGTGCTTGTCCAGAAAAGCCGCAACGCTGAAATTCGCGCCCCCAGCCAGGAAATCGCGCAGGTCCGTCGCCAGCGAGACCGGCCAGAGCGCAAACACAGGATGCCGGCGGCCGCCTGACGCCGCGACAGCGATATTTCCCGGGAGGCCGGCGACGGCCTGCGAAAGCCGGGCCGCCAGATTGCGCGGGAAGAAGGGCGTGTCGCCTGCGACGGTCAGCACCCTGGCGCATCCGGTTTCGGCCGCCGCCCATGCCATGCCTGACAATATCCCGGCCAGCGGCCCCGTTTGTCGGCCGGCGCCATCATCTGCAAGCACCGGCAGGCCGTATTGGGCAAACCGGGCAGGGTCGCCATTGGCGCTGATTGCAAGCGGTGCGACCTGCGGCTCCAGCCTATCGAGCACATGCGCCAGCATCGTCTTGCGTGCGAGCAGGCGCAGCGGCTTGTCGCCGCCGCCGAACCTTGTCGCCCGGCCTCCTGCCAGCACGAGACCGGCTATGCCTCGTGAGCGTGTCACGTGGCGCCTTCGCGCCGCGCGGCGTTGATGACCCATAGTGTCCCGAGGACACCGCCCGCCGAAGAAAACAGCATCACCCACAGCAGCGGGAAGGGGCCGGACTGCGCGGTGATCAGAGCGCCAGCCAGCATCGAGAGGGCCGCGCCGCCGCCGATCTGCAGCGCGCCACCGAGACCCGAAGCGGAACCTGCCAGGTGCGGCTTCACGCTGACGACGCCGGCATTGGCGCTGGGCAGCGTCAGGCCGTTGCCGACACCTGTGAAGAAGACAGGGCCGAACAGCGACAACGGATGATAGATGCCGCCGGCAAAGAGTGCGATCGCCAGCACCATGCCGCAAACGGCGACGATATTGCCCGAAAGCATCATGCGGTTGAGCCCGAACACCCTGGCGAAACGCCCCGAAAGGAAATTGCCGAGCATGTAGCCGACCGAGATGATGCCGAAATAAAAGCCGTATTGCGACGGCGTCAGGCCGAGCATTTCGGTGGCGATATAAGGGCCGCCGCCGATGAAGGCGAAGAATGCACCCCCGGTGCAGGTGGCGGTCAGCGCGTAGCCCCAGAATCGGCCCGCGCCGAGAAGTTGCGGATAGGCGCCGAACTGCGCCGCGAGGCTGTCGGAGCGGTTGCGGTTTGTCTCGTTGAGATCGAAGAAGGCGAAGCCGAGCGCGACGAGACCGAAGGCGAGCGACAACCAGAAACCGGCCTGCCAGCCGTAGAGTTCGTCGAGAAAGCCGCCGATCATCGGTCCGACCATCGGCACGACGCTCATGCCCATGGTGATGTAACCGATCTGGCTTGCCGCCTCCGTGGTGCCGACCGTGTCGCGCACGACGGCGCGCGAGATGACGAGGCCGCCAGAGGCGAAGGCCTGCAGCAGGCGGCAGAAGAGCAGCGCCTCCACAGTCGGTGCATAGACGGCGGCGACCGTGCCGACGAGGAATATGGCGAAGCAGACCAGGATGACGGGCCTGCGGCCGAAACGGTCGGAAGCGGGGCCTATGAAGAGTTGCAGCACGGCGGTGGCGGCGAGGTAGAAGGAGACCGCAAGCTGCATCACCCCGTAGTCGGTCTCGAAATGGCGCGCCATGCCTGGGAGAGACGGCAGGAATACGTTCATGGCGAGCGGTCCGACGGCCGCGGCCAAGACGAGCGTGACGAGATGCGGGGAGGCCGGTAGCGGCGCTGACATCAGAGCCCTTCCGGCGCCATGCTCGGGCCGACGCTCTCGGCGGCGGTCTTCGAGCGGCCCACGACCCGCTCGCGATAGAGCATGTAAAGGCCGGAGCCGACGATGATCGCCGAGCCCACGATCATCGCGAGATCGGGAATGTCGCCGAAGATCAGGAAACCGAGCAGGATGGAGAAGAGCAGGCCGGTGTAGCGGAACGGCGCGACGAAGGAGATCTCGCCCGAGCGCATGGCCAGAATGATGAACTGGTAGCCGACAAGCAGAAGCCCCGCCGCGCAGGCAAGCAGGAAGAGGTCGAAGGCGCTTGGCGGCGTCCAGCCGCCCATCGGCTGGATCAGGAACGCACCGCTCACGGTGACCGCGAGCGCCGTCACGGTCGAGATCAGCAGCGTCGGTATGCGTTCGGGTATGCGCTTGGTGGCAAGGTCGCGCGCGGTGCAGAAGCCGACGCAAACCAGCGCCAGCAGCGAATAGACGCTGAAGCCTTCGAGCCCCGGCCTGACGATGATCGCCACGCCCGCAAAACCCACCGCGATAGACAGCCAGCGCCGCCAGCCGACTGTCTCGCCATAGATCAGCGCCGCGCCCATGGTGACGGCGAGCGGCAGCGCCTGCAGAACCGCCGACACGTTGGCTATCGGCAGTTGCGCCAGCGCGATCAGGAAGGTGACCGTCGCCAGCACTTCGCCGGCGACACGGACGAGCACCATCGGCTGCAGGGTCAGGCGCAGATTGGCGAATGCGCCCTGCTGCAAGGCGAGTACGGTGATGAACAGCGTGGCAAAGGCCCCGCGCAGGAACTGCACCTGGCCCATATTCATGATTTCGGACATGTGCTTCGTCACGCCGTCATTGACAGTGAAGCCGGCCATGGAAACCGTCATGAACATCGCGGCGCGCATGTTGGGCGAGAGCGGCAAGGGGGCATTCCGTCGTTGCGACAGCCCGGATGTATCAGCCGCCGGCTGCCGCGCAAACGGAAAGCTTTGGGCCAATCGTGGCCCACCCGAACGTCAGCCGCCGGTCACGCTCATGTGGCGCGAGACGGCCGGCCGGCTGGTGCGCCGGTCGATGATGAAATCGTGGCCCTTCGGCTTGCGGCCTATAGCCTCGTCGATGGCGCTGGCCAGTTGCTCGTTGCCTTCGGATGCCCTCAGCGGCGCGCGCAGGTCGGCGGCGTCCTCCTGGCCGAGGCACATATAGAGCGTGCCGGTGCAGGTCAGCCGCACACGGTTGCAGCTTTCGCAGAAATTGTGGGTCATCGGCGTGATGAAGCCGAGCCGTCCGCCCGTCTCCTTCACCTCGACATAGCGCGCCGGCCCGCCGGTCTTGTACGCAATGTCGCTCAGCGTGAACTGGCGCTCCAACTCGGTCCTCAGTAGCGACAGCGGCAGATACTGGTCGGTGCGGTCGGCGTCGATCTCGCCCATAGGCATCGTCTCGATGACAGTCAGATCCATGCCGCGGCCATGCGCCCAGCGCAGGAGTTCGGGCATCTCGCGATCGTTGAAGCCCTTCAGCGCGACGGCGTTGAGCTTGATCTTCAGCCCGGCGGCTAGCGCCGCGTCGATGCCCTCCATAACCTTGGCGAGGTTGCCCCAGCGCGTGATGGCATGGAACTTGTCGGCGTCGAGCGTATCCACCGACACGTTGATGCGCTTGACCCCGGCATCGGCTAGTTCGCCCGCGAATCTGGCGAGCTGCGAGCCGTTGGTGGTCAGCGTCAACTCGTCGAGCGCGCCGCTTTTCAGGTGGCGCGACAGCTGGCGCACCAGATGCATGATGTTCTTGCGCACCAGCGGCTCGCCTCCGGTCAGCCTCAGCTTCCGGACACCCTTCTCGATGAAAACGGTGCAGAGCCGGTCGAGCTCTTCCAGCGACAGGAGATCCCGCTTCGGCAGGAAAGCCATGTCCTCGGCCATGCAATAGGTGCAGCGGAAGTCGCAGCGGTCGGTGACCGATACGCGCAGGTAGGTGATCGTGCGACCGAACGGGTCGATCATGTCCATCGCTGCATTCCAGTTGCTGCACTGCCCGGCTTGTGCCGGGCGAAGCGTTATATACAGCCATGTGATACGATCTGGCTATCGGTTCAAGGCTTTCGCTTAGTCTGTAGCCGATTTCCGGGGTTTCGCCTGTCCGGGAAGCGGCGTAGAGAGCCGTTCTCAAGAGCAAGGGATGTCGGATGAACGCGCCTAGGGAATTGAGGGTCTCGAAGGACCGGCGGACGCTGACGGTCACCTATCACGACCACGAGCCGTTCGAGCTTTCGGCCGAGCTGTTGCGCGTGACTTCGCCTTCGGCCGAGGTGCAGGGCCATTCGCCAGAGCAGCGCGTGACGGTGCCTGGCAAACGCAACGTCGCGATCTCGCGGATCGAGCCGGTCGGCAACTATGCGGTGCGCATCGTCTTCGACGATTTCCACGATACCGGCATCTTCACCTGGAACTATCTGCACCAGCTCGGCCACGACAAGGACGGCGTCTGGGCCGCCTATCTCGCCTCCTTGCAGGAAAAAGGCCTGTCGCGCGGCTAAATATTGCCCGTGTCACAGTGTTGTCATCGCGAGTGGGCAGGGACCCCCGCATTCGGAGGGAAGCCGTGTCAGCCATCGAAGCGCCAGAAGCCGAAACGCCGGCAAGCACCGTTGTCGAGACGGTCGCACAGCTCGAAGCCCTCTACGGCCATCCCGGCGAGACCTCGTTGGTGAAGGAAGTCGACCACATCATCCCCGAATACGCCGCGTTCATCGAGGCGTCGCCTTTCGCAGCACTCGCCACCAGCGGGCCGGAAGGGCTCGACTGCTCGCCGCGCGGTGATCTTGCCGGTTTCGTGCGCCTGCAGGATTCCAGAACGCTGCTGATGCCAGACCGGCGCGGCAACAACCGGGCGGATTCGCTGAAGAACATCGTCCGCGACCCGCGCGTGGCGCTGCTTTTCCTGGTTCCGGGCTCCGGCACGACGCTCAGGGTCAACGGCCGTGCGCATATCAGCATCGAGCCGAAACTGTGCGCCTCCTTCGCCGTCGAGGGCAAGCCGGCGCGTTCGGTCATCGTGATCGGGGTGGAAGCGGTCTATTTCCAATGCGCCCGCGCTATCCGCCGCTCAGATCTCTGGAACCCGGAAAAGCATGTCGATGCAAAATTGCTGCCGACGCCCGGAAAGATACTGGAGGTCACGAGCCGCAATGCCATCGATGGCGAGGCGTACGACCGCGAGTGGCCGGAGCGCGCCAAAACTTCGATGTGGTGAGTTCCGCCGGTCCGGGCATCCCTCGCTCACCTTGATGTGATGCGGCGTCTGTAACAAGTTCGGCCGATCGCACGTATATCGCGGCAGGAGACGGAACCGCCGCATGAAGCCCTGGACCGATAGATCCGGAAATTTCTCGCCGCTGAAGGCAGCCGTGCTCGTCGGCGCTTGCCTGCCGGCGCTCTTGCTTGGCTGGGCGGCGGCCGACGGCACGCTCGCGCCTGCCGGCTCGCTCGGTCCGCTCGGCGCGCGTCCGATCACGGAGGCGATCCACCAGACCGGCGACTGGGCGATCCGCTTCCTAATGATGTCGCTTGCCGTGACGCCGCTGCGGCGCATCGCCAACTGGCCGAAGCTGATCATGGTCAGGCGCATGCTCGGGCTCGCCGCGCTGTTCTACGCGCTCGCGCACCTGACGCTCTACGCGATCGACCTCAAGCTCGATCTCTTGCGCGTCGTTTCCGAAATCGCGCTGCGCGTCTATCTCACCATCGGCTTCGTTGCGCTTTTGGGCCTGATAGCGCTCGGTTCGACCTCTACCGACGCCGCCATCAGGCGGCTGGGCAAGAGGTGGAATCGTCTGCACAAGATCGTCTATCCGATCGGCCTGCTGGCGGCGCTGCACTTCTTCATCCAGTCCAAGGCGGACGTCTACGAGCCGACGCTGATGGCCGGCTTCTTTCTGCTGCTGATGTTTTATCGCCTGGCGCACTGGCGCGGCTTTGCGCTGGCGTCTCCGCTCGTCCTGGTGGCGATCGCGATCCTCGCCGCGCTGGGCACGGCAGCGATCGAATATGCCTGGTACGGCATCGCCACCGGCGTGCCGCCTGGGAGGGTGCTCGCGGCGAACCTGCAATTTTCTTTTTCCATCAGGCCGGCATGGTGGGTTCTTGCAACCGGGCTCGGCGCGACGCTGCTCGCCCTGGCAAGACCGTGGTTGAGCAGGCAAGATGCCGCGCCGCGCGGCAGGCGGGCGGCGAGGGCGGCCGCTGAGGCATGACCCGGAAAAGTTTGCGGACTTTTCGGAAAGATCACGCTTAGTCCGTGTTCAGCACCTCGACGACCCGGCGCATCTGATCGCCGAGCGTATCGCATTCGGCCGGGGTCGACTGGCTCATCGCCTTCTCGATCAACGCACTGTGGACTTTCAGCGCCTTCATCAGCAGCTTTTCGCCCTCGGCGGTAAGGGTTAATCTCAGCACCCGCTTGTCCTTGGCGTCGCCCTCGCGTTTGAGCAATTTCCGCTTCTCCATCTGCGGCAAGAGCATGGTGATGTTGGAGCGGCCGACGAGCAGTTTGCGGGCCAGATCGTGCTGCGACATGCCTGGGTGCCGGTAAAGGTTCATCAGCACGTCAAGCTGCGCAGGCTTCAGGTCAAGCGGCGCCAGGGCCACGGCGACCGCCCGCTCCACCGCATGGCAGGCGCGCGCCACCGCGACCCAGTTGCGAAAACGAGGATTGTCCCAGGGGAGGCTTTGAGAAAGCTCTTGTTTATTGTTCATGGTTGAACTATTATGTTCACAGTTGAACTATTTTGCGGTGGATAGGTATCATGACATCAATCGGCGTCAAGGTCATCCGCGGCCTGTTCGGTGCTGCCGAGCGGGTCGCGCCGCAAATCGGCGGAAAGGCGGCGTTCCAGCTGTTCTGCCGAACGCCAAACCCCAAGCGTCTTTCCGAAGGCGAAAAGCGCGCGATCGACCGTGCCGCCGGTTTCATGGAGGAGGCCCGGCATCATCGCCTCCGGGTCGGCAGCCGCTGCGTGATGGTGCATGAGTTCCGCCCCCGTCAAGGCAGGGAAAACGCCGGGACCGTGCTTGTCCTGCACGGCTGGCGTTCGCGCACCGAATATATGAAGTCCCTGATCGAAGCCCATCGCGACGCAGGTTTTCGCGTCATGTCGCTCGACCTGCCCGGTCACGGCGGCTCTGTGGGCCGCCGGCTCAACCTGGCCACCGCGGTCAGGGCGGCGCATGTCGCCGGCGAATGGTTCGGGCCTTTCGCGGCCGTCGTCGGCCACTCTTTCGGCGGCGCCGTCGCGGTCAACGCCGTCGCCGGCTCGATCGTCGGCATTCCACCGCTCGCCGCTTCGAAGCTCGTGCTCATCGCCGCGCCGAGTTCGATACCGGTCCTCTTCAAGGATTTCGGCCGATACCTGAACCTTGGGCCGCGCACCCAATCCGCCCTCGCCGAAGAGGTGCGCCGCATCGCCGGACGCCCGCTCGACGAATTCATCGGTTCGCGGCAGCTGGCCGAAACGCCGGTGCCGACATTGGTCATCCACGCTCCCGACGACCGGGAAGTCCCGGCGGACCACGCCGAACTTTTCGCGCAGGCCGGCGACCATGTGCGGCTGCGCTGGGCGCCGGGATTGGGTCACCGCCGCATTCTTTCCGACCCCGCCATCGTCGAGGAGACGCTGGGCTTTGTCGCCCGTCAGGCCGTGACAGCCCACTAGAGCACACCGGCCGAGCCACCTCCGGTTGCATTCGTGAAACGAAAACAGCGCCGCCGCGTTGTCGTCCTGTGGCAATTCCCTGGGATGATGGAGCAAGGCGATGAACAAGAAATACGACCGAACCGATCAGGAACGCGACCAGTCGCGCCGCCTCGAACAGGGCGAAGCCGAAAAGCAGAAGGCCCGGCAGGATGGCATGCCGAACCGGGGCCAGCCGCAGCCGGACGAGGAGCCGCCATGGCAGCGCGGCGATTCGGGTGACAAGGTCGTCGACGAACCGTAAGCTTGCGCACTGCCGACGTTGGGAATTAGCGGCATGAATTGATGGGGACCTGCAACGGTCACGAGGATGTGAAGCCGTCGCGCAACACTGTGCAGGAAATTTATGGGACCTTAACGTTATCGATATGAATCGGTAATGTCTCGCCTTACATCCGCCTTGCATAGGATGATGCATTCATGCGGCAAATCGAAATGGATCATCGATGAAACTCTTCGCGAGGAAGGTTGTCCTGCTCCCCGTCGTGCTTGCAGGGACGTTTGCCGTCGGGATGCCGCAGGTGCAGGCGCAATCGCTTTTCGAGCACCTTTTCGGCGGTGGTGTTCGCAACCAGCGGATGGATGACAGCGGCTACATCCGACGTTCCGGCCGTTCTGGCGACGGCCAGTACGACGGCGAGGGCGATGGCTACAGGTTCGGGAAACGGCCCGCTCGCCCGGTGGCCCGCAAGCCCGCAGCCGTCTCCAAGATCAGCGCCCCTTCCTACTATAATTACAAAGCCCCGGCGCTCCAGCGCGTCGATTTCACGCCGCTTGCCGCGATCGGCCAGTCCGCGTCGCTCGACCAGGCGACGGCCGGGACGGCGTTCCGCGAAGCAGTGACGGGCCTCTCCGGCTACGAACTTTTCGCCGAGCCCGAAATCGCCAAGGCCCTGGTCGAATACTACTCCGACAAGCCCGACTTCATCTGGGTCACCGGCAACGAGGTCAACGAACGCGGCCGCGATGCGGTGCGGGTGCTGGGGGAGGCGGACAGCCATGGCCTTTCACCTGCCGACTATGCCATCTCTGTTCCATCGGCTTCGATGTCAGCCGGCGACGCGGCTGCCCGCAAGAGCGAGCTGATACGCTTCGAGATGGCGCTTTCGGCGCGGGTTCTGCGTTATGCGCATGACGCGGAAGGCGGCCGCATAAATCCCAACAAGCTCTCGGGCTATCACGACTTTCCGGAAAAGCCGTTCGACATGGTCGACGCGCTAAAGGTTCTCTCGCTCGCGACCGACGTGCGCGGATGGCTGGAGGCGCGGCATCCCAACAACGATGAATACAACGCGTTGCGCGTCGAGCTCGAGGCGTTGAAAGCCAGCTCCGAGAACGACATCGTCGTTGACCCCAAGCTCCTGCTGAAACCCGGTCAGACCAATCCCGAGTTGGGCAAGCTTCTCCACCTTATCGCCCGCGATCTCGACGATGAGATGGGTGGCGACTATGGCGAGTTGCTCGCGCGGACCGTGAATAGCGAAACCTATGGCCAAGAGCTGGTGCCGGTCGTCAAGGCTTCGCAGACCAGGGCCGGCTTGACGGCGGACGGCGTCATCGGCCCGCGCACGGTCGCGGCTCTTGCCGGTACGTCGAAGGCCGAGCGCATCGACAAGGTGCTGGTAGCGCTCGAACAACTGCGCTGGCTGCCGCGCGACCTCGGCGAGACGCGCGTCTTCATCAACCAGCCGGCCTTCACGGCCCGGTTCATCGACAAGGGCGTCGAAAAGCTCAACATGCGCGCCGTCGTCGGCAAGCCGTCGAACCAGACGAGCTTCTTCTACGACGAGATCGAGCAGGTCGACTACAATCCCTACTGGGGCGTGCCGCAGTCGATCATCGTCAACGAAATGCTGCCGCGCCTGCGCAACGACCCGGGCTATCTCGACCGCGCCGGCTATGAGGTGACCGACGCCAAGGGCCGGAGCATCTCGTCGTCCGCGATCAACTGGTGGGCTTACGGTTCCAAGGTGCCCTACAACGTGCGACAGACGCCAAGCGAAGCCAATGCGCTCGGCGAGCTGAAGATACTCTTCCCCAACAAGCATGCGATCTACATGCACGACACCCCTCAGAAGGCACTGTTCGATCGCGACATGCGCGCCTTCAGCCACGGCTGCGTGCGCCTCAAGGACCCGCGCGGCATGGCCGCGGCGGTGCTCGGCACCACAGTCGAGCATATCGAGGCGAAGCTGAAGCAGGGCCACTCGACCGAGAAGACGACGCTGAAGATTCCAGTCTACGTCGCCTATTTCACCGCTTGGCCGGACAAGCACGGCAAGATCGAATATTTCGGCGATGTCTACGAGCGCGACGCCCGCGTGAAGCTAGCCATGGAAAAGACGGACGCCGTCCGGGTGCCGAGCAGCTGACGAAGCGAGATCTTGGTGGGCGATGCAGGGATTGAACCTGCGACCCCACCCGTGTGAAGGGTGTGCTCTCCCGCTGAGCTAATCGCCCGCCGTCGGCCCCCAAGGTCGAACCCATTGGCCGAAGCGCGCCGCGATATAGGCCACGGCTCGCTTCGAAGTCAAGAACGCTGTCTGCCGTCCGTCGCCGCGATGAGGTCTTGCGCCAGCGCGATGGTCAACTCGTCGAAATGCGAGATCACCTTCGATGGCTCGAACTCGCGCACATGCCTGTCGGTATAGCCGAAATCGACCGCCACCACGGGGATTCCCGCCGCCTTGGCCGTATCTATGTCGGTCCTGGAATCGCCGACCATCACCGCCTGCGACGGATTGCTGCCGGCTAGTCCGATCGTCTCGGTGAGATGGCGCGGGTCGGGCTTGCGGTGAGCAAAGGTGTCCTGGCCGCAGATCGCCGCGAAGTAGCCGCTCATGCCGAGTTCGACCAGCAGGCGCTTGGAGAAGGCTTCCGTCTTGTTGGTGCAGACCGCCAGCAGGTAGTCGGCCGTGCGGAAGCGGTCCAGCGCCTCGACCACCCCGGGATACGGTTTCGACTGGCCGGGGATGTTGGAGCCGTAATGTTCCAGGAACAGCGCGAAAAGCCGATCGTGCTCGTCCACCGGAAGCGCCTTCTTCTGCGCCTGATAGGCCCTTTCGATCATCACGCGGCCGCCGTGGCCGACGAACTGGCGGAAGCCGGCCGGGTCGGTGCGGGCGACGCCGCCGGCAGAGAGCGTATGATTCAGACTGTCGAGCAGGTCCGGCGCGGTGTCGACCAATGTACCGTCGAGGTCGAAAACGATAATCGGCTTGCTCATCTGAATATCGGTCCTGCCTGTTGAGATGCCGCGAAGTCTCGGCGACCGTTGGCCGATACCCCGTGCCGCGCCGCCGTGCAAGGCGCGGCCGCCAGCCTTTGCCGTCCGGGCCTTTGCCACTTGGGCCAAAGATGCTAGGAGCGCCCGACATTTTCATGGGTGGCCGACAGGCGATGGATGCAAAGGGGTTGAAGATCGAGGCGGCGCGGGCGGCGCTCGCGCATGTCGAGGACGGCATGCGGCTCGGCATCGGCACCGGATCGACCGCCGCCGAATTCGTGCGCCTGCTCGCCGAAAAAGTCTCCGGCGGCATGCGGATCATCGGCGTGCCGACGTCGGAGCGCACCGCGGCGCTTTGCGCCGAGCTCGGCGTTACCCTTTCCACGCTCGAGGAGACGCCCGAACTCGACCTCACCATCGACGGCGCCGACGAGGTCGGGCCCGGCCTTGACCTGATCAAGGGCGGCGGCGGTGCGCTGCTGCGCGAGAAGATCGTCGCGGCCGCGTCGGCCCGCATGATCGTCATCGCCGACGAGAGCAAGCTGGTGGATGCCCTCGGCCGCTTTCCGCTGCCGATCGAAGTCAACCGTTTCGGCCTCAGGGCGACCGAGCTCGCGGTCGCCCGGGCGGCGTCGAACCTTGGCCTGTCCGGCCCCCTGACATTGAGGGTGACGAACGGCCAGCCTTTTGTTACAGACGGCGGGCATTTGATCCTGGATGCATCTTTTGGCCGCATTCCGGATACAAGAGCGCTGTCGAATGCTCTTCACGCCGTACCGGGGGTCGTCGAGCACGGACTGTTCCTGGGCATGGCGCAGCTTGCGGTTATCGCCGGCTCGGGCGGCATCAGGACCATCCAGGCAAACTGACAAACCAGGGAGTTCTTCCGACATGACTTTGGTCCACCGCGTTCGCCGAACCGCAGCCGTCCTGGCAGCGTCGGCCTTCGTCGCGCTCGCGTCGCAGTCCTACGCTCAGGAGATCGCCGAATCTCACCTCAAGGCAGCCCGCGCTGCGATCACGGCGGTCAAGGCGACCGACACCTACGACATGATTCTGCCTGCCGCCGCGCAGAAGCTGAAGCAGGAACTGATCCAGCAGAATCCCGACCTGACCGACGTGATCATTGCGACGGTTGACGAGAAGGCCCTCGCGCTCGTTGCCCGCCGTGCCGATCTGGAGCGTGAGGCAGCGATCGCCTACGCCAAGATATTCTCGGAGCCGGAGCTCATCGCCATCGCAGCCTTCTACAACAGCGACCCGGGCAAGAAGCTGCTCGCGTCCGGTCCGATCGTCGCCCGCGAGGTGGTCAAGGCCGCCGAGATCTGGCAGCGCGGCATCTCGCGCGACCTCGCTACCGAGGTCGGCAAGCAGATTTCGGACATCGTCGATGCACAGGTGAAGGCTGAGGCTGGCAGCGCCGCGCCAGCGCCGGCGCCCGAAGGAGCCGCGCCCGCCCAGGAGGGCGAGGCTCCGGTGCTGCAGGGGCTCGACGCGCCGCTCCAGTAAGCGCCGGACACTTTCCCGTGTCCCAATAGGAAGTCAAAGCCCGGCCAGATGCCGGGCTTTTCTTTTGAACCATTGCCTCCTAACTGTCATCCGCAGCCTGCGGAGACCGAACCATGCCCCGATACGACTACGATCTCTTCGTCATCGGCGGTGGGTCGGGCGGCGTACGCGCCGCGCGTCTGTCCGCGGCGCTCGGCAAGCGGGTGGCGATTGCCGAGGAATATCGCTACGGCGGCACCTGCGTCATCCGCGGCTGCGTCCCGAAGAAACTTTTCGTCTATGCATCGCAGTTTCCCGAACATTTCGCCGACGCTGCCGGCTACGGCTGGACGGTGCCCGAGACCAGCTTCGACTGGCCAACGCTGATCGCCAACAAGGACAAGGAAATCGGGCGGCTTTCCGGGCTTTACCAAAGTGGCGTCGAGAAGGCGGGCGGCGAGACGCTCCACAGCCGCGCCACACTGATCGACGGGCATACGGTGCTCATCGAGAACGAGAACCGTACAGTCACCGCCGAGCACATTCTCATCGCCACCGGCGGCCGCCCGAACCCGCACGCCGCGCTTCCCGGCCACGAACACTGCATCTTCTCCAATGAGGCCTTCGACCTCCCCAGCCTGCCGAAGTCCATCGTGATTGCCGGAGGCGGCTACATCGCGGTCGAGTTTGCCAACATCTTTCACGGGCTCGGCGTCGACACCACGCTCATCTATCGCGGCAAGGAGATCCTGCAGCGTTTCGATATGGATCTGCGCCACAGGCTGCATGAGGAGATGGCGGCGAAGGGCATCCGCATCCTTTGCCACACGATCTTCGAAAACATCGACAGGCGCGATGACGGCAGGCTCGCAGCGACGCTCAACAGCGGCCACGTGCTCTTCGCGGATCAAATATTGCTTGCCATCGGCCGTATCCCCAACACCGAAAATCTGGGGCTGGAGGCCGCCGGCGTGAAAACCGGCGTCAGGGGCGAGATCCTGGTCGATGCCCATTCCCGCACCAATGTCGGGAATATCTGGGCGATCGGTGACGTGACCGACCGCGTCCAGCTGACGCCGGTAGCGATCCACGAAGCGATGTGTTTCGTCGAGACCGCCTTCAAAGGCAACCCGACCGCGCCCGATCACAACTGTATCGCCACCGCCGTCTTCTCGCAGCCCGAGATCGGTACGGTCGGCCTGTCGGAAGACGAGGCTTCGAAACGTTTCGCCAACCTCGAAGTCTACAGCGCGAGCTTTCGGCCGCTGCGCTACATCCTCGCCGGCCGGCAGGAGAGGATGCTGACCAAGCTTGTCGTCGATGCCGGCACGCGGCGGGTGATCGGCGCCCACATTCTGGGGCCTGACGCCGGCGAACTGGCGCAGCTTCTGGGCATCGTGCTCAAGGCGGGGCTCACCAAGGACGACTTCGATCGCACCATGGCCGTGCATCCGACCGCCGCGGAAGAACTCGTCACCATGTACAAGCCGACCTATCTGGTGAAGGACGGCGCGCGCCAGGATTGCTAGGCAGCGGGTGCCTTCACCCGCGCTGTCCGGCGCGAGATCTGCTGGTCGGCGAGCACGCCAATCAGGATGACGGAGCCCATCACCGCGAAGTTCAGCGAGCTCGGAATGCCGAGCAGGTTGACGAGATTCTGCAGCACCTGCAGCAGCACGGTGCCAAGCACGACGCCGACGATCGAGCCTTCGCCGCCGCGCAGCGAACAGCCGCCGAGCACCGCGGCCGCGATCGCGTAGAGCTCGTAGAAATTTCCGTGCGAGGAGGGCGATATCGAGCGGGTGTACATGGCGATGAAGACCGCAGCCACTGCCGTCAGGCCGCAGCAGATGACATAGGCTGCGATCACGATGCGCGAGGTATGGATGCCGCTGTAGCGCGCCGCCTCCTCGTTCTTGCCGACGGCGAAGAGATAGCGGCCGAATACCGATTTGTGCAGCACGACGCCCATGATGACGGTGATGACCAGGAAGGCGACAAGGCTGTGCGGGATGCCGTAGAGGCGGCCGGCGGTCAGCCATTCGAGCGTCGGAAAGGTTGCGCCGAAAGGGAAGCCAGCCGTCGCATCCTCGGTGTAGTAGCGCGCGATACCGCGATAGATCAGCAGGCCGCAGAGCGTCACCACGAAAGGCTGCAGCCCGAGTTTTGCGACCAGGAACCCGTGCAGCAGCCCGATCAGGCAGCCGATCGCCACCACGATGACGAAAGCAATGCCCGGGCTGACGGTTTCACCCGCCACGAGGTCGACGAAGATCACGCCGAGCAGCGCGATGATCGAGCCGACCGACAGCTCTATCCCGCCCGAGATGATCACGAAGGCCTGGGCAACCGCGAATATGCCGAACAGGCCGATCAGGTTCGCCGTGTTCGACAGGTTGATCGGCGACAGGAAGCGCGGATTGATGATGGCAACCACGGTGCCGACCACGAGGATGAGGACGAGGAGCCAGAGGTCCTTGCGGTTGATCATCTGATACCGGCTCCGATGAGGGCAGAGGGCGTCATGCCGCGATCCTTCCGACCGCGAGCGACAATATCGCCTGTTCGCTGAGTTCGCCGCGCTCGAGGAAGCCGGCGATGCGGCCTTCATGCATAATCGCGACGCGGTCGCTGACGCCGATCACCTCCTCCATGTCGGACGAGATCATCAAAATGCCGACGCCGTGGTCGGAAAGCTCGCGCATCAGCCGGTAGATCTCGCTCTTGGCGCCGACGTCGACGCCGCGCGTCGGCTCGTCGAATATCAGGATCTGGGGGGACATCGACAGCCATTTGGCCAGCACCACCTTTTGCTGGTTGCCGCCCGACAGCGAGCCCGCAACGGCCGAGACCCCGCGCGTACGGATGTCGAGCCGGTCGCGCTGCTTCAGCGCGTCTTTCTCCTCGGCGCCGAAGTCGATCAGTCCGCGTTTTGCGTGAGCCTCGAGATTGGCGAGCGTGATGTTCTCGCGGATCGGAAAATCGATGATCAGGCCCGACCGCTTGCGGTCCTCTGGCACCAGATAGACGCCTTGCCTGATGGCCGCGCTCGGAGATGCGATAGAGGCGCGTGCGCCCTTGATCCTGATCTCGCCGCCCTTCAGCGGGTCGAGCCCGAATATGGTGCGCGCCAGTTCGGTTCGGCCGGAGCCGACCAGCCCGGCCAGGCCCAGGATCTCGCCGCGCCTGACCGACAGGTTGACCGGCTGCTCCGGCCGGTAGCCTGTCCTGACGTCGACAAGCTCCAGCATCGCCTCTCCGGGCGGTTGGGCGGGCGGGCGGTACAGAGTCTTCAGGTCGCGCCCGATCATGTGACGGATCATCGTCTCGGCATGGATCTCGCCTTTGCCGAGTTCGGCGACCCGCCTGCCGTCGCGCAGGATGACGACGCGGTCGGCCGAATGCTCCACCTCGGCCAGCCGGTGCGAGATGAAGATGACGGAGACCCCTTCGGCCTTCAGCCGCGTTATGATCTGCAACAGCCGCTCCGTCTCGGAGGCGGTCAGGCTCGACGTCGGCTCATCCATGATGACGAGGCGCGCCTTCAGTGACAGCGCCTTGGCGATCTCGACGAGTTGCATCTGTGCGAGCGACAATGACGCAACGGGCGTGTCGGCGGAAAAGTCCGCGCCGAGCTGCTTCAGCAGCGGTTCGGCCCGGCGGCTGAGCTCGCGCTCGTCGATCAGCCTCAGCGGCCCGCCCTTCAGCGGCTCGCGGCCGATGAAGATGTTTGCCGCCGCGCTCAGGTTCTCGAACAGATTCAGTTCCTGGTGCACGAAGGCGATGCCGCCGCGCATCGAGCCGCCGACGGTGAGCCGCTCGGTTGCGACGCCGTCGAGCTCGATCGTCCCTGCGCTCGGTGCGACGACGCCGCCGAGGATCTTCATGAGCGTCGACTTGCCCGCCCCGTTCTCTCCCACGAGACCGATCACCTCGCCCTGGCTGACGGAAAGGCTGATGTCGTCCACGGCCCTGATGCCGGGATAGACCTTCGAGATTCCCGTCATCTTCAGGAACGGATCGGGCATCGCCGAACTATGCTGATTGGTTCGTCGGATGACAATACGCGCCGAACAGGCCGGCTGGGAGATAGCGCCGGCCTGCTCGCTCCAAGGCGTCAGCCGCCGCTGATGCGCGACTTCAGTTCCGCCTCGAATGCGTCGACATTGGCCTTGTCGATCATCTTGGTGGGCACGATGATCAGCTTGTTCTCGGGCACGACCGACTTGTCGCCCTCGAGATACTTTGCCATCAGCTTCATGCCCTGGTAGCCCCATTCATACGGGTCCTGCACCACGGTGCCTGCGATCGTGCCCTCGCGCACGCCGCCGAGCGTGATCGGATCCTCGTCGAAGGCGATCACGGTCACTTGGCCGAGCTTGCCGGACTCCTTGAGCACCTCGTAGATGCGCGGCGGATTGTACGAATAGAAGCCCACCATGCAGTCGATGTCGGGGTTGGCGGCCAGCGCGTCCTCGACGTTGCGCTTGGCGCGCGTCATGTCGATGTCGTCGCCGCGAACATCGATCAGTTCCACCTTGGAGCCGGCGATGACCGACTTCATGCCTTCGATGCGCTCGCGCGCATTGTCGGCGCCCGGCAACCCGACGAAGCCGATGCATTTGCCGCCCTCGGGCAGCGCCTTCAGTGCGATCTCGCCCGCCTGCTTGCCGGCATCCGTGTTCGACGAACCGATATAGGCGATGCGGTTGGTGTCGGGCGCGTCGCTGTCCGTGGTGAAGAGCGGCACCTGCGAGCCGATCTTGTTCAGCGAGTCGGTCGACGATTTCGGATCAACGGCGCTCACCATGATCGCCGATACGCCGCCCGCCACCAAATCTTCCATCAGGCGCTGCTGCACGGCGGCGGCGGCCTGCTCGGGATATTTGAGCGACAGCTCATAATTGGGCAGTTCGCCCTGCGCCTTCTTCACGCCGGCCTCGGCGAGCTTCCAGAAGTCGGATGCGCCGTTGACCACGAAGGCGAGCTGCTTCTTATCCTGCGCCGTTGCGCCGGTCGCCAGCAATGCGGCGGTCACCAGCAGGGCGCTTGCAAGTCTAAGCTTCATGAATTCCTCCCATTCCGTTGTTGGTTGGCGGAAACGCAGCGGCATATAGGGCAGGGGATTGCGACAGGAGCCCCTTCAGGGCGTCCTTGGGCGAAACCCGTTGCGCGCCCTCCAACGCGCAGTCCTCGCCGTTTCAAGTTTCCGCGGCCAACTAAGCGGACCTCTCCAGGAGAGTCAATATTGTCTGACAAATCCTATTATTCAGGCCTGAAGCATATTGTTACCTGCGCATGCAGTTGAAGCGACCCGTGCAATGCGCGCGGGTCGCAATATCCGATCGGTTCGTATGGGCGAATGTCAGATATAGATGCCGCGTCCGTGGCAGGCCTTCTGCACCGCGATCGTTCGCTCAGTCGGGCCGCCGAGATCAGTCACGATGAATGCGCCCTC
This sequence comes from Mesorhizobium sp. KR9-304, assembly GCF_040049215.1. NCBI lineage: Bacteria > Pseudomonadati > Pseudomonadota > Alphaproteobacteria > Hyphomicrobiales > Phyllobacteriaceae > Mesorhizobium > Mesorhizobium sp. KR9-304. The sequence continues at coordinate 384,547 of NZ_JBDZDN010000002.1, read as the reverse complement.
GACAAGCATGCCTATGAATGGCGTGTCACCGCTACCGGAGTTCACATAGCCGCAGACCGTCACTCCACCGGCGTCGCTCTGGGCGATCATGGTCCGGATGGTCGCTGTTGGCGTCAGCCTGGCCCGCAACGCACCCTCGACCGCGGCGCGATCCGCATCCGTCAGGGTGACCGCCGCTCCGGCTGCCGTGCTCGGCGCAGGTTTTGGAGCCTGTGGCGTCGACGTACATGACGCTACGGCCAGAAGCACCAACAGCGCAGGAATTTTCCTCATTTGCAGTCCTCCCTGACGCAACGAGCATCGCCGAACACGCGTGGCAGCGCAAGAGCGGCTGCCCGCCAGGCGCCCGGTATCAGGCTCCCATAAACCGTTTGGGCGCCTTCCCGACAGCCGTTCCAGTAGACGATCCAGCCGCCGAAATTGAACCTGGTCGGACCAGAAAACTGCTCGCCAATCGCTGCAGACGGCGTACGATATCTTTGAAAGACTTATCCGACGGAGTTGGGAAAAGTGGCCGCCGCGAGCTTCAATACCCACCGGGTCCCGACCTGCGACGAGCTTGTTTCGGCTATGCTTTCGGGTCATCCGCTCGGCCAGCCGGTTTCGACGCATAGCGTGATGATGCAGCTTCGGGCCACGGCGGCCGGCATCGGCTATAGCGACGACGCCATCGTCGCTTCCATCGTGCGCATCGCAACTGGTCGGACCATGGCGGTTTCATTCGATCATCGCGAAAACGCTGACATTGCAGCTCCGCGCCTGAGCACGTCGGGCGCTTCGGCCTGAGCACGTGGCACAACCGGATTATCGCGATTCGCGCGTCAGGCTGAGATAGGTCGGGTCGAACTCGGACAATTCTGCAAGCCGCTCGAAATCGCGGATTTTTACCTTGCCGTCACGCCACTCGACCAATCCTGCTGCGCGCAGTTCCTGCAGCTTGCGGTTCACATGAACGACCGATAGCCCGAGCACGTCGCCGAGCTGGGCCTGAGTCACCGGAAATTCGAAGCCATTATCCGACGCCACGCCCGCGACCTCCAGCCTGACGTAGAGTTCGCAGATCAGATGAGCGAGATGCTGTTCGGCCGAGCGGCGGCCCAGACAGGTGATCCAGGTGCGCTGGATGGCGCCGTCGATCGTGGTCGATAGCCAGAACATGCGCGCCAGGTGAGGGTTTGTTTCCGTCACCTCCTTGATCTTCTCATGCGGGACGAATGCCACCTTGCAGGCGCCGAGTGCAATGACGCTGTGATCCATGACCTTCAGCATCATCGAGTGCAGGTCGACGAAGTCGCCCGGCACATGCACCGCCGTTATCTGCCGCTCGCCTGAGCGCAACGACTGGCTGCGCGCGGCAAACCCGGCCGTGACGAGGCAACTTTCCCTCGGTCTGGAGCCTTCGATGACGAACTCTTCGCCTGCCGCAAAGACTGCGGGGCGCCCCGGAAGCTCGCTGATGATCCTGATCTCGTCATCGCTCAGACTGTCGCGACGTTCGAGACTGCGCAGAAAAGCAGCCGTTTGAACCATGGGCAATGAACTACCGACGGGCGTTTATGTTCCAGTCGCAGGCGAGAACGGTGGGTTGGGACACCAAGGCGGTGCCAGGCGGTGCAGCAGGATCGGGGCGTGGCGAGGATGAGAGCGTCGTCGATGTAACGGGGCGGCCTGTGAATCTCGGGCAAGCGGAGCGATAAGTGTCGCCTCGGCACCCGCCCGTGCTTATATGGCGTGGAAAGAGACTCTTCCGCCCATGCGCTTCGAAAACGCCTTTCTCGACGAGATACGCGACCGCGTACCGATTTCATCTGTAATCGGCCAGCGCGTCTCGTGGGACAGGAAGAAAACCAATGCCTCACGTGGGGATTATTGGGCCTGCTGCCCCTTCCACGGCGAGAAGAGCCCGAGCTTCCATTGCGAGGACAAGAAGGGCCGCTACCACTGCTTCGGTTGTGGCGTTACCGGCGACCATTTCAAATTCCTGACCGAACTGGAGGGTATCGGTTTTCCGGAAGCCGTGGAGCGTATCGCAGCAATCGCCGGAGTACCCATGCCGGTGCGTGACGAGCGGACTGAACAGCGCGAGAAACAGCGCACCAGCCTGATCGACGTCATGGAACTGGCCACGAAATTCTTCCAGGACCAACTGCAGTCGGCGGCCGGCGCAAAGGCCCGTGCCTACCTGCGCGACCGTGGCCTGACGCCGGCGACGCAGCAGTCCTTCCGCCTCGGCTATGCGCCCGAAAGCCGCAATGCGCTGAAGGAGTTCCTGGCATCGAAAGGCGTCGAGAAGGCGCAGATGGAGGCGTGCGGGCTGGTCCGCCACGGCGACGACATCCCGGTCTCCTACGATTATTTCCGCGACCGCATCATGTTCCCGATTCCGGATTCTCGGGGCCGCATCATCGCCTTCGGCGGCCGCGCCCTGTCGCCTGACGCGCTGGCGAAATACATGAACTCGCCCGAGACCGAGCTCTTCCACAAGGGCAACGTGCTCTACAACTACGTGCGCGCCCGCAAGGCCATCGCTCGCGGTGGGACGGTGATCGCCGTCGAAGGCTACATGGACGTGATCGCGCTGGCGCAAGCCGGCTTCGACAACGCGGTCGCGCCACTCGGCACGGCGCTCACCGAAAATCAGCTCGAGCTTTTGTGGCGCATGTCCAGCGAGCCGGTGCTCTGCTTCGACGGTGATTCCGCCGGCCTCAAGGCCGCTTGGCGTGCCGCCGACATGGCGCTGCCCGCCATCCAGCCGGGCAGGACGGCGCGGTTCGCGCTGCTGCCCGAGGGCAAGGACCCCGACGATCTGGTCAGGACCGAAGGCGCGGAGGCGTTCCGGCAGGTGCTGGCCGACGCCCGGCCGCTCGCCGACCTGCTCTGGATGCGCGAGACGTCGGGAGGCGTTTTCGATACGCCCGAGCGCAAGGCCGAGCTTGAGAAGACGCTGCGCGACCTGACGGCTCGCATCAAGGACGAGAATCTGCGTTTCCACTACGCCCAGGAAATGCGCGAGCGCGTACAGACCTTCTTCGGCAGAGCACGGCAGAAGCCCCTCAGGGCCGGCGAATGGGAAAGGCGCGGCGGCCACGGGCAGGGGTCCCCCGCGCAGGGCGGTCAATTTGCACGGCCAGGCGGAGCGGCAAGCCGCTTCGCCGTGTCGGAGAGCCTTGCCCGCTCGGCCATGGTCAAGCGCGCCGGCGGGGTCATGCCGCTCAGGGAGGCGGCGATCATCGTGGCGCTTGTCAACCACCCGTCGCTGATTGACGAGAATTTCGAGCATACCGAGTTCCTCGAACTATCGCATCCGGACCTGCGCCAGCTTCACACGACGATACTTGATGCGATGGCGCATGACGCGGCGAACGGCCGCGGCGAGGTTCTGGCGCGCATCGCGGCGGCGGGACAGCTCGACGGCTGGGAGCGCGCGGTCGGGCTGATCCGCAAGGCGCGGCTCTGGCCCGTTCTGGAGGACGCCGCACTCGACGATGCCCGTGAAGCTTTCGCGCAGGCGCTGCACTTGCACCGCAGCGCCGGCACTCTACATAAGGAATTGAAGGCGGCCGAAATGGCGCTGGCGACCGAACCGACCGATGAGAATTACCGTCATTTGGTCGAAATTCAGACGCAGTTCCGAGATGTGCAGGCCACCGAAGCACTGATCGAAGGTTTCGGCGTACCCTCCGGCAGGGCCGGGCGGGGTCTGTGAGCATTTGATTCGCTTTTTTAGCGCGAATCATGCGACAGGCGCTTGACCTTTGGCGAGAATGGCTGAATCAGGTCGATTCGAAACGTAACCTGCGAAAGCCCCAACCACCCTAAAAGGGCGAAAATCGACAGGATAATAGCCGGTTCAGTGGACAGGGATGGGTACCCGCCCCATTTGACAGTGTTAATCGGGACTTAGGATACGCACGGAGACTGGCTCGGAAGCGCGGGTTCGGCGAGTGCGTCTGGTTATTCGGTTCGGGTCTGCTCGGGGCCACGCAACCGCATGGAGAAGCTAAAAGTATGGCGACTAAGGAAAAGGAAGAGGCCGAAACCGAACGCGAAGGCACCACAGATGGGCCCTTGCTCGACCTTTCCGACGATGCTGTCAAGAAGATGATCAAGGCCGCCAAGAAGCGCGGCTACGTGACCATGGACGAGCTGAATTCGGTGCTGCCCTCGGAGGAAGTGACCTCCGAGCAGATCGAGGACACGATGTCGATGCTCTCGGATATGGGCATCAATGTCGTCGAGGATGACGAGAACGCCGATGAAGGCGAGGCGGAGGCCGCACCGGCCGATGCCGAGGAAGACGCCAACGAGCTGGCCGAGCAGACGGGTACCGCGGTTGCTGCCGCGCCCGTCAAGAAGGAGCCTACGGACCGCACCGACGATCCCGTGCGCATGTACCTTCGCGAGATGGGCTCGGTCGAGCTTCTGTCGCGCGAGGGCGAGATCGCCATCGCCAAGCGCATCGAGGCCGGCCGCGAGACGATGATCGCGGGTCTTTGCGAAAGCCCACTGACCTTCCAGGCCATCATCATCTGGCGCGATGAACTGAACGAGGCCAAGATCCTCCTGCGCGAGATCATCGATCTCGAAGCGACCTACGCCGGTCCCGAGGCCAAGCAGGCTCCGGTCGTGGCGCCCCGCGAGGAAGAAGCGAAGCCCGCGCTGGACGAAAGGGGCCGCCGGCCCGCGGCCCGCGACGACGATGACATCACCAATGTCGGCGCCGACATGCGCGGTCTCGAAGAGGACGACGACGACGACGACGAGGCGAGCCTGTCGCTTGCCGCCATGGAAGCCGAGCTTCGTCCGCAGGTCATGGAGACCTTCGACGTCATCGCCGACACCTACAAGAAGCTCCGCAAGCTTCAGGACCAGCAGGTCGAGAACCGGCTGTCGGCTTCCGGCACGCTGTCGCCCAGCCAGGAGCGCCGCCACAAGGAGCTGAAGGACAATCTCATCAAGGCGGTGAAGTCGCTGTCGCTCAACACCGCGCGCATCGAGGCGCTGGTCGAGCAGCTTTACGACATCAACAAACGGCTGGTGCAGAACGAGGGCAAGCTGTTGCGCCTCGCCGAAAGCTACGGCGTGAAGCGCGAAGCTTTCCTTGAGCACTACCAGGGCTCGGAACTCGACCCGAACTGGATCAAGTCGATCTCCAACCTTTCAGCCAAGGGCTGGAAGGAGTTCACCAAGAACGAGAAGGAGACGATCAAGGCGCTGCGTTCCGAGATCCAGAACCTTGCCACCGAGACGGCGATCTCGATCCTGGAATTTCGCAAGATCGTCAACCAGGTCCAGAAGGGCGAACGCGAAGCTGCGATCGCCAAGAAGGAAATGGTCGAGGCGAATCTTCGCCTGGTGATCTCCATCGCCAAGAAGTACACGAACCGCGGTCTGCAGTTCCTCGATCTGATCCAGGAAGGCAATATCGGCCTGATGAAGGCGGTGGACAAGTTCGAGTACCGCCGCGGCTACAAGTTCTCGACCTATGCGACCTGGTGGATCAGGCAGGCGATCACCCGCTCGATCGCCGACCAGGCCCGCACCATCCGCATCCCGGTCCACATGATCGAGACGATCAACAAGATCGTACGGACGTCGCGCCAGATGCTGCACGAGATCGGCCGCGAGCCGACGCCGGAGGAACTGGCCGAAAAGCTCGCCATGCCGCTTGAGAAGGTCCGCAAGGTCTTGAAGATCGCCAAGGAGCCGATCTCGCTCGAAACGCCCGTTGGCGACGAGGAGGATTCGCACCTCGGCGATTTCATCGAGGACAAGATGGCGATTCTGCCGATCGACGCGGCTATCCAGGCGAATTTGCGCGAGACGACGACGCGCGTGCTCGCCTCGCTCACGCCGCGCGAAGAGCGCGTGTTGCGCATGCGCTTTGGCATCGGCATGAACACCGACCACACGCTGGAAGAAGTCGGCCAGCAGTTCTCGGTGACACGCGAACGTATCCGCCAGATCGAGGCCAAGGCGCTCAGGAAGCTCAAGCATCCGAGCCGCAGCCGCAAGCTCAGAAGCTTCCTGGACAGTTGATCCGGCACTATCGAAATAAGAAAAAAGCCGCCTTTTCGGGCGGCTTTTTCCTCGGTCGGATCAGAACTCGACCTTGCTGACCACGGCGCGGTGATCCGAAGGCCACGGCGTGACGACGATGTCCGCCTCAGGTCGCTTTTCGCCGACCACGGCTGTGCTGAGAACCTTTAGGCTTGGTGCCCGCGCGAACACGAAATCGATGCGGTCGAGATGGGCTTCCGGGTCTGCGGCGTCGGTGGTCGGGGTCCAGGTGATACCTGGCTTGGCGGCGGCGTCGGGGAAGATGGCGCGGAACGTATCGATGAAGCCGGCGGCCTCGAGCTTCGTCGTGCCGGGCCAGGCGACCGCGAGCGGCTGGGATCCTGCCTTGACGGTCGCATCGGTCCAGTCGCGATGCGAAGGCTCGTTGAAGTCGCCGGCGATAAAGACCGCAGCCGCATCCCTGGCTTCGTTGGCGTCGGCGATCAGCGCATCGAACGATTTTCCGCGCGTCGCCTCGGCTGACTTGACCGCTTCGTCCGCCGCCTTGAAGAACGGCGCGTCGCCATATTCGATGCCGAGCAACTGGTAGGGCTGGTAGGGCGCGTCGTCGAGATTGACGGAGAAGACGTAGACCATACGGCCGCCGACATCGATCGCCACGCCGAGATCGTCTTGCGTCGGCTTGACGATAGGGTAGCGCGAGACAATGGCGTTCGCCCAGATCGCCGGATTGCTTTCGGTCTGGTCATAGTAGTGGAAGCCCAGCGCCTCGGCGAGTTTGGCGGCTACCGACGTCCCTCTGGGCGGGCAGGAATCCGCCGTGCAAGGGTCTCCTTCCAGCCGGGTTTCGGAGACCGCAACGATATCCGCGCCGGCGGCCTTGATCACCGCCACGGTCTCGTCGATGGGCTTGTTCTCGTTGCCGCCTCCGCCCCAGATATTGTACGCCATCACGGTCAGTTCGGTCGCCTGCGCGGCTCCGGACATTGCGAGAATTGAAGCGACCGCGATCGCTGTCGTCCTTAAAGTCATTTCGGTATCTCCCCAGTCGATGCCGGACAGATATTTCGGCGTGATTGCAGTGTCATGACATGATTGGCAGAACGCACGGCAAGGCGCGCGACGGAAGATGTCAGCCCCGGCGCGCCGTGCTATATTTTCCATCATGAACGAGCACATCCCGAACATGCATCCGGATTTGCCGGGGACGTTCCAGGTAGCCGAAGGCATGCCGCGCCGGGCGTGGACCGTCGCGGAGATCGAGGCGATGGTCGAGGCGGGCATTATCGGCGAGGACGAGCGGTTCGAGCTGATCGGCGGGGACGTCGTGCCGTTGTCGCCCAAGGGCGCGCGCCACGAAATGGTAAAAATCGAACTGAACCGGCATCCACAAGCAGCTAGGCCCCGAGGGTTATCGCAGCGTGGCCGAGTTCGGGGAGGACGAGACGATGACATCGGTCCGCGTCCCGTCCATCGAAGTCTGCCTGTCCAGGTTGGGACTTCGCCCGGCGTGAGCTTCGTTTGGCCGAGCTGACCGTCTGGTACAACACGCGCTGCCCGGTCTGCGACGCCGGCATCGCGCACCAGAAGAAGCGGCTGATCGAGGCGGTGAAGGCGGGGCGGATCGTTTTCCGCGACATCAACATCGAGCCCGACGCGCTTGCCGGGCATGGCGCCTCGCTTGAGGACATCCGTCGCAGGCTCCATGCCACCGACGCCGGCGGAAAATTGATCGTGGGCGCGGATGTCGCCATCGCCGTCTGGCGCGCCACGCCGGGCGAGGGCTGGCTGGCATCGCTGCTCGGCAATCGCGTTGTCTTGCCGCTCACGCGCTTCGTCTACGACCGCTTCGCTGATCTGCTCTACGCCTGGAACCGGCGCAACGGGCGTTGGTGAGCGTCGCAGCCATGCGGGTAGAAGTCGGCTTCGTCCTGTGCCAGCGCGCAAAAATCCGCCTGAATTGCCGGCTTGATAACGGGTGGGGACCGTAGCAACTTGCCTGCGGTTGGCGGGAGCAGGCGGTGGAGCCGCAGAGCACGTACGAATACGACGCCTTCATCTCATATCGTCGCTCCGACGGGACGCGCGCGGCGCAGCGCTTGCGCAAGCTGCTCAAGTCGTACCGGTTGCCGAAGAGCCTGCGCGAGGGTCGCGCCAGACGGCTCGCGATCTTTCTGGACACGGTCTACGAGCGCGGCGCTTCCGATTTCTATGAGAAGACGATTCGCCCTGCGCTGATGGCGTCGCGTCACCTTGTGGTCGTCGCGACGCCCGATGCCGTTCAACGACCGGAGGGCGAGGACTGGATCGCGCGCGAGGTCGCCGATTTCTCGAATGGCCCCCGTGCCGGAAATGTCATCGTTGTCAGGGCGATCGGGGATCTCGACGATGTCATGCCCGCCGACATCGGCGTGCGCTATCCGCACGTGCAGATCGTCGACATGCGCGACGACGGCTGGATCGCCCGGCTGCTGCCGCAGCGCGCCTCCCGGATCGCCGACGAGAGGCTGAAGATCGTCGCGCCGCTTTTCGACATTCCGCTCGAGCTGATGCCGGCGTTGCGCCGTGAAGAAGAACGCCAGCAGATCGGCCGCTTCGGGGCGCTGGCCGGAGCCGCCGCGGCAGTCGCGATAACTGTTGTCGGCCTTTCGCTTTATGCGCTCGCCAGTCAGTGGCGCGGGCAGCAGGCCTTGCGCGACAGCTTCAGTATCACCGAGGACACCATCGTTGGGATCGTCATCCAGTCGAGTTCGGCGGATGGAATCCCTTACCCGTCGCGCGAACTCATCCTGCAGAATTGCGATGTTGCAGGCCGGCTGGCGTCAGCCACGGACGTCAAACCGAAGCCGGCGACCAGCGCTGCCTGCCAGATCGAAGAAGCGTTTGTGATTGCGTTTGCCGGCGACACCGGCGACAGGACCAAGGGCGCCGAAAAGGTCGCCGCCATTCTCGACAGCACGGAAGCGGCAATCCCGGCGGAGGGCATTCTCGACACTGGACTGGTATCGGTTCTGAGGGCCGGCTACGGATCGTGGATGGCGCTACGGCGCACTCTGCCCGATGTGGAACTCCGCACCGGCGCGGAAAAGCTGGCTGCGCTGGAACGCCGTTTGGCTGCTCGAATGACTTCGTATTCGTTCGAGGCGGAAGCCTACAGGCGCGCATTCGACGCTGTACTCGTCGCGGCCGGCGAATTGGAACAGAAGAGCATGACTGCGGAGGCCGCTCGAGCCTATGCGGCCGCGCGAAAAGATGCGGCGGCGGCCATTGAAGCCGTCTTGAGGACAGGCCGAGATGCGCTGCCAGCGGAGCAGGTTGGGCCGATATGGACCGAGCTTGCGTGGATGTACTACACGGCCGCGTCAAGTCAGGCAGCGATCCTGTCCAAGACCGCTGATGCTGCCGAGGGCAGGAGCGCGATGACCGACGCGGCGAACGTCTACCGTCGCGCGCCCGCTTCCGCGGATAGGGCGGCCGTGCATGCCGCGATAGCCCATTTGAACCGGTTCTGGGGCGCCTGGGAAATGCATCAGGACGACGGCGCGCCCAAGGAGCCGCTGTGGGATTGTCTGTCTGCAGCCAAAGCCTCGGAGGAGGCGGACGCCGCCGGCGATCACGCCGACCGCGCCAGGGAAGCGCGCGACAGTTGCGTCGAGCTGTTGTCGGAGCTGATATACGCCGCCGCCCGCGACGCCGCAGCTAAGCCGGATCTCAAGGAAGCCTCGATCGCGCTGCGCGAAGCTGCGGATGGCGCGCTGAAGATAGCCGGATATCAGCCGCCGCTCGATGCCTGGGGGCAATTATTGCCGATGGTCATCTTGAGCGACCTGGCGGCGTCGTACGAGGCTGAGGGGCGATCGGACGATGCCGAAGCGGCGCGCATTGAAGCGGCTGCATTGTTCAAGCCCTTCAACGGAAGCATGGACACCGCCAAGATCACAGCGGCCCGGGTCGAGGCCATAGAGGGCGCGTGGCAACGCATCTGGGACGGGCACAATGCGCGGATCGATGGCTATCGCAATGCCGCCGCGAAAAGCGAAAACGCCGAAGCCGTCGGGTTGCTGCGGAAACTGCTTGCGGAAGACGACGCCTGGGACGCACTGATGGCGGGGGTGGATGACTGGGATCACGTCTATCAGGCCGATGTCCGCCTCCAGCTTGCAGGGCTGATGTCGGCGGCGGGCGACCATGCGGGCGCGCAGGACGAGACGGCGAAGGCCTACAGCAGGCTGGAACGGTTCGGCGGCAAGTTCGACCTTAAGGAAGGCTGGCTCGCGCGCGCCAATGTCGTCTGGGCCCAGCTCTCCGCGTGGAAAGGCGCGGCCCCCGTTACCGATGTGATCGAGGCGCAGCAGCCCAGCGTGCCCGCCCAGCAATGACTGAAGAAAGGAGCCTGAATTGGTCCTGGACTTCCTGCGCAGCTTTACGCTGAGCGCGCTCGGGCTTCTCCTTGTTTTCAGCGGTCTGGGCTACGCGGCCTCCGCCCTGCTGTTCAGGGCGCCTGCACAGACCTTCCACCTTCGCGGCGCGAACTTCACCATCCCGGATGGATGGTCGTGCGAGAAGGAAGATACAGAGGTCATCTGTGGCAAGCCGACGAGCAAGCGCGATGCCCTGATCATCACCACCACGAAGACGATCGGCGTGATCGACACGCTGGAGCGCTACCGGGAGCACCTCGGCACGCCGCAACCTATAACCTACAATGACGGAAGCGCCGGCATGTCCGAGGTCCGCTATGTGAGGACGGAACTCTATGGCGGCCGGGCATGGGTCGACGGGATGCACCACGGCTCCGAGGTTCCAAACTATGACACCCGTTACCTTGCCACGGTGGCCGGCCCGACGGCCATTCTCATTACCTTTTCGTGCAAGGCCGACGTCTGTGAATCCTACAAGTCGCTGGTCGACGCCTTTGTCGGTTCCCTCGACCCGCGCGACACGAGTGCCCTGTGAGGACATCCAGGACAGAGGGGTCGGTTCGAGGCGCCCCATGAGGCATTTACCCCCCCCAATCCCTTCCGGCCACGTTGGACGTCGTCGCACGTTCTGGACAACGTACTCGTCACGATAACCCCGCTGTAGGTGCGCCAAGATGGCCGATGAAACACAGTCCTCGGCGGCATGGCCTGGGCGACGTCGCAACTCATCTTCCAGCCGCCTCTCACCAGGCTCTTTGGCCGCGGGTTTAGTTTCGAGATTCCGTCAGGCTGGGAGTGTTTCCGCGAGCGGACCCGCACCGATTGCCTCAAGGTCGCCGACGAGGCGGAAAACGCGTATCTTGTCGCGCTCGTCCTCACCGCCCGCGACGGTTCCGACCCCACCGCGGGATGGTTGGAGCAGCTGCGGTTGCCTTTCACGAAACAGGCCGAGGGGACCGAAATCAAATCGACGATCGTTCATGCGGGAACGAGTTCGATCGATGGGCATGAGTGGGTGGATGGAACCCACGACAACATGATTGCAATCGGCAAAAGATCCCGTGTGCTGGCGACGACTAACGGGATGCACATGATCGTTATCGTCCTATCCTGCGCTTTCGACAGTTGCGACAGCGTGCAGCCGACTTTCCAGACGATCGTCCGGTCGATAAACGTATCGCCGTAGCCGGCCATGGCATGGCCATTGCGGCAACCGCTCGGAGGGGTCGCCGCCCACTACTGCACGGCTATTGCGATGACCGCCTCCGCGTGGATAGACATGCCAGGCAACCCGTTGATTTCATTCGACCGCGAAAATATTTCGCGCCTGTTTCTCCACGCAGATCAATGCTGCGCGATACTTGGCCATCGCTCTCGCGGGAACCTGGTGCGCACCGGGTATCAGGGAGGGTGGCGGCGCCGGATCGGTCGCGCTAACGGTGGCGCGGCTGGGTGATGAGCCCTGAGGTCCGGGCCCTGACCGAGGTCGCGCGGTGAAAGAATTCGCTGCGTCCCCTCCAGGTAGGGCAAGAACGCCGGCGGGGCACGGGAGACCGCGCCACGTACTAACAATTGAGAGGCTCGGCCCCGTGCCCCGCTTCCCGACTCCTCCTTTGCCAAGGCAGGGAGCGTTCTTTGAAAACGGCCAGACGCTTCGGCGGGCGTGGCGACGGTGAAACGCGACCACTTCTATCGAAGGCAAGCGCGCGACCGTGGGCCGCCGGTCGGCCGCGGACCCCGGACTTGACGCCAGCGGCGAGGAATGGCTTGCTCGGTATATGAGCATCGAATTCCTCCTCACCACCCTGATCATCGTCGCATCGCCCGGAACCGGCGTCGTCTATACGTTGGCGGCCGGCCTGTCGCGGGGATGGCGCGCCAGCGTGCTTGCCGCTTTCGCCTGCACGCTCGGCATCGTGCCGCATCTCATCGCCGCGCTGACCGGGCTTGCAGCGCTGCTCCACGCCAGCGCACTCGCCTTCGAGATCGTGAAATATCTGGGCGTCGCCTATCTGCTCTACATGGCCTGGCAATCGCTGCGCGAGAACGGCGCGCTGAAGGTCGAGGCGGGCGCCGACCAGCGCTCGGCGCTGAGGATCGTCATCGACGGCGTGCTGGTGAATATCCTCAACCCAAAGCTCTCGATCTTCTTTGTCGCCTTCCTGCCGCAGTTCATATCGCCCGGCGAACCGCACCAGTTGCTCAGAATGCTGGAGCTGTCCGGCGTGTTCATGGCGGCGACCTTCGTCATCTTCGCGCTCTACGGCGTGTTTGCCGCCGCCATGCGCGACCGGGTGGTCGGCAGCCCGTCGGTCATGGCCTGGATGCGGCGCACCTTCGCGGCAGCCTTCGTCATGCTGGGGGCGAGGCTGGCGTTGACCGAGCGCTAGAGTGGCTTGGCAAGAGAAGCTCGTCGTCCCGACCAAGGGGCAGGGGCTCTACGAATTCACCGAAAAGGTCGAGGTCTTCGTCCGCGACGCCGGCATCGACATCGGGCTGCTGACGGCCTTCGTCCGGCACACGTCGTGCTCGCTGCTCATCCAGGAAAACGCCGATCCTGACGTACGCCGCGATCTCGATGCCTTCTTCAGACGGCTCGTGCCGCCGGCCAACGATCCTGCGATGCGCTATCTCGTGCACCGTAGCGAGGGCGCCGACGACATGCCGGCGCACATCAAGGCGGCGCTCACGGCGACTTCGCTCTCGATCCCGGTGACCGGCGGCCGCCTGGCGCTCGGCGCCTGGCAGGGCATCTATCTTTTCGAGCACCGCGACGCGCCGCACCGGCGAGAGATTCTGCTACATCTTGGCGACTAGCCCCTGCTTTCAACCGCAGGGTCGAGCCTGCGCGGTCATCTCGACGCGCGCGAGGGAACGCTCTAACTTGAGGGGACAACAGAGGGCGGGAGCGCGATGTCATTCCTGAAACGTCTTTTCGGCGGCGGCGGCTCGGACGAGGGCGCTGCCGGCAAGCCTGCCAAGCAGATCGAGCACAAAGGCTTCACGATCGCCGCCACTCCCTACAAGAATGACGGGCAGTACCAGACCTGCGGCGTAGTCTCGAAGGAGATCGGCGGCGTTCTGAAGGAGCACCGTTTCGTCCGTGCCGACCGCTTTGCCGGCCTCGACGATGCCGTCGACGTGTCGCTCCGCAAGGGCCAGCAGATCGTAGACGAGCAGGGCGAGCGTATTTTCGACTAACGGGCAATGCACGAACGAGACAGGCGCCGGATCCGGCGCCTGCCTCTTTGTTGTCAGGCTGCAGCTTTCAGGCGGCTGCGGCGACGTCTACCGGCTTGGCAGCCAGCGCCTCTATGCGGGCGGTTGCCTTGTCGAGCGCGGCGGCTGTCGCTTCCGGCCCCATGCCGACGCCTTCGACGCGGATGACCACGACATCGGTCATGCCCAGGAAGCTAAGTACGCTGCGCAAATAGGGGATGGCGTGATCCATCTGTACCGCTGCCCCCTCGGAATAGACGCCGCCCGAAGCCAGCACGACATAGACCTTCTTGCCGGTCACCAGGCCTTTCGGGCCGTTCTCGCCATAGGAGAAGCTCTTGCCCGCGCGGGAGATGTGGTCGATCCAGGATTTCAGCGTCGAGGAGATGCCGAAATTGATGAAGCCGGTGGCGAGAATCACCGTGTCGGCGGCGAACAGTTCGTCCAGAGCGCTGTCGGAGACGGCCACCACCTCGGCCTGGCGCGGCGTGCGCGCATCGGCCGGCGTGTAGATGCCGGTCGAGTAATCGGCATCGATATGCGGCAGCGGATTGGCGACGAGGTCCCTTACCACGAGCGTAGAAGCAGGGTTCGCTTCGCGCAGCTTGGCGGCGAGTTCGGTGGCGACGCGCGTCGAATGCGACGCCGCACCGCGCGGGCTGGAGGTGACGAGAAGAATGGAAGACATTGGCTTAACTCCGGGGACGGGGTTGATGTTGCCGCCAATGTGGGTGTTCCAATCCATTCGAAAAACTGGTATATTCTCTATTCAATCCATCCGCAAATTAGATAGATCATGCAACCCAACCCAACCCTCGATCAATTGCAGGTCCTTGTCGCCGTTGCCGACACCGGCAGCTTCTCGGCCGCCGGGCGCAAGCTCAACCGGGCGCAGTCGGTGATAAGCTACGCCATCGCCAATCTGGAGGCGCAGCTCGGGCTGAGGCTGTTCGAGCGGGAAGGCACGCGCGAACCCACGCTTACGACCGAAGGCAAGGCGATGCTCACTGACGCGCGCCGCATGGTCGGCGTGCTGAGCGACATCCGCGCCCGCGCCGAGGGGTTGACGCGGGGATTGGAAGCGGAGTTGGTCATAGCGGTCGACGTCACGACGCCATCGCCGGCGCTGACCACGGTGCTTGCGGCATTCGAGGCGGAATTTCCATCGGTCGGTCTCAGGCTGAATGTTGGCACTCTAGGCATCGTCTCGGAGCAGTTGCTGAGCCATGGAGCCAATCTGAGTATCGGCGGCCAGCCTGTGGCGATCAGCGACGAGCTTGTGGCTGTGCGCATCGGCGACGCGTCGATGACGCCCGTGGCCGCACCCCGCCATCCGTTGGCGGCCTACAAGGGCAGGGTGCCGCTATCGGTGGTGCGCGAGCACATCCAGCTCGTCATCTCCGACGTGTCGCAAATGACCAAGGGCAAGGATTTCGGCGTCTTCGCCTATCGTACCTGGCGCATGACCGACATGTCGATCAAGCGCGATCTTATCCTGTCCGGCCTAGGCTGGGGTGGCCTGCCGACCTGGATGATCTTGGAAGACGTGGCGGCGGGACGGCTCGCGGTGCTCGATCTCGAGCCCTATCCGGAGCGGCCTTATCAGCTGCATGCCTTCTATCGGGCCGACTCGCCGCCCGGACCTGCCGCAAGCTGGCTGATCGAGCGGTTCAAGCAGGAACTGCTGAAGGTTTGTTCGACCTTGCCGGTCGTTCCGCAGCGCGGCGCCAGCGCGGCCTGAGGCGGACCGGCAGGTAGTCAGCTAGGCATCACTGCGCCGCTGGCTGCTCCGGCGCCGGTGCAGCCGGTTCGGGCGCGGCGGTTTCGGGCGTGACCGGTTCGGGTGCGGCTGGCTCCGGGGCCGGCTTCTCCGCTGCTACCTTCAGCTTGGCGAGGCCTTTTTCGTAGTCGGCGCCGATCCAGCGGTCGAACATCAGGCCGAACCACTTTGCCGGGATGCCTTCGAGATCGGCCTTGAAGCCCCAGGTCGCCTTGGTGCCTGATGTCGAGGGCACGAGATCCCACGTCGCGATCGATTTACCCCGCATGCCGAAATCGAGCGCGAGCTCCACGAAATTCGGCGGCTCGTATTTGATGATCGTCTGCGAGCCGCTGCCGACATCGTCATTATCCGACGTCCAGTTCATCTCCTGGCCGGTGCCGCTCTCCGGCCCCTCGAACGTATATTTGATGTTGGGATCGAGATCCGCCCAGGGTGAGAACTCGTTGAATCGTCTCAGATCGCCGACGATGGCGAACACCTTGTCGGGGGGCGCGGCGATCTCGATCGAACGGGTCACGACCGCTCGGGCGGGAAGCAGGAACGATCCGCCGACTATGATGATGGCGATTGCCGCGATCAGGTAGAAAAGCCATTTCAGGACGGTCAGCATGCCTGCTCCTCCTTGGGCCCGGCTGTCGTACAGCCGCTTTCGGAGGATTGCCGCCGCCTTACCGCGCGTCAAGCCACGACTGTGGGCGACGCCGGCTCAGCAGCCCTTTCACATCTTGTCGATAACCGACTGTACGCCCTCGGTGGGCGCGCCGTCGGTCGAACCGGCGACGAGGATTGCCGGCACGATAGCCTCCGCGGTGTCGACGACCAGCGGGCTGACAAGGTGGCCGGTGTGGATGAAACCCTCATCCCGCATGTGGTCGAGCAAGGCCAGCATCGGGTTCCAGAACCCGCCGACATTGCCGAAGACGATCGGCTTGCGGTGATGGCCGAGCTGCGCCCAGGTCATGATCTCGACGATTTCCTCGACCGTGCCGATACCGCCCGGCAGTGCCACAAAGGCGTCGGATTTCTCGAACATCATGTGTTTGCGCTGGTGCATGTTCTCCGTGACGACGAGGTCGTCGAGGCGCTGCAGCGCGGCTTCAGTGGCCTCCTTGGTCATCAGGAAGCGTGGAATGATACCGGTAACCCTGCCACCGGCGCGCAGCGCGCCATCGGCGACCGCGCCCATGATCCCCTTGCCGCCGCCGCCATAAATCAGCTCGAGGCCGGCCTTGGCGATGGTGCGTCCGAGCACATGGCCGGCCTTTAGGTAGAGTTCGTCCTTGCCAGGCGACGAACCGCAGTAAACGCAGACGGATCGAATCGTGTTCATGCAACTGATTGGTGATTTTAGACGTAGTCAGGTCAAGACCTTATAAGGGTCTTTTCTTGTCGCTCCGGGCGAAACAGGTTAGACCCGCACAAGGGGGCGAGGATCGGTCCTTGGGGCAGCGAATGGCAGTTACGACGAACAAGGCAGTGCTTTTTCTTTTAGGTGGCGTCGCCGCGGCGGCGGTGGTTGCCTATGGGGCAGGCATGTTCGGTCCGCCCAGGCAGCCGGAAACGATCGCAGCACTTCCCGAGGCCGGCCCGACGGATCACAAGGACGCCCGGCTGCCTGGCGGGGATCAGCCCGCGACTGCACTTCAGCCGCCGACGCAGCCCTCCGCTCCCGAATCCTCCACGCCCGCCGCGCCAGAGACCACTCCGACCGCGCCCGCCGCTCCCGAGAGCGCAGGCAAACCGTCCGTCGTGCCGCCTAGCTTCGACGTGGTGCGTGTCGAGGGCGACGGCTCGATCGTGATCGCCGGCATGGCCGCGCCCAGTGCGAAGGTCGACCTCCTGGTCGGCTCCAATGTGATCGGCAGCGCGACCGCCGGCGTCGACGGCACGTTCGCCGTCGTTCTCGACGACCCGCTGAAGCCCGGCGACTACCAGATCGTTCTGCGCGCCACCGCCCCTGACAACGTTGTCGCGATGTCGGTCGAGACGGCGGTCGTGTCGGTGCCCGAAACGCCTGACGGTCAGGTGCTGGCGCTGGTCGAGGAGCCCGGCAAGCCGTCGCACATGATCACGCTGCCCGCGCCGCAAGCACCCGCCGCTGCGGCTGCGAAGCTGCCGGAAGCGGCTGCGCCGCCGGCAACACAGACGCCGCCGGCAGTCGAGACCCCGGCCGCGGCGGAGCCAAAGCCGGAAGGCGAGATGCAGGCCGCCTTGCCTAAGCACTCCGAGCCGGCGCCGTCGTCTGCGACGCCGGCTCCCGCAGGACCGTCGATCAGAGTGGAAGCCGTCGAGATCGACGGCCGCAAGATATTCGTGGCCGGCACCGCCGAACCCGGGCGCATCGTACGTGGCTACGCCAACGAGATTCTGCTCGGGGATGCAAAAGCCTCGCCCGACGGAAGCTATCTGATCGAGGCCGAGCGCGACCTGCCGGTCGGCGACTATATCATCCGCGTCGATTCGCTGGAGCCGGACGGCGTCAAGGTCGCCGCCCGGGCTGCGGTGCCGTTCGAGCGCGAGCCCGGCGAGACGATCGCGGCGGTCGCGGCGCCTGCGCCGCCAGCTGCGGAAGCGCCGGCCGCCGCATCGGCGGACCCCTCGACCGATTCGGCCGCGGCGCCGGAAGCTCCAGCCCCAACGACAGAAGCTCCCGCCGCGGCCACTGAGGCGCCGGCTTCTGCCGCGCCGCCCGCCGCCGCTCAGACTCCAGCTGCGCAGCCTGCGGCTGGCGTTGAATCTCCTGCTGCTGCTCCGGCTGCTCCGGCCCAGATATCTCCCACGCCGGAGACCCCTGCTGCGGTCGCCGAGGCGCCCGCCACGCTGACGCCGCCAGCCGGCGGCGGGGCCGACACGCCAGTGCCGGCAACGGAAGCACCTGCTGCGGCAGACGCATCAGGTTCGGTACCCGGCGCAACCGCACCGGCTGCGGGGCTGCCAGCCGCGGCTTCTGTGACGCCTCCGACCGCCGAAGCACCGGCAGCCACCGCAGAAGCGCCGGCTACCCAGGCGCCTGCTGCAAGCGCGCAGCCGGGTGCAGCCGAGTCGCCGGCCGCCGGGCAACCCGCTACCGCCGAGGCTCCTGTGGCCGAAGCACCTGAAGCGCCGGCCACAGTGACGCCACCAGTCGCGACTGCGCCTCCCGCCGATGCGGCTACCGCCACCGATGCGCCCGAGGCCGCCCCGCCCGCCGCTGCGGAGGCAGAAACCGATATCGCCGCAGCACCCGCGCAAGACGGCGCTCTTCCCGCGCCGCCGGCGGCCGGCGTCAGCGAAGTGCTCGCGCCAAAGCTGCAGTCGGCCGGCGGTGCGGTCATCATCCGCCGCGGCGACACGCTGTGGCGCATCTCGCGGCGCGTTTATGGGCGCGGCGTGCGCTACTCGACGATCTACCTCGCCAACCAGTCGCAGATCGAGGATCCTGACCGCATCTGGCCGGGGCAGGTGTTCAAGGTTCCGAAGAAGTCTGACGACGGCAAGGCCGATGCCGACTACTCGACCCTCGGCAACCGCCTGACGACGGCGCCGGAACAAGGAACGGAGTAGATTTTTCTCATTCGCTTGCTCCAAAAGCTTTCATCGTCTATCGTCGATAAACGATGAATCAACCGAGCCCTAACCTTTCTAACCTCCCGGACAGCCGCTCTCGCCGGCTTGCGGCGGGGTTCGCTGCTCTGTCGCATCCGGCGCGCATAGAGATCGTGCGGCATCTCGCGCAGCAGGAATCTTGCTGCTGCGGCGACGTCGTGCAGAAATTCGACCTCGCCCAGTCGACGGTCTCGCAGCATCTCAAGATACTCGTCGAGGCGGGGCTGGTCACATTCGAACCGGACCGCCGCCGCTCGCGTTACCGCCTCGACCGTGATGCGCTGTCGGGCCTATCGGACCAGGTCTCGACCCTCGTCAACTCCTGCTGCCGCTGATCTGCACAACGATATAAGGCACGCCACATTGGCCACCCAGCAATCCGTTTCCGGCGATTCCGGCTCGACCTTCAGCGCGCTCAAGAGCCTCTGGCCCTACATGTGGCCGCCGGACCGGCGTGACCTGAAGCTGCGCCTCGTCTGGGCGACGGTGCTTCTGGTTGTCGCCAAGTTGGTGCTGGTTGCGGTGCCCTATTTCTTCAAATGGGCAACCGACGCGCTGGCCGGCGATCACGCCGCTGCGCCGCCGCTGCCGGATTTCCTGCTCGCGCCGGTGATGCTGGTCGTCGCGTACAATGTCGTCAGGATCGTGCAACTCGGCTTCAACCAGCTGCGGGACGCGCTGTTCGCGCGGGTAGGCCAGCATGCGGTGCGCCAGCTCGCCTTCCGCACCTTCGTCCACATGCACGAGCTGTCGCTGCGCTTCCACCTCGAGCGCCGTACCGGCGGCCTGTCGCGCATCATCGAGCGCGGCACCAAGGGTATCGAGACGATCGTGCGCTTCACCATGCTCGCGACCGCGCCGACCATCCTCGAATTCGCGCTGACCGCCGGCATCTTCGCCTTCGCCTACGGCTGGGTCTACGTGGCGGTGATCGCCGTCACCGTGTGGCTCTATGTCTGGTTCACGGTGAAGATCAGCGACTGGCGCATCACCATCCGCCGGGAAATGAACGACAGCGACACCGACGCCAGCACCAAGGCGATCGACTCGCTGCTCAATTACGAGACGGTGAAGTATTTCAACAACGAGGCGATGGAGGCCGAACGCTTCGACCGTTCGATGGCGCGATACGAAAAGGCCGCCACCATGACGTGGGTGTCGATCGGCTGGCTGAACTTCGGCCAAGGCCTCATCTTCGGCGCAGGCATGACCGTCATCATGGTGTTATCCGCCCGCGAGGTGATGGCCGGAACGCATACGGTTGGCGACTTTGTCTTCGTCAACGCCATGCTCATGCAGTTGTCCCAGCCGTTGAACTTCATCGGCATGATTTACCGCGAGATCCGCCAAGGCCTAACCGACATCGAAAAGATGTTCGACTTGCTCGGCATAAGGCGCGAGGTGGTCGACAGGCTAAGCTCGCAGCCGCTTGTCGTTAACGAGGGCAGTGTCGAGTTCCGCGACGTGCATTTTTCCTACGATCCGGCGCGAGCAATACTGAAGGGCGTCAGTTTCGAGGTGCCGGCCGGCAGGACGGTTGCGATCGTCGGGCCTTCGGGCGCGGGCAAGTCGACCGTCTCGCGTCTGCTCTTCCGCTTCTACGACATTCAGTCGGGAGGGATCCTGATCGACGGTCAGGACATCCGAGACGTGACCCAGGAAAGCCTGCGCGCGGCGATCGGAATGGTTCCCCAGGATACCGTGCTGTTTAACGACACCATCGCCTATAACATCCGCTACGGCCGCGTGAGCGCGCCTCCCGAAGAGGTGAAGAGGGCGGCCGAACTGGCCCAGATTGGCTCATTCATCGAGCGCTTGCCCGATGGATACGAGACCATGGTCGGCGAGCGCGGCCTGAAACTCTCTGGCGGCGAAAAGCAGCGCGTGGCTATCGCCCGCACCATCCTCAAGGCGCCGCCGATCCTGATTCTCGACGAGGCGACCTCGGCGCTGGACTCGCATACCGAGCAGGAGATCAAGGCCGCCCTCGACCTCGTCAGCACGGGCCGGACTACCATTGTGATCGCGCACCGGCTCTCGACGATCGTGTCGGCTGACGAGATCATCGTCTTGAAGGATGGTCAAATCGTCGAGCGCGGCCGGCATGCCCAACTGCTTGCCGAGCGCGGCCTCTACGCCTCGATGTGGGACCGCCAGCGCGAGGCCTCCGAAGCCGAGGAACGGCTGCGCCTCGCGCGCGAGGAGGACGAGGACGGAGTCATCGTGCGCCGCCGCACGCCCGAGGTCGCGCCGGGCGAGTAGCTGCGTGAATCCCTTGACCTCAACTTAGATTGAGGTCGGAGAAATCCAGTCTCGAATCCGCCACCGGTTGGTCGGTCGGAGATTCGTGGATTGGAGAAGGCCAAATGAGTTTTTCGAATCAAGGGCATACGGGCGAAAGGGTCTATCGGCTGGACAGGTTCGTCGTGCCGGTCACGGCGTGCCAGGAATTCCTGATACGCGTCGGCCAAACCCACGAGATTCTCCGCCGGCAGGCAGGCTTCCTGCAGGATTTCCTGCTCGAAAGCCCCGGCGAGGACGGCGCGACCATTGTCGTTACCATGGTCGAATGGGACAGCCGGGAGACCGTCGACCGTGTCGTGCCGATCGTTCAGGCCGCGCATCGCGAGATGGGTTTCAGTCCGAAGGAGACGATAGCGCGGCTCGGCATCACGGCCGAGATCGGCATCTACCAGGCGATCGAGCGGCGCGGTCTTGCGGCGGCGTGACGGCTCGCCGCGGCGTGGAACCATTGTCGCGTTGCGGGGGGTGGCCGTTTCCGCTAATCAGGCGCCAGCCCTGAAACGGAGCGTGCTCCCGCACGATGAACCCCGCGCAATGAGTCTCGTCGATACCGTCAGGAACGCGTTCGTTCCCATACACAAGGAGGGATACCCGTTCATCGGCGCCTTTGGCGTGGTCACGCTGCTCCTCGGCCTGTTCTCGACCAACCTGTTCTGGATCGGGCTCATCCTGACGGCCTGGTGCGCCTATTTCTTCCGCGATCCGGTGCGCGTAACGCCGACCGACGACCGGCTGGTCATCAGCCCGGCCGACGGCGTCGTGTCTTCGGTTGGGCCTGGCATTCCGCCGCGCGAGCTCGGACTCGGTTCGGGCGAGATGACCCGAATCTCCGTCTTCATGAACGTGTTTTCCTGCCATGTGAATCGCGCGCCGGTGCGCGGCAGGATTACAAAAATCGAGCACCGGCCAGGAAAGTTCCTCAACGCGGAACTCGACAAGGCGAGCGAGGAAAACGAGCGGAACGGCCTTGTGATCGAGAGCCCCAACGGCGTCGTCGCTGCCGTGCAGGTTGCCGGGCTGGTCGCCCGGCGCATCGTGTGTTGGGCCGAGACCGGCGGCAACATCGCCATCGGCGAGCGTTTCGGCCTCATTCGCTTCGGCTCGCGCGTCGACGTCTTCCTACCCAAGACCGTGACGGCGCGCGTCGCCGTCGGCCAGACGGCGGTGGCCGGCGAGACTGTCATCGCGGAGTTCGGCGGCCCGGCGGCGACGCCGCTGGTTCGCATCGACTGATGGGATTCAAACCTTTCCCACCGCATGGGGGGAGCGGACCGCGCATCCGCGAGATTCCGCTGCGCATGGTTCTGCCCAACCTGGTCACCGTGCTGGCGATCTGCGCCGGGCTGTCCGGCATCAGGCTGGCCTTCGAAGCCCGCTTCGAGACGGCCGTCGCGATGGTGCTTTTTGCTGCCTTCCTCGACGGCATAGACGGGAGGCTTGCGCGCATGATGAAGGCCACGTCGAAGTTTGGCGCGCAGATGGATTCGCTCGCCGACATCGTCAATTTCGGCGTCGCGCCGGCATTGGTGCTCTACGCTTTCATGCTCGATCGCGCGGGTTCGCCCGGCTGGATCGCGGCGCTGCTCTTCGCAATCGCCTGCGGCTTGCGCCTCGCACGCTTCAACGTGCTCGACGAGGACCTCGAGCGCCCTGCCTGGCAGAGCGAGTATTTCGTCGGTGTGCCGGCGCCGGCCGGCGCCGTTCTCGTGATGCTGCCGATCTATCTCGCTTTCATCGGAGCCTACGAACCGAGCCGAATGGCGGCCTTCGTGGCGAGCGGCTTCACCATCCTCGCCGCCTTTCTTCTCGTCAGCCGCATCCCGGTCTATTCGGGCAAGAAGCTGAGAGTGGCGCGCGACCGGGTCATGCCCCTGATCCTCGTCGTCGCGCTGTTTCTCCTGCTGCTGTTCAGCTATCCGTGGCAGACGCTGTCGGCAGGCGTGCTCGCCTATCTGCTCTTTCTTCCGCTTTCGGCGCGCGCCTATCTCAGGCGAACGCAGATCGAGGAGGCCAAGGCCGCCGACGCGCCGGTCGCGGACGACAAGCCCGGCGAGACACCGGAGATCTAAGCCGCTAGGCTCAGGCCGAGGCTTTCCATCGCCATGCGCCGAGCCGACACATAGTCGGTCTTGCCGGAGCCGAGCACCGGTATCTCCTTAACCTTGACGATGTCGCCGGGCACCATGATCTCGGCGGCGCCGGCCTGCTTGCCGTAGCGGCGCAGTGCCTCCGGCTCGGCTTCGTCGGCCGTGGTGACCAGCACGATGCGCTCGCCGCGCCGCTTGTCCGGCACCGAAACGGCGGCGTGGCTGTCCTCCGGCCAGAGCGCCTTCACCAGCATCTCGACCGCGCCGAGCGAGATCATCTCGCCGGCGATCTTGGCGAAGCGTTTTGCCCGCCCACAGACGGTGATGAAGCCTTCGCGATCGACCGAAACGATGTCGCCCGTGTCGAGCCATTCGCCCTCGAGCGCGTGCAGTTCGCCCAGGCGTTCCGAACTGATGTATCCCATCATGCGGTTCGGCCCGGAAATCAGCAGCCGCCCGCCTTCGGAGATGCCCTCGACAGGCTCGATCCTCATGCGCATGCCGGGCAGGAGCCGGCCGACCGTGCCGTCGCGGCTGTGCGCGGCCGTGTTGACCGCCACGACGGGCGCAGCCTCCGTCAGGCCGTAGCCCTCGACGATCTCGGCGCCGAACCGTTCGCGCCAGGTTTTTCGCGTTTCCGGTTTCACCGCCTCGGCGCCGGCGACGACAAAGCGCAGGCTCGAAAAATCGTCGTCCTTGGCCGTGCGCGCATAGGCGGCGAGGAAAGTGTCGGTGCCGAACATCACCGTCGGCCGGATTTTGCGGGCGATCTCGGGAACGATCTTGTAGTGCAGCGGCGAGGGGTAGAGGAACAACTGCACGCCGTTGACGAGCGGCAGGATAGTGCCTCCGGTCAGTCCGAAAGAATGGAAAACAGGCAGCACGTTGAGCAGTTTGTCCGTGGGCGAGAAGGAGATGCGCGCTTCCGCCTGCATGACATTGGCGAGCAGGCTCCTGTTTGAGAGCACGGCGGCCTTAGGCGCGCCCTCGGACCCGGAAGTGAACAGGATGACCGCCGGCTTGTCCGCACCCTGCCGGTGGAGCGCAAAGCGCCAGAGCAGCGCGGCCATGAGCTTCTCGAAGATGCCAACGCCGGCGCGGATGTCCTCCAGCCAGAGCAGCTTGGCCCCGCCTTTTTCCACAGCCTCGACAATGTCGGCGAGACTTGCTTTCTCGACGAAGGCTTTCGATGACACGACGGTGCGGATATCAGCCGTCTTCACCGCCGCGGTCACGCTGGCCGGACCCGCGGTGTAGTTCATCATCGCGGCGATGCGGCCGGCGGAGGCAAGGCCAAGCAGTGACAGCACGACGCCGTTGGTGTTGGGCAGGAGCACGCCGACCGCCTCGCCCGGGCGGGTGATGGCCTCAAAGCGCCGGCCTAGCACGCGCGCGCCGATGAGCAGCTTGCGGTAACTCAGCGCGCCGGTCACGACGTCCTCGACGATCGGCTTCGACGGTCCAAACAGCTTGGCGCCGTCGCGCACCGCCTCGAACAGGCTGCGGTCGAGGCCGGCGCCTTGAAGCCGCGCTTCGGCCAGGCGGTCGAACAGCGCGTTGGATGCGGTGATCACCGACGATCCGCCGGCGCGTTCGACAAGCTCCGTAATTGTCATCGGCGCGAGCGCCATGATCGAAAGCTTCTGGAACCAGTGGCGCGGCGCTTTTTTCGCGGGCGTCAGCGAGAAGGGCAGGAAACGCCCGCCGGAGACGAAGACGGGCACAACCCTTGCGTCGGCCTGGAGCGCGATGCGGGCGACGGCGCGAAACAGACGGAAGGATTTGGTGTCAGGCTCGACACTATCAGGCAGATAAACCGCGAGCCGTCCCTTGCCCTTGAGCACGCGCACCAGCCGGCGGCTGACAAAAATATGCTGTGCGTTGAAGGTGATCGTGCGGGCCAACTCGCGCCACGGTTCGAGCCAGATCGATGTCGCCGAACGCTCATCGAGGATATGCAGCGTCTGCTCCGGCAGAAGCGACAGCATCAGCGCCGGGTCGAGCTTCGACTGATGCCAAACGATGTAGATGACGGGAGCATCGACCTTTGCAGCCGCCGCGATCCGCGTGTCGCCGATTCTGTAGACGAGTTTCAGCGGAGCGTAGAGGAATGCCTGCCGAAAACCGATGCCCAACCGGAACGACAATGCAATGGCGGCCAAGACCCAAAGGGCAAGCAGGCCTAGCAGTATGGAACCGGACAGGATCATGCCGCTTCTCCCTATCCCCCGCGCGGTTCTTGGCGTCCGCGTCGGCATGAACGTAGCGGAACGGAGACGGAGGTCAATTGCCTGTCCGGTTTCGGGACACATGAGAAGCGTCGGGTTTCCTGTGCCGAGCCTGACAATACTGTTCGTCCGTTGGGAGAGCAATGTGTGGTGCAGTGAGGTGAGGCCAAGTTTTGCCGTTGCCACGCCCCGTTTCCGGTTTGGCCGTTTCAAAGAACGCTCTTCGCCGCCGGGAAGAGAAGTCGGGAAGCGGGGCACGGGGCCGAGCCTCTCAATTATAGTTACGTGGCGCGGTCTCCCGTGCCCCGCCGGCGTTCTTGCCCTACCTGGAGGGGACGCAGCGAATTCTTTCACCGCGCGACCTCGGTCAGGGCCCGGACCTCAGGGCTCATCACCCAGCCGCGCCACCGTTAGCGCGACCGATCCGGCGCCGACGCCCTCCCTGATACCCGGTGCGCACCAGGTTCCCGCGAGAGCGATGGCAAAAGTATCGCCTGAGTGGAGGCGGCGTGGAGAAACAGAGCCGAATTATTTCCCGGTTTGAACGAAATCAACGGGTTGTTCGGAGAGGCTATCCAAGCCGGAGACCTCCACACCTCGGTGATGACATCCGTCTGAACCTGATCATTGCCCTGACACACGGGTGCGCCGGACCATGTTTCCTCGTCTACTGTCAGTGCCTATAGTGACGCACTAAACAATGCGAGGTTCTCGATGGATTCCGCCACGCTGAAGGCTACGCAGGCGCCGCTGAAGGACGCCTACCGCAACGACGCCGGCAAGGCGCTGATCACGCTGCGCGCCAAAGGCTCGGTTGATGACGCCAAGATCGCCTGCAAGGTCGAGACCGGCAGGGCGATC
Organism: Mesorhizobium sp. KR9-304; assembly: GCF_040049215.1. Classification (NCBI taxonomy): domain Bacteria; kingdom Pseudomonadati; phylum Pseudomonadota; class Alphaproteobacteria; order Hyphomicrobiales; family Phyllobacteriaceae; genus Mesorhizobium; species Mesorhizobium sp. KR9-304. The sequence continues at coordinate 358,038 of NZ_JBDZDN010000002.1, read as the reverse complement.
GCGGAAGCCGGGCTGCATCCGGCAACCGGCGGCAGCGGCATGGAGCTTTGCTCCGGCGACATGCTGCTCGAAGCGCTTGTCGCCTGCGCCGGCGTGACGCTGAAGGCGGTCGCGACCGCGCTGGAGTTCCGGCTGGACGGCGCGGCGGTCGAGGCCGAGGGCGACCTCGACTTTCGCGGTACGCTCGGCGTTGCCAAGGATGCGCCGGTCGGCTTTCGCGCCATCCGGCTCAACTTCAAGCTTGAAACCGACGAACCGCAGGAGCGTATCGACTCGCTGATAAAGCTGACCGAGCGCTACTGCGTCGTGTTCCAGACGCTGAACACGCGGCCGGAACTGCGAGTTGCCGTGGACGCGGAGCGCCCGGTCGCCAAGATGTGACCGCTCTGTGCGACGACGGTCGGGTCACCCCACCCGGCCCTTCGGGCCGCTCTCCCCCATCGAGGGGAGCGCGAGGGCACGTCCCCGCCGGCCGTTATCGACCCGCGCCCGGCCAGCATCCGGTTGAAATGCGAGATAGGGCAGGGCAGAACGTCCGCCAGGAGGATCAGGACATGCCGGCCTCGCGCCTCACCACGATCGGCTTCGACGCCGACGACACGCTCTGGCAGAACGAACGGTTCTACCAGACGACGCAGGCGCATTTCCTGGAGTTGCTCAAGGACTACGCCGACCCCAACGAGTTGCCCGACCGGCTGCTCCAGGTGATGCTGCGCAACGTCGGCCACTACGGATTCGGCATCAAGAGTTTCACCCTCTCCATGGTCGAAACGGCGGTCGAGGTGACCGAGGGCAGGGCGCCTGGCACGGTGATCGCGGAGATCCTCGCGGCCGGGCGCGAGATGGCAGCGCATCCCGTCGAGACGCTGCCGCATGCCCGCGAGACGCTTGAAGCGCTGGCGGACAAATACCGGCTGGTGCTGATCACCAAGGGCGATCTGTTCGACCAGGAGCGCAAGATCGCGCAATCGGGTCTCGGCGAACTGTTCGAGGCTGTCGAGATCGTCAGCGACAAGAACCGCTCGACCTATGAGCGCGTTTTCGGTCGCCACGGCGACGGGCCGGAAAGGAGCATGATGATCGGCAATTCGCTGAAGTCCGACGTGTTGCCGGCAATCGAGGCAGGAAGCTGGGGCGTCTATGTCCCGCACGATTTGACCTGGGCCTACGAGCACGCGGATGCGCCCGCCAGCGAGGCGCGGTTCAGGCAGGTCGCCGATCTCGGCGAGGTCGCCCCGCTGATCGACGAGATCGAGCGGGGCTAGGCAATTCCAGCAAAGACGCCGTCGGGTTTCGCTTCCGGGGTTGCGAGTGCCAGCCTATTCCGGCAGGCGGTGGGAGACGAAGCGGCCGGTCTTGACCTGGTAGATCTTGCCGGTCTCCGTCAGCGCCGGATCGACGAGCCGCATGATATGCCCGGCGGGCTCGGAGGGATGCGGCAGCGTATCGGGGTTCTCGCCAGGCATCGCCTGGGCGCGCATGGCGGTTCGCGTGCCGCCGGGGTCAAATGCGTTGACGCGGAGCGCCATGTTGCGCGTCTCGTCGGCCCATGAGCGCATCAGCGCCTCGACGGCAGCCTTGGAGGCCGCATAGGGCGCCCAGAAGGCCCGGCCGGCATGAGCGGCGCTGGATGTCACCACGACGGCGCGGCCGGCTTCGGAAAAGCGAAGCAGCGGGTCGACCGAGCGGATCAGGCGCCAGGTCCCGGTGACGTTGACCGCCATCACCTTTTCGAAGGTCTTCGCCTCGACATGGCCGATCGGCGAAATGACGCCGAGCACGCCGGCATTGGCGACCAGAAGGTCGAGCTTCTTCCAGCGGTCGTGGATCGCCCCGCCGAGCCGGTCGATAGCAGGCATGTCGGTCAGATCGAGCGGCACCAGCGTCGCTTCGCCCTTGCCTGATCTGGCGCGCTCGGCCTTGATCTCGTCGTCGAGTTCCTCCAGCCCGCCGACCGTGCGCGCCACCGCCACCACATGCGCGCCCGCCGCGGCCAGCCGCTTGGCGATGAAATAGCCGATGCCGCGCGAGGCGCCGGTGACCAGGGCGATGCGGCCTGTGAGGTCGGGAATTGTGAGGTCTGGGGCAGGGGTCATCTGGTCATCCCGATCTGGCGAGGCCTGAGGCCGCACCAGATAGGACGAATCCGCGTCAGGCGAAACCCTGCCGGCGTATCCTGCTTGCCATTCCGGCAACTGCTCGAATTTTTTGAACGGCCATGTCGAAACGGCCCGACGCCGTTCGTCATTTGAGAAAGCATCTGATGGAGAGACAGATGGGCAGAACCGTTGCAATCCTGATCGCCCGGCTGATTTTCGCCGGGCTCTTCGCCATGGCCGCGAGCTTCAAGTTCGCGGGCATGTCGGATACGGCCGCCTACATCGCGGCGGCCGGCTTCCCGTTTCCGCTGCTGCTCGCCTGGCTGGCGGCCATCTTCGAGGTCGCGCTGATGCTCGCCTTCCTGACCGGCGCCTTTTTCTCGGAGGCAGCGCTGCTCGCCGGGGTCTATGTGATCTTCCTCGCCTTCGCCTTTCACGGCCCGTCGCACTGGGAAGGCAACCAGGCCGAATTCGGCTTCTTCGTCGACCACTTCACCTTCCTGGCCGGGCTGTTTTACGCAGCGGTCCACGGCCCGGGAGACAAGTTCGCGATGCGCAAGGGTTTGATCTGGCGGAGCTAAGCCCGGCGGGCGGGCTGGCCGTGGGCATTACTGCCCGCCCGCCGCCAGGATCGACAGCGTGCGGACGTTGTCGGCGCCCTCATGATCGAGCAGCCGGGTCGGATACTCAGCGGTGAAGCAGGCGTCGCAATATTGCGGCTGGTCATTGTCGCGGCGAGCCTCGCCGACCGCGCGGTAGAGCCCGTCGATCGACAGGAAGCCCAGCGAATCGACGCGAATGAACTCGGCCATCTCCTCGACCGACATGCGCGATGCGAGCAGCTTCGAGGTCTCCGGCGTGTCGACGCCATAGAAGCACGACGAGCGCGTCGGCGGCGAGGCGATGCGCATGTGGACTTCTTTCGCGCCGGCCTCGCGCACCATCTGTACGATCTTCTGCGAGGTGGTGCCGCGCACGATCGAGTCGTCGACCAGCACAACGCGCTTGCCCTCGATCATGCGGCGGTTGGCGTTGTGCTTCAGCTTGACGCCCATGTGGCGGATGGAATCGGTCGGCTGGATGAAGGTGCGGCCGACATAGTGGTTGCGGATGATGCCGAGTTCGAAGGGGATGCCCGCCTCCTGGCTGAAACCGATGGCGGCCGGCGTTCCCGAGTCCGGCACCGGCACGACGATGTCTGCCTCAACAGGGCTTTCGATCGCGAGTTCGGCGCCGATGCGTTTCCTGACGTCGTAGACGTTACGCCCCTCGACGGACGAATCCGGGCGGGCGAAATAGACATATTCGAAGACGCAGAAGCGCGACTTCTGCGGCTCGAACGGGAAATGGCTTTCGATACCCTTGGGCGTGACCACGACCATCTCGCCGGGCTTCAGGTCGCGCACGAAGCGCGCGCCGATGATGTCCAGCGCGCAGGTTTCGGAGGCCAGTATCCAGGCACCGTCGAGGTCGCCGAGCACCAGCGGGCGGATGCCCAGCGGATCGCGGCAGCCGATCATCTTTTTCGACGTCAGCGCGACCAGCGAGAAGGCGCCTTCGACCTGGCGCACCGCGTCGATGAAACGCGAATTGATGTCGCGCTCCTTGCTGAAGGCGACGAGGTGGAGAAGGGTCTCGGTGTCGGAGGTGGAGGAGAAGATCGCGCCCTGCTTCTGCAGCGCGCGCTGCACGGTCATGGCGTTGGTGAGATTGCCGTTGTGGGCGATCGCCAGCCCGCCTTCGGAGAGTTCCGCGAAAAGCGGCTGCACGTTGCGCAGGCCTGAGCCGCCGGTGGTGGCGTAGCGCGTGTGGCCGATGGCGCGGGTGCCCTTCAGCCGCTCGATTACTGCGGGCTTGGTGAAATTGTCTGAGATCAGGCCGACGTGGCGTTCAACATGGAACTGCGAGCCGTCATAGGAAACTATGCCGGCGGCCTCCTGACCGCGATGCTGCAGCGCGTGAAGTCCCAGCGTGACGATCGCGGCGGCATCCTGCCGGCCGAATATGCCGAACACGCCGCATTCATCGTGAAAATGATCGTCGGCCTCGGCCAGCAAGGGAGCGTCTGCCATCGGGCGTTCTCTCGTCAGAAAACCGACATATAGGGCAGCGCGGCCTTCCGCGCCACCATCACTCAATCACAGCCTTATTACCCGGTTACTCGGCAGGCGGCGCCGATTCGTCTGGGGCTTCGTCGGGCAGTATTTCGAGCGGCCCTTCCTGCGGCAATTCTTCGGGCATGGTTTCGGCCGGCGCTTCCGCCGGAGCCTGTTCCGTGGCCGGCGCTTCGGCCGGCGGCGGTTCCGTCGACGGCGCTTCCGGATCGGGCTCGGCTTCGCCGGGCGACAGGCGCTTCAGGATCGAGTTCTCGGGATCGTCGGGCAGCAGGCCTTCCAGCGTCGCGCCGATCGATTCGAGCAGGGGGCGCGACTTGGCGTTGGCGATCCAGGCAGGCGTGTTTGCGCCGACCAGCCAGTTGAAGAACAAGAGGCCGACCGCCACGACCAGGATGCCGCGCGCCGCGCCATAGAGGAAGCCGAGCGTGCGATCGAGCGCGCCGATGCGGGAATCGATGATCCAGTCGGCGATCTTCATGGTGATCAGCGTCACGACGATCAGCGCGATGACGAACACGACGCCGGCGGCCGCGACCATCGCGATCTGCTCGTTGTCGATGTAGGGCTGCACATAGGGCAGCACGAGCGGATAGAAGAAGAATGCCGCCGCCGCCGCCGCTAGCCATGACGCTATCGACAGGATTTCGCGCGACAGGCCGCGCACCATGGCCAGCATCGCCGAGACGAGGGTGAAGCCGACGAGAATTCCGTCAAGCAGCGTTATCGGCATTTAGCCCCACTCCATGATGACCGGCGTCACTCGATGTCTTCGGCGCGATTGCGCTTTGACCCGGCTATGCGAATCACAAGGTCGGTCAGCGTCCCCGGCTGGAAGGACTTCCCAGCCATCAAGCCTACCGGTTCTTCGCTCCCCTGCGGCAGAACCGCTTGCCCGAACCCCAGCTTCTCGGCCTCCTTGAGCCGTTGTTGCGCATGCGCGACCGGCCGTATGGCGCCCGAAAGGCTGATTTCGCCGAAATAGACGCAATCGGCGGGAAGGGCAAGTCCGGTCAGCGACGAGACAAGCGCCGCCGCCACCGCAAGATCGGCCGCCGGTTCCGAGATGCGGTAGCCGCCGGCGACGTTGAGATAGACATCATGGGTGGCGAAACGCACGCCGCAATGGGCCTCCAGAACGGCCAGAACCATGGCGAGCCGCGGCTGGTCCCAGCCGACGACGGCGCGGCGCGGCGTGCCGAGCGGCGAGGGCGCGACCAGCGCCTGGATCTCGACCAGCACCGGCCTTGTGCCTTCCATGCCGGCGAAAACCGCCGCGCCGGGCGCCTTGGCGTGGCGCTCGCCGAGGAACAGCTCGGACGGGTTGGAGACCTCGCGCAGGCCCTTGTCCGACATCTCGAAGACGCCGATCTCGTCGGTCGGCCCGAAACGGTTCTTCACCGCGCGCAGGATGCGGAAATGATGCCCGCCTTCGCCCTCGAAATAGAGCACGGCGTCAACCATGTGCTCGACGACGCGCGGGCCGGCGATCTGGCCTTCCTTGGTGACGTGGCCGACGAGAACAACGGCCGCACCTGTGGATTTCGCGTAGCGGATGACTGATTGCGCCGAGGCGCGGACCTGCGTGACCGTGCCGGGGGCCGAATCGGCGAGATCGGTCCACAGAGTCTGGATCGAATCGAGGATGACGAGATCGGGACGCCTGCCTTCCGAGATCGTGGCAAGGATGTCCTCGACATTGGTTTCCGCCGCCAGTTCGACCGGAGCGGCGGCGACGCCGAGCCTCTGGGCGCGCAGGCGCACCTGGGCCACCGCCTCTTCGCCCGAGACATAGACGACGCGATTGCCCCGTGAGGCGAGAGCCGCGGCGGCCTGCATCAAAAGCGTCGACTTGCCGATGCCGGGATCGCCACCGACAAGGATGGCGGAGCCGCGCACGAAGCCGCCGCCGGTCGCCCGGTCGAGTTCGGCGATCCCGCTTGCGATGCGCGGCGCATCCTCGATCTCGCCCGACAGCGAGGTCAGCTCGACCGCGCGGCCCTTGCGCGGGCTGCGCAGGCTTTGCGGCCCGGAGCCTATGCCGCCGGCCGTGCCTTCCTCGACCAGCGTGTTCCACTCGCCGCAGGCTTCGCATTTGCCGCCCCAGCGTGGGGTGACGTTGCCGCAGGACTGGCAGATGAACTGGATGCGGGACTTAGCCATTAGTGAAGCGGCCGCAAAAGATAGGCCTCTTTGTTTCGGTAAACTTCGAGCGCTTCGGCGAGGGTGTCGAAATAGGTCAACCGCTGCTCTGTCCTTCGCGCCCACACATGTCTAAGTGTCCAACACGCGCTACTGAACATGTTCGCTGCAACCCCTTCTTTATTTTCAACGATGTCCTCAAGTTTGACTGCGTCGAAAAGGGCGTCTAACGCGCGATCTATTGCAACTGACAGATCATACCGGGTGTGATCGTGCATCATGTGGAGTGCAGCGTTTAGCGCCGTACGTGAAGAATCATGGCGTTGCTCGTCCAGAACTCTTTCAAGCGCATCCTTCAGGTAGAATACGTGCCGTTCCTCGAAGATGTCCCAGATTGTGAACATACATGTGATCGCGGCGGCACGCGTATAGTCATTGACCTCGTCAGGCAAAAACCGTTCCACCAAGGCCACGTTACCCGCCGTCGGTTCGCTCGAAAGACAAAGCACGTATATCGCCGCGTGAGCTTCGGGATCGAAGACTGAGCCTGGCTTCGCGAGAAATGCGACGACCTGCTCACGCTCCTTCGTCGTAAGCTTGTGGTTCTTGTGCTTTATCTTATGGAACAGGTCACTGAAAGCCACGTCGCGCCCTTCGAGGATTCCACTACTCATACCTGTCCGGCAGGTGCGAATCCTCGGCGAGATCGAAGAAGCGAGTGAACTCGCCCTGGAAGCCGAGGCCGACGGTGCCGGTAGGGCCGTGGCGCTGCTTGGCGATGATGACCTCCGCCTTGCCGCGCGCCTCGTTCATGTCGGTTTCCCACTGCGTGTATTCGAGCGTGCCGGGCTTCGGCTCCTTGTTCCTGAGGTAATATTCCTCGCGATAGACGAACAGCACCACGTCGGCGTCCTGTTCGATCGAACCCGATTCACGGAGGTCGGAGAGCTGCGGGCGCTTGTCGTCGCGGCTCTCGACCTGACGCGACAACTGCGACAGCGCGACGATCGGCACGCTGAGTTCCTTGGCGAGCGCCTTCAGCCCGGTGGTGATTTCGGTGATTTCCTGGACGCGATTCTGCGCGGCGCGCTGCGACGTGCCCTGCATCAGCTGGATATAATCGATGACGATGACGTCGAGACCGCGCTGGCGCTTCAGCCGCCTTGCGCGGGCGGCAAGCTGCGCGATCGAGATGCCGCCGGTCTGGTCGATGAAGAGCGGTATCTTCTGCATCATCTGCGAACAGGCGACGAGCTTCTCGAAATCCGTCTCGGTGATCTCGCCGCGCCTGATCTTGGAAGAAGGGATTTCGGTCTGTTCCGAGATGATGCGGGTGGCAAGCTGCTCGGACGACATTTCGAGCGAGAAGAAGCCGATGACGCCGCCATTCGCGGCCTTGAACGAACCGTCGGCCTGCTGCGCCGGTTCATAGGACGAGGCGATGTTGAAGGCGATGTTGGTGGCGAGGGACGTCTTGCCCATGCCGGGGCGGCCCGCGATGATGATCAGGTCGGACGGCTGCAACCCGCCCATGCGCCGGTCGAGATCGCGCATTCCGCTGGCGATCCCGGACAGGTGCCCGTCGCGCATGAAGGCGGCGTTGGCCATGTCGACGGCGGTCTTCACCGCATCGGTGAAGCTCTCGAAGCCGCCATCGTAGCGGCCGGTCTCGGCAAGTTCGAACAGCCGCCGCTCGGCGTCCTCGATCTGGTCGGAGGGCGACATGTCCACCGGCGCGTCATAGGCGATGTTGACCATGTCCTCGCCGACCGTGATCAACGCGCGGCGCGTCGCGAGATCGTAAATGGCGCGGCCATAGTCGGCCGCGTTGATGACGTTGACGGCCTCCGACGCGAGACGGGCGAGGTAGTGAGCCACCGTCATGTCGCCGACCTTCTCGTCGGCCGGCAGGAAGGTCTTGATGGTTACCGGATTGGCCATCTTGCCCATGCGGATGAGCTCGGCCGAGACCTCGAAGATCTTACGGTGCAGCGGTTCGTAGAAATGCGCCGATTTCAGGAAGTCCGAGACGCGGTAGAAGGCGTCGTTGTTGACGAGCATCGCGCCGAGCAGCGCCTGCTCGGCCTCGATGTTGTTCGGCGCCTCGCGGTAGAGCGGTGTCTCCGCGACGGCGAATTTGCGCGCTGCCTCTGCCATGCTATTCCGATCCCCTGTCCGAGCCCTGCCGTATCAGAGTCGGCGGCGGAAACACCTTTCTTGTCTGCGCGTATCCCAATCTCCCCGCAGTCCACAGGTCGAATTTTCAATCCGCCGAATCTGGGTTGACTCGAATCGCGCAACGAAGGTTATCGCCTCGAGGGGAACAAAACAAGAATATGATGCACAAGGCGGCGGCATCGCCACACATTCACTGACAAGTTTTCCGGCTTCGTCACCGCCGACAACAGCTTTGATATCGATGGCGATCGAAGGCGCGAATTCGAGGCGGGAGCAGGTTTGCAGTATTCCTGGTGACATGAACCTGCACCGCGGAAATCCTGATCCCTATCGCCTCACTCCGCCGACGGCTTCGTTTCTTCCCATTTCGTCACGAGTTGTGGCTCGATGCGGAAGATGATGTCGCCTTCCTCGCCGGGGATGACGATCGTATCGCTCTGCGGCCTCACCGGCTTGTTCCCTTGCCGGCGATTGTAGCGGATTATGTCTTCACGCAGGAAGTCGCCGATCTGCCGGCCGGTGATCATGCCCTTGTCGCCGAGCTGTATCTTGCCGGACAACACATCGATCAACTTGGCGGTGAAGATGCTGTCCGCCGGCACCTCCTCGTTTTCCGACCCCGCGGTCAGGACGCGGCGTACCGGATTGGCGTGCAGATGCGCAGACCAGCCGTCGTCCTCGTCTTCGGAGCGTGTTTCGATCATGCGGATCGCCGCACCGGAGAAGCAGCTGTCGAATATCCACATCACATGCTTGGCATCGACCGTCTCCGACCATTCCTCGATGCGGCGCAGGTTGAGCGCGGTGTTGCGGAAAGGCGCCGCGGGGTTCATCGCCGGCGCATCGGCCGGCACGAACCATGCTGTCTTGCGGCCGAAGGTCTCGGTGGTCGCACCGTGGCCGGCCAAATAGATCAGAAGGCGCGCATTGGGCTTGGCGCCATGGCGGTTGATGAAGGATTCCAGAGCCGTCTCGAGTTCGTCGCCCGTCGGGTCGACAACCCGCTCCACTTCGAAACGATGCACCTCCTCGAGCACGCGGCCGAGCCTGTCGACGTCGTTCTTCACCGATGGCAGGTCGCGCCAGGCCTGCTTCTCCTGCACCTCGGCATAGTCGCTGACCCCGATCAGCAGAGCGAAGCTGCCGTCCTCGTAAGTCGGCGCATAAATGCCGGGCTCCTTTTCATAGAGCGCGACCGCAGCCCGGCTGCCGGGATCGTCCTCAGGCGCGTCGGAATCCTCGGAATAATTAAGGACGACGGGTTTGACGGAGTTGTCGATGTAAGCGGGAATCTGGCGACCTTGCGTCGCCTCCATGACGGCGTTCCTGACGGTTCGGAAAAGCGCTGACTGGTCGAGATTCTTTTGCGCAAGCGCGTTTGCTACGGCGGCCGCGAAAGGGCTGTTCTCGCCTTCGCCGTCCAGCGCCGTCTGGCCGGCCTCCGTGGCGAAAAGGATGGCGGTGCCGGCAACACCAGAGCCTTCGTCGGAATTCACCGGCGCCAATCCCCGTGTGAGGCCGCTCGTCAGGAACGGATTGTCGCGGCTGGCGTCGATCATGAAGAAGCTCATGCCGTTCTTGTTGGCCTCGACTGTCTGGTTGATCAGGTCCGACAGCGGAACGCTGTGGCTGAGCACACTCTCTTCGCTGTCGGTCGGCGCCTCTGCGCCAAGCACGTAGTCCACGCCCGCGACCTGCAGTCCTTGTCCGGCATAATACACCAGTGAAATTGTATCGCCGGAACGGGTGAGTGCGCGCGTATGCGACGTCATCGCATCCTTGAGTTCCACGCTCGTCGGGTCGAGGATGACCTGAGTATCGAAGCCGAGATCGATCAGCGTCTTGGCGATGAGTTTCGCGTCACTCCGGCTGTTCTTGAGCGATGGTGCGAAAGTGTATTCGCCGATGCCGATGACGAGGGCGAGCCTTGGCCTTGTGTCGGGCACGTAGCCGGTCGCGTTTTCAACGCGCAAGCCTGCCCAGGCGACCGACAGCGCCAGGCCGAGCCCGCAGAGCAGCACTGCGGCAAAACGGATGATCCCCAAGCCCAGAGCCATGCCGAAAGCCTACTCGCCACGGAACAGTGAAGCAATGCGGCAGGACCGAATTGTGGCCGCCCCGGTCTTGCGATGCGTTAAGCTTTCGGGAACAGCAATCCCGATCAAACGGGCAGTGCCGCATGCAGGCATAAGGCTCCTGCTTCATGGGAGAAAGGCATTTGAACCCCGTTGCCAAGGCGCTCTGGTTTATCGAGAGCCATCTCGACAAGGACATCACGCTCGACGACGTCGCCGAAGCCAGCGGCGTCTCGCGCTTTCACATGTCGCGCGCGTTCGGCGACGCATTGGACAAATCCGTCATGCGCTATGTCCGCGCAAGGCGGCTGACCGAAGCCGCGCTGCAACTTGCCGATGGCGCGCCCGACATATTGTCGGTCGCGCTCGACGCCGGCTACGGCTCCCACGAAGCGTTCACCAGGGCGTTTCGCGAGCAGTTCGGGCTGACGCCTGAGCAACTGCGCAGCGAAGGCCAGATCGAAACAATCTTGCTCGTGGAGGCAAATCTGATGGACACTGATCAAACCCGCGCGAAACTCGAGAAACCGCGCTTCGTTGATGCCAAGCCGATGATGGTCGCCGGGATCGGCGCACGCTTCGAGTACGGCAATATGGACGGCATCCCGGCACAATGGCAGCGCTTCAATCAGCATATAGGCAGTATTCCGGGAGCGATTGATGGCGCGGCATACGGCGTCTGCACCGCCAGCGACGCCAACGGCTTCGACTATATTTCGGCCGTCGAGGTGAGCAGCTTCTCCGACCTCGATCCGACCTTCATGCGCGTACGCATTCCGGCCCAGCGCTATGCGGTGTTTTCGCATTGCGATCACATTTCTACGATCCGCACGACGATGCGCGCGATCTGGAGCGAATGGCTGCCGCACTCGGGCCGTGAGATCGAGGAATCGCCGACGCTGGAACGTTACGGCCCGGAGTTCGACCCGCGCTCGGGCAATGGCGGCCTGGAGGTCTGGTTGCCCGTCAAGCGCTGACTGGAAGATCGCCGCCTCAGCTTTCGACGGGCAGCCGGTCGCCCCAGTCCAGCCGCCTTGCACGCCTGAACAACTCGCCGTCGCGCTTGCTGACGATTTCGTCGTTGGCTGCGCCGTCGGGAAAGCAGAGCTTCAGGCCGATCCGCCCTTTGGCCGTTCTGGGCGGCGCGAGAATGCGAGCCGCGCGGTCGGCTGCAGGCTCGCGGGACGCCGCGAGGTAGATGAACTTTTCGTCCTCCCACGGCACGTCCGCACCCTTGGTCAGCCGGTGCAGCCGCGAGCGGGCGACCCGGCGCGAGAAGTGGCACCAGTCGGGTGCGGCGAGCGGGCAGGTTTCTTGATGCGGGCAGGGGGCGAGGATATGCGCGCCCGCCGCGATCAGCCGGTCGCGCGCGGCCAGGATGCGCGCCCAGCCGGCCGGCGTGCCGGGTTCGACAATGAGGAGCATGCCTAATGTCAGCGTCCAGAGCCGGTCGAGCAGCGGCCCGATCGCGTCAGGCTGAAGCTCGTCCAGCACGTAGGACAGCGTCACGAGATCGGCGTTCTCGACGGTGGGCATCGATTTCGTGGCGTCGCCGGCCAGCCATTCCGCCGCCGGCAGCGCCGCGTCCGCGGCAAGCGTTTTGCCGGTGTTGCGAACGGCTTCGCTCGCCTCGATCATCGTCGCCTTTTCGAGACCTTCCCAGCAGTCGGCCGCCGCCCAGAGCACCGAGCCGGGGCCCGCGCCGATGTCGATCAGGCTTGCAGGCGCAAAATCGGGGGCCGCCTCAGTGACGTAGCTCATGCTGGCGCGGATCGCCGCGTAGGTCGCCGGCAGGCGCGCGGCCAGATACGCCTTGACGGCCAGGACTTCGTCGAGGTGAAGCCGACCGTCGCGCGTTTCGCTGCGGTAGCGCTGAGAAAGCCGCTCCGACGCGGCGCGCAGCTGTTCGAGCGGTGTGCCCTGAAGGAAGCGGTCGACGGCCTGCCGGAGCGCGGAGGGCAGTTCCATGGTCCAGCGGCCTCAGACCGTGCGCGGCGCGAACAGGATGACCGATGCGCCAGCGATGCAGATCGCGGCCCCCGCAAGATCCCAGCGGTCCGGCCTGATGCCTTCGGCGAGCCACAGCCAGGCGAGCGACGCGGCGATATAGACGCCGCCATAGGCCGCGTAGGCGCGGCCGGCAGCGCTGGTGTCGGCGAGGGTGAGCAGCCAGGCGAACAGGATGAGCGAAGCCACGCCTGGGATCAGCCACAGCGGCGACTTGTCCAGCCGCCGCCATGACCAGAAGGCGAAGCAGCCGGCGATTTCGGCAACAGCGGCTGCGATGAAGATGGACAGGGTCATGGAGGGCTCCCGGAAGGTGGAGCCAGTTTCGGCCAGATCGGCGATTCAGGCAAATGGCCGCTTCCCCCCGTCAACGGGCAGGGTGGACAACCGCCGAAGGAGATTGGACGGATGGGGTCGGGGCGACCGGCACCTGTCTGCTTCTTCAGGCCTTCTTGTCGACCTGGCTACGCTTGGGCGCTGCGGCCTTCCTCGGCTTCGGCTTCTCGGCCTTCACCTTGTCCGCCTTCATTTCCGGCTCATGCGCGGAGCCGTGCAAGGCCAGCGCCTTTTCGCACTTCTCGATATAGCCGCGCGTGATCGGCACGGTATCGTTCTTGCGCGCCAGCTGGATCTGGAGAACCACCAGGTCCTGCCAACGGAAGGCGGCCTCCGACCCGGCGAGATAAAAATCCCACATGCGGCAGAAGCGCTCGTCGTAGATCTCCTTTGCCCGGTCGCGGTTGGCGAGGAAGCGCGCCCGCCAGTTCTTCAACGTATCGGCATAGTGGAGCCGCAGGATTTCTATGTCGCTGACGACGAGGCCGGATTTTTCAATCGCCGGCATGACCTCCGACAGAGCGGGGATGTAGCCGCCCGGAAAGATGTATTTTCGGATGAAGGCGCTGGTCGCATAGGGCGGGCCGCTGCGGCCGATCGTATGCAGCAGCATGACGCCGTCCGGCTTCAGCATCTGCGCGCATTTGTCGAAAAAAGTGCGGTAGTGGTTGATGCCGACATGCTCGAACATGCCGACCGATACGATGCGGTCGAAGCGTTCGGAAATGTCGCGGTAGTCCTTGATCTCGAAATGCACATGGTTGTCGAGATGCTCGGCCTGGGCGCGCTCTGTCGCGACCGCATGCTGCTCGGTCGACAGTGTGACGCCGAGCACTTCGGCCTCGAAGGTCTTGGCGAGATAGAGCCCGAGCCCGCCCCAGCCCGAGCCGATGTCGAGTACGCTCTGGCCCGGCTTCATCTGCAGTTTGGCGGCGATATGGCGCTTCTTGGCAGCCTGCGCCTCCTCCAGCGTCATGTCGGGCCGCTCGAAATAGGCGCAGGAATACTGCATGTCCTCGTCGAGGAAGAGCCTGTAGAGTTCGCCCGAGAGGTCGTAGTGGCGCTGCACGTTGCGTTTGGAGCGGACTGCGGTGTTCACCTGATGCAGGCGGCGGAAGGCGTGGCGCACGCCTTCGATCGCCTTCGACCACATGGCGTCGATGCCGCCCGGCCCCATATTCTGGAAAACGACGCGCAGTAGGTCGAGCGTATCGCCCTGGACGATATCGAGATCGCCATCCATGAAGGCTTCGGGAGCGGCGAGCATCGGATCGAAAGCGATCGCGCGTTCGGCGCGTGACGTCTTGATCAGGATGTGGACGGGATCGCCGGTGCCGTCGCCGAACGCGTGCGTCACGCCGTTGGGGCCCGTTATGCACAGATTCCCGGTGCGGACCAGGCCGGCGACGACACGCTGCAGCAGTTTGTTCACGGCACAGACCCCACTCCAACAGGGAACGGTTGGCCAGTGTGCCGAATTTGTCGCGGTTTGAAAAGTTCCCTCTGGCACAAAAGCTGCCTCAGGCATCGGGCCAACTGCCGGCTCCTGCCAAGCAAAACGATGCTTGCCGGCAACCAAGATCGGACATGCCGCGCCGGAAGAACAGGCCTGTGCCAAGGCCCAGAAAGCAAAAAGCCTGGGACGACCCCAGGCTTTCCGCGGTTTAGGTGGCGCAGACGGTCAGGCTTCTTCGCCGGCGGCCTCTTCCTCGTTCGGATCGAAGAACGCGTCGGGGCGGGCGTTCTCGTTGATGTCATCGCCGTAGATCGCCTCGGCAGTGGTCAAGGTCTCGCCCTTGGCCTGGCGCTCGGCCTCGTCCGCCGTGCGAGCGACGTTGAGCGTCACGGTGACCTCTACCTCGGGGTGCAGCGCGATCGCCACATTGGTCAGGCCGATGGCCTTGATCGGCTGGTTGAGCAGGATCTGGTTGCGGTTGACGCTGAAGCCTTCAGCCGTGATCAGGTCGGCGATGTCGCGCGTCGAGACCGAGCCGTAGAGCTGGCCGGTTTCGCCGGCCGAGCGGACCGCGACGAAGCTCTTGCCGTCGAGCGTCTCGGCGACCTTGCTGGCTTCCGCCTTGCGCTCGAGATTGCGCGCCTCGAGCTGTGCGCGCTGGCCCTCGAATTTATGCTTGTTGGCCTCGTTGGCGCGCAGCGCCTTGCCCTGCGGCAACAGGAAGTTGCGGGCAAAGCCGTCCTTGACCTTGACGGTGTCGCCCATCTGGCCGAGGCGGGAAATGCGTTCGAGAAGAATGACTTCCATGGTTCTGTCCTTTCGATGCCCGAAGGCCCCAAATCGCCCGAAGGCTTGAATCAAAAGACGAGGTCAGGAAGCAAGGGCGCCTGGCGCCGGTTTCGCTGTCCTGCCTGTCTGGCAGTTAGGGCGGCCATGACCCCGAAAAGTGCAGACTTCTCGGACAAGATCATGGGCAAGTGAAGCGCCCAACCCGGGATTTAATATGTGCTGCCGACCGCGCCCGTCGCGGAAGGAGCCGGCGCGGACGAACGCCCGCGCCGGTAAGCTCGTTACTTCACGATATAAGGCAGGAGCGCCAGGAAACGCGCGCGCTTGATCGCCTTGGCGAGTTCGCGCTGCTTCTTCTGGCTGACCGCCGTGATGCGCGACGGCACGATCTTGCCGCGCTCGGAAATGTAGCGCTGCAGGAGACGCACGTCCTTGTAGTCGATCTTCGGGGCATTGGCTCCGGAGAACGGGCAGGTCTTGCGGCGGCGATGAAACGGACGCCGGGTCGGGATCTGGTTGATGTCGACCATTATTCTGCAGCTCCTTCAACAGCTTCACGCGGGCGGCGCGGCGGGCGATCGTCGCGGTCGCCAAACGAACGCGGACCACGATCGCCACGGTCGCGGTCGCCGAAGCTGCGCGGGCCGCGATCACGGTCGCCGAAGCCACCGCGGTCGCCACGCTCGGAGCGCTCTTCGCGCTTCTGCATCATGGCGGAGATGCCTTCCTCATGCGCCTCGACCTTGACGGTCATGAAGCGCAGCACGTCTTCGGAGAGGCCCATCTGGCGCTCCATCTCCTTCAACGCCGCCGGCGGGCAGGTGAGGTCCATGAGGGTGTAGTATGCCTTGCGGTTCTTGTTCACCCGGTAGGTGAGGGACTTCAGTCCCCAGTTCTCAACCCGACCAACGCTGCCGCCGCCAGCGGTGATGACGCCCTTGTACTGTTCGACAAGCGCATCGACCTGCTGCTGCGACAGATCCTGCCGGGCAAGGAACACATGCTCGTATAGTGCCATTGTTCTCTAGCCTTTCGTTTCACGTCCCTGTCCGGTTCCCGCGGCAAAAGCCTCTGCAACTTGTCTGATCCTTCGGGAGCCTGGTGGGCTGCCTCGGGAGAGAAAGGCGCATTCGAGACGGTCGAGAGCGGAGACACGGGAGGCCGAAGCGCCTGCGGCTTCATCAAGGAGGCAACGCCTCCAACCCTCCGTTCAGCCCCCAGCAGGACCGGCAGATTGCGGCGGGCTATATAGGGGAAGGCCGGAAATGGCAAGCCCTGGGCGGTTACACGCCGGCCGGCCTGGGCAGGTTGGGGAAAAAGCGCTTCACCGTCCGCTGCTTGCCGAACAGCGCGTCGTACTGCAACAGCCGGAAGTCGTTGATCAGCGGGTCGATCAGTTTCTCCTGCGACCAGTCGGGCGTCGAGCCGGCCGGCGAGATCAGCACATGCCGCTCGATGACGTCGTATTTGGCGTCCACGCGGCCGAGGAAGCCTGTGTAGTATGGATGCTCGATGCCCGCCGCCTTGAACAGCTTCAACGGGATCAGCGACGGGCTGATCGCGCCGATATCCTTCATCGCGCCGTTCCTGTTCGACCAGACGACAAGCGGTGTCTCCCGGTGCAGGGCGAGCGCCTCCGGTGGCTCGCGCCGCTCCGGAACGGGCTCCTTGAGGAAGCCGGTCTCCGTATAGCCCTGGTTCAGCGGCGGCAAATGGTCGCCGAAGAAGACGATCACGGTGTGCCGGTCGCGCTTCGACGCCCAGTCCATCAGCCGTTTCAGGCTATGGTCGGCGTCGGCTATGCCCTCGGCATAGGAACGGATCGACTGGCGTGTCCAGTAGCTCGCGACCGAATCCACCTTTACCTTCGGGTCGCTATAGCGGTTCGGCTCATAAGGGCCGTGCCCCTGCAGGCTGACGGCGAAGGTGAAAAAGGGCCGGTCAGTTGCGTCCGACCGCCTGATGATTTCGTCGGTCAGCGAATCGTCCGACACCAAAGGCCCGCGCGAGGCCATCGGCGGCAGTTTCTCGATCGAGAGGAAGCGGTCGAAGCCGAACGCGTCGTAGACGTGCTCGCGGTTCCAGAACCAGCCCTCGAACGGATGAATCGCCGTCGTGTCGTAGCCCTGCGAGCGGAAGAAGTTCGCCAGCGACGGCACCGGCCCGCGGACATATTGCTGATAGGGAATGCTGCCATAGGGCAGGAAGGCGTTGGTGAAGCCGGTCAGCGCCTCGAATTCGACATTGGCGGTCATGCCGCCGAACTCGGGCGAGAACATCGAGCCGGAACGGACGGAGCGAACGGTCGGCATCGGGTCGGGCGTGATCGTCGTGCCTGGAAGCAACGTCGGGTCCCAGAACGATTCGCTCATCACCACGATGATGTCGGGCTTGTCGTCAGGCATGGCAACGCCGGTCGGGCCGGGCCGGATGGCGTCGAGCACGTCGTCCTCATAGCTCGGCGGCGCCGTGACCTTGGCCATCGGAACGTTGAGCGCGAATGCGATGGCAAAGCCGTTCGACGCATAGTTCTCCTTCTGGTCCCACATGATCGGGATGATCTGCAGCCGGTCGCGGGTCCAGGAGAAGGTGGCGAAATCCATGATGGAGGCGAAGAACGCAAGCGCCGGCAGAACGATGGCGAGCCTCGCCACGCGCATACGCCAGCGGATCGCCGGGAAGCGCCGGCGCCAATGCCGCCAGAGCGCGACGAGCAGCAGAAGCGCGACGACGCCGCCAACGCCGATCATGACTGCCGCCATAGGTCGTTCCTTGACCAAAAGCGGAGTCAGTTCGACGATCTGGCGGGAATAAAGGAAGTCGGTCGGATAGAGAGGATCGCCGAGATAGTGCGATTTCTGGTGGCCGATCGCAGCCAGCAGCAATGCGACGGGCGCGATGAACAATATGCCATTGTGACGGCGCCCGAACAGGGCATCGAAACCGATAAGCAGCAGCGCGAACAGCACGATGGTGGTCCAGCCCGGACGGAAAGGCTGCTGGAAAAAATTGAGGGTCTGCTGCAGCGAGCCGCGCGCAATGAGTTCGACCAGAAAAACCAGGACGGCCGAAAGGAGGACTGTAATCGTAAGCGACCCGGCGCGTTCAAGCGTCCGCCGCTCGCGCCAGCGGAACCCGCTGCGCCCGGTATCGGTCTCGTCCGCCGCGGGCGATATGACCGCATTCTGCTTTGCCAACTCAAGATCCTCAATGCGTCTTAGGACTGCAATCTACCTGTCATGGTTCCGTCACAAAAAACCAGTCCCTGTGTCGGAAATGAGAAGCCGGCGTGGTTTTTTCCGGGTCAGTTTTGGCATGTGGAATGGCTTCGGCAATTTGCTGCTGCCCTTGACTTGGCCATCCTGCTTGTTTCAGAGGCAGGCGTCGCAACGAAACCGGGACCCCAAGCATGGCCATCGCATTCACGTTTCCGGGGCAGGGCAGCCAGGCTCTGGGCATGGGCAAGGATCTTGCCGAGGCGTTTCCCGAGGCCCGGAAAGTGTTCGAAGAGGTCGACGACGCGCTCGGCGAGAAGCTGTCGAAGCTGATCTGGGAAGGCCCCGAAGAGACGCTGACGCTCACCGCCAACGCGCAGCCGGCGCTGATGGCGGTCTCGATGGCGGCGATCCGGGCACTGGATTCGCGGGGCTTTGTGCTGAAGGACAAGGTCGCCTACGTGGCCGGCCACTCGCTCGGGGAATATTCCGCACTTGCCGCGGCAGGCATGTTCTCGGTCGCAGACGCGGCGAAGCTTCTGCGCATCCGCGGCAACGCCATGCAGGCTGCCGTTCCAGCGGGCGTCGGCGCGATGGCGGCGATCCTCGGGCTGGATGAGCCGGCCGTCGAGGCCGCATGCGCCGAGGCCGCGCAAGGGTCGGTGTGTCAGATCGCCAACGACAACGGTGCCGGACAATTGGTGATTTCGGGCGAGAAGGCGGCTGTCGAGCGCGCCGCGAAGCTCTGCACCGACAAGGGCGCCAAGCGCGCGCTGATGCTGCAGGTTTCGGCGCCCTTCCACTCGGCGCTGATGGCGCCGGCGGCCGACGTCATGCGCGAAGCGCTGTCGAAGGTCGCCAAGCAGGCGCCGGCCGTGCCAGTGGTTTCCAACGTCGTGGTGCAACCGCTCAGCGACCCGGACGAGATCGTCAAGCGGCTGGTGGAGCAGGTGACCGGCCGCGTCCGCTGGCGCGAGACCGTCGAATGGTTCGGCGCCAACGGCGTGACGGCGCTCTATGAAGTCGGCGCCGGCAAGGTGCTTTCGGGCCTGGCGCGCCGTATCAACCGCGACGTCGCTACCGCCGCGATCGGCACGCCTGCCGACGTGGAAGCGGCGCTGGCGGCGCTTGGTTAACTGCGAGGGTAGGGATGCTCACCAAGCGGCAAACGATCAAACTATGGTTTTTGACGGTTGCCGCATTTTTGGTTTGGACTTTGGGCGGATGGCTGGTTCTTCAGCATCAGCCTGACGGCAGTCCGTTGATCCAGTGGTATTCCGGGGCTGCTGTAGGCATACTGCTGTTTGGTGTTCTGCTTACGTTTTCGATAGTCTTCTCCAGCTTGTTCCATCTGATGTTTGTCGCTACACGCGCCGACGACATCGTCCGGAAAAACGGGCACGTCCTGTATTGTGTTTTCTGGAGAGAACTGCAGGACCACATCGACAATTGCGTAAAAGCCAGCCCGAAGTGAGGGAAACATGTTCGAACTGACCGGCCGCAAGGCACTCGTGACAGGCGCTTCCGGCGGCATCGGCGAGGCGATCGCCGAGATGCTGCACGCCCAGGGCGCGATTGTCGGCCTGCACGGCACCAAGGTCGAGAAGCTCGAGGGCCTTGCCGCCAAGCTCGGCGACCGGGTCAAGATTTTCCCGGCCAACCTCTCCAACCGCGACGAGGTCAAGGCGTTGGGCCAAAAGGCCGAAGCCGAGCTCGAAGGCGTCGACATATTGGTCAACAATGCCGGCATCACCAAGGACGGCCTTTTCGTGCGCATGTCTGATGCCGACTGGGATTCCGTGCTGGAGGTCAACCTGACCGCCGTGTTCCGCCTGACGCGCGAACTGACGCATCCGATGATGCGCCGCCGCTTCGGCCGCATCATCAACATCACCTCCGTCGTCGGCGTCACGGGAAATCCCGGCCAGACCAACTATTGCGCCTCGAAGGCCGGCATGATCGGATTCTCGAAATCGCTTGCGCAGGAGATCGCCACCCGCTCGATCACCGTCAACTGCGTCGCTCCGGGTTTCATCGAATCCGCCATGACCGACAAACTGAACGACAAGCAGAAGGAGGCGATCATGGCGGCGATCCCGACAAAGCGGATGGGAACCAGCGCCGAGGTGGCATCCGCCGTCGCCTATCTCGCCTCCAACGAGGCCGGCTACGTGACCGGGCAGACCATCCACGTCAATGGCGGCATGGCGATGATCTGATCCACAGGGCCTTTTCGCCTTGGACCTCAGGGTTTTTTCGTGTAATGCGCCTCTCAACCGGGCGCTTCGCCAGGAACCCGGCCGGGAGCGTTGCGTTTCCGGCGGGCCATATCTTTGAACTTGATTAGCGCCGTTCGGGCGGCTAACGAAGACAGACACTAGTAAGGCGAGGATGCCCAAATGAGCGACACCGCAGAGCGCGTCAAGAAGATCGTTGTGGAACATCTCGGCGTCGATGCCGAGAAGGTAACCGAGCAGGCGAGCTTCATCGATGACCTCGGCGCCGACAGCCTCGACACGGTCGAACTCGTCATGGCGTTCGAAGAGGAATTCGGGGTCGAGATTCCCGACGACGCCGCCGAAACCATCCTGACGGTCGGCGACGCCGTGAAATACATCGACAAGGCTTCGGCCTGACCCCTTTCGCAGTCCCCGGCAGTTGAGGAGCGCCCGCCATGCGGCGTGTCGTCGTTACCGGCATGGGTCTCGTCTCGCCCTTGGGCGTTGGCGTCGAGCATAGCTGGCGCGAGCTCCTGACCGGGCGCAGCGCCTGCACGCGCATCACCAAGTTCGACGTCACCGACTATGCCGCCAAGATCGCGCATTCCGTACCGCGCGGCGACGGCAGCAACGGGACGTTGAATCCCGAGAGCGTGCTCGAGCCCAAGGAACTGCGCAAGATCACCGACTTCATCCTCTATGGGATCGCGGCTGCCGACGAGGCGCTGAAGGATTCCGGCTGGGAGCCGAAGACGGAGGCCGAGCGCTGCGCCACCGGCGTGCTGATGGGCTCGGGCATCGGCGGGCTGGAAGGCATCGCCGAGAACGCCATCATCCTGAAGGAACGCGGGCCGCGCCGCATCAGCCCGTTCTTCGTTCCGGCCAACATCATCAATCTGATATCCGGCCAGATATCGATCCGGCACGGGCTGAAGGGTCCGAACCACGCGGTCGTCACCGCTTGTTCGACCGGCGCGCATGCGATCGGCGACGCCGCTCGGCTGATCATCTTCGGCGATGCCGACGTGATGGTGGCGGGCGGTGCCGAAGCGCCGATCACGCCGCTCGGCGTCGCCGGCTTCGCCGCCTGCAGGGCGCTGTCGACCGAGCGCAACGACCAGCCGGAGAAGGCGTCGCGCCCCTACGACCGCGACCGCGACGGTTTTGTCCTAGGCGAAGGCGCCGGCGCCGTCATCCTGGAAGAGCTGGAGCACGCCAAGGCGCGCGGCGCTAAGATCTATGCCGAGGTGGTCGGTTACGGCCTGACCGGCGATGCCTACCACATTACGGCTCCGGCAGAGGACGGCGACGGCGCATTCCGCTGCATGACGGCGGCATTGAAGCGCGCCAATCTGACGCCGGCCGACATCGACTACATCAACGCCCACG
This sequence comes from Mesorhizobium sp. KR9-304, assembly GCF_040049215.1. Classification (NCBI taxonomy): domain Bacteria; kingdom Pseudomonadati; phylum Pseudomonadota; class Alphaproteobacteria; order Hyphomicrobiales; family Phyllobacteriaceae; genus Mesorhizobium; species Mesorhizobium sp. KR9-304. Next base: position 336,019 of record NZ_JBDZDN010000002.1, on the reverse strand, counting down.
GCACCTCTACGATGGCCGACACGATCGAGCTCGGCGCGGTCGAACGCCTAGTCGGCAACGCGGCCTCGAAGATATCCATGTCGTCGACGAAATCGTCGATCGGCCATCTGCTTGGCGGTGCGGGGGCGGTCGAAGCGATTTTCTCGCTGCTCGCCATTCGTGACAACATCGCGCCGCCGACCATCAACCTCGACAATCCCGAGCGCGAGACGGCCATAGACCTGGTGCCCAACAAGCCGCGCGCGCGGCAAATCGATGTCGCGCTGTCAAACTCCTTCGGCTTCGGCGGGACCAACGCATCGCTCGTCTTCCAACGTTACAATGGCTGAGCGCGCCCGCCTCGCCGTCAATTTTGCCATATTCGGACTTAGGCTTCCGGTCGTGCTCTCGGGGGAGAGTCGTTGCGGCAGGCAGATTGAGGCGACATGAGCATGAACCCTGCAGACAATGGGGAATTCGGCCGGCGGGCCATGCCGGCGCAGCCGATCGTTCCGAAGACGGCGAGCGAGGCTCTGCGCCCAGAACTCGGCACGCCGCCGCCGAAACGCTCGCGCGCTTCGCGCAGCCAGATCGTCGTGTTCATGAATTTCGTTGTCACCTCGGCCATTCTCGCGGTGATCGTGGCGGGTGTTGCGCTTTATGTCGGCAAGCGCGAATTCGATGGCCCTGGTCCGGCGAAGACCACGACCAATTTCATGGTTCGGCCCAACACGAGCGTCGCCGAGATAGCGGACCAGCTCGAGAGGCGCGGCCTGATCAGCGATTCGCGCATCTTCCGCATTGGCGTGCGCGCCTATGACAAGGGCAGCGTGCTGAAGGCCGGCGAGTACGAGATCAAGGCCGGCGCCTCCATGCGCGATATCGTGGACCTCCTGGAAAGCGGCAAGTCGGTGCTCGCTTCGCTCACCATCCCCGAAGGACTGACGGTCGAGCAGGCGTTTCAGCGCATCGCCGAGCATGAGGCGCTGACCGGTGACATGCCGGCCGAGATGCCGCCGGAAGGCAGCCTGATCGCCGACACCCAGCGCTTCACCCGCGGCGCCACGCGCCAGCAGATTATCGATAAGATGGTGGCCGACCAGACGCGGCTCGTCGAAAGCATCTGGAACCGACGCGTCTCCGGCCTGCCGATTGCCGACATCAACGAGTTCGTGACGCTTGCCTCGATCGTAGAGAAGGAAACCGGCGTCGCCGACGAGCGCTCGCGAGTCGCGGCCGTCTTCATCAACCGGCTGAACAAGGGCATGCGGCTGCAGTCCGACCCGACCATTCTTTATGGCCTGTTCGGCGGCAAGGGCCGGCCGGTCGACCGCCCGATCTTTCAGTCCGACATAGACAAGCCGACACCCTACAACACCTACGTCATCAACGGTCTGCCGCCTGGGCCGATCGCCAATCCCGGCCGCGAGTCGCTGGAAGCCGTCGCCAATCCGTCGAAGACCGGGGATCTCTATTTCGTCGCCGACGGCACTGGCGGCCATGTCTTTGCGGTTACGCTCGAGGAGCACAACGAGAACGTCGCCCGCTGGCGGGCAGTTCAGAAGAAGCAGGCCGCCGAGGAAGCAGCCAAGGCCGAGGCGGCTGCCGAGGGCGGCGCCGCGCCTGCGGCAACGGCGCAGTAGAAGCTGTCCGGCAAGGGACCGCTGCCAGGCGCTCGACAAAGCCAAGCTACCGTGAGAATGGTCGGGCACGTAGGGGACGCAAGGATCATGGCTTTGCAGAGCATGACCGGTTTCGCGCGCGCCGTTGCTGATCACGACGGCACGTCGATCGCCTGGGAAGTCAAATCCGTCAACGGCAAGAGCGTCGAACTTCGGCTCCGCCTGCCGCCGGGCTTCGAGCGGCTGGAGCCGGCGCTGCGCCAGGCCGTGCAGAAGCGCTTTTCGCGCGGCAATTTTCAGGCGACGCTGACCATCGGACGGGCCGCCGGACTGCATCCGCAACCTATCGTCAACGAAGCCTTCCTGAAGGACATCGCGGGCCTGGCCCAGCGTTTGCAGGACCAGTTCGGCTTCGCCCCGGCAAGCGCCGACGGGCTCCTGTCGCTGCGCGGCGTGCTCGACGTGCCCGAGGCGATCGAAAGCGAGGAAGCACGAACCGCGCTGGATGCCGCGCTGCTTGGCGCCTTCGAGAAAGCGCTGGCAGGGCTGGAGGCAGCGCGCCGCGCCGAGGGAGCGGCGCTCAAGGTTCTGCTGCTTGGCCATATCGACGCCGTGGATGCGCTCACGCTGCGGGCCGAGGCCGATCCGTCGCGCGATCCGCTGGTGATCCGCCAGAAGCTCGCCGAGCAGGTGCGCCTTTTGATGGACACCTCCGCCAACCTGGACGAGAGCCGGCTGCACATGGAAGCCGCATTCCTCGCAACCAAGGCCGACATACGCGAGGAGATCGACAGGCTGAAGACCCATGTCGCTTCCGGCCGGGCGCTGCTCGCGTCAGGCGGCGCGGTTGGGCGCAAGCTGGATTTTCTGGCACAGGAATTTAATCGCGAATCGAATACGCTCTGCTCGAAGTCGAACGCCGCGGCCGTGACCGCAATCGGGCTGGAGTTGAAGGCGGTGGTCGATCAGTTCCGCGAGCAGGTTCAGAATCTGGAGTAGGAGATGGCCGTCAAGGATGCCGGTTCCCGCATTCGCCGCCGGGGGCTGATGCTCGTCCTGTCGTCGCCCTCGGGCGCCGGCAAGTCGACCATTGCGCGAAACCTGCTTGAGAAGGACCACGGTTTCGAGCTTTCCGTCAGCGTGACGACCAGGCCTCGCCGGGGAAGCGAGATCGAAGGCGTGCACTACCATTTCCGCACGATGCAGGAATTCGAGGTCCTGCGCGATTCCGATGCCCTGCTCGAATGGGCCGAAGTTCACGGCAACTGCTACGCCACGCCGCGCGCGCCAGCCGAGAAGGCGATGGCGGAGGGGCGCGATATGCTGTTCGACATTGACTGGCAGGGCGCCAAGCAGCTCAAGGAAAGGATGCGCGGCGACATCGTCTCGATCTTTATCCTGCCGCCGTCGATGGCGGAGTTGAAGGCGCGCCTCAAGCGCCGGGCCGAGGACCAGGAAACAGTGATCGAGACCCGGCTGAAGAACGCCCGCATCGAGATCGAGCATTGGACGGAGTATGATTTCGTCGTGATCAACGATGATCTTGACCGCGCTTTCGGCGAGGTTCGCTCGATCGTAACCGGCGAGCGGTTGCGCCGCGACCGCCGTCCTGGGCTTTTCGACTTCGTATCGGGGCTGCTCGACGAGAAGGTCTAGGTCGCCGGGCTCAGACAGCGTTCGCGAGGTTGACGAACTCTGCCACGCTCAGTGTCTCTGCCCGTCTTGTACCGTCGATCCCTACCGCATCCAGCAGACTTTCGCCGCCGAGGCTCTTGAGGCTCTGGCGTAGCATCTTGCGGCGCTGGCCGAATGAGGCTTCCGTGACCCGGCCGAGCTTCTTCACATCGGCGGGCAGGGGCGTTTGACGCGGCACCAGGTGCACCACCGACGAGGTCACCTTGGGCGGCGGCGTGAAGGCCTGGGGCGGCACGTCGAAGACGATCCTCGCATCGGTGCGCCAGCCGACGAGTACGCCAAGCCGCCCGTAAGCGTCGGCTCCGGGTTTCGCCACGATGCGCTCGGCGACTTCGCGCTGGAACATCAGAGTCATGGATTGGTAGAAGGGCGGCCAGTCCGGCGTCGTCAGCCAGCGGACCAATAATTCGGTGCCGATGTTGTAGGGCAGGTTGGCGACGATGCGAACCGGTCCGTCTCCTGCAAGTGCCGCGAAGTCGGTCTTCAGCGCGTCGCCCGGGATGATTTCGAGCCTATCGGGATAATGCGCCGCGACCTCGGCCAAGGCTGCCAGGCAGCGCTCGTCGCGCTCCACTGCGATCACGCGCCTTGCCCCGTGCATCAGGAGCGCGCGGGTCAGGCCGCCGGGGCCGGGGCCGACCTCGATGACGGTCGCCTGAGAAAGGTCGCCGGCGGCGCGCGCGATCCTGCCAGTGAGATTGAGGTCGAGGAGGAAATTCTGGCCAAGCGATTTCTTGGCCTGCAGGCCGTGGCGCTCTATGACGTCTCGCAGCGGCGGCAGCCCGTCGATGCTGGCACGAACGCCTCCGTCGCCCTGCATGCTCCGATCGCCCTGCAAAGAGTCAGCGTTTGACGATCTTGGCTTTCTCGCGCAGTTCCGCGGTGTACTTCTTGCTCAGCTCCTCGCCGGCCTTGTCCCCCGCGCCTTCGGTCTGGAACGTCAGCTTGGCGACGCGGTCGTCGGAAACCTCGCGGCTGGAGCAGATGCCGATAAATTCTACGCCGATGGAGGTTTCACGCACGCTTGTGGCTCCGCCGACCTTGGTGTTCTTGATCTGCTCGGCCCAGTCCGACGGCAGTTCCGGCGCAAGCTTGCGCCCGAGATCCTTCACCGTGACGTCCAGAAGCCCCTTGGCGAATTCGCGGGTGTTGTTGCACCCGTTGAAACGCGCCCGCATGGCTTCCGCCTCGCGCTTGCGCTTCGCCATGTTGCCGCGCTCGCCAGCCGGCACGACAAAGATCACCTGCTGGAGCATATACTCCATCGCGGTCGGCTTGGCGCCGCCTTGCTGCAGCATGCGCCGCACCACATCCTGCTCGGACATGGTGCCGGCATCGCGCCGGCCCCGCGAAACGAGCGCCTGGTTCCAGCTCATCTGGGCGCGGATGAATTCCTTGAAGTGCGACTTGGTCACGCCGGTCTGGGCCATGATACCGTCAAGCTGCTTGACCGTCATCTTGTTCGATTTGGCGAAGTTGCTGTAGGCGGTGGCCACCTGGTCGTCCGAAATCCGGATACCCAGCCTCTGCGCTTCGCCTAGCCTCAACACCTGGTCGATCAGCTCTTCTTCGGCCTGCTCGTTCAGGTTTCCCTTGCGGCGCTGCAGCTTCATGAACGCGGCGCGGCGCTGGATATCGTAAGATGTGATCGCAGTCCTGTTGACGATGACCGCGATCTCGCTTGCGGCCGCCGGCCTCGACAGGAAAGCCACGCCAGCCGGCGCCGCCGCAATCATCAGCGCAAGGCCCGCTGACGTGAGGCATTTCCTCGTCGAAAACATTGCGTGCAGTTCCTGTCCCTCGGATTTTTTCTGTTATCGGGTGCCACCGTTCCATGCCTTCGCTATGCGGCGAAAGAATGTCGGCTAGCCGGCCTCAGAGGCCAGAGACGCTATCAGTCGCCGATCCGAAGTCGCCCAACGTGCGGAAGGAAATATTGAACCCTATGTTCTGGGTCGCTTCTCCAGTATCGCGGTCGCGGTCTTCGGCAAACGTCATCAGATAGGTGAAGCACTCGTCGTCGTAGGCGAAGCCCAAAGAGCTCTTCACCATCACGCTCGTCTCGAAATCATAGGTGCCCGATCCGAACACGCGCCAGTTTTCATGGAGCCGCGCCGATCCCCCGAGCGACAATTCCCTGCGGTCTTCGTCGAAGCCATAGAGTTCCTGCGCCTGGATGAAGGCATACATGGCCGAAACCGATATGGCTCCACCGGTGTAGCCTGCCTTGACCTCACTGCGTCTAACCTCGAGTGTCTGCTCGTCCAAGCGGGCGCTGGCCGAAGCCGACAGACCGTCTGGGGAAGCAAAGCCGATCAAACCGACGAAGTCGGATGTATCCGTCTCCAGGCCGGAATAGGCGCCTGCATTGACGAGGTCGGGAGCGGCGAAAGAGTTTTCGCCGGCCAGATGGTAGGACTGGCCAACAATGCCGTTGGCAATCCAGCCGTTGCCGAACGCCCCCGAATAGCGGAAGCCGACATTGGCGCGGGTGCCGCCCTCGATGCGGTCGTAGCCCGAGAATTTGTCACGCTCGAACAGGCTCGTCGCGTCGAAGACGAAGCTCTGGGCGTCCTCGTTGGGTATGCCAAGCTTTTCACTGTACGGCTCGTCGTTGCGCGCAAAAAGCTGCGCCATCGGCTCGATCACGTGGTTGGAATTCTCCGAGGCGAACAGCAGCGGGAAGCGCAGCTCGAGGCCTGCTGTGGCAAGCAGGCGATGGTAGGCATCCCTGATGTCGGTAAGCACTCCGATCTGTGGGTTGCTAGCCATGTTCTCGATGGCGGTGACCGATTCGGACGAATAGTTGACGCTTGTCGTGTCGGCCTGGAAGGCGAGCAGCGGGGTCATCACCAGCCCGCCGTCCGAGACGAAGGAGCGCTTCCACTCGCCTTCCGCGGTCAGGCGGCTTGAGGTGTTTTCGATGCCGTTGACGGTTTCGACAAAAGCAGGGTTCACCTCCGACAACGTGTAATCCAGCTTGTCTCGGCTGATCACGCGCGCATTGAGATCAAAGTTCAGCTCGCCGCCGAACACCGGCTCGTCAGGCGTGTAGGAATAGTCGAAGCTCGGCAGGACCCAGGGCTGCTCCTGGTCACGGGCGTCAAAATTCTCCGTGCCATTCGGATTGGTGTTGAGGTTCGATTCCTGCACGTCGAAATGCATGCCGCGCAGGTCGAAATAGTTACGATCGTCGAGCCCGGTCAGGTAGACTTCGGAGCGGTAGACGAAGTCCGTGTAGTCGCCGATCCCGTACGTACGGGAAAAATTCTTGTCGGTCTGGACGAGGACGTCCCATCCGAAATCCCAGCGCGAGTTGAGCGCGAAGCGGCCCGAGGTTCCCATCATGCCGCGGAATTCGTTGGGATCGCCGTCCGGACCCGAATCGACCGTGTTTCGGTCGAAAGCTTCCGGGTTGGCCTGGTTGATGCCGGCGAGCGTTACGGTGTACTCGCCGTTGTTGAAGCGCTGGCGCCATTCGGCTTCAGCCAGGAAGCCCTGTTCGGTGTAGCCGGTGCCGGTGACGGTCAGGTCGTAGGTCGGCGACAGCGCGATGTAATAGGGGATCGAAACGCCGACACCGAGGTCGCTCCGGAAGGTGACGCCCGGGAACAGGAAGCCCGACTTCCGTTTCACCGTCGGATCCGCGATCTCGAAAGACGGGAAGTTGCCAAGCGGCAGGCCGAAGAACTCGAAGGACGAGTTCTCGAAGCGCACCGTCTTGGTCTGCTGGTTCCAGATGATCTTCTTGGCCTTGATCCGCCACGGCGGCGCCTTGTCGGGCTGATCCTCGCAAGGTTCGCAGGCGGTATAGACACCGTTGTTGAAGGTCGTCAGGAAGCCGCCGCGCCGTTCTCCGCTCTCCGCGGCGAAATAGGTCTTGTCGACAGTCTCGACGCGCAACGCATTCACGAAACCGTCGCCGAAATCGTCCGTGATGTCGATCTTGTCGGAATAGACCGTCGTGCCCTGAGGGTCGACGATCTGCACGTCCCCGGTGGCGATCAGCCGGCGCGAGCGGCGGTCGTAGGTGACCTGATTCGCAACGAGCTTGTTGCCGCCGTAATCGATCCTGACGCTGCCCGACGCTGTGACCGTCTCGTCATTGTTGTCGTAGATCAGCGTGTCGGCCTCGAGCAACATCTCGGAGCCTTCGGGCACATCGGGCGCGATATCTGCGATGGTCTGCGCGAAGACCGGCGCGGGAATGATGGCGGGGGCGAACAGGCACGAAAGCGCAGTCGCGCTCAGCAAGCGCGCCAACCTAGCCGATCTGCGGTCCAACGTTGCCGCGACCCCCACTAACCGTCCTCCTTGTACAGCAGGAACGTTACCCCGAAAAACATCGCCACGACAACCGGAATCCAAGCCACGATGAAAGGCGGCACAAATCCCGCATTTCCAAACGCTTTGACAAGAACGGATACAACATAAAGCAGAAAGCCTGCGAAGACGCCACCCAGAATCATCGTCGCGGATTGCCCCATCCGCGCAAATCGCATCGAGACCGTCGCGGCGATCAGGGTCATGGCCACCAGCAGCAGCGGCAGCGCCATCAGAGTGTGGAACTGGGTCGCGAAAGTGCTGGCTCTCAGGCCGAAGGACCGCGCCACCTCGATCTTCTTCGGGAGTTCGTAGAAGGGAATGGTTTCTGGCCGCGCTAGGCGCTCTTGGACGAATTCCGGCTTCAGATTCGTGGCGATCCGGTCGGTTTCCAGCCGCGGAAGCTGGTTGCCGTCGCGAATCCGCCCGACGTCGTGCAGTTCCCAATAGCCGTCGCGCAGATAGGCGCGCGCCGCGTCGCGCCGCTCGATGATGTCGCCTTCCGCATCGAGCGAGAAAAAGGTGACGTCAGCGAGTTCCAGCCCCTGGTTCAGCACCGCCCGCGCGCCGATGATGGTGTCGCTGTCGGCTGTCTTTTGCCTGAGCCACGGCGCCGAGAACGCGTTGACGGCGTTGGATTTGCCGGAACGGAACTCGCTCTCCAGCATCTCGGATCGGGAAATCGCATGCGCGGCCAGCGGATTGAGCACGCCGACCGTCAGCAGCCCCAGCAACAGCGCGCCGAAGCAGCAGGGCAGCAGGAACTGCCAGGCCGAAATGCCCGCCGAGCGGACGATGACCAGTTCGTACTTCCGATTGAGCGAGACCAGGGTGGCGATCGCCGCGATCAGACCGACGAACGGCACGGCCTGCAGCATGATCGTCGGCACGCGCAGTGCCGAGATCGTGAACGCAAGCCCGAGGGTGAAACCGGGTACTCCCACGGTGCGGCTGGAAAATTCGGTGAAGTCGATCAGCGTGATCAGCGCGTAGACGCCGAAGAAATACCAGGTCGTGATCGTCGCGTAGCGGAAGAAGAAGTAACGGTTGAGTGTCCAGCCCATCAGGCAGACCCTCCGGCCGCGGCGTCGCGTCGCCTGGCCCGCATGAACATCATGCGGTCGCCGAGTTGGCGCAGGCCCGAGATCAGCCGGTCAACCAGCGTGACCGGCAGTTCCATCGTGCGGTTGGTGACGATGAACCAGATTGAGATCGCCGAGCAGGTCAGCGGGATCGCGTAGACTGCCGGCCAGAACGAGGGTGTCACCTGGACCTGATTGGCGGCATAATATCCCATCCAGCGCACCAAAAGAGCTAAGGTCACGGCGGTCACCAGCGGATTGATGCGGCCTTCACGATGCGACCGGGCATTGCCGATCACGGCTAGCGCAATCAGAGCAAAAACAATCGCATAAACCCATTCGGTGAACCTCCGGTGCAACTCGGCCCTGAACGACTGCGGGTTCCTGTTGAAGACCGGGTCGTCAGGACTCGGATTGAAGAGGTAGGGCAGGCTGCGATCCTTTGGATAGAGCCTCGGCGTGCCCGACGTGGCGGTGAACAGCGACAGGTCGAAGGCGTAGGAGAGAAAGCGGATGACCGAGATGTCGTTGCCCGGTAGCTTCCGGTGAATCTCGCCGTCCTGCATGATGAGCACGGTTTCGTCGCCTTTCTCGACCACGTTGCCGAACCTGGCGTAATAAACGAGATCGGTGCCCTCGGTACGCGAATCGGCGACGAAGATGCCGCCGAGCCGCCCGTCGGGAAGCCGCTCGCCGATCTGGATGAACAGCCCGTCCTCGATCTTGCGGAAGGTGCCTTCCTGGATGACCAGCGACAGAAGGTCGGCGCGAGCGGCGGCGATGAGTTCGCGGCCGCGCTGGCGGGCCAGGGGATCGAGGCCGTTGTCGATGGCGAAGGAAACCAGGCTGGCGAGGACGGCGAGCAGCATCACCGGCCTGATGATCGTCATTTTCGAGCCGCCGGCGGCGCTGATCACGACCAGTTCCGAATCGTTGTTCATAGCCGTCAGCGTCTGGGCAATGGCGATGACGGCCGCGAAGGGCATGACGACCGGCAGTATCGACGGCAGGATGAGCGCGGCGATCTCGAAGAAAGACATCGCCGACTGGCCACTGTCCGTCACCAGGTTGACGCGGGCAAGAATCTGGGTCGTCCACACGATTGTCAGCGTCCACGCCAGGGCTGCACAGAAGAGCAGCAGAGCGCGCCGGAATATGTAGCGTTCAATGACCTTCATGAAATTCGGATTTCGTTCCTGGTGGGCTGGCGTTTGCCGCACGGCCTGGGTGGGCCGTTGCGCCCGCCAAACTATCTGCCCGAGGCTCTCGGCACAATCGGTGCCGCCGCCGCTTGAAGCGACCACACTCGCGGAGATCGGCTAATGAAAGGCGAACGAAGGCGGTTAACGAACTGTTGACCGCCTGCGTCGGAACTTATTCGGGCTTTTCCAGGTCCTGGCTGTCTTGCCAAACGGCCCAAAACCGCCAAATGTCCGCAACGAACGATCTCCCCCGAAATTCGACAGGCCAGATCCGACAGGCCGTCACACATCAGAAATCCGACAGGAACACCATGACGCCGAGACCATCCATCAGCTTTGCCAAGCATGCCGCTCCGAAAAAGGGGAGCGTCGTCCTTCTGTCGGCGGAAGGGGCCGGCCTGAGCGGTATAGCGAAGGGCTACGATTCCGGAAAAGCGCTGGAGCGCGCCTTCGCGGTCGCCGACTTTACCGGAAAGTCCGGCTCCACGATCGACGTGATCGCACCACAGGGCTCCACGCTCGACCGCCTGCTGGTCGTCGGCGTGGGCAAGCCGGCGAATCTCAAGGAATACGACTGGCTGAAGCTCGGCGGCGTGATTGCCGCGCAGTTCCGCAAGGCGGCCGACGTGACGGTCGTGCTCGACCTGCCGGATGCGAAGACGGATGCCCAGGACGCGGCGGGTCTGGCGCTGGGAATCCTGCTCAGGGCCTACAATTTCGACAAGTACAAGACCAAGAAAGAGGACGGCGACGGCAAGCCGGCGGAGCAGAAGCCGTCGAAGTTCACCATCCAATGCGCCGATCCCGCGGCTGCCAAGAAAGCGTTCGCCGATGCCGACGCGGTGGCCGACGGCGTCACCCTGGCGCGCGATCTCGTCAACGAGCCCGCCAACAAGCTCGGACCGGTGGAGTTTGCCGCCGAGACCAAGGCGCTGGAAAAGCTCGGCGTTTCCGTCGAGATCCTGACGGAGAAGGAGATGGGCAAGCTCGGCATGGGCGCGCTGCTCGGCGTGGCGCAGGGTAGCCCGCGCGGCGCCCGGCTGGTCGTCATGCGCTGGAACGGCGGCAAGGCCAAAGACAAGCCGATCGCCTTCGTCGGCAAGGGCGTCACCTTCGACACCGGTGGCAATTCGATGAAGCCCGCCGCCGGCATGGAGGATATGAAGGGCGACATGGGGGGCGCGGCCGCCGTCACCGGCCTGATGCATGCGCTCGCCGCACGCAAGGCCAAGGCAAACGTCGTCGGCGTCGTCGGCCTTGTCGAGAATTCCGTCGATGGCGCGGCCCAGCGCCCGGGCGACATCGTCACCTCGATGTCGGGTCAGACGATCGAGGTGCTGAACACCGACGCGGAAGGGCGCCTCGTGCTCGCCGATGCGCTCTGGTACTGCAACCAACGCTTCGAGCCGAAATTCATGGTCAATCTGGCGACGCTGACCGGTGCGATCATGGTGGCGCTCGGCCAGTTCCACGCCGGCCTTTTCTCAAACAACGACGAGTTGTCCGGGCGCCTGACCGAGGCTGGCCTGACGACACAAGAGAGGCTCTGGCGCATGCCGATGGGGCCGGACTACGACAAGCTGATCGATTCCAAGAACGCCGACATGAAGAACATCGGCGGCCGCTTCGGCGGCTCCATCAGCGCGGCTCAGTTCCTGCAGCGTTTCGTCAAGGAGACGCCCTGGGCGCATCTCGACATCGCCGGCACCGCCATGGGCTCGCCATCCAACGAGATCAACCAGTCCTGGGGATCGGGTTTCGGGGTTAGGCTGCTCGACCGACTGGTGCGCGACTATTACGAGGGGTGATGGTCGACGACGCGAAAGGCGGCCGTCGCCCGATGTCTGGTAGATCCGTCGCGATCAGGACGCTTTCGCTCGCCGAGATCGGAACCTTGGTCGACTGGGCCGCGGAAGAAGGCTGGAATCCCGGACTGCATGACGCAGTCGCGTTTCAAGCCGCCGATCCCCAAGGTTTCCTGGGCGCTTTCGTCAAGGACCAAATGGTCGCCGGCATCTCGTCCGTCGACTATGGCGGCTTCGGATTCATCGGGCTCTACATCTGTCGGGCGGACATGCGTGGCCAAGGCTATGGCAGGGCCGTCTGGGATGCAGGCATGGCAAGGCTGGCGAACGCAACAGTCGGCCTCGACGGGGTACCTGCTCAGCAATCCAACTATCGCAGCATGGGATTTGTGCCTGCCTATCGTACATATCGCTTCAGCGGCCGGCTCGACGCGAAGGGTTCGCCTTCGGGACTTGGTGAGGTCGAACCGCATCTGCTGCCGGCCCTCGGCGAGTTCGACCGGCGCTTCTTCCCCGCGGCCAGACCCGCCTTCCTGGAACGGTGGGTTGCGCGGCCGCACATCGCGTTGGTTCAGGTAGGCGCCGCGGGCATCCAGGGTTATGGCGTCGCGCGGGAGTGCCGCGAGGGCTTCAAGATCGGTCCGCTCTTTGCGCTCGACGAGACCACGGCGACAAACCTGCTTGCCGCCCTTTGCGCGCGATGTCCGGGCGAAGTCCACATCGATGTGCCGGAGGGCCAGGGGGAGTTCGCCGATCGATTGCTGAAGGCCGGGTTTTCCCGGGGATTTGAAACCGCGCGCATGTATCGTGGTCCGGCCCCGGACGTCGACGGGGCGGGAATATTCGGCGTCTCCACGCTTGAGCTCGGTTAGGCGCGCCGCACATGGCGTTCCGGCATCCATTCGATTTCCCTGACAATCCGGGCTAGAATAGAAGCTGGGCTTCGTGTTAGGAGCCGCCGTCCCTATATCAGGGGCGAAAAAGGTAGCCGGTGCGTGTCGATACCGGCGAGGTTCTGGATCAAGACAATGACGAAATGGTCGCCGCATTCGTGGAGAGAAAAGCCCATCAGCCAAGTTCCGTCCTATCCGGACGCGGCCGCGCTGAAGGATGTCGAGGGCCATCTTGCGACCTTTCCGCCGCTGGTTTTTGCAGGTGAGGCTCGCAAGCTGAAGAAGCAGCTCGCCCAGGTCGCCGCGGGCAATGCGTTCCTACTCCAGGGCGGGGACTGCGCCGAGAGCTTCGCCGAACATGGCGCGGACAATATCCGCGACTTCTTCCGCGTGTTCCTGCAGATGTCGGTCGTGCTGACCTTCGCCGGCGCACAGCCGGTGGTGAAAGTTGGCCGCATTGCCGGCCAGTTCGCCAAGCCGCGCTCGTCCGACAATGAGACAAAGGACGGCGTGACGCTGCCCAGCTATCGTGGCGACATCATCAACGGCATCGAGTTCGACGCCAAATCGCGCATTCCCGATCCGGCGCGCCAGGAAATGGCCTATCGGCAGTCGGCGGCGACGCTCAACCTGCTGCGCGCCTTCGCCCAGGGCGGTTATGCGAGCCTCGAGAACGTGCATCGCTGGATGCTGGGCTTCGTTTCCGACAGCCCGCAGGGCGAGCGCTACGAGGCGCTGGCCAACCGCATCACCGAAACCATGGATTTCATGAAGGCGGTCGGCATCACGTCGGAAACCAACTACGCGCTGCGCGAGACCGATTTCTACACCAGCCACGAGGCGCTGCTGCTCGGCTACGAGGAGGCGTTGACCCGCGTCGATTCCACTTCCGGTGATTGGTACGCGACCTCTGGCCACATGATCTGGATCGGCGACCGGACCCGTCAGGCCGACCATGCGCATGTCGAATACTGCCGCGGCATCAAGAACCCGCTCGGACTGAAATGCGGCCCGTCGCTGACGCCGGACGGCTTGCTGCAGCTCATCGACCTCTTGAACCCGGAGAACGAGCCCGGCCGGCTGACGCTGATCGCACGCTTCGGCTCCGACAAGGTGGCGGAGCAGCTGCCGAAGCTGGTGCGCGCGGTGAAGAAGGAAGGCCGTCAGGTCGTCTGGTCGTCCGATCCGATGCACGGAAACACGATCACTGCCGCCGGCTACAAGACCCGGCCGTTCGACCGCATCATGAAGGAGGTGCAGACCTTCTTCGAAGTGCACCGCGCAGAGGGTACGCATCCGGGCGGCATCCACATTGAGATGACCGGCAAGAACGTCACCGAATGCACGGGTGGCGCGCGCGCGATCCGCGACGACGAGCTGCAGGACCGCTACCACACGCATTGCGATCCGCGCCTCAATGCCGATCAGGCGATCGAGCTCGCTTTCCTGGTGTCGGAGCTTCTGAAGAAGAATTCCAGCCAGGTCCATACAGTCGCGGCGGAGTAGTTCGAGGCAGCATTCGGAGCGCAAAGGCGCCGGACCTCCGGCGCCTTCTCTTATTTATGCCGGTTTAACCTGCGCTAGCCTTCGGAGATGGGCGAGCCTCGGGTCATCCGTTGCATGGAAAGAGTGGGTGGGGCCAGCCATCAGTCCTTTTTGTAGAGCATCCAGTTCTTACCGGCGCGCTCCGGCAGCGTCGAGAACCGGGTGACTCGGTTGCGGCCGGTCACCTTGGACCGGTAGAGTGCCTGGTCGCATTTCGAATAGAGATCTTCGGGGCCTTCAGCCTCAGAGGCCATGCACACACCCATCGAGATGGTCACCGAGCCGTAATGGGTGTTGGTCTGCGTATTGACGAAGGGCGTCTGCTCAATCAGCAGGCGTATGCGATCGGCGATCCCGAAGGTTGCCTCCTCGCTGGCTCCCTCGACGATCAACGCGAATTCCTCGCCGCCGGTGCGGGCGACGAACATGTCCGCGCGAATCGAGGAGCGGAATATGTCGGCGATGCTTTGCAGCACCTTGTCGCCGACCGGATGGCCGAAGCGGTCGTTGATGTCCTTGAATCGATCGACGTCGGCGAGGATCAGCGCCTTGAACAGGATGCCCCGGTTGCTGTTGTAGATGCCGGCGATCTCGCGGTCGAAGGCGCGCCGGTTCCAGATCTGTGTCAGCGGATCGGTGTTGGCTAGGCGCTTGTACTCCTCGAGCTTCGACTTGACGCTCTCCAACTCGGACGACTTGTCGCTCAGCGCGCTCACGACCTGCTTGCCGTGATCGATGGTGGAAGTCGTAGCGATCGACATCACCTCAACGATCTTCTGCAGCAGATCCTTGCTGACGAGGCTGCGGCTGTTCAGCCCCTCGGCGGTCTGGTCGAGCATGCGCCCGTATTTCTCGACATGGTTGCGCTCGTTGCGCAGGATCGCGGCGATTTCCTCCAGCTCCTTTGCGATCGTTTCGCGGGCATGCTCGACGATACCGGTGGCATGGTTGTCGGCGAAATATTTGCGGCCGATCCGGTCGAGTTCGTCCTGCGTCGGACGCTTGCTCAGCGAAACGACCTCGAGGCTGAGTTCGTGATTGGAGCCGGACAACGCCTCGTAGAAGATCTCGTAGTTGCGGGGCAGCGCCACGACCCCCAACTGCCGCATCGTGAGGACCACCGAACTCGCAAGGTCCGTAGCCCCGTCCACCGTCGCGCTTGCAGGCTGCATACTCGTTCCACCTTGCATGACTGTCGCGCGCCGATAGCGGGCGGAAATCGGTTGTCGGCTTTGGTTGCCGGCGGGACGCCAAGCGGAAGGACGGACAGGTCGCGAAGAGTTGCGCGCCCCCGTGCACTCCCCGCTTCCCGCAACCATAAGGAAAAGCAGGCTAAATTTTCCTTAATTGAGAGCGGTTGCCGCGACGGTTTCCGCGACGGTATCCTGCGTCGCAACTGCGCAGCGAAGGTTCTTGAGGTTACCATTCCGATCTTGAGGCATGTCGCAAAATCATCGGCAACAGTGCCGAACTTCTGCAATGTATGCACCGAGTTCAACGGGAGTAGCTCATGACGGCTTTGAGGAGGGGATCATGTCTTTGCGGAGCGGTGCGCTTCGCCGCTTCGGGGCCGCTCAGGGGCGTGGTTTATTGCCACTGTTCGCAATGCCGCAAGCAGAGCGGCCATTACTACGCGGCCACGAATGTCGCCGTCGTTGATCTGAACGTAGAGGGCGGTGAAAAAATCACCTGGTACGAGGCCTCGGATTTCGCGAAGCGGGGATTCTGCTCGATCTGCGGCTCGGCGCTGTTCTGGAAACACAACGAGGCCGACGAAATCTCCGTCATGGCCGGCGCATTCGAGCAGCCGAGCGGCCTCAAGGCCGAAGCGCATATCTTCGTCGTGGACAAGGGCGACTACTATGAAATCACAGACGGCCTGCCGCAGTTCGAGCGGTCGACGCCCGACATCAAGGTCGCCGGCGACTGAACTCCACGGCGACCCTGCAAACCATGGCAAGCGGCGGTAAAATCAGTTCCCTTTTCGGCCTATCATGCTGTAAAGCGTCGCCTTCCGCCGATTTGAGGGGACTTCATGGAACGCCTGATCAAGGCTTGGCAGAATTCGGTTCGCGCCTTCCGCAAGCTTTCGGTGTCGGAAAGAGCCTTCCAGCAGGAGTTGGGACTGCTAGCCGTCGCCATTCCGGCAGCCTGGTTCCTGTCCACCTCGTGGCGCGGCTACTGGCTGCTTGTCGGCGCGGTGTTGCTGCTCATCATGGTCGAGGTGCTGAACACCGGCATCGAGGCTGCCTGCGACGCCGTCTCGCGGGAGTTCGATATCGACATCCAGCTCGCCAAGGATTGCGGCTCGCTCGCCGTGCTGATCTCGGTGGTCCTTGCGATGATCGTGTGGGGCCTGGCGATCGTCGAGGCTGTTTCCGGGGGAACGCTTTAGCGGCGCGCTTATCCGCGACCGCCTTTCACTAGTGCTTCGATCCGCTCCAACTGGGCCGAGAGCTGCGCGACATCGTCGCGCATGCTGACGATCTCGCTGTGCCGCATCTCATCCAGCTTTTCGTGAAGCGCCATGATCTCGATCTCGGCCTTCAGGTTGACCTCGTAGTCGTGCGCGGCGTCGAGCCGGTCGCGCTGGCTCTGCCTGTTCTGCGACATCATGATGACCGGCGCCTGCAGCGCTGCAACCATCGACAGGATGAGGTTGAGGAAAATGAACGGGTACGGGTCGAAACCTTGATGTCCGAGCAGCCAGACGTTGCCCAGCGTCCACAGAATCAGGAAGACGATGAAGGATATGATGAAGGTCCAGGAGCCGCCGACCCGGGCGATCGCATCGGCGAAGCGGTCGCCAAAGGTTGCCTCGCGGGCAGCCGCCGCGTTGACGTCCTGCGAAATCGGCTTGCGCTCGATGGCGCTCTCGAGGACGCGGCTTTCCCCTTCGCTCAGGGTTTCCGGCCGGCGTTCCAGCCAGCGGCCAGCAAGATCGGCAACGGTTTTCGCCATAGATCCCTCCATGCACGACTCGGCTTGGCAGGCCCTGCCTCCTTATAGGAGTATGGCCGTCGGTCAGAAAGCCGAAGTATAGGGTTCGGAACATGCCAAGCTTCAAGAAAATCCGGGAACGTGCCGCCAGGCGCAAGGGCGGGGAAGCGGCGTTGCAGTCGCTGCTCGGGCCGAAGCCGGACAATACCGCGGTGGCAAACGTTCCTGATAGCCGCATCCTGTCGACCATGGCCGAGCGCATCTTCTCGGCCGGCTTCGTCTGGAGCGTCATCGAAGCCAAATGGCCGGGTTTCGAGGAAGCGTTCCTCGGCTTCGAACCCAAGACGCTGCTCTTCCAGCCGGAGGATTTCTGGCACGACCTCACCTCCGACCAGCGCATCGTGCGCAACGGCCAGAAGATCATGTCGGTGCGCGACAACGCAGCCTTCGTCGACCGTATCTCCAAAGAGCACGGCAGCTTCGGAAAATTCCTGGCTGCATGGCCGGCGGACGACCAGGTCGGGCTGACGGACTATCTCGGCAAGCATGGCAGCCGGCTCGGCGGCGCGACCGGACGATATTTCCTGCGCTGGCTGGGCTGGGACACCTACATCGTCTCGCCAGACATGGCCGCCGCCTTGCGTGACGCCGGGCTCGACATCGCCGAGACGCCCAGTTCGAAGAAGGATATGCAGAAGGTACAGGACCAGATCAACGCATGGGCCAAGGAGACCGGCCTGCCGCGCGCCCACATCTCGCGCATCCTCGCCATGTCGATCGGCGAGAACAACCCACCGGAGACCCTGCAGGCGTATATGGGCGAATAGCAGCGGGAGTGGCCCAAGGAAAGCGCCAGCCATCGGCATTGCGGGCAGCAAGGCGCCGCGCTACATCGCTCGCCATGGCCAAGAAAACTGCCCCAGACGTGCTGCGCATCGCGCTTGCGCAACTGAACCCCACGGTCGGCGACATATCCGGCAATCTCGCCAAGGCGCGCGAGGCGAGGGCGGATGCCGCGCGCCAGGGTGCGGACCTTATCCTGTTCACCGAGCTCTTCATCGCTGGCTACCCGCCTGAAGACCTCGTGCTGAAGCCAGCCTTCCTCGCCGCCTGTGAAAGGGCGGCGAGCGATTTCGCCAAGGACACGGCGGACGGCGGACCGGGTGTGATCATCGGCACGCCGCTGAAGCGCAAGAGCGGCGTGCACAATTCGGTAATCGTGGCGGACGGCGGCAAAATCCTCGGCGAACGCTTCAAGGTTGACTTGCCGAACTACGGCGAGTTCGACGAAAAGCGCGTCTTTCAGGCTGGTCCGGACCTGCCGGGGCCGGTCAACTTCCGGGGCGTCAGGCTCGGCATCCCGATCTGCGAGGACATCTGGGGCGATCTCGGCGTCTGCGAGACGCTGGCGGAAAGCGGCGCGGAAATCCTGCTGGTGCCGAACGGCTCGCCCTATTATCGCGGCAAGGTCGACGTGCGCCACCAGGTGGCAATCCGGCAGGTGATCGAATCGGGTCTTCCCCTGCTTTGGGCCAATCAGCTCGGGGGCCAGGACGAGCTGATTTTCGACGGCGCCTCTTTCGCCATCCAGGCCGACAAGTCGCTCGCCTTCCAGATGAGCCAGTTCGAGGAGGCGCTGGTCGTCACCGAGTGGAAGCGCAACTCCGACGGCTGGGTCTGCGTCGAGGGGCCGATGTCGCGGATCCCGGAGAAGGAGGAGGCCGACTACCGTGCCTGCATGCTCGGCCTGCGCGACTACGTGAACAAGAACGGCTTCAAGAACGTCGTGCTCGGCCTCTCCGGCGGCATCGACTCGGCGATCTGCGCGGCGCTCGCGGTCGATGCGCTCGGCGAGGAGCGGCTCCGGGCCGTTATGATGCCCTACCGCTACACCTCGAAGGATTCGCTGAAAGACGCCGAGGACTGCGCCCGTGCGCTCGGCTGCCGCTACGACATCGTGCCGATCTTCGAGCCGGTCGACGGCTTCAGCCATGCGTTGACGCAGCTCTTCGAGGGCACCAAGGAGGGAATCACCGAGGAGAACCTGCAGAGCCGCGCGCGCGGCACGATCCTGATGGCGATCTCCAACAAGTTCGGCTCGATGGTGGTGACGACCGGCAACAAGAGCGAGATGTCGGTCGGCTACGCAACGCTTTATGGCGACATGAATGGCGGCTTCAATCCGATCAAGGACCTCTACAAGATGCAGGTTTACGCGCTGGCTGCCTGGCGCAACACAACGGTGCCGCCCGGTGCGCTCGGTCCGTCGGGCGAGGTGATCCCTGAGAATATCATCGACAAGGCGCCATCGGCGGAGCTCAGGCCCAACCAGACCGACCAGGACTCGCTGCCGCCCTATCCGGTGCTGGACGACATCCTCGAATGCCTGGTCGAGAACGAGATGGGCGTCGACGAGATCGTGGCGAGGGGCCACGACCGCGACACGGTCCACCGGATCGAACACCTGCTCTACGTCGCCGAATACAAGCGCCGGCAGGCCGCCCCCGGCGTGAAGATCACCAGGAAGAATTTCGGCCGCGACCGGCGCTATCCGATCACCAACCGGTTCCGGGACCGGGGATAGGGTTTCGGACGAGGCCGGCCAGTCCATGGAAATCTCTCACGATCTCGCGCGGCTCGACTTCCAGGCGACCTCCGATCTGCTGAAAGGCAGCTACTGGGGCGCACAGCGCACGGATGAAACAAATCGGCGCGCCTTCGCAAACTCGATTTGCGTGATCGCGCTGATCGCCGGGCGCCAGGTCGGCTTCGCGCGCGCTTCGGGCGACCGCGCCGTTTTTGCTCGTATCTCGGACGTGGTCGTCTGGCCGGAGCATCGCGGCAAGGGCATCGGCAAGGCGCTCGTCCAGGCGCTGCTCGACCACCCGGAACTGAGCTCGGTCTCGACGTGGATGCTGAATACGTCCGACGCGCACGGCCTCTATGCGCGCTTCGGCTTCAAGCCGGCGACCGACGGCAACGAGATGCGGCTCGACCGGCCGGCGGCCGGGTGATCGGCTTCCTCGCCTTCCTGCGAGACAATGCGCGCCGGTTGGCCGGCGGGCTGCTGTTCACCTTCTTCTCTTCCTTCGGACAGACGTTCTTCATTTCGCTCTCGGCCGGGCACATCCGCGAGGAGTACGGGCTGACGCATGGCGGCTTCGGCACGATCTATATGATCGCGACGCTGGGCAGCGCCTTCACGCTGCCCTATCTGGGGCCGATCGTCGACCGCTACAGCGTGCGCGCGGTAACGCAGTTCATCGTGCCGATGCTGGCGGCTGCCTGCATCGTCATGGCGCTCTCGCACCATGTCGCCCTGCTGCTGCTCGCCATCTATCTGCTCAGGCTGTTCGGGCAGGGCATGATGGTCCACAACGCCTACACCGCCACGGCGCGCTGGTTCTCCGCGCAGCGCGGTCGTGCGCTGTCGGTCATCATCCTTGGCCACAATGCCGGCGACGCGGTGTTTCCGATCCTCTTCGTTTCCCTCGCCGGGCTGGTGGGCTGGCGCGGCGGGTGGCTGCTGGCGGCAGCATCACTCGTCCTCGTCGCATTGCCCCTCATAGCATCGCTGGTCGCGGTGGGCCGCAAGCCGCGCTCGACCGATCCGGCGCCACACATCGTCGACGCGCGCGACTGGACGCGCGGCGAGGTGCTGCGCGACCCGCTGTTCTACCGGCTTATGCTCGGCGTCATGGCGCCGGGTTTCATCGTGACCACGGTCTTCTTCAACCAGGTGTATCTCGTCGAGTTGCGGGGCTGGTCGCTCGGCGTGTTCGCATCGTCCTTCGCCCTTCTGGCGCTGGTCAACAGCGTTTTCACGCTTGTTGCCGGCCAACTCATCGACCGGTTTTCCGGCTTGGCGCTGTTGCCCTTCGTGCTCGTCCCGCTAGGCGTCGCCTGCCTGATCCTGGGGCTGGTCGAGGCGCAATGGACGCCATTCCTGTTCATGGCTTTCCTCGGCTTCTCGAACGGGCTGTCGACGACGCTGTTCGGGGCAGTCTGGCCGGAGGTCTATGGGCTGAAGCATCTCGGCGCGATCAGGGCGCTCGTCTTTTCGGCGATCGTCTTCGCTTCGGCGGCGGGACCCGGCGTTACCGGCTACCTGATCGACCAGGGGGTCAGCTACCCCGGCCAGTTGCTGGCGATGGGCGTGTATTGCTTCCTGGCGTCGGTCCTGCTCTTCGACATGTCGCGGCGCGCTCGGGCACGAACGGCATAACATAGTTGCCGCGATCACCGGACGCGGGGTCAACCGCCGATCCCTTCCCAAGCCGGAGGGTATGCTCTATGCCTCGCCGCCGGTGCGGTGGCGATTTGAGTTGTAAGTTCTCGATCCTTCGGATACGGCCCCGCAAATGCCTGTCACTGTTCGTTTCGCACCGTCGCCCACCGGCAACATCCACATCGGCAATGCGCGCACGGCGCTGTTCAACTGGCTGTTTGCCATGAAGAACGGCGGCAACTTCGTGCAGCGCTTCGACGACACCGATGTCGCGCGGTCAAAGCAGGAATATGCCGATGCGATCCTCTACGACCTGCACTGGCTTGGCATCTTCCAGGACGCGACAGAGTACCAGTCGCGGCGTTTCGACATTTATGGGGAGGCCGTTGAGAAGCTTAAGAGGGCAGGGCAGCTCTACGCTTGCTACGAGACGCCGGAAGAACTCGATCTCAGGCGCAAGATCCGCCGCACGCGCGGCCTGCCGCCCGTCTATGGCCGCGAAGCACTGCAGTTTAGCCATGCACAGATCGCGGAGTACGAAGCCGACGGACGCAAACCGCACTGGCGATTCCTGCTGCCCAATTTCCGCAACGACCCTTTCGACACGGAAAGAACGGAGGTCGGCTGGACGGATCTTGTGCGCGGCGAAGAAACCGTCGATCTCGCCTCTCTCTCCGATCCGATCCTGATCAGGGAGGATGGGACGTTCCTCTACACGCTGCCCTCGGTCGCCGACGACATCGACATGAACATCACGCATGTCATCCGCGGCGATGACCACGTCACAAATACTGCCGTACAGATCGCGCTGTTCAGGGCGCTCGGCGCCGAGCCGCCCGCCTTCGGCCATCACAACCTGCTGACGGCCTCCACGGGCGAAGCCTTGTCCAAGCGCACCGGCGCCTTGTCGATCGCAAGCCTGCGCGAATCCGGGCTGGAGCCGATGACCGTGGCGTCGCTTGCTGTATTGACCGGCACGTCGGAAAACGTCGTGGCGGCGTCCTCCATGACAGAGCTTGCCAAGCGCTTCGATCTCGCAACGGCTTCGAAGTCGGCGGCGAAGTTCGACCCGGAAGACCTGAACGCGTTGAACCGCGACCTGCTGCGCCAGATGCCGTTTTCAGAGGCGCGCGACCGGCTGTCCGCGTGGGGCATATTGGGCGACCAGGCCGAGCCGTTCTGGCTTGCCGTGCGTGGCAATCTCGACAGGCTTGCGGACGCCACAGTCTGGTGGCGCATCGTGAAGCAGGGTCCGGAGGCGGCGCCTGAACTCTCGGAGGACGACACGGAATATGTCCGTAAGGCGTTTGACATGCTGCCTCCGGAGCCCTGGGACGGCGGCACCTTCAAGGTCTGGATCGACGAGGTGAAGGAACAGACCGGGCGCAAGGGCAAGATGCTGTTCGCGCCGATCAGGCTTGTCCTTACCGGACAGGATTCGGGTCCGGAGCTTGCTGATCTGTTGCCGTTGCTGGGTCGGGAAGGAATACGGGCCCGACGACCCTGATCCGCTTGTCGTCGCCGGTCGCCTTCGACTTGTTGACCCTGGGTGTCACGGCCATGCGCCGCAGCGCCTCCGCGTCGAGCCCGCCGTCGAGATTTGCCAGCGTTTCCGGATCCGCCGCAGCGTCGGGTCGTCCGCTCGGGTAGGGAGTCATGGGCTGAGTTTGAACTGGTTTTTCCGCAGGCGGATTGCCGGCGACGACACTGAAATTCCTGGCCTCGTCGTTTCGGGGCGCATTGCAGGCGCACCCCGCTGGGCTCGGCGTTCCGCTCTGCTTGTAGAGCCAGGCAGCGGGCAGGTCGGAATACGGCGCGCCCGACAGGCCCGAGACCATGTCCTGCGATTCCTGGCTCGGGCGGTGATAATAAATCTGCACTTCCGTGCCCGGGCAGCTTGACTGGCAGTTCTGCTGGTCCCGCTCGAAATCCCAAGGCGACGAGGCGTTGGATATCGGGAAATAGTAGCCATCGCAGGTGCGCACACAGAGCGTCCGGTAGTTGCCCGGCGGGGCCGAATAGCGGATGCGGCCGCCGTCGTTCACCCAGCCGCCTTCGATCGATTCGGGAACACGCCGGACGTTTTGTTCATCGTAACGGCGAAAGCTGGGGTCGCCGAGTTCGTCGATCGATCCGCGTTGCCTTATGCCGCCGCCGAAGATCTGGTCGAACAGATTGCTGCTGCCCTCCACGCCGCGCGGTGGGCGCCGCTCCGCCACTGCCTGGTCGCGGCAGCCATTGGCATTGAGCGCGGCCACGATGCTGGAGCGCGAGCGGCCGGCACCGGCACTTGCGGTTTTCGATCGCCTGCGCTCGAGCGCTTGGAGGTTGCGCTCCATCCTGTCGATCTTGACGTTGATTGCGCTGCACGAACTGGAGGCCCTGCCGAAAAGCTTGAAGCCGCATCCCGCGCTGCGCGCTTGGCGTCTGGCAAGCTGGATCTGCTCCTGCTGCCTGGCGATCGCGGCTTCCTGCTTGCGCGAGGGAGCCGCCGGACGGCTGCCGGCGGTGGCGAGTTCGGCTTCGAGCTGCCGGCAGACGCGCGAGGCGGCGAGCGAGGTGTCGGGCAGCAGCGATGCGAGCGCGACCGCAATGGCGATCAACGCGGCATGCCTGCCAAGCCGTCGCGGCCCTGCCGTCATTCGGCGCGATCCCTTCAGATGCGGGCGAGACTCTACCTGCCGCAAGGTTAATCCTTCGTTCGGACTTTGTCGTCGGGCCGGATCAATACCGCTCAGGGCAGCGCCAGTTCCTGCGTCCGGTGCGCGCCTTCCGCGACGGCCAGCGCCGTCATGTTGACCACGCCGCGCGAGGTTACCGATGGTGTCAGGATGTGGGCGGGCTTATCCGTGCCGAGCAGGATCGGACCGACATGCAAAGCGTCCATCATCTGCTTCACGGTGGTGAGCGTGATGTTGGCGGCATCGAGGTTCGGGAAAACCAGCAGGTTCGCCTCGCCCTTGAGCTTCGAATGCGGGAAGACGCGCTGGCGCAGCGCCTCGGAAATCGCAGTATCCGCGTGCATTTCGCCGTCGAATTCGAGGTCGGGTGCGATATTGCGCAGGATGGCGGCGGCCTCGCGCATCTTGATTGCGCTCGGCGCATCGCGTGAGCCGAAATCCGAGAAGGAAAGCAGCGCCGCCTTGGGTTCGATGCCGAAGCGTCGAATCTCTTCGGCGGCCAGCACCGTCATCTCGGCAATCTCCTCGGCCGTCGGATCGATGGTGACGTAGGTGTCGGTCAGAAAGATGACGCCGCGCTGCGTGATAAGCATCGATAGCGTTGACAGGTCGCGATCGCGAACGCCCTCGCGTCGGCCGATGATGAGAGTGACGTTGCGCAGATGGCGCTCGAAGCGCCCCTCCAGTCCGCAGATCATCGCGTCGGCATCGCCTCGTTTGACGGCAAGCGCCGCGATTACCGTCGGGTTGGCGCGCACCATCAGGCGGGCGGCCTCCTGCGTCACGCCGCGTCGGCCAGTGAGCTCGATCAGCAGGTCGACATAGCTGCGGTAGCGCGGATCGTCCTCCGGATTGATGAGCTCGAAATCGGTTCCTGGCCTTATCCTGAGGCCGTAACGATTCAGTCGGACGTCGACGACATTCGGGCGGCCGATCAGGATCGGCTCGGCAATGCCTTCCTCCAGCACGACCTGTGCCGCGCGCAGCACGCGCTCGTCCTCGCCGTCGGCGTAGATCACCCGCTTCGCCAGGGCGGCCTTGGCGATCGAGAAGACCGGCTTCATGACGAGGCCGGAGCGGAAGACGAAGCGGCTGAGCTTGTCGATATAGGCGTCGAAGTCCTCGATCGGCCGCGAGGCGACGCCGCTCGTGCAAGCGGCTCGGGCGACGGCAGGCGCGATCCTGAGGATGAGACGCGGATCGAAGGGCGATGGAATGAGGAAATCCGGGCCGAAGGTCGGCGTCTCCTCGGCATAGGCGCGAGCGGCGACGTCGGACGGCTCCTCTCGGGCAAGCGCGGCGATGGCGCGAACCGCCGCCATCTTCATTTCCTCGTTGATGGCGCGCGCGCCGCAATCGAGCGCCCCACGGAAGATGTAGGGGAAGCAGAGGACATTGTTGACCTGGTTGGGAAAATCCGAACGGCCGGTGCAGATCATCGCGTCGGGGCGCGCCTGGCGGGCAAGTTCGGGCATGATCTCGGGCGTGGGGTTCGCCAGCGCCAGGATCAGAGGCTTCGGCGCCATGTCCTTCAACAGGTCGGCGCTCAAGACCCCGGCCGCCGACAGGCCAAGGAATACATCGGCGCCAGGGATGACATCGGCCAGGGTGCGGTGAGGCGTGTCCTTTACGTAGGGGTCCTTCCAGCGGTCCATTTCGTCGACGCGGCCCTTGTAGGCGACGCCGAAGCGGTCCGTGACCCAGATGTTGTCGACCTTGGCGCCGAGCGACACGAGCAGATTGAGGCAGGCGAGCGCCGCGGCGCCGGCGCCCGAGGTGACGATCTTGATGTCGGGCAGGGCTTTTCCTGCAAACTCCAGCCCGTTCAGGACGGCCGCGGCGACGATGATGGCGGTGCCGTGCTGATCGTCATGGAAGACGGGGATGCCCATCTTCTCCTTCAGGCGCTCTTCCACCTCGAAACATTCGGGCGCCTTGATGTCTTCCAGATTGATGCCGCCGAAGGTCGGCTCCAGCGCGGAGATGGTGCTGACCATGCGCTCGATGTCGGGCGCATCTATCTCGATGTCGAACACGTCGATGCCGGCGAACTTCTTGAACAGGACAGCCTTGCCCTCCATCACCGGTTTGGAAGCAAGCGGGCCGATGTTGCCGAGGCCGAGTACGGCGGTGCCGTTGGAGACGACGCCGACGAGGTTGGCGCGGCCGGTGTAGTCGGCTGCGAGTTCGGGATCGTCGCGGATGGCCAGGCAGGGAGCCGCGACGCCCGGCGAATAGGCGAGCGCGAGGTCGCGCTGGTTGCCGAGCGGCTTGGTTGCCTGGATCTCCAGCTTTCCGGGGATCGGGTATTTGTGAAAGAAGAGCGCCGCCTGGTCGAGGTCGAAACGCGCGTTTTTCTGCTTGTCCGTCTCCATCCCGTCCGATCCCAGTCCGATCCCTTTGGCCAAAGCGTGGCGCGTCAGGCGTTCTATCATGCGTGGCCGGATTTGCGAGGCTCGCGGCCGCAAAAAGCGGTGATTGGCGGAGGCCGATAAAACATGACGATTCCAGTTGGTTGGCGCGACCGGCTGCGAAATCGAGTCAAGTGGCTGACGTGGCGATTCAAAAGGCGCTGACGTAAAGGCCGCCGTCGACACGGATGTTCTGGCTGGTGAGGTAGCCCGCATGAACCGAGCACAGGAAGGCGCAGACCTGCCCGAACTCCTCGGGCGTGCCGAGCCGCTTGGCCGGGATTGTGGAGGCCTGCTCGGCCTTCCTCTTCGCTGCGGCGGCGGCGTCCTCCACCGAGCCTGGCTCGTGGGGACCGCGCAATCGGTCGGTGTCGAGCTTGCCGGGCAGGATCTGGTTGATGGTCACGTTCTTGTCGATGACCGTGCGAGCGACCCCGGCCAGGAACGAGGTCAGGCCGGCGCGAGCGCCCGAGGAAAGGTCGAGGCCGGGAATGGGCATATAGACGGACAGCGAGGTGATGTTGACGATGCGGCCGAATTTGCGCTCGGCCATGCCTGATATCACGGCCTGAATGAGTTCGAGCGGCGCGACCATGTTGTTGGTGACACCCTTAAGGATCGCTTCGCGGTCCAGCTCGCTGAACGGCCGGTAGGGCGGGCCGCCATTGTTGTTGACGAGAATGTCAACCTGCGGCGCTGCCGCGAGCAGCTTCTTCTGGATGGCGGGATCGGCCACGTCGCCCGGCACTTCGACAACGCTGACGCCGAACCGATCGCGAATCCCGGCCGCGGTGCGGGCGAGCACTTCAGCGTCACGGCCGTTGACGACGAGGTCGCAGCCGGCCTCGGCGAGCGCCACGGCGCAGCCTTTGCCCAGGCCGCGGCTCGATGCGCAGACGATGGCCTTCTTGCCGCGAATGCCCAGATCCATGACCGTTCTCCTGTTTTCCTGAGTGGGGAGGCTAGCGTGGGGATGGCTGGGACCGCAACCCGAGGCCGGTTGGGCCAGCGCAAAGCGCGTTTCACCGTTGCCACGCCTGCTTTCGCATCTGGCCTTTGTTTGATGGGTGGGAAGCGGGGCACGGGACCGAGCCTCTCAATTGTTAGTACGTGGCACGGTCTCCCGCGCCCCGCCGGCGTGCTTGCCCTACCTGGAGGGGACGCAGCGAATTTTATCACCGCGCGACCTCGGTCAGGGCCCGGACCTCAGGGCTCATCACCCAGCCGCGCCACCGTAGCGCGACCGATCCGGCGCCGTCCCCTCCACGCTCATCCGGTTCATGACCCGTGTTCCCGCGAGGGCGATGGCGCAAGTATCGCTCAAGCGGAATCGGCGTGAATGAACAGGCCCGATTATTTTTCGCAGTCAAAGGAAATCAACGGGTTGGCCGAGATGTATATCCACGCGCTGTGGGATATTCCCGGCTGCACCCCTGCGATTTGCCGCAATCGTAGCCATTCGACATCGAATACGGCGCCGCCGAGCGGGCAGGGCCAGGGATAGAGCGCGCAGTTCGGGTGAAGCGGGACCCGTGTCACACGCCTGTTGCATGAATCGGGGCATAGGCTCGTGCAAACGCAACGGTTCTGGAAGACGATGCCGGGCGCAGCAACAAAACAGTTCCGCACCTTGTTCATCTCCGACGTCCACCTCGGCTCACGGGCGGCGAAGGCCGATTTCCTGATCGACTTCCTCAGGCATCACGAGGCGGAGACGATCTATCTCGTCGGCGACATCGTCGACGGCTGGCGGCTCAGGCGCTCCTGGCATTGGCCGCAGAGTCACAACGACGTGGTGCAGAAACTGCTGCGCCAGGCCCGCAAAGGCACCAACATCACCTATATCGCCGGCAACCACGACGAATTCCTGCGCATGTTTCAGGGCGTGCATTTCGGCGGCATCGTCGTAGCCGACCGCGCGGTCCACGTCGCGGCGGACGGCAAGCGCTTCCTGATCATCCACGGCGACCAGTTCGACACGGTGGTGATGAACGTCCGCTGGCTCGCCTATCTCGGCGACAGGGCATACGACTTCGCCATGCTCACCAACCGCCTGATCGCGCGGCTGCGCAGGCTGTTCGGCCTGCCTTACTGGTCGTTTTCGTCGTGGGCAAAGACAACAGTGAAACAGGCCGTGAACTTCATCGGCGCGTTCCAGGACATCCTGACCGACGAGGCGCGCCGGGCCGAAGTGGACGGCGTGATCTGCGGCCATATCCATCACGCGGCCATCGAAACCTTCGGCGATGTACGCTACATCAACACCGGCGACTGGGTCGAAAGCTGCACGGCGGTTGTCGAGCATTTCGACGGCAGGATGGAAATCGTGCATTGGCCTCATGTGCATGCCGAAACCCCATCACTTCCGGAGAGTTTCGTGCCTGTCCTCATCGACGGGCGGCTGATCGACGGACGCGCGGTCGAGGCCGCGTGAAAGCAGCGCGAGATGTCCAGATGCATGCCCGCGGCAACGCACCGCTCGAATCCGGATTCGGTAACGCCTAGACGCCAGAGCCAGCCGGAACGGCATGCCTCGAAGCTCGGCATCCTCGGCGCTGCATGCGTTCCGCCGGCCGCATCGATTGGGCCAGCAGGTTTCGCAGCCCCCGCTTGCGTGATATTGGCTCGCGATACTCGGCGACCCGACCCGAGCAGCGCAAGCCGGACCTTTCCCCCTTCATGTCACTGCCGCCTCTCCAGCCCGACCAGCTCGTCAAGCCCAGCCACTTCGACCTTCGCCTGTCCCTGATTTTTGCCGCCATCTTCATGCCGCTCGGCATCCATTTGCCCTATTTCCCGCTCTGGCTGGAAGGCAAGGGGTTCAATGCCGAGCAGATCGGCATCATACTGGCCGCGCCGATGTTCCTGCGCGTGGTCACAGCGCCGGTCATCACGGCCCTGGCCGACCGGGCAAAGGATCGGGCGAACGTGCTGATTGCCGTCGCGGCCGTGGCGGTCGTCGCCTCGCTCGGCTATTTCCTACCGCCGACCTATGCCGGCGTGCTCGCCGTATCGCTTCTGCTCACCGTGTTCTGGACGCCCCAGTCGCTGGTGGCGGATTCGCTTGCGCTTTCCGGAGTCAGGCGGTTCGGCTCCAGCTATCCCAGGATGCGCATCTGGGGCTCGCTCATGTTCCTGGCAGGCAGCCTCGTGGGGGGCATGGTGCTTGCCGCGACCAGCGCCGATGCTGTCCCCGCCATGATTTCGGGCGG
Organism: Mesorhizobium sp. KR9-304; assembly: GCF_040049215.1. Classification (NCBI taxonomy): domain Bacteria; kingdom Pseudomonadati; phylum Pseudomonadota; class Alphaproteobacteria; order Hyphomicrobiales; family Phyllobacteriaceae; genus Mesorhizobium; species Mesorhizobium sp. KR9-304. The sequence continues at coordinate 306,401 of NZ_JBDZDN010000002.1, read as the reverse complement.
GCTTTTCCTGGCGCTCGCCGCTGCCCTCTTGACGCCGCGGCTCGGCAGACCGCGCCGCGCGTCTCCGCTTTCGGCCATGGAGCTGCAGAAGGCGCCGAAGCTGTTCAGCGCCTATTTTCTCCTGTTCGTGGTCGGCGTCGGAATCATCAACGCCAGCCACGGCTTCATGTTCGGCTTCGTGTCGATCTACTGGAAGGGGATCGGCATCAGCGACACGGAGATAGGCCTGCTGTGGGCCTGGGCGGTGACGGCGGAGGTCCTGATATTCCTCGTCTTCAACAGGCTGTTCGGGTCGATCTCCGCGAGCGCCGTGCTGTCAATCGCCGGGGGAGCCGCGATCCTTCGATGGATCGCCTATCCCCTGATCGAGCCGCTCGGCCTCGGCGTGCCTGGCTTCTTCGCGGTGCAGAGCCTGCACGCGCTGTCCACCGGCCTGCTGCTCATCGGATTGCAGAAGATGATCGGCGAGACGATGCCGGAAGAGCGCACGGGCGCCGCGCAAGGCGTGGCCTTCTTCTCGACGGGTTTCTCGATGGCGGCGGTGACGCTGCTGTCGGGGCCGCTCTACGAACGGCTGGGCACGACCGGCTTTTACGTGATGGCGGTGGTTGCGCTGATCGGGCTGGGTTTCATCGCGGCGGCGGCCTTCAGCCCCAGAGCTCCGGCTCGGGCGGCCAGACCAGTGAGCCGCGGTAGGTAAGTCCCGGCGTGCGGTCGCGCGCCAGGAGCAGGGGACCGTCGAGGTCGACGAAGTCGGCGCCCTGGGCAAGCAGCACCGCCGGCGCCATGGCCAGCGACGTGCCCACCATGCAGCCGACCATAATGCTGAAGCCGAGTTCGCGGGCGCGCTCATGCAGGAGGAGCGCGGCGGTCAACCCTCCCGTCTTGTCGAGCTTGATGTTGATGGCGTCATAAAGCCCGACCAGCGCCTCGAGCCCGTCGACGTCGTGGACGCTTTCGTCGGCGCAGACCGGTACGGGGTGCGCAATGCTTGCGAGGATCGCATCCTTGCCGGCGGGCAGAGGCTGTTCGACCAGCGCGACGCCAAGCTGCGCCGCGACGGCGAGGTTTTCGCGGATGTTGTCGTCGGTCCAGCCCTCATTGGCGTCGAGGATCAGCCGGCTTGCCGGCGCTGCTTCTCGCACGGCGCGAATGCGGGCGATGTCGCCCTCACCGCCGATCTTCACCTTCAGCAGCGGCCGCGCAGCGTTTTCGCACGCCTGGGCCGCCATGGCGTCAGGCGACGCCAGGGAGAGCGTGAACGCCGTTTCGAGGGGTGTCGGCGTGCCGGCGCCGAGCCGTTCGGCGACGCGGACGCCGCTGACCTTGGCCTCCAGGTCCCAAAGGGCGCAGTCGACGGCGTTGCGCGCCGCGCCGGGTTTCATCACCTCAAGCAGCGCGTCGCGGCCGATTCCGGCGGAAACCGCAGCCGACGCCGCCTCGATCTGGCGGCGCACGCTCTCCATGGTCTCTCCGTAGCGTTTGTAGGGAACGCATTCGCCGCGCCCGGAGTTCTCGCCCTGCGCAATGGTGCAGGTGATGATCTCGGCCTCCGTCTTCGACCCCCGGGAGATGGTGAAGGTTCCCGCGATAGGAAAACGTTCCTCGGCAACCGAAAGGACACGGTTCATGTATATCTGCTCCGGAGACGCCCGATGGCGTGGCTGTCAAAGTGACAGCGGTGGCGCGACCGGTTAAGACGATTCATCATGCAGATCAACGCCCAACGGGAAGCAGGCAAGGGCGGCGGCCAGCCACCGAACCTGGATCCGCGCGTGGAAACGCGCGAGGAGGGCAGCGTGCTGACCTGCCGGCTTGCCGGCAACTGGACGACACGCCGGGTGGCAGCCGTCGACAAGGCGATGCGGGCCATACCGGCGCGCAACGGCTTCCAGTCGCTGGTCGTCGACATTTCGGGTGTGGGCAGAATGGACACGGCGGGCGCCTGGCTGATCGAGCGCCTCGTCTCGACGGCGCGCGCCAAGGGCATCGAGACGCGCGTCGAAGGCGACACCGAAGTCTCGCGGATTCTTCTCGACGCCGTGGGAGACGCCGCGCGGCGGAGGGACGGCGGCGGGCCCGGGAAGCGGCCGGGTTTCATCATCCTCATTCTGATGGCGCTCGGCGAACGCGTCTACGAGATGCGCAACGATTTCCTGGCAGCGATGAACATACTCGGCGCCACCATACGGGGCGGCCAGATGAAGCTCGGGCGCGGCCACGGCATCAACATGGCGGCGATCTTCAGCCAGATCGACCGGATGGGCGTCGGAGCCATTCCCGTCGTGGTGCTGATGTCGGCAATCGTCGGCGCGATCATCGCGCAGCAGGGTGCATACCAGCTCTCCTATTTCGGCGCGGACATCTTCGTCGTCGACCTCGTCGGCATCCTGGTGCTGCGCGAACTCGGCGTGCTGATGACGGCGATCATGATCGCCGGCCGCTCCGGCAGCGCCATCACGGCCGAGATCGGCTCGATGAAGATGCGCGAGGAAGTCGACGCGCTCACCGTGATCGGGCTCAACCCGGTTGGGGTGCTGGTGTTTCCGCGGCTCGTCGCGCTGGTGGTCGCGCTGCCCTGCCTGTCCATATTGGCCAACTTCGCCGCGCTCGGCGGCGGTATTCTCGTTTCATGGTTGTACTCGGACATAGCGCCGATCCAATTCATCGACCGGTTGCGGATAGCGATCGACACTTCCACGATCTTCGCCGGGCTGATCAAGGCTCCGTTCATGGCGCTCATCATCGGCATCATCGGCGCGGTGGAAGGTCTGAAAGTCGGCGGCAGCGCCGAATCGCTCGGCAAGCACGTTACGGCCTCGGTGGTGAAGTCGATCTTCGTGGTGATCATCCTCGACGGGGCCTTCGCCGTATTTTACGCGGCAATCGACTTCTAGGCTGTGGCATGATGACAGAAGCGGCAACCATCGAAATGCGCAAAGACCAGCCGGCAGGCGCGGGCGGCGGTATCGTGCTTTCGGTGCGGGACGTCACGGTGGCCTTCGGCGACAATGTCGTGCTCGACCACCTGTCGCTCGAAGTCAGGCAGGGCGAGATCCTCGGCTTCGTCGGCGCCTCCGGCGCGGGCAAGTCGGTCCTGCTGCGCACCGTGCTCGGACTTACCAAGAAGCGGTCGGGCACGATCATGCTGTTTGGCGTCGACCTCGACAAGGCGAGCGAGGCCGAACGGCTCACGCTCGACATGCGCGTCGGCGTGCTGTTCCAGCACGGAGCGCTGTTCTCGGCGCTGACGGTCCTGGAGAACATCCAGGTGCCGATGCGCGAATATCTCGATCTGCCGCAGGCGCTGATGAACGAACTGGCGCAGTTGAAGGTCGAACTCGTCGGGCTACCGCCCGACGCCGCGCTAAAATATCCAAGCGAGCTTTCCGGCGGAATGATCAAGCGCGCCGCCCTGGCGCGGGCGCTGGCGCTCGATCCCGAGATCGTGTTCCTTGACGAGCCGACGTCCGGTCTCGATCCGATCAGTGCTTCGGAGTTCGACGAACTCGTGGTCAAGCTGCGAGACACGATGGGTCTCACCGTCTACATGGTCACGCACGACCTCGACAGCCTGTTTTCGACCTGCGACCGCGTTGCCGTGCTCGGCAACAAGAAGGTGCTGGTCGAGGGCACCATCGAGGACATGCTCGCCAGCGAGGAGCCTTGGGTGAAATCCTATTTCAGGGGCAAGCGGGCGCGCCAGCTCGATCTTGCCGCGCGCGCGTAGGGCGGAGCTATAAGGCGGAATGGAAACCAGAGCCAACTACGTCATCGTCGGCATCTTCACGCTGGTCGCGATCGTGGCGGCGTTCGCGTTCGTCTATTGGGCGGCGGCAATCGGCGACCGTGGCGAAACCGCCGCCTTGCGCATCCGCATTCCGGGCTCCGCGTCCGGGCTCGGCCGCGGCAGCGCCGTGCTTTTCAACGGCGTCAGGGTCGGCGACGTCAAGCGCGTCTACATCGACGTGCTCAACCCGACGGTGGCGATCGCCGACGCCGAAATCGACCGTCTGACGCCGATCACCAAGTCGACGCAGGCCGATATCGGCATTGCCGGCCTGACTGGGCAGTCGAACATCGAAATGAAGGGCGCCGACCTCAACGAACCGAACCTGCTCGACGAGGCCGAGCGGGACGGGCTCGTGGCGGAGATCACCGCCAACCCATCGGCGGTGACCAACCTGCTGCAGACGGCGCAGAACATCTTCACCCGGGCCGACAAGGTGCTGTCGCAACTCGAGGGGTTCACCCAGGACGTGCGCGGGCCGCTGACGCAGACGGCCGAGAACGCGAAGAAGTTCTCCGATGCGCTGGCCGCGAACGCCGACGGCATCGACAAGTTCCTGTCGAGCGTGTCGGCGCTTTCGGAGGAACTCGCCGGCGTCTCCGGCAAACTCGACGGCACGCTGAAGGCGGCGGAGGAACTGCTCAACTCGGTCGACCGCCAGAAGATCGAGAACATCGTCGGCAATGTCGAGACGTTCACCAACAGCCTGAAGGAGCAGAGCACGCGCTTCGACGAGATCGTTGGCGGCGTCGACAAGGCGGTCTCGTCGATCAACGATTTCGCGCAGAAGGCGGAACAGACGCTGTCGAAGGTCGACGGCGTGCTGGAAGGCGTCGATACGGAAACCGTGCGCGTCGCGCTATCGAACATATCGAAGGCAAGCGCCAGCGCCGACAAGGCAGCGGCCGACATAGCGGCGTTTACGGGCAAGCTCAGCCCGCGCGCCGAGGACATAGACAAGGTCATCAGCGACGCCAAGGAGATTTCCGGCAGGCTGAACGCCGCCTCGACGCGTGTCGACGGCATATTGGTCAAGGTCGACAAGCTGCTCGGTTCCGGCGAGGCGGAAGGCGTGATGGCCGACGCCAGCGAGACGCTGAAATCGTTCAAGCAGGTCGCCGATACGCTGAACTCGCGGCTGGGAACGATCATGGATGGGCTGGGCCGATTCTCCGGGCAAGGGCTGCGCGATGTCGAGGCGCTGGTGCGCGACAGCCGCCGGTCGATCAACCGGATCGAGCAGGCCGTCAGCGACCTGGAGCGCAATCCCCAGCGCATCATCACGGGTGGAGACGGGACGGTGCGCCAGTATGACGGCCGCATCCGGCGTTGACATTGGCGGCCGGGGTCCGCAAGAAATCGGGAGAGAGATCGCCGGCTTCGAGGCGGCGTCTTTGCGGGGACGAATTTTGAGATCAGTCGCGCTGATATCGGGGGCCGTGACCCTTTCGATCCTGCTCTCGGGCTGTGCGCTGCTGGGCGCCGGATCGAAGCCGCTCGACACCTACGAACTGACTGCGCCCGCCGCGGGCGACGGCAGGGGGCGCAGCTACCGGCAAATCCTGATCGCGGAGCCTTCGGCGCTCAAGGCGCTCGATGGCCAGAACATCGTGATCTCGACGGCGCCGGGCAATATCCAGTACCTCAAGGGCGCGCAATGGGCCGACCGGCTGCCCAAGGTCGTCCAGGCACGGCTCGCCGAGACGTTCCAACGCTCAGGCGAATTCAAGGGTGTCGGCAAGCCCGGCGAGGGGCTCGCCATCGACTATCAGGTCATTGTGGAGATCCGCGCCTTCGAAGTGCGCGTGGATGGCGGCGCGCGCGCCGATGTCGAGCTGTTCGTGCGGCTGCTCAATGACCGCAACGGCACGGTGCGCGCTGAAAAGGTCTTCACCGCCACGGCGCCGGTCACCGGAGAGGGCAACGACGCCTATGTCGGCGCGCTCGACGCCGCCTTCGGGCAGGCGGCGGTCGAGATAGTCGACTGGACGGGGAAGATTATCTGAAGCCGGGCGAGCTCCGCGCCTCGTTCCGGCAATACCCAAAGAAAAAGGGCGGGATCATCCCGCCCTTTTTCGTACAATCTCAGTCGTTTACCGCAGCCGGCCGGCGGCGTGGGCAAGCATGGTGTAGACCTTGCCGGTGTCCGACGTCAGGTAGGTCTGCGTCATGACATTGTCGCGGTCGTTGCGGGCGACGTCCTTCAGCAGGCGCTCGAAGTCCTCGCAGTAACGGTCGACCGCGGCGCGGAATTCGCCGTCCGACTGGTACTTGCGGCGGATCTCGTCGAAGGTCTGCTGGCCCTTCAGCGTGTAGAGGCGGCGCGTAAACACATCGCGCTCGCCGCGGCGGTAGCGATCCCACAGCTCGATCGACGCTTCGTGGTCGATCGCCCGGGCGATATCGACCGACAGCGAGTTCAGCGACTCGACCACCTGCAACGGCGAACGCTGGCTCGGCGTCGGACGCGGAGCCTCGGCAACCGCCACCGGCGCTGCGTCCTCTTCACGAGAGGCGCCGGACAAGAGATCGCGGACCCATCCGCCCTGCGGGGCGCGCTGCCGCTGGGCAGCGGGCGTTTCGGCCGGGCGGTCGGTGGTCAGCGTAGCCGCCCGTGCCGGAGTCTCGGCTACCGGAGCGGCAGGACGCCTGGCAGGCGCCGCGGGCGCCGCCACCGGCGCAGGCGCCGCACGGCGAGGCGGTTCCGCGGCGCGGGGCGCGGCGGGAGCCGCCGGACGAGGAGCAGCGGCGGGAGCCGCCGGGCGCGGAGCCGGGGCCGCTTGACGCGGCGCCGGCCGCGCTTCGGACACGTCCGAGTTGCTGCGGCCCGATTTGGCGACGATCGCCGACAGTTCCTTCAGCGCGTTGATCTGCTCGCTGACGGCGCGCCGGATGGCCGTGGTCGATTCCTTGGCCTCCAAGGGCAGCTCGAAGACGCCCTTCTTGATCTCCGCGCGGGTGTCTTCCAGCTCGGTCCGGATCGCATTGGCCGTGCGGCGCATGTCCTCGGTGGCGTCGCTGAAGCGCGAGGTTGCAGATTCGATGACCTCGGCAAAGGCTATGCGCATCTTGTCAGTGGATTCCAGCGTGCGGCCTTCGGCCTTTTCCATGGCACTGCCGACGAGGTTCTCGAAGGACCGCATGACACGCTCGAGATCCTCTGACTTCTTGACCAGGCCAACCGCCAGATCCTCCAGCGAGGACTGCCGCTCGAGCGTGTGCTCGAGGTTGTTCTGGGCGGAGCTGAGAAGGTCCGACGCGCTGGCGAGCAGGCGGCTGTGCGCCTCGAACTTGGTGGCGATCGAGGCGACCTCGCGCAGCGTGCCGGAGGACAGCTCGGTCAGTCGGGCCGTGTTCTGGTCGACCAGGCGCGCCGAGCTGGCGAAGGTCTGTGCGGCCTTCTCGGTGCTCGCCGCGAAGCTCTGAGTGCTGCCGGTCAGATGCTCGTCGACATTGGCGAGGTTCTGCGCCGCAGCCTCGATCAGCTCGTTGAGCTGGGAACTCGACGAAGCCAGCTTTTCGATCAGGCCCGTAACTCCCTCGGCGAGGTTGCTGCGCGCGCCTTCGACGGCCGACAGCGTCTCGGCGGTACGGTCGGTCAGGGCAGAAACGGATTCGGCGGTACGGCTGGCAAGCGCGTTGACCGATTCCGCGGTGTGCTCCGACAGGGCGGACAGCGTCTCGGCGGTGCGGTTGGCGAGCGCGTTGACCAATGTCGCGTTCTCCGCGCGCAACCGCTCGGTCGAGCGGGTGGTGACGTCGTCCAGCGTCTTTGCTAGTTCGTCGCCGGTTTCGCTGAACCGCTCGACCAGGGGCCGCGCCGTTTCGTCGAGGATCTTGGTGATCTCGGCAGAACGCTCGGCGAGCATGGCGTTGAGTTCGCGCGTGTTGGAACCGATCGTGCGAGCAGCCTCGTTGGTGCTCTGGCCGATGTGCTGGCCAACCGCCGCGAAGGTCTCGGAGATGACATTGGCGCGCGAGATAAGCTGAGCCTCGGCCTGTGCGATCTGCTCGCTGAGCTTCTGTCCCATCGTCTCGGCGCCAACGGCCAGGCGGTTCTCGGCATCCTCAACGTGAGCGTTGACGCGAGCGGCGACGGCCTGCGCGCCGGCCGCCAGCTTCTCGTCCGCGATGGATAGGGTTTCCTCGATGGCGCGCGCGCGGGCATCGAGTTCCGCGGAGGTCTGCTGCGTGCGCGCAACGATACGCTGCTCGGTTTCGCCGAAGGCGCTGATGATGCCTTCCGCGTGCTCGCCGATCGCCATGGCGCTGTCGCTGATTTTCGCGGCGAGGCGCTGCTCGGCCTCGTCGAACAGGCTGCTGACTTCGAGCGCGCGGCCCGAAAGGACCTGCGTCGTCTCGTCGACGCGGGCGGCGACCTGCCTGTCGACGGCGGCAAACACGTTGCCGATTTCCGAAGCGCGGCTCGACAGGACGCTGGCCGTGTCGCTGACGCGGTTGGAGAGGCGCTTGTCGGCTTCCTCGAAGTTGAAGATGATCTCGCCGGCCTTGGTGCCAAGCGCTGCCGCGCTGTCGGCGACGCGGTCGGCCAGACGCTGGTCGGCCTCGTCGAAAATGCGGCCGAGTTCGCCGGCCCGGCTCTCCAGCTTGTCGGCGCCGTCGGCGATGCGTGCAATGAGGTTCTCGTCGGCCTTGTCGAAGATGCGGCCGAGTTCGGAAGCGCGGGTGGCGAGCGCGTCGGCGGATTCGCTGATACGCATGCCGAGCCGCTGATCGGCATCGTCGAAATTGCGCAATATGTCGCCGGCGCGCGCGGCTAGCGACCCGGCGGTCTCCATCGCGCGGGCGACCAACTGCTGATCGGCTTCGTCGAAGACACGCGAGATCTGCTCGGCGCGGCTGGCCATGCGGTTGGCGATCTCGTCGCCATGGGCGACCAGAGCCGTCGACGTATCCTTGGCACGGGCGGCGAGCCGCTGGTCGGTCTCGTCCATGACGCGGGCGATGTCCTCGGCGCGAGCCGAGATGAGACCCGCCACTTCCTCGCCGCGTGCCAGAAGCGAGCTGGCGGTGGCTTCCGTGCGGGCGGCGATCCTGCCGTCGGCCTCGCCAAACGCCTTGGCGATGTCCTCGACCCGGGCGAGCAGGGCAGCGGAGGTCTGCTCCGCGCGCTCGGCCATCCGCCGGTCGGCTTCCGTAAAGGCGTTGCCGGCCTGCTCGTTGAGGACGTTGGTGACTTCAAGCACCTTGTCGCGCAGGGCGCCGGCCATGGACACGGCGCTCTTCTCCAGCACCTGGCGAACATTGTCGACGCCGATATTCAGCGCCCGCTCCATGGTGCCGGTGCGCTCTTCGATGACGCCGGTCTGGCGACGGAAGGCCTCCTCGATCTTCTCGACGTCGGCTGCAACCGCCTGCGAGATGTCGACGCGCTTGCCGGCGATCGTCTCGATATGCGCGGCGATGGCGGCATCGATCTCGCGACGCGCCTCGGCGAGCTTGCCGAGGTCCTCGTCGAGGGCTTTCGCCATCGTGTCGCGTCCATCGGAAAGGCGGGCGACGTGGCTGGCGACAACGTCGTCGAAAACGGCACGGCCTTCGGCGACCTTCTGCAGATCGGCCTGCAGCGCCCGCGACAGGGTTTCGCGGCCTTCCGCGATCTTCTGGACCTGGCCGGCGACGAGCTCGTCGACATTGGCGCGCGCTTCGGCGAGCTTGTCGAGATCGGCCTGAAGGGCACGGGTCAGGATGTCGCGTCCCTGCGCCAGCTTTTCCACCTGGCCGGCGACGAGCCCGTCGATTCCGCTGCGGCTCTCGGCCAGCTTGTTCAGGTCGTCTTCGAGCGCCTTGGTCAGTATGTTGCGGCCTTCGGCGAATTTCTGCACCTGTCCGGTGATGAAGGCATCGATCGTGCCGCGGCTGACGGCCACCTTGCTCAGGTCCTCCTCAAGCGCCCTGGAGAGGATCTCGCGGCCTTCGGCGATCTTTTCCACCTGGCTGGCGACGATCGTATCGATGTTGCCGCGCGTTTCGGCGAGCTTGCCAAGGTCGTCCTGCAGGGCGCGCGACAGCGCCTCGCGTCCCTCGGCCAGCTTCTCGACATGGCCGGTGACCAGCGCGTCGACGTCCGCGCGGGCGTCCGCCAGCTTGTTCAAGTCGGCTTCCAGAGCGCGCTTGAGGATGTCGCGGCCTTCCGCGAGTTTCTCGACCTGGCCGGCGACCAGCCCGTCGATGCTCGAACGGCTCTGCGCGAGCCTCGCAAGGTCGTCTTCAAGGGCCTTGGTCAGGCCGGTACGGCCAACGGCGAACTTCTCGACATGGCTTTCCAAGAGGCCGTTGATGCCGGCAAGATCGGCCTCGAGAGCCTGGGCAAGCGTTTCGCGTCCGCGGTCGAGCCGCTGCAACTGCTCGGCCACCATGCCTTCGACGACCTGCCGGCCTTCCTTGAGCTTCTCGACGTCGCTTTCCAGGACCTGCGCGATCGAATTGCGTCCATCCGCGAACTTCTGGATCTGGCTTTCGACCAGATTGTCGATGGCCGACAGGTCGGCTTTCAGCGCGCGCGAGAGGATGTCACGGCCTTCGGCGAGCTTCTCGACCTGGGCGGCGACGATGCCGTCGATGTTCGTGCGGGTCTCCGACAGCTTGGAAAGGTCGGCGTCCAACGCCCGCGACAGAATATTGCGGCCCTCGGCAAGCTTGCCGACATGTCCGGCGACCATTTCGTCAATATTTACGCGAGTTTGCGTAAGCTTCTGCGAGTCTTCCGCGAGGATTTTCGAAAGACTGTCGCGGCTGGCCGACAGGCGCTCGAGCTGGCTCGACAGCGCGGAGTCGATCGATGCGCGCTGATCGTTGATCTTGCGCAGATCCTCTTCCAGGGCGCGCGAGATCATGTTGCGGCCCTCGGCGAGCTTCTGCACCTGGGTGCCCACGGCGGCGTCGATACTGGCGCGGCCCTCGGCGAATTTCGCCAGGTCGGACTGCAGTGCGGCAGCCATGCGGTCGCGGCTCTCGGCGAGTTTGCGGGTATGGTTCTCCACCGCATGGTCGATGCCGACGCGCGCTTCGCTGAGCCGCTGGATGTCGGCGTCGAAGGCGCGCGAGACGACATGGCGTGCGTGGTCGAGCCTGCCGGCGAAATCGGTCGCCCGCGCATCCAGCATCGAAGAGGTCGACTGGACGATGTCGGACATTTCGGCGCCGATGCGGGACTTGCCCTCATCGATCATGCCGAACAGGGTTTCCTTGCCTTCGATGAAGGTCGTGGCGATTTCCTTGGCTCGTTCGACCAGCGTCTCGTTGATCTGGCGGGCCCGCGCTTCGAGCGCCGCGTTGAGCTTCGCCGTGCCGGTATCCAGCGCATGGGCGCGGGTCTCGAATTCGCTGATCAGGCCCTGGCCGCGCTCGGAGAGCGTGCGCTCGATGCTGTTCAGGCTCGCTTCGAATTCCGAGCTCAGCGTCCTTGCGGCGCCGCCAAGCAGCGAAACCATGCCCGAAGTGCGGTCGTCGAGCAGGTCGGTCAGCGAGCGGGTGAGATTGTCCGTGCTGTCGGTCAGCTTGGCGATGCGGGTGTCGAGCAGGCTGGCGAAGGCCTCGCCGGAGGTGGTCAGCCGGTCGGTGATGGAATCGACGCGCGAATCCATCGAATCGAACAGATGCATGCCGCTTTCATTGATGCGATCGATCAGCGTGTCGCCGGAATTGGTGATCGTCATCGACAGGTTGGTCGAAGCGTTCAGGATCGAGTCGCGTATGATGTCGGAGGCTTGGCCGATCTCGTCGCGGAGCGTCTCGTGCGCTCCGGTGATGGAGGCGCGAACGCGCTCGGCATGGGTGACTACCGCCTCGCGCTCGCTGCCCAGGCCGTCGACCAGGGCGCGGATCCGCGCCGCGTTCTCGGAATAGGAGCGTTCGATCTGGTTCACTTCGGTATGCACGAGCGTTTCGAGCTCGACGGCGCGCGCAAGGGTGCGTTCGATGCCTTCGCCCATAGCCGCGACTTCGCGGCGGACGGCCTGACCGACCGTCATGACGCGGTCCTGGGCCAGATGTTCCGGCTCGGCGAGGCGGAACGCCACCTCGGTCATCGACTGCGCGGCGAGGCGCATCTCCTGAGCACGGCGCACCATGGCCGCGAAGGCGAAGATCAGCACGACGGGCAGCAGCGCGCCGAGCACGAACATGGTCCATTCAGGGCGGTCAAAAAGCTGATTGACGGATCCGGTCCGCCAGATATCCGGCCCGAACAGCCGGTCGGCGAGCAAGGCGGACGCAACAAGCCACAGAACCGAAAGAAGGGCGGCAACCCAATAGACGGTCCGCGATGCCCGCTTGTTGAGGCCGTGCAGGATGGAACGAAAATCCTTCTGGCGATCGTCGTTCGCCGGCGCGAATGTCGCCGGCTGGTTGGCGGCTGGCCGCTCGATCGGCCTGTCCACGGGCCTGTCCACTGGCCTGTCCATGGGGCGGTCCACAGGACGGTCGACTGGCCGGAAATCCTGCTCCTGCTGCCCAGTACGGGCGCCGGGGCGGGCACTGGAGCGGGCAGGCTGGCCGTTACGGCCTTCGCGCACAAGTTCGTCCGCCGCCTGCGAGATCTGGGCCTCCAGGTCGTCCATAGAGACGGAAACGTCCGGGTTGTTCCGGGCTTCCGAAAGGTCGAGATCGAGAGCGCTTTCGAGCTCCCTTGAGACATCGTTCTCGATTGTCCTGGTCGTGGTCGGTTTTTTCGCCATGCCGCCGTTACCCTCTACTCAATGTGCGCAATCGCAATGATCTGGGACAGAAAATGTCCGCGCACGAGGCTTTTATGGACCCGCCGTATCGTAGTGACACATACAGGTAAAGGAAACCTGCAATCCGGCTGATGTGTAAAAGTTTAAACATAAGGTTAACACTGAACCGCTTTGCGGCGAATTTGCGCCGGGTTTCAGGCCTTTCCCCGGTTAACGCCTTGTCCACGCCGAGCCCCTATTCTGACAGCCGGTCGAATGTCCCGGGAGAAGGTCTTGGCTATTTTGCGCAATGGTTACGAGAACGTCGCCTTCTCGATGCCGGGCGGCGAGGCCTCCCAGCCGGGCCGGTCGCGACCGATCGACCTGGCTCAGCTGTCGCGGCAAACCATGGGAGATCGCGAGTTGGAGCGCGAGGTTCTCGGCATGTTCAAGGAACAGGCGCTTGCCGTCCGCAGCCGGATCGACAAGGCGGATATCAAGGAACGTCTGTTCCTGGCTCACGCCCTGAAAGGTTCGGCACGCGGGGTAGGGGCCATGGCGATAGCCGAATGCGCCGGGGCGATCGAAAACAGCCCGACGGACCGTATCATACTGAAGCGCCTGGCGCGCCTGATCGACGAGGCCTGCGACTTCATAGCGTCGATCAATCGATAGAGAACCTCAGGATCGCCGGTTTGCGCCTGCCGAGGGCGGTTGCGTGCCGCAGTTGACACGCAGCGCGGAGTCATTATCTCGGAAGGCCAATTCCGGGACTGCTTCATGACAAAGCTCACCTACATTGCCCCTGACGGCACGCGTTTCGACGTCGAAGCGGAAAACGGTTCCACCGTCATGGAGAACGCCATCCGCAACGCCGTTCCGGGCATCGAAGCCGAATGCGGCGGCGCCTGCGCCTGCGCGACGTGCCATGTCTATGTCGATGAGGCGTGGACCGGGATCGTGGGCGAGCCCGAGGCGATGGAAGAGGACATGCTCGACTTCGCCTATGACGTCAGGCCGAATTCGCGGCTTTCCTGCCAGATCAAGGTCAGGGACGAACTGGACGGGCTGGTCGTGACCGTCCCCGAGCGCCAGGGCTGACCGCCGGAGCGCCGGCCGCGCCATAGCGCTTCAATCTGGCCGATTGCCGCCGGCGCCCGTCCCCGGCTAGGGTCTGTCGAGCAGCAGGGTTTGGAGCCTGACGCGTCAATCCAAGAGGGCCGGGCATGACCATCAAGACCGACGTGGTGATTATCGGCGCGGGGCCGGTCGGCCTGTTCGCGGTGTTTGAACTCGGGCTCTTCGACATGAAGTGCCACCTGATCGACATTCTCGACCGTCCAGGCGGCCAGTGCGCCGAGCTCTATCCGGAGAAGCCGATCTACGACATTCCGGCGCTGCCGTCCGTCACCGCGCAGGGGCTGGTCGACCGGCTGATGGAGCAGATCGCGCCGTTCAAGCCGGAATTCACATTCAACCGCATGGTTTCCGGGCTCGAGAAGCTGGAGGACGGCACTTTCCGCGTCACCACCGACGAGAATGAGGTGTTCGAGGCCAAGATCGTTGTCATCGCCGCCGGCGGCGGCTCCTTCCAGCCCAAGCGCCCGCCGATCCCCGGCATCGAGGCCTTCGAGGGCAAAAGCGTCTTCTATTCCGTGCGGCGCATGGAGGAGTTCCGCGGCCACGACCTCGTCATCGTCGGCGGCGGCGATTCCGCGCTCGACTGGACGCTGAACCTGCAGCCGGTCGCGAAAAGCGTGACGCTGGTCCACCGGCGGCCGGAATTCCGTGCCGCGCCCGACAGCGTCAACAAGATGTTCGCCATGCACGAAAGGAAGGAACTCGACTTCCAGGTCGGCCAGGTCTCGGCCATCAAGGGGAGCGACGGCCAGCTCGAATCCGCCACGATCAAGGGGCCGGACGGCGATGTCGAGGTCCCGTGCACACGCATGCTGCCGTTCTTCGGCCTGACCATGAAGCTCGGGCCGATCGCGGAATGGGGGTTGAACCTCCACGAGAACCTGATCCCGGTCGACACGGAGAAATTCGAGACCTCGATGCCTGGAATCTTCGCCGTCGGCGACATCAACTGGTATCCCGGCAAACTCAAGCTGATCCTGTCGGGCTTCCACGAGGTGGCGCTGATGGCGCAGGCGGCCAAACGCATCGTCAGCCCCGGCGAACGTATCGTTTTCCAGTACACGACCTCTTCCACCAGCCTGCAGAAAAAGCTCGGAGTGGCGTGAGGGGTCCCGACCGACGGTCCGCCCGCGCCCGTTTCCCCCCTTTGATCCGGATCAAGGTCTTTCGCGAAGACCTGTCCTAGGGGAATATCCAGTTGGACGGTTTCGCCTGGGGAGGATGGGGGAAATGCCGCAGGAATTGCCGCGCAGCGGAACGCCGGCCATGCCGACGATGCCGAAGGTCAATGCGCTAACTGCGGCGGACCTGCGCGCCTGTCTGGCGCAAGGGATTTCCGACTTCGCCCGCGCGCCGCTCTTCGGCCTGTTCTTCGGCGCGGTGTTCACCGTCATCGGCATGGTCATCGTGCTTGCGCTCACCTACTGGCACATGCCCTGGATGATCTATCCCTTCGCGATCGGCTTCCCGCTGATCGGCCCCTTCGCCGCGGCCGGGCTCTACGAGGTGAGCCGGCGGCTGGAGAAGGGCCTCCCGCTCGACTGGCCGCAGGTGCTGTCGGCGGTCTGGGCGCTGCGCCGCCGCGAGTTCTCCTGGATGGCGTTCGTCATGCTGTTCGTGTTCTGGGTGTGGATGTACCAGGTGCGGCTGCTGCTCGCGCTCATCCTCGGGCGGATGTCCTTCTCCACCCTGGAGAAATTCCTGTCTGTCGTCTTCACCACGGAGCAGGGCTGGATATTCCTCGCAGTCGGGCACCTGGACGGCGCGGTCCTTTCGATGATCCTGTTCTCGATAACGGTCGTCTCAATCCCGCTCCTGATGGAGCGCGAGGTCGACATCGTCACCGCCATGATCACCAGCGTGAAGGCGGTGCTGGCGAGCCCGCTGCCGATGCTCGGCTGGGGCGTCTGCGTGACGGTCGCCGTGCTTCTCGCCTGCGCGCCGTTCTTCCTCGGGCTTCTTGTCGTGCTGCCGGTGCTCGGCCATGCCACATGGCACATCTACCGCCGCGCGGTGGAGCCTGCCTGAAGCGGGACCGAGGCCGACCGCCGGTCCGCTAACCCGCGATCTTACCGGCCTCGATCATCCTGATGCGCTGGCGCATCAGCTTCAGCATGCGCTTCTCGTAGCTGGCGCCTTCGATCGTGTCGAACTTCGCCTGCGCCTTGTCGTGCTTATCGAGAACCTTGTCGGCTGTCGCCGTTGCCTTCTGTGCCGCGATCGCGCAGGATTTCTGGCGGCCAAGCCCGACAAGCTTCCTCTCGAGCTCGCGCGCATGGTTCTGGGCTATGACGACGTGCTGCTCCTCGTGGCGCTTGATGTCGTCCGAAAGCGTGTCCCAGATCAGGCGGACGTCCTGGTCGGCCTTGCCGCGCTGGCGCCAGCGCGGAAGAATGACCTTCGCCTTGACCGTGACGGTCGCCTCGGTGATGCGGCAAGAGCCGCTCTTCTCCGTGTAGCCGAGCCGGGTGTTGAACTGCATGCGCGTGGCGCCGGGATGGCGCCGGCCGGTGCTCTTCACATGCGGGCCGCGCTCGTTGAGCTGTCTTTCCAGCTCTTCGAGCGTCGTGCCACCGACGGAGAAATAGCTGTAGGTCTTCGCGAGGTTCGCGGCCGCCGAAGGAAGCGCCGTCAGGCCAAGCAGGGATACTACGAGAAAGATGCGCGTCATGGCTTCGCCCAGTTTCGAAAAGCTTGCGCCAGCCGGCGTGGCCACGCAACGGAAATCGCACGCAGGCGCTCGCTTTCTCGACCCGCTGGCGACACCGCCCCAATGCCGTCAATTTAAGCCGTTGATTTTCGGGCACGCAGGTCGCATGGCTCACGCGCGAAATTCGAGCCGGGACAAATGGCAGCAAAACGTTGGATGCTGGCGCATGGACGCCATCTCGACCTCGACGGCAAAGCGCTGGTCATGGGCGTGCTCAACGTCACGCCGGACAGCTTTTCGGACGGCGGCCGGTTCGACACGGTCGAGAACGCTCTCAGCCAGGCCCGCCGCATGGTTGGCGAAGGTGCTGACATCATCGATGTCGGCGGCGAGTCGACGCGGCCGGGGGCGAACCCCCTCACAGCGCTGGAAGAGCAGCGGCGTGTCCTGCCGGTGATCGAGGCGCTGGCGGCGGAGGGCGCCTGCCTGATCTCGGTGGACACCTACCGCGAACAGACCGCGCGGCTCGCCGTCGCGGCAGGCGCGCATATCGTCAACGACGTCTGGGGGCTGCAGCGCGAACCGGACATCGCCCGCCTGGCCGCCGCCACCGGAGCAGGGCTCGTCGTCATGCATACGGGGCGGGAACGCGAGAAACTCGCCGACGTGATCGCCGACCAGTTCGCCTTCCTCGGCCGCTCGTTGGAGATTGCCGAGGCTTGCGGGGTCCAGCGCGACCAGATCGTGCTCGATCCCGGCTTCGGCTTCGCCAAGGACCCCGAGGAGAACCTGCAACTGATGGCGCGCTTCGAGGAACTGCACGCCTTCGGCCTGCCGCTCCTGGTCGGAACCTCGCGCAAGCGGTTCATCGGTCACGTCACCGGGCGCGACGCGGACGCCCGCGATGCCGGCACGGCGGCGACCAGCGTCATCCTGCGGCTCAAGGGAGCCGCGCTTTTTCGCGTGCACGATGTCGCAATCAACGTGGATGCGCTGGCCTTCGCGGATGCTATGCTTGCGCGCCAAAGACCGGCGCCTGGAACCTGACCGACATGTACCTCATCCGGATGAAGAACTGCGCCTTCTTCGCGCGCCACGGCGTGCTCGACGAAGAGGAGACGCTCGGCCAGCGGTTCTACGTCGACGCGGCCCTGACCGTCGATCCCGGCCGGGCGCTCGAAGATGATTCCATCGAGGGCACGGTCGACTACGGCGTTGCCTTCCAGGTGATCGAAAGGATCATCACCGGCGAGCGGCGTTTTCTGATCGAGGCGCTGGCGCTGGAGGTCGGCAAGGCGCTGACCCTGCGCTTTCCCCAGATCAGCCGCGCCGAGATCACCGTTCGCAAGCCGAACGCACCGGTGCCGGGCGTTCTCGATCATGTCGAGGTGACCGTTGCCTGGCCCGAATAAAGAGCGGGCCTATCTCAGCCTCGGCGGCAATCTCGGCGATCCCGCCACGTCGATGGGCTCGGCGCTGAGGATGCTGGACGCCGATCCGGGGACGGAAGTGGTGGCCGTCTCGTCGCTCTATCGCACGCCGCCCTGGGGCAAGACCGATCAGCCGGATTTTCTCAACGCCGCGGCCGAGGTGCTGACCGAGCTTTCGCCACGCGGCCTGCTGGACGCCTGCCTCGACGCCGAGCGGCGGTTGAAGCGCGTGCGGCAGGAACGCTGGGGGCCGCGGCTGATCGACATCGACATACTGGTCTTCGGCGAGCGCACCGTGCACGAGAGCGGGCTGGAAATTCCGCATCCGCGCATGCTGGAGCGCGCCTTCGTGCTGACGCCGCTGGCCGAGATTGCGCCGGACTTCGTGGTCAAGGGACGGCGGCTTTCGGACTATCTCGCGGAGATCGACACCGAGGGCATCGAGCGGCAGTCATCGGGCCGCGACTGGTGGAGAGCTTAGGGTCTGTTCCCAGTCAGCCGGCGAAGCCGCCGCTGTCGAGAAAAGCCTGTTCTTCCGGCGTGGTCTCGCGCCCAAGCGCGCGATTGCGATGCGGGAAACGGCCGAAGCGCTCGATGATATCGCGGTGTTCGATAAAATAGCTGATGTAGCCTGGGGCGTAGAGCGCGCACTGTTCTACGGCAAAATGCTGGTCGGCCAAGCTCTCTGAGTGCTCGAACGGTATCAGGAAGAAGGGGCGCAGTTCTTTGTCGACGGCTGAATGATGGCCGGCCTCGAGCGCCTTGCGTGCGAAGTGGCGGGCCAAGGGGTCGGTCGCGAACATATGGGCGGTGCCGCGAAAGCAGTTGCGCGGGAACTGGTCGAGCAGGATCATCAGCGCCAGCGCGCTTTCAGGGTGGCCGATCCAGTCGTCGAGCTCGCGCCGCGCCGCCAAGAAATGCAGGTCGCGGAAGCGGTCATGGAAGCCGGCGTCGAAGCCGGCATCCTTGGTGAACCAGGCATCTTCGCCGGCGTCGCGCCAGAAATCGACGACTTCGGCAGCTCGGGGGTCCAAATCCTCCGCCATGTCAGGCTCCTTCCCCGGCGGGAGCGGTTCTGCCTCCGAGCGCGTCGGCGGCACCTTCGTTCATCGCCTGGCCGGGGCGCCTGGGCGGCGTCAGCGGCGTCGGCGTCGGCTCGGGAATGTTGCCTTTCATCAGACGGCGCCCAGCCTGGAGGCCGCCCGAAATCTGCAGTTCAAGCCGCTCCGCGTCCCTTCGCCTGACGTCCTCGATGACCTCGGCTACTTCGGCCTGATCGACACCGAGCTTCTCCAGAGTCGCGCCGCCGAACAGCAACGCGGATTCGAATGTCTCGCGGATCTGGTAGTCGACGCCGACGTTCATGAGTCCGATCGCCGCGCCGCGGTCGTAGGCGCGCGCCAGCACCGGTACGAGCGGAAACTCCTCCTTCAAGTTCTCGGCGATCCTGACGGCGGCTTCCGCCTTGTCGACGCAGATGAGCACCGCCCGGGCACGGCCGGCGCCGGCGGCGTGCAGAATGTCGAGGCGGGTGCCGTCGCCGTAATAGACCTTGAAGCCGAAATCGGCCGCCGCCTGGATCATCTCGACGTCATTGTCGATGATCGAGACATCGACGCCGCGCAACAGCAAAGGCTGACTGACGATCTGGCCGAATCGGCCGAAACCGATGATCAGGACGCTGCCGTTCAACCCGGATGCGATGTCGACCCCTTCGAGCGTCTGCTCGTCCTTGGGCGTGACGGCGCGCAGGACCGCGATGGCGAAAGGCGTGAGGATCATCGAGACGATGATGATGGCGGTGAGTATCGCATTCGCCTCGCCGTCGATGATGCCGACTGAGGCGGCGGCCGAATAAAGCACGAATGCGAACTCGCCGCCCTGCGCCATGACGACGGCGCGCTCCAGCGCGTCGCGATGGCTGGACCTCCATCGCGCGACCGCATAGATGCCGACCGCCTTCATGACCATGTAGGCTGCGACGCAGATTGCGACCGTCCGCCAGTTGGCGGCGACGACCGTCAGGTCGAGCGACATGCCGACCGCCATGAAGAACAGGCCGAGCAGGATACCGCGGAAGGGTTCGATGTCGGCTTCCAGTTGATGCCGGAAGGTCGATTCGGAGAGCATCACGCCGGCGAGGAACGCCCCCATCGCCATGGAAAGCCCGCTGAGTTGCATGGCGAGCGCGGAGCCCAGCACCACAAGCAGGGCGGCGGCGGTCATGACCTCGCGGGCGCGGGAGTCCGCCAGCATCCTGAACAGCGGGTTGAGCAGATAGCGGCCCGCGACAACGAGGCTGACGATCGAGGCGACGCCGATCGCCACGCCGACAAGCCGCTCGGAAACGGTGATCTCCTCTCCCGCCGGCGCCAGGAATGCAACCAGGGCCAACAGCGGCACGATGGCGAGATCCTCGAAAAGCAGGATCGAGACTATTCGCTGCCCCCTGGGCGTCGAGACATCGCCTCGTTCCTCGAGAATCTGCATGACGATGGCGGTAGATGTGAGCACGAAGCCCGCGCCAGCGACGAAAGAGACTGCAACCGGGAAGCCGCCGATTACGCCGACGCCCGTCAGCAACAGCGCGCACACGCCCACCTGCATGGCGCCGAGCCCGAATATCTCGCGCCTCAGACCCCACAAGCGCGAAGGCTGCATTTCCAATCCGATGATGAAAAGGAACATCACCACGCCGAGTTCGGCAACGTGCAGTATGGCCTCGGCTTCCGAGAAGACGGCCAGGCCGAATGGACCAATGACGAGGCCGGCGGCGAGATAGCCGAGAATGGAGCCCAGGCCCATTCGCCTGAAGATCGGCACCGCCACGACGCCGGCCGTCAGCAGCGCCACCACCTGAACCAGTTCGCTGCCCGTTGCTGCTTCCGCCGCCATGCGCCGTTCCGAATGCCTGGATTTGCGCGCTAAGCGCGCCGGATGTTCGAGCGTTCAAAGATAGGCGCTGGCAAAGCGATCGAACAGCCCCGAATCAATGCGGCCTTAGCGGCTCCGCGCTCGGCTCGGTCGGTATCAGGCGCTATTGCCGCGCTATGGCGCCGACGGCGGCGCCGTCCACACGCTTCAGGCTCATGCCGATGACCGGAACCATCGCATCCTCGACGCGCACCGAGACGGTGACATTCATCGTATCGTCGTCGGGCAGGCGCGCCTGCATGACGCCGCGCAATTCATTGCGGTTGATGGCGAAGACGACCTTGCGCCCGTCGACCACATTGCCGGAGATGATGTCGAGGCCGGAGCCTTCGGCGCCGTCCATGAACTTGCCCCGATAGCCGGCGGAACCGCTTTGAACGACGCTTGCCGACATCTTCTGCATGAAGACGCCGACGCGGCAGCCGCCGTCGAGCGTCATGCCGAGCTTTTTGGAGGGCGTCGTTCCCGCGAAAGTGCAGTTGAACTTCGTGCCCTTGTATTTGCCGGCGACGATCTCGCCCGCGCCGGCCCAGGAGCCTTCGACCGACTGGAAGAACGTCCGGTCGCGTTCGCCAGCCCCGGCCGGTGCAGTCATGCCCGCCGCGATGGCCACCGACGCAACAAGCGGCAGGATTCTGGACTGGAATGCACGTTTCATCGAGGGACACCCGGCAACGCATGAGAGGGGAACAAGCTGCCCAAACCATGACCAGAAATGGTTAATGGACCGTCTATCGCGGCGCCGGTTGAAGCCTGGAAGGAGCGGCTGGCGCTGGCTACCCTATGCTTCGCCGGCTCCGGCTTTCTTGCGCGTGAAGGAGGCCAGCGCCGACAGGAAATCGGTCATTCCCGGACGCTTCAGCGCGGAAAACGGCAAGGGACGCGTAACCTCCATGGCGGCAACGCCGATGCGGGCGGTCATCATGCCGTTGACCACGCCTTCGCCGAGCTTGGCCGAGAGCCGCGCGGCAAGCCCCTGTCCGACGATCTGGTGCACGAAATCGTCGCCGGCGGCGATGGCGCCGGTGACCGCGAGATGCGCCAGCACGCCGCGCGCAAGGCGCAGGAAGCCCAGTGTGCCGGGACGTCCTCCATAGAGTTCGGAGAGCCGGCGGATCAGACGGCCCGATTCGAACAGCACATAGGCGATGTCGACCAGCGCGCGCGGGCTTACGGCGGTGACGAGCGACACGCGCTTGGCCGCGTCGAGGATCATCTGCTTTGCGCGGGCATCGAGGGGGGCCAGCAGTTCCGTCTCGGCGAGGCGGACCAGATTGGCGCCGTCGATGATATCGTTCTCCAGCCCCTTCAATGTGCGCCGGCCAGCCGCGGTCTCCGGCTTGCCCGAAACGAAGTCCGAAAGCTCCGTCACGACGGCGCGCGCAACCTTCGGATCATCGCGCGCAATTGCGTCAAGCGCCCTGGTGCGCAGCCTTTCGACCGAGGCGAGCCGGGCGATCGCCATCATCTCGCGCAGAAGGATAACGAGCAGGGCCAGTGCCGCCAGCGCCGCCAGTCCGGCGGCCAGCCAGCCCAGCCATTCGGCGCGCTGGAAAAGCTCGCGGATGAGCTGATCGGTCCACAGGCCGACAGCCAGCGACAACAAGGCGCCGAGGGCGGCGAGGAAGATCGTGGCGAGCCATGAACGCCGCTTCGGCGCGGTCGGCGGCGGCGGAACCTCGTCGAGGGGATCGGTCTCGTCGAACACGTCGATCTCTGCCGGCGTGACGACGACCGCAGTCTTGTCGAGCGCGCGCGGCTTCCTGGGCGAGGCATCGGCTTGCGGGGCCGGCGTACGTCTCTCTTCCGGCTCGATGCGGAATGCCGCCGGTTTGCGGGGGGCGCTCATGCGAGATGGTCTCCGATCAGGAACTGCAGGGCCCGATCCAGCCTGATATGCGGCAGCGACAGCTTCAGGCCGTCGGCGTCGCGTTCGAGCTTTGGCGGGCGGAACCGGACGAAACGGATCGGCGGCTCGGGCTGCCGCTTCGCGTCGGCGGCTTCTTCAAAGATCGAGTCAATCCTTGCCGGCAAGTCTCCGGGAAATATGGCGGTTTCGGTTTTCCCATCGAAGCTCTCGCCGCCTATCGTCTCGCCCATCAGCGGCGTGCCGATGATGACGGGCAGCGTCTCGCGTCCCTGCCGGACCGTGCCTTCGCGTGTGGCGCGGACCGCCGCCATCGCCAGTACGTCGACCTGGGCGCCGGTAAAATCCGCCCGCTTGATGGCGCCGTCGGCCAACCGCCGAACGATCGCCTGCAGCCGGTCGTGGCTCTCGTGATGGAGGTGATCTGCCTTGGTGGCGGCGATCAGGATGCGGTCGATGCGCCGGGAAAAGAAATCGGTGAGGAAACCGCGGCGGCCGGGGCGGAAGCAGGCGAGGATATCGGTCACCGAGCGCTCCAGATCCGCAACCGCGCCGGGGCCGGCATTGAGGGCCTGCATCGCGTCGATCAACACGATCTGCCGGTCGAGCCTGGCGATGTGCTCGCGGAAAAACGGCTTCACCACATGTGTCTTATACGCCTCGTAGCGGCGTTCCATCATCGCGTGCAGGGAGCCCGAACGAGGCCGGCCGTCGGCGAGTCGGCGCATCGGTGCGAATGTGAGCGCCGGCGAGCCTTCGAGATCACCGGGCATGAGGAAGCGGCCCGGGGGGAGAGTCGACAGCGCCCGCTCGTCGAGCTTGCAGGCCCTGAGGTAGGCGGTGAAGGATTCCGCCAGCCTGCGCGCCGCCATCTCGTCGGCGTCGGCCCTGGGATCCACGGTGTCGGCCAACCGACGCCAGTCCCGCGAAAGGCCGGCGCGGACCGGCAGTTCCGCCAGTTCGAACGCGTCGCGGGAGAACTCGGCATAGTTCTTGCCGAGCAGGGGGAGGTCGAGAAGCCATTCGCCAGGATAGTCGACAATGTCGACCGACAGCTTTCCGCTCGAAATCAGGCGGTTCCAGCCAGAGGCCGATTCGAACTCGATGGTCAGCCTGAGTTCGGATATGGCCCGGGTCGAGTCCGGCCATGCCCGGTCGTCGACAAGAGCCGCTATGTGATCCTCATACTGGAAGCGCGGCACCGCGTCGTCGGGCTGTTCCTCCAGATAGGCGCGCGAGATGCGCCCGGACTTCTGCGCCTCAAACAGCGGCAGGCGGCCGCCATGCATCAAATTGTGCACGAGCGCGGAGATGAAGACGGTCTTTCCGGCCCTCGACAGGCCGGTCACGCCCAGCCGGAGCGACGGTGAAAACAGGCCCGCGGCCCGGCCCGACAGCGTATCGAAGGCGATTTTCGCCTCGTCCGTGAAGCTGGTCAGTGCTGTCGCCAAAATACCTTGCCCATGGTCCTTGACCGCTCGATATAGCGACTGCGGATGCGTTTGTAATGGCGACCCTGTCAGTGACCGGCGGCTGTGTGGAAAGCCTCGAGATACCCATTTCCGAGGGCTGCCCGTTTCAGGCTGCCCGGAAAATCGATGACGGCCAGCCCCGAGGTCGGAAATCCGGAACTCAACGAGGCTCTCGCGTCGGCGTTCCCGCTCCCGGAAACGGCAGTGGCGAGATCCTCCATCATCGGGTTGTGACCGATGACGAGAACCGCCCCGCTGTCCGCGTTTTCATGTATCAGCGCGAGATAGCCGGCCGCATCCTCGCTGTAGAGCTTGTCGCAGAACAGCACGCGGCCGGTATCGGCCTGGCCGGCGATGCCCTCCAGCGTCTGGCGCGCGCGCACGGCGTTGGAGCAGAGCGTGAGGTCGGGCACATAACCCTGGCTGCGCATTTCCGCGCCGACCGCCTCGGCGTCGGCGCGACCGGATGCGTCGAGCGGCCGGTCGAAGTCGCGCATGCCCGGCAACGCCCAACCCGCCTTCGCATGCCGCAACAGAAACAGTCTGCTCACGATTGTTCCTCCCGGCGTGACGCCGCCATACCGGGCATTTAGCGATCCGGACGGGCCGCCGCAATATGCCGGTAGACAGGTCGAATCCAGCATCGATCAGCAGCGCCCAATTTCCGTCACGGAAGCCGTGCATGTGGCGCCGAAAGTGGCATGAGCCTTGCTTTTGACAATTGCGTGAGCGCTGCGCGGAATGATCTTGTGCCGGTATGGCTGCCCGAATATATAGGCGCCCGAAACGGGTTAAGTGGGGTGAGTCGAATGAACGATTTCGTTACTTCCGATTATGTGCCCTCCGACGACGAGCCGTTCATGAACGAGCGGCAGAAGGCATATTTTCGGGCCAAGCTGGTCGCCTGGAAAAACGACATCCTTCGCGAGGCCCGCGAGACGCTGGAAATCCTGCAGCAGGAAAACGCCAACCATCCCGACCTCGCCGACCGTGCATCATCGGAGACCGACAGGGCGATCGAACTTCGCGCCCGCGATCGCCAGCGCAAGCTGATCGCCAAGATCGATTCGGCGCTGCAGCGCATCGAGGAGGGGACTTACGGCTATTGCGAGGAGACCGGCGAGCCGATCGCTCTGAAGCGCCTGGACGCCCGTCCGATCGCAACGCTGTCGATCGAGGCGCAGGAGCGTCATGAACGCCGCGAAAAGGTCTACCGCGACGACTGAGATCAATACTCGGCAGTTGAACAAAAAAGCGGCCTGGAGCCGCTTTTTTGTTGGTTGACGTAACGTCGCCTCCCGGTATGGCGAACAGCTTTACCGCTTGTTGTTCGACAACTCGCCGAGCAGCTTGGTCATCTCGTCGTCGAGCGTCATCTCAATCGGCTTGGGGGGGCTCTTCGGCGGTCCGGTGTCGAAGGTTCTCGGCGGGGCCGCCTCGAATGTGACTTCGAGCTCGCGGAGCAAAGCGTCATCGAGATTGTTCGAACGAGGAGCAGGCCGCTGGAGCGGTGGCTGCCTGACGGTAGCGGACATGCTGCCGGTCGCGGGCAGTGCGGCCGGCGGCAGCCGGGACGCGTTCGGCCTCTGCGGGGCAGCCGTCTCACGCGCAGGCGGCCGGGCGCCCGTCTGTCTCGTGGGCCGGGGCGGCGGCTGGGCTGGGCGCTCGGGCGGTTGGGTAGACGCAGGCGCGCGCTCCGGCTGTCTTGCTGGCTGCGGCGCGCCGCCTCTGATCGGCAGCGGCGGCAACTGTTCCGGCGGACGCTGGCGCTGAGGGGCGGGCGGAAGCGGGGGGAGCTGCGGGTGCGGCACGGGGGCCGGCATTTCAGGGCTCTCCTCCGCGCCGGCAAACACCGACTGGGACCTGCGGGGCTGGCTCATGCGTATCTCGCGCTCCACGACCACATCGGTCGGCCCGCCGATCAGCAGCAGGTGCTCGATGTCGTCCCGGCGCACCAGGACGAGCCGGCGCTGGCTGTCCACGGCCGTGGCGTCCATGACCGCCAGCCGCGTTTTGCGGTTGCGCCCGCCGGCGACGAACGTTCCGAACGTCAGGCTGCGGATAAGCCGGATGATCACCAGCACGATCACCAGCAGGATCAGAGCCGCGAAAGTCCAGACTACGGCAGTGGCGAATTCCGGACCGCCCAGGCCTTCGAACCAATCGGTCATCGAGTTCCCCGTTGCCACGCACAAGCGGCGAGTTCCGACCGGAACCCGCTTCGCTGCTCAATTCCCGTTTTGAGCAGCGGGTAGGACCGAATCCGGTTAGCGCTTTCCGTCCCGATACTCAAGCGCGCGACAGTAGACCCGGACGGCTGGCATCCGCAAGTTGCCTTTCCGGCTGCATTTTTCCGGCCTGCAATCCTATACGCATTTTCTCCGAGGCTTTTTCAGCCGGGACCTTTCGCCGCCGGGGAGAATATGATTCAACCGGTCGGCGGCAGGGGAGCCGCCTTTCGGGAATCACTTTTGATGGCACGAGAGCCTCGCGGCGACTTCTATCCGCTACCGATCGTCGACCAGAACACGCGTCCCGGCGCTGTTACCCGGCTCATCATCTTCATCGTCGTGCTCACCGGAGCGGCAATCGTCTTCGGCATCTTCCGCGAGCGGCTGGGCGACCCGTTCCTGCTCGGCATGCTCGGCGTGCTGGCGATGATCGGCGTCGGCTATCTTTTCGCGACCGCCATCGGTTTCGTGCAGATAGCGCCACGCTCCACGACGGACGAGTTGTCGAAGGCCTTCGTCGACTCGATGCACCAGGGGCTGGTGGTGACGGACACCAAGGGTCGTGTCGTCTATGCCAACAAGGCCTATGGCGAGATGACCGGCGCTTCGTCGGCGGCCGACATCAAAACCGCCGAGAACCTCTTGTCCGACGTTCCGGAAGCATCCTCGACGATCTACCGCCTTGCCTCCGGATTGCGGGACGGCATAGCGGGGGACGGCGAATTCAGGCTGTCCCAGGCGATCCGGCCCGGCGCGGAGCCGGGCGCGCGCTGGTACCGGGTGAGCGCACGCGCCTTCAGCGCGCCGGGGCAGCGGCAGCCGCTGCTGGCCTGGCAGCTCGACGACATCTCCAAGGAGCGCGCCGAGCAGGAGCGCTTCTTCCTCGACCTGCAGAAGGCGATCGACCATCTCGACCATGCGCCGGCGGGATTCTTCTCGGCCGACCAGGAAGGCCGCGTCACCTATATCAACGCGACGCTTGCCGAGTGGCTGGGCATCGACCTCGCGAGCTTCACGCCGGGCGCCACCACGCTGCCGGATATCGTCGCGGGAGACGGCATGGCTTTGATCCGCTCGGTCAAGGCTGACCCCGGCACGACGCGCAACGCCGTCATCGACCTCGACCTCGCCACGACGACAGGCGAAGCGCTGCCGGTGCGCTTCATGCACCGCGTCTCGGCGAGCCGGGACGGAGCCGCCGGACCGAGCCGCACGATCGTGCTCAACCGTACCCAGGGCGAGGACGCCTCGGCCGAACTCAGGGCCTCCGAGGTGCGTTTCACGCGCTTCTTCAACTCGACGCCGATGGCGATCGCCGGGGTGGACCTGCAAGGCCGCATCGTGCGCACCAATGCGCCGTTCCTGTCGCTTTTCTCCACAGTCGTGGACCGCGATGCGGTCGACCGCAAGGTACGGCTCGACACCGTGATCCATGAGCGTGACCGTGAAGCTTTTGGAGCGGCGCTGGAAAAGGCCCGCCTCAAGCAGGCCGACATCTCGCCGATAGATACGGTCCTGCCCAACAACGAGGAGCGCCATATCCGCTTCTACGTCAACGCCGTCGCCGACGGCACGGGGGGGGAGGACGCGGAGGAGGCGGCGATCGTCTACGCCGTCGACACGACCGAGCAGAAAGCTCTCGAGGGCCAGATGGCGCAGAGCCAGAAGATGCAGGCGGTGGGGCAGCTCGCCGGCGGCATCGCGCACGACTTCAACAACGTGCTTACCGCCATCATCATGGCGTCGGACCTGCTGTTGACCAACCACCGGCCGTCGGACCCGTCCTTCCCTGACATCATGAACATCAAGCAGAACGCCAACCGCGCGGCTTCGCTGGTCAGGCAACTGCTCGCCTTCTCGCGCAAGCAGACGCTGAGGCCCGAGGTGCTGAACCTGACCGACGTGCTGGCCGACCTGCGCATGCTGCTGGCAAGGCTGGTCGGCAACCAAATCAAGCTCAAGGTCGACCACGGCCGCGATCTTTGGCCGGTCAAGGTCGACATCGGCCAATTCGAGCAGGTGGTGGTGAACCTCGCCGTCAACGCGCGCGACGCGATGCCTGACGGCGGCGAACTGACGGTGCGGACGAAGAACTTCTCCGCCGACGAGACGAAGGGTCTCGCCTATCGCGAACTGACGCCGGCCGACTATGTGGTGGTCGAAGTCGAGGACACCGGCACCGGCATCGCGCCCGACGTCCTGAAGAAGATCTTCGAGCCGTTCTTCACCACCAAGGAGGTCGGCAAGGGGACCGGGCTCGGGCTGTCGATGGTGTACGGCATCATCAAGCAGACCGGTGGCTTCATCTATTGCGACTCCGAGGTCGGCAAGGGGACGGTGTTCCGCATCTTCCTGCCGCGTCATGTGCCGGCGGAGGCCGCCCAGACCGAGGCCGGAACGCAGCCGGCAAATGACGGGGCGGCGCAGCCGGCCGCAGCCAAGCCGAGCGACGCCGGGCGCGATCTCTCGGGATCGGCGACGGTGCTGCTGGTCGAAGACGAGGACAATGTGCGCATGGCGGGCGTGCGGGCGCTGACCTCGCGCGGCTATACCGTGCATGACGCGTCGTCGGGCGTGGAAGCGCTGGAGGTCTACAACGAGCTCGGCGGCAAGGTGGATATCGTCGTCTCCGACGTGGTGATGCCGGAGATGGACGGGCCGACGCTGCTTGGCGAGTTGCTCAAGCTGAAGCCGAACATCAAATTCGTGTTCGTGTCCGGCTACGCCGAGGATGCCTTCGCCAAGAACCTGCCGGCAGAGGCGAAGTTCGGCTTCCTGCCGAAGCCGTTTTCGCTGAAGCAGCTCGCGACGGTCGTGAAAGAGGTCCTCGCGGCCGATTGATCGGCGCCGTCGCGCCGTCCCCGGAAGTTACCCGCTATGCGGCGGGAACGTTAATACAATTTTAGATGTCCGTGATATTCTAAGCGACGACTTCTGAGTCGAGTGCTTGTTGCGCGTCCTTGTGTAGTCCCGAGTCATGCGGGCCAGGGCATTGCTGCAGCGATAAGTTCCGCGCAAGCAACGCGCCCCAAAGTGTCCCCGCAATCTGTCGTTCTTCACCGCGTTGAGCCAACGAACGGGGACAAGTTCATGGAGCACACCGTAGAGGACAATGCCAAGAAACGCCTAACCGACCGTCTGGACATCATCATGGCGATCAACATCCTGCGGGGGCAGGGGTACGACCATGACGATCTCATCCGAGAGATCACCCGAATCTTCTACATCGACCTCGATGAGTACAACGACATCGTCGCCAAGGCGGCTTGAATCCGAGGTATCCCGCGCCGCCGCGCACGACGCGGGAGATTCACTGTTATGTTTGAGCGCCCTTGCGCCTGAAGACGCGCAGCGCTCCAGTGAGGAGCACAATGACCGAAGCGTCCAAGTATGGGATCACCCTCGAGAAGCTGAGGAGCCGCGCAGCCAAGGGTGACCTCACCCAGAGAGAGATTCGCGCCTATTTCGAGCCGGACGAGAGGCGCGGCGAGGCTTTCGCGCCGGCGTTCAAGCTCACGGAATTCGTCGACAAGCAAGGCAAGCGGCCGAGCGCACGTACGGTGACGGAGCTTTATTTCGGGGCGGAAATGGGCGTTGTTTCCGGCCCACGCGCACGGTTACGGCCCCGCTCGCGCGGCCGCGGGATCACGACGACGGCTTCCGCCGCAAGGATGAAAGTCCTTGCAGAGGGGGATTCGTGGTTCAGGCTCCCCAATCTGAGCTGGCCGGTCTCCTATCCGGACGATCTGGTCGACGTCTTGCGCCAGACCTACGAGATACCCGGCGTGGCGATGTGGGGCGCGGAAATCGGGCACATGGTGACAGTGCAGAAGAACAACTATCTGGTGCCGCTCCGATCAGGCCTTTACCGGCATTTCATGTTCTCCGGCGGCGGCAACGACGTGCTCGCCTCCGTGCAGACGCATGTCAAACGCTTCGGCGCGGCGGGAACCAATCCAAGCAGTGCCGAAAGCTACCTAAAGGCGTCGTTCGACGGGGCGCTTGCGACCGTCATAGGGCATTATCGGACACTGGCGGGGCATGTCCGATCGGTGAGCAACCCGAAACCCACGCTCTATGTGCATGGCTATGCCCACGCGCGCCCATTGCCGGGCGGTCCCTATATCGGCGCGAAACTCGAAGCGCTTGGCTTCGATGCCAACAGCTCCCTTGCGCGCAAGATCGTCGCGGCGATGGTCGACCGCTTCAACGTGAAGCTGAAGGCTTTCGCGGCCGCAGAGAACGCAGCGCACCCGACCTACAAGGTGGTTTATGTCAACCTGCGGCCGGCGTTCACCTCAGCGGCCGACTGGAATACCGACGAAATCCACCCAAGCGATGCAGGTGCGGCCAAGGCCGCCGCACGGATGGGCGACAACATTGCCGCCAACGTTCCGGTAGCGTGAAGCCTCACAACGGAATGTTGTCGTGCTTCTTCCAGGGATTTTCGAGATCCTTGTTGCGCAGCATGCGTAGTGCGCGGGCGACGCGGCGGCGGGTCGAGTGCGGCATGATCACCTCGTCGACATAACCGCGCTCGGCCGCCACGAAGGGCGACAGGAACCGATCCTCGTAAGCCTTCGTGTGGGCGGCGATCTTTTCGGTGTCGCCGATGTCCTTGCGGTAGATAATCTCGACCGCGCCCTTGGCGCCCATCACTGCGATCTGCGCCGTCGGCCAGGCGTAGTTCATGTCGCCGCGCAGGTGCTTCGACGCCATGACGTCGTAGGCGCCGCCGAAGGCTTTTCTGGTGATGACCGTGACCTTCGGCACCGTTGCCTCGGCATAAGCGAAGAGCAGCTTCGCGCCGTGCTTGATCAGGCCGCCATATTCCTGGGCGGTGCCGGGCAGGAAGCCAGGTACGTCGACGAAGGTGACGAGCGGGATGTTGAAGCAGTCGCAGAAGCGCACGAATCGCGCCGCCTTGCGGCTGGCGTCGGAGTCGAGCACGCCGGCCAGCACCATCGGCTGGTTGGCGACGAAACCGACCGTGCGACCCTCGACGCGGCCGAAGCCGGTGACGATGTTCTTGGCGAAAGCCTGCTGAATCTCGAAGAAATCGCCCTCGTCGCAGGTCTTCAGGATGAGTTCCTTGATGTCGTAAGGCTTGTTGGCGTTGTCAGGGATCAGCCGGTCGAGCGACATGTCGGGGTCATCGGTCGGCGCAGAACACTCGATCTGAGGGATCTCCGCAGTGTTCGACGCCGGCAGGAAGTCGACCAAGCGGCGCATCTGCAGGAGCGCCTCGACGTCATTGTCGTAGGCGCCATCGGCGATCGATGATTTCGTCGTATGAACCGAGGCGCCGCCGAGCTGTTCGGCAGTGACGGTTTCGTTGGTGACGGTCTTCACCACGTCCGGTCCCGTGACGAACATGTAGGAGGTGTCGCGCACCATGAAGATGAAATCGGTCATCGCGGGCGAATAGACGTCGCCGCCGGCGCAGGGACCCATGATGACGGAGATCTGCGGGATGACGCCCGAGGCCAGCACGTTGCGCTGGAACACCTCGGCATAGCCGCCAAGTGCCGCCACGCCTTCCTGGATGCGTGCGCCGCCGGCGTCGTAGATGCCGACGATCGGCGCGCGGTTCCTCAGCGCCATGTCCTGCACCTTCTGGATCTTCTCGGCATGCGCCTCCGACAGCGAGCCGCCGAAGACGGTGAAATCCTTGGCGAAAAGAAAGACGGTGCGGCCGTTGACCGTGCCCCAGCCGGTGACCACGCCATCGCCGGCGACCTTCTGCTTGTCCATGCCGAAATCGGTCGAGCGGTGCTCGACGAACATGTCGAACTCCTCGAACGAGCCTTCGTCGAGGAAGATCTCGATGCGCTCGCGCGCGGTGAGCTTGCCGCGGGCATGCTGGGCGTCGATGCGCGCCTTGCCGCCGCCCTGTCTGGCGATCTCGCGGCGGCGCTCGAGTTCCTTCAGCACATCCTTCATCGGCGGTCTCCCTCTCGGGATCGTCGTAGCACGGCGGTGCGGGTGTGCAAGCGGGCGCAATTCGTTCGGCCGCGCCGTGAACGCATTGCTGCATTGCAGCACCGGGCTTGCTATTTCAGGCGAACTAGACCATATGCGGCGGCATAGGCGCTTAGGCCGGAGTTCCGGCTTTCCTTAGCAATTGGACTGGTTGCGTCTGTTTTCTCCCTTTCCGGTTTTCGGCGAGTGGCGGAAAAAGTCCCGCGGATGACCCGCGGGCACGGCAGCGCAGCCGCGCGGACACCTTCAGTGTCCGCCGCCTTGTCGTTCACTCACATATCGCCCGACGCAGGTTGCGCCCTGCGGCACGGGCCGTTTGCGGCAAATGTCCGCGTGAAAGAAGAATAAATTGACGAATGAAAACACTGCGGAACTGACTGGTTTCGCGAAACTCGGCATCAGCGGCCAGCTCCTGAGAGCAACGGTCATCGCCGGATTCGATACGCCCAAGCCAGTGCAGGAAAAGGCCATTCCGCCTTACCTCGCCGGCCGCGACATCCTGGCCGTCGCGCAGACCGGTTCGGGCAAGACCGCGGCATTCAGCCTGCCGATCCTGACCAAGATCGTGGCGCTCGGCAACAAGCGCACGCCGAAGACGGCGCGCGCGCTGATCCTTGCGCCGACGCGCGAGCTTGCCGTGCAGATCGAAGACACGATCCGCGTGCTCGCCAAGGGCCTGCACATTTCTACGGCGCTTGTGCTCGGCGGCGTATCGCGCTTCAGCCAGGTCAAGAAGATAGCGCCGGGCGTCGACATTCTGGTCGCCACGCCTGGCCGGCTGACCGACCTCGTCAGGGAAGGGGACCTCAACCTCTCCGAAACACGCTGGCTGGTTCTCGACGAAGCCGACCGCATGCTCGACATGGGCTTCATCAATGACGTAAGGCGGATCGCCAAGGCGGTGCACCGCGACAAGCAGACGGCGCTGTTTTCGGCGACCATGCCCGACGAGATCGAGCAGCTTGCGCGCGGGATCATGAAGGATCCGGTGCATGTCGAGGTGGCGCCGCAGGGCACGACCGCGGCCGAGATCAAGCAGGGCGTCGTGATGGCGCGCACCAGGCAGAAGCGCCAGGTGCTGTCGGCGATGCTCGCCGACGAGGCGATGAAGTCGGTGATCGTGTTCTCGCGCACCAAGCATGGCGCGGACCGTGTCGTGCGCGACCTCGAGCGCGACGGTTTCAACGCCGCCGTGATCCACGGCAACAAGAGCCAGAACGCACGCCAGAAGGCGCTGAACGGGTTCCGCGACGGCTCCGTGCGTATTCTGGTGGCGACCGACATCGCAGCGCGCGGCATCGACGTGCCCGGCATCAGCCATGTCGTGAACTTCGACCTTCCCGACGAGGCGGAGAGCTATGTGCACCGCATCGGCCGAACCGGCCGAAACGGCATGGACGGCATTGCGATCACGCTCTGCGACCCGTCGGAAAACGCCAAGCTGCGCGCCGTCGAGCGGGTGATCCGCATGAAACTGCCGATCACGGTCGACCATACCGGTCAGCCCGACCCGGCGCGCAACCCCGCGGAATCGCGGGAGCGGGCGGCGGAAGAGGCCAGGGACCGCGCGGGCGACCACAGGGATCGCGGCCCCGGCGGGAATCGCAAGCCGCGCCAGGGTTTCGGTCACAAGCAGCATGCCGGCAAGCCTGAGGGTGGTCGGCCCGAAGGCGGCAGGCCCCACGCAGGCAAGCCGAGCGGTGGCAAGCCGTTCCGCGGCAAGCGCCGCAGCTTCGGCAGCGGCGGCAAGCCGGCGCGAGCCGCGTAGCTTGACCTACACGGCATTGGCTTTGGTCCAATTGCCGGCGCCGGATCAATAGAATAGGGCGGTCGGGGCGATGCCTCGGCCGCCCTTTGCATTTCTGCATCGCGCTCTGGGAGGAGCTTCATGCCCGGCATCGCGGCTCTCGCGATCGGTTACGTGCTGTCGCAGTTCTACCGCTCTTTCATGGCGGTGCTGACGCCGGTGCTGACCAGCGAACTCGGCATGACCAAGGTCGACCTCTCGATCGCCTCGGGGGCGTGGTTTGCCGTCTTCGCGCTGGCTCAATTCGCGGTCGGCGTGTCGCTCGACCGTTTCGGGCCGCGGCGCACGGCGTCGGTCATGCTTGCGGCCGGCGCGGGCTCGGGCGCCCTGCTGTTCGCCGTCGCATCGGCGCCGTGGATGGTGATCGCGGCGATGGCGCTGATCGGGCTCGGCTGTGCGCCGATCCTGATGGCGCTGCTGTTCATCTTCGCTCACAATTATGCACCGGCGCGCTTCGCCGTGCTGGCGTCGTGGACCATCGCGTTCGGGACGGCTGGCAACGTGATTGGCGCAGCTCCGCTGGCCGCCGCCGCCGAAGTGTTCGGCTGGCGGCCGGTGATCGCGGCGCTCGGCGTGTTCACCGTGGCGACCGCGGCAGTCCTGTTCGCGTCGGTGCGCGACCCGGCGAAGCCCGAAGGCAGTGCGACCGGCTCGACCGGCCTGTCCGGTTTCGGCGCGTTGCTCAAAATGCGAGTGCTGTGGCCGATCATCCCGCTCGCGGCGATCAACTATGCGCCGACGACGGGCATTCGCGGGCTCTGGGCAGGGCCTTATCTGGAAGACGTCTACGGGCTAGGTTCGCTTGCTATCGGCGAGGTGACGATGTTCATGGCGCTGGCTATGGTCGCCGGCTCGTTCCTCTACGGGCCGCTGGACACGATCTTCAAGACCCGCAAATGGGTGGCGGCCGGAGGAAATGCGGTAAGCTTCCTGGCGCTGCTCTGCTTTGCACTCAATCCGGCGCCGGGGCTCTTCGCCACGACGATCCTGCTCGTGGTGATCGGGCTTTCGGGAAGCGCCTTCGGCCTGATCATGGCGCATGCGCGCGCCTTCGTGCCGGCGCATCTGACCGGGCGTGGCGTCACGCTGATGAATTTTTTCTCGATCGGCGGGGTCGGCCTGATGCAGTTCGCGACGGGCGGCGTGGTCACCGCCTGGTCCGTGCCGGGCGAGCCGGTGTCGGGTTACGTCGCGCTGTTTGCGTTCTACGCGCTGATGGTCGGGCTGACGCTGCTGATCTACCTGTTCTCACGCGATGCAAAACCGGAAACAACGAGGCGCTGATCTAGTCATCAGCCGGAAGCTCTCGCAGTTCCGGCGATCGCCGTCGCACGGCTGAGCAGCAGGGCGCGCTCGCGCTCGTTGCGGGCAAGGGCGGCGGCGCGCTCGAACTCCACCCTGGCCTCATCGAGCCGGCCGAGCCTGGTCAGGAAATCGGCCCGGACGCTGGGCAGCAGGTGATAGTTCTTCATCAGAGGCTCGCCGACAAGCTGATCGGCTAAATCCAGGCCGGCCTGTGGGCCGAACGCCATCGAGAGCGCGACCGCGCGGTTGAGCTCGATGACGGGCGAGGGGCTGATCTGGCTGAGCGCGAAATAAAGTGCCGCAATGCGTGGCCAGTCCGTCTCGTCCGCCGTGCGGGCACGCGCGTGGCAGGCAGCAATCGCTGCCTGCAGTGCGTAGGGACCGCGCCGCGGGGCACGTGCTTCGGAACGGTCAAGCGCCGCAAGGCCGTGCTGGATCAGCAACCGGTCCCATTGGCCTCGGTTCTGGTCGGCGAGCAGGATCGGCTCGCCATCCGGACCGGTGCGCGCTTTCAGCCGCGAGGCCTGTATCTCCATCAGGGCGACAAGACCGTGCACCTCCGCCTCCGCCGGCGTCAGCCCGGCCAGGATGCGGCCGAGCCGCATCGCCTCCTCGCAGAGCTGTGGCCTGATCCAGTCCTCGCCTGATGTCGCCGAATAGCCTTCGTTGAAGATGAGGTAGATCACGTCGAGCACCGACGACAGGCGCTCGCCTCGATCGGCGCCGCGCGGCACTTCGAATGGCAAGCCGGCCTCCGATAGAGTGCGCTTGGCGCGCACGATGCGCTGCGCCACCGTAGGCTCCGGAACGAGGAAAGCGCGGGCGATCTCTTCCGTGCTCAGGCCGCCGATCAGCCTGAGCGTCAGCGCGACGCGGGCCTCCGGCGACAGCAGCGGGTGGCAGGCGGTGAAGATCAAGGAAAGCAGGTCGTCGCCGATGTCGTCGTCGAGCGCGGCATCGATGTCCGGCGTCGCATGCGCCTGCTCGATCTCCATCTCGTAGCCGATCTCGCCATGCTTGCGGTCGAGCATCCTGGCGCGGCGCAGATGGTCGATGGCGCGGCGCTTGCCTGTCGCCATCAGCCAGGCGGCGGGCTTGTCGGGCACGCCTTTCTCCGGCCATTGGGCAAGCGCCGTGACCAGCGCATCGTGAGCGAATTCTTCCGCCAGGCCGACATCGCGCACCATACGCGCGATCGCGGCGATGATCCTCGCCTGCTCGATGCGCCAGACCGCTTCGATGGTCTTGTCCACTCCGGTCGCCGACATGGGCTACCGGGTAGGCATTTCCACTGGCAAAAACAAGGCGGCTTCGTTGGGGCAGGAGCGAAGCTCCCGGCCCGCGGGCCGTCACGCCTTCCGGGCGAGTTTTTCCGATTCCTCGCGCAGGCGCTTTTCCTGCTCGATCACCTCCGGTGTGACGACGTCGCCGAAGTCCTCCATCTCATACAGAGGGCGGATTTCGATCTCGGACGGGCCGGGCATCGGGTTGGGGCAGCGCTTGACCCATTCGATCGCCTCGTCGAGCGAGCGGACCTGCCAGATCCAATAGCCCGCGACCAGTTCCTTGGTCTCAGCGAAGGGACCATCGACCACCGTGCGCCTGGGGCCGTCGAACTGGATTCGCGCGCCTTTCGAGCTTGGCTGCAGACCGTCGCCGGCAAGCATGATGCCGGCCTTCACCAGTTCTTCGTTGTACTTCATCATCGCGGTCAGCAACTCCTCGCTCGGCATCATGCCGGCTTCGCTGTCTTCCGTCGCCTTGACGATCACCATGAAACGCATCGGTATTCTCCTTGGGTTGGCGAGCCCGTTCGTCGGCCTCTATCACCCCGACGAGGGGGTTTTGCCGGAATCGACATGCCGACCGAAGATTTTTCAACATGCGTGGGTGAAGGGGCCGGCTTGACCGGCCTTACCGGACTTGTACGGTGCCTCACGTCGGAAGATGCGGGAGGATGCGATGCCGGGAACACTCAGGAAATTCAACCTGCTCGCGACAGGCGTCGCCGCCTTGATTCTGAGCTCGGCGGCGTATGCCGACACCATCGTGCTGCGCGGCGCGCGCGTGCTCACCATGGACGAGAGCAAACTGGAAGCACAGGCCATTGCGCTCGTCGACGGCAAGATCGCGGCGGTCGGTTCAGAGCAGGACATCGAGCCGTTCCTGAAAGGCGCCAAGGTCTACGACCTGCCTGATGGCGCGCTGGTGCTGCCGGGCTTCCAGGATTCGCACAACCACCTGATCTGGAGCGCGGCGCAGGCCGAGGACATCAGCCTGAGCGACGTTTCCGACGAGGCGGGCCTGCGCGCGGCGATCGAGCCGGCGATGGCAGCACTTCCCAAAGATGCCTGGCTGCGCGGCGGCGGCTGGAGCGTGGCGGTCTACAAGGAGCCGAGCGCTGCCGCCCTCGACAAGATCACCGGCGACCGGCCGGCCTGGTTCGAAGATGTCGACGGGCATTCCGGCTGGGCAAATTCGGCGGCGCTGAAGGCTGCCGGCATCGACGCCAGCACCAAGGATCCGGAGGGCGGGCGTATCGATCGGGACTCTGAGGGTAACCCGACCGGCATGCTGCGCGAGAACGCGATGGCGCTGGTCGCCGACCTTCTGCCCGACTATCCGGATTCGCAGGTCGATGCGGGCCTCGAAAAAGCGCAGGCCGAGGCGATCGGCTACGGCATAACCGCGATCATCGACCCGTCGGCCGAGGAGTGGATGCTGAAGGGATACCAGCGCGCGGATGCGGCCGAAAAGCTCAAGCTGCGCGTCGAGGCCGCGGTGAAAGTCGAGGCCGCCGAAGGCGCCGCCGGGGTGACAAAGGCGATTGATTTCAAGAACAAATATGCCTCGCCGCATCAGGAGGTGATGTCGATCAAGCTGTTCGTCGACGGGGTGATCGAGACCGGCACGGCGGCGCTGCTCGAAGCCTATGTCGGCTCGAATTCCGCCGGCGATTCGCTGTTCACGCCGGAGCAGTTGAACGAAATCGCGATCGTCGGCGACAAGGCGAACCTGCAGCTCCACGCGCACGCCATTGGCGACCGCGCCGTGCGTATGGCGCTCGATGCCTATGAGGCAGCAGAGAAAGCGAACGGCAAGCGCGACAGCCGCCACCAGATCACGCATCTGGAGCTGGTCGATCCGGCCGACGTCCCTCGCTTCAAGGAACTCGGCGTGATCGCCAACGTACAGGCGCTGTGGGCCTATCCGGACACCTACATCGTCGACCTGACGCAGCCGAAGATCGGGCCGGAGCGCTCGGAGTGGCTCTATCCCTTCGGCGCGCTGAAGCAGGCGGGTGCGACGATTGCGGGCTCGAGCGACTGGAGCGTTTCGTCGATGAACCCGCTGGAGGCGATCCAGACCGGGGTGACCAGGCAGGACATCGCCGACCCGAACGGGGCGGTGCTGACGCCGCAGCACAAGCTCGACGTGATGGACATGCTGCGCGCCTATACGGTGAACGGCGCATATGCGGCCTTCGACGAGACCGAGTCGGGCACGCTGGCGGTCGGCAAGCGCGCCGACGTCGTGGTGCTCGACAAGGACATCACCAAGGTGCCGGCAACGGAGATCGCGACCGGCAAGGTGCTGGTCACGCTGATCGACGGCGCGCCGGCCTATGAGGGCGAGGGGCTGCCGACGCCGACGGAGCCTTAGGCTCAGGCTCACATCAGCATTCAACCACTGGAATGGCTAGAAAAACGCGTCCAGGAATTCGGTTGCTTCATTAGAAATGCCGACGATCTTGTTTGTCGCCTGGCGGTAGAACTTGAAATTGAGTTCGGTGCCGGGCTGGCCGTCATTCCAATCGGTGAGATGTTTGAGCTCGCTTCGACCCAACGGTCGTTTCGCGAGCGCAGTGCGTCTCACGGATATGCTGACGCGCGGCGTTTGCCGTGCGATGTCCGGCTTCCCGGCAACCGCCTCGAACGACGTGACAACGCCGCGCGCGAAAAGGCCTTTCCCACCCTCGTTCTCGCTAGCGAACACGAAAACCACATCGCCCACCGCTATGTGCCTGCCGCCATACATCGTCTTTTGCGCGATGAACGCGAATTCCCTGACTTGCGAATCGCGAACGTCGGCCTTGATCGCGAACGCCATCTCTGTCCCTCCGCTGCCTACGCCCGGCAGTGGGCTATTCCCGCGTCCTGCCCGGCATCAGAGGGTAGCCTCGCCAGCGCGTGGCGTAGTTCATGAAAGCGAACAGCGGCCCGTGTGGCCAGGCACGCAGGAATTTCAGCCCCCAGGTCAGTCGCCAGGGGAAGGTGGTCTCGTAGCCGCCCGACCGGATCGCCTTCACCATGCGCCGCGAGGCCTTCTCGACCGGCATCAGCGCCGGCATCAGATGGATGTTCTTCCGGGCGAGAGGCGTGTCGACGAAGCCCGGATTGATGATCTGGATGCGGATGTTCATCTTCTTGAAATCGTAGCGCAGCGCGTCGGCCATATTGTTCAGCGCCGCCTTGGTGGCGCCGTAGGCCGCGAGCGTCGGCCAGCCGAAATAGGCGGTTACCGAGCCCATCACCACGACATGGCCGCGGCTGCGCTTCTGCATGCGGGCGACCGCAGGAATGAGGCCGTGCAGCACGCCGAAGACGTTGACTTCGTAAGTCTTGCGAAAGTTCGCCAGGTTGAGCGCTTCGCCGTGCATGGGGATGTAGACGCCGGCATTGAAGACGGCGAGCATGATCGGGCCCGCCTGGCTCTCGATGGCGTCGACGGTCGCGGCCATGCCTGCCTCGTCCGTGACGTCGCAATAGAAGGGCACGATCTTGCCCGGCAGACCGGCGGCGGCCTCGATCACCGGCTCGATAGGGTCCTCCACGCGCGAGGTGACGGCAACGGTCCAGCCTTCGCCGGCGAGATCAAGCGCGAGTTGGCGGCCGATGCCGGTGCTGCCGCCGGTTATCCAGCAAACGCCATGTTTCGGATCGGCCCTGTAGATCGCCATGTGTCCCGCACCGCTGCTTCAATCGTGAAGCAACCTCCTGACCGATGGCGCGAGCTAATGCAATATGCCGCGCCGCACCTTCCCGACGTGACCACGCTTCACGGGAGCCGGTTTCCGCGCAAGCCAGTACCCCGACGAGTATGCGGCCAGGGAATTTCTTTGCTTGAAAGGCGAGGTTCGGGTTTCTAGAACCGGGGCGGTCGCGCCCGCCCGCAAGCAGGGGAAAGATTGATATGCACCGTTCGGTGATCGATACGATCGGCAACACGCCGCTGATCCGGCTGAAGCGCGCGTCCGAAGAGACGGGCTGCGAGATCCTCGGCAAGGCCGAGTTCATGAATCCGGGCCAGTCGGTGAAGGATCGCGCCGGCCTTTTCATCATCCGAGACGCGGAAGCGAGGGGCCTGCTCAAGCCCGGCGGGGTGATTGTGGAAGGCACGGCCGGCAATACCGGGATCGGGCTGACGGTGGTGGCCAAGGCGCTCGGCTATCGCACCGTGATCGTGATCCCCGACACGCAGAGCCAGGAGAAGAAGGACGCGCTGCGCGTGCTGGGCGCCGAGCTGATCGAGGTGCCGGCGGTACCCTACAAGAACCCGAACAACTACGTGAAGGTGTCGGGGCGGCTTGCCGAGCAGCTGGCCAAGAGCGAGCCTAACGGTGCGGTCTGGGCGAACCAGTTCGACAATATCGCCAACCGCGACGGCCATATCCGCACCACAGCGCAGGAGATATGGACGCAGACGGAGGGCAAGGTGGACGGGTTCGTCTCGGCCGTAGGCACGGGCGGCACGCTCGCGGGTGTGGCGGCCGGGCTCAAGGAAAAGAGCAAGGCGGTGAAGATCGCGCTTGCCGATCCGCTGGGGGCGGCGCTCCACAGCTTCTACACGGAAGGCGTGCTCAAGGCCGAGGGCTCGTCGATTACCGAAGGCATAGGGCAGGGGCGCATCACCGCCAATCTCGAAGGGTTCACGCCCGACTTTTCCTGGCAGGTCACCGACGAGGAGGCGCTGCCGATCGTCTTCGACCTGGTGCAGGAGGAGGGCATGTGCCTCGGCGGCTCGACTGGCATCAACATCGCCGGCGCGATAAGGCTGGCCAGGGAGATCGGGCCGGGGCATACGATCGTCACCATCCTCTGCGACCACGGAACGCGCTACCAGTCGAAGCTGTTCAATCCGGCTTTCCTGCGCGAGAAGAACCTGCCGGTGCCGGACTGGATGGACCGCACGCCTGACATCGCGGTGCCCTACGAGCAGGTCGACTGATGGCATTCGTCACCGAAGCGCTATTCCGCGAGGACGGCTATCTCGCGCAGGCGGAGGCGGCGGTCGTGGCCGTCAACGAGCGCGGCGGGATCATCCTCGACCGCACAGTGTTCTACGCCACTTCGGGCGGCCAGCCTGGCGACACCGGAAAGGTGGCGGTGGCGGACGGGCGGGTTGTGGACATCGCCGCCACCATCACCGGCGAGACCAAGGACGAGATCATCCATGTGCCGGCGGCGGATTCGTGGCTGAAGCCGGGCGACCGGGTGAAGCTTGCGATAGACTGGGAGCGACGGCTGAAACTGATGCGCATGCACACGGCCTGCCACCTGCTGACGGTGGTGTGTCCGTTTCCGATTACCGGCGCGGCGGTCGCCGAGGACGACAGCCGCGTCGACTTCGACATTCCCGACGCCGGCTTCACCAAGGAAGACGTGACGGCAAAGCTGATGGAGCTCGTGCGCGCCGACCACCCGGTATCGACGCGCTGGATCACCGACGAGGCGCTCGCCGCGAACCCGACGCTGGTGAAGTCGAAGAACGTGCGTCCGCCTGTTGGCACAGGGCGGATCAGGCTGGTGCTGATTGGCGATAACGGCTCGGTCGACAGCCAGCCCTGCGGCGGCACACATGTGCGCTCGACGGCGGAAGTCGGCGAGATCCATATCGGCAAGATCGAGAAGAAGGGCCGCGAGAACCGGCGGTTTCGCATCCGGTTCGGGCCGGCGCCGACGCAGTGATCGTCGCCATTTCACTTTTCGGCTCGATGTTCTAAGCAGGACGCAGGAACGCGCAGACGCGCTTTTTGGAGAGCCGGATGGCCGAGAACGGAGCCTTCACGATCGACGCGGACTGGCTGCAAAGCCGGCTCGGAACCCCCGGCATCTCCATCGTCGACGCCTCCTGGTACCTGCCGGCGCAGGGGCGCGACGCGAAGGCCGAATACGAGGCGGCGCACATTCCAGGCGCCATCTTCTTCGACCAGGACGCAGTGGTTGCGCTGCACTCGGAGTTGCCGCACGCGCTGCCGGATCCGGCGACCTTCGCGCGCCATGCCGGGTCAATGGGCATCTCGGCAGACGACACGATCGTGGTCTATGACGGGCCGGGCATGTTCTCGGCTCCGCGCGTCTGGTGGATGTTCCGCATCATGGGCGTTTTCCAGGTCTATCTGCTCGACGGCGGCTTCGACCGGTGGAAGGCGGCTGG
The DNA here is from genome assembly GCF_040049215.1 of Mesorhizobium sp. KR9-304. Classification (NCBI taxonomy): domain Bacteria; kingdom Pseudomonadati; phylum Pseudomonadota; class Alphaproteobacteria; order Hyphomicrobiales; family Phyllobacteriaceae; genus Mesorhizobium; species Mesorhizobium sp. KR9-304. Next base: position 263,678 of record NZ_JBDZDN010000002.1, on the reverse strand, counting down.
GCGGCCGGTGACCTCGGAGCAGACCAGGATCGCGCCCAACATCTTTCACGTTGATTTCGACGCGTCGCGCGTGGCCTCGCTTGACGACATGAAGAAGATCGTGGCGACCGGCGAAAGCCAGATCGCCGATGCGCGGCCGACTGGCCGCTTTACGGGCGAGGATCCGGAGCCTCGGGCAGGCGTGCGCGGCGGGCATATGCCGGGCGCAAGAAGCCTGCCCGCGTCGACACTGTCGAAGGACGGCAAGTTGCTACCGCCGGAGGAACTGAAGAAGCGCTTCGAAGAAGCCGGCGTCGACCTTTCCAAGCCGGTGGTGACGTCCTGCGGCTCCGGCATCACGGCGGCGGTGATTACGTTGGCGCTGGAGACGCTTGGCCATTCGGCCAACCGGCTCTATGACGGCTCGTGGACGGAATGGGGCGGGCGTTCCGACACGCCGGTCGTGAAGGGCAAGTGAGCATGGATACGGTTGCCGAACGGCTGGAACCGATTCCGGTCACCGTGACATTCCTGGAGATGAAGAGACCACCGGCGGGCTATGCGCATGTGCCGGTCAACCGCAACGTCGCGCTGATCAAGACGCGCGACATGCCGCTCCACTACTACCGCTACCTGACGGACCGCGTCGGGCGCAAATGGCACTGGGTCAACGTCCTGAGGCTCTCCGACGAGGAACTGGCCAATAAGATCCACAAACCGGGACGCGACATCAGGGTGCTCTATCTCGACGGCGCGCCGGCGGGCTTTTTCGACATCAATCCATTGCGCCCGGACGAGACCGAGATTGCCTATTTCGGCATGATGGAACATGCGACGGGCCTCGGGCTCGGGCGCTGGTTCCTGGGCGCGGCGATCGAGGCGGCATGGGCGACCGGGCCAAAGCAGGTCGTCGTGCAGACCTGCACGCTCGACCATCCGGCCGCGCTGCCGCTCTACCAGAAACTCGGCTTCTCGCCGGTCGGGCAGAAGCGCGAGGAGGTGCATCCGCTGCCGTTCGAGGAGCGGGCTGCCAGCGTGATGAGATGAACCGGCCGTTCAGTTGATTTTCGCGGCGCGCTCCGGCGGCACCTATTCGCCCGAGCAACAGGCGCTTCGGCTTGCCGAAAGAAGGGAGCGACAATGACAATCAGGGTGGTGATGGCGGGCGCGACGGGCTGGGTCGGCAGGGCGATGATCCCGGTCATCTCGGCACAGAACGACATGGCCTTGGCGGGGGCCGTTGCGCGCAACGCGGCAGGGCAGGACAGCGGCTCAGCACTCGGGCTGACGCCCAATGGCACGATCGTCTCCGCGACACTGGAGGCGGCGCTGGCTGCGCTATCGGATGTGGTGGTCGACTACACCAAGCCCGACGTGGTCAAGCAGAACACGCTGCTTGCGATCTCGAAGGGCCGGCATGTGGTGATCGGCACGTCGGGCTTAAGCGCCGCCGATTATGCGGAGATCGACAAGGCCGCGAAGGCCAAGGGCGTTGGCGTGCTCGCAGCCGGCAATTTCTCCATCACCGCTACGCTGATGAAGCGGTTCGCGCTGATGGCGGCCAAATACGTGCCTGATGTCGAGATCATCGACTATGCCAGCGCCAAGAAGCCGGACGCGCCGTCCGGCACCGCGCGAGAACTCGCCGAGGCGCTCGCTGCCGTACGCGGCGCCTCGACCGCAAGGCCGGTGGCCGACGTGCTCGGCGTGCCCGAAACGCGCGGGGCGGCTGTCGGGGCAGGGGCCGGCGTGCAGGTGCACGCGCTCAGGCTGCCCTCCTACATCCTCTCCTGCGAGGCGCTGTTCGGGCTGCCGGACGAGCGGCTGACGATTCGCCACGACGCCGGTTCTTCGGCGGCGCCATATGTGGCGGGTACGCTGCTCGCCATTCGCGAGGTCGGCAACATCAAGGGGCTGGTGCGAGGGCTCGACGCGCTGATGGACTGACGGCAGGAATCGGGTGGCTGCCGCTATGGCAGCACGCTACGTCCCGGGTCTCCAACGACAGGGAGATCCACCGCATGAAACCCGTATTCAAGGCATTGCCCACCGACGAGGTTCGCGCGCTGCAGGCCGGCGGAGCCGACGCCTACGGCAGGACGCCGGAACGTAGAGTTTCCGATGGAGACGGAGTGCCGTGCCGGCACTGCCTGAAGAACGTTGATGCGGAAGAGGCCTACCTCGTGCTCGCATACCGGCCGTTCCCTGCGTTGCAACCCTATGCCGAAACCGGCCCGATCTTCCTGCATGCGGAGCCATGCGAACGGGCGCGGGAGTCCGACATACTGCCGGAGCTTTTCGGCCGGACCGCGGCCTATATCGTGCGGGGATACGACGCCGACGACCGGATCGTCTACGGCACCGGCGCGGTGGTGCCGACGGCAGATATCCCGGAACGCGCCGGGGAACTGCTGGCGCGGGGCGACATTGCCTACCTGCACATGCGCTCTGCCAAGAACAATTGCTACCAGTGCAGGATCGAGCGCGGCTGACCGTCGTCCGAAAATGACGGCCGCCAAACCGCTATGCTGGCTCGGCCGCGCCGCATAGGTACATCCGCCCGGAGCCGACGCCGATGTTCCGAGGGCGGGTATGAACCCCGCCTCACATAGAAAAAGCCCGCCGCGGAGACCGCGACGGGCTTTTGAGTCGGGACGCTCGGTTGCGTCAGTTGAACTTATACTTGGCGGTGATGCGCGCCGTCTGCATGGACGTCTCCACGTCCAGCCCATCGAGGTCGAGATCGGCATCCTCGAACTGGGTGTAACGGTACTCGAAGCCGACCGTCATGTTCGCGGTGACAGCTGTTTCGAGGCCGCCGCCGATGCTGAAGCCGTCGACATCCCATTCGGCGATGTCTTCGCTTCCCGCGCCGGTGGCCGAAGCTTCGACCTCGAAGTTCTGCCAGCTGTAGCCGCCGAGGACGTAGGCGAGGGTGGATTCGTTCACCTTCATGCCGGCGCGGGCGAGGATGTCGAAGCCGTAGTCCGCCTTGGCGTCGAAGTTGAGGCTGCCGAGTCCAAAATCCAATTCGAGTTCGCTCTTGCCGTTGCCATAGTGTGCGTCGACCATGATACCGGCGACGAAGTTGCCGAAGTCGTAGTCATAGCCGGCGTTGATCTCGCCGCGGACGCCTTCGCCGCCGATACCGTCCAGCGATCCGCCGTCGATAGACAGTTCGGTCACGGCCGCGCCGGCAGCGCCGGCGACGCCAACGTAGAAGCCAGTCCAGCTGTAGGCGGGGGTCTCGATCGGAGCGCCGCCGCCGTTGTCGGCGCCGAACTTGTAATTCACGCCGAGAAGGAAGGTGTGTACCGAAGGCTCGACATCGATATCGACGTCTCCATCCTCGTCCTCAAAGGTGAAGACCGTTTCGTCGCCATAATTGGCGTAGCGGTATTCCGTCTTAAGGGTCCATGCGCCACCGAGCACGGTTTCCATGCCGACGCCGACCACGTAGCCGTCGCGATCCTCTTCGAAGTCAAAAGGTACTGCGCCCCCAAAGAGACTTCCGTCCAGTTCGAAACGCTGCCAAGTGTAGCCGGCAAGAGCATAGCCCAGCGTGGTCGGGTTGAAGAGATAGCCGACGCGACCTCCGACATCGAAGCCGTATTTGTTCTCCAGATTCGCATTGATCAAGTCGCCGCCATCCAGCTCGGGGCCGATGTTGCCGAAATGCGCATCAGCGAAAGCGCCAATCAGGAAGCGCGGCGAAACCATATAGTCATAGCCGATCGTCAGCTCGCCGAAGACGCCTTCGCCGCCGATACCGTTGAGCGAAACACTGTCGATGAACCCTGTGACCCCTCCGAGGTTGTTCACGCTGACGTCGTGAACCACCGCGCCGACACCGATGCCTGCGCCGATATAGAGGCCGCTCCAGTTGTAGCCTGCCGGCACGTCAACGACGACTACCGGGTCGGCCGCATGGGCAACGGTTGCCAGCGCCGCGAAAGAAACCGCGCCCAGAAGGACCTTTGTGTACTTTGTCATAGTATCCACCGCCTTGAAATTGGTTGGTTGTAATCTAGGACGGCTAGATGGACTTGGCTGTAACCAGATTGCCACAGTGGATACTGCTCAGGTTTGAGAAGCAGCTAATACAATAAGTATTTCAAGCGCTTTGCTGCGTCAGCGGATGTGTCGCTCAATGCGTCCATTTATTTTACTGGAGAGTATCGTGGCGGAAAAGCCACAACCCACGGTATCGCCCTCCCGTGGCATCGAAGCGGCTTCAGCAATTTTCGCCGACTCAGGCGGCGAGGGCCGCTTTCGGCTCCGCCATCTCGTAACCGAGCGCCTCGGCGACGGCGCGGTTGGTGACGCGGCCCTTGTGGACGTTCAGGCCGTTCCTCAGATGCGGGTCGTCCAGGATCGCCTTGATGCCCTTGTCGGCCAGCTGGAGGCCGTAATGGAGCGTGGCGTTGTTCAGTGCATGCGCTGACGTCACCGGGACCGCGCCCGGCATGTTGGCGACGCAATAGTGGATGATGCCGTCGACCTCGTAGGTCGGCTCGGCGTGGGTGGTGGCGTGGGAGGTCTCGAAGCAGCCGCCCTGATCGATGGCGACGTCGACTAGGACCGCGCCCTTCTTCATGCCCGACAGCATTTCGCGCGTCACCAGCTTGGGGGCCGCAGCGCCCGGGATGAGCACCGCGCCGACCACGATGTCGGCCGAGAAGCATTCTTCCTCCAGCGCCTCGATGCTGGAATAGCGGGTGTGGACGCGGCCGTTGAAGATGTCGTCGAGCTGGCGCAGACGCGGGATCGAGCGGTCGATGATCGTGACGTCGGCGCCGAGCCCGGCGGCCATCTTCGCCGCATGAAGGCCGACGACGCCGCCGCCGAGAACCGCGACCTTGCCCGGCAGCACGCCCGGCACGCCGCCGAGCAGAACGCCACGGCCGCCATTGGCCTTCTGCAGCGCGGTGGCGCCGGCCTGGATCGACAGGCGGCCGGCGACTTCCGACATCGGCGCCAGCAGCGGGAGGCCGCCGCGGTCGTCGGTGACCGTCTCGTAGGCGATGGCAGTGACGCCGGAGGCGAGCAGGCCCTGCGTCTGGTCCGGATCTGGAGCGAGGTGGAGGTAGGTGTAGAGGATCTGGCCGTCGCGCAGCTGGACCCACTCGTTGGCCTGCGGCTCCTTGACCTTGACGATCATGTCCGACTTGGCGAACACGTCCTCGGCCGTCCTGGCGATCGTCGCGCCGGCGGCGCGGTATGCGTTGTCGTCGGCGCCGATGCCTGAGCCCGCGCCGGTCTCGACCAGCACTTCATGGCCATGGGCGACATATTCGCGGACGGCGCCCGGCGTCAGGCCGACGCGGTATTCGTGGTTCTTGATTTCCTTCGGGCAGCCGACGCGCATCTCATGATCTCCAGTTGGCCTTACGCGGCCTTGTTCCCTGCATATCGGCATTTGAGCAGAAATCGCGTCGAACGTGTTTGCGAATGCCGTTGCGCATAACGGCTTTGGGCGTTAATCGTTGCGCGAAACCGCAGTTCATTCGAAGGAAATTCGAACATTGTCGCTGGATAGGATCGATATCGCCATTCTGGAGTCGCTGCAGAAGGACGGCCGCATGCCCAATGCGGCACTTGCCGAGAAGGTCGGCCTGTCGCAGTCGGCCTGCTCGCGCCGGCTCGACAATCTCGAAAAATCGGGGGTCATCCGCGGCTACCACGCGCGGCTTTCCAACGCCGCGCTGGGCCACCAGATGACGGCGATCGTCCATATCTCGCTGTCGGGCCAGTTCGAGAAGACGCTGTCGGAATTCGAGGCGGCGGTGAAGCGCTGTCCCAACATCCTGTCCTGCCACCTGATGTCGGGCGAATACGACTACATATTGCGCATCGCGGCCAAGGACCTGCAGGACTATGAACGCATCCACAAGGAGTGGCTGACCGCCATGCCGCATGTGACCAAGATCAACTCGTCCTTCGCGCTGCGCGAGATCGTCGACCGCACCGCGATGGGGATGAAGCCGGAACTGGCGTGAGATCGAGCGCCTGGGCCGGAATGTTGCCGCGGATGATGGCGGAGGTGTAGTACACTGTCGGCAGGGCGATTTCGGGCGATCGAATGTGGGACGTCTTCATCAGCTATGCGCGCGTGGACAGGGACTACGCGCAACGACTGTGCGAGGCGCTGCGCGGCCGCGGCGTGTCGGTCTGGTGGGATTGGGAACTGGTGGGCGGGGAGAATTTCCGCAACCGGATCCGCAGCGTCATCGACGCCACCCCGCGGGTCGTCGTCCTCTGGTCTCGGGAGTCGGTCAATTCGGCATTCGTCATCGACGAGGCGTCGGAAGCCAAGAAACAGAACAAGCTGGTGCCCCTGTCGATCGACGGCAGTTCGCCGCCGTTCGGGTTCGGCGACCTGCACACGATCGCGGCCGGGGACATCGACCTTTGCCTCGACCAGATCGTCGCCGCGCTGCGGGGCGACAAGGCTCCGGCGAAGAAGGCCATCCCGCAGATCAGCCGTGGGCGGGTCACGCGCCGCTCCGTGGTGGCGGCAGCAGGCGTCTTGCTGCTGGCGCTGGCCGGGGCGTGGGCGTATTCCGGCGGCCCTGTCCCCGGCCAGGGCTGGTGGAAGAAGAACTTAGCGGGCAGCGAGCGGAAGTCCCGCCCGTCACGCCTGGCGCTGGTCATTGGAAACCAGAACTATCGCAACATCGCCAAGCTTCTGAATCCGCTACGCGACGCCGACGCCGTTGCGGCCGCGCTGGAACAGCGCGGGTTCACCGTCATCAAGAAGGGCGACATGGACGCCGAAGGCCTCGCCCAGGCGATCAAGACCTTTGAGACGACGTTGTCCGTGAGTGGCGGGGTCGGGGTCTTCTACTATGCCGGGAACGCGGTCAATCTGGACGGAGAGGACATTCTGGTCCCGGTCGACGCAGTGTACGACAGCGCCGCGCGGACGGTGAAGGGGGGAATCAACCTGACGGCGCTGCAGCAGGAGATCAAGGCGGAGTCGCCGCTGGCCGAGAAGGACGACGGCATGTACGTCATCTATTCGGCGTCCAAGGGGCAGGCGTCGTCCGACGGAAAGCCCGGCCAGCATTCACCGTTCGCGAAGGCGTTCCTCGAGGTCCTGCAGACATCGGCGGACGACATTGTCGGGACCTACGACCTGATTTTCAAAAAGATGTCCGAGCCGGTCGTCGAAGACGAGGAAGAGCCTGCCGAAACCGGGCGGAAAAACATCGTTCGCCTCGGCAAGAGCTCGTTGAAGAAGCCGCAGCGGCCGCAAGTCCCGTATTTCGAGAAGCGCAGCGCGACGAAGTTCGTATTCAACGACGATTCGTTTGACGGCGGCATAGGCGTGTTGCGGATCCTTATCGTGGATTCCGCACGCGACGATCCGATGGGGACGAAGGTCGCTTCGCAGTAGTCGTCGCTTCGCAGTTCACGCTTCCGTCACGATCCGATCCATCGGAATATCGTGCGGCTGAGGGTGGATGGTGGGGATGCGCTGCGTCTCGTAGCCGACACCGATGACAAGCGGTTTTTGCGGCAGCGCGGCCAGCGTGCGGTCGAAGAAGCCGCCGCCGTATCCCAGGCGGTAGTTCCGCGGATCGACGCCGACGAGGGGGGCGATGACGATGTCGGGCATGACGGGATCGCCTTCGGCGGGAATCGGGATGTTCCAGACGCCCTTCTCGAGGCGGTCGCCCGGACGGTAGGCGCGAAATATCAGCGGCTGCGCCTTTTCCACCACGACGGGCAAGGCGGGCGTGCCGCCGCGCGCGGCGAGCGAAGCCAGCCAGGGGCGCAGGTCGGGCTCGCCGCGAAACGGCCAGTACAGGCTGACGATGCGGCCCGATACGTCTGCGACGATGGCGTCGAGCTGCGTGGCGATCCTCGCGGACATGGCGGCCCGCGCCTCGGCCGGGACCGCCAGCCGGGCAGCGATCAGGCGCTCGCGCTCGGTTTTCCGCCAGCGGGCGATTTCGGGCCAGGTTGGCGGTGTCATCGACGCCGCACCTGGTTGGAAGCGAGTTCGTGCATGAAAATGGGGAGCGCCCAGTGGCCGAGATCAACGGCAAGTTCGACTTATGAGGCTCCCATATCCCCGCGGGGCGCGGTACGCCCTGCCGGGTGCGACATTAAATGTTGCACAATCGAACTCCGATCTGGCAGCAACAGAGTACGGGAGTTCACGGCAAACACATTGTGCGCTATCTTGGCTCATTATACCCAGCCGGGCGGCTACTGTTGTTCGATGTATTCATAAGCTATGCGAGAGAAGATGCGGCACATGCCAAGCGTCTTTACGACGCGTTGTGTGCTCGCGGACTTACCGTTTGGTGGGATGGCAGCTTGCTCGGCGGTCAGGATTTCCGGAAGAGTATCCCGGACATTCTACGCGGGGTAAAGCGAGTCGTCGTTATATGGTCGAAGAACTCGGTTGGGTCCGACTTCGTGAGAGACGAGGCGGATGCGGCAAGACAGGACGGCAAACTGGTCCCGATCTCCATCGACGACGCAGCCCCGCCGATGGGTTTTCGAGGCATCCATACGATCAAGGCGAAGTCGATCGATGAGTCGATCGACTCGATTGTTGCGGCAATTGATTCTCGTCCATTTACCGCCACGAAAGTCGCGCGTTGGCGGATTGCGTTGTTAGCATGGCATAGGCCCGTGCTGCTAACACTCGCGGGGGTCGGGATCGGGGTAGCTAGCTATCATTTCTTGGGAAAGGCCCCCCAGCAAACGATAAAAATGGACGAACTAGTTGAAGTGCCTGGCACGACATCGCTTGTTGACGTCTTTGCACGGATCGACAGCCCGGCGCGCCCAGGAATACGCAACAATATCGACAGCAAGTTTCTGAAAAGTGGTGATAAAGTCTATGAAATAAGACAGATTGAAATAAGACAGATTGAATTCATAGTTCTCCCTCGATGACGTCGCATAATATGGCCTAAGGATGTCCGGTCGTTGTTGTTCGCGTTGGCTGCGGTGACCTCGAATACACACAGGTTCTATAGGGCTCAACCAAATTGCAGCCGTTCGCTTGCGGCGTCCGAAGATCGCGTGTGAGAGCAGCGGCATCTGCTGCGTAACGTCTCCGGTCAGGGAAGTGCCCGGCTGAACACGCAGTGTGACGGGTACGAAAGCGCGGCCAGCGGTTAAGACCCGGCAAAGGGTCATGCCGGCGTCACCTGGCCATGCTGGACTTGGCGAAGTTTCGGCGCGAAACTCTTCGCCGGGACTGTCTTTCCCATCCGAGTTTCCCGAGGAGAAAACCATGCCGGAGATGCTTCACCCAATGTCACGCCGGTCATTCCTGGCCGCTTCCGCCGCAGCGGGCGCGCTGGTGGTGTTGCATCCGTTCTCGGCGCGGGCGCAAGCCAACCAGGCGCATCTCAGGATCATGGAGACCACGGACCTGCACGTCCACGTGTTCCCCTACGACTATTACGCCGACAAGCCGAACGACACGATGGGCCTGGCGCGCACGGCGACCATCATCGACGCCATCCGCGCCGAGGCGACCAACTCGATCCTGGTCGACAATGGCGACTTCCTGCAGGGCAACCCGATGGGCGACTACATCGCCTACGAGCGCGGCATGAAGGAGGGCGACGTCCACCCCGTCGTCAAGGCGATGAACACGCTGGGCTACGACTGCTCGACGCTCGGCAACCACGAGTTCAACTACGGGCTGGACTTCATGTTCAAGGTGCTGGCGGGCTCGAACTTCCCGTTCGTCTGCGCCAATCTGACGAAGGGCCAGCTCGCTTCCGATCCAACCAAGGACGAGTTGTTCCTGAAGCCCTACGTGATCGTCGACAAGACGATCAAGGATGGAAGCGGCGACGAGCACCCGATCCGCATCGGGCTGATCGGCTTCGTGCCGCCGCAGATCATGACCTGGGATTCGCGCCACCTGACCGGAAAGGCGATGACCCGCGACATCGTCAAGGCAGGAGAGGCCTGGGTGCCGCGGATGAAGGAAGAGGGCGCCGACATCATCATCGCGCTGTCGCATTCGGGCATGGGCGAGCCGGGCTATGTCGAGATGGCGGAGAACGCATCGCTGGCGCTCGCCATGGTGCCAGGCATCGACGCCATCGTCACCGGCCACAGCCATCTCGACTTCCCCGGACCGAAGTTCCAAGGGAAGGACGGCACGGACATGCCGGGGCTCGATGGCGCCAAAGGCCTGGTCAACGGCAAGCCGGGGGTGATGGGCGGCTTCTGGGGCTCGCATCTCGGCCTGATCGACCTGATGCTCGAGCGGGACGGCAATGACTGGAAGGTGGTCGGCTCGACCGCCGAGGCGCGGCCGATCTCCAAGCGCGTCGACGGCAAGACGCAGGCGCTGGTCGAAAGCAAGACCGAGGTCGAGAACGCTGCCAAGGCCGAGCACGAAGCGACGCTTGCCTATGTGCGCACGCCGGTCGGCAAGACTTCCGCACCGCTGCATTCCTATTTCGCGCTGGTTGCCGACGACCCGTCCGTGCAGATCGTCTCGCAGGCGCAGACCTGGTATATCAAGGACATGCTGAAGGACACCGAGCACAAGGATTTGCCGGTGCTTTCGGCGGCGGCCCCCTTCAAGGCCGGTGGGCGCGGCGGGGCGGACTATTATACCGACGTTCCGGCCGGCGACGTGGCGATCAAGAACGTCGCCGATCTGTATCTTTATCCCAACACGGTGCAGGCGGTGGCGATATCAGGCGCGCAGGTGAAGGAATGGCTGGAGATGTCGGCCGGCATCTTCAACCGGATCGAGAAGGGCAAGGCCGACCAGCCGCTGATCAACCTCGACTTCCCGTCCTACAATTTCGATGTGATCGACGGCGTGACCTACAGGATCGACCTGTCGCAGCCGCCGAAATACGGGCCGAAGGGTGAGGTGCTGAACGCGAGTTCGAGCCGCATCGTCGATCTCATGTTCGACGGCAAGCCTATCGATCCGTCGCAGAAGTTCGTGGTGGCGTCGAACAACTACCGCGCGGGCGGCGGCGGCAATTTCCCCGAGATCAATGCCTCGAAGGTGATTTTCCAGGCGCCGGACACCAACCGGGACGTGATCGTGCGGTTCATCCTCGAGCAAGGCACGATCAATCCATCCGCGGACGCCAACTGGAGCTTTGCGCCGGTCGAGGGCGCGACGGTGATCTTCGAGACCGGGCCGAAGGCGAAGGACCACATTGCCGGCGTGAAGGCGGTGAAGATCGAGCCGGCGGGGGATGGAGCAGAGGGATTCGCGAAATACCGGATCGCACTGTGATTCCTGGCGCCCACCTTCGACAGCGGCTCGCGCTGACCTGAATTGCTGTCGGCGCGGAATGACGCCGCAACGCCACAGCTTGCCTGCGGGATTGAAAAGGCGGATGATTCCGTCAGCCAAGGGAGCAGGCCATGCGCTACGTCATCGGAATCTGCATCGTGACCGCGTTCCTCATCTGGGACTTCGGCTACAATGAGGGCCGATACATCACCTATGGCGTTATGGAGCTGAAGCGCCTCACCGCAATTGTCGGCGCGTAGGCTTTGTTTTTGCCGCAGTTCCAGACGGAAGCCCGGTTTCCAGTCTTCTCGTAATTGCTCCAGCGCCGGCGCGTAAATTCGTCACGGTTGACCTCGGCGGCAAGCCGACACAAAAGACGCCTCGCGAGCGTCAAGCGCTTTCGCGCCCGAATACCGGTTCCGACGGTTCGGGATCATGCTTCCGGAGGCGGATTTGATCAGGCACATCGTGTTTTTCAGCGCGAAGCGGCAGGAGGATGTCGAGGCGATGCGCGCCGGGCTTACGGCGCTCGGCACGATACCGCATTCGAGCCTGTTCGAAGTGTCGCTCAACTCCAAGGTCGACCCGTTGTCCGACGAGATCGACGTCGTGGTCTATGCGGAATTTCCCGACGAAGCGGCACTCGCAGCCTACAAGGCGCATCCGACCTATGCGGAGACGACCGCCACGGTGCGGCCGCTGCGCGAGCTCAGGCTTTCGGCCGATATCGTGGCGGCTAATGACGCGGTCCAGAGAAGAGACTGACCGAACCGCCGAGCTTTTCGACGATCCAGCGGTGCCGTTCGGCCGAAAGCGGCAGCAGGAACGCGCCTTCCCACTCGCCGGTCACCGGATCCTGCCCGCGATAGGCTAGCACTACCTGATCGGGAATATACGCGGCGAAGCGCTTCGCCACGTCGGCGCCGTAGACGCGCCAGTGGCCGTGCTTCTCGGGCTTGGGGAAACCCCAGTCGCGGCTGGCCTGCTCGCGGAACGGATCGGGGAAGGCGAGGTAGAGCAACCCGTCGGGCTTGGCGATGCGCAGCAGCTCCTTGAGCGCGGCGCGGTCGTCGCCGACATGCTCCAGCACATGCGAGCAGATGACAATGTCATAGGCCGCATCGGGCCGATCGATTGCCTGGATGTCCAGCCCGCCCGGCTCGCCGTAGACGGAGAGTTCGTGCAAGGCGAACCATGACGGATCGACGGTGGGGTCGGGGCTGAACTGGATCGCCTTCCAGGCGGAGAAGCTGTCTGGCCCGAGCCTGTCGAACATGATGCGAAAGATACGGTGCCGCTCCAGCGACTGGCAGCCGGCGCAGCGGGGCATGGCGCCATTGGGCGAGGCGCGCCCCTTCGGTCCAGGGCCAAAAACGGCGCCACCGCAGATAGGGCATCGCGGCTTGTCGGGTCTGGGGACGGCGGTTGTGGTCATACTGGAATCCTTGCGGCTCAGGCGGACGGAACATGCCATCCGATATGGCGCAAGCGAAAAAAAAGGCGTTCAAACCTTTCGGTTTTTGAACGCCGCCGCATGGCCTATCTGCCGGGAGCTTGCGTATTCCGCTTCAACACATACGATCTGACGCGGTGTCGCAGTTGCCGGCTGCGTCGCTCGGGCCGTGGCGGACACGCGATCAGGGGCTGTCCTCGTATTCCCCGGGAACGCAGAGTCCGCTTTCAACCGCGCGCGGGTCGCATTGTTTCGGCTTCTCGTTGTAGTCAGGCTCCTTCGTCGCCTTTGTGCCCTGGCATCCGGCCAGGGCCAAGAACATCATCGCAAAGACCAAACGCATCGCTTCCCCTCGTGTGATTGGTCTGAAGCTATCACAAAGGATGCCGACGACCTATTCCCGCGGAGTGAGCGCAACCGCAGAAAAGAAAAGCGCCCGGCGAGGGAGGAGGTTCGCCGGGCGTCAACTAAGCGGCGCCGCGGGAGGAGGTGCAGCGCCGATATCCAGAATCTAGGTAGTGCTTAAAGATTCGGCAATAGGGCGATCTGCCTGACCTATGGGCAGATTGTCGCAGCCAATCGCAGCGGGAATCGTTCGGAACGCCGCGGGGTAAGGTTTCGGAGATTTATTCGAGGCAAGATGGGGTCCTGACTTCGGGGATGACCATGCAATCGAGTCTGACGCTTAGCATCGGCCTGCCGGTCGCCCTCGTCATCATCATGCTTGGGCTCGGCCTGTCGCTGCGCGTAGAGGATTTCACGCGGGTTCTTTCGCGGCCATGGCCGATCGTGGTTGGTCTTGTTTGCCAGGTGGCAATTCTGCCGGTCCTCTGCTTTGGGCTCGTCTACCTTGCCGATCTGCCGCCAGCGATAAGCGTCGGCATGATGCTTCTTGCCGCGAGCCCCGGCGGGACCTCCGCCGCCATCTACACCCATCTGGCGCGCGGCGACCTCGCCCTCAGCCTCATGCTGGCCGCGGTCACCTCCATGATCGCGCTGTTCAGCCTGCCGATCATCGTCAATCTTTCGCTGATGGCATTTTACGGCGAGATCAGCGCTGTCAGACTGGAAATCCGCCAGGTGCTGCAGATATTCGCCATCGCCATCGTGCCGACCCTGATCGGGGTTTTCATCCACAGCCGCTATCCGGCGGTAGCGCGGCTGCTCGATCGGCCGGTAAAGATCCTGGCGACCGTCTTCCTGGTCGCAGTGGTTCTGGGGGCGCTCATCGGCCAGTGGGAATTGCTGGTCGTGTGGGGACCGACCGTGGGCGCCGTTGCGCTGGTCTTCAATATTGCCAGCCTCCTGATCGGCTACTACGTGCCGCGCGCGCTCAAGATCGAGCGGCGCCAGGCGGTCGCGCTGGCGATGTCGATCGGCATCCACAACGCCGCGCTCGTCATCACGCTGGCGATGAGCGAACACATGCTGGGCAACCCGGAAATGGCCATCCCGCCCGCGGCCTACGGCGTAATCGCCTATATCGTAGCTGGAGCGTTCGTCTGGGTTCTCAACAGGCAGGCGCCGGTCCGGGTGGGAAATAGTCCGGCCTTGTAGCGGAAAACTGGCGCCGAACCATCAAGAAAAGGCGGCTGCGCGGCGATCCGGGCATCCATGTCTCTTGCCGAACCGCCTCACGCTGGGTCAACCTTACGAGACAGCCACGATGATGCGGCTTTGAGTCGGGAAGCATTCGATGAACAAGCAGGACGACATCGCAAGCCTGGTGCGGGCAGTTCGGGCGCGCGTGCCCATGGACGCGGCGCAGATGCTGTCCAAGGAAAGCCCCGAGCGGATCGGCGCGGTGTTCGCGGAACTGCCGCAGATACTGGCGGCGCACATCAAGGCCTATCTGCCGCCTGAATTGCGGTCGCAGGCCGCCGAGTCTTACGCCGAGGTTACCGAGAATACCGTGGCCGAGATGATGGAGCCGGCGCTCGCCGTGCTCCCGCAGACCACGACTATCCAGGAGGCGATCGCCTTTCTGCGAAATCACGAAGCGTCCCGGCAAATCACGTACATGTACGTCACCGATGCCGAGAAGAAGCTCGTCGGGTTGGTCGTGCTCCGCGACCTCATCCTGGCGGAGCCGGGCGAGACGCTTGAAGACATCATGCTGGCCGAGCCCTTCGCGCTGACGACGGATATGGACCTCGCCGAGGCCGACAAGGCGGCGATCCATAGGCACTATCCAGTCTACCCGGTCGTGGACGCAGACCGGAATGTGATCGGCGTGGTGCGGGGCTGGCGCCTGTTCGAGCGGCAGGCGATCGAGATCAGCGCGCAGTCGGGCCAGATGGTCGGTGTGGACAAGGAGGAGCGCCTCTACACGGGGATATGGCCAGCCTTCAAGATGCGCCATCCCTGGCTGCAGGTGAACCTGTTGACCGCTTTCGCCGCGGGCGCCGTGGTCAGTCTTTTCGAGGGCACTATCACGCAGATCGTGGCGCTTGCGGCCTTCCTGCCGATCCTTGCGGGTCAGAGCGGCAACACCGGGTGCCAGGCGCTGGCCATTACCCTTCGCGGCATGACGCTCGGCGACCTCAACCACTTCCCCGTGCGCAAGCTGATCACGAAGGAACTGCTTCTCGGGGCCATGAACGGCGTGCTGACGGGCATCGTCGCTGGCCTGGCGATGTATTGGACCGCGGGCGGCAGCCCGCACGAAGCGCTGCTGCTCGGCTTCGTCATCCTGCTCGCCATGACCGGCG
The DNA here is from genome assembly GCF_040049215.1 of Mesorhizobium sp. KR9-304. Taxonomy (NCBI): domain Bacteria; kingdom Pseudomonadati; phylum Pseudomonadota; class Alphaproteobacteria; order Hyphomicrobiales; family Phyllobacteriaceae; genus Mesorhizobium; species Mesorhizobium sp. KR9-304. The sequence goes on along the minus strand of NZ_JBDZDN010000002.1, from coordinate 248,284 downwards.
CCTGCATGGCGTCGGGCCTGTTCGGGGTGCTGGTGCCGCTGACGCTGAGGCGAATGGGCGCCGATCCCTGTACGGCATCGAGCATCTTCCTCACCACCGGCACCGATATCGCCGGCATGGGGCTCATGCTGGGATTGGCGACCATGCTGGTGCTCTGATTCAGGCGCGTTGGTTGCCTATGTTTCCGGGCCTTACAAGAGGTAAAGTGGCTCCCTGAGCAGGACTCGAACCTGCGACCATTCGATTAACAGTCGAACGCTCTACCAGCTGAGCTATCAGGGAACAGGGCTCGCGTGAACGCGGGGTGCCTATAGCACACCTTTGGCGTTTGCAAAGAGGCGTCGGGACATTTTTCCCGCCCAGGCCGTCACGGGCTTGCTCGCAATTACCGCTGGAAGGCATCATATGCGCGTCTTGCGCGTTCATGTAGGTCGTTCGCGTAAGACCACAAGCCATCCCGCTGAACAATCCGCATGACCGGAATGACCGAAAAAGACAATCACCCCAATGCCTTGCCACGCCGCAAGATCCACCTGTTCGGCCGCAAGGTTTCACTGCCTCAGTCGCGCCCGGTGCGGATCACGATCGGATCGGGGCTCATGCTCTTCGGCGTGTTCGGATTTCTGCCCGTCCTCGGTTTCTGGATGATTCCGCTTGGACTGCTCGTCCTGTCGCATGACATTGCCTGGGCACGGCGCAACCGCAGGCGGCTGGCGGTCTGGTGGGAGCGGCGTCGCCGCAACGGGACGAATGGAAACGGCAGCTAGGCGAGGGCGGCAATCGAGCGGGCAATGTTCTTGCGGGCCTCGGCCTCGAAGCGCTGCCTGAAGGCTTGCGTGTGGAAGATCGCCGGGCGGGCGAGGAATTTTCGAAGCACGGCTGTACGGCCGGTCCGCCAGGCCTTGTCGTCGACCCAGGCATATTCACGTCTCACGGCGGCTTCGTAAGAATCGAACGCGTTCTTAGGCGCGCCGAGGATCGAAAGGTCCATGTCGAGGAAAAAGGTGGCGTCGCGCGTCGCCGCCGCGTCGCCGAGAGCAGGCAGGGCGTGGGTGGCCGTCGCCTCGATCATGGCCATGATACGCGACAGTCGCGTGGGCTCGGTGCGAGAGGACAATTTCTCGGCGGCGAGGGCGGCGCTCCTCGTTTCGTTGTCGCCGCGGCGGCTGTCATAAACCGCGTCATGGAACCAGATGGCCGCCTCGACGGCCTGCGGGTCGGCCAACTCGGCCCGGTATTCGCGGGCAAGCGCCAGAAGCGCCTCGACATGGGCGAGGCCGTGGTAGTGCCGGCCGGGCTGGCGATAGAGCGCCGAAAGCTCCATTTTGAGCGCCTCGCCGATCAAGGGTTCGTTTGCCATCGCGCCTTGAATCCCGATGAACCAATTCCATTTGAAAGAGCACTAAGGAAAATTGAGTTCAAACGTGCTAGCATTCGGCTTATAGAAACGCCGTTACAGCCGGTCGGCAATGGGAGCATATCGATGAATACGCTGAGCGTGGCGCGCAGCCCCAATCTTCAGCCGATCGATCCGATCTGGCGCTCCGTCCGTGACGAGGCCAACGAAGCCGTCGACCGCGATCCGCTGCTTGCCGCTTTCCTCTATTCGACGATCCTGAACCAGGAAAGCCTCGAGGACGCGGTGATCCACCGTCTTGCCGAGCGGCTGGCACATCAGGATCTCGGCGCGGACATCATCCGCCAGAGCTTCAAGGCGATGTCGAAGGCCAATCCGGAATGGAGCTCGATCGTACGCGTCGACATCCAGGCCTATTACGACCGCGACCCTGCCTGCGACCGCTTCCTGATGCCGGTGCTCTATTTCAAGGGGTTTCATGCGGTGCAGACGCACCGGCTGGCGCACTGGCTCTACAATGAAGGCCGCAAGGACTTCGCGCTGTACTTGCAGAGCCGCTCGTCCTCGGTATTCCAGACCGACATCAATCCCGCCGCCAGGATCGGCAAGGGCATCTTCATCGACCACGCGACCGGCTTGGTGGTCGGGGAGACGGCAGTCATCGAGGACGACGTCTCGATCCTGCACGGCGTGACACTGGGCGGCACCGGCAAGGCGGGCGGCGACCGCCATCCGAAAATCCGGCATGGCGTGCTGATCGGCGCCGGCGCGAAGATACTCGGCAACATCGAGGTAGGCCATTGCGCCAAGATCGCCGCGGGTTCGGTGGTGCTCGCCCCGGTGCCTCACAACAAGACGGTGGCCGGGGTGCCCGCGCGTGTCGTCGGCGAGAGCGGTTGCGATCACCCGTCGCGCCAGATGGACCAGTTGCTGCCCTCGCAGGCGATGGACCACGTCGTCAGCTTCGACATTTGAGCCGCCTGTTCTTTCCGATCCGGGCGAACGCGCTATGTCTTATTATGACGGTATGGTCGCCGTGCTGCCGGCTGGTGATGCCTGGCCAGCCTTTACAGCGTCCTCCCCGCCGTGCCAGAAGCGCGTCCAAGCCGAAATCGGAGAAAAGTTTTGAAGCCGGAAGAAATCAGAAAGCTCGCGGCCTACTTCAAGCGCGTGTTCCAGAATCCTGCTATCGACGTGAAGGCGCGTCCGCGCAAGGAAGACTCGGCCGAGGTCTATGTCGGCGACGAATTCATTGGCCTCGTCTACAAGGACGAGGAGGACGGCGACTACAATTTCTCGATGGCGATCCTCGACATCGACCTGAACTGAGAGGCGTCGCGCTGATTGCGCGTCCCCAGTTCCCCATCTCGCATCAGCCGCCGCTTCCAAGCATCGACGCCGCCCTGGCGCGGACTGCGGCGTCGAGCCGCGCCCAGTCGCCGAGGAGCTCCCTGGGAAAGCGGTAGGACAGGCTGAGATCGTCGCCGACATGGATGTCGCGCTCACACGGCGCGAGCGATTCATCCGCGCTTTCCCCGGCGAGACAGCGAGCGACAAAGGCCGTGCCGGCCGGCTCGGCGGCCACGGCCAGCACCTCGTTCAGGTAGCCGGACTTTTCGTTGAAGCGATAGAGCGTAGTGCCGCCGGGACCCTCGACGCCCGGACGGACCAGCATCGAGGCATAGATCGGATCGAGCCGGCCGCTCATGTCGCGCGACATGATCCGTTCTTCGAAGGAGAGGAAGATGATCGTGCGCGCGCCGTTGGCGTGGTTGAAGTCGTCACGGGCGGCATCGCTGTAGCCGTCGAGGCGAGGCCAGCGCAGATAGAGGTCGAGCCGGCTCGCGATTCCGTTGCGGCGCTGGCGGTCGAAGCGGATCGTATTGGCCGGGGCCGAAATCACGTTGTTGCCGATGACGATCTCGCGCAGCGTCGCGTCGTCGGTATGGCCGGCCAGCGCGATCGAACGGCCGAACCACTTGCCGCCGAGGCTGATGCCGAGCGACAGCAGCGCAAGCACCGCGAAGCCGTAGAATACTTTCATCATGAAGGAGCCATCGATCGCGTGGACGGTCTGCGAGTCCTTGGCAGGCGATGAGGCCAGTGACGATGAGGCCAGTGACGATGAGGCCGAGGACATGAGGCGATCTTCCCAGCAATCCGGCCTCACTCTTGCGTCGGCATGGTAAACGGATGGTAAAGACGCGCCGGCGGCTTGCATCGGACAGGGCGGTCCCCCTATCGTCGCAGCACCACAAGATCGAGGGAAACGATGCCGATCTACGCGATAGACGGAACAGCGCCTGTTTTTGTCGACCGAGCCAGCAACTGGATTGCGCCGGATGCGACACTGATCGGCAACATCCGGATCGGCCGCGACGTTTCGGTCTGGTTCGGCGTGGTGCTGCGCGGCGATAACGAACTCATCGAGATCGGCGACGATAGCAATATTCAGGAGCACACGATCATGCACACCGACCCCGGCTTTCCGCTGGCGGTCGGGCGCGGATGCACGATCGGCCATCGCGCGCTGCTGCACGGCTGCACGATCGGCGACAACAGCCTGATCGGCATGGGCGCGATCGTGCTCAACGGCGCCAGGATCGGCAACAATTCGCTGGTCGGTGCGGCAGCTCTGGTGACGGAAGGCAAGGAATTTCCCGACAATTCGTTGATTGTGGGATCGCCGGCGAAGGTGGTCCGAACGCTGGACGACGAGGCGATTGCGCGACTGCGCAGCTCTGCCGGGCACTACGTCCGCAACGGCAAGCGCTTCATCGAAGGATTGTCCGAACTCGGATGAAAAAGCGGAGCCGGCCCCGGGGACAAGGGGCCGGCTCCTGAACCCGGTCGTTGGGGACGGGGAGGGTGGGGACTCGACCGGGTTTTTCCGCCGAGGTGTCGCCCGTGGGCGAGACCTCTATCTGGTGGGCTACTTCACGCTACCAACCGCGACGGCGCCGCGGCTGTCGTCGATGGCGACCCAGGCGCCCGAACTCCGTTCCGACTGGCGTTTCAGATAGGTGTATTCGGTTTGCGACCACGCGAGTACGCGCGGTTCGAGATTGTCCAGGATGAAGTCGCCGCGGCTGGTGCGGACCGTGAGCACCGCATGGCCGTCGCCGTTCTTCTGGCGCGCCACCGTCATCAGCAGGTCGCCCGCCGGGACGCCCAGCGCCATCAGGCGGCGGCGCTTCTCGAGCGCATAGTCCTCGCAATCGCCGATATTGGTGGGGTAGGACCAGACTTCCTCCTTGCCCCACATCTCAATATCGGTGCGCGGCGTTACCGACGCGTTCACCGAATTGTTGATGTCGATCATCGCCGCCCAGAGCCGGCGCGTCAGTTCTACAGGCGCCTGTCTGGACGTCTTCTGCCGGCATTCCTCAGCCTCGCGCTGACAGAACTCGTAGTGGCCGACGGGCTGCGTGGTGCGGCCGCCCGTAGGCATGAAAGCCTGTCCGGCTTCGGCGACGCTTCCCAAGGCGCCGAACCCGATCGCCATCGCAAGGAGCAACGGCGTCCCCGCCCGCTTGATCATTGTGGTGTCTCCCCGTTCGAGGAGACAATGGCAGACGGCGATTTATTCGACGCAAAAACGAGCGGAGAATGTTGAATAAAATCAAGAACTAGTTGTAAAGAATTGAGAATAAAACGTGCAACGGTCTTGGTTAAAATTACCGGTGCAAGAGCGCTCGGCCCAAGCATTGCAAGGCTTGGCGCATGAGCCGCTACATCCGCGTCAGGTCATGCCGGCACATAAAAATATGTTTCCGACGGCTTCGTTTTCAGGAGAGGCGGCCGCCGAACTCGGTGTCGAGTGTCTCGGGGCGCTGGATGACGGCGAACTCGATGGCAAGTCCGTCTTCGAAATGACGCACCACCTGGCCGCGCATCGTGCCAAGCGTCACCTGTATGCCGATGGCTGGCTTGACCTCGATCTCGACCGCGGCGCCGGAAAGCGACAGGTCGATGATACGGCAAGGATACTGGCGTCCGTCGATCAACTGCAGAACGCTCATCGGGTTGCGCGGCGCGACGCGCTCGTGGCGGCGGTCTTCGGGCAGGTCCAGTTCGTGTTTGTTGGCGAGCCAGGTGAGCTGGGCGGCGAGCTTGTCCTTCTTGCGCTCCGACGCGATTACAGTCATAGCGAAGCCGTCCTGCAGGGTGCGCGTTACGACGCCCTCGACACGGCCGATATGATCGATATAGGCAATGATCTTCTCGCCAGGCTGGCCCATGCGATCGGTGCGCAACGAAACGTTCCCGGGCGACATGTCGATCACCTGGCAGGGATGCTCGGAGCGGTCTTCAAGCATGAAGCGGCCATAAATCTTCACGCGGACGCGTTGAAAATTCCGCCTTTCAGCCACGGACGGCGCATAGTCAATCGCCGCTGACCTCATCGCTTCCCCTCAACCTCCGCTGAAGACCTCCGCCGGGCGCGAAGATATACCGCCGACCGTAGCGGCAAAGAGGTTAACAAGCGGTAAGTTCGGTGCCCGGAAGGGTTACGAATCGGACTTATTGTCCTCGTCCGCCGTCGAACACGAGGAGGTGGCGGATCCTGCGTGAGCCGGCGGTTCGCACATCGCCCTCTGAAGGAAGCTCGCTCGGCGCGAGCGCCGGAACGCCGATCGCGGGACGGTTTTTGAGGAACATCGGTTCGCGGTCCGGATCGACCACGCGGACTGACTCGACCTGTGCTTCGACGATCGGATCGGCGCCGAGCCAGAACGGCTTGTGCTCGGCCGATATCGCACCCAGGCTACGCGGGCTGTCGATGCCGCCGTCCAGCGGCAGGATAACCATCTCGAACGCGTTAGAGCGCCCGTTGCGGCTGATCCCGTCGAAGGCGATGACGACGACGCTGTTCGATTCGAAGACGCCATGGGCAAGGCGGGCGACCAATCGCTGGTCCTTCTCGCGCCAAAGCGACGGGAAGGAGAAGCCCTTCAACTCGCGGCCATAGATGGCGCAGAGCCTCGTGCCCGCCAGGCGGAAGACTGCCTCGCCGCGCGTGTCCCTCTCGAGGATGAAGGTATCGGTGAGCAGAGTCTTGATGTCGGCCGGCTCGATCTCGGTGCGCTTGGGCGCCGGGCGGCCTTTGCGGAGGCGGTTCCAATAGTGGAACAGCGCAATCGATCCGTCCTGCTTCATACCACTAAGCTCCGCTCGTTCTGTCGTCAGGTGTGCCAACGGCGAACAGAATGGCGCCCTCCGATGACCTACATGCCGGGTGGAGCAGGATGCGTGCCAGCACGGTTTGCTGTTGTTCACGGCGCAGGGGCGTTAAGGTTAACGGTTGGTTTACGTTGCGCCCGAAATGCACCCATGACACACTAAATCCGGGGTTAGGACAGCACTTCCAGTCAAATTCTGGGGAGGGTCGGGGGACTCGACCAACCGTTCAGAGGAAACTCTGAACGGTTTTTTCTTTTGTGATTCGGGTTGTTCACGCGGCGGCGGAGACGGTTTTTCTTTGGCGATTCGGCGTGGCTCGACTACACGCGGGTAATGCCCCAACCGGAATCACGACGCATGACCGAACCGGTCCCAGAAATCCAGGCAGGCGGCGATCCCGGTGAGGGCGAAGAGCCCCGGCGCAGGGAGCCGATCTTCAACCTGCCTGGCGTGGTGATCGCCTTTATTATCGCATGCGTGGGCATTCACCTCGTCCGGCTCTACGTACTGGATGACGAGCAGGACTTCTGGCTGATCGTGCAGGCGGCATTCATCCCGCTGCGCTACTCGGGCGAGTTCCCGATCGACATCTACGCATTTACGAGCCCGGTAACCTATTCGCTGCTGCACGGAAGCATCGCACATCTGGCCGTCAACATGATCTGGCTCGCGGCCTTCGGCTCGCCGCTTGCCAACCGGATCGGGCCGACGCGTTTCGTGCTGTTCTGGATTGTCACTTCGATCGCCGCCGCGGGGCTGCACTACGTGCTCTACATGACCAGCCAGGCGCCGCTGATCGGCGCTTCGGGGGCGATTTCCGGCATGATGGGCGCGGCGGCCCGCTTCGGCTTCCGCACCGATCGCTCGTCGGGCCGGGCGGCTTTCGCAGGTCCGGTCCTGCCGATCTCGACGGTGCTCACCATGCGCGGCACCGTCGCTTTCCTGGCCATCTGGATGGCGATCAATCTCGTCACCGGACTGGTCGGAATTGTGCCTGGCGAGGAAAGCCAGATCGCTTGGGAGGCGCATATAGGCGGCTTCGTCGTCGGCTTCTTCTTCATATCGGTCTTCGATCAGAGGACCTGACTGAGGGCCTAGCCGATTTCAGCCCTCTTGAAATGGCCGCGTTCCGGCTGCACGATCTTGTTCTCAACGCAAAGGGCCGGGAGCAGCAGGTCAACGAACCAAAACAGGAGGAGGACGCCGTGACAGTCAAAGCAATTCTCGAAGCCAAGGGGCATGATGTCGTTACGCTCGGACCGAACGAGAAACTGTCGGAGGCGGTCAGGCTCCTTGCTGAACGGCGTATCGGCGCGCTGGTCGTGACCAACGGGGACCGCAAGATCGTCGGCATCATCTCGGAGCGCGACATCGTGCGCGTGATCGGCAGGGAGGGAGCCGCTGCGCTCGACCATCCGGTGCGTCAGGTGATGACGCCGAAGGTGAACATCTGCAACGAACACCATACGGTCAATGAGGTCATGGAGATCATGACGCGGGGACGCTTCCGCCACCTGCCTGTCGAGAAGGATGGCCAACTCGACGGCATCATCTCGATCGGCGACGTGGTGAAGCGGCGCATAGAGGATGTCGAGCGCGAGGCGGAGGACATCCGCAGCTATATCGCGACCGCCTGATCGCCCGTCAGGGGCTATAGGATCAGGAAGCGGGCGTCGAGAGACCCGCCCGCCTTCACGACGACGGCCCATTCAGGCGCCTTCCGGGTGACCGGCAGGCCATCGCGTTGAGGGCCCGCCGCAATGGACTATCCATTGCCCGAATTCAGCACTATATGCAGCCGATCGTCTGCAGGACTTCGCCGGCCAACGACATGACGCGGCTCAACGCATTTTGGGGAAGGACGACCGACACGCTGTCGGCGCTTCTCCTGTTGCTCGCCGTCATCCTTGCCGGCGGATACGGGCCGCTGACTGCGCAGGCGACGGCCGTTCCAGTCGCGTCGCAGTCTCCGACCGACGCCGGGACCGGAGGACATCGCTCCACTCCGGTCATTGCCAAGCAGCAACTGCTTGCGAGTGAAATACGGGACAAAAAGGCCGCGCCGTGGGATGACGGCAAGCCCAAAGCGTTCCTGCCTTCCGGGGTCCTGGAACTTCCGGCTCCGACCAAGGCTGCGGGATCCGCGGCCCAAGCCTTTGCTTCTGCTCCTTCCACAGCGGCATCCGATTTCGATGCCCGCGCACCCCCTGCCATATCCTGATCGTTGCTGACCGGCGTGGTTCCTGACGGACCACGTCCAAGAAATTGCAGCCTTCGACCGCGCGTATAGCGCCGGCGAGGCCATCGACAGGATCATCAGACATGCGCACCCCACGATGGGTCGTGGTGACTTACGTCATCCTCATTCTTGCCGGCGTCATCGCCGCGCTTCCCAACATGTTCACACCCCGGCAGCTCGCGGCGCTTCCCGGCTGGGTGCCGAAGCGGCAGATCACGCTCGGCCTCGACCTTCAGGGCGGGTCGCACCTCGTGCTCGAAGTCGACGCGGCGGCGCTAAAGACCGACCGGCTGCGCTCGCTGCTCGACGACGTGCGCGGCACGCTGCGCAAGGAGCGCATCGATTCCCGCTCGGCGCGCATCTCCTCCGGCGCCATCACCGTGGCCATCGACAATCCGGATCAACTCGCCAAGGCGCAGGAGGTGCTTGGCGGCATGGCGACGCCGGTGGGGATCAGCGGCCAGCGAGATCTCGCCATCACGACTGACGGCAACCTGATCAAGGTTGCGCTGACCGATGCGGGACTCGACGACCGGCTCGACGCGGCGCTGACGCAGAGCCTCGAGATCGTGCGCCAGCGCGTCGACCAGGTGGGCGTCGCCGAGCCGACGATACAGCGCGTCGGAACGAACCGCATGCTGGTCCAGCTTCCCGGCCTGCAGGACCCGACCAGGCTGCGCCAGCTTCTGGGCTCGACCGCCAAGATGAGCTTCCATCTGCTGGCGAACACCGCCAATGGCGAGCCGGTGCCCGCCGGCGTGACCATGCTGCCTGACGCCAAGTCCGGCGCCCAATATCCGGTCGAGGACCGCATCGCGCTCGATGGCGAGCATCTGACCGACGCGCGCGCGGGCTTCGACCAGCGTACGCACGAGCCGCTGGTAACGTTCCGCTTCGACAGCATAGGGGCCAGAAAATTCGCCGAAATCACCAGCGCCAATGTCGGCCGGCCCTTCGCCATCGTGCTCGACGGCAAAGTGCTCTCCGCGCCGGTCATCCGCGAACCGATCACCGGCGGCTCCGGCCAGATCAGCGGCAGCTTCACCGTCGAGGAGACGGCGACGCTGTCGGCCCTGCTGCGCGCCGGCGCGCTGCCAGCGCCGCTCACCGTCATCGAGGAGCGGACGGTCGGTCCGGATCTCGGCGGCGACGTGATCAAGATGGGCATCTACACCGGCATAGCCGGATTCGCGGCGGTCGTGCTGTTCATGGTCGCGCTCTACGGCTCATGGGGCATGATCGCGAACTTCGCGCTGCTCTTGCACCTGATACTGACCTTCGGCGTGCTGAACATCATCGGCGCGACGCTGACCTTGCCCGGCATCGCCGGCATCATCCTCGGCATCGGCTTCGGGGTGGACGCCAACATCCTGATCAACGAGCGAATACGCGAGGAAGCCAAGAAGGGGCTGAGCGCCTTCGCAGCCTTGGACAACGGCTTCAAGCGCGCCTACTCGACCATCGTCGACGCCAATGTCACGTCGCTGATCGCGACCGGACTGCTCTTCATGTTCGGCTCCGGACCGGTGAAGGGTTTTGCCGTCACCATGTTCCTCGGTACCTGCCTGTCCATGTTCACGGCAGTCTCGGTCACCAGGATATTGATGGCGGCGGTGGTGCGGCGGCAAAAACTGAAGACGATCAGGATAGAGCCGCTTGTCCGCTTCTTTCCGCAAAAAACCTCGATCGCCTTCATGAGGGGCCGCTATCTCGGCATCGGCATGTCGATCTTCCTGTCGGTGGCGTCGGTCGGGCTGTTCATGAAGCCGGGGCTGAACTACGGCATCGACTTCAAAGGCGGCATCCAGGTCGAAATCACCACCGCGCAGCCGGCCGACCTTGCCCAACTGCGAAGCACGCTCAGCACGATCGGTGTCGGCGAGGTGACGCTTCAGCAAGTCGGCAGCGGCGACAACAACGTGCTGATCCGCGTGCAGCGACAGGACGGCGGCGAGGTCGAACAGACCAAGGCGGTCGACGCCGTGAAGCAGGCGGTGCGGAAACTCGACCCGGCCGTGAGGTTCGACAAGACCGATGTCGTCGGGCCCAAGGTGAGCGGCGAGCTTGCGCAGTCGGGCATCATGGCGGTCGTACTGGCCGCGCTCGCCATGCTTGGCTACATATGGTGGCGCTTCGAGTGGAATTTCGCGATCGGCGCGATCACCACGCTGATACTCGACACCACCAAGATGATCGGCTTCTTCGCGCTGTTCCAGCTCGACTTCAACCTGACGGCGATCGCAGCACTGCTCACCATCATCGGCTATTCGGTGAACGACAAGGTGGTGGTCTACGACCGCATGCGCGAGAACCTCCGGCTCTACAAAAAGATGCCGCTGCGCGAGATCATCGACATGAGCATCAACCAGGTGTTCGCGCGATGCATCTACACCTCTGTCGCAATCCTGCTCTCCATGCTGCCCATGGCGATATGGGGCGGCAGCGCGGTCGAGAATTTCGCCATCCCGATGGTGTTCGGCGTCGTCGTCGCGACGACCTCGTCGATCTTCATCGCCGCGCCCATCCTGCTCTTGCTCGGAGACTGGTGGAAGCACCGGCGCGAGCGCGAGGAGGCGTCCGCGCCAGGCTCCCTCGTCAAGGCCTGACGCCATGCCGCACCGCGCCGGACACCGCTCACGAGGCGGCTCCGGCGCGGTGTTTGGAAAAAAGTCACAAGATTGCCGCCTAACGATCATTGGCGGGCCATCTTTGCATTCCTATCTAGGGATGAGAGCGGGGCGCTTTCGAGGAGGCGAAAGATGACCGAGGGCAGGATGACCGTTCTGGACGAACTGTTTGAAGATCCGATGGTGCAAATGGTGATGGCGCGCGATCATGTGCGCCCCGAGGAACTGCGCAGCCTGCTCGAACGTGACCGTGTCCGCGCAACCGAGAAACGGCTGGTGCCGCCCGCGCATGTGATCTCGTCCTGCCGGGGCGCCAGCCTCTGCTACTGATACCGCCGGCCTGAGCGCCCGGCTCACTCCGGCGGAGCCGCGATTGCTGCCTCCGCCGTTAAGGATTTGATTCAAACTTTGTTGGTGTTTCCCCGCTAGTGGTCCTTCTTTGGGTCTGCACAAGCAGGCCTGTCATACGTGTGTTTGTATCGCGTACGGGGCCACATGCGTTCGTTTCTTCTCATTGCGTGCCTGGGATTTTGCGCGGTCGGCATCGCCGGCTGCACGTCGAGTTCGGGCATTGACGGACTTGGCCTCGACAAGCTCGGCCCCTCCAGGGAAACCACGAATTCCATTCCGCGGCCCGCGACGCCGGTCGCCGAAACGGCGGCCGGTCCGGGACGGATCGTGACCATCAACGAGGAAGTCGCGGCCCTGGCCGACGCCGGCATGCCGCCGGTGACGCCGAGCGCGCTGGTCGGCGCCGGGGAGGCGAGGGCGGTCGAGGCCGTCGAGGAGGTGGCGCTCGCCGTTCCGCAAGAGCCGGCGATGGCGAAGTCGCCGGTCGGGCCAGTGAACCGGCACCGCTTCCGCGACGCCAAGCCGATCAATTTCGGCAAGGCCTCGCCGAAGAACTACGCCGTGCACGGGGTAGACGTGTCGCGCTGGCAGGGCGACATCGACTGGCAGACGCTGAAGAGCCAGGGCGCCAACTTCGTCTACATCAAGGCGACGGACGGCGGCGACCATCTCGACCCGATGTTCAGGAAGAACTGGCGCGAGGCGCACAAGGCGGGACTGAAGCGCGGCGCCTATCACTTCTTCTACTGGTGCCGCACCGCAGGCGAGCAGGCCGACTGGTTCATCCGCAACGTGCCGAGGGTGGCTGGTGCGCTGCCGCCGGTCATCGACGTCGAATATAACGGCCAGTCGAGTTGCAAGCGGCGGATCTCGGCGGAGAAGCGGCGCGAGAAGATGCAGGTCTTCATGGACCGGCTGGAGGCGCATTACGGCCAGCGGCCGATCATCTACACCGCGCCGGATTTTTATCGCGACAATCTGCGCGGGCATTTCCAGAACTATCCGTTCTGGCTGCGCGCTGTGGCGCAGCATCCCTCCAAGGTCTATCCCGGCCGCGACTTCGTGTTCTGGCAATATTCGGGCTCCGGCCTGTCGCAGGGCGTGAAGGGCAAGATCGACCTCAACGTGTTCAACGGCGGCGAGGCGCAATGGCGCGCCTGGGCCGGCGGGCAGTCGCTGATGGCGGCGGAGTAGGGGGCGGGCACCCTAAGCGGGCGTGCAAGTCATGCCGCTACGCTGGGCGTTGGCGATGCAGTCGCCGCGATTGGAATAGCCTTGCGTGGTGGCGCCGACGATGCGGCCGTTGGCGGCCGTTCGCCGCCAGCGCCAGCCGTCACTGGCCAGATAAATCTCCCAAGTGTCACCCTGCCTGTCAGTGCAGCTTGCCATGGACGTTTTCCTCGATCGAAGGCGACCTTGTGGAGCGATTCGGTTGGGGTTGGCCACGAAGCTGATGCAACCACCGGTCATTGCCGTGACGCAGACGGGTTGCGCGGCTATCGCACCTGCCTGAAGCCATCAGGCAGGTCTGTGGGGTTGACCGGCTTGGTCTCCACGCTGGTGACGGCGGCGCCGGGCGGACCGGACCAGAAGAGCTCGATCATCCTGGCGACCACCTCCTCCGGGCCGCCGACCAGCGCGGTCACCGAACCGTTCGGCTCGTTCCTGATCCAGCCGCGCAGGCGCAAGACCTGCGCCTCGCGCTCCGCCCACATGCGGAAGCCGACGCCCTGCACGCGGCCGTGGATGGAGACGAGGAAAGCCTTCTCGAACATGGGCCTGTTTTCCGATCGGCAGGCATTCCAGTCCAGCATAGGTGGACCGATGGGCGGGGGCCGGCAAGGCCGGACGGCAAGAAAGCAGCAACCATGCCGCTTAAGCGGGAAACAATTCCCGTCTGCTACGTTGAGGACGCGTCACCTTCGGAGAAGTTCGATGCGCAACATGCTGACCGCCGCGGCGGTCGTCGTTTTCGTCGTCAGTACCGGCCTGCTGGAAATGGCGAAGATCCATGACCGGCCGATCACCGCGCTGCCGCCGGCGATGGGCGAGTTCGGGCAGGGACAGGTGGATGCGACCGTGACGGGCGCGGTGCGGTAGGGACGACTCAAGCCGAGCAAGCGGCTGCATTTCGGCAGTCTGGCCACTTCGGTGCGTCCGGCAAACGGCAACCGCCGGCGTCAGGACGTGTCCGGCTGCAGCGCCCAGAATGCCAGGCCGTGGACGACGCTCAGGATTTCGTGGACCTCATGGCGAGGCCGGCGCAGCCCGCCGGGTGGACGGCCGGGGCGCAAGGGCCAGACGCGGCGAAACCGGCGGACGGCGCGGGGTGTGTCTTGCTCGCCTGCGGTGGCGGGGGGTTTTCTGTTTTGCGCGCCTGCGGCGTCGCGGCCGTTTTGCACACCTGCGGCGTCGGGCTTGCTTGCTACGCCCCGAGCCCGCCAGCGCGCGAAGCGCCTTGCCTCTCGCGGCAGGTCGTCGAGCGCGCGGCCGAGCGCGGCAAGCCGCAGGGTAAGACGCGCGGCGTCGACCGGATCGTCGGGCGCGGGCGCGCGCGGGACGGGAGACGGCCGGGTGAGGCCGGGGATGGAGATGCGGGGAAACCCGCACGCCGGCGATCTCGGCGGCGCACCCCAGCGCGGCAGCCGATCGGTGAGCGGCAGGCAGAACCGCGCGGGCCTTGTGCCGGCCTTGGGCCGCAAGCCGCGCGGCATCACGATGCCGGTGCCGATGCCGTTGCGCAGGATCGACCGGGCGGGTTGCGGCTTGCGCTGATACTCCGGCGGCAACGCGATGACGATGCCGCGCGCGGCCGCGATGATCAGCCGCCGCACCGCTGCCTCGGCCGGGCGCAGCAGGCAAAGCACGGCACGGTGGAGATGGCGCGGCAGCGTGGCGGGACGGTGATCCAGCCCGGCCATGGCGACGAGCATGGCCAGCACGCGCTTCAGCGCCTCGCGATTGTTCTCGATTGCCGCATTCCAGTCCATCGACGCTTCCTTGACCCAGACGGCGACATCATCGCTCGGCCGGGAAGGACGTGGAAAAGCGCTCACGGATTTTCTTGGGTGAGGATAGGGCGTCCGGGGCGGCGTTCGACGAAGCGAGCAGCGATTTCAATGGCTTGGCTGGAGTGCGAAGCGGAGGCCAAATGCTGAAAATCGCACGTGGCAGGGAGCATGAGTCCACGTTTTGGATGTCGCCTGCGCGGCATGGCGAATTCGCTGAGCGAACCGGCTACTCGCCCCCGAACGGCAGGGCTATCGTATATGGGTTATGTAGGAGCGGCGGACTTGCTCTGCGTCGTCATTCCGGGGCCGCGCAGCGGAACCCGGAATCCAGCGTGCCGACGCTGCTCGAATTTCCTGGATGTTTGCGACGTCTCGCTTTTCCTTCGACACCGACGCTCTGGATTCCGGGTTCCGCTGCGCGGCCCCGGAATGACGATCGTCACCGGTATATGCGATTGCCCTGCCCCGAACGGGGCGCTTCGTCCAACGATCAGGCGTCGACGTATTCCGCGCGACTGACGGGAGTGGGGACGGGGAGTCCGTCCTCGCGCAGCCCTTCGATGTGGAAGCGGATGGCGTCTCGGATTTCCGTCTCGGTTTCCGCCACGGTAGCACCAGTCGCTATGCAGCCCGGCAGATCGGGTACATAGGCAGAATAGTTGTTGCCGGCTTTTTCTATCACCACCGCGTAGCGCATCTTATCGATCCTTCAGGCCGGCCTGCTTGAGAATGCTGTTCAGCGTGCCCGGCACGCTTAGTTCTCACAGCTCGCTGATTTTTGTTCCTGGAACGCCAGCCTCGATTATTCGATCTAAGGCGGATTGTTTCCAGACTATTCCAAGTTCTGAAATTGCATCGTTAGCAGCCGCGTCAGCATGTTTTGCTTCCAGCCGGCCGGAATAAACGCCAGCGAAATTGGTGACAGTACCAATGACCGTGCTGTCATCAAATTTTCCATTGGGTACCCAAATACCATGTCGACTTGCGAGTACCGGCGCCCCGGACATTCCGGCAGCAGTACGGCAATCGATTAAGAAGCGTGGGAGACCGCCATAGTTCAGGCGCGGGTCGGAGGCAACGCTACCCCTCTTGTAAAGAGGTATGACACCATCTCCGGAAGAGAAACCCCAAGGGTACCCTATCACAAAAGCGTCGGCCATCGGCTCGATTGTATATTTCGTCTCTATGTCTTTATCTTCGGCGAGAAACCGAAATGTTGCCTGTTTCTCCAGTTTACCGTCGTTCGGCAGCCTAATTACGGCAATGTCTATTCTATATTTTAGCTCCGGATGCTCGATCCAGTATGGGCTCTCGCCTTCCTCGTCGTTGATCGAAAGAGAGAAGTCGAATTTCTGCGAGACGCTAAACGTATCGGGGCCGATATTTTTGTGAAGAAGCATATGGAGCCGGACAGGCACCGCGCCTGTTCGGCTCTTTTTTGGTTCAAACGGGGAGCGACCGGTGACCACATGCCAGTTGGTTACCAAGTACAACCAACTAGCATCTCGTTTGTAGAAAAATACCGTTCCTTGGTCGATCTTAGTTCCAGTCGGTGCAAATGTCTCAACTTGCGCCGTTGTGAACGAAAATTGACTCATAGACCGCTCAGCTACACCCACTCGTAGCCCCACACGTGTCGCACTTTTCGCAGGTGCCGTTGCGCACCATGGTGAAGTTGTGGCACTCGGAGCATTCGTTGCCGGTGTAGCCCTGCATCACCGCCTGGGCGCGGCGCTGGGAGGCCAGCGCCTTGGCGTCGGCAGCTTCCTGCGCGGCGGCGTCGGTGAAGAGGGCGGGCGAGGCGGCTTCCTCCTCGGCGACGTCCTCCACGAACTCCTTCACCCGCTCCTCGTAGTCGCGCTTGAAGGCCACGGCCCCGTCGGTGTCGGCGCGCACCGCATGGACGGCGGCGGTCGCCAGCGCATGCACGTTGGAGCCGGCAAAGGCGGTCGGCGCGCTGCGCACGGGACCCGACGGCGAGCCGCCGAAACCCTTGGGCTCGCTGCCGGCCGTTCCCGACACCAGCTTCACGGGCGAGGCGCCGCGCGTCAACCCCCGGGAGACAGGCGTCGCCTTGCCTTCGGTGATGCCGCGGCCGAGCGCGGTGTTGTCGAAGTTCGACGTGTCGACATGGGCGAGGTCGTGGCGCTCCAGATAGGAGACGGCGAGCTCGCGGAAAATGTAGTCGAGGATCGACGTGGCGTTCTTGATGGCGTCGTTGCCCTGCACCATGCCGGCCGGCTCGAATTTGGTGAAGGTGAAGGCTTCCACATACTCATCCAGCGGCACGCCGTATTGCAGGCCGAGCGAGATGGCGATGGCGAAGTTGTTCATCATCGCGCGGAAGGCAGCGCCCTCCTTGTGCATGTCGATGAAGATCTCGCCGAGGCGGCCGTCGTCGAACTCGCCGGTGCGCAGATACACCTTGTGGCCGCCGACCACCGCCTTCTGGGTGTAGCCCTTGCGGCGGTTGGGCAGCTTCTCGCGGTCGCGGTAGAGCCGCTCGACGACGCGCTCGACGATCCGTTCCGTGACCTGCGCGGCGCGGGCGGCCATGGGCGCGGCGGCCAGCGCTTCCAGAGCGTCGTCCTCGTCCTCCTCGTCGTCGGCGATGAGCGAGGAGTTGAGCGGCTGCGACAGCTTGGAGCCGTCGCGATAGAGCGCGTTGGCCTTCAGCGCCAGCTTCCAGCTGAGCATGTAGGCGTTCTTGCAGTCCTCGACGGTCGCGTCGTTGGGCATGTTGATGGTCTTGGAGATGGCGCCCGAGATGAAGGGCTGGGCCGCCGCCATCATGCGGATGTGGCTCTCGACCGACAGGTAGCGCTTGCCGACCTTGCCGCAGGGGTTGGCGCAGTCGAACACCGGATAGTGCTCCTGCTTCAGGAAGGGCGCGCCCTCGAGCGTCATCGCCCCGCAGATGTGGACGTTGGCGGCCTCGATCTCCTTCTTCGAGAAACCCAGCGCCGGCAGCATCTCGAACGAAAAATCGTTGAGCTGCTCGTCGGTGAAGCCGAACGTCTCCTTCACCCAGTCGGCCCCGAGCGTCCACTGGTTGAAGACGAATTTTATGTCGAAGGCCGAGCCGAGCGCGGCGTTGACGGCGGCGATCTTCTCGTCGGAAAAACCCTTGGCCTTGAGCGAGCCGGGGTTGACCGACGGAGCCTGATTGAGGTTGCCGTGGCCGACCGCATAGGCCTCGATCTCGGCGATCTGCGCCTCGCTGTAGCCGAGCGTGCGCAGCGCCTCGGGCACCGCGCGGTTGATGATCTTGAAGTAGCCGCCGCCGGCGAGCTTCTTGAACTTCACCAGCGCGAAGTCGGGCTCGATGCCGGTCGTGTCGCAGTCCATGACGAGGCCGATCGTGCCGGTGGGCGCAATCACGGTCGCCTGGGCGTTGCGGAAGCCGTGCTCCTCGCCAAGCTCGATGGCGCGGTCCCAGGCGGCCTTGGCGTGATCGCCGAGTTCCTTCTGTTTGAGGTCAGTGTGCACGAGCGGCACAGGCGAGACGGCGAGCTTCTCGTAGCCGTCCCTGTCGCCATAGGCCGCGCGGCGGTGGTTGCGCATGACGCGCAGCATGTTGTCGGCATTGCGGTCATAGTCGCGGAAGGCGCCGAGTTCGGCGGCCATCTCGGCCGACGTCGCGTAGGCTGTGCCGGTCATGATGGCGGTGAGTGCTGCGCAGATGGCGCGGCCCTCGTCGGAATCGTAGGGGATGCCGCTAGTCATCAGCAGGCCGCCGATATTGGCGTAGCCGAGGCCGAGCGTGCGGTACTCGTAGGAGAGCCTTGCGATCTCCTTGGAGGGGAACTGCGCCATCATGACCGAAATCTCAAGCACCATGGTCCACAGACGCACAGTGTGCTCGTAGGCGGCGATGTCGATCGTGCCGTCGGCATTGCGGTAGGGCAGGAGGTTGACGGAGGCGAGGTTGCAGGCCGTGTCGTCGAGGAACATGTATTCCGAGCACGGGTTGGATCCCCGGATCGGGCCGCCGGCCGGCGAGGTGTGCCAGTCGTTCATGGTGGTGTTGTAGTGCAGGCCGGGATCGGCCGACGCCCAGGCGGCGTAGCCGATCTTCTCCCAGAGGTCGCGGGCCTTCAGCGTCTTCATCACCTTGCCGTCCTTGCGGGCGGTGAGCTTCCAGTCGCCGTCGGTCTCGACCGCGCGCAGGAAGTCGTCCTTGAGCGAGATCGAGTTGTTGGAATTCTGGCCGGAAACGGTGAGGTAGGCCTCGGAGTCCCAGTCGGTGTCGTAGGTCTTGAAGTCGATCGACGTGTAGCCCTGGCGGGCGAACTGGATGACGCGCTGGATGTAGTTTTCCGGCACGCCGTTCTTCTTGGCGGCCTTGATCTCGCGCTTCAGCGCCGGGTTCTTCTGGGGGTCGTAACAATCGTCGCCGGGGCCTTCGCAGGCGACGCAGGCCTTCATGACGGCGGCCATGTGCTGCTTGACGATCTTCGAGCCGGTGACCAGCGAGGCGACCTTCTGCTCCTCCTTCACCTTCCAGTCGATGAACGCTTCGATATCGGGATGGTCGGCGTCGACGATGACCATCTTGGCGGCGCGCCGCGTGGTGCCGCCCGACTTGATGGCGCCGGCGGCGCGGTCGCCGATCTTGAGGAAGGACATCAGGCCGGACGAACGGCCGCCGCCGGAGAGCTTTTCGCCCTCGCCGCGCAGCATGGAGAAGTTCGAGCCGGTGCCCGAGCCGTATTTGAACAGTCTGGCTTCGCGGACCCACAGGTCCATGATGCCGCCCTCGTTGACGAGGTCGTCCTGAACGCCCTGGATGAAGCAGGCATGCGGCTGCGGATGCTCGTAGGCGGACTTCGACTTGGTCAGCTTGCCGGTGAAGGGGTCGACGTAGAAATGGCCCTGGCCGGGGCCGTCGATGCCGTAGGCCCAGTGCAGGCCGGTGTTGAACCACTGCGGCGAGTTCGGCGCGACGCGCTGGGTGGCGAGCATGTAGCAGAGCTCGTCCATGAAGGCTTGCGCATCCTCCTCCGACTTGAAGTAGCCGCCCTTCCAGCCCCAGTAGGTCCAGGTACCGGCAAGGCGGCTGAAGACCTGGCGGGCGTCGGTCTCGGAGACGAAGCGCTCGGCCTCGGGGAGGGTGGCAAGAGCTGCCTCGTCGGGAACCGAGCGCCACAGGAAGGAGGGGATGTCGTTCTCCTCGACCTTCTTCAGCCGCGCGGGCACGCCGGCCTTGCGGAAATATTTCTGGGCCAGGATGTCGGCGGCGACCTGCGAGAACTGCGCCGGAACGTCGATGTCGTCGAGGCGGAAGACGACCGACCCGTCCGGATTCTTGATCTCGGAGAGCGCCTTGCGGAATTCGATCTCCGCATAGGCTGATTGTCCTGCCTTTGTGAAGCGCCTCTGGATATGCATGGTCCTGATCCCTTTGTATCTACATATAGCGTCTTTCGAACGGGCTTTCTCGCCCAATTTCGTCAAGACGCGCGTCCGCCATGCCGCCCCGTTGCCGGAGCGGCCTTCTCGTCCCTCGCCGCCCTCGGTCGCCGCGTCTATCGACCCCTTGCGGAGCCTTGATTTCCGGGCCTTCCGACGGACCAGCGCGGGTCCCTCGATATGAAACTTTCCTCGATTCCCCTCGAAAGGGAATATCACACTATCTAGTGTCGACCGTACCCGCAAACACTAAATATAGTGTTAACAGACAATTTATTCCAGTCCGACACTTTTCCCTTTCGACCCCCAAAACCCACGCAAAACCCAAGGCTCCAGAGCGCTCCGAGAGCCGGAGCGGACCGCTGAAAACCCACAAAATCTGGAAACGTGTTACCGGTCCGGAATTCTTCCGACCACGCTCGAAACAGGAGCGCATGACCCATAAGAGGCGACTCGTTTTGCGCCGTCAAGGATTCGTTTTTGTAACTTTTGTGACCCCCATATGTTGTGTGTCAGTCGTGTGGATAACGGGGGAAATGCGGTATCCGTTCGCCCGCTATGCGTGGGCGGACCGAGCCGGCCGAATTGACACCTTCATATACTTGATCCCGCGCGGTTTGGGTGGGATCGTTGCAACGACGAGTTCACAACGGGCCGGCAGGATCGATTTTGATGGCGACGCGCGGATTCACCGGACGGCGGGGCGGATCGGAGGAAACCCGGGAACGGCTCCCGCCCGGCCAGTTCCTCGAGAGCGGCTTTCCGGTGCTCTCGGCCGGACCGACGCCGCGCATCCAGACGGACAAGTGGACCTTCACGCTGAAGGACGGCGTCAGGCCGGTGAAGCGCTGGAATTGGGACGAGTTCAACGCGCTGCCGCAGACCAAGATGACGCGCGACATTCATTGCGTGACGACATGGTCGAAGTTCGACACGGCGTGGCAGGGCGTACTGGTCGACGACATCCTGGCCGACGCAGGCATCGAGCCGCCGACCGGCTTCACGCTGGCGCACAGCTTCGACGGCTACACGACCAACGTGCCGACCGCCGATCTTCTGGGCGGCAAGGCGATGGTGGCGCTTCGCTACGAAGGAAAGCCGATCGCCCCGGACCACGGCGGGCCGGCGCGGCTGCTGGTGCCGCATCTCTATTTCTGGAAATCGGCGAAATGGGTCAACGGGCTGCAGTTCACCCAGAAGGACGAGCTGGGCTTCTGGGAACTGCGCGGCTACCACCGCTACGGGGATCCGTGGCAAGAGCAGCGTTATACGAATGACTAGAATGGATCGATATTCTCGCCAGGACGGCCTGCCGCGAATCTCGACCAATTCCGGCCGCTGATGCGCTGGCAGACCGCTGTTGTCACCGAGATCGTGCGGCGATCGCGCGCCGTATCGAGCTTCTTCTTCCGGCTGCCGGAATTCGTGCCCTTCGCCGCGGGCCAGCATATCATCGTGCGGCTGACGGCGCCGGACGGGTATCGCGCGCAGCGCAGCTATTCCATCGCTTCGGCGCCGGAAACGACCAGCCACGTCGAACTCGCCATCGAGAAACTCGATGACGGCGAGGTTTCTCCCTTCTTTCACGAGGTGGTGGAGGTCGGCGACGAGATCGAACTGTCCGAGCCTGTCGGCGGGCATTTCATCTGGAGGACGCAGGACGGCGGCCCGGTGCTGCTGATCGGCGGCGGATCGGGCATCGCACCTTTCGTCTCGATGGCGCGGCACCGGGCGCTCGCCGGTTCGACCGCGCCGATGCTGCTCCTGTTCTCGGCGCGGACGCGGCACGACCTGCTGTTTGCGGACGAACTGGCTGAACTCAGGGACCGGCAGGACGGCTTCGACATGATCACGACGCTGACGCGCGAGGCGTCCCCGCCGGAAGGGATATCGAAGGGCCGGATCGACGCCGGGACGATCGCCGCGGCACTCGCCCGACTGCCCGGCCCGGTCAGGCGGATCTATATCTGCGGATCGAACCCGTTCGTGGAAAACGCGGCGCAGCATGCAATCGACGCCGGGGTGGAGCCGGGCCTGATCGCCACGGAACGCTACGGCGTGTGAACGAGGCAGCGTGTCAGGCGACGACCTTGCGGGGGTCGGCGCTGAAGGCCGAGATCAGCTTGCAGAGGTCGGTCTCGTTCAGCATGCGCGCGGCGTCGGCCGCCGCCACCCATTTGCGCTTGCGCTGACGCTTTTCCTTCCACTTGTCCGCGACCTTGTCGACCTCAAGCGGAAAGACCAGAACCTCGCACTGAACCTCCTCGCCGGAGGAGAGTATCTTGGCATACAAATACCGGCCCGCCGCGCGTCGCGAGACAGCGCCCGACAGGCCTGCTTCCTCGGCCGCTTCGCGCGCGGCAGCATCGCACAGCTGCTCGGTGCCTTCCGGCCAGCCCTTGGGCAGCACCCAGCGGCCGGTGTCGCGGCTGGTGATGAGCATGATCTCGACGCCATCCGCCGTCTTGCGCCACGGAAGTGCGGCGACCTGCAGGCGACAGGGCGCGTTGCCGAACAGCCGGCGCACCCTTTCGACCAGATGGTTGCTCGTCAGCACATTCATGAACATCAGGAGGGTAACGCCCCAAGCTCCGATTCGTTTGCCGCCTCAGTAATATTAAGGCTAATTGTCGAGAATAAAAGTAAAAATTCCATTCCGGATTTCAAGATTCAAGCTGCTCGAAAGTTGCGGTCCGTGCCGGCACGCGGCCGCGATCAGAACATGATTCGACCGCCCGAATGTGACAGGGCACAACCGCGCACTGTCGGGCGAGGGATGCAGCTCTGCTTGGAAATCAGCCGATGTGGTCGTCGGCAATCGGCTTCTGGTAGGTGAATCCCATGTCCCAGGGGAAATAGATCCAGGTGTCCTGGCTGACCTCGGTGACGAAAGTGTCGACCAGCGGACGGCCCTTGGGCTTGGCGTAGACGGTGGCGAAATGCGCCTTGGGCAACATGGCGCGGACGATAGCAGCGGTCTTGCCGGTGTCGGTGAGGTCATCGATGATGAGGACGCTCTCGCCGTCGTTTTCAAGCAGTGCCGGCGCGATTTCCTTCAGCACCGAGAGCTGACCCTGCGACGCGTAGTCGTGATAGGAGGCGACGCACACCGTCTCGATCACGCGGATGCCGAGTTCGCGCGATATGACGGCGGCAGGCACAAGGCCGCCGCGTGTGATGCAGACGATCGCCTTCCACTGGCCGTTGACGCCGGCAAGCCGCCAGGCGAGCGCGCGCGCGTCGCGGTGGAACTGGTCCCAGGTGACGGGGAAGGCCTTTTCGGGAAGCGACATGCGGCTGCACTCCGGCGGAATGCAGCCGGGATTAGCCGGGAATGACGGGGTCTGGCAAGCCTCGGCCTGCGGGCAGAGGCGTTTGTGCCCGTCGATATCGATGTCGGATATGCCTTGGTGCGTAGCCCCTCGTTACCGCCGTCGACGCCGATTGCCAGCGACCCGGCGACGATGATCGTTCCCAGCCTGCTCTTCATTGCTTTGCTCCTGAGACGTTTTCCAGGGCGACCAGCCGCGCGACGAAGGCCCCGGCCGTGGCGCAGCCGGACAGCGCAGCGAAGGTGAGGGGCTAGACGGCAAGTAGCCCGTCGATCAGCGGCAGGGCGATCTCCATGCCCGAGAGCAGGCCTGCGAGCGACATCAGGCGCATGCTCCAGGCGCGCGTCAGCACGGCGCGCCAGTTGGCGACGAGACGCATGACAGTTCTCCGGATTGTAGGAAGGGCGGGGAGGCGCTATAGACTTGCGCTGGGGTCTATTGTTGGGGTGAGTGGTGGCGCAAATACACCGGGGTACTTGGTTCGACCGCTATCCAGCGATGTTTAGGGTGGCACAGGAAAGATTACCTAATCCCGCCAGAGTTCTTTCCTTCGGGTGTTCGACCGGCGAAGAGCTTCTTACCATCCGTCGTTACTTCCCGGATGCTGAGATACTTGGCTGCGACATCGAGTTAACAGCGGCCCGTGCGCGCGATGACCTTCCAGGTAGGGTGTTTTTCAGTACGCCGGAGACGGTTACTGGCAACGGCCCATACGACATCATCTTCGCAAACAGCGTTTTATGCCTTCACGACAAGCAACACCGGCGCCCCGATATTTTTCCTTTTTCCGAGTTCCACGATCTGGTCGGGATCCTGCATCGGTCGCTAACGGCAGGCGGCCTGCTCTGCGCCTACAACACAAGTTACCTATTCAGCGAGCTGCCATTCTCCGGGCAATACCGACCGATCCGATCGAACGTGATAACGGATAACGGCTTCCTCCCGAAATGGCATTCCACCGGCGTCCAACTGTCGCGACGCAAGGGCCGTCGCCACATAGTATTGCAGCCCTACCTCACGTCGAAGTGGGACTTTTACGATTGCATTTTCGAGAAGGCGCAGGGAACGCCAATCACGGTTGAACTCGCGGAGCAATTCGACGCCGGCCGTAACATACGCCCGCCGTATGCGCCGCTCTGGCGCCAGGTGATTGGAGCTTGGCGTCTTCTGGTGGGTCCTGCAACCGTCCCAACTCGTCCTCAATCGACTCTAACGACCGCTGGAATACCGCATGCCCCGGCCCCAGCCCAGCGGATAGTCGGGGGCACGCGCCAAGGTGCGGCGAAAGACGAGACCTCGAACATAGCAGGATGAACTTGACGCGCGCGCCTTAGCTGATCGTGACAAGAACCATTGCCGACGCAGCGCCCGGAGTGCGATACGCTCTACAATCTGGTCTGGCAGCGCGCGATGGAATCCTTCGCCGCCTTTGTCGAACAGCACGTTGGAACGGCGATGCTTTTCGAGAAGCGAAGATCAACTGAGCTAATGCCATCCCGCGCAGCTATCGCGACAGGAACGCCGTAACCGGCATGGATTGCAGCACGGTGCGGGTGACGCCGCCGAAAAGCAGTTCCTTCAGCCATGAATGGCTGTAGGCGCCAAGCACGAGAAGATCGGCGCCGGTGGCTGCGAGGCGGTCGCGGATGATGTCGTCGGTTGCAGCCCCGTGCGAGGCCTCGGTGTGGACGGTGACATTGGCGCCGTGGCGTTCGAGCGCAGCGGCGATGTCGGCGCCCGCCTCGGCCGCCGCTTGCCCCTCCGGCGGATCGACGACCAGGATTTCCGTCCCTTCGGCCTCGAGGATGAAGGGCAGGGCGTCGAAGGCCGCGCGCGCGGCCTCGCGGCTGCCGTTCCAGGCAACGATCACGCGGCGGAAAGAGGCGAGGCAAGGCGCGTCGTGCGGGGTGACGAGCACCGGCCGGCCGGCATCGTAGAGCAGGGCATCGACATCGGGCGAGGCGCCGTCCGATCCGGCCTGGGCCGCGACGACGAGATCGCAGCTGCGGGCGCTGGCGATGCCCGAATGGGCGCTGTCGCCCGAAAAACTTTCGAGGCTCCGCCACTCGGCCGTTATGCCGGCCCCGGCGGTGCGCTGCCTGAAGATCGCCTCGATTTTCTTCGAGCGCTCCTCGTTCACCCCGGCCGATGCCTGGATGAACTCGGCGTCGGGAAAACCGATTGCCGAGGTATAGGGAACAGGCAGCGCCTCGGCATGAAGGCCGATCAGGTGGGCCTCGTGGCGAGCGGCCAGCGCCCCGGCGCAGTCGCTGACCCGCTCGGCGTCCTCGACGCCCTGGATGATGGCGAGAATGGTCTTGAACGGCATGGTTCCTCCAGCGAAAGGCGCGGCGCGACAGCCACGTGGACTGTATTGTTTCCGCACGGCCGCGCAAGCAGGGCAGACCGCGGTCGGTACGCCTCGCGGAAGAAGAACGCTCGGCGGCGGGCGGGCGTTCCGCCGCGTGCCCGGACGGCGCGAGACGGGCTACGCCGCCCTGGGAAGCCCGGCCACCATCTCCTCGACCGCTTTCGTTGCTGCGTCCAGCGCTTCCTGGGAGCGGGCGCGCACGACGAGTTCGGTCCAGAACGCGCCGTCGAGATATTTCGGATAGGAGCCGATAATCGTGTCGGGATGCGCCTTCTGGATCTCGGCGAGCGGCCCGCCGATGATGCCTTCGCCATGTGGGCAGGGGATGGTTGCCGAAAGCAGCTTCGTGCCGGTCTTCAGCGTCGGCACGACATTGTCGAGCATGGCCTGGAAGATCGACGGCACGCCGGCCATGACATGGACGTTGCCGATCTTGAAGCCGGGCGCGACCGAAACCGGATTGTCGATATGGGTCGCGCCGACGGGCATGCGCGCCATGCGCTTGCGCGCCTCGTTGAACTCGATGTTGCGCCTGGCGTAGCTTTCGGCCAGCAGGGCCATCGCCTTCCCGTCATAGTCGCAAGGAACGCCGAAAGCCCTGGCGACCGAATCGGCGGTGATGTCGTCATGTGTCGGGCCGATGCCGCCTGACGTGAAGACATAGTCGTAGCGGGGGCGGAGCGCGTTGACGGCGGCGGCGATCTCGTCCTCCTCGTCGGCGACGATGCGGACTTCCTTCAGGTCGATGCCGATCGCGGTCATGATGTCGGCGAGATGGCCGATGTTGCGGTCCTTGGTGCGGCCGGAGAGAATCTCGTCGCCGATGACGATCATGGCGGCGGTGACGATGTCTGACATGCGGGGATACCTCGGCGAGCCGACGTGAGATAGCGCGGCGGGCGGTTCACCGCAATGTTTATAGCCTCTGACTTGCCGAGCGCCTTCAACACGCTAGCGTGGCGAACGCTCAACCGGATTCGCTTCGCCGCTCTATCTCTTTGTTTCAGCATCGGATTTGTCCGAAAACCGCTGCGCAATTTTCGGTCCGATGCTCTAAAGCGCGTCGCGTCAAAGCGGATTCGGGCGACGCGCTTTAAGCGTCTGATTTCTCGCATGTCGTTATCCCGAAACCGGTTCCCACTTTCGGGCGACATGCTTTAGTCTCGCGCAAAATTGCGTGTCTGAGGAACATCATGGCTTCGGTCATCGGCTGGATCGTCGGCGCCGTCTTCCTGGCGGTTATCTTCGTCGCCGGCTATTTCGCGCTGGCGACGCGGCGCATCGCCGCCCGAGCCGAGCGGCTGGTGCCGCCATCGGGCAAATTCATCGATCTCGACGGCAACCGCATCCACTATGTCGAGATTGGCGAGGGACGCCCTATCGTCTTCGTGCACGGGCTCGGCGGGCAGCTTCACCATTTCCGCCACCCGATGTTCCCGTTGCTGCCGGGCTATCGGCTGATAGCGCTCGACAGGCCGGGATCGGGTTATTCAGTCCGTGGTGCCGGGGCGACGGCGCGGTTGCCCGAACAGGCCGAGACGGTCGCGTCCCTCATCAGGGCGCTGGAACTGGAGCGCCCCCTGGTGGTCGGCCACTCGCTGGGCGGCACGGTGACGCTGACGCTTGCGCTCAACCACCCCGAACTCGTCTCGGGCATCGTGACGCTGGCGCCGCTGACGCATATGATGGAAGAGGTGCCACCCGAGTTCAAAGGCCTCTACATCGCGTCGCCGCTCAAGCGCTGGCTGATTGCGCGGACGACCGCCGTGCCGGCCTCCCTGAAATATGCGAAGCAGACGCTCGATTTCGTGTTCGGGCCGCAGAAATGGCCCGAGGATTACATCGTTGCCGGTGGCGGCATGCTCGGACTGAGGCCGAGCCACTTCTACGCCACGTCGAGCGACATCGTGGCGATCGGGAAAGACCTTGGAGAGATCGAGGGACGCTACGGCGAGATCAAAATGCCGGCAGCCATGATGTTCGGCACCGCCGACCGGGTGCTCGACCACAGGAGGCACGGGCTGCCGATGCGCGACAAGGTCGCGAGCCTCGATTTCGAATTGGTCGACGGGCATGGCCACATGCTGCAGTTCATGGCGAGCGATCGCGTTGCCAAGATCATAGAGCGAACGGCTGCGAAGGCGTTCGGCTAGGGCTGTCTTCCGGGGAAAAGCACGCTGCCCGCTTCGACGGCCGATGCGGCACGCTCGTTCGACCGGCGGGCCGAAGTCGCTTCCAGCCGATTCCGGTAGATCCGCTTGAGGATATCGCAGGCCGACCTGGCCCGCCCTTCGCTGCGTGCCTTAAGCGCGCCGCCGCCCAGCGCCGCGGGCGCACCGGTTGTGTCGTCCCATACCATCCATGTCCCGGTCGGTTCCCGAAGACAGCGGAATCTAGGATACGTTTCTCCATTCCGGTGGATTGCCATAACGAGCAATGATGACGGGCACCCAAGGTTCAACAAAAGCTAATATAGTGGTTAACGATGCGCGGCGGCTGGGCGGGGCGCCAATGATGCGCTGGCCTTCATGGCTGGCTAAGGATTCCGACCAGCGGTCTGGAAAATCCCGAAGTCCCGGCGTAAGCTGCTGTCGTTCGCGCTACGCTGGGGAGCTTGCTGCGTCCATGGAGAAGTTCATCGCTGTACAGGAGCCGACCTGTACCTGGGCGGTCCTCGATACGCTCGACGACGTGCCCGCTGAAGTCGGCGGCAGGGTTTTGATCGGGCTCGCGAGGGAGGAAGCGATGGCGCTCGCCTTCCTCGCCAACGCGGAGCGGACGCCTGGTATCGGAGACGGACGCATCCCGGGAACCGGTTTGCGACTTGTCGTGGCCAGAGCGGCATAGGCTTGGCTGGACCGCGCGTCGGTAACCTTAGCGCCTAAGGTTAAAAGTTCCTTTCATTGGCGCGATGCGCTCGACTGATGCACAAGGATCGGGAGGCGCGAGGCATTTGCCGCGCGTGGGTGGGCTCAGGGGCTAACGCGCCGGCCGTCTCGCGTCTCTCCGCCACGGGACAATACCGCGTTGCCGCTTGACGGCGGATGCCGCGCGCCCGAAAAGACCTGCACGCGGACGTGGCGGAACCGGTAGACGCAAGGGACTTAAAATCCCTCGATCTCTGATCGTGCGGGTTCGATCCCCGCCGTCCGCACCAATCTTCAGGGTTGTCCGTCAATAAAGTCGCAACGATTGTCGGTACTTAATGGCGTCGTTTCGTCAAGGGCAACGCTTGAAGTCATGAAAAAGCTACTACCGCTCATTGCTGCATCGCTCATGCTTGTGCTCGCGCAGGCTGCGTCCGCCGCCACCCTCACCGCCAACGTTTCGCTGTCCAGGCAGACCATGACGGTCATGCATCGCGGCACTGTCATCGGCACCTGGCCGGTGTCGACGGCGCGGCGCGGCAAGGTGACCCCGACGGGCAGCTGGAGCGCGAAATGGCTGTCGCGCCATCACAGGTCCAGCCGCTACAACAATGCGCCCATGCCGTACTCGATTTTCTACAACGGCAATTATGCGGTGCACGGGACCTACCAGACCAAGGCGCTTGGCCGTCCCGCCTCGTCGGGTTGCGTGCGCCTTGCTCCCGCGCACGCCGCCAGGCTGTTTTCGCTGGCCAAGGCCGAGGGGCTGGCGAACACCCGCATCATCATAAGGCATTAGCCCGATCTGGCCCCGCCGATGAACGCCCCACGACGTTAGGCGTGCTGTCAACGGCAGTGCGTAGGTCTGCTTGGGCGATCCTCAAATTATTGCCGCGCGTTGCGCAACAGCAACAGACTCGTCGAGCGCAAAGTTCTAATGTAACTTCCTCTAATATATGGCGATAGACAGCGAAGAGGTGTGCAATGTTGTCCCTTCGAAAAACTGCTCTAACGACCGCAATTCTGTTGGCATGGGGCGGATACGCCATCGCAGCGGACGCCGTGGTTGAGGAAGCCGTCATCGTCGAGACGGCCTATGACTGGAGCGGGGTCTATCTCGGCCTGCAAGGCGGCTACGGCTGGGCTGACGCCGATTTCTCGATTGATAACGGGGCCGAATTTACCGTCGATGCGGACGGGCCGTTCGTCGGCGGATATGCTGGCTACAATTTCCAATGGGATCGTTTCGTTGCCGGCATCGAGGGCGATATCAACGCGAGTTGGATCGACGAAGACGACGGAGTCGGAGATATCGATATAGACTGGTTCGCCTCGATACGCGGACGCGTCGGTTACGCGTGGGACCGTACGCTGTTTTTCGGCACCGCCGGCTGGGCATTCGCTCATGCGGACGCGTCGGCTGTGGTGGTGGCTGGCATAGACAATGACCTGGATTTCGACGGATGGACGGCAGGTCTCGGTATCGAACATGCCTTCACCGACAACTGGCTCGCGCGCGCAGAATATCGCCACTACGACTTCGGCAGCGAGGATATCCTACGAGGTGAAGTCGATCTGGACATGGACACCGTGTCCGTGGGCATCGCCTACAAGTTCTGAGCCGCATACCCAGGCAGCAAAACCCCGGCCAGTGGCCGGGGTTTTGCGTTCATATGAACGTGTCGGATCGAGTCTAAGAGTGCTTGATCAATCGACTATTTCCGGGCGTTCCGGAGCACACTTGATGGGCGGCAGCGGATGCCACGGCCTTCGGGCTCCGGCGCACCGCTATTTCGCGTCGATGAAGTCGGTTACCGACTTGGTGTATTCGTCGGGCGCCTGCAGCATGGCAAAGTGGCTGGCGTTGGGCAGGATGACCAGTGTCGCGCCAGGAATTGCCGAGGCGATGTATTTGGTGTGGGCGCGGGTGATCGCCTCGTCATGGTCGCCGAGCACGATCGCCGTCGGCGTGGTGATCTTGGCAAGCTGCTCCTTGGTCCAGGCCGGCTGGCTTTCCCACATGTGGCTGATCTGGGCGACGAAGGCCTCGTATTCGCCCGGCGTCTTCGACAGTTTTGCGTAGTCCTTGCCGGAGCGCTCGATATAGGCGCCAAAGGTCTTGTTGGTCATGACGCCGGGATCGAGACCGTCGACCGTGACGTTGGCGGCCTGGGCGTAGAGCTTCGTCAGCCGCTCGGGGTGTGTCATGGCGATGTCGATGCCGATGATGCCGCCATCGCTCCAGCCGACCAACGCCGTCTTGTCGATCTTGAGGTAGTCGAGCAGTGCAAGGTAGTCCGACGCCATCAGATCATAGCCGAAGGGCTGCGCATCGCGGGTTGAGCGGCCATGGCCGCGGCTATCGGCGACGATGACCTTATGGGTCTTGGAAAGCTCCGCAACCTGGCTTGCCCAGATATCGGCGTGGCCGAGCCCGCCATGGATGAGCAGGACAGGGTCGCCGGCGCCGTAGGTGGCGTAGTACATATCAATGCCATTGACCTTGGCGTAGCCGGTCTCGGTCGCCGCGGGCATCGCCGCCGGTTCGGGCAGCGTCTGCCAGCGTTCCTCGGCGGTGGCAGCACCAACGAGGAACCCGAACGCCAAGGCAAATGCTGACAAATTCCAGAAGCGGCTCATTGTGCTCTCCATCAACTGATGCCGGAATTGAACGACCAGGCCGGATACTTGTCAACGAATGAAAAACCCGCGATTGGTCCTCTCGGAGAGACGGGGTTACGCGTTCGGTCTTCGGGGTCGCGCTGGATTTTCTCCGGGCTGGCAAGGCGCTTGAAGACGCGCTCGGCAGGCACGTTGCCGACGCCCGCCGTCACTCCTCGTCGACGAAGACTTCCTCGCGCTTCTTGCGGACTGAAGGCAGGAAGACGACGATCAGGACCGCGACAGCCAGCAGCAACAGGCCGGCGCTGATCGGCCGCGTGACGAATGTACTGGGATCGCCGCGCGACAGGATCATGGCGCGGCGGAGATTTTCTTCCAGCAGCGGGCCGAGCACGAAGCCGAGGAGCAGCGGCGCCGGCTCGCAGCGCAGCTTCAGCAGGAAATAGCCGAGCAGGCCGAAAAAGGCGACGACGAACAGGTCCCAGACGTTGGAATTCACGCTGTAGACGCCGATCGAGCAGAACGCCATGATGACAGGGAACAGCACGAAGTAGGGCACCTTGAGCAGCTTCACCCACAGCCCGACCAGCGGCAGGTTGAGCACGATCAGCAGCAGATTGCCGATCCACATCGAAGCGATCAGGCCCCAAAAGAGAGCGGGATTCTCGGCTGCCACGTTTGGCCCGGGCACGATGCCCTGGATGATCATCGCGCCAATCATCAGCGCCATGACCGGATTGGCCGGAATACCGAGCGTCAGCATCGGGATGAAGGAGGTCTGCGCGCCGGCATTGTTGGCGCTCTCGGGTCCGGCGACGCCGGCGAGCGCGCCGCGGCCGAATTCCTCGGGGCGGTCGGAGACGCGTTTCTCGATCGAATAAGAAGCGAAGGCGGCAAGCACGGCTCCGTTGCCGGGCAGGATGCCCAGCGCCGAACCGAGCGCGGTGCCGCGCAGGATTGGTCCGACCATGCGACGGAAATCCTCGCGCGTCGGCATCAGGCCGGTGACCTTGGCCATCAGCACCTCGCGCGTGCGTTCGTCCTCCAGGTTGCGGAGAATCTCGGCGATGCCGAAAAGTCCGACGGCGATGGCGACAAAATTGAGCTGGTCGCCGAGCTGGATCAGGCCGAAATTGAGGCGCGAGGCGCCTGAGATGACGTCCTGCCCGACAAGTCCAAGAAGCAGGCCGAGCACCACCATGGCGATAGCCTTGACCACGGAGCCGTGGGCCAGGGCGACAGACATCACCAGGCCGACGATCATCAGCGAACAATATTCGGCCGAGCCGAATTTCAGCGCTACCGCGGTGAGCGGTGGGGCGAAAAGCGCGATGAGCACGGTCGCGATCGTACCGGCGACGAAGGAGCCGATCGCAGCGGTGGCAAGCGCCACGCCTGCACGGCCGTTCCTTGCCATCTGATAGCCGTCGATCGCGGTTACGGCGGAGGAGGATTCCCCGGGCATGTTGATCAGGATCGCGGTCGTCGAGCCGCCGTATTGCGCGCCGTAGTAGATGCCGGCGAGCATAATCAGCGACGAGACCGGGTCGCCGATCTGGAAGGTGATCGGCAAAAGCATGGCGATGGTGGCGGTGGCGCCGATGCCGGGCAGCACGCCAATGAGCGTGCCAAGCAGCACGCCGATCAGGCAGAAGCCGATGTTGGTGAACGTCGAGGCGGTGGCGAAGCCGAGAGCCAGATTGTTGAGGAGGTCCATCGGGTGCCTCTCAGCGCAGCCAGGGGCCGAAACGTTCGAACGGCAGTCCGAGCGCATAGCTGAAGACGAGCGTGGAGAAGACGGTCAGCGCCACCGACAGCGCCAGCGCATACAGCGGCTTCATCCTGAACGAGGCGAAGCAGGCGAACAGCGCGGTGATGAAGACGGCGCCGATGAAGCCGAGACCACGCACCGTGAGGCCGAAGATGATGGGGGCGAGCGTGATGAAGAAGATCCCGCGCCAGGCGATGACGCCGACCGGCTCCCCGATTTGGCGCAGCGCTGAAAAGAGGATGATAGCGCCGAGCAGAACGAGCAGCAGCGACAGGGCAAGCGGCATGCCGCCGGGGCCGATGCGCAGCCAGGTGCCGAGCTCGACTTGCAGCGACTGCCACGTGAAAATCGCGCCAACCAGGATGAAGAATGCGCCGCAGATGACGTTCGTCGGGTCGAATGCCGCCGGCTTCATGAGTGTCCCCTCCGTGTCGGCGGCTTGGGATATCGGGCCGCTGGCCGATCGTCTTTTTGTCTGTCCGTTTGAGGAATAAGAACTAAGCTCTCCTCCGATCCCCATACTGTGCCTGGCGGAACCGCGAGACAAGTGCCGGCGAGCGGCCGGAGCGGGCTTGAAAAACCGGACGCCGCACTGCGGCGGCGCCGGGTTTCCTGCTTTCCATGTTTGCGAAAGCGCAGATCAGTCCGCGTACTGTCCGGCGGCGTCGATGATCGGCTTCCAGCGCGCGATCTCGCTTTCGAGCTTGGCCTTGAGCGCGGCCGGCGTCGCGTCGGCTTCCGGCGACGGGGCGGTGCCGAGTTCGGCGAAGCGTGCCACCACGTTGGGATCCTTCAGCGCAACCTGCAGCGATTTCGACAGGCGTTCCGTAGCCTCCGCAGGGGTGCCCTTCGGCGCATAGAGGCCGTGCCAGATACCGACCTGGAAACCGGGCAGGCCACCTTCCTCGGCGGTCGGGACATCGGGAAGCACGTCGAGACGGGCAGCGGACGTCACCGCATAGGCCTTGATGGTGCCACCCTGGATCTGCTTGGTCGTGTTGGTGGTCTGGTCGCACATGATGTCGACCTGGCCGCCGAGCAGGTCGGTCATGGCAGGACCGGTACCCTTGTAGGGGACGGTGACGAGCGGCGTCTCGATGGCGCTCATGAACATCATGCCGCAAAGATGCGACGCCGCGCCGATGCCGGCATTGGCGACGCTGACGGTGTCCTTGTTGGCCTTGGCGTATTCGATCAGGCCTTTGAGGTCGGTAGGCTCGAGGTCCTTGCGGGCGACGATCGTCATCGGCACGTCGGTGACGAGGCCAACATATTCGAAGGCGTTGAGCGTATCGTATGGCAGCTTGCGGTAGAGCGTAGCGCTGGTCGCCATGCCGATATGGTGGAGGAGCAGCGTGTAGCCGTCGGGCTCGGCCGATGCCACGCGGCCGGCACCGAGCGTGCCGCCGGCGCCGCCGACATTCTCGACGATCACCTGCTGGCCGAGATCCTTGGACATGGCTTCTGCGACAAGGCGGGTGACGGTATCGGTCGGGCCGCCGGCCGCGAACGGCACGACCACGGTGATGGTGCGCTCCGGATAGGCCTGAGCGGAGGCGGCTTGCGGCAGCGCGAGGGTGGCCGTGGCGAGGGCGATCGATGCTAAGATGGATTTCATTTGCTTCCTCCCAGAGATTGTTCCGCCCTGATGATCCCAAAGTGGGCGTTTGTTTGCCCAGCATTGGCGTTTCGCGCGGAAAATCAACCGAAATCCTGCTTCGGAAGCAATTGCCGCGATCTTGTAGACGAAAGGCTTAGATCGCCGCCAACGCCCGGATGACAGCTCAGCGGTTGGGCTCGGCGGGCTCCAGCGTAATGAATCGGCCTTCTGCCAGGAAAGCAATGTCTGGCCAGAACTCGGCTTCGAGTTGCAGCCAGCCGCAGCGCTTGCCCATGCGGCCAGACTCGATGGCTTCGCAGGGCGAGCCGGAAGGCCAGATTTCGAACTCCTCGTAGACGTGCTCGATGAAGAAAGATTTCTCGCCGACGCCGTCGATTGTCACGCACGCCTCGATCCAGCCGGAGGGATGCACGTCGACGCGAAGCGCGGCTCCCATCTCCATGGCATCCCTGCCGACACGGAAATCGGCCTCCAGCGGATCGGTGTATTCAGCCTGTCGCACCTCGATTAGCGAGACCTGCCAGCCGCCGACCACCCAGGGGCCGTCGAAGCCAAGCGCAGTGGACAGACGGTGGCAAAGCGCCATCAGCGTTTCGCGCGGCGGAACACCCTCCTGGGCGGTGAACGCGTCGTTGTGGATCGGCGGGCGCCGCGGTGGAGGAACGTTGCTGGTCATTGCATGTCCGAATGAGGACGGATACTGGCGCTTCACGATCTCTCTTGGCAAAGTCCGGCAAAAGCAAGGAGCATGTTCATGGCGCAGAGGCCGGCGAATGGCGCGGGAAAGCCGAGACCCTGGGCCCAGATGGCGACGACGCTGGTCGATGTCGCGACGGGACGCAGACCGGCAGATCTGGTGGTGCGCAACGGGCGCTGGGTCAATGTGCATTCGGGCGAAGTCATTCCCGGTACGGATCTGGCGATCGCCGGCGGGCGTTTTGCGTATTGCGGGCCGGACGCCAGCCACGCGATCGGCGAGGGGACGACGGTGGTCGATGCCGGCGGTCGCCACCTGGTGCCGGGGCTGTGCGACGGGCACATGCACGTCGAGAGCGGCATGGTGACGGTGACGGAATTTTGCCGCGCGGTGATCCCGCACGGCACGACCTCGATGTTCATCGACCCGCACGAGATCGCCAACGTGCTCGGGCTGCCCGGCGTCAGGCTGATGCATGACGAGGCGCTGGCTATGCCCGTCAACGTGCATGTGCAGATGCCGTCCTGCGTGCCGTCGGCGCCAGGGCTGGAAAACCCGGGCGCGACGCTCGGCGTCGCCGAAGTCGCCGAGGCGATGGGCTGGGAAAACATCATCGGGCTTGGCGAGGTGATGAACTTTCCTGGTGTCTCGGCCAACGACCCGAAGATGGCCGGCGAGATCGCCGCGACCATGAAGGCCGGCAAGACCGTCGGCGGCCACTATGCCTCGCCGGACCTCGGATTGCCTTTCGCGGGCTATGTCGCGGGCGGACCGGAGGATGATCACGAAGGGACGCGAGCCGCAGACGCAATCGCCCGCGTGCGGCTCGGCATGAAGGCGATGCTGCGGCTCGGCTCGGCATGGTTCGACGTGGCCGAACAGGTGAAGGCGGTGACGGAGCAAGGCATCGATCCCCGCAATTTCATCCTCTGCACCGACGACAGCCATTCCGGCACGCTGGTCAATGAAGGCCATATGGACCGCGTGCTGCGCCACGCCATAGCGCAGGGGCTGAAGCCGGTGACGGCGATCCAGATGGCGACGCTGAACACCGCGCAGCATTTCGGGCTGGAGCGAGAGATCGGCTCGATCGCGCCGGGGCGGTCCGCAGATTTCCTGATCGTTGAGGACCTAGCCGGGATGAAGATCGACCAGGTCTACGCGCGCGGCATGCTGGCCGCCGAAGCCGGCAAGCTCGTCATCGACATCCCGCCCTATGACTATCCGCAGAGCGCGCGCAATACGGTGCATGTCGGCAGGACGATCGAGGCGAAGGATTTCGACATCAAGGCGCCGGCCGGCGCCAACGAGGTCAGAGCGCGGGTCATCGGCGTGATCGAGAACCAAGCGCCGACCAAGGCGCTGGAGGCCGACCTGCCGGTGGAGGAGGGGCTGGTCGCGATGGACCGGGCGAACGACATCTGCCAGATCGCGGTGGTCGAGCGCCACAAGGGCACCGGCAAGGTGGTCAACGCGCTGGTCTCCGGCTTCGGCTACAAGGAGGATTGCGCGCTAGCCTCGACCGTCGCGCATGACAGCCACCACATGATCGTCGTCGGCACCAACAAGCAGGACATGGCGCTCGCCGCGAACCGTCTGGCCGAAGTCGGCGGCGGCGTGGTGCTGTTCTCCAAGGGCAGGGAGCTTGCACTGGTGGAGATGCCGATCGCCGGCCTGATGTCGGACGAGCGCGCCGAGATCGTGGCGGCGAAGGCCGGCAGACTGACCGAAGCGATGCGCGCCTGCGGGTGCACGCTCAACAACGCCTATATGCAGCACTCCCTGCTGGCGCTGGTCGTGATCCCGGAACTCAGGATCTCCGACGTTGGGCTGGTGGATGTCAGGACGTTCGAGAAGGTCGAGCTTTTCGTCTAGGCAGTTACCCGGCCGTCATTCGGACCCTACCGTGAAGATCCTGAGCGGTGTCGTCACGACGATCGAGGTCGCCTGACCGACTGAGCTTGCCAGCCGGTTGACGCGCTCGTTGGCTTGCTCTTGCGTGGGACGCAGGCTTTCGGGCATGCGCAGCCTCTGGCCAAGCAACTGGACGAGCACCGGATTGTCGGCGAATTTCGCGTGGTTGAGCTTGTCTCCGGACTGCGTCTGGCTGAGATCGACCACGACCACACCCAGAGCCGCCAGTTCGTCGGCATTCGCATCGTCGCCGACGCGCGCCTTCTTGCCGGCGATGCGACTTGAGAAGCCCAATGCCTTGTCGTCGGCCGACAGCAGCACGACGAAGGGTCTGTCAGGCTTGCCGTAACGGATCATCTGCTTCTTGAAGATGTCAACGTCGATGTCGGGCGACGCGAGAATGACATAGCCTAGCTTGCCGCCGAGATCGCGGTTGCCGGCGATGGCGAGCTGGCGCAGCGCCTCCACCGCCACCCAGTTGCCCATGGAATGGGCGATGATATCAATGCTCTTCACGCCGCGGGTTCTGGACAGCGTCACCAGTGTCGCCTCGAGATCGTCGCGGGCGGCGGTGCTCGAGTCCTTGTCGTAGACATAGTCGCGGGTCCTGGCGCCGGACGCCCAGGAGAACAGAACCGGCGTGCCGGGATAGCCCATGTCGTGCGCGATCTGGGTGACGCGATAGACGCCGTCGTCGAAGCCGGTGTTGTAGCCGTGCACGAAGACCAGGACGCGATCTCCGTTGTCGGCGACCGCGGTGCTGAAGGCTGCACCCGAATCGTAGATTGTCAGGTCCGTGGCCGTGAAATCCTTGGCGGGGTCGCCCGGATTGCCGTCCTTGGCGCGCTCGATCGTGCCGATTTCGTGGTTCTTGGGCACGGTGACCCCGATCCGGGCGAAGGCGAGCATATCGGAGCGGTCGCGGCTGAAAACGAGGCGTTTGTCCTCGGCCTGGAGCCGCGTGGTAGCGACGAAGATTTCGTGCTTGGCGGCGACTTCGGAAGCAGGCACAGGACGCAATTCGTCCGCGAACAGCTCGTGCTTGCGTTCGGTGGCGCAGGCGGAAACGGCCAGCGCGAGCGGCACGACAATGAGCAGTCTAGGACGCACTACACTCACCTCCGGCGCCATCCCTGCAGGGCGCTTGCGAGCACCGATAGGGCTAGAACGGTGCCTGGTCCAGCGCAAAAGCTCCCGCCCCGGACCGGCCGGCGCGCCCGAAGCGCTCTAAGAGCCTTGGCCGAGCGCGGTGATGCGGTCGGTCACCTCGCGGTCGCTGGCGTAACCGTCGTCCTCGCGCAGGCGCTGTCCGAGCAGCCTGACCAGCGTTGGATTGTCGGCGAACTTGGTGTGGTTCAGCCGATCCGCGCTCTTCTCTTGCGACAGGTCGACGACGATGACGCCGAGTTCGGCGAGTTCGGCCTGGTTGCCGTAGCCGCCGACGCGAGGGCGGTTGCCGGCGATGATGCCGGAAAGCTTGAGGGCGCGGTCATCGGCCGAAATCATCAGGAAGAACGGCCGGTCCGGCTTGCCGTAGCGGCGCATCTGGCTCTTGAAGACGTCGAAATCGATGTCGGGCGAGGCCAGCACCACGTCGCCGAGCTTGCCGCCGAGATCGCGGTCGCGGGAGAGCGCAAGCTGACGCAGCGCCTCCATCGTGACCCAGGTGCCCATCGAATGCGCGACGATGTCGATGCGGCGCGCGCCGGACTGGGCAAGCAGGCGAAGCGTGGCCTCGAGCTGGTCGCGGGCGACGCTGGCGCTCTCGCGGTCGTAGACATAGTCCTTGGTCGTGCCGCCCGACGCCCAGGAGAACAGAACCGGCGTTCCCGGATAGCCGGAATCGTGGGCGATCTGCGTGGCGCGGTAGACGGCGCTGTCGAAGGATGTGTTGTAGCCATGAATGAAGATCATGGCGCGGCCGCCGCGCGCCGCGATGTCGGCGCTCAGCGCCGAGGAGAATTGCGGCTGCGCTTCATAGGCGACGACCTCGGTTGCCGTGAAGAACTTCAACGGGTCGTCGGCCTTGCCGGGCTTGTTGCGTTCGATCTGGCCGGTCTCGTGCGCCTTCGGCACCGTCACGTTAACACGGGCGAAGTTCAGCTTGGGCGAGCGCGAATTGTTGAACACCTTGGCGTCCGCCGACGCTTCGCGCGTGGTGGCGACGAAGATCGAGTGGTTGCCGGCGATCTCGCTGACCGGGACCGGCACGGCCGCGGTGCCGATCAGATCGGTGGCGTTGTCGTTGGTCATGCAGCCGGCGCAGACGAGAGCAAGCGCCGCGGATAAAAGTTTGATTTTCAACACAGTCTACAATTCTCCGGCCATTCGGCCTGTTTCTTGAGGCATACCTTCCCCGAACGCCTGATAAAGGCATTAGCAAGGCGAAGAGGGCAGAAACGGCCCTGGCGCGGTCGACGGCCGTCGCCCTGTTGCGTGAAAGCCAAAATGGATCGCCGCCGGTGAAGCGCGCGATGTCGGCCGATATGCGGACACCTTGTTGTCCGATTGCCGAGACAGGACTTCGGCGTGGCCTCGACCGCGCGGATATGCGATAGCGCAAAAGCGTGGAGAGCGGCAGCCATGCGGTCAATATGGTGGGAGCGATGACGAGTTTCGCGGAGCGCGTTTCGAAAGCGGCGGCGGCCCTGCACGCACTGTTTCCCGCAACGCCACTGCAGCGGAACGACTATTTGTCGAAGAAGTACGGCGCTCATGTGCTGCTGAAGCGCGAGGACCTGACGCCGGTCCGCTCCTACAAGATACGCGGGGCGTTCAACTTCTTCCGGCATGCGCTGGCCGCCGGCACCGCTGCCGAACTGTTCGTCTGCGCCTCGGCCGGCAACCACGCGCAGGGTTTCGCCTTCGTCTGCCGGCATTTCGGCAAAAGAGGCGTGGTCTACATGCCCGTCACCACGCCGCAGCAGAAGATCGACAAGACAAAACTCTTTGGCGGCGAGTTCGTCGAGATCAGGCTTTTTGGCGACTTCTTCGATGATTGCTATCGCGCGTCGCTCGAATTCGCCGAGGCGAGCGGGGCGCATATGGTGCCGCCCTTCGATCACAAGGACATCATCGAGGGGCAGGCGACCGTCGCCTGGGAAGTCGCTGACCAGATGCCGGGCGGCCGCTCGCCGGACATGATGGTGCTGCCGGTCGGCGGCGGCGGATTGTCGGCGGGCGTCACGCAATATTTCCACGAGATCGGCCGCGACATGCGCTTCGTGTTCTGCGAGCCGGCTGGCGCCCCGAGCCTTGCCCAAAGCCTTGCGGCAGGTCGGCGCGTGAGGCTTGAAAGCGTCGACAATTTCGTCGACGGCGCGGCGGTCGGCGAGATCGGCCGCGAGCCGTTCCGGCACCTCAGGGATTTCCCGGCGGACTCAGTGCGGCTGATACCCGAGAACCGGCTTTGCGCGACGATGATCGAAATGCTCAACGTCGAGGGCGTCGTGTTGGAGCCGGCGGGCGCGCTGGCGATCGACGCGCTGAAGGATTTTGCGAAGAAGGAGCTTCGCGGCAAGACGATTGTCTGCGTGGTCTCCGGCGGCAATTTCGATTTCGAGCGGCTGCCCGACGTCAAGGAGCGCGCGCTGCGCTTCGAGGGGCTGAAGAAATATTTCGTCTTC
Organism: Mesorhizobium sp. KR9-304; assembly: GCF_040049215.1. Lineage (NCBI taxonomy): Bacteria > Pseudomonadati > Pseudomonadota > Alphaproteobacteria > Hyphomicrobiales > Phyllobacteriaceae > Mesorhizobium > Mesorhizobium sp. KR9-304. Next base: position 207,282 of record NZ_JBDZDN010000002.1, on the reverse strand, counting down.
CGCTTCCCGCAGCGGCCCGGCGCGCTGCGCGATTTCCTCGATCTGCTCGGGCCTGACGACGACATCGCGCGCTTCGAATATCTGAAAAAGTCGGCGCGCAATTTCGGCTCGGTGCTGATCGGCATCGAGACGAAGGACCGCAGGAATTTCGACGTGCTGGCGAAACGCTTCCACGAAGCGGGATGGGCCTATCAGGATATCACCGACAACGAGACGATCGCCGGGCTGGTGATATGACCGTCTACATCATTCTCTTTCGCGGCGTCGGCGGCGCGACGCAGCTGCCAACCAAACCGCTGCGCGAGGCGCTGACGGCGGCAGGCTTCAAGGATGTCGCGACCTATATCAACAGCGGCAACGCCGTCTTGTCTTCACGAAAGAGCGCAGCGAGCGTCACGACCGACGTCGCGAAGATCGCGAGGCAGGAATTCGGCTTCGACAAGGCCGTGCATGTGGTGACGCGAGAAGAATGGGCCGATCTGATCGCGAGCAACCCGTTCCCTAAGGCGGTCGAGGTTCCGAAATTCCTCCATGCGGCGGTTCTGGCCGAGACGCCGGAGGAGGGGAGGGTGGAGGCCCTGCGCGCGTTTGCGAAAGGCGGCGAGCGCATCGAGGTCGTCGGCAAGGTCGCCTATCTGCACACGCCGAATGGTTTTGGAACGTCGAAGCTCGCCGAAAAATTCGACAAGGGAATCGGCGTGCCCAACACGGCGCGCAACTGGAACACGGTGATCGCGCTGGCCAAAATGGCCGACGCGATCAAGTGACAGGAAGAAGGCGCGTCACCAGCTTCCGGTGTTGGCCATCGAAGCCCAGGGTTCGGCCTTTGCGAGAGCCGGTCCTTTCTGCAGCAGTTCGATGGAAATGCCGTCCGGCGACTTGATGAAGGCCATGTTGCCGTCGCGCGGCGGACGGTTGATTGTGACACCGGCGTCCATCAGGCGCTGGCAGGTCTCGTAGATGTTGTCGACCTCATAGGCGAGGTGGCCGAAATTGCGGCCGCCCTTGTAGTCTTCCGGATCCCAATTGTAGGTCAACTCGACCAGCGGCGCTTTTTCGGTGACGCCGCTGTGCTCGTCTTCGGGAGCGGCAAGGAAGATCAGCGTGTAGCGGCCCTGCTGATTCTCATAGCGGCGGACTTCCTTCAGACCGAGCTTGCTGACGTAGAAATCGAGCGACGCGTCTATGTCGGCGACGCGGACCATGGTGTGCAGATAGCGCATGTTTCATCCTCGGAGATCTGGGTGCGGGAACATAGGGCGGCTCACACCGGTCGGCAACCTGCAGCGACGGGCTTTACTGGCCGGGATTTACCATGAGACCTCCAAAACCTAGTGCATATGTGAAAAAAGCCAGAGCAGGCCTTGCACATAAGCTTACGCACAGTGTTAATCTTGAGCCTAGAATCAGCTGTGCCAGTCCACGACAGGGGGCGTTCTGATGGGGGAAAAAGCCTCTATCGCGAGGCGTGAGGGAATCGGAGACGAAGCCTTCGTCGGCAACGAAGGCGGCGATGCGGCAGTCGTTGAAGTTTCCGGCGCCATCAAGTGGTTCGACGTCGCGAAGGGCTATGGTTTCGTCCTGCCCGACGACGGCCAGTTCGGCGACGTTCTCCTCCATGTGACCTGCCTCAGGCGAGACGGTTTTCACACGGCGCTCGAAGGCTCGAGGGTGGTCTGCCTGGTCAAGCAGGGCGATCGCGGACTGCAGGCGTTCCGCGTGCTCTCCATGGACAACTCCACGGCGGTGCATCCGGCCGAGTTGCAGGAGCAGCGCACGCATGTGGTCGTGACGCCAGAGAGCGGGCTGGAGCGCGCGCTGGTCAAATGGTTCAACCGCACCAAGGGGTTCGGCTTCCTGACGCGCGGCGATGGCACGGAAGACATCTTCGTGCATATGGAGACGCTCAGGCGTTACGGTCTGACGGAGTTGCGGCCAGGACAGGTCGTTCTGGTTCGCTACGGCCGCGGCGACAAGGGCCTTATGGCTGCCGAAATTCATCCCGATATCGGTACCTTGCCGGTCGCGCACTAGATTGGTCCTAGGCGCGCCGTGGCCCGCCGGTGATCTTGGGACCGCCCGAATGATTCGCAAATCCCTGCTTGCTGTCGTTGCGGTCGTGGCCATCGTCGCCGCGCTCGGTTTCTATATCGGCATGCCGCAGTCGTCGGCGGACCAGGCGATGCGCCTGCCGGTCGATGCGGCGCCGCTGGTGGCCGAGACGGCCGGCGGCGAGCGATCTTTTACGATCGAAATCGCCGACGACGGGAGCGAACGTTCCGCCGGGCTGATGTTCCGCCAGACCATGGACGATGACCACGGCATGCTGTTCGTGTTTTCCGAAACCAAAGAGGTCGGCTTCTGGATGAAGAATACGCCCATGCCGCTCGATCTCATCTTCATCGGAGAGGACGGCAGGGTACGCGGCATATTGCCGGGCGAGCCATTTTCGGAAGCGCCGATCTCGCCGGGCGAACCGGTTCGGTTCGTGCTCGAACTCAAGCGCGGCACTGCGGAGAAGGCGGGCATCAAGGACGGCGACATATTGCGCCATCCGACGATCGCCGCGGCGGCCGGTAGGCAATGACGGCTAGGGCCAGAGGCCTAGGCGCGGTCGGGCGCGGTCGGGTTGGCCAGAATCCAGGCAGGCGGCAAACGTGGTCTCGACCCTGAAGGGAATTGCCGGCGCGATGCAGTTCTTCGAGCATGACGGCTTCGATTTCGCCTTCATCGACCAACAGCCTGCGCCCGGCGCCGAGCCGGTGCTGCTGATCCACGGCTTCGCCTCGACCCATATGGTCAACTGGGTGGCAACGGGCTGGGTGAAGACGCTGAACGACGCCGGCTACCGCACCATCGCCTTCGACAATCGCGGCCACGGTGCAACCTCGAAGAGCTACGTTGCGGCGGACTATACGCCCGAGAAGATGGCCGGCGACGCTTCGGCCCTGCTCGACCACCTCGGTATCACCCGGGCTCACGTGATGGGATATTCGATGGGCGCGCGCATAGCAGCCTTCCTGGCGCTCGCGGAGCCGCAAAAGGTCGCTACGCTGATCTTCGGCGGGCTGGGCAGCGGCATGGTCGATGGCGTCGGCGAATGGGATCCAATCGCCTCCGCGCTGCTGGCCGATGATGCCGGCAGCGTCACCCACCCGCGCGGCAAGAGCTTTCGCGCCTTTGCCGACCAGACCAAAAGCGACCGCAAGGCGCTCGCCGCCTGCATCGTCGCCTCGCGGACGCTGCTGACCGAGGCGGAGGTCGCCCGCATCGCGCAACCGACACTGGTGGCCGTCGGAACCAGGGACGACATAGCCGGTTCGCCCGAGGAACTTGCCGGGATGATGCCGAACGCAGAAGGCTTCCCGATCGAGGGGCGCGACCATATGCTTGCCGTCGGCGACCGCAGCTTCAAGGCGCGCGTTGTCGGGTTTCTCAAGGAACATCCGATAGGAAGTTCATGACATTGCGACATTGGCGAGCCTTGCGGTCAGTCCGCGATTGCGGTGGCATCAAGCGGACGTCGGCCCGGCCGGGGAAAGCTTGCGGATCGAAGCCCGACGGCTTGACGCCATTTCTGCCGCAACATATTGGAACCGTGCGCCCGAAACGGCGAGGCCTCGTGGCGGAGTGGTTACGCAGAGGACTGCAAATCCTTGCACCCCGGTTCGATTCCGGGCGAGGCCTCCACTTCGCGCGTTGCGTCCAGGCGGTTCCATCGCCTTGGGATGCGTAACTGAGGGGCGCGCGGCGCGCGCATAGTCGGGCCAAACGAAGATGACCGCCGATTTCTCCGAACTTCGCGTCAAGATGGTCGACGGCCAGTTGCGTACGACCGACGTGACTTCCCAGCCGCTGCTGTCGGCAATGCTCGAGGTGCCGCGCGAGGTATTCGTGCCCGAGCCTCGCAAGGCGCTTGCCTATATCGACGACAACATTGCCGTCTCCGGCCAGGGCGGACAGGGCGCTCGCTATCTGATGAAGCCGTCGCCGCTCGCCAAGCTCATCCAGCTTGCCGAAGTCGGCGCCAACGACAAGGTGCTCGATGTCGGAACCTGCACCGGCTATTCGGCGGCGGTGCTGTCCCGGCTGGCCAAATCCGTCGTAGCCCTGGAGTGCGACAATTCGCTCGCCGATCAAGCCGCGGCAAATCTCGCCGGCCTCGGCTACGGCAATGTCTCGGTGGTGCGCGGGCCTCTGCAGGCCGGTTACAAGCAAGGCGCTCCCTATGACGTCATCTTCGTCGGCGGCAGCGTCGACGTGCTTCCGGAGGCCTTGCTTGGGCAACTTGCGGAAGGCGGCCGGCTTGTCGTCACCGAGGGCAGCGGCAATGCCGGCGCGGCGCGCATTTACGTCAAAGCCAACGGCATCGCCACGGGACGCCAAGCGTTCAATGCGGCAGTAAAGCCACTACCGGGATTTGAACGCGCGCCCGCGTTCGAATTCTGACGGCTTGGCTCTTGCACGAGCCGCTAAGCCATGTTGCTTTAGGGACCGGGGACCATCATCGCCGATTTGACGCAAATTGTTTCAGCGTGGGATTGGCCGGAAACCAGGTGCCGGATGGCCGGCGAGGAGCATATGCGGCCGAATCGGCTGATGGCTCCTGCGAATGCATGAGGGTAGAGTGTGTCGTTGGTAGCCAGGAAAGTTCTCGCCGCCGTACTTTTTGCCGCGACGGCGCTGTCTTCGTCGGCGGTGTCGGCCGAGACGCTATTCGGCGCTTTGGCAAAAGCCTACCAGCTTAATTCGACTTTGAATTCCAGCCGCGCCGGCGTGCGCGTTACCGACGAGAACGTGCCGATCGCGAAGTCCGGCTGGCGTCCGACCATCGGAGCCAGCGGAAGCATCGACTACACGACTACCAAGGGCCGGAGCCGGCTGACCACCGGTTCCTTCGGCGTGCAGATCGACCAGATGCTGTTCGACGGTTTTCAAACGAGGAACAATGTCCGCGCTGCCGAGGCGCAGGTGAGGGCGTCAGTCGAAAGCCTGCGCAACGACGAACAGAACACGCTGTTCGATGCCGCCAGCGCGTATATGGATGTGATTCGCGACCGGCAGATCGCCGTTCTGACCGAACAGAACTTGCAGTTCCTGACCGAACAGTCGCGCGCCGCGCGTTCGCGTTTCGAGGTCGGCGAGGGCACAAGGACGGACGTTGCCCAGGCTGACGCGAGCCGTTCCGCCGCCGTCGCGCAGCTCGCGGTGGCCCGGGCGCAGGCGCAGACCAGCGAGGCAACCTACCGGCAGGTGATAGGCGACGATCCGGGCAAGTTGCAGGCCGGGGCGCCGCTCGCCAAGATGTTGCCGAAGAGCATGGAACAGGCGATTGCGATCGCTGCGGGGGACCATCCCGCGATCATCGCGACCGAGCATCTGGTCGATGCCGCGGCGTTCGCGGTGAAATCGAACGAAGGCGCCCTTCTGCCGCAGGTGTCGGCGTCGGCCGGCGTGGCGCGCAGCTATCAGAACACCGAAGTCAACGGCCTGCCGGGCGTCGGGAGCACGCAGGACGGAACCTACGACTCGGCCAGCGTCGGCGCTACCTTGACGATCCCGATCTACACCGGCGGCCGCGTTTCGGCGCTGGTGCGCCAGTCGAAGGAATCGCTCGGTCAGGCGCGCATCCAGGTCGATGTCAGCCGCGACCAGGTGCGCCAGGCGATCGTCTCGGCCTGGACTCAGTATGTAGCGGCGCGCGAGAGCGTCGCCGCCAACCGCGAGCAGGTCGCTGCCCAGCAGCTCGCCCTCAACGGTGTGATCGAGGAGCGCAATGTCGGCCAGCGTACCACGCTCGACGTTCTCGACTCGCAGGCTGACGTGATTACCGCGCAGATCAATCTGGCGAGTGACGAACGCGACGTTGTGGTGGCCAGCTACGCCATCGTTTCGGCGATGGGTGCGCTCACCGCCGAGCGTCTCGGCCTCCAGGTGGCGGTGCACCGGCCGAAAGAGCACTACGACGCGGTCAAGGACAAGTGGGGCGGTCTGCGGACGCCCGACGGCCGCTGAGCTCTGCGCGCGGCGGCTTGGTGCAGCGCGCAAGTCTTTGAAATAGCAATCTGTTGAAATCCCCGGCACCCGGAGTTTGGGGATTCTCCTAAGACGTTCCGTCCGCTACGCTTTCACCAATGATTCGCAGACTCGTCCCGTGAGCGGGCGAGCTGCGAATTGGTCAGGGGCGGCGGACGCGACGATGGCACAAGCAAGCAGCGCACAGCGCGAACCTTCCATGGAAGAGATACTGGCCTCGATCCGGCGCATCATCGAGGACAATGACGCTGGCCGCAGGCAGGCCGACGAACCGGAGCAGACCCGGACCGAGCAGAGCCGCACTGCGGCGCCGGCCGCGGAATCGGCCGAGCGCACGGTGATCGAGGTCGACGCCTTCCGCAACGAACTGCGCACGCCGATCGACGCGATGGAGCGCGCGCCGGCGCCGCGCGAGGTGGCGCACAAGAAGCCGGTCACGCTCGCCGAGGTGCAGGCGCAGATCACGGCCGAGGCCGCGGCGATGCCGTCGCGATGGGACATGCCGCCGGAAAGGCCGGCTCCCGAGCGACCTGTTTCCGAGCGGACCCCCTATGAGCGCTCGCCCGACGACATCAAGAAAGCGATCGAGAATTCGCGGATAGCGCGCGAGGACGCCCGCGCGCTGCTCGGCATACCCGAGCCGGCGAACAACGCTCAGCCGCCCCAGCTGCGCGGGAGCGAGCCGGGGACGTTGCGGGACGCGGCGATCGAGAGCAGGCCGGCTATCGTGACGCAAAACCGTCCGGTGGCCGTGGAGATCGCCGCAGCCAAGCCTGCCATATTGTCGGAGCGGGTCGAGCGTCAGGTGGCCGCCTCCTTCAGCGAGCTTTCGGAAGCCTTTGCCGCGCGCAGCAGGAAGACCTTCGACGAGATGGCCGAGGAGATGATCGCGCCGCTGCTTCGCGACTGGATGGAGAACAACCTGCCGACGCTGGTAGAGCGTCTGGTGCGCGAGGAAATCGAACGGGTGGCGCGCGGCGCGCAATAGCGCCGCCGCCTGCCGCACGGACTGACGCCGCTCTTGGGCGGCGTTTTTGTTTGCGCCGTCCGCCCGCAGCTACCCGCGGTTGACTTGCCGGCGGCCTTCCGATTTACAGCGACCGAAATCCGGACAGCGCAGCCATGCTTGAGAAGACTTACGACGCCAAGACCGTCGAGCCGAAGATCGCGAAAATCTGGGAAGAGGCCGACGCCTTCGCGGCCGGAGCCGGCGCTCAAGCCGACGCCGAGCCGTTCACGATCGTCATTCCGCCGCCAAACGTTACCGGCTCGCTGCATATGGGGCATGCGCTCAACAACACGCTGCAGGACATCCTGGTGCGCTTCGAGCGCATGCGCGGCAAGAACGTGCTGTGGCAGCCCGGCATGGACCACGCCGGCATTGCCACCCAGATGGTGGTCGAGCGCCAGCTGATGGAGAAGCAGATCCACCGCCGCGACCTGACGCGGGAACAGTTCGTCGAGAAGATCTGGGAATGGAAGGCCGAGTCGGGCGGCATGATCTTCAACCAGCTCAAGCGGCTCGGCGCGTCAGCCGACTGGTCGCGCGAGCGCTTCACCATGGACGAGGGCCTGTCCAGGGCCGTGCTCGAAGTGTTCGTCACGCTCTACAAGCAGGGCTTGATCTACAAGGACAAGCGACTGGTCAACTGGGACCCGAAGCTCTTGACCGCCATCTCCGACCTCGAGGTGGAGAGTCGCGAAGTCGATGGCCACATGTGGCACTTCAAGTACCCGCTCGCCGGCGGCGAGACCTACACCTATGTGGAGAAAGATGCCGACGGCACCGTCGTCTTCCAGGAGGAACGGAACTACATCTCCATCGCCACGACCCGCCCCGAAACGATGCTCGGCGACGGCGCGGTGGCGGTCCATCCGTCAGACGAACGCTACGCGCCGATCGTCGGCAAGCTGTGCGAGATTCCCGTCGGTCCGAAAGAGCACCGGCGGCTGATCCCGATCATCACCGACGAGTACCCCGATCCCGCCTTCGGTTCGGGCGCGGTGAAGATCACCGGCGCGCACGACTTCAACGACTACCAGGTCGCCCGCCGAAACCGGATTCCGCTCTACCGCCTGATGAACGAAGTCGCTGCAATGCGCGAGGACGGCGAGCCTTACGCGGTATGCGCGGCGCGCGCCGTCGAGATCGTCCGCAGCGGCGAACTGCCCGCCGATTCGGAAGTGGAGTCGATCAATCTCGTGCCCGACGAGTATCGCGGCCTCGATCGCTATGAGGCCCGCAAGCGCATCGTGGCCGCCATCAACGCCGATGGACTGGCGGTGACGATCAAGGATGCAGACGGCAACGACGTTCCCTACGTCGAGAACAAGAAGATCACGCAGCCTTTTGGCGACCGCTCGGGCGTCGTCATCGAACCGTTCCTCACCGACCAGTGGTACGTCAACGCGGCGGAACTGGCGAAGCCGGCCATCGCATCGGTGCGCGAGGGCCGCACCGAGTTCGTGCCCAGGAACTGGGAAAAGACCTATTTCGACTGGATGGAGAACATCCAGCCCTGGTGCATCTCGCGCCAACTCTGGTGGGGTCACCAGATCCCGGCCTGGTACGGACCGGACGGTCATATCTTCGTCGAGAAGACCGAGGAGGAGGCCCTCGGCGCGGCGGTGGAATATTATCTGGCGCTGGAAGGCCCCTGGAAAGCCTGGGTCGAAGACCAGCTTGAGAATTACGAGCCAGGCAAAATCCTGACCCGCGACGAGGACGTGCTCGACACCTGGTTCTCCTCGGCGCTGTGGCCGTTCTCGACGCTCGGCTGGCCCGAAAAAACTCCGGAACTGGATACCTACTACCAGACGGACGTTCTGGTGACCGGCTTCGACATCATCTTCTTCTGGGTCGCCCGCATGATGATGATGGGCCTTCATTTCATGAAGGAGGAGCCGTTCCACACCGTCTATGTCCACGCGCTCGTGCGCGACAAGAACGGCGCCAAGATGTCGAAGTCGAAGGGCAACGTCATCGATCCGCTGGAACTGATCGACGAATACGGCGCCGACGCGCTGCGCTTCACGCTCACCATCATGGCGGCGCAGGGGCGGGACGTGAAGCTCGACCCGGCGCGCATCGCCGGCTACCGCAACTTCGGCACCAAACTCTGGAACGCAACGCGTTTCGCCGAGATGAACGGCGTGGCGCGTAACGACGAGTTCTGGCTGAACGACGCGAAGCTGACCGTCAACCGCTGGATCCTGACCGAGCTGACGCGCGCGGCGAAGGATATCACCGACGGCATCACATCGTACAAGTTCAACGAGGCGGGCGCCTCGGCCTATCGCTTCGTCTGGAATTATTTCTGCGATTGGTATGTCGAGCTGCTGAAGCCTGTGTTCATGGGCGACGACGAGGCCGCCAAGGCCGAGAGCCGGGCGACGATGGCCTTCGTGCTCGACGAAATCTACAAGCTGCTTCATCCGATGATGCCGTTCATGACGGAAGAGCTCTGGGCGCAGACGGCGAGCGAAAGCGAACCCCGCGCCACGCTGCTCTGCCATGCGGCATGGCCGGCGCCCGATTTCGAGGACACCGGTGCGGCGGCGGAGATCAATTGGCTGATCGACCTGGTCTCGGGTGTCCGCTCGGTGCGCTCGGAGATGAACGTGCCGCCTTCGGCCATCGCGCCGCTGGTGCTTGTCGGCGCCAATGCCGAGACGCGCGACCGGCTGTCGCGTCACGAGGCGGCGATCAAGCGGCTGGCCCGCGTCGGCGACGTCAGCCATGCCGAGGCCGCGCCTGCCGCTTCGGCGCAGTTCGTGCTGGGCGAGGCGACCGCCTGCCTGCCGCTCGGTACGCTGATCGACGTGAAAGCGGAGACGGCGCGGCTGCAGAAGGAACTCGCCAAGACGACCGAAGAGATCGCGCGGCTGCACAAGAAACTCTCGAACGAGAAGTTCGTGGCCAATGCGCCCGAAGAGGTGGTGGCCGCCGAACGCGAGAAGCTCGACGAGTACCGCGAGGCGCAGACGAAGCTCGACACGGCCCTGTCGCGCGTGCGCGGCGAAGGCTGAACGGCCGTACAACCTGCCGCTGCGGCATATTCCGTAGGCCGAAATGCCGCAGCGTTACGCCCGTATCGCGACCATTTTTCGCCGCGTTGTTGCCATAATGTAACAGGCGCGTGAATTCCGCACAATTTCGAGGCTGTCTGGCGGCGTCCTAAGGGTTTTGCTCAGCAGAAATCCGTAGAATCCTCCGAAAATGGGTGATTCATGCGCCATAGGCACAACTTCTCCGTGAAAACCTGCGCTTCCGCACCGTGGAACGCGAACAGTCTGCGAATTTGTCAGTTGCGCAGAATCGCTGAAGTCCATTTAGCTTGTGGCAGTACTTCGGGGAGGAAGGCATGAAGAGCCTGCATGTCACAGCGTTTCTGGCTGGATGCGCGACGCTGGCGGCGGTTGGGACGGCGAACGCCGGTGGCTTCAGCCGCGGCGTGGCCGATACCGATCTGATTTTCGAAGAAGGCAACTTCAACATGCGGGCGAGCGTGACGGTCGTCATGCCGAAGCGCGGATATGAGACTCTGACCGCGCCGCCCGCCGGCCCGCTGGCCGGCCTGACACCGGGCCAATCCTACGCAAGCACCGACGGTGACTATACCCAGACCTACGCAATTCCGAGCACTGCGGTTAAGTTCAACCTGACGGACGACTTCCGTTGCGCGGGAACATATACCCAACCGTTCGGAGCGGATTCAGAATATGGCCCTCAGGCCGTCCTTTTCGGTTCGCTGGCCGATGGGACAGGCACGATCAGGGAGGGGTTCGACACCAATGAATTCGCTGGGACCTGCGGCTACAAGTTCGACCTCGCCAAAGGTCGGGCATGGTTGCTTGCGGGCGGATTTTTGCAAGATTTCAGCTACAGTCAGACCGTCTTGTTCAACGGCACGGTGGTTGCCGCCGGTCTCATCGCAGCGGGAGTTCCACCGGTGCAAGCGGGCCAGCTTGGCACTGCACTAAACAATACCGATGCCACCCTGCAGTTCGATGGTGACTACGAACCGGGCTTTCGTATCGGTGTCGCGTACGAGATCCCGGAAATTGCCCTGCGGGCCCAGATCATGTACCGATCCGAAGTCCATCACACGCCGGACGGTACGTTCTCAACCGCACTTGACGGGCCGTCAGGACCGGCCCCTGCCGTCGCCGACGGCACCCTGCCGCAGTCGGTTGAGTTGAAGGTACAGTCCGGCATCGCGCCAGGCTGGCTCGCCTTCGGGTCGGTTAGATGGACGGACTGGAGCGTGCTCGACACTCTCGATTATACAATCCTCGGCGGTCCGCTTCCGGGCGCGAGGGAACTTGAATATTACTACAAGGACGGCTGGACAGTGACCGGCGGTATCGGCCATGCCTTCAGCGAAAGCATCTCCGGCGTGGTTGGCCTTACCTGGGATCGCGGGGTTTCGACCACCGAAGATACGCTCAGCGACAGCTACACAGCCGCCGCCGGCGTTTCGTTCAAGGACAAGCTTGGCGGCGAGGTCCGGTTTGGCGGCGCGATCAGCTATTTGACCTCGGCCAGCGTTTCGGCCGAGGCTCAACCGACAGGCGTCGGCGTGGTCGATGAAGGCGCAAGCTTCGGCTACACAGTCGACGGCGACTGGGTCTACGCCCTCTCGGCCGGATACAGGATCGCCTGGTAGGAAACTTCAAATCTCGCGAAAAGCCCGGCAATGCCGGCCTTTTTTATTGGGTATGCGGGTGTTGCCCGCGCGCTACGGTTGCCGCCCATCCGTGATTTGTGACGTTTCGGCAACACTATCTCAAGAACCAATGCGGTATGGTTCCGGCCGGGAAATTTGCCCCGTTCCCGCCATAAACCCGGCGCACCCGAAAGTCTCCTTCGGACGAGCGCCGCAAGAAAAGACGCAGACGACGGGAAACGTGCCGTGAGTTGAACGGCAAGGAAACGAATGGACGCCAGGGTAATCTCGAAGGCAAATTTGCCGAGCCGCCACGTGACCGAGGGTCCGGCGCGCGCTCCGCACCGTTCCTACCTTTACGCCATGGGCCTGTCTCCCGCCGAGATCGCACAGCCGCTCGTCGGCGTCGCGAGTTGCTGGAACGAGGCCGCTCCCTGCAACATCTCCCTGATGCGCCAGGCGCAGGTGGTGAAGAAGGGCGTGGCCGCCGCCAGCGGCACTCCGCGCGAGTTCTGCACCATCACCGTGACCGACGGCATCGCCATGGGCCACCAGGGCATGAAGTCGTCGCTGGTGTCACGCGAGGTGATCGCGGACTCCGTCGAACTGACCATGCGCGGCCACTGCTACGACGCGCTGGTCGGGCTTGCCGGCTGCGACAAGTCGCTGCCCGGCATGATGATGGCGATGGTCCGCCTCAACGTGCCGTCGATCTTCATCTATGGCGGGTCGATCCTGCCGGGCTCCTGGCGCGGCCGCCAGATCACGGTGCAGGACGTGTTCGAGGCCGTCGGCCAGCATTCGGTCGGCAAGATGTCCGACGCCGAACTGTTCGAGGTCGAGCAGGCCGCCTGTCCATCCGCCGGTTCGTGCGGGGCACAGTTCACCGCCAACACGATGGCCACGGTCGCCGAGGCGATCGGGCTAGCGCTGCCCTATTCCTGCGGCGCCCCGGCGCCCTACGAGATGCGCGACCGCTTCAACTTCGCCTCCGGCGAAAAGATCATGGAGCTGATCGCCAAGAACATCCGCCCGCGCGACATCGTCACGCTGAAGGCGCTGGAGAACGCGGCGGCTGTGGTGTCCGCCACCGGCGGCTCGACCAACGGCGCGCTGCACCTGCCGGCGATCGCGCACGAGGCCGGCATCAAATTCGACCTTTTCGATGTCGCCAGAATCTTCGAGAGGACGCCTTACATCGCCGACCTCAAGCCTGGTGGCAAATATGTGGCGAAGGACATGTTCGAGGCGGGAGGGATTCCGCTGCTTATGAAAACCCTGTTTGAAAACGGGTACTTGCATGGCGACTGCCTGACGGTCACAGGCCGCACTTTGGCCGAAAACATGGAGCATGTTTCCTGGAACGACAATCAGGACGTCGTGCGCCCGGCCGACAAGCCGATCACCGTGACCGGCGGGGTTGTCGGCCTCAGGGGAAATCTTGCTCCCGAGGGTGCGATCGTGAAGGTTGCGGGCATGTCCGAGCTGAAATTCTCGGGTCCCGCGCGTTGTTTCGACTCCGAAGAAGAGTGTTTCGAGGCGGTCGGCAACCGTGATTACAAGGAAGGCGAGGTTCTCGTCATCCGCTACGAGGGTCCCAAGGGCGGACCTGGCATGCGCGAGATGCTGTCGACGACGGCGGCGCTTTACGGCCAGGGCATGGGAAGCAAGGTGGCCCTCATCACCGACGGGCGTTTCTCAGGCGCAACGCGCGGCTTCTGCATCGGCCATGTCGGGCCGGAGGCGGCTGTGGGCGGTCCGATCGGGCTGCTGAAGAACGGCGACATCATCACGATCGACGCCACCAAGGGCACGATCGAAGTGGCGCTGCCGGACGCGGAACTGGCGGAACGGGCGAAGAGTTGGAAGCCGCGCAGGACGGACTACCAGTCCGGCGCGATCTGGAAATATGCACAAACGGTCGGGCCCGCCCGAGACGGGGCGGTTACCCATCCGGGCGGCGCGAAAGAAACACACTGCTATGCGGATATATGAGTTAGTCAGGGTTTGCGCGTTCGGCGGCGCCGTTGCCGCGGCTTCGGCCGCCGGCACCGGCATTGCGCTGGCGTTCGACGACAATGTGTTCGACGAGGCCGGCGGCGTGAAGGCTGAATCCAACCCCTGGGCCGTCTTCCAGTTTGGCTATTCGGCCTACCAGAGCGGTCACAAGGACCAGGCCGCGGAAGCCTACCGCTATGCGGCCGAGAACGGCCAGATCGGCGCGACGTGGAAGCTCGCACGCATGTATGCGGCAGGCGACGGCGTTGCCCGCAATGACTACGAGGCGTTCAAGTTCTTCTCCGAGATCGTCGAGCAGGATGTCGAACCCGGCAGCCGCGAGGAAAGCTACGTGTCGGACGCGCTGGTGGCGCTGGCGGGCTATCTGAAGACTGGAATCCCCGGGAGCCCGGTCGGGGCCAATGCGGCGGCCGCGCAAGAGTATTACATGCGCGCCGCTGCCAACTACCGCAATCCGAGCGCCCAGTACGAGATGGGCAAGATGTTCCTCAAGGGCGAAGGCGGCGTGAAGGCGAGCATGCGCCAGGCCGGGCGCTGGTTCCAACTGGCGGCCGAGAAGGGCCATGCGGGCGCGCAGGCGACGCTCGGAAACCTGCTCTTCCAGAACGGCAAGATCGTGCGCGGGCTTGCCATGATGACGGCAGCGCTGGAACGCGCCTCTCCCACCGATCAGCCGTGGATCCGGGGCATGCAGGAAGAAGCCTTCTCGCTTGCTCCCGAAGCCGACCGCCGCACCGCGATCGCGCTGGCGCAGGACATCCTCGGCAAGGGCGGCAACAGCCAGTAGGCAAAAGCCTCGCCAGTTGCGCAGCCGCTTCAATAGGCTGTGCCAAAGCCTTATTTTTGCTCGACCTGGCCGCGCCGTTCCTGAACAATGGCGTGGCATTCCACTCGAGTCTCGAGATTGGCAGATATGAGCAGCGAAAGGCCGCCGCGCGATCCTATCCTGCGTGACGCGATGATGAAGGCGGCGACTTCCGAGCCGTCGGCCCGGCCATTCGTGCACCTGCGGGTGCATTCGGCCTATTCGCTGCTCGAAGGCGCGCTGCCGGTGAAGAAGATCGTTGCCCATGCGGTGAAGGACGCCGCGCCGGCCATAGCCACCAGCGACACCAACAATCTCTTCGGCGCGCTCGAATTCGCGCAATATGCAGTGAAGGACGGAATCCAGCCGATCATCGGCTGCCAGATCGATGTCGCTTTCGGCGACGAGAACCTGGATGCCAACCGCGGCTACCAGAAGCGGCAGGGACCGGAACTTCATCCGCTCGTGCTGATCGCCGCCAACGAGACCGGCTACGGCAATCTCGTGCGGCTGGTCAGCCGCGCCTATCTGGAGAATGCGCCGGGCGAGGCGGTTCATGTCTCGCTCGGCTGGGTCGCTGAGCATGCCGAAGGCCTGATCTGTCTTACGGGCGGCCCGCGCGGAGCGATCGGAACGGCGCTGAAGACCGATCACGCGCAACTTGCCGAAAACCGCCTGCTCACGCTGAAACGGATATTCGGCGACCGGCTTTATGTCGAGCTGGAGCGTGCCGAGGGCTACGACCGCGTGATCGAGGCGAAGACGATCGACCTGGCCTACGCTCACGAACTGCCGCTGGTCGCGACCAATGAGGCGTTCTTTCCGGCGCGCGAAGACTATGAGGCGCATGATGCGCTGATCGCCATAGCCGCGGGCTCGGTCATCGCCGCCGACGACCGGCGCCGACTTGCGCCGGACCATTTCCTGAAGAGCCAGAAGGAGATGGCGGCGTTGTTTGCCGACTTGCCCGAAGCCATCGACAACACGGTCGAGATTGCGCGGCGCTGCTCCTACTACCCGAGGACGCGCAACCCGATCCTGCCGCGCTTCACCGGCGGCGACGTCGCCGACGCCGACGCGGCGGTGAAGGCCGAAGCGGCGGAATTGGCGCGGCAGGCGCGCGAAGGGCTGGCGGCGCGGCTTGCCGCGCACGGCCCGACGCCGGGCTTCACCGTCGAGCAGTATGGCGAACGGCTGGAGTTCGAACTCGGCGTCATCGAGCGGATGAAATATCCGGGCTACTTCCTGATCGTCGCCGACTTCATCAAATGGGCGAAGGCGCACGGCATCCCGGTCGGCCCGGGCCGCGGTTCGGGCGCCGGCTCGCTGGTCGCGTGGTCAACCACCATCACCGACATCGATCCTCTGCGCTTCTCGCTGCTCTTCGAGCGCTTCCTCAACCCCGACCGCGTATCGATGCCCGACTTCGATATCGACTTCTGCCAGGACCGCCGCGACGAGGTGATCCGCTACGTGCAGGAGAAATACGGCCGGGACCAGGTCGCGCAGATCATCACCTTCGGAACGCTGCAGGCGCGCGCGGTCCTGCGCGATGTCGGGCGCGTGCTGCAGATGCCCTACGGACAGGTCGACCGGCTCTGCAAGATGGTGCCGCAGAACCCGGCCAATCCGGTGACGCTCGCCAAGGCCATCGAGGGCGAGCCGCGCTTCGCGGAGGAGGCGGAACGCGAGCCGGCGGTCCAGACCCTGCTCGACATGGCGCAGAAGCTCGAAGGCCTCTACCGCCACGCCTCGACCCATGCGGCCGGCATCGTCATCGGCGACAGGCCGCTGTCGGAACTGGTGCCGATGTACCGCGATCCGCGCTCGGACATGCCGGTCACGCAGTTCAACATGAAATATGTCGAGCAGGCCGGACTGGTGAAGTTCGACTTCCTCGGGCTGAAGACGCTGACCGTGCTCGACCGAGCGGTGAAGCTGATCCGCCGGCGCGGCATCGACGTCGATCTCGCCCATATCCCGCTCGACGACGAGAAAACGTACTTGATGCTGTCGCGCGGCGAGGTGGTCGGCATCTTCCAGGTGGAAAGTGCGGGCATGCGCAAGGCGCTGGTCGGCATGAAGCCTGACCGCATCGAGGACATCATCGCGCTGGTGGCGCTCTATCGCCCCGGCCCGATGGAGAACATCCCGACCTACAACGCGCGCAAGCACGGCGAGGAGGAGATCGCCTCCATCCACCCCAAGATCGACCATCTGGTGAAGGAGACGCAAGGCGTCATCGTCTACCAGGAACAGGTGATGCAGATCGCGCAGGAACTGTCCGGCTATTCGCTTGGCGAAGCCGATCTTCTGCGCCGCGCCATGGGCAAGAAGATCCGCTCCGAGATGGACGCGCAGCGCGCGCGCTTCGTCGAAGGGGCGCTGAAAAACGGGTTGTCGAAGCCGCAGGCCGACTTCATCTTCGATCTGCTGGCTAAATTCGCCGACTACGGCTTCAACAAATCGCATGCCGCGGCCTACGCGGTGGTCTCTTACCAGACGGCCTATTTGAAGGCGCACTATCCGGTCGAGTTCCTGGCAGCGTCGATGACGCTCGACATGGGCAACACGGACAAACTCGCCGACTTCCGCCAGGACGCGCTGCGTCTCGGCATCGACGTCGCGCCGCCGTCGGTGACGACGGGCTTCCGCGATTTCGAGGTCGGCGAAAACAAGATCTTCTATTCTCTTGCCGCGCTGAAGGGCGTCGGCGACGCCGCCGTCGAGCACATCGTCGCCAAACGGCAGGAGAAGGCGTTCGCCAGCCTTGAGGACTTCTGCGAGCGCGTCGATCCGAAGATCGTCGGCAAGCGCGTTCTGGAAACGCTGATCATGGCCGGCGCGCTCGACTGCTTTGGCCACGACCGCGCCGCGATGATGGCCGGGCTCGATCGGATGATGGGCCTTGCCTCCCGCGCCTACGAGGACGCGGCGCTCGGCATCACCGACATGTTCGGTGGGTCGGCGGTCAGCCAGCAGAAGCTTCACCTGCCATTCGCGGAGCCGTGGCTGCCGGCGGAAAAGCTGCACCGCGAGTTCCAGGTGGTCGGCTTCTATCTGTCCGCGCATCCGCTCGACGAATATCGCGCGGCGCTGAAGAAGATGCGCGTGCAGACATGGGCGGAGTTCTCGGCCGGCGTGAAGCAGGGCGCGACGGCGGGCAGGCTCGCCGGCACCGTGACCTCGAAGCAGGAGCGCAAGACGCGCACCGGCAACAAGATGGGCGTGGTAAGCTTCTCCGACACGTCCGGGCAGTACGAGGCCGTGCTCTTCTCCGAGGGTCTCGCGCAGTACCGCGACATGCTGGAGCCCGGCAAATCGCTTGTCATCACCGTCTCGGCCGAGGACCGGCCCGAGGGCGTCAATCTGCGCATCCAGACCGTGCAGTCGCTGGAGGAGATGGCCAGCCAGGTGCAGAAAGCCCTGCGCATCTACGTCCGCGATCCAGGCCCGCTGGGCACGCTGGCAGGCCAGCTTTCGGCAAAGGGCGAGGGGCAGGTGAGCTTCGTCGTCATCAAGGAAGGTGCTGCGGGCGAAGTCGAGATCGAGCTGCCCGACCGCTATCGCATCTCGCCGCAGGTGGCGTCCGCCATGCGCGCGGTGCCCGGTGTCGTCGAGGTCGAACTCGTCTAGTTCTGGCACTCCGGGCAACCTCGCGCCTGCCGACGCGTTGTAGCTTGCCGCCTTGCAAGGCGGCGCTGGAGGGGCCTCACTCGTGACATTGACACCGGCCGACGGCGACGAAAAGCCCCTGACCGGCATCACGTGGCTTCGCGACAAGCTGCGCCGGCTCTATCACGGTCGCACTCCGGCGGCATTCCGGTTCCAGATGGCGGTCATCGTCATCGACTTCGCCATCATCGCCTTCTTCATCGCGACGCCGGTGCTGTCGGAGACACGCTCCTTCCTCTGGATCGACTACTCGGTGGCAGCCTTGGTCGCTGCCGACATGGTCGCGCGGCTGCTCGCCTCGACGAGTATGCTGCGGCTGTTGAAGCAGCCGACCTCCTGGGTCGATATCTTCATCCTGGCCACCCTGCTTTTCCCGCAGGCGCTCGCCAATCTTGGCTTCCTACGGATCTTGCGGCTGTGGTCGCTGGCTAGAAGTCATGTCCTGTGGCGGCCGCTCAATCGCCGCGGCCTGCGTCCCTGGCGCGAGACCATCATCGCGGTCGTCAATCTTGTGACTTTCCTCTTCATAGTCACCGGTTTCGTCTACACGTTCTTCTTTCGCGTCGGGGCCGGCATCGAAGGGTATGTCGATGCGCTCTACTTTACGGTGGCGACGATCACCACCACCGGGTTCGGCGACATCACGCTGCCCGGCGTCGCCGGCAAGCTGACCTCGATCGTGGCGATGATCGTCGGCATCTCGCTGTTCGTGAAGCTCGCGCAGGCCGTCTTCCGGCCGAACAAGGTGTTTTACGAGTGTCCGCATTGCGCTTTGCAGAGGCACGAGCCGGACGCCGTGCACTGCAAGGCCTGCGGCCATCTGCTGAAAATCCCCGACGAAGGGACCTGATGCTCAGGATGTCGCGACTTCAGGTTCGCGCGCGCGGCGCTGGAGATTGAAAAGGTTGCCGGTCAGGATGAGCGCCGCGCCGATGGCGGTGAAGAGATCGATTCGCTCGCTGTAGAGCAGGAAGCCGATCAGCGCCGACAGCGGCAGCCGCAGGAAGTCCATCGGCATGACGACCGTCGCCTCCGCATAGGACAGGGCGCGGGCCATGCAGAAATGCGACGACATGCCGGTGAAGGATACCAGAAGGATCCACGGCCACATCTCTGGCGTCGGCGTGCGCCAGACGGCGATCGCCGGAACGAGCCCGATGATGGATTGGATGATCAGCATCCAGAAAATGATGGCGACGACGCTGTCGGTGCGGGTGAGCGACTTCACCATCACCACGGAGATGCCGAAGGCGACGGCGCCCGCGAGCATGATGAGGTGGCCGGGATCCACCGCTGTCGCGCCGGGCCGCACGATGACGAGCACACCGACAATGCCGAGCAGAATCGCCGCGATCTTGCGCGCGTTCATGCGTTCGCCGAGGAACAGAACCGCCAGCAGCGCGCCCCAGATCGGCGTGGTGAATTCGATCGAGATGAGCTGCGCCAGCGGTATCATGGTGAGCGCCTGGAGCCAGGCGAACTGGCCAGCATAGTGCACGACGTTGCGGCCGATGTGCTGCAGCGGCCGCTTGGTGCGCATTGCGGCAAAGCCGCCCGACGCGAAGACCAGCGGCAGCAGGATGAACCAGCCGATGACCGAGCGCATCTCCATGACCTGGAATACGTCGAGTTCCGGCATGATGGCACGGCCGGCGACCGTCATGGTCAGGAAGGAGGCGATCGACCCTCCCATCCACAGCGCCGCCTTTGGTGTCGAATGCGTTTCGGCCATGCGCGGTGTGTGGCAAGGGCCGCGTTCCGCCGCAACCGCTTAGAGCCGCCAATCGGCTGGGCCAGAGCGCTACGAGCTTACACACGCCTGTCAAACATACGTGCGAGAAAGGCGCGCCACTGTGATCTTTCGGGCTGATTCTTCGGAGGCCGTCATGACCAGAGCTTTCCGCATTCTGTTTGTTGTGTTTGCGTTTTGCTCGTTGTTTCGCCGGCCCTGGCCGACGACGCGGATATGCTCGCCTCCTTTGCCGGCAGTTGGAGCGGCAAGGGCAAGTTCCGCCTGACGACGGTCTCGTCGCCGGTAACGGTTTCTTGCGCCATGGATGCCGACGCCTCGCCGACTAGCCTCTCCATGGACGGAAAATGCCGCGGCCTGGTCGTCGTGTCGCGCAAGATCGGCGTGACGCTAAAGTCCGACGGAGCGGGATTTTCCGGCGCTTACCTGGGCTCCACGACCGGTCCGGCGGGCCTTTCCGGCGCGCTGACGGGTGATGTTTTCGACCTCTCGATCCGCTGGGCAAAGGCGGTCAACGGCGACCGCGAAGCGAAGATGAAAGTACAGAAGGTCGGCGAAAACGGCATGAAGCTTACGACGGTCGACGTCGACCCGAAGACCGGCGAGCAGGTCGTCACATGCGAGATCGACCTCAACAGATCGTAGAGCGCTTCAATCCTCGTCCCGCTCGATGAATTCCGGCGGATGGGCCGAGCGGCCCTTGCCGAACGTATAGCCGGTCTCGACGGCCTTTCTTCCGAACTTTTCCCGCAGGCTGTCGATAGCGCCTTCGGCAAGCGCACGTTTGCGCGCCGGAAGATCGACGAGGTCGGGCGGATCAGCCTTGTCCGAGTCGGTCAGGTCGCTGACGCCTATCCCCAACAACCGATATTTGGTGCCGTCGGTTTCCTTTTCCAAGAGATGCAGCCCGGTCTGGAAGATGCGGTCGGCAAGCCGCGTCGGATCGGTGAGCTGCCGGTTGCGGGTGCAGAGCTTGAAATCCTGCGTCTTGAGCTTCAGCACTACGGTGCGGCCGGCAATGCCTGACTTCTTCAGCCTCGCCGAGACTTTTTCCGACAGGGCGCGCAGCACCGGCACCAGATCAGCGGGCGATGCGAGGTCGGTGTCGAACGTCGTCTCGGCCGACACGCTCTTGGCGTCGCGGTCGGCATGGACCTGGCGTTCGTCCTGCCCGCGCGACAGATGATAAAGCCGGTCGCCCATCGAGCCGTAGCGGCGCATCAGTTCGGCGCGCTCCAGTTTCTGCAACTGGCCAATCATCCTGATGCCGTCGCGCTCGAGCGTTGCCGCGAAAGCCTTGCCGACACCCCAGATCAGCGTCACCGGCTGTTCGGCGAGAAACCCGACGGCCTCTGCCTCGCCGATCACCGAGAAGCCGCGCGGCTTGCGGAAATCGGACGCCACCTTGGCCAGGAATTTGCAATAGGAGAGGCCGGCGGAGACGGTGATGCCGACCTCCTGTTCAACGCGCCGCGTGAAATCGGCAAGCACCATCGCCGGCGGACGGCCATGCAGCCGCTCGGTGCCGGAGAGGTCGAGGAACGCCTCGTCGATTGAGAGCGGCTCCACCAGCGGGGTCAGCGCCTGCATCATGGCGCGCACCTCGCGGCCGACGCGCACATATTTCTCCATGTCCGGCGGAACAACGATTGCCTCGGGGCAGGCCTCCAGCGCCTTGAACATCGGCATGGCCGAGCGCACGCCCTTGATGCGGGCGATGTAGCAGGCGGTGGAGACGACGCCGCGTTTTCCGCCACCGATGATGACCGGCTTGTCCTTCAGCGCAGGGTTATCGCGCTTCTCGACCGCCGCGTAGAATGCGTCGCAGTCGATATGGGCGAGATGCAGCCGGTAGAGTTCCGGGTGCCGCGCCATGCGCGGGCTGCCGCAGCGCTCGCAGCGCGGCGCGGCGCGCGCCTGCAGCGCCATGCAGTCGCGGCAGAAACCGTGCTCGGGGTCGTTGACAGGGATTGCCATCACTGCGAACATAAAGAGAACATCGCAAATCTTATGCCAGCGCGCCGTTGCGAACAAGCGGCGCGGAAGGGTGGGTAATATGCCTGTGGACATTCGGCCGCTGACGCCCGATCTCTGGCCCGCCTTCGAGGACCTGTTCGGCAAGCAGGGCGCCTGCTACGGCTGTTGGTGCACCTACTTCCGCTTGCCGCCCGCTGCGCGCAAGACCAAGGACGGCCAGCAGAAGAAAGCGATCATCCGCGGGCGGATCGAGGCCGGCCCGCCGCCGGGTCTGCTTGCCTTCGATGAGGGCCAAGCCATCGGCTGGATGCAGATAGGTCCGCGCGCCGACGTACCGGAGTGGAACAATGCGGGCAGGGGCTCGGCGCCGGTCGATCCCGGCGATGCGTCCGACCCGGCGGTATGGGCGATCTCGTGTTTCTTCCTGCGCGCCAAGGCACGCGGCAAAGGGCTTAGCCACAGGTTGGTAGCGAGCGGCCTTGCATTCGCGAGGGAGAATGGCGCTCGCTTGGTCGAAGTCTGCCCGATCGACCAGTCGAAAAGTTCACGTTCGGTCGGCCTTTTCGTGGGCTCGACGCGCGTCTTCGAAAAGGCGGGCTTCTCAACGCTCGTCAAGCGCAAGGCCGGCCGGCCTCTGATGCGTTATGTGCTTTGAATGCCGCGGGAACCCATCAGACCGATCGGTCGTGGTCGTCGCCGCCGAAGGGCAGCGCGCGCAACGCAGCCGAGACCTGCTGGGGCGGAATGCCCGAATCTTCAGAAAAGCGCATCAGCGTGGGCTCGTGCGCGACGATGAACTGCAGCACGCCGGCGAGGAAGCCGGGTTCGCGGGCCGCCTGCCGGATCGCGCCTGCATCGATGCCTGATATCGCCAGGAAGCGAGGCAGCAGCTCCGGATCGGCGGCGACGAAGCCCAGCGCCTGGATAGCCAGCGCCTCGGCACTCTCGCGGTTCTGTCGGTCGTTTGTCATAGGCGGCCTTTCGGATCGGGTCCCGAGTAACTATCCTGACGACCGCAGGCAAGCGCGCGCGCCGCGATTCCCTGGATGCAGGGGCAGGAAAGCCTTGTGTTCGACCCTATTGGTTTGTGTTTCGTCAATGTTCTTGTCGTAACGTCTCGACAGGGGTTTGACGCCCGAAAAGGCGTTGCGGCGATGCTTGCCCGCTCGGATCGGGAAGCTGGAACGGGAAGTCGATGCCGAAGAAAGTCATGATCGTCGAGGACAACGAGCTCAACATGAAGCTCTTTCGCGACCTGATCGAGGCCAGCGGCTACGAGACCGTGCGCACGCGCAACGGGCTGGAGGCGCTGGATCTGGCGCGGCTGCACAAGCCCGACCTCATTTTGATGGATATCCAGCTGCCGGAAGTCTCCGGCCTCGACGTGACCCGCTGGCTGAAGGAGGACGACGACCTCCACAAGATCCCGGTGATCGCCGTGACGGCTTTCGCCATGAAGGGCGACGAGGAGCGGATTCGCCAGGGCGGGTGCGAGGCCTATATCTCCAAGCCGATATCGGTCCCGCGCTTCATCGAGACCATCAAGTCTTACCTGGGCGACGCCTGATGACCGCGCGCATCCTCGTCGTCGATGACGTTCCAGCCAATGTGAAACTGCTCGAGGTCCGGCTGCTCGCCGAATATTTCGAGGTATTCACGGCGGGCAATGGCGCGGACGCGCTCGAGACCTGCGAGAACGGCAAGATCGACGTCGTGCTGCTCGACGTCATGATGCCCGACATGGACGGGTTCGAGGTCTGCCGCCGGCTGAAGAGCGACCCGGCTACCTCGCACATCCCGGTGGTCATGATCACCGCCCTGGACCATGTGTCCGACCGCATCCGCGGGCTCGAAGCGGGCGCCGACGACTTCCTCACCAAACCGGTCAACGACCTGCAACTGATGACCAGGGTGCGGAGCCTGGTGCGGCTGAAGATGTTGACGGACGAGCTTCGCCTGCGCGCCTCGACGACGCGGAACATCGGGATCGAGGAACTCCTGTCCCGCCGCGAGCCCGAGAGCGAAGCGACGCCGGCGATTCTCCTGATCGACGAGCGGCCCGATTCTGGACGGGAGGTCGCCGAAATGCTCGGCGAGTCGGCCAAGGTCGATGTGGCGACCGATCCGCATGTCGGCTTCTTCCAGGCGGCGGAGGAACCCTATGAATGTGTGATCGTCTCGACCGGCTTTGCCGAATTCGATCCGCTGCGGCTCTGCTCGCAACTGCGCTCGCTCGACCGCACGCGCTTCGTGCCGATCATCCTGCTCGCGGAGGAGGGCGAGGTCGACCGCATCGTGCGCGGGCTGGAACTCGGCATCAACGACTTCCTGATCCGGCCGATCGACCGCCAGGAACTGACGGCGCGGCTGCGCACTCAGGTAAAGCGCAAGCGCTACAACGACCATTTGCGGCTCAGCGTCACCCAGACGATCGAGATGGCGGTCACGGACGCGCTGACCGGACTGCACAACCGCCGCTACCTCGACAGCCATTTGCAGACTCTGTTCGACCGCGCGGTGGCGCGGCGGCGGCCGCTGTCGCTGATGATCACCGACATCGACCGCTTCAAGGCGATCAACGACAGCCACGGTCACGACGGCGGCGACGAGGTGCTGCGCGAGTTTGCGCGGCGGCTGCGCAAGAACGTGCGCGGCATCGACCTTGCCTGCCGCTATGGCGGCGAGGAGTTCGTGGTGGTGATGCCCGACACCGAGGCGGCGATTGCCGGGAAGGTGGCGGAGCGGGTGCGCGCCGAGATCGCGGACGCGGCGTTCGCCGTCGCGGGTAAGGATGTCACGGTCACCGTCAGCGTCGGCGTGTCGTCGCTGAAGAAGGGCGTCGATTCGGTGGCGGAACTGCTGAAGCGCGCCGACGTGGCGTTGTACGAGGCCAAGAGCGGCGGCCGCAACCGGGTGGTGGCCAAGGCCGCCTGACGGAAAACACGGGCCAAGGGCGGGTTTCTGAAATTTACCTTAATCCAAGCGATTCGCGAGGGTTGGTTAAGAAAGTATTGATTTCCAAACGTTCTTGCGCGAAAGTTGCTCTAACAAAACGGGCGCCGGAACGAGGAAATAACGAGCCGCACCGCCTGATCGACACCCCATGATGCTCAGGTCCGCCGCATCTCCTGGGTCCGTGGGGTCGGCCGGCCGGCGCTGGCACATAGTGGCCTCCTCGTACCGCTGTCAGATGCCCGGCCGGCCCCCTTCCTCTTTCTATAGCAACGCGTGAAGAATTTAGCCGAACACTCTGTTTGTGCTCGAAAATCCGCGCGCTTGCAATGCAGTGCCGCGTGGATAGAGGACGGGCTGTCACAAATTTGCGACGGTGAAAGTGCGTTGAAGAACAACAGGTTACGAAAATTGAACGGTGCGGCGGCCGGAATTTTTGTTCACAACCAGCCGCCGGGCGCAGTCAGCCCGCACGATCAACGAAAAACGCCGCCCGAAGGCGGCGTTTCGATGCAGTCTGGAAAACCCGATCCTACTTGATCTTGGTTTCCTTGAACTCGACGTGCTTCTTGGCGACCGGGTCGTATTTGCGGAACGACAGCTTGTCGGTCTTCGTGCGGCTGTTCTTGCTCGTCACGTAGAAGAAACCGGTATCGGCGGTCGACAGAAGCTTGATCTTGAGTTTTGCAGCCTTGGCCATTTTTTCGTCCGTTGGATTGTCTGGAGTTCATGCCGCCTGAACGCGGGCAGAACCCGGACGCGGAAAACTTGGCGCGACACATAAAGATCGCTGCCCGAAAGTCAAGTCCGTGTCCGGGTTCAAGACATATGAGACGGTTTGAGGCCTCCAACGTTGCGGCGACCTGCCGGCCAGGAAAGGGGGCCTATACTGAAAAGTTCAAGGCCGCATAGAATGACGGCATGAGCGTCTCCGACCCGCAGGCCAACCATGCCGACCAATCCGGCGAACGGCGGGTGGCGATCGTCTATGACGGCGGCTGCCCGTTCTGCTCGGCCTATGTTCGGCTCGTCCGGCTGCGCGACGCGGTGGGGCCCGTGGAGTTGATGGACGCGCGGCGGGGAGGGCCGCTGGTCGACGAGATCGCGGCAGCCGGCTACGACCTCGACGACGGAATGGTGCTGAAGCTCAATGGCGTTCTCTACCATGGTGACGAATGCCTCAACCGGCTGGCGTTCCTGTCGACCGGCTCCGGCGTGTTCAACCGGCTGATGGCGTTCCTGTTCAGCCGCCCCGCGGCGGCGAGGATCGCCTATCCCTTCCTGCGCGCCGGCCGGAACCTGGCGCTCAGACTGATGGGGCGGAGAAAGCTGGACATTGCGAAGCCGAAGCAGCCGGTCTAGCTTTTTTCAGGAGGGTGCATGAATGGCCTATGTCCTATCGTCGGGGATATCGGACAAGCCGGGCTGGATGTCAGCGCCGCGGCTGCGGCTTGCCTTATTCGTCGTCATTGCGGGGTTCATGATCGGCGGGCCGGTGGCCGAACAGATTTTCGGGCTGCGCAGCAAGGCCATCCGCTCCTGGATAATGTTCAGCGTGCCGGGGCTTGGCATGGTCGACGTGTCGTTCTCGATCCGCCAACCGGACGGGACGTTCGCCCCGCTCGATCGTTTCGCGCTGCTCGATGAGCCGCGCACGGGCAAGCTGAAGCGCATCGAAAAACGCAAGGATCTCGCCGAGGTGATCGAACGGATCTGTGCGGCGGCAGGACCCCAAGCCGATATCCGGGTCAAGGCACGGCAGGCGGTCCGCTCCGGCTGGAGAACCCTGCACACGGGAGCGCGGAATGCCTGCGCCGAGTGACACCGCCCGTTTCGTTCGGCAGCAGCTACGCGACGCGGTCTTCCGGCTGGCGGACTGGGCGGCCAACTCCGAAGGATCGTCCCGCTCCTCGGCGCTCATCCGCATAGGACTTGCCGCTCTTTTCTGGGCGCGGCTGGCGAATGAAATGATCCTGTACAAGGATCAAAGCGCCGTCGGACTGCTGCTGTCGCTCAATTTCTTCATCGCGACAACGGCGCTGATGATCGGTTTCCACAGCCGAACAGCCGCTCTTTGGGCAGGCATCGTCGGATTCGTGGTCTACTATTTCGGGCAGGATCTCGGCCGCCCGCCCTGGGTACATCATCATACCTACCTGTTGTCCGTCGCCATTACACTGCTGGCGCTGACGCCATGCGGCAAATCCTATTCGCTCGACCGCTATCTCGCGGTCGTCCGCGCCGAGCGGAACGGAGAGCCGCCGCCGGCCGAAAGCGGCAATCTGCTGGGGCTACGGCTGATCGTCGTGCAGATGTCGGTGCTCTATTTCTTTTCGGCATTCGACAAGACCAGCGCCGCCTTCCTCAGCGGGGCGAGGCTGGAACATATCTTCCTCTATTATTATTCCGGCTCCGACTATCCGTCGCTGCCAGGCTTTCGCGGGCTCGCGATCGTGACGGCGATTGCGGTCGTCGTTCTGGAATATGCGCTGGCATTCGGCATGCCGTTCGCCCGAAGCCGGAGATATCTGGTGCTGCCAGGCCTGGCCTTCCACGCAATCATCTACTGTACGTTGCCGGTCTATACGTTTAGCGCCACCATGGTGGTTCTGTATCTCGCCTATTTCGATCCCGGCACCGTCCATAGGCTGATCGACCGGCTGAATGGCCAGAGCGAGGCCGGCCCCAGACGCTCGGACGCAGGCGGCGTCTAGAGCGGCGAACGCTCAATCGGAATCGCTTCGCCGCTCTATCTCTTTGTTTCAGCATCGGATTTGTCCGAAAACCGCTGCGCACTTTTCGGTCCGATGCTCCAGGATCCAGACCTAACGGCCGGTTCCGCCCGCCAAACGGCTGGCGGCAAGCGCGATGTAAGCGGCGAAGAACAGCGCCAACGACCAGCCGAATCCGTCGGTGCCGAAGAGGTCCATGCCGATGCCGATCGCCTGCGGCCCGAGCACCATGCCCAGACCGTAGCAAAGAACGAAGGCGGCGTTGGCCGAGGCGAGGTCGCGGCCCGTAAGGCGGGAGCCGAGATGGGCAAGCCCTATCGTGTAGAGGGCCGCGACCACGCCGCCCCAGACGAAGAGCAGCGCCGCCATGATGTGCCAGTCATAGGCGAGATGCTGCATCAGGATGGTGCCGGCGAGGCCGACGACGGCGCAGCCGAGCAGCAGATGGCGGCGGTCGCGGATGCGGTCGCTGAGCATCCCGATCGGAATCTGGAGGAGCACGTTGCCCAGCCCGATCATGCTCAAGAGCAGTGCCGCGTCGGCCTCCGAATAGCCGATGCGCGCGCCATAGACGGGAAACAGCGCGAAGCCGCCGGTTTCGACAGCGCCGAAGACGAGCACGGCGGCCGTAGCGGTGGGCACCAGCCATATGAAGCGCACGAAGCTTGTCGTCTCGTCGCCCTCCGCGTGGATCGCGGGGCTCTCCCGCCAGGCGGCAAGCACGGGGATGGCGGCGACCGCGACCAGGCAGAAGGTGACGCCGAAAGGCAAGAACCCCTGGCTGCCGATATGCGAGAAAAGCCAGGGGCCACCGGCGAAGCCGAGCGACAGCACGGTGGCGTAGATGCCGAGCACGAAGCCGCGTCTGTGCGGCGGCGCCGACGTGCTGATCCAGAACTCCGACAGGATGAAGAGGACGGTCAGCGCCACGTGAAGGCCCGCGCGCAGCGGAAACCACATCCAGAAGCTGTTGGCGAAATAGAAGCCCACGAAGGCGAACGCGCCGAGCGCGATCATGGCCAGCATGGTCCACACCACGCCGAAACGCGCCGCGAGCGGCGTGGCGATGGGAGCGGCGGCGATGGAGGCCACCCCAGCGACCGCCGTGTTCAGGCCGATCATGGTGGCGGAAATGCCGCGGCTCTCGAGGATGACGGAAAGCAGCGGCATGCCGAGCCCGATGGCGATGCCGACGACGCTGATCGAGGAGATGGCGGCGGCGATCGGCAGCCAGTGCAGGCGGTCGGGATCAGGGGCGGGCGGGGTATGCATGCATGCGGGGCCGGTTGCGGGAGCGGGCGCAAGCCGGGTCGCTCAAATCGGGGCCGGTGTCAATGCATGGCGGGAGGGAGGGGAAAGATTAGGGCAGGGGACGTTCACATCGCGTGCGCGGGAAAGACACGGTAGCGCCTGGGCCGAAAGGCGATGCGGCCGCTGGCGCCTGCCGGATGCTCAACCGGCAACTCGATCTCGACGCGTTCGCGCGCGCCACCGACTTCGAGTTCCACCCGGCGCGTGCCGGCGACGCGTCGGCTTGCGGCAACCGTCCCGGCGATGCAGCCGCCGCATCCATCGAGCAACTCGATGTCGTGCGGCCGGAAGTAGAGCGTCGCTTCGCCATTCGGCACGCTGGTGGCCTCGATGCCGATCGAGCGATCCTGAAGCCAGAGCTGACCGTTTTCCACCCGCACCGGCAGCGCGCTGGAATCGCCGATAAAGCCGTATACGAAGGGCGAGTTCGGGCGGTCGTAGACGTCGTCGGCCGACCCGACCTGCTCGACGCGCCCCTGGCTCATCACCACGACGCGGTCGGCAAGTTCCAGTGCCTCTTCCTGGTCATGGGTGACGAAGACAGTGGTGTGGCCGGTCCTGTCGTGTATTTCGCGCAGCCAGCGGCGGAGCTCGCGGCGAACCTGCGCATCCAGCGCGCCAAACGGCTCGTCCAGCAGAAGCACGCGCGGCTCGATTGCCAGCGCTCGGGCAAGCGCCACGCGCTGCCGCTGCCCCCCGGAAAGCTGACTCGGGTAGCGGTTTTCCAGCCCGGAGAGCTGGACGAGATCGAGAAGTTCCGAGGCGCGGTGACGTATCTCGGACTTGGGCGGGCGGCTGGCCCCGGGGCGCACCTTCAGCCCGAAGCCGATGTTGTCGGCCACCGTCATATGGCGGAACAGCGCGTAGTGCTGGAAGACGAAGCCCACGTTGCGTTCCTGAACCGAACGGTGCGACGCGTCTTCGTCGCCGAAGAAGACCGTGCCTACAGTCGGGCGCTCCAGCCCGGCGATCAGGCGCAGGAGCGTGGTCTTGCCCGAACCCGAAGGGCCGAGCAGCGCGATCAGTTCGCCTGAGCGGATGTCGAGCGAGACGTCGTGCAGCGCCGGGTAGCCGTCAAACTCCTTGCGCACCGACTTGATCGAGACGTCCATGGTGCCGCTCCTAGTGCCTGGCCGCGGCGGCGATTTCGTCGCCATAGCGGTATTCGAGGATTGATTTGAGGACGAGCGTCACCAGCGCGAGGCCGGCGAGCAGCGTCGAGACGGCGAAGGCCGCGACGAAATTGTACTCGTTGTAGAGAATCTCGACATGCAGCGGCATGGTGTTGGTGAGCCCCCGGATATGGCCTGATACGACCGAGACGGCGCCGAACTCGCCCATGGCGCGGGCATTGCAGAGCAGCACACCGTAGAGCAGCCCCCATTTGACGTTGGGCAGTGTCACGTAGCGGAAAGTCTGCCAGCCGGAGGCACCAAGGGACAGGGCGGCCTCCTCGTCGCCGGTTCCCTGGTCCTGCATCAGCGGGATCAGTTCACGGGCCACGAATGGGAAGGTCACGAAGATGGTCGCCAGCACGATGCCCGGCACCGCGAACAGAATCTCGATGCCGTGGGACTTCAGCCATGGCCCCAGCACCGATCCCGCCCCGAACAGCAGCACGTAGACGAGGCCCGAGATCACAGGCGAGACAGAGAAAGGCAGGTCGATCAGCGTCGTCAGGAACGCCTTGCCCTTGAACTCGAACTTGGCGATCGTCCAGGCTGCGACGATGCCGAAGACGAGGTTCAGCGGCACTGCGATCGCCGCGACCGTGAGGGTGAGCCGGATGGCCGCGAGCGTGTCGGGCTCGTTCAGCGCGAACAGGAACTCGCCCGCGCCTTTCCGGAACGCCTCGATGAAGACGGCGATCAGCGGAAGCACAAGGAACAGCGCGAGGAAGCCGAGCGCCAGAGCGATCAGGATTCCCCTGACGAGCGGACCCTCAGTCGTGGCGCGGCGATAGCTGCGCGTACGCGGCGCAGCGGATGCGACCGAATCGGACATGCCCGACATCAGCTCAACCGCCATAACCGTGTCTCCCGCGGCTCCAGGCCTGGATCAGATTGATGGCGAACAGCATGGCGAAAGAGATGAGCAGCATGATCGCCGCGATGGCCGTCGCGCCCGCGTAGTTGAACTCTTCCAGGCGGATGACGATCAGCAGCGGCGCGATTTCCGAGACGTAGGGAATATTGCCCGCGATGAAGATGACCGAACCATACTCGCCGACCGCGCGCGCAAAGGCGAGCGCGAATCCCGTCAGAACAGCGGGTGCAAGACCGGGCAGGATGACGCGCCGGATGGTCTGGAAACGGTTCGCACCCAGCGTGGCGGCCGCCTCCTCCACTTCGCGGTCGATTTCCTCCATCACCGGCTGCACGGTGCGCACGACGAAGGGAAGGCCGATGAAGACCAGCGCGATGACGATCCCGAGGGGCGTGAACGCCGCCTTGACGCCAAGCGGGGCGAGGAACTGGCCGATCCAGCCATTAGGGGCGTAGATGGCGGCCAGCGCGATGCCTGCCACCGCGGTCGGGAGCGCGAAAGGCAGATCCACGGCCGCGTCGACGATGCGCCGGCCCGGGAAACGATAGCGCACCAGCACCCAGGCCACGATCGTCCCGAAGACGACGTTGACGATGGCCGCGATCAGCGAGGCTCCGAAGGAAATCCTCAACGCGTTGAGCGTGCGTTCGTCGGTGGCTATGGCCCAGAACCCGGCCCAGCCGAGTTCGGTCGTACGCCACGCGACGCCGGACAGCGGGATGAGGATGATGAGCGCCAGGTAGGTGATCGTGAAGCCGAGCGTCAGCCCGAAACCCGGGATGACGCTCGGCTTCCTGAATCGCCACCCCTGGGATGCGGCCAGGGTGGTCATGCGCTTCCTCAGTTCGATGAGCCGGGTCTGTAAATCTGGTCGAACACCCCGCCGTCGCCGAAGTGGTAGGGCTGGGCCTTCGCCCATCCGCCGAAGATCGGGTCGTCGATCGATACCAGTTCCAGTTTCGGCAGCTTCTGGAGGATGTCCGCCGGAACGACGTCAGGGTTCGATGGGCGGTAATAGTGCTTCGCCGCCAACTGCTGACCCTCGTCTGAATAGAGGTAGTTCAGATAGGCCTCGGCGACCTTGCGCGTGCCCTTGGCATCGACGTTGCCGTCTACGATCGTGACCGGCGGTTCGGCCAGGATGGAAGATGGCGGCACGACGATGTCGAACAGGTCCGCGCCGAATTCCGCGCCGGCGAGCGCCGCCTCGTTTTCCCAGGCGAGCAAAACGTCGCCGATCTGGCGCTGGGCGAAGGTGGTCAGCGAGCCGCGCGCTCCGGTGTCGAGCACGGGGGCCCGCCTGTAGAGCTCGGCGATGTATTCCCTGATCCTGGTCTCGTCGCCGTTGAACTGCTTGTGCGCCCAAGCCCATGCGGCAAGGTAGTTCCAGCGCGCGCCGCCAGACGTCTTGGGGTTCGGCGTGATGAGCTGGACGTCGCCCTTCACGAGATCGCCCCAGTCGCCGATGCCCTTGGGATTGCCCTTGCGGACGAGGAACACGATGGTCGATGTGTAGGGCGATGAATTGTGGGGCAGGCGCTTGCGCCAGTCGGCGGGGATCTTGCCGCTGTTCTTGGCGATCGCGTCGATGTCGCCTTCGAGCGCCAGGGTGACGACGTCGGCGTCGAGACCGTCGATCACGGCGCGCGCCTGCTTGCCCGAGCCGCCGTGCGACGTCTGGATCGTGACGGTCTCGCCGGTGTCGGCCTTCCACTTGGCGGCGAAGGCCGCGTTGAATTCCTTGTAGAGCTCGCGGGTCGGGTCGTAGGACACGTTGAGAAGCGTGGTGTCGGCAAAGGCGAAGCCGAGCACGCCGAACTGTACGGCGCCGGCCAACATGCCGACGAGAAGCGAGCGAGATACAAACCTTGTCATGGCAATGGTCCCCGTTAATTTCACCAAAATCCTACTAAATTTATAGAATTATGGACGCTCTGCCTGTTTCCTTTTTTCTTCTGCGGGGGAATTTCGTTTCGGATTTGGAGCTGCTGCGGGATTTTCCTTCTGGAGCCGAGCTGCCGGCGTCGCTTAAGCCGGAAACGCAAACAGGCCGCCGACGACCCTCGCGGCAATGCCTCGCCAGATCCGTCGCACCCTTGCGCGCCACGCAGAGTCGCTAATTTGCCTTTTCCGCGAGGCGGAACCTGCCGTCGCGCCCCTCGACGATGCCTTGCTCGACATCGGCGAATTTTGTCTCGGCGCAATAGAGGCGGGCGGCTTCCCGATGGGCCGTCCGCTGCGCGGCTGACGGTTCGCCGAGCTTGCCGCGCAGCCTGCGCGAGATACGCTTCATCTCCCAGGCGAGGCTGGCCCAAAAATCCCTGGCGCCCCATTGCCGGTCGAGCCAGTCGGGCCACGGTGTGTCCCTGAGGAACGCCTCGTAGAGCCGATATGCGGAACGGTCGGGAAACAGTCTCTTGCGGAATCCGTAGCGCCGCCAAGGCTTGTCGTGGCCGGCATGATGGACGATGACGGGACAGGGAGGGTCGTCCGCCCAGGGTCGCTCCCTGGTGTTGGGAGGCATGTTCCAGATGGGCGTCAACTCGGCGATGTTTCCATCCAGAACGGCGTTGAGCGCGTGCTCGTCGGGGAGAAAACAAAGGTCGGGGTTTTGCCTGATAAAGGCGAGGGCCCGCTCTCCAAGCATAGCCCGGTTCCATTTCGCGACGTCGATGTAGAGAACCCCGCTGTTGAAGAAGCGGTAGGGCTCGCTCATGCCGAGAGCCTTGAAATGGTCAAGGGTTTGCCGGCGCTGCTGTTCGGTCAAGTCGACGAGGATGCGCCCGGACGGAGCGGCGGCGATTTCGAATGGCCCGGTGTCCAGCGAGAATATCCGGCCGACATCGCCATGGATGGTGAGATCGCTGTCGAGGTAGAGCAGCCTGTCGTATTGACCGGACAGGTGTTCGGCCAATTGGAGTTTCATGAGCGTGGCCGAGGTCAGGCGTCCGGAGAACCGCTTCACCTCCGACAGCCGGGCCATGTCCATGTCGTCGCGGAAGATGATGCCGCGCTCCCGCATCCAAGCCTTGTGCGTCTCAGTCACTTCTGAGGCTTGGGAGAAGACGATGACGTCGTAGCGGTTGGACGAAGCAGGTTCCCTCGACCGGACGGCGTCGGCGACGAACAGCGCCGGGATGAGCATGTTCCGGTCCGTACAGAGGCACACCGCGTTGCGCGCGGGCGTCGCCTTCGCGAGAGGGCTGACGGCATTCGACGGAGAGGGAGAACGCGGGTCGAGGTTCACTTCTTCCGCTCGAACGGGCGAAGGTTTGTCTTGGTCAAATGGAGGAACGGTTTCTCGTTTCCGTGGAGGTCGATGCCCTGCTGGTAGTGCTTCTGCCAGCCGGCCTTTCTCGCCGCGGACCCCTGCACCTTCAGATCGTCGTTGAACTTCTTGCGGGCCGTGGCCCATTCGCGGTGGTCGGCTTCAAGTTGCGGGTCAGCCGAGATGGGCATGATCCTGGGACGGACGCTTTCCAGCGCGCCACGCCTTGCGAGCGTGAGGTGGCAAAACGGCTCGCCCTTGTGGAAGCGAATCGCGGTTTTGGGCCGCGTGAATTTCCAGTTCATGGTGAAGTTGAACGGCCCCCAGTCGCTCTCGACGACGCCCGTCAGAGGGGCGATGGCGTCCTTGGGCTGGTTGATCGGCCCCTGAACGATGAGGTCGGTGCCGGGATCGGTCCTGAACACCAACGGCATCCTGAACGTCAGTATTCCCTCGCCGAAATGACTGATCGCAGGCGGCGTCGTGCCTCGGTCTTCAAGCACAACGACGCCATCGAGCGACGGTCCGCCGTTCCAGATGGCCGTGAAGCTGACGGGACAGAGGATTTCCCAGCCATAGCGGTTGGCCATGACGAGCGGCAGACATCGGTATGGCGCCCGCTGATGAGCGTCGTCCATCCAGTCACGCCGATGGGGAGCGGGCCGAATCTCGAACCCGCCGTCGTCTTCAATGACGTAGCAGATCAGTTCCATTGCCGACGCAACTGCTCAAGCACCACCGACCCGCTGAATTACCCGGCGATCCGCTCCCGTCACGACAGACTTTCTGACAAAGGCCGTCCTAGCTAAACTATGTCAAGGAACACTAGGTATCTGCGGCGGCGGAGCGAACGGCGCGGACTGTGACACCGCGGTGACTGCCGGCAGAATCACGCGCTTGTCGAGCGAAGGCTTCAAATAAGGCTTTCTCATCCAAATCTCCGAACGGACGTCAGGTTGGTAAAAATGGCGGCGGCACGAACGGCGCGGACTGCGTCTGCGCGGTGACCGCCGGCAGAATCACTCGCTTGTCGAGCGAAGGCTTCAAATATGGCTTTCTCATCCAAATCTCCGAACGGACGTCAGGTCCAGCAACCGTCAACCACCAGGTAACAGCGGCGGCGGCACGAACGGCGCGGACTGCGTCTGCGCGGTGACCGCCGGTAGAATCACTCGCTTGTCGAGCGAAGGCTTCGAATATGGCTTTCTCATCCAGATCCCCTCGTGGAGTCCCGCTACAATGCCATCAGCATTTACCTTCGTTCAACGCGAAATGGAATAGCCGACAAGTTGCCCGCTGCCGATTAACGTCGTCAGTGCCGCCGATATCGTCACTCGGTCATGCCGCAGGCTTGTCTCTCAGCGAAATCGCATATTCCGGCTCGATCACCTTCGGCCGACGCCAGGGACGAAGGAAATCCTTGAGCCGCTTTCGGTCCACGGGCTTCTCGTAATCCGGAACCGGGAGAGACGCGAGGCCGTAGTATGCGTCCAGTATGCCTGTCTGCAGCAGCTTGCGCTCCTGCGTGTAGAAACTGAAGTGCGACACGATGAGATCGCCAAAAATCCGCCCGCATGTGTCGAGCTTGGCCGGCAGGACCACGGAATACCATTCCTCCTCGGCGCCCCGGTGGTGGTGGAAGAGCTCGCCGAGCCGCGCGATGTCAGAGCCGAAGAAGGCAATCGCGTTGATCGAGAACCGCGACAGGCGGATGTCCCGGTCGGGCACCCGGAAATCGGCGAGCCTTCCCTGTCGCACCGCGTCGATAAATACCGGATGCATCGCCTTGGGAAAGCTCGCATACGCCCATGCATATGGGCACATGGCCTGGCAGGTGATCGGGCCGTTGATGACGACCCGCGAGAAGTGCTGCAGCAGCGAGGCGCAGACCACGTTGTTTATGACCAGCGGAGAGAACCACAGCGCCGAACCCTTTGCGGCTTGGGCTTTCGCCTGGAACTTCTCGAAGAAGCCGGGCTCGACAAAGACGATGTCGTCATCGAAACGAAGGTAGAGCGCTTCCGGATCGTCGCAGAACCGGAAAAAATCGCCAACTATGCCAAGGTTGCCGTTGGCGCCGGGCAGCTCCTTTATCTTGCAGCGTGGATCGGTCGCAGCAAGCTCGCGCAAATACCGTCGATCGCTTTCGGTGCGGCAATTGTCCCACAGTTGCCACTCGGACACTTCCGGGCTGCCGAGAACGTAATGACTGAGAAGACGGAGATAGCGCTCCCGGCCGGCTGGCGTGACGACAATCAGCTTCATTCAACCGTCCTTCAGCGCCGGTGGCCACAAGCCCCAGGCAACCGGAACATCGTATAGTTGACGCTGGATAGAGAAGTGAATGACTTCTGCCAACCGGGTGGCGTTTTCCTCTGGCGTCCGGGGCGGATATCGCACTATCCGTCCCGTCCCGACATGCTATGGTGGCGCAAAAGCGCCACGGCGAGGGCGGCGCGGGAGCATGGTGAGAGGACGGGTATGGTGAGAGCTTTTCTGAGCGCGGCGGCGATGGCCGCGGGCATTTTTCTGGCGCCTGCGGCGGCTTTCGCCTGCGAGGGCGGCAAGGTGCTGATGGAGGACAATTTTAGCAAGCTCAACCGCGCCTGGGGCGTGGCGATCGATCCCAAGCTGGAGCGCGTCGACGGCGAGGGCCTGTCGACCGACTATCCGCCCGGCACTGTCAAGCGCGCGATCAGCCAGTGGGGCTTCTTCGACAATGCGGTCGCCTGCGCCACCTATACGGTGGCCTATCGCTGCACCGACGCGGAGGTGTGCGAGACGCAGCCCTATGTCGGGCTGATCGTCTGGGGCGTCGACCTCGAGAACTACTATGCCTTCGAGGTCGCCCCGCTGGTCGGCATCTACAGCGTGCAGCGGCTGCAGAACAACAAATGGCTGACGCCGGTTTCCTGGACCGCGCTGCCCGGCGGCCGGAAATTCGCGGCCGGCGACAAGTTCGAGCTGTCCGCGGTGATGAAAGGCAACATGATCACCTTCAAGGTGAATGACCGGCCGGTCATCGAGTTCGAGGCTATGGCGCCGGAGGGCGGATCGCTGGTGGGTTTCGAGCTCGCCGCCGCGCAGACCGGCCGGGCCAAGACCCAGCTCAATCTGTCGCGTTTCGAGGTCCGCGAGCTAACTGCGGAGTCGCAGTGAGCTTACGTGCCGTGCGCCCATCCGGAGGGCGCCCGTACGCTGTGGGGAATGCGAATGACAAAGGGCTATTGGGTTGCTTTTGTCGATGTATTGGACCCGGAGGGCTACAAGGCTTACGTGGCCGAGAATGCAACGGCATTCCGCAAATACGGGGCCCGTTTTCTCACCCGAGGCGGTCAGGGCGAGAATCCGGAAGGCCAGCCGCGGTCCCGCGTCGTTGTCATTGAGTTTCCAACCTACGACGCGGCGATAGAGTGCTATCACTCCCCGGAATATGCCAGGGCGATGGCTTTGAGATCAGGCAAGTCCATCATGGATTTGGCGATTGTGCCAGGATACGACGGCCCGCAGCCCGAAGGGAGCGCCGACCGGATCTAGAGGCCCGCCGCGCGCTCAAAGCATCTCGCGGACGAAGCGTTTTCTGACCATGCGGTAGAAAGGCGCCGGCCCGCCGGGGTTGAGCCCTGGATCGCAGGCCAGACGTTTTTCCAACTCGCCGAGCACGGTCCTGGTGATTTCGGGAATGTCGACGCGTTTTGCTTGCGCGATCGGAAGCCAGACCAACTCTTCCAACTCGTTGGTCGGTCCGCCCCCGGGCAACTCGACGGCGACGTCGCCACGCCAGGCGCTGAGGAATCGCGTGTCGAAGCGCCGTACGCGACCGGGCGGCGTGATCGCCCGCGCAATCAAACGCAGGCCGGCAAGCGCCGGGCGAACGCCGTGGTCGGCGAAGGCCTGCCACTCGGCCTTGCCGGCGGCGAACGGACCCTTCTCGCCGATCAGCATGCCCGCTTCCTCATAGGTTTCGCGGATCGCCGACAGCGCTATGGCGCGGGCCCGCGCGAGGCTCGTGCGACCGGCGCCGGCCATGAGCTTCGCCTCCTCGTGCGGGTGCAATCCCGACGCCACGACGACGCGGCTGTCGGCGGGATCGGTGCGGCCGCCGGGAAAGACGAACTTGCCCGGCATGAAAGCGTGCCGCATATGGCGGCGCCCCATCAGCACGTGGAGGTCGCCACCCCTGCGGTTGAGCAGGATAAGGGTGGCAGCGTCGCGCGGGCGAAGCGGGCCAGGCCCCAGCGCCTTCGCCTCGATCCTGTCCACCTCGGCTTTGGTCATGCCTTCCATGGTGGCCAGATTAGGGGAAGGGGAGGCGCGGTCAATGTCTCAGCTTAGACAGCGGCACCGAGCGCTGGCCGGCAATGGACACTGGCGATTCGAGGTGCGGCTTGTGGATCCATGCGACTGATGTATGCTCGGATTCGCATATTTCGCACGAGAGCGGGGAAGTGCTTGTGAAGAGGACCTACGAAAAGCCGGTGCTGACGAAACGCAGTCTGCTGTCGACGGTTGTCGCTACCGCATCGCCGGTTCCTATGCCCAGTTAATACGGCCGGGCCGGGGATGCCGTCTTCGCTCAGGCAAAGGAGGGACAATTGAAGAAGACCTACGAGAAGCCGGTGCTGACGAAACGTAGCCTGCTGTCGGCGGTTGTCGCTACGGCATCGCCGGTGCTTATGTCCGGGTAATCCGGCACCAGGCCACAAAAAGGAGGGACAATTGAAGAAGGCATACAGGAAACCCGCGCTGATCAAGCGCGACGTGCTTTCAAAGGTCACCGCAGGCGATCCGTCGTTGATCTTCGCGTGCGTCTAGCCATTTCAATCGTTAAGGCTGCGCCGTTCTCCTTGAGAGCGTGACGATTCAGTCGATCTTCATCGATGACCGGCGTGTAGCCCTGGTCATCCACCAGAACCGCGTTGCCGAGAATGGCCATTGCGTGACGATGCGACCCGACGCGGCCGCGTAGTAGTTCCTCGTCGTCTTGTAGACGGATTTCTCCAGCCTTTCCTGGACCCGGCGGTTGAAGCCGTCGAAGGCCGAGCGCCTGACCTCGACCGTCGCGCCGCCCGCTCTCACCATCGCCGCGAGGCAATCGGCGGCGAAGCGCGCCTGGCATTCGAGGATGAACAGCAGCGTGCCGCTGTTGCTGTTGGGGCCATCGAGCATGAAGAAATTCGGGAAGCCCGGTACGCAGGAGCCGAGGAAGGCGGCCGGCTCGCCGCTCCAGACCGTGTGCAGGTCGGCACCGTTCCTCCCCACGACTTCAAGGCGCGACAGATAGTCCGCGGCGCTGAAGCCGGTCGCGAGCACGACGACGTCGAGCTCGTGGCGGTTGCCCTCTTCGTCGATCAGGCCGTCGGCGTCCATGCGCGCCACCGCGGGAGCGATCGCGACGTGCGGCTGTTGGACGGCGGCGTAGAAGTCGCCGCTGGCCACCGCGCGCTTGGCGCCGAGCGGATGGTCGGGCAGGAGTTTCTCGACGAGGTCGGGGCGTTCGGCCAGCGACCGCCTGAGATATGCCTCGGCGGCGGTGCGCATACGCCGGTTGATCTTCGAGCCCAGCCTTTCCGGCCGGCCGATCCTGGCCCATTCGTACCTGAGAAATTCCTTCAAAGCCTTGAAGCGGTACTGCCACGAGGTTTGGTAGCGTGTGCGCTGTCGGGCGGTAAATATCCGGTTCTTCTTGGGCAATATCCAGTTCGGCGAACGCTGGAAGATGGTGACCGACTTCGCGACCTTCGCCGCCTCCGGGACGATCTGCACGGCCGACGAGCCGGTCCCTATGACGCCGACGCGCTTGCCCGCGAGGCTGATGTCGTCGGGCCAGCGCGCCGTATGGCAGGCGATGCCCGGATAGGCGGCAAGATCGATGCCGGGCGGGATGACGGGGACGCTGAGGAAACCGACGCAGGAGATGACGGCTTCGAACTCCGCGGTCCGGCCGTCGGCGAAGCTCACAGTGTAGAGCTTCTTCTCGTCCGACCACGCGGCCGAGACGACCGTGGCGCCGAAGCGGAACCGCGAGCGAAGCCCGAATTCGTCGATCGTCTTCTCGAGATAGCGTTTCACCTCCGCTTGGCTGCCGAATCTTTGCGTCCAGTCGTACCTGTTGAAGGAGAATGAGTAGAGATGGCAGGCGATGTCGACCTCCGCGCCGGGATAGCGGTTGTCGTGCCAGGTGCCGCCCGGCTCGCTCGAACTCTCGAAGACCAGGAAATTGTCGAGTTTCGCCCGCTTGAGGTACCAGGCCGCCGCGATGCCGCTGATGCCGCCGCCGACGATGGCGATGCGCAACCCGGCGGACCTGTCCAGCGATATGTCGACCGGTCGATCCGCCTGAACAAGCCCTTCGTGCATGGCGCGGAAGCTACATCAGGATCGCGACGAACGCCAACCGGTCTCAGGCGGCGCTGCGCGGCACCTTTCGGCGATAGGCCTGCTGCCGAACCGGCGGGCTCGATTGTGGCAGCGCGGGCGAGGGTATCCGCGAGGGGGCCTCGGCCCGGCGGCGGCCGATGGGCGCGCCGAGCAAGCGCAGGCCGTTGAGCACGACCAGAACCGTACCGCCCTCATGTCCGATCACCGCAAGCGGGAGCGGCAGGTCGAAGAACAGCCCGCCAGTGACGAGCACGGCCATCGCGCCGATCGCGAATATAAGGTTCTGCCGGATGATCGTCGCCGTCCGGCGCGCCAGCCGATGCGCTTCCGCCAGGCGCCCCATGTCCTCCGACAGCAGGGCGACGTCGGCGGCCTGGAGGGCCACGTCCGAGCCCGCCGCGCCCATGGCGATGCCGACGTCGGCGCGCGCGAGAGCGGCGGCGTCGTTGACGCCGTCTCCGACGAAGGCGACCTTGCCTTTGGCAGCGAGCGCCGCGACCAGTTCGACCTTGTCCCGCGGCAGCATGTCGGAATGAATCTCGTCGTCCCGCAGCCCCAGTTCCGCGCCGATGCGCAGCGCGACGGGACGGCGATCGCCCGTCATCATGACGATCGTGCCGACCCCGGCATCCCGCAGCGCGGAAAGCGCCGGCGCGGATGTCGCGCGCGATTGGTCGGCAATGGCGACGGCTCCCAGCACCTCAGTGTCCCGGCCGAGATAGACGATGCTCTGGCTGTCTTGCGTCAGCGGTTGCAGCGCCGGGTGATCGATCGATGCGCCCATTTCTGCCGCAAGGC
The DNA here is from genome assembly GCF_040049215.1 of Mesorhizobium sp. KR9-304. NCBI lineage: Bacteria > Pseudomonadati > Pseudomonadota > Alphaproteobacteria > Hyphomicrobiales > Phyllobacteriaceae > Mesorhizobium > Mesorhizobium sp. KR9-304. The sequence goes on along the minus strand of NZ_JBDZDN010000002.1, from coordinate 165,863 downwards.
GCGGATTGCCGGCCCAGAGCAGACCCTTGCCGTCCTCGCCGACGATCCCGGCGCTGGGCCGCGTGGTGGCGTTCCTGACCGGGGCGGGGTCGATGCCGCGGCCGGCGGCCTCCCGGCGGATGGCGGCGGCGCTTGGGTGCTCAGACTGCGCCTCGAGGCCGGCCAGCAGCGACAGGAAGCCCGGCACGTCTCCGTCGATCGCGACGACGCTGGTCACCGCCGCCTTGCCCGTCGTCAGGGTTCCGGTCTTGTCGAATGCGAAAGCGTTGACCGCCGCCAGCGTTTCAAGCGCGGCCCCACCCTTGAACAGAACGCCCCCGCGCGCGGCGGCCGACAGCGCCGAGAGGATCGCGGCGGGAACCGAGATGACGATGGCGCACGGGCTGGCCGCCACCAGCAGGGTCGCGGCCCGGTAGAGCGCTTCCTCCCAGTCGCGCCCCAGCCAATAGAAGGCCGCGAAGGCAAGCACGGCGCCGGCCATGACCGCTACCGTGTAGCGCTGACCGAACCATGCGCTGAAACGCTCGGACGGCGCCTTGGCCGCCTGGGCCTCGGTCACCAGCGCGATCATGCGGGCGACCGTGCTTTCCGCGACGGTCCTGCTCACGGCGACTTCGATCACGCCGTCGAGGTTGACCGTCGCCTCGAAGACCTGAGCGCCTGGCTCCTTGGCGACGGGCATCGATTCGCCGGTGATGTTTGCCTCGTCCACGGAGCCGCGCCCGGCGACGATCACACCGTCGGCCGGCACGCGCGCGCCGGGCCGCAGCACGAAGACATCGTCCACCACAAGGCCGGCGGCGGGAATTTCCTTGACCGTGCCGTCGGGCTTCCTGCGCAGGGCCGTTTCCGGACGCAGCGCCATCAAGGCTTCGATGGCGCGGCGCGCGCGTCCCAAGGCCCGCTCCTCCAGGGTGGTCGAGATGCTGAAAAGGGTGAGCAGGACCGCGCCTTCGAACGGCGCGCCGACTGCCGCCGCAGCGATGGCCGCGACGACCATCAGCAGGTCGATGTCGAGGATGCCTTCCTGCCACAACGTTCCGAGCGCCCGCCAGGCCGCCGGCAGGCCGCCCGCCAGATAGACAAGCGACAGGCCTGTCAGGGAGAACAGCGCGGCGGCTTCGCCCTCCAGAGGCCAGATGGCGGCCGAGGCAAGCAGCATGCCGAGCACGGTCAGGACCGTCAGGACCACCGAGGTGTCTAGCGGGAAGAATCGTTGCACGTCATGTCCTCGGCCAAATATCTGGTGGGCTTGGCGGTGCCTGGACCGGGTCCCCGACGACACCGCCATGCCGACGACCCGCCATACAGGCCTTCGCCGATTGAAGAAAGCGGCGTTAGAAAGCTCGATATAGCGCGTTGCGCCATGCTCACCCAATCAGAGCCGCTCTCAACGCCGGAATGTCGTCGAGCACATGGTCGACGAAGGCCGCGATACGCGGTGTCTTGCGCAACTCGGGGTGCGCGAGCAGGTACCAGGCGCGGGTCAGTTCTTCGACCGGCGGGAGCACCTGGACCAGCGTCTCCTCGGCGTCACCCAGGGTCGTGGGCAGTGGCGCGACGCCAATGCCGGCCTTCACCGCCGACAAAGTGCCCAGCATGCTGTTGTTTCGGTTGACCACGCGCGCGTTCGGCACCGCCGCCGGCAGCCATTTCGCTACGCGGTGGTTGGCCATGATCCCATCAAAGCCGATCATTGCATAGCCGGCGAGCTGTGCGACGCTGGCCGGCCGCCCATGCTGCTGGATATAGCTCTTGCTGGCGTAGATGGCCCACACCGAGTCGCAGATCTTGCGCCCGACCAGCGTGTCGTCGGCGGGCTCGCCCGAGCGGAATGCGACGTCGGCCTCGCCCTTGGCGATGTCGAGGTAGCGATCACTTGTCACGAACTGTACCTTGAGGCCGGGATAGCGCTCATAGAAGCGGTCCAGCAGGCCTGTCGCGACGATACGCGAAACGGTCGGCTCCGGACACGTAAGGCGGATCACCCCCGTGAGATCGTTCTTTAGCGCCTCGACCTGGTGGTCAAGCGCGGCGATGGTCGCCTCGACGGCCAACACCTTGTCGATGAGCGCCTCTCCGATCTCCGTAAGCCGGTAGCCCGTGGAGCGCCGTTGCACCAGTGTGAGGCCGAGGTTGCGCTCAAGCTCCGTCAGCCGGCGGTGAACGGTCGACTGGTTGCAGCCGAGCGCCCTGGCCGCGGCCAAGGTGCTGCCGTGTCGGGACACGGCGATCAGATGGCGCAGGTCGCTCCAATCGAACATCGTTGGACTATGCACTTTTGCGCGCTTGTCTTGCAAACAAGCTGCTCCCGGCGATGCCGCCCGGTGGCTACCTTTCTCCTTCAATGCCTTGGAGGAAGACATGCACGAGAAGACCAGCGTCGACACCATGATCGCGGGCCTGACCGTCGGGGTCACGCGCAGCGCCGAGGAGACCGGGATCGCCAAGTTGACCCCGCTGCACCGCGAGGTCGTCGCGAGCATGCCGCGAGCGTCGGAGCAGGAGATTCGGGTTCTGTTTGCCACACTCCTGCCCGGCGACGTCACTCCATATCACTGGCACCGCTTCCCGGTGACGGTGTTCGTAGTCGAAGGTACGTTCACGCTGGCGCTGGAGGGGCGCGAGCCGATAGCGATTGCCGCGGGACAGGTTCTTGTGGAGCCGGCCCACGTCAAGATGAGGGGCTATAACAGGGGGGACGTGCCGGCACGGATGGCGCTGTTCTACGTGTGCGAACCTGGCGCGCCGTTCGCCGATGCCGTCTCGACCTGAGCCAGCGATCACGCCCCGGAGGGTGCGCCGCCACTCTCGGTTCACATCTCGGGATGCGTTTCCAGCGCATCGTCCTCGTCGCCGAAGCCGTGCATGTAGAGCGCCCATTGCAGGCCGACGATGGCGCCCTTGACCGGGCGCAGCAGGCCGACCGCCATGACGATTGTGAGCGGTGCCCAGATCGCCAGGTGCTGCCATGTCGACAGAGTGCTCGTCGCCTCGAAACCCATGAAGGCGCCGACGATGACATGGCCGACGATCACCACGACCAGATAGGCAGGCAGGTCGTCGGCGCGATGGTGGTGCATATCCTCGCCGCAATGCCCGCAGGCCGGCACGACTCCCAGGAAGGACGAGAACAGCTTGCCTTCGCCGCATTTCGGGCATTTGCCGCGAAAGCCGTTCCACATGGCGTTCCAGAGCGGCCGGGCTGGGCGCCCCGTGTGGTGCTCGCCGCCGAAAACCTGGCTTTCCATTCTCATCTCCTTGCGCGGCCGCGCGGCTGTGAGGCACGCTCCCGCATCTTCCTGCCGCCCTTGGACTTGTGGAACGAACGCTTCGATCCCGGCAGGGGTTTCGGCTCGCTCAGCATCTCGAACCGCATCGCGCCGGCGAGCGGCGCGACTTCCACAAGGCGGACCTCGACACGGTCGGCGAGCTGAAAACCCTTGCCCGACTGGCTGCCGAACAGGGCCCGCGCGGCTTCGTCGAAGTGGTAATAGTCATCTCCAAGAGAAGATATAGGTATGAAACCATCCGCACCGTACTGCGGCAATTGGACAAATAGTCCCGATTTGGTGACGCCCGAGATGCGCGCCTCGAAGGTCTGGTCGACCTGCTCGGCGAGATAGGCCGCGATCAGCCGGTCGACCGTCTCGCGCTCGGCCGCCATGGCGCGCCGTTCCGACGCTGATATCAGCCCTGATATCTCCTCCAGCCGCGCCTCCTCGGCCGGCGTGATCCCGTCCGCGCCGAGCTTCAGCGACGCGATCAGCGCGCGATGGACGATGAGGTCCGAATAGCGCCGGATCGGCGAGGTGAAATGCGCGTAGCGCCGCAGGTTCAGCCCGAAATGGCCGAGATTCTCCGGCGAATAGACGGCCTGGCTCTGCGTACGCAGCACCACTTCGTTGACCAGCGCCTCGTTGTCGGCGCCCTGTACCTGCGCCAGGATTCCGTTGAAGGCGCGCGGGGTGAGTTGGGCGCCGCGCGCCAGCGACATGCCCAGCGTCGCCAGGAATTCGCGCAGCGATTCCTGCTTGGCGAGCGAGGGCGCGTCGTGGACCCGGTAGACCAGAGCCTGGAGCTTTGCCTCCAGCGTCTCGGCCGCGGCGACATTCGCCTGGATCATGAACTCCTCGATGAGTTTGTGCGCATCGAGACGGTCGGGAACGATCACCTTGTCGACAGTGCCGTCCGGCTTGAGCAGGATCTTGCGCTCGGGCAGGTCGAGTTCCAGCGGCTGGCGCGAGACGCGGCCGCGCTTCAGGACAGCATAAGCCGCCCAGAGCGGCTTCAGCGCCGTGTCGAGGATCGGACGGGTGACATCATCAGGCGCGCCTGACATCGCCGCCTGCGCCTGGTGGTACGCGAGCTTCGCCGCCGACTTCATCATGACGCGGTGGAACGAGTGGCGGATTTTCCGCCCTTCGGACGAGAAAGTCATCCTCACCGCGAGCGCGGGACGGTCGACGCCCTCTTTCAGCGAGCAGAGATCGTTGGAGATGCGCTCGGGCAGCATCGGTACGACGCGGTCGGGGAAATAGACCGAATTGCCGCGCTTCAGCGCCTCGCGGTCGAGGGCTGAGCCGGAACGCACATAGGCGGCGACGTCGGCGATGGCGACGGTGACGATGACGCCGCCAACATTCTTCTCATCCGTGTCTGGTTCGGCGAACACCGCATCGTCGTGGTCCTTGGCGTCGGCCGGATCGATGGTGATGAGGGGGAGGGCGCGGAAGTCTTCGCGGCCGGCCATGTCCGCGTGTTTCGCCGCCTCGGCTTCGGCCAGCACGTCGGCGGGGAAGATGTGCGGAATCTCGTGCGCGTGAATGGCGATCATCGAGACCGCCTTCTCCGAGGTCAGCGAGCCGAGCACCTGAATCACACGTGCGCGCGGCAGGCCGTAACGGGCGGACGAAACCTGCTCGACCTCGACGAGATCGCCCTTCTCGGCTCCGTTGAGATCGTCGCGCGAAACCGTCATCTCCGACTGGCGGCGCTCAACCGGCTCGATGCGGAAGGAGCCGTCATCGGCCTGCCTGAGCACGCCGAGCACGGCCTCGGCGCGCTTCTCGAACAGCTTCATGACACGGCCGGTGTAGGCCGGGCCTTCTCCCTCGTCAGACGGGAAGGTCTTTGCCAGCACGCGGTCGCCTATGCCCGGCGCGGGGCCGCTGCGCGACGGTTTTAGCGAGACGATCGGCGGCTCGCCGAAACGGTCGTTCCATTCGCTCGGCCGGGCAAGCAGCCCGCCATCGGCGTCGCGGGAATAGATTTCGAGCACGCTGACATGGGGCAGGCTGCCGGCACGCGAAAGACGCTTGCGTTCCTGGTTGAGCAGGCCCTCGTCCTGCAGGTCGCGCAGCATGTCCTTCAGCCAGACGCGATCCTCGCCCTTCAGCGAAAAAGCCTTGGCGATCTCGCGCTTGCCCGAGCGGTCGGGGTTCTCGTGGATGTATTTGAGGATGTCTTCCCGGGTCGGACGGAAGTCGCCGCGCACTTTACCCTGGGCCGCCGGGGCTTTGCCGGCTGGTTTTCCTGTGCCGGGAATCCTGCGTGCCAATCCTCAGGCCTTTTTCTTGGCGGCGACCTTCTTCGCCGCCGGCTTTTTCGCCGCCGTCTTCTTCGCTGCTGGCTTCGCGGTCGAGGAAGCCCTGCGGAACGATTTCTTGCCGCCGCCGCCCTTGGCGGCTTTCTCGGCGATGAGCGCAAGCGCATCTTCGAGCGTCACCGACATCGGGTCTCTGCCCTTGGGTAGCGTGGCGTTGATCTTCTCGTGGTTCACGTAGGGTCCGTACTTGCCGTCGCGGACGGTGATCTTGCCGCCGTCGGGATGCTCGCCCAACTCCTTCAGCGCTGCCGGGGTTCCACCGTTGCGCCCGCCGCGCCCCTTGGAGACCTTCTCGGCGATAACCGACACGGCGCGGTTGAGCCCGATCGAGAACACATCCTCGATGCTTTCGAGATTGGCGTAAGTGCCGTCATGCAGCACGAACGGCCCGTAGCGGCCGAGGCCGGCGGAGATCATCTTGCCGCTTTCGGGATGCTGGCCGACATCGCGCGGCAACGCCAGCAGCGCCAGCGCCTTCTCGTGATCGATGCTGTCGGGCGTCCACCCCTTCGGCAGGCTGGAGCGCTTGGCTTCCTTGCCGTCGCCGCGCTGGACATAGGGTCCGAAGCGGCCGGAGCGCAGCGTGATCTCCTCCGATGTGTAGGGGTCCTTGCCGAGCACCTTCGGCCCTTCGGACTCGCCGCCGTTTTCGGCGTTCTCGGCACCGAACTGGCGCGTGTAGCTGCACTCCGGATAGTTCGAGCAGCCGATGAAGCCGCCGCTTTTCCCGAGCCGGAGCGACAGGTTTCCGGTGCCGCATTTCGGACAGATGCGGGGGTCGCTGCCGTCGGCGCGCGCCGGGAAGAGCAGCGGCGCAAGGTCCTCGTTCAGCGCGTCGAGCACCTGGGAGATGCGCAGGTCCTTGATGTCGTCGACGGACGCCGAGAAGTCGCGCCAGAAATCGCGCAGCACGACCTTGTATTCGAGCTTGCCGTCGGAAATCTCGTCGAGCTTCTCCTCCAGCGAGGCGGTGAAGTCGTATTCGACATACTTCGCGAAGAAGCTTTCGAGGAATGCCGACAGCAGCCGGCCCTTGGCCTGGGGGATCAGACGGCGCTTGTCGATGGCTACGTATTCGCGGTCCTCGAGCGTCTTCAGGATCGCCGTGTAGGTCGACGGACGGCCGATGCCGAGTTCTTCCATCTTCTTGATCAGCGTCGCCTCGGTGTAGCGCGGCGGCGGCTCGGTCGTGTGCTTCGAGACGTCGATCTTCTCGCGCTTTAGCGTCTCGCCGGCGCGGATTTCGGGCAGGCGGCGGTCCTCCTCGTCCTCGGCGTCGTCTTCCTTCTGGTCCGTGTAGGCGGCGATGAAGCCGTCGAAGCGGACGACCGAGCCGACTGCGCGCAGCGTCGCGGCGCGGCTGCCGTTCACCGCCTCGATCTCGGCGGTGGTGCGCTCGATCTCCGCCGGCTGCATCTGGCTGGCGATGGCGCGCCTCCAGATCATCTCGTAGAGGCGGAACTGGTCGGCATCGAGATATTGGCGCACCGAACCCGGCGTGCGGAAGAAGTCGGTCGGGCGGATCGCCTCGTGGGCTTCCTGCGCATTCTTGGCCTTGGTCGAATAGTATCGCGGCTTCTCCGGCAGGTATTTTTCGCCGAACTCCTTGGTGATCGCGGCGCGCGCGGCGTCGATCGCTTCCGGGGCCATCTGCACGCCGTCGGTTCGCATGTAAGTGATGAGGCCGGCGGTCTCGCCGCCGATGTCGAGACCCTCATAGAGGCGCTGCGCGATCTGCATGGTGCGCGTCGCCGAAAAGCCGAGCCGCGACGACGCCGCCTGCTGCAGCGTCGAGGTGGTGAAGGGCGGACCGGGGTTGCGCCTGGTCGGCTTGGCTTCGACGGACAGCGCGCTGAACGACGCGCCTTCGAGCATGGCGCGGATGTCGTCAGCCTGGGCCTGCGATGACACGTCGAGCTTCTGCAGCCGCTTGCCTTCGAAGCCGGTCAGCCGCGCCTCGAAGCTGTCGGCGCGCGGCGTGCCGAGGATGGCGGCGATCTGCCAGTAGTCCTCGCGGATGAATTTCTCGATCTCGACCTCGCGGTCGGAGACAAGCCGAAGCGCCACCGACTGGACGCGGCCGGCCGAGCGCGAGCCCGGCAGCTTGCGCCACAGCACCGGCGACAGGGTGAAGCCGACAAGATAGTCGAGCGCGCGGCGGGCCAGATAGGCGTCGACCAACGGTGCATCGATCTGGCGCGGATGGGCCATCGCGTCGAGCACTGACTGTTTTGTAATCGCGTTGAAGACGACGCGGCTGACCGGCTTGTCCTTCATCACGCGCTTGTTCTTCAGCACTTCGAGCACGTGCCAGGAGATGGCTTCGCCCTCGCGGTCGGGGTCGGTGGCGAGGATCAGACCGTCCGCATCCTTGACCGCGTTCGCGATTTCGGTGAGACGCTTGGAAGAGGGGCCGTCGACCTCCCACGACATCGAAAAATCGTCGTCGGGACGCACCGAGCCGTCTTTCGCCGGAAGGTCGCGGACATGGCCGTAGGAGGCCAGGACCTTGTAGTTCCGGCCGAGATATTTGTTGATCGTTTTCGCCTTCGCAGGCGATTCGACGACGACAACGTCCATGAGCGGTTAGGTTTCCCTGCGGCGCGGAATGGGAGAACGACGCGCCATGAAGTTTTGGAATCGTCCGTCACATGGCTGCGCTTTTCGGTCCGGTCAAGCCCGCAGGCCGAAAATCGCGGTTGGTGCGACCCTATGCAACTTTGACGGTAGGTAAGAATTCCTTGCAACCTATAGTAAATATGGTAGGGATAACATCCGTAAGGAACTGCCGCGAATAACCGCAAAATAATCCAGAGACTGAACGATGGCTTGGCGCATTTGAAATCGCGCCGGGCCGGCAATGGAGTCTTGCTCGATGCATGCGCAGCCAGGCAGGAAAAGGCACGATGCGCTCGACTACATACAGTCGATGCTCGGACAACTGCGCAACATGGCCGAAGCCGAGCGCTGCGACATGCTCGCCTACCTGATCGAGATGGCCTATCTGGAAGCGAGCGACATCGTCCGCGGCGAGCGGCCGTCACGGAGCCCCGAGCAGAAGCGAAACAGCTCCGCCTGAGTGGCGTTCGAGCCGGCCGGCGAGGTCGAGCTCCAGAAGGATCATGAACACCTGAGCCGGGTGAAGCCCGGTGTGGCGGATCAGTTCGTCGATGCCAACAGGCGTCGGTCCGAGTGCCTCGATGACGCGTTCGCGGTCGGTGTCCTGCGGCGGAGGCGTGGCGCCGAAATCCGGTGGTTCGTCGAGTTTTGGCGGAAGCTGGATCGCGGAACCCGTCAGCGGCGCGATGGCTTCCATGATGTCGGCCGCCTCCGTCACCAATATCGCGCCTTCCTTGAGCAGGCCGTTGGCGCCGGCCGCGCGCGGGTCGAGCGGCGAGCCCGGCACCGCGAAGACCAGCCTGCCCATCTCGCCGGCAAGCCTCGCGCTGATCAGCGAACCGGAGCGTTTCGCCGCCTCGACCACCACCAGCCCGAAGGAGAGGCCGGCGATGATGCGGTTGCGGCGCGGAAAATCCTGTGCGCGCGGCTCCCAGCCGAACGGCATCTCCGAGACCGCCGCGCCGCCGCGCGTCGTGATCTCGCCGAGCAGGTCGATGTTCTCGGGCGGATATGGCTGGTCGAGCCCGCCGGCGAGCACCGCCACGGTTCCCGTGGCCAGGCTGCCCTCGTGTGCCGCGGTGTCGATGCCGCGCGCCAGGCCGGAGACGACGCCATAGCCATGCCGGCCAAGCTCGGCGGCGAGCATGCGCGCCATCTTGATGCCGGCAAGCGAGGCATTGCGCGCACCGACGATGGCGACCGGCGGCAGCGAGAACACGGCAGGCGTACCCTTCACCGCCAGCAGCGGCGGCGGGTGGTCCATGCGCTTCAGGAGCGGCGGATAGTCGGGCTCGCCGATGCCGATGAAACGCGCGCCATGTTTCGCGGCGGTCTCGAGTTCCGCCTCGGCTTCGGCGATCGAGGGGATGCGCACGGCTCGCCCCGCGCCGCCGGCCATCGCCAGTTCCGGCAGGATTTCCAGCGCAGCCTCGGCGGAGCCGAAGCGGTTGATGAGGTCGCGAAAGCTCGCGGGGCCGACATTGGGTGTCCGGATGAGGCGCAGCCAGGATAGCCGCTGCCGGTCGCTGAGGCGAGGGGCTCCATCCGGCCTGTTCAACCCTTGGCCCCGATCCTGCCTTCGGTGCCGGCGATGAGCCGCGCGATGTTGGCGCGGTGTTTTATGAAGACGATGACGCTCAAGCCGGCGAAGAGGATGGCGAGGTCGATGCGACCCATGAACCAGAGAGCGAGCGGCGTGACGACGCAGGCCGTCAGCGCCGACAACGACGAGTAGCGCAGCGCGAAGGCGACGACGACCCAGACCGCGCAGAACAGCAGCGCCGCCTGCCACATCAGCCCGGCTAGCACGCCGATATAGGTGGCGACGCCCTTGCCGCCCTTGAAGCCGAGCCAGACCGGGAAGAGGTGGCCGAGGAAGGCGCCGAGGCCGGCGGCGATGGCGGGTTCGGCGCCGTAGACGCCGGCGATCAGCACCGCCGCCGTGCCCTTCAGCATGTCGAGGAGAAGCGTCGCCGCGGCGAGACTCTTGTTGCCGGTGCGCAGGACGTTGGTCGCGCCGATATTGCCCGAGCCGATGCTGCGCACGTCGCCCAAGCCCGCCGCGCGAGTCAGGAGCAGGCCAAAGGGGATCGAGCCAAGGAGATAGCCGAAGGCGAGGGCGAGGATGGTGGCGTAGGTCATAGTTTCCCGACGAGCTATGCGGAAAAGACTGTGCGGCCCGCGACCAGCGTTTGCAAGACCCGGCCCTGCAGCCGCGCGCCCTCGAAGCAGGTGTTTTTCGAGCGCGAACGGATGTCGGCCTCGCGCACGACCCAGGGTTCGTCGAGGTCGACGAGGACGAGGTCGGCGGGCGCGCCCGGCTTCAACGTTCCGCCAGGCAGGCCGAACAGTTTTGCGGGAGCGGTGGAGAGCACTTCGGCAAGGCGCAGCAGCGGTACGTCGCCATTGTGGTAGAGCCGGAGCGCGGCGCCGAGCAGCGTCTCCAGCCCGATCGCACCCTCCGCCGCGTCGGCGAAAGGCAGCCGCTTGGTGTCGACGTCCTGCGGGTCGTGCGAGGAGACGATGACGTCGATCGTGCCGTCCTTGAGGGCCTCGATCATGGCGAGCCGGTCGTCCTCGGCGCGCAGCGGCGGCGACAGGCGAAAGAAGGTGCGGTATTCGCCGACGTCGTTCTCGTTGAGCGAGAGGCTGTTGATCGAGACGCCCGCGGTGACGTTCGCGCCGTCGGACTTGGCGCGTGCAATCGCGGCGGCCGCCATGGCGGTCGAGATCTTCGCCGCATGGTAGTTGGCGCCGGTCAGCCTTGCGAGCATCAGGTCGCGCTCGAGCGGGATCGCCTCCGCCTCGCGCGGAATGCCCGGAAGCCCCAGCCAGCTCGCATAGAGCCCTTCGTTCATCACGCCGCCCGCCGACAGGTCGGCATCCTGAGTCTCGTGCGCGATCACCGCGCCGAAATCGCGCGCATAGGTCAGCGCGCGGCGCATCAGCGAGGAACTGGCGATGGTGTGCCTGCCGTCGGTGAAGCCGACCGCGCCGGCTTCGCGCAGCAGGCCGAACTCGGTCATCTCGCGGCCTTCGAGTTTCTTGCTGATGGCGGCCGCGGGATAGACGTGGACCGACGCCGTGTCGCGCGCGGCGCGCAAGACGTGCTCGACCAGCGCTATGTCGTCGATGATCGGATCGGTGTCGGGCATCATCACGATGGAGGTGACGCCGCCTGCAGCAGCGGCCTGGCTCGCCGAATGAATGGTCTCGCGGTGCTCCGCGCCCGGCTCGCCGATGAAGACCCTGGAATCGATTAGTCCGGGGATGATGACCTTGCCCCGGCAGTCGACGACCGTGGCGCCTTCCGGCGTGCCCTGGTTCAGTGCGGATGCGCCGGCCGCGACAATCTTCCTGCCGTCGACGATGACGGCGCCTGTCTCGTCGATGCCGCGAGACGGATCAACGACGCGGGCGTGGCTGAAGACGGTGACGCTCATTGCGCGCCTCCGCCGGCATTGCGGCGCGGATCGAGCAGCGCTTCCATCACCGCCATGCGCACGGCGACGCCCATCTCCACCTGTTCCTGGATGACGCTCTGCGGTCCGTCGGCGATCTCGGAGGCGATCTCGACGCCGCGGTTCATGGGCCCGGGATGCATGACCAGCGCGTCGTCCTTGGCCGCCTTAAGCTTCTCGGCGTCGAGGCCGAAATAGCGGAAATATTCGCGCACCGAGGGCACGAAGGCACCGGCCATGCGCTCGCGCTGCAGGCGCAGCATCATCACCACGTCGGCGTCCTTCAGTCCTTCCGCCATGGTGCGGGAAACGATGACGCCCATCCTCTCGATGCCTGATGGCAACAGTGTCGAAGGCGCTACGACGCGCACCTGCGCGCCCAGCGCATTGAGCAGCATGATGTTGGAGCGAGCGACGCGCGAATGCAGCACGTCGCCGCAGATAGCGACGATGAGCTTCGACAGCGGGCCCTTGGCGCGGCGGATGGTTAGCGCATCAAGCAGCGCCTGCGTCGGATGCTCGTGCGCGCCGTCGCCGGCGTTGACCACTGAGCAGCCGACCTTCTGCGCGAGCAGGGCGGCGGCGCCGGCCGACTGGTGGCGGATGATGAGGATGTCCGGCCGCATGGCGTTCAGCGTCATCGCCGTGTCGATCAGCGTCTCGCCCTTCTTCACGGACGAACTCGCCACCGCCATGTTCATCACGTCGGCGCCGAGCCTTTTGCCGGCGAGTTCGAAGGACGACTGGGTGCGGGTGGACGCTTCGTAGAAGAGGTTGATCTGGGTGCGGCCGCGCAGCGTCGAGGTCTTTTTTTGCGGCTGGCGCGAGATCGAAACTGCCGCGTCGGCGCGGTCGAGCAGCATTTCGATATCGGCGGGAGACAGGTCGCGGATGCCAAGCAGATGGCGATGCGGGTAGAGCGGCGGAGAGGGCGCTTCGGTCATGTCAAGGCGCTGCTATAGGGTGCGGGTCCTTTCCCCGCAAGCCAAGCGGCTTTGGATTGGCTGTATTCTCCCCGGTATTTTCGTCGCGTTAACGACAGCTTCGGCTATATAAAGCCCCGATGTCAGCCCGGATTCGGTCGGCTGGCGGCAGTCAGGAACAGCGCGTGACGGACGAGGTAACAAACCAGCCACCGCCGATCGCAGGCGGCAACGCCTGGCGAGGCGACCCGCTGCTGATCCAGATCGCCGAGGATTTTTCGGCGCCGGTGCGCAAGGACCTCGACAATCTCGGACGTTTCGTGCTGACGCCCGAAGCGCAGGAGACCGCTCGGCTCGCGAATGTCGAGACGCCGGTGCTGAGAACCCACGACCGGCAGGGCAGGCGGATCGACACGGTCGACTTCCACCCGGCCTACCATGCGCTGATGCGCCGCTCGATGGCGAGCGGGCTGCACTCCTCGATCTGGGAAAACGGAGCCGCCGAAACCGGCCGGCGTCATCAGGTGCGCGCGGCGCGCTTCTATCTCACGTCGCAGCTCGAGGCCGGGCATCTCTGCCCGATCACCATGACCAGCGCCTCGCTGGCGGCGCTGATGGCCACCCCGCAACTGTTTCGCGAATGGGCGCCGCGCATCACCACGCGCAAATACGACCAAAGCACCAAGCCGCCGGTCGAAAAGACCGGGCTGACGCTCGGCATGGGCATGACGGAGAAACAGGGCGGCACCGATGTGCGCGCCAACACGACCAAGGCCGAGCGCGCCGGCAACGGCTTTTACCGCATCACCGGCCATAAATGGTTCATGTCGGCGCCGATGTCGGACGCTTTCCTCGTGCTGGCGCAGGCGGGCGAGGGGCTCTCCTGCTTCCTCGTCCCGCGCATCCTGGGCGACGGCACCGGCAACGGGTTCCATTTCCAGCGGCTGAAGGACAAGCTCGGCAACCGCTCCAACGCCTCTTCGGAAGTGGAGTTCGTCAACGCGATCGGGCAGATGGTGGGCGAGCCCGGCGCCGGCATCAAGACGATCATGGACATGGTCACGCTGACCAGGCTCGATTGCGCCGTAGCCTCGTCCGGCCTGATGCGGGCGGGCCTTGCCGAGGCCATCCACCACACGCGGCACCGCCAGGTCCAGGGCCAGAAGCTCGTCGACCAGCCGCTGATGCAGCGCGTTCTGGCCGACATGGCGCTCGACGTGGCCGGCGCCTCCGCGCTGTCCTTCCGGCTGGCGCGCTCCTTCGACGAGGCGGCGAGCAACCGGACGGAGGCGTCGTTTGCCCGCGCGATGACGCCTGTGGTGAAATACTGGGTCTGCAAGATCGCGCCCGCGCTGCTCTACGAGGCGATGGAGTGCCTCGGCGGCAACGGCTATGTCGAAGAGATGCCGCTAGCGCGCTACTACCGCGAGGTGCCCGTCAACGCGATCTGGGAGGGTTCGGGCAACGTGATGGCGCTCGACGTTCTGCGCGTGCTGGGCCGCGCGCCTGGCTTGTTCGACGAGGTGCTGGCCGGCATCGAGCACGACCTCGGCGCCGGCGGACCGGGCACGGTCGCCGTGCTGCGCGCGGCCATGCAAGTCGCATCCACCGACGAGGGTTCGGCCCGCATCCTGACCGAGCAACTGGCGCTGTCGGCGGCGGCTGCGGAATTGAAGCGCATGGGGGCGGGGCGAATCGCCGACGCCTTCATCGAGACGAGGCTCGCCGGCCAGTGGCGCACGACCTACGGCATGCTCGACGCGCGCCATGACGCGCGACTGATCATCGACACGCTCTATCCCACGACGAACTGAACGCGGAATCGTCTCCGCAGCGGTCAACGAGAAAGGGCTGGCCATCCACAGGCCGCGTCCGTTAACCTTAACAAATGGTTTACGTTGCATCGCATTTTTGCCCGGACCACTGTCCGAGGGCGACCCAAGGGATTCTCATGCGGCCTCTTTCAACCACCTTTGCGGGTTTCAGCGCGGCCGTCCTGCGGGAATCCGGCCGCCTCTGCGGAGATCCATGCTGATGCGTTGGGTATTCGCCGCCTGGGCGCTGCCGATGGGCATTTTCTGGGGCTGGTATTTTCTGTCGCTCAACGACATGAACTTCGGCTACGTCATGCTGACGCGCCAGGTGCACGATTTGCTGTTCCAGCTCTACGGCCAGGCGCTCGGCGTCGAGCCGGCGACGATCCCGCCGCTGGTGGCCAAGGCTTGCGTCCTCGACACTCTGCTCATCCTCGCCATCTGGGCCTTCCGGCGCAGGCAGGCGATCGCCGACTGGTTCAGGACCAAGCGCCAGCGCTATTTCGGAGCGGAACCTTCGCCGAGCGCGTGAAGCCGGTCGAGCACGCCCTGCAGGATGAAGGCGGCGGCCGCCGAATCGATCTTGCCGGCGCGTTTCTTTCTGGAAAAGTCCATTTCGATCAGAGTGCGCTCCACGGCAACGGTCGAGAGCCTTTCGTCCCAGAAGACGAAGGGCAGGTCGGTCATCCTGGCCATGTTGCGCACGAAGGCGCGTGAGGCCTGAGCCCTCGGCCCTTCCGAGCCGTCCATGTTGATCGGCAGGCCCATGGCCACCGCGCCGACATTGTCCTTCGCCAGGAGGGCGAGCAGCGCGGCGGCGTCGAGGGAGAATTTCTTGCGTAGGATGACCGGGCGCGGATGAGCGAAGGACAGGCTCCGGTCGGACACGGCAACGCCGATCGTCTTTTCGCCGAGGTCGAGCCCGGCGAGCGTCTTGCCGCCGTCAAGAGTGGCGGGTAGATCGGTGACGGCGATGACGGCCAACGGATGTTCCTTAGCGCGGAGTTCGGGCCGTTCTACCTTCTTAATGCAGGTTGCTCCAGCAATTGAAATACCGAGGAGATGTTCGATGAAGCTGACCTGGTACGGGCAATCGGCCTTCCGCGTCGAGGCGGGTGGCGCGACGATCCTGATCGATCCGTTCCTTTCCGGCAATCCGCTATGGAATAGGGGCTGGGAAGGGCCGGCCGAGGGCGTCACCCATGTGCTGCTGACCCACGGCCACAACGACCATCTCGGCGACACCGCCGACATCGTGAAGAAGACGGGAGCGCAGCTCGTCGCCAACTTCGAGATCTGCATGTATCTCGTCGGCCAGGGTGTTTCGGGCGAAAAGATCAATCCGGGCAACACGGGCGGAACCGTCGATTGCGGCGGCTTCACCACGACCTTCGTGCAGGCGCTGCATTCCTCGTCGTTCAATGTCGGCGACGGCTCGAACGTTTACCTCGGCAACCCGCTCGGACTGGTGCTGCATTTCCCCGAGGACAAGACGCTCTATCATATGGGCGATACCGACATCTTCTCCGACATGGCGCTGATCAACGAGCTGCACGGGCCGGAGATCGGCCTGGTGCCGATCGGCGACCGCTTCACCATGGGCGGGGCCGTGGCCGCGCTCGCCTGCCGGCGCTTCTTCAAGTTCCAGACGGTTATTCCCTGCCACTACAGGACCTTCGGCCTGCTCGACCAGACGCCGGACAAGTTCGTCGCGGGGATGGAGGGGTCGGGCACGAAGGTGCTGGCGCCGGAGGTTGGGAAGGCGGTGGGAGTGTAGCGGGCGAGGCGAAGCGACGCCCCTTTGACCTTGATCAACAAATCGACAGGATTTTGGGTTATCGTTCTTTCATGGTTCGTGCGATCGGACAGATTCGGGCAGTCTGCGCCGTGCTGGTTCTTGGCATGGTCATGGCGCTTGGCGTCGTCGCCCTGTCGGAAGCCGCGCCTTTCGGCGGGTATAACGAGCCCGCCGTTCACCAGATGGTCGAAGCCGATTCTGCCTGCGCCGACGCGGCGTGCACGGAGCGCAATGCCGATGACTGCTCCGCCGCCCAGGCATGCTGCGGCGCTTGCGCCGTTCTCGCCTTGGAGACCGCCGGCGTTCCGGCCCGCCCGGGCGATGCCTGGGGATTGATACCCCGCCCTATGCTCAGCGGCCTCGCCCCGCTCGTCAACCGACATCCTCCCCGCGTCCACGCCTGACCTTGGCGCCACGTGCGCCGGTCGAGCCACCATTCTTCGTCCCGGCGCGCAAGCGCCGAGGCAATGGCGGCTCCAAGTCAGACAGTCGACAAAGGGAGATTCCCAAATGCGCAACATGCTACCGCTTGCCGCGGCCATCGTTCTTGGCCTGACGGCAAACGCCTTCGCCCAGGCCGATCCCCACCATCCACAAGGCACCTCCGCGCCCGAAGCGAAGATGCCGGCCGAAACGCAGGCGACCCCGCAGACAGCCCCCATGGACTGCCGCGACATGATGAGCGGCATGATGGGCAACATGACGCCGCCGGACGGCTCACCGCAAATGCAGACGATGCGGATGATGCACATGATGCAAATGATGCAGATGATGCAGGCGATGCACATGCAGATGATGCAGCAGATGCAGAAGGACATGATGTCCGAAACACCGAACAAGGGAGTCTCGCCATGACCGACCTAGCCAATGCACGGCCTCTTTCCGTCCTCGGGCTTTCGGTTGCAATCGGTGTCGCGCTGGTCGTCCTTTTCGTGCTGTGCGCCCTCGTCGAGCTGCTGCTGCCGGGCCTCCCGGCGACGCACGCCTGGATCGGGCTGTTCACGCTCGCTCCGGTGACGTCGCCGCGCGCCTGGATCGAAGGCGTCTTCTACAGCTTTGTCTTCGGGATCGTCACCGGCGCGATCGTGGCGGTGGTGCATAACGCTATCGCCGCGCGGGGCGACTGACGGATCGCGGCGGAGACGCCGCAAGACGCATCATATTCAGGAAGGAAAAAGAGAATGAACCGTCGTCACTTGCTTGCCGGCATCATGGCCGGAACCGCCGCGCTGTCCCTGCCGCGCGGACCTGTTGGCCGCGCCCTCGCCGGCGGGGCCGCCAAGCGCCTCGCCATCACGCGCCGCGCCATCGAGGTGAACGGTCGGGCCGCGTCGGTGTTTGGCCTGACGGGACCGGACGGAAAGCCGGGCCCAAGCTTCACCGAAGGCGAGGCCTTCAACGTCCTGCTCGCCAACGAAACGGGCGAGGCCACCCTCATCCACTGGCACGGGCTGACGCCGCCCTGGCCTAGCGACGGCGTGCCCGATCAGCCGGCGCCGCCGATCGCGGGCAGGGAAGAGCGGAGCTACGACTTCCCGGTCGGGGAGGCCGGCACGCACTGGATGCACGCGCACACGCTACAGGAACAGGCGCTGCTTGCAGCTCCGCTGATCGTCGGTCCGGCGCGGCCGGCCGACGAGCAAGAGGTGGTCGTTCTGCTGCACGATTTCTCGTTCAAGACGCCCGAGGAACTGCTGGCGTCCCTCACCGGCGCCAAGACGGATCCGATGGCCGGGATGGATCACAGCGCGCATGGCGCCATGAGCATGCCGGCCTCGCATGACGGCCCGATGGCGATGGACCTCAACGACATCGAATACGACGCCTATCTCGCCAACGACCGCACGCTGGACGATCCCGAGGTCGTCGAGGTTGAGCGCGGCGGGCGGGTGCGGCTGCGCATCATCAACGGGGCGACCGCCACGGCATTCACCATCGACCTCGGCGGGCTCGAAGGCGAGTTGATCGCCGTCGACGGCCGCGATGTCGTTCCCGTGAGGGCAAGTCGCTTCCCCATGACCATGGGGCAGCGGATCGATGTCCGGCTGCGGCTGCCCGACGAGGCCCGCGCATTTCCGATCCTGGCGCTGCGCGAGGGCGAGCCGCAGCGCACCGGGATCATCCTCCGGCCCGCCGGCGCCAGCGTCACGAGGATCGCCGTGGAAGGCGAGGAAAGCGGACCGGTGCTCGATCTGTCGCTCGAAGCCCGGCTGAGCGCGGCCCGTCCCCTCGCGCCGCTGCCGGCGAACGAGGCCTACCAGCTTGCGCTCGACGGCGACATGGCCGCGTACAAATGGAGTCTGGCCCTGGACCGGCCCATTGTCGTCAGCCAAGGCGATAGGGTCGAGGTCGAACTCGTCAACAGAAGCATGATGGCGCACCCGATGCATCTGCATGGCCACCACTTCCAGATCGTGGCGATCGACGGCCAGCGGTTTGCCGGCGCCGTGCGCGATACCGTGCTTGTCCCGCCCCGGCGCTCGGTGACGGTCGCCGTCGACGCCGACAATCCGGGGCAGTGGGCATTCCACTGCCATCACCTCTACCACATGGCCGCCGGCATGATGACAACCTTCGGCTATGGCTGACGAGGCGAGGGCGGGTCTGCCGGTGCGCAGCCGTAGGGGAAGCGCATCCTGAAAGGCCGATTGGGGGTGATATTGCACTGCGGCACCCGTCTCGTTATAGCCGGGAGCGAATTTCCCCAGTCGATCGAGTGTTCCCATGTCCGTCGATATCGCCACAGTGAAGCGCGTCGCGCATCTCGCCCGCATTGCGGTCAGCGAGGAGGACGCCGAGCGCATGACCGGCGAGCTCAACACCATCCTGGGCTTCGTCGAGCAGTTGAACGAGGTCGACGTTTCCGGCGTTGAGCCGATGACCTCGGTCATTCCGATGGAGATGAAGAAGCGGCAGGACATCGTCACCGACGGCAACAAGGCCGCCGACATCGTCGCCAATGCGCCGGCTACCGATGAGAACTTCTTCCTCGTGCCGAAGGTGGTGGAGTAGCCGCCATGGCGATCTCGATCGCGGCCGAGACGCCGCTGCAGGACGATGTGCGCGCCATGGTCGCCGACCTCAACGCGACGATGCTCCCGCTCACCCCGCGCGAGTTCCAGTTCCAGCTCACTGTCGAGCAGATGGCCGACCCGTCGCTGACCACCTTCGTTGCGCGCGACGAAACCGGACGCCATGTCGGCATGGCGTCGCTGAAGGACCATGGCGGAGGCCTGGGCGAAGTGAAGCGCATGTTCACGCTGCCGGAGGTGCGCGGACAACGGGTCGGCTCGTTACTCCTGCAGCGGCTCGAGCAGCTTGCGCGCGAGAAGGGGATTTCGCGGCTGGTGCTCGAGACCGGCGAGGCTCCGGGTTTCGAGGCGGCCTACCGTGTCTATGAGCGCGGCGGCTTCACGGTCTGCGGCGCGGTGCTGGATTATCCCGATTCCGGTTTTTCGCGCTTTTACGAAAAGAAGATTGTTCCATGAGCGACCTGACGAAACTGACGATTGCCGAGGCGCGCAACAAGCTGCGCGCCAAGGAGATCAAGGCGGCCGAGATCGCCGACGCCTATCTCGCCGCGATCGAGCGCGCCAATCCTCTGCTTAACGCCTACATCGCCGTGACGCCCGAGAAAGCGCGCGACATGGCTAGGGCATCCGACGCGAAGCTGGCGAAGGGCGAGGGGGGGGCGCTGGAAGGCATTCCGCTGGGCATCAAGGATCTCTTCGCCACAGAGGGCGTGCATACGCAGGCGGCGAGCCATGTGCTCGACGGTTTCAAGCCGCGCTACGAGTCGACTGTGACGGCCAACCTGTGGGCCGACGGCGCGGTGATGCTCGGAAAACTCAACATGGACGAGTTCGCCATGGGCTCGTCCAACGAGACCTCCTATTACGGCCCGGTGGTCAACCCTTGGCGGCGCTCGCGCGTCGAGACTTCCGTCATGCCGACGACGCATGACGGAGACGGCGGTTTCGTCTCGGCCGGCGGGGCCAGGCAGACGAAGAGCTACGACAACATGCAGTTGGTGCCTGGCGGCTCGTCGGGCGGCTCGGCCTCGGCGGTCTCGGCGTTCCTGTGCGCCGGCGCGACCGCGACCGACACCGGCGGCTCGATCCGCCAGCCGGCGGCCTTCACCGGCACGGTCGGCATCAAGCCGACCTATGGCCGCTGCTCGCGCTGGGGCATCGTCGCCTTCGCCTCGTCGCTCGACCAGGCCGGCCCGATCGCGCGCGACGTGCGCGACGCAGCGATCATGCTGAAGTCGATGGCCTCCGTCGACGCCAAGGACACGACCTCGGTCGACCGCCCGGTGCCGGACTACGAGGCCGCGCTCGGCCGTTCGGTGAAGGGCATGAAGGTCGGCATCCCCAGGGAATACCGTGTCGACGGTATGCCTGACGACATCGAGGCGCTCTGGCAGAAGGGCATCGCCTGGCTGAAGGATGCGGGCGCGGAAATCGTGGACATCTCGCTGCCGCACACCAAATACGCGCTGCCGGCCTACTACATCGTGGCGCCGGCGGAAGCCTCGTCCAACCTCGCGCGCTATGACGGCGTCCGCTACGGGTTGCGGGTGCCGGGCAAGGACATCGTCGACATGTACGAGCAGAGCCGCGCCGCCGGCTTCGGACGCGAGGTCAAGCGCCGCATCATGATCGGCACCTACGTGCTGTCGGCCGGCTACTACGACGCCTACTACCTGCAGGCGCAGAAGGTGCGCACGATGATCAAGCGTGATTTCGAGATCGCTTTCGACGCCGGCGTCGACGTTATCCTGACACCGGCGACGCCGTCGGCCGCCTTCGGCGTCGCCGACCAGGACATGGCCGCCGACCCGGTCAAGATGTATCTCAACGACATCTTCACGGTGACCGTGAACATGGCCGGCCTGCCGGGCATAGCGGTGCCTGCCGGGCTGGACCGGCACGGCCTGCCGCTCGCGCTGCAGCTCATCGGCAAGCCGTTCGAAGAGGAGACGCTGTTCCAGGCCGGCCACGTCATCGAGCAGGCCGCGGGCCGCTTCGAGCCGGAAAAGTGGTGGTAGCCTCGCGGTTCAGGCGCGCCGGTTTGTAAAAGCGTGGTCGGCGCTGTAGAGGTGCGGGCTGTTCAGGGGGAGACTTCTTTGCCGCCCATTTCCGACAGCCGCAAACGCATCCTGGTGACGGGCGGGGCCGGATTTCTCGGCTCGCACCTCATCGACCGGCTGCTCGAACAGGGTCACGAGGTCATCTGCGTCGACAATCTGTTTTCGTCGACCAAGCGCAACATCGATCATCTGCACGGCAATCCGCGCTTCGAGTTCCTGCGCCACGACGTCTGCTTCCCGCTCTATGTCGAGGTCGACGAGATCTACAATCTGGCCTGCCCGGCCTCGCCCATCCATTACCAGCACGACCCGATCCAGACGCTGAAGACTTCGGTCCACGGCGCGATCAACATGCTGGGGCTGGCCAAGCGTCTGAAATGCAAGATCCTGCAGGCATCGACCAGCGAGGTCTATGGCGATCCGGTCACGCATCCCCAGACCGAGGAATATTGGGGCAACGTCAACCCGATCGGCCCGCGCGCCTGTTACGACGAGGGCAAGCGCGCCGCCGAGACGCTGTTCTTCGACTATCACCGCCAGGCGGGCGTGCCGATCAAGGTAGCCCGCATCTTCAACACCTACGGCCCGCGCATGCACCGCCAGGACGGGCGCGTGGTGTCGAACTTCATCGTGCAGGCGCTGCTTGGCCAGCCGATCACCATCTATGGCGACGGCTGCCAGACGCGTTCCTTCTGCTATGTCGACGATCTGCTCGACGGGCTGATGCGGCTGATGGCGAGCCCGGCCGAGGTGATCGGGCCGATCAACATCGGCAACACGCGCGAGTTCACCATTCTCGAACTCGCGAAGATGGTGATCGAGATCACCGGCTCGGGCTCGGAAATCGTCAGGAAGCCGCTGCCCGGCGACGATCCGAAGCAACGGCAGCCCGACATAACCAAGGCGCGCGAAAAGCTCGGCTGGGAGCCGACAGTTCCGGTGCGCGAGGGACTGACGCGCACCGTTGCCTATTTTCGCGAGCTTCTTGCGGACGAGATCAACCAGACTGCTTCCCGCTGAAGCGTGATTGAGCTCGAAGCCGGTTGTGCGGCAGGCGGAGTTTGATAGGTTCGCGAACGCGATGGAGTTCTCCTTGCTTTTCTATCTCTCCAAGATTTTCTGGTTCCTGATCCAGCCACTCAACCTGGCGATCTTCCTTCTGGCGCTGTCGATCCTTCTGGGATGGCTGGGCTGGCGCAAATTGCGCGGCTTCACCCTGGTTCTGTCTTTCCTGATCCTTGCCCTGTCCGCATGGACGTCGCTCGGCGCGCTGCTGCTCAATCCCCTCGAGGAGCGCTTTCCGCGGCCGCCTCCGCCAGACAAGGTCGCCGGCATCATCGTGCTCGGCGGCGGTTTCGAAGGCGGGATCAACCTGGCGCGCGGCGGCTACGACGTAAACAGCGGCGGCGACCGCTTTCTCGAGGCGGCGGTGCTGGCGCGGCGATACCCGGATGCCAAGATCGTGGTGTCGGGCGGAACGGGCACGATGGTATTGGACGGCGAGGGCGACGCCGACACCGCGCCGAAGCTCTTCGGGGCGCTGGGCGTGCCGGCTGGCCGGCTGATCCTGGAACGCGAATCGCGCAATACCTACGAGAATGTCGAGAACCTCAGGCAACTGGTCACGCCTGGACCCGACGAGACATGGCTGCTGGTGACCTCCGCGTTCCACATGCCGCGCTCGGTTGGCCTGTTCCGCAAGGCGGCGTTTCCGGTTCTGCCGTGGCCGGTCGACTACCGCACCTCCGGCGAGGAGGGTATCGGCGTGATGCGAGACAACCCGGCCGATTCCCTGCAGACGACGACGATGGCGATCCGCGAATGGATCGGGCTGATCGCCTACAAGTTTGTCGGCCGCATCGATTCCGTCTTCCCGGGTCCCGACGACACCTCAGGCGTCATCGGCCAGGACGGCGCGGCGAGCGGCGGAGAAGAACTGGCGCCGAACCAGGACGCAGAGCAGCAGCAGGGTGGAGAGGGCCAGGATCAAGGGGCCTACAAACCACCCAAGGTAGCCGAGTGAGAAGAAGATACCGCGCAGGCCGGCGTTGAAGTGCTTGCCGGCGAGGATGTTCATCTTCGCTGCGCGCACGATCGCCTTTTCGGTCTCCTCGGCATGGCCATGCTCGTCTTTCTGCACAGGCACCGCGCCGATCAGGATCGAGCAGTAGTTGAACAAGCGGTAGGACCAGCCGAACTTGAAGAAGGAATAGGCGAGCAGCAGGATCAGGCCCATCACCTTGATCTCGAAGAGCGGCCTGGACGGCGTGGTCGTCAGGGGCAGCTCGGACAGCACATTGAGCACCCTGTCGCTGGCGCCCAGAAGCGCGAAACAGCCGCCGACCGCGATCAGGGCGCTCGAGCCGAAGAAGGCGGTGCCCTGCTGCAATCCCAGCATGATCGAGGTGTCGATCATCCTGAGGTCGCGCCGCGCCATGGTGCGCATCCATGCCTCGCGCTGGACGTTCATCGCGGTCGACAAGGAGATGCGATCGAACGGCCGGCCTTCGGTCGCCATGGAGTAGGACGCCCAGACGGCCAGGAAGAAGGCGAGCGCGGCGAGGTCGGCGGTCGAGAGAAGCATACGGCAGCCCGTTTCTTGCATCAGGTCGAACCACTATATACGCAATGTCGTCCGCGGATCATCCGAAGTCGGCTGATGCGAAGCGCGCGCCCGGAAAAGCGCGGCATACTCGTAAGCGGCGGCCATCGCGCCAGGAGCCTTTGATTGTTCCTTTCGGTATTCGACCTGTTCAAGATCGGCATCGGCCCGTCGAGCTCGCACACGATGGGGCCGATGACGGCCGCCAGCCGTTTCCTCGAAGAGATCGCCAATGGCGACTGGCCGCGTCCGGCCGGCGTCAAGGTCGACCGCATCGCCGTCAGCCTGCACGGCTCGCTCGCCTATACGGGCATCGGCCACGGTACCGACCGCGCGGTGATCCTCGGCCTAACCGGCGAGACGCCACAGACGGTGGATCCCGACAAGACGGATGCCGCGATCGCCGGGATCGCGGCCGCGAGGAGAATTTCGCCGCCCGGTCATCCGGACTATCGCTTCGACCCCGAGAAGGATCTTGTGCTCGACCGCAAGACGCCGCTTCTCGGCCACGCCAATGGCATGGCGTTCTGCGCCTATGATTCGTCCGACAGGCTGCTGCTGAAACGCATCTATTATTCGATCGGCGGCGGCTTCGTAGTGTCGGAGGAGGAGCTGCAGCGGCTGAAGGCCAAGGGTCCGGAGAAGCCGGGCAAGGCGGTGCCCCATCCCTTCAGGAACGCCGTCGAGATGCTGGCGATGGCGAAGGCGAGCGGCCTCTCCATCGCCGAGATGAAGCGCGCCAACGAAGAAGTCCACATGCCCGGCGAGAAGCTCGACGAGGGGCTCGACGCGATCTGGCAGGCGATGCTCGGCTGCATCGAGCGCGGCTTGTCGCAGGACGGCATAATGCCGGGCGGACTGAAGGTGCGCCGCCGCGCGCGGGCGCTGCACGACAAGCTCAACGAGGACTGGCGCACCAACCGGCCGAACCCGCTGCTCGCTAACGACTGGCTATCCATCTACGCCATGGCGGTGAACGAGGAGAACGCCGCCGGTGGCCGCGTCGTCACCGCGCCGACCAATGGCGCCGCGGGCACGCTGCCCGCTGTGCTCCGCTACTGGCTGCATTTCCATCCCGAAGCCGACCAGGCGAGCATCCGCGACTTCCTGCTCACCGCCGCGGCGATTGGCGGCATCATCAAGACCAATGCCTCGATTTCAGGCGCGGAGGTCGGCTGCCAGGGCGAGGTGGGTTCCGCCTCGGCGATGGCCGCGGCGGGCCTGTGCGCCGTCATGGGCGGCACGCCCGAGCAGGTCGAGAACGCCGCCGAGATCGCGCTGGAGCATCATCTCGGCATGACCTGCGATCCGGTCGGCGGGCTGGTGCAGGTGCCCTGCATCGAGCGCAATGCGCTTGGCGCCGTGAAGGCCGTGACCGCCGCCTCGCTCGCCATAAAGGGCGACGGCACGCATTTCGTGCCTCTCGACGCGGCGATCGAGACAATGCGCCAGACCGGGCTCGACATGAGCGAGAAATACAAGGAAACCAGCCTCGGCGGGCTGGCGGTCAATGTGGTGGAGTGTTGAGGCCGGCGAAACGCAATCCTTGCAGTTGGATTTGGCCAAGAAGCTAGGACGATGCTAGACTTGTATCTTGAGGCGAGTGCGGTTCGTGCGGGGATCCATGATGCGCCAGTGGGACGACGTTCTGGACTTCTGGTTTCCCGAGGGCGCGGCGCTGGACGTCGACGCCGCGGCTCACCGCGAACACTGGATGTGGCGGATGCGCGGCGGAGCCGACGCGCAGATAATAGTTCGTTTCACCGACACGACCGAGCGAGCCGCGCGCGGTGAGTTCGACCACTGGGCGAGTGATCCGCATGGCCGCCTGGCCTTGATCGTCGTGCTCGACCAGTTCCCACGTTCGGTCTGGCGACAGTCTCCGCGGGCTTTCGCCCAGGACGCGAAGGCGCTCGCGCTTGGCCTCGAGGGTTATGAGAACGGCCACTACGCCGTCCTGGAAACGCCATGGTACAAGACCGTCTACAATCTGCCACTCATCCATTGCGAGGGGCCGGGTCATCTGGAGCGGCTCGATCGGGCGATCTCTCTGGCACATGAGATTCTCGCCGAGGCGCCGCCAAACCTGAAGCCAGGCTATCAATTCGCCGCGGAACAGCCCTTGGAGGCGCGCAAGGTCATAGCCGCATTCGGCCGCCATCCACACCGAAATGCTGTGCTGGGCCGGACCTCCACGCAGGAAGAGGAGGCATACGTCGCGGAGGGCCGTTTCCCGCACCTGCGCGTGATTCCAGAAGTCGAACGCTGACCTTATGGTGGCGGTGGGCTCATCTTCGATGCCGAAGGCGGTCGAAGCACCTGTGCATAACCCGGTCGGAGATTGAACCGCCGCCGCCTCGTCGCTAAGTCTCGTTGATGGCCCTGAACCTCCTAAAACTCTGCGTCGGCTGCGACGGCGTCGAGGATCTGGAAGAATGGATCGCGATGCGGCTCGACCAGCGCCGGCGCGCGGGCGAACCGGTCGAGCATTTCCATACGACCCGCATGATCCCGACCCGCGCGAGCGAACTCGTCGATGGCGGCTCGCTCTTCTGGGTCATCAAGGGCAGCGTTCAGTGCCGCCAGCGCTTGCTCGAAGTCAGGCCCTTCATCGACGGCGAAGGCATTTCGCGTTGCCATCTGATGCTCGATCCGATCGTGGTCAGAACCGACTGGCAGCCGCGCCGCGCCTTCCAGGGCTGGCGCTACCTCAAGCAGAATGAAGCGCCTCTCGATCTCGGCAAGGGCCGCAAGGGCGTCGCCGAGATGCCTGTCAAACTCAGGCAGGAACTGACGGAATTGGGCCTGCTTTAGACCGTCGTGCGATTGCCGGCCTTTTGTCGCCGGGCTTGCAAGCTGGTCGGCACCGTCACATGTTCTGCCCCATGAGCGACAAGAAAACGCCTGTTCCGACGGGAGGAACGACCCAAGCGCCGCAAAAGCGATCCGCCCCCAGCGAGATCGACGCGTTCCTGCGCCAGGCGAAGGCTGTCGCCCTGACGCGCGCAGCGGGCGGACGGCTAATCCTCGCGCTCGACGCAACGATGAGCCGCCAGCCGACCTGGGACATGGCCTGCGCGCTGCAGGCCGAGATGTTCGACGCGGTTGGAAGTGCCGGCTCGCTCGGCGTCCAGCTCGTCTATTTCCGCGGCTTGAGCGAATGCCGGGCGTCGAAATTCGTCAGCGACACGGCCGCGCTGAAGCGGCTGATGTCCGGCATCTCGTGCCGCGGCGGCAATACGCAGATCGGCAAGGTGCTCAGCCATGCGCTGAAAGAGACAGCGGCCGGAAAGGTCGATGCGCTGGTCTATATCGGCGATGCGATGGAAGAGCAGCTGCAGGATCTCGCAGGCCAGGCAGGCAGTCTCGGTCTGCACGGCGTGCCTGTCTTTGTCTTCCAGGAGGGCAGGGACCATGTCGCCGAGAAAGCGTTCAAGGAGATCGCCAGGCTGTCCAAGGGGGCCTGGTTCCGTTTCGACCGCAATTCCGCCGCGACGCTGGCCAAACTCCTGTCGGCGGTCGCGGTCTTCGCCACGGGCGGGCTGAAGGCTCTCGAGGCGCGGGGCCGGCCGGAGGACCGGCTGATGATCGAGAGCATGCGGAGCGGCAAGACGGGATGAGCGCGGTGCTTGGCATCCTTGCCGTCTTGCTGGTGGCGATCGGCCTCGTCGCGGCGTTCCTGCGCGTCGATGCGTCGAAGCTTGCCGGGGCCTTGCGCATTGCGGGGCCGGCCGTGCTGGGCCTTGCCGGCATCCTGCTCACCGTCACGGGCCGCGCCGCGGTTGGCGGCATGCTGCTGACGGGCGCCGCCGCCTGGTACAGCTTCGGCCGCGCCAAGGGGCGCGTTGCGAAACCCAAGGGGCAGCGCTCGACGGTCAGGACCGCGGCGCTCGAAATGGAACTCGACCATGACACGGGCGGGCTCGAAGGCATCGTGCTCGCGGGGCGTCACGAGCAGAAGATGCTCTCCGGCCTGTCGCTGAAGCAGTTGATGGAGCTTTACAAGGAACTCGCTGGTGACTCGGAGAGCCGCCAGCTTCTAGAGACGTATCTTGACGGCCGCTTTCCCGCCTGGCGCGACGACGTGAAGGCGAATGGTGGCGACCGGCAAGGTGTTGCGCCAGGTTCTGGCCCCATGACTAAGGAGGAGGCCTACAAGGTCCTTGGTCTTGAAGCGGGAGCCACCACGGCGGATATCCGAAAGGCGCACCGCCGCCTGATGCAGCGCCTGCACCCCGACCTCGGCGGGACCTCGTTCCTGGCGGCGCGCATCAACGAAGCCAAGGACATCCTGCTCTCTGATCACGGGTAGTTCTCCTTCGACACGGTACATTCCGGAGTCCCTCGACAAGACAGGCCGACGCTACTGGACGGCGTAGCACTCGATCTTTTTCTTCTTCAGCGACTTGCAGGCGTTCCAGGCGTCGTTCTTCGTCTCGAAGCCGCCAAAACGCGCACGGTAGTAGGTCACGCCGCCCTTGCTGAAGGTGACGGTGTATCCGGATGCGTCGGCAAGCACCCCGCCTGCCTGCCTGGTGGTCTTGGTCAGGAAGGCGCGCGCCTCGACCTCGCTCGGCGACGAGGCGACCTGGATAGACCAGCCGGACGCCGGCACCGACGCGGTGTTGATCGGATCGATATCCGCCATGCGGGCCGGGATCGGTTCGGCATAGGCTTGCTCGACGGCCTCCGGTTCGGCGTCGCCTTGCTCGGTCATCTCGGTGGTCGCGGGTTCATCGGCCTCGGCAACGACTTCCTCTTCGGCGCGCGCCGGCGGCTTCGGAGCGTTCTTGCCGGGCAGCAGCGCGGCCAGTGCGCGGATCGGCGAATTGCCCGATTCCTTGCTCGCCTTTGCAACGACATCGCCGCCGCCTCGCTTTGCCGAAGCCTTCGGCATCCAGGTGCGGATGAGTTCGGCCATGTGGGCGTCGCGAGACTTCGCAGTCTGGCCGCCCATGACGACGGCGACGATGCGCCGGTTGCCGTCCGAAACCGACGAGACGAGGTTGAAGCCCGACGCGCGGGTGTAGCCTGTCTTGATGCCGTCGACGCCCTTGACGCGGCCGAGCAGCCGGTTGTGGTTGGCGAGGCGCTGCTTGCCGTATTTGAAGGAGCGGGTCGAGAAGTAGGAATAATACTGCGGGAAATGTTCGCGCAGCGCGATACCGAGCGTCGCCATGTCGCGCGCCGTCGAACGTTGCGCGGGGTTTGGCAGGCCATGGGCGTTGCGGAAGATCGTGCCGGTCATGCCGAGCTGGCGGGCCTTTGCCGTCATCTGGCGGGCGAAACCATCTTCCGAGCCCCCCAGCTTTTCGGCAAGCGCGGTCGCCGCGTCGTTGGCCGATTTCGTGACGAGCGAATAGATCGCCGTCTCCACGGTGATAGAGCCGCCGGCCTTCACGCCGAGCTTGGTCGGCGGCTCGGCGGCGGCATTCTTGGAGAAGCTAATCTTCGTCGAGGGCTTGAGCTCGCCGCTGGCCAGCGCCTCGAACGTCAGATAGAGCGTCATCATCTTGGTCAGCGACGCCGGATAGCGCGGGGCGTCGGCGCTCGACGAGAACAACGTCTTGCCGGTGTTTGCGTCGACGACGATGGCCGCATACTTCGCGCTGGCGTGAGACGGCGCGACCGCCGCGCCGCTGACGGCCAGCGCAAGCAGCAGGACTAGGGTGGATCTGCAGGAGAGCAATGTCCGGTGAGCTATGCCAGCCAACACTTGACGCACGGTTACACCCTTTGAAGTCGCAAGTTGCACGAAGAGGCGGCAAAGGCCCCGCCTCGCTTTCGCCGACAGTAGGGGCGTCAGCGTTACCAATCCGTTTATGGTAACCGGACCGTTCATGATTTTATCCGGCTTTGAGACGGATTTTCTGAAATTGCCGTGGTTCGGCCGGTTGCGTAGACCGGTCCGATTTGCGCACTGCGGTTTGACTTGTTGTGCGCCGCAACATACTTTTGACGAAAGGGCGCGGCGGTGCCGAAAGGAATGCAGATGACGCAGACGTTCGAAGACGCCGGAAAATACGGCAAGGAATTTCTCGACTCCGGCCTGGAAAGCTTCAACGCGGTGACGCGCGATGCGCAGGCCATGTCCGGCGAAGCATCGAACTACGCAAAGAAGGTTTTCGAGACCGGCGCGGAGGCAGTCGACAAGCTGCTGTCGGCGAAGTCGATCGAGAAGGTGGTCGAGATCCAGACGGCATATGCCAAGCAAGCCTACGAGGGCTTTGTCGCCGAAGCCACCAGGCTGGGCGCGCTATACGCAGATATGGCGAAGGACGCCTACAAGCCGTTCGAATCAGTCGTCGCCAAGGCGAAATAGTTCTCGCCAGCCGCCGCGATCCGCACGTCCGCACCGCATACATTGCGGACGGACGCGATCGCTCGTCCCGATTTCGTCGGACGAACGTTCACGATTGAGGGAATCCTGCGATGCGCGGCAGCCAGCCATATTGTCAGCAAGAAAGAAGGGCTTAAAATCAACACCCGAAGCACTACATAGCGCTGTCGGGTGTAGCATTGGAAATGAGGACGGATCGGGTGAACATTGGCGGGGCGGCCATAGCAAAAAGCATGATCCGCATGCAGGATGGCGATGACGGTCGCGGCGATGACCGAGGCGGGGGTCCCGGCCGCGGCACCGCGGTGATCACGCGGACCAAGCCGAAGACAAAGAAGCCCAGCCTCTACAGGGTCTTGATCCTGAACGACGATTACACGCCGATGGAGTTCGTGGTCCACGTGCTGGAGCGTTTCTTCCAGAAGGACCGCGAGGCAGCGACCCGCATCATGCTCCATGTTCACAATCACGGAGTGGGCGAATGCGGGGTCTATACATTCGAGGTGGCCGAGACCAAAGTGTCCCAGGTCATGGATTTCGCCCGACAGAATCAGCATCCGCTGCAATGCGTGATGGAGAAGAAGTGAGGTAACATGCCGGCTTTCTCCCAAGGCCTGGAAAAGGCGCTGCACCAGGCGCTGACGTTCGCCAACGAACGGCACCACGAATACGCGACGCTCGAACACCTGCTGCTTGCGCTGATCGACGACGCGGAAGCCGCGGCGGTGATGCGCGCCTGCAACGTCGATCTCGACGAGCTGAAGCACACCGTCATCACCTATATCGACACCGAGCTCGACAACCTCGTCACCGGCTACGACGAGGACTCCAAGCCGACCGCCGGCTTCCAGCGCGTCATCCAGCGCGCCGTGATCCACGTCCAGTCGTCCGGCCGCGAGGAAGTTTCCGGTGCCAACGTGCTCGTTGCGATCTTCGCCGAGCGCGAGAGCCACGCCGCCTATTTCCTGCAGGAACAGCAGATGACCCGCTACGACGCGGTCAACTACATCTCGCACGGCATTGCCAAGCGTCCGGGCGCCAGCGAACCGCGCTCGCCACGCGGCGCCGAGGAGGAGCAGCGCACCGGCAACAGCGAGCAGGGCGAGGACGGCAAGAAGAAGCAGCAGGACGCGCTGACGGCCTATTGCGTCGACCTCAACAAGAAGGCGCGGGCGGGCAAGATCGACCCGCTGATCGGGCGCGAGTCCGAGATCAACCGCACCATACAGGTGCTCTGCCGCCGCTCGAAGAACAACCCGCTCTATGTCGGCGACCCCGGCGTCGGCAAGACGGCCATCGCCGAAGGACTGGCCAAGCGCATCGTCGAAGGCGACGTCCCCGAAGTGCTGCAGGATGCCACGATCTTTGCGCTCGACATGGGCACGCTGCTTGCCGGCACCCGCTATCGCGGCGACTTCGAAGAGCGGCTGAAGCAGGTGGTCAAGGAACTCGAGGAGTATCCGGGCGCGGTTCTCTTCATCGACGAGATCCATACCGTCATCGGCGCAGGCGCAACGTCGGGCGGCGCGATGGACGCATCGAACCTGTTGAAGCCCGCGCTGTCCTCAGGCGCGATCCGCTGCATCGGCTCGACAACCTACAAGGAGTTCCGGCAGTTCTTCGAGAAGGACCGCGCGCTGGTACGGCGCTTCCAGAAGATCGACGTCAACGAGCCGTCGGTCGACGACGCCATTGCCATCATGAAGGGCCTCAAGCCCTATTATGAGGAATTCCACAAGGTGAAGTACACCAACGAGGCCATCAAGGCGGCGGTGGAGCTTTCGGCGCGCTACATCAACGACAGAAAGCTGCCCGACAAGGCGATCGATGTGATCGACGAGACGGGCGCTTCGCAGATGCTGCTGCCGGAAGGCAAGCGCAAGAAGACGATCGGTATCAAGGAGATCGAGGCGACCGTCGCCACGATGGCCCGCATACCGCCCAAGACCGTGTCGGCCGACGATGAGAAGGTGCTGGCGGGCCTCGAGATCGAGCTGCAGCGCGTGGTCTACGGCCAGGACACCGCGATCACCGCGCTGACCTCGGCAATCAAGCTCGCGCGTGCAGGTCTGCGCGAACCGGAAAAGCCGATCGGCTGCTACCTGTTCTCGGGTCCGACGGGCGTCGGCAAGACCGAAGTGGCAAAGCAGCTCGCTGCGTCGCTTGGTGTCGAGCTCATCCGGTTCGACATGTCGGAGTATATGGAGCGCCACACGGTCTCACGGCTGATCGGCGCGCCTCCCGGCTATGTCGGCTTCGACCAGGGTGGTCTTCTGACCGACGGCGTCGACCAGCATCCGCATTGCGTGCTGCTGCTCGACGAGGTCGAGAAGGCGCATCCGGACCTGTTCAACATCCTGTTGCAGGTCATGGACCACGGCAAGCTGACGGACCACAACGGCAAGCAGATCGACTTCCGCAACGTGATCCTGATCATGACGACCAATGCGGGCGCATCCGATGCGCAGCGCGCGGCGATCGGCTTCGGCTCGACCAAGCGCGAAGGCGACGATGTCGAGGCGATCAACCGGCTGTTTACGCCGGAGTTCCGCAACCGGCTCGACGCGATCATCCCGTTCGGCTCCCTGCCGGTGCCGGTTGTGCATCAGGTCGTGCAGAAGTTCGTCATGCAGCTCGAGGCGCAGCTCTCCGAACGCGGCGTCACCTTCGACCTGTCGCCGGAGGCGATCTCCTGGCTGGCCGACAAGGGTTATGACGAGCGCATGGGTGCGCGTCCGCTCGGACGTGTCATCCAGGAGCACATCAAGAAGCCGCTGGCCGACGAGGTTCTGTTCGGCAAGCTGAAGAAGGGCGGCACGGTGCGCGTCACCGTCGAAACGAACGAAGACGGCAAGACCGCCCTGAGGCTCGATTCGATCGCCGACGAGACGCGCGTGAAGCCGAAGAAGGAAGATCCTTCCGAGGAAGAGGCGAAGGTCGTGGTGAAGAAGGCCAAGAAGCCTGCCACAGCGAAGGCCAAGCCTGCTCCAAAGACGCTGGACACTGCCAAGCGCAGCTTAGTGCCGCAACTCCCGCGCAAGAGCTGACATAGCCGGACGCAGAGATCAAAAAAGTCCGGTCCTGACCTGACCCCCGAAAGTTGGACACAACCTTCGGGGGTTTTGCATGTCCAAACACAGCGAGAGCGTGAAGCGCTTGATTGTCGCGCGCTGCTTGAGCGGGGATGAACGTTACGCACGCGCTGGTGCCGCTCATTGCATTGACGCTGCGACGGTTCGCAAGTGGGTTGCGGTGCCGTGTCTACCTGCGGGCAAGAAGGCCGATTGACGAATGCGGGTGCAATAGCTATGAGTGAGACAGGTCTGTATCACTCTGGATTCCTATCATGGCCCGAAGCGCAATTGCAGCCGCGAAACGCCGGCATATCGTCGCGACCGCCTACGGCCTCTTCAAGCGCGACGGCTTCCACGCAACCGGCATAGACAAGATCATCGCCGAAGCGGACGTGGCCAAGATGACCATGTACCGGCATTTCCCGAGCAAGGACGAACTGATCGTTGAGGTTCTCAACTGGCGGGCGCAACGCTTCAGCCATCAGCTCGACAGGCTGGCGGAAGCGGCGTCGACGCCACAGGAGAAGATCGCGGCGATCTTCGACTGGCATGAACGCTGGTTCGACAGCCCGGATTTTCATGGCTGCCTCTTCCAGCACGCGCTGGCGGAGTTCGGGGAGCAGCATCATGCCGTGTTCCAGGCCGCCACGCGACAGAAGCGAGATATTCAGCAGCGGATGCGGAGTATCCTGAAGCAGTCCATGCCGGACAGTCGAGCCGAGCAGGTCGCGACAATCCTGTTCATGCTGATCGAGGGAGCGACCGTGCTCGCCAAGATAAGGCAAGGCAAGGCCGCCATCGCCAGCGCGCGGAGAACTGCGGCAGGCATTCTGGCAGCGGAGGCGTCGCAGTGAGCGCCGCCGTCATCGGCCTTGCACTTGCCGCCGCGATCCTGCATGCGGCTTGGAACGCGTTCCTGCGCAACGGCGGCGATCGGCTCTGGACGGTTACCGTCATGAGCTTCTCCAGCACTGTCATCGCGCTGCCATTCCTGCTCGCCTATCCGCTGCCGGCGGCGAGTGCGTGGCCGTATATCGTTCTCTCTGCCGTGCTTCAGGTCGGTTACAGCGTCTTTCTCGTCGCCGCCTATCGCCATGGCGAGTTGGGACAGGTCTATCCGATCATTCGCGGAACCGTTCCGCTTCTCGTAACGCTTGGCGGCTTCCTCATCACCGGCGACCGACTGGAGCCATATCAGATTGGCGGCGTCATCCTCGTCGCGATGGGAATCATGAGCCTGGCTCTTGGCAAGGGCCGTGCCTCGACCTCGTCCATCCTGTTCGCTCTCGCCACGGGGACGATCATCGCCGCCTATGCGACGGTCGATTCCATCGGCGTGCGCGAGGTCGGCCGGAGCGGCGCGTACACCGCCTGGGTGCTGGCGCTCTACGGAACCCTTCTGACGGCAACATACATCATGATGCGCGGGAGGCTGACCGTCGATTTCCGCTCAGCGGTCACATGGCAGGCACTCGCGGGCGGTCTGGTCGCGATGATCGCTTATGGCCTGGTCGTCGCGGCGTTCTCCCTCGGGCCGGCGGGCCCGATCACGGCACTGAGGGAGTCGAGCGTCATCTTCGCCGTCCTGATTGGCTGGCTGTTCCTCGGAGAACCTCCGACGCTGCGGCGCATCGCCGCCTGTCTGATCGTCGCGTCCGGAACGATCCTGCTCGGTCGCTAACTCCAGCGTCACCCGGTTCGCCGGGACTTTTTTGTTGGCGCCTTCTTTTCTCCTCCTAGTCCGAAGTCAGGCAGACGTCGTCCGACAGGTGAGGACTGGATGATCGACGTGTTGGTCATCGCCAAGGGGATGATGCGGTCGATGACGCGCTCTAGATGCTCCATCGAGCGTAGATGCGCCTTGGCGATGAAGCAGTCGTCGCCGGTCACGCGGTCGCACTCGACGATTTCGGAGAGGTCGCGCAATATGTCGGCGACGCGCGTGAGTTCGCCGGGCAGGGGCCGCACCCGCAGCCAGGCGGAGATCGGCAAGCCGATCTCCGGCGCGTTAATCCTGACAGTATAGCCTTCGATGACACCGCTTTCCTCCAGCCGCCTGATACGCTCGGAAACGCTCGGGGCGGAGAGCCCCACCAGCCTGGCTATGTCGGCGACGCTGGTCCGCGCATCGTCGGCCAGCGCCTTGAGGATGCGTGTGTCGACCGCGTCAAGCGGCCCGTCTTCATATCGAAGGCGCTTCATGGCAATTGGCTCTGTTCCTGTGGCTGTGCGGATCGTACGCCTTCATCGGTCCATATCAAATGGCAATTTTGCCTCGCAGAATGCGCCTTTGACGTGGGCGAAAACATGCCAGTGCTCGATACCGCCGCTGCAAAGGTGCCGCCGCCCCTCTGGTTCGCTGTAAGCGCGGTCTTCCATTATCTCGGGCCCGCCTTCGCGGTGCTGCTCTTTCCGGCGGTCGGGGTGTTCGGCGTCGCATGGATGCGCATCGCGTCGGCCGCGTTGATCTTCGCGCCGTTCACCCGTCCGCTCCGCACCATCAAGGTCGCCAACCGGCACACGCGCATGCTGCTCGTCGCGCTCGGCCTTACGCTCGCTGCCATGAATCTGTCGTTTTACCTGGCGCTCGACCGCCTGCCGATGAGCCTAGTCGCCGCCATGGAGTTCGTCAGCACGATCCTCATCGCACTCTACGGGCTGCGCAGCGGGCGCAACTTTCTGGCGCTCGCCCTTGCGGCCGCGGGCGTGATCGTCCTGATCGGTTTCAGCTGGTCGTCGGACCTCGCGGGCCTCGGTTTCTCGGTCCTCAACGCGGCGCTTTTCGGCGTCTACATCGTGCTTGGCCACAAGGCGGCCGAAGAGGGAGCCGGGCGTGGTGTCGAAATGCTGGGCGCCGCCATGGCGGTCGCCTTCGTCGCGGTCTTCCCAATTGGCATATCCGAAGTCCTCGGCGCGCTGTCCTCACCCGAACTGATCCTCGCCGGCGTCGGCGTCGGCCTGTGCTCGTCGGTCATCCCCTATGTATCCGACCAGCTTGCGATGTCGCGGCTGCCGCGCGCGACTTTCGCGCTGATGCTGGCGCTGCTTCCGGCGACGGCGACCGGCGTCGGCGCAATCGTGCTGTTTCAGATACCCTCACTCAGGGATATTCTCGGCATCGCTTTGGTGATGGGCGGGGTGGCGTTGCACAAGCAGCCGGCCGCAGTCGCGGATGGTCAGGCTATTTCTGCAGGGCTAGAAAATAGATCAGCAGATATACGGCGAACGGGGCCGACGGGTAGACGAACCAGATGTCCGACAGGCCGGTCGTCAGAAGGTTGATCGCCGCGAAGGCGCCGATCGCAGCGACCGGCACGCGCACCTTGAGCGGCTGACGACGATACCAGGCGCGAAATTTGCGGATTCGGGCAAGCTGGCGGTCGAGAAAATTTCCGCGCCCCGCGAGACGCTCCGAGGGGCGGTCGGTCTGCGCGGCTTGCCCAAGTGCCGATACCGGTCGCCCAGATGCGCGCTGCGACGGCGCGTTCCCTGCGTCGGCCTCGGTCTGCTGCACAGCTTCGACGTTTTGCCCCGGCATCCTTACCCGGTAGCTCGATATCGGCTCGTGCTGGCCCTTCACCTTCTGCTCGCCGGCGAAATCGTAGCCGAAAGCGAGATGCCTGTTGGTCAGGTTGAACACCGTTTCCGACACCATGATGCCGCCGGGATCGGCGAGCGATTCCAGCCTGGCTGCAACGTTGACGCCGTCGCCATAGAGGTCGCTGCCGTCCTGCATGACATCGCCGAGGTTGATGCCGATGCGAAACCACATCTGCTTCCTCTCGGGCAGGTCGCGGGTCTCGGCGCCGATCGCGTCCTGTATCTCGACCGCGCAGCGCACGGCCTCCACCACTGAGCCGAATTCGGCGATGACGGCGTCGCCCCAGGTGTTGACCTTGCGGCCCTCATGGCGCTCGAAGAGATCGCCCATGATCGCGCGGTAACGCTGCAGCCGCGCCAGGGTCTCGGCCTCGTCGCTGGCCATCAGCGTCGAGTAGCTCTGGACGTCGGCGCAGAAGATGGTCGTCAGCTTGCGCTTCATCTTGTCGACGGCCATGGCTTCAAGCGCTCGCGTTGACGATCATTCGCAGACAGAGATGGCGACTACGGGCGGCAATGGCAACCGGCGGCGCCCGCATTCCCCAACGCCGATCTGTCTAACCGAAATCGACAACGCTGAAAATCGCTGGGCCAGTCCGCCTTTCCATTCGCTCCGCCCCGATCACCATGTTATCGGGCGATGATGCCTGACGAAGCGTTTCCCGTAAGCCCTGGTTTCGCCGAGCGCCGCCGCTGGGTCCTGCGCGGCGCCGCGAAGGTGGTATCGGTGCCGGGTCTCATTCTTTGCACCGCGCATGTCGGTTTCGCCGATCTTGCGCAGCAGGCCGGACTGACGGCGGCGCAGGCGGTCTTCATGGTTGCAGCGATATGGGCGCTGCCGGGCATGGTGGTGTTGCTCGGCGCGGTGCTCTCGGGCGCTGGGCTGCTGGCCGCCGCGTTTGCCGTGGCGCTCTCCTCGGTACGGCTGACGCCGATGGTGGTGGCGCTGGTTCCGGAACTGCGCGGGATGCGGACCAGCAGGCTGACGCTCTATCTGCTGGCGCATTTCGTCGCCGTGACGTCGTGGGTGATCGCCATGGAGACGCTCCGCGGCGTGCCGCGTGAGCTGAGGACCAGCTACTATCTCGGGCTGGGCGCGATCCTCATTCTTACCAACATGGTTGTCGTCGCGATCGTCTTTGCCGTCGCCGCCGCGCTTCCGCCCATCGTCGCTGCCGGACTCTTCCTGCTGACGCCGATGTATTTCCTGACATCGCTGTGGGGTTCGGCGCGTGAGCAGGCGACGCATGTCGCGATGGTGCTCGGCCTCGTGCTCGGCCCGCTGCTGCATCTCGTTGTGCCGGGCTTCGATCTGCTCGGCGCCGGATTGATTGGCGGCGGTCTCGCCTATGCCGCGCACCTCTGGAAGGATCGCCCGGCATGACCTTGGGGGGATACGATGTCTGGTGGGGGCCCTACGCGTTCATCCTCATCGCCGGCTGGGCGATGACCTATCCGTGGCGGGCGCTCGGCGTCTATCTCGGCGGCCGCATCCGCGAGGATGCCGAGATCCTGGTGCTGGTGCGCGCCACTGCGACCGCGCTGGTGGCGGCGGTGATCGGCAATCTCGTCTGCTTCCCGTCCGGCCCGGCGGAAGAATCATCGCTGGCCCTCAGGGTGCTCGCCGCCGCCGCCGGTTTCGCGACTTACTTCTT
Organism: Mesorhizobium sp. KR9-304; assembly: GCF_040049215.1. NCBI lineage: Bacteria > Pseudomonadati > Pseudomonadota > Alphaproteobacteria > Hyphomicrobiales > Phyllobacteriaceae > Mesorhizobium > Mesorhizobium sp. KR9-304. Next base: position 127,277 of record NZ_JBDZDN010000002.1, on the reverse strand, counting down.
CATAGGCCGCAAGATCCTGCTCGGCATCGTCGTCGCCGAGGTGCTTTTCGGCGTCGGCTTCTACCTCGGCTACTGAGCCAGCGCGGCGCGGATCTTCTCGGCGTTTGCCGCGAGGACGTCCGGCTTCTCCATCTGCCCGGTATGGGGCCGGAGGGCTACGCCGTCGAAGCGAGGGATGATGTGGAAATGCAAATGGAACACGACCTGGCCGCCGGCTGGCTCGTTGAACTGCTGCACCGTCACGCCATCGGCCGAAAAAGCCTTCATCACGGCGCGCGAGACTTTCTGCACCGAGGCAATCAGCGTCGCCAGGCTGTCCGGATCGGCATCGAGTATATTTCGCGACGGCGTCCTGGGGATCACCAGGCAGTGGCCGTCGCCGCGCGGCATGATGTCCATGAAGGCGAAGGTGTCGGCGTCCTCGTAGATCTTCTGCGAAGGCAGTTCGCCGCGCAGGATTTTTGCGAAGACGTTGGTGTCGTCGTAGGCCATCGTGGTCTCTCATGCTTTTGCCGATGCCATAATGGTCCGGCGAATCGTCTGGTTCAATGGGGCAGGGCGCTCGATGCTTTTCAACTATGTCTACCTGATCGTGGCCGTCATATTCGAGGTGATCGCCACCACCGCGCTGAAGCAGACCGAGGGATTTACGCGGTTGCTGCCCTCGCTGGTATCGATCGGAGGCTACGGGCTCGCCTTCTATTTCCTGTCGCTGCCGCTGAGAACCATGCCGGTCGGCATCGTCTACGCGATCTGGTGCGGCGCCGGCATCATCTTCATCACTGTCATCGGCTGGGTGTGGTTTCGCCAGGCGCTCGACCTGCCGGCGCTGGCCGGCATGGGGCTGATCATGGCAGGCGTCATCGTCATCAATCTGTGGTCGAGGACGGTGGTTCACTGAGCATTCGAAGTTCGGCCTGCTGGAGCTCGCCCCGGCGGAACGGAGCGTGTTCACCGAGATATTCGCTCATGCGCGCGACCTCGCGGCGCTCGCGTCGCAGATAGTCTTCGATCGCCGAGCGCAGGCCGGCATGGGCGATGAAATGCGCCGAGTGTGTGGTCACCGGGCGGTAGCCGCGCGCAAGCTTATGCTCGCCCTGCGCGCCGGCCTCGACGACCTTCAGGCCCTTCTCGATCGCGAAGTCGATCGCCTGATGGTAGCAGACCTCGAAATGCAGGAAGGGGTGGTCCTCGATGCAGCCCCAGTTGCGGCCGTAGAGCGTTTCCGAGCCGATGAAGTTGATGGCGCCCGCGACATAGCGTCCGTTTCGCTTCGCCATCACGAGCAGCACGTCGTCAGCCATGCGCTCGCCAACCAGCGAGAAGAATTTCCGGTTGAGATAGGGCCGGCCCCATTTGCGGCCGCCCGTGTCCATGTAGAAGGCGAAGAAGTCGTCCCAGACATTCTCCGTCAGGTCGGCGCCGGTCAGCCAGTCGATCGTGATGCCGGAAGACAGCGCCTCGCGGCGCTCCTTCTTCAGCGCCTTGCGCTTGCGCGACGCGAGCGTGGCAAGGAAGTCGTCATAGCTCGAATAGCCTTCGTTCAGGAAATGGAACTGCTGGTCGGTGCGGGCGAGGAAGCCGGCGCCCTCGAGCGCGGCCATGTCATCGGCTTGAGCGAAGGTCACATGTGCCGACGACACGCCGACCCGCTCGGCGACCTGCCTCAGGCCCTGCGCCAGCGCGGTCTTAACTGCCGCCGCGTCGGCGTTCCTGTTAACCAGCAGGCGAGGACCGGACGCCGGCGTGAACGGCACCGCCGCCTGCAGCTTCGGGTAGTAGCGCCCGCCGGCGCGCTCGAGGGCGTCGGCCCAGCCGTGGTCGAAGACATATTCGCCCTGGCTGTGCGACTTCACGTAACACGGCACCGCGCCGAGCACAGCGCCGCCGGCGTCTTCAAGCCGGAGATGGTGTCCCTGCCATCCGGTCTTGCGCACGGCGCAGCCGGACTCTTCCAGTATGTTCAGAAAATCGAAGGAAATGAACGGGTTGTAGGGCGTTTCGCAATTGTCGCGGGAGACGCCGGAAAACCGGTCCCATTCGGCCCTGGTGAAGGCGCCGATGCTCGACGCCATGCGTATGGAAAGTCCGCCGCTGTCGGCCGCCTCCGTCACGCTTTCCCGTTCACTCGCCATTGCGGCACTAATCTATGCTGCCCTGCAGCATAAGCAAGCGTCACGCCTTCATCTTGTCCGGGTCGAAGCCCTCGAAGGTCATCTGGTCGGCATATCTGAAGGTGAGGTCGACCGCCGGCCTGTCGCGGATCGTCCAGGTTATGACAGGCATCTTCAATTTGTCGCGCACGAAGCCGACGAATGGGTTCGGCAGGTCGCCGGCCGCATAGGAGGTGAAGTCGAGGCCGTGCGCCAGCATCGAGAAATGCGCTTCGATCAGGTGGCTGTCCTTGCCATAGGCGGTGAGGCCGGCCGGGATGTCGGGCATATATTTCCCGAAGTCGCGGATCAGCCAGTGGTCGAAGGACATGATCGCGACCTTGCCCTTGTATTTGTTGAGCTGCGCGCCGACCGCCTCGACCAAGCCGTCGTCATGGCCGGCGATGCCCTTGAGCTCGATGACGAGCGGCACCTTGCCGCGTACGAGGTCGAGCAATTCGGCGAGGGCAGGAATGTGGTCCTTCGTGCGGCCGACCTTTAGCGCCTGCATCTCCGCCGCCGTGCGCTGCCAGACGAAGCCGTCGGTCCGGGTCAGCCGCTTGAGGTCGCCGTCGTGAATGATAACAGGCACGCGGTCCGACGACAGATGCACGTCGCATTCGATGGCGAAGTTTCTGTCGACGGCGCGGCTAAAGGCGGTGAGCGTGTTCTCCCACACCTTCTTGTTGAGGTCGTGCAGGCCGCGATGCGCGATCGGCCGCTTGGTTAGCCAGGAAAGCTTCTTCATATCAGGCGATTTCGATGATCGCATCGACTTCGACGGCGGCGTTGAGAGGCAGCGATGCCATGCCGACGGCTGAGCGCGCATGCTTGCCGCGCTCGCCGAGGGCGGCAACCAGGAAGTCCGATGCGCCGTTGGCGACGAGATGCTGTTCGGTGAAGTCGGGCGCCGAGGCGACGAAAGCCGTGATCTTCACCACGCGGACGATCCTCTCGAGGTCGCCGAGCGCCGCCTTTGCCTGCGCCAGGATGTTGATCGCGCAGAGTTTTGCCCCTTCGCGGCCAGCCGCCGTATCGACATCGCGGCCGAGCAGTCCTGCCACCTGCAGCTTGCCGTCCTTGAGCGGCAATTGACCGGCGGTGAACAGCAGATTGCCGCTCCTGACGAAGGGCACGTAGTTCGCGGCGGGCGCCGCGGCGGTCGGCAAGGCCACGCCGAGATCGGCCAGCCGCTTTTCGATTGTTTCGCCCATCGTCTTTCCCTATGTCTGTCTTTGGACCATCGTTGCGGTCGAAACTGCTATTTTTGCCTCGCTTCCGCCACGACTTTTTTTTTAAGGTGAGGCACGTGACGGCGGCGGACGCCGCGCTGGCTGGAGTCCCATATGCGCGCATCGCACCTTGCGTTGGTTGTTTTCCTCTTCTCGCCGGTTCTGGCTTCCGCCGCTGGCGTCGCCGCAGCCGCGCCGCTCATTCAGCACCGCGCCGTCTACGACCTGAAGCTTTCCGACGCATCGGACCGGTCCGGCATCACCGGCATCTCGGGCCGCATGGTCTATGAGATCAGGGGCTCGGCCTGCGAAGGCTACACGGTGCGATTCCGCTACGTGACGCAGTCGGACACCCGCGACGCTACGCAGGTCACGGACCAGCAGACGACGACCTTCGAGGATGCCGACGGCAAGTCGTTCAGCTTCGTGACGAAATCCTACACCGACCAGAACCTCGACAAGGAACTGCGCGGCAACGCCACCCGCGAGACCGACGGCGTGAAGATCCAGATCGACAAGCCCGAAACCAAGAGCTTCGAACTCGCGCCGACGCAATTTCCCACCCAGCACCTGGTCGATCTGATCAGCCGCGCCAAGACCGGCGAGACTTTCTACGAGACCAGCATCTTCGACGGGTCGGAGGACGCCGACAAGGCGATGACCACGACCGTCATCGTCGGCAGGCTGGCGAACACCAGCAACAGCGATCCGGAGGCGAAGGCGCTGAACGCGCTGAGCGGCGAGAAATTCTGGCCGGTCGACATCGCCTATTTCGACGAAACCAGCGAAGGCGGCGAGGACACGCCTGAATACCGTATCAGCTTCAAGCTGCATGAGAACGGACTGACCCGCGACCTCGATATGGACTATGGCGACTTCGCGATCCACGGCGAACTGGTCGACCTCGCCGTCTTCGAGCCCGACGCCAAGACGCCCTGCAACCGGTAGAGCATCGGACCGAAAAGTGCGCAGCGGTTTTCGGACGAATCCGATGCTCAAACAAAGAAAGAGCGCTGTGGAGGCGATTCCGCCTCCATTGCGCTAGGCCGAGGCCGGCGTGGCGGTCTATGTTGATCAGCCGATCTGGCGCTGGGCCGGGCACAAATGGTGCCATATGCTGGCCGACGACGTGGAGGAGCTTCATCGTTTCGCGGCATCGATCGGCATCCACCACCTGCTCTATCAGGGACCACCCAAAACCTCAGCGCCGCACTACGACCTCACTGGACTTGAGCGGGCCCGCGCTCTGCGACTAGGCGCCATCGCCTGCAGCCGCGAGGAGATCGTCGCGGTTTTCCGGCGCGTGAAGGTGAAGAACGGCAAGGTTGCGAGGCCTCGACGAGCGCCGGCGCCGGCCAAGGTAAGGGAGATCGCTTGAGCCGGCCGATCCCTGCTCTCGATGTCTTCGTCCCGCCCCGGCCGAAGGCGTGGCTCATCCGCGCCATGACGCCGGTCAACCGCGCCTTCATGCTCAGGGGGTTTCCCGGCCTGCGCGGCGTCTGCGATATCCGCACCATAGATTTTCCGGCCGGCGAGCAGGCGCGGCTCGCGACCGTCTGCGGTGAGGGCAAGGCGACTTTCATCACGCCCAACCATCCGGAATTCTTCACCGACTGGATGCTCGACAAGGAGATTTCCGCGCGCCTCTGTCCGCGCGCGGCGTTCTGGGCCACCAACGGCGTCGTCAACGGGCTCGGCAAGCTCGCGCAGAAATTCTGGCTGGCGAACAATCTGATCGCACAGATCCCGGGAAACAGCGAACCGGCGCGTGAACATTCCATCGACTGGGCGCTCAAGGGCAACGTGGTTCTGCTTCACGCCGAAGGCGCGGTAGGCTGGCATTCCAACTACGTCGCGCCGCTGATGCCCGGCGCCGTCGAGATGGCGAACGAGGCGCTGAAGCGCGGCCGGGCAGCCGATCCCGGCTTCCAGGCCTTCGTCGCGCCTGTCGTCTGGAAGCTGGTGTTCGAGCGCGACGTCGAACCCAAACTTCTCAGCGAATGCGCCTATGTCGAGGGTCGGCTGAAGATCGAGCCCGGGGAGGGGCTATCTCTGCCGGAGCGGGCCTATCGGCTTTACGAGACGCTCCTCGAATGGGACGAAGAGGACCTCGGCATCGAAGAAGGGCCAGCCAAGACGTTCGCCGGACGGCATCGCCTGCTGGTGGCTGCCGTTTGCAGGAAGCTCGCCGAGCTGCTTGCACTCGACAAACCGCTGTCCGAGCCGTCGGAACTGCTGCGGATTGCCCGCCGCAGGTTGCGCGAGGCCAAATCCGATCCGGCCGCGCCTCAGATCAAATCCGCCATCGATCGGCTCGCGCTCAACCTGCGGCTCGGGGCTTACGCTTTCGACGGCGAAACGGTGACGCAGGAGGAACTGGCCGAACACATCAAGCGCATCCGCAACGACTATTGCAAAGGCACGATGCGCGACACGCTGAACCGTTACGTGCCGCGTCCGGCCGGCCCGCGCACCGCGATCATCCGGGTGCCGGAAGCCATTGCGATGCATGAATTTGAGGGATCGGTCGAGGATGCGCTGATGTTGTTGCGCGGGCGCATGCGGGAGGCGCTTGATGACATCAACGGGATGCTCGCCGTTAGTGGACGGCTGACAACCTACCCGAATCCCTTCCACGCAGGCCCTATAAAGGCGTCCTTGACCCCAAAATCTAAGCAATGGGTAGCTATTGCACAGCAACTGACAAGCGACCCTGCTCGATCATTGACGTGCCCTTTCTGTGGCAATGGAACCCTCGTTGTCCACGATGTGCCTTTTGACCCAAAAGGCGGGTTCGAGCGCTGGATAAATTGTCCTCATTGCAACGAGCACGCGGCAATCCGACACGGCTCCCAGATTTCAAACTGAGGCACTAAGACATTGAACATGTTGTCCAACATGATGTTGCTAACGCAACTGGCTTCGGTCTGGGCGAACCCGGTCGAGAGTACCAGCTATGTTACCGTTCAGTCGGTAAGCGATCAGACGACGGGCTTGACTGTTGAGCTTGGCCGGCTCGTCAACTTCAGTTCCGACTGCTTCGTGGTGAACGTATTCGAGGAGCAGAAGACTGATCGGCAAGTGGCCGAAGCGGCCTCACCAATCATGGTGGCGTGCGGGGTCGCGGAAGCAGAGCCGCGGCTTTCCTTGGAGAACGGCTGCTACGTATTCAGCGTCGACCATAGTTCCGGCGGGCTGCGCCAGCAGACGTGGTCCGATCCTGGGAGCGGGCGCTCGTTGTGTTTCCAGATGACCCCTCCAGGTCCGAAGGGAGGTTGGCAGCCCTAAACTCAAAGTGCCACCCAGCTTGCATTGCTGCGCTGCAGCGTCTATATGCGCGCACATTCCACACACGGACTTTGGTTTCCGACCGGGAGAAATCCGGAGGCGACCGCCGGTGGCGCAAGGGGCTGTTCCCGAAGCGTCGTTGTCCGTGGAGGCCAACCGGAAAGGAACTTTTGAATGGCTCTGCCAGACTTCAGCATGCGCCAGCTATTGGAAGCTGGTGTTCACTTCGGCCACCAGACCCACCGCTGGAACCCGAAGATGGCGCCCTACATCTACGGCGCCCGCAACAACATCCACGTCATCGACCTCAGCCAGACCGTGCCGCTGCTGCACCAGGCTCTGAAGCAGGTTTCCGACACTGTGGCCAAGGGCGGCCGCGTGCTCTTCGTCGGCACCAAGCGCCAGGCGTCCGACCTCGTCGCCGACGCGGCGCAGCGCTCGGCGCAGTACTACGTCAACTCCCGCTGGCTCGGCGGCATGCTGACCAACTGGAAGACGATCTCGAACTCGATCGCCCGCCTGCGCAAGCTCGACGAGATTCTGGCAGGCGAAGGTGGCCAGGGCTTCACCAAGAAGGAGCGCCTCAACCTCGACCGCGAGCGCGAGAAGCTCGACAAGGCGCTCGGCGGCATCAAGGACATGGGCTCGACGCCGGACCTGATGTTCGTGGTCGACACCAACAAGGAGGCGATCGCCATCCTCGAGGCCAAACGCCTGGGCATCCCGGTCGTCGCGATCATCGATTCCAACTGCGATCCGGACAAGATCGATTTCCCGATCCCCGGCAATGACGACGCGGCGCGCGCCATCGGGCTTTACTGCGACCTCATCGCCAAGGCAGCCATCGACGGCATCGCCCGCCAGCAGGGCGCGCTCGGCGTCGATATCGGCGCCTCGGCCGAAGCCCCGGTAGAGCCGGTGCTCTCCGAGGCTCCTGCCGAAGCGGCCGAAGAGCCGGCTGCGAAGGCACCCGAAGCCTGATCCGAGGGCCGCTCGCCGGCCTTCTTCCACCCGCATACCCCTTGCGCGGTTTCGCGCGAAGCACGAGGCGCGGCATCGGACGCGATGCCGCGCCGGCGCATTTCGAGACAAAGAGGCAACGATGAGCATTTCGGCAGCACAGGTCAAAGAACTCCGCGAACTGACCGGCGCGGGCATGATGGACTGCAAGGCGGCCCTGACCGAGACCAACGGCAACATGGAAGAAGCGGTCGACTGGCTGCGCAAGAAGGGCATCTCCAAGGCCGACAAGAAGTCGAGCCGCACGGCCGCCGAAGGTCTGATCGGCGTCGATTCCGGCCTGCGCGAGGCCGTCGTCGTGGAGGTCAACTCCGAGACCGACTTCGTTGCCCGCAACCCCGGGTTCCAGGAACTCGTCCGCAACGTCGCCAAGGTGGCGCTTGCCTTCGGCGGCGAAACCGAGAAGGTCGCCAACGAAAAATATCCGGGCTCCGACAAGACGGTCACCGAGGTCATCAAGGACGCGGTCGGCACGATCGGCGAGAATTTGAGCTTCCGCCGTTCGGCGAAGCTGTCGGTGCCGCATGGCGCCGTCGCGACCTATGTGCACAACGCGGTCGCCGACGGGCTCGGCAAGCTCGGCGTGCTGGTCGCGATCGAGACATCAGGCGATGCCCACAAGGCCAGCGCCTTCGCGCGCCAGGTCGCCATGCATGTCGCCGCCACCAACCCGCTCTCCCTCGACGTCGACGCGCTGGACCCGGCGGCCGTCGAGCGCGAGAAGGCGATCTTCTCCGACCAGGCGCGCCAGTCCGGCAAGCCCGAGAACATCATCGAGAAGATGGTGGAAGGCCGGCTGCGCAAGTTCTACGAGGAGGTCGTGCTCCTGAAGCAGGCCTTTGTGCTCAACCCCGACGTCACTGTCGAGAAGGCTTTGAAGGATGCCGAGAAGGAGATCGGCGCGCCGGCTAAAATCACCGGCTATCTCCGCTTCGCTCTCGGCGAAGGCATCGACAAGGAAGTCACCGACTTCGCGGCGGAAGTCGCAGCCACGGCGAAAAAGTAACGCGGGAAGCACTTCTTCTTTCTGACGAAGAGGGCCGCGCGCATGGCGTTGCGGCCCTCTTTCCGTATCGGTTCGACAGAACGGGAGAATCTCCATGCCATCCGCTGAATTGCTGATCGCCTTCTTCGCGACGGCCGCCGTTTTCGCCTACATACCGGGTCCCGCCATGCTCTACGCGGCCGCGCAGACCATGGCGCGTGGCCGGTTTGCCGGCCTGATGGCTACCCTCGGCATACATCTCGGCTGCTACGTTCACGTCTTTGCCGCCGCGGCCGGACTCTCCGTGCTGTTCCATGCGGTACCTGCGCTCTATCTGGCGGTGAAGCTTGCCGGCGCGGCCTATCTTATCTGGCTCGGCGTCAAGCTGCTGCGCGCCCGCGACGACAATTCAGCTACCGTTCCCGGCATTCGGCCGAAGTCTGGCCGCCGCGCCTTTTTCGATAGCGTCGCCGTCGAGGTGCTCAATCCGAAGACGGCGATCTTTTTCGTGGCGTTCCTGCCGCAGTTCATCGACGCCTCCGCATCGTTTCCGATCTGGCTGCAATTCGTGATCCTGGGCACGATCGTCAATCTGATGTTCTCCTCGGCCGACATTGTCTGCGTTCTTCTGGCCGGCGCGCTGATGAAGCGTTTGCGTCAATCCGGTCGTGCCAGGCGCATGATGCAGCGCGCCGGCGGCGCGGTGCTGGTCGGTCTCGGCACCCACATCGTCCTGCAGCGAAACTGACCGGTGGGGTCGGGTCGAAAGTGACGCAGCATCAACCGCTTCATGACGTTTGCCGACAGGGCGCCGCGTGACATTGCGGCGCCCTTCGTGTATCGCAAATCCGCGCTGTCCGGCCGTGTTCCCGACGGTTCGGCGCGCAACTCGACGCTGCAGCCCACATTGACGAGGATCCCATGACGGCAAGGTCCAAATACCGCCGAGTCCTGCTCAAGGCCTCGGGCGAGGCGCTGATGGGCGAGCAGCATTTCGGCATCGACGTGTCTGTGGTCGACCGCATCGCCGCCGACATCGCCGAGGCGAGGGCGATGGGCATCGAGGTCGGCGTCGTCATCGGCGGCGGCAACATATTCCGCGGCGTCGCCGTGGCCTCCAAGGGCGGCGACCGCGTGACCGGCGATCACATGGGCATGCTCGCCACGGTCATAAACTCGCTGGCGCTGCGCACGTCGCTGGTCAAGCTCGGCGTCGAGTCAGTGGTGCTGTCGGCGATCGCCATGCCGGAACTGTGCGAGAGCTTTTCGCAGCGCCAGGCCACCGCCTACATGGACCAGGGGAAGGTCGTGATCTTTGCCGGCGGCACCGGCAATCCCTTCTTCACCACCGATTCGGCAGCGGCGCTCCGGGCAGCCGAGATCGGCGCCGATGCTTTGTTCAAGGGCACGCAGGTCGACGGAGTGTACTCGGCCGACCCGAAGAAGGATCCCAACGCGGTTCGCTACGAGCACATCACCCATGCCGATGTCATCGGCAAGGGCCTGTCGATCATGGACACGGCCGCGATCGCGCTTGCGCGTGAAAACCACATTCCGATAATCGTCTATTCGATACACGAGCAGGGCGGTTTCGGGGCGATTCTAAGGGGAGGTGGCCGCTGCACGGTGGTCGCCGACTAGAATTTCTGGAGCGCGATGCTCGAGAATGGCAGATGAATAGCCCGAACGGGTGAGTTCGAGGAGACGGATCATGAAGAGCGGAGATTTCCAGGACATCCAGCGGCGCATGGAGGGCGCGATCAACGCCTTCAAGCACGACATCGCTTCGCTGAGGACAGGCCGTGCGTCGAGCAATCTGCTCGACGCCATTCAGGTCAAGGCTTACGGTTCCGACATGCCGCTCAATCAGGTCGCCACCATCACGGTCCCGGAGCCGCGCATGATTTCGGTTTCGGTCTGGGACAAGTCGATGGTCGGCGCGGTGGACCGCGCCATCCGCGAGGCAAATCTCGGCTTCAACCCAATCGTTGACGGCAACAATCTGCGCATTCCGCTGCCCGAACTGAACGAGCAGCGCCGCAAGGAACTGGTCAAGATCGCACATGGCTATGCCGAGAATGCCCGCGTCGCGATCCGCCATGTCCGCCGCGACGGCATGGACTTCCTGAAAAAGGCCGAAAAGGATGGCGACATCAGCGAGGACGATCACCGTCGTCAGTCGGACCAGGTGCAGAAGCTGACCGACGACACGATCTCGACCGTCGACAGCCTGCTCTCCGGCAAGGAAGCCGAAATCATGCAGGTCTAGCTCCTCGCCGCGGCGGCGGGGATGAAAGAGAAGAGATGACGACGCCCGAGCATGTCGCGATCATCATGGACGGTAACGGCCGCTGGGCGAAGGCGCGCAGCCTGCCGCGCGTCGCTGGCCACCGCGCAGGCGTCGAGGCATTGCGCAAGACGGTCCGCGCCGCCGCCGACATGGGCATCGCCTGGCTGACCGTCTATGCGTTCTCGTCGGAGAACTGGTCGCGGCCGAAATCCGAGGTCTCCGACCTGATGGGGCTCCTGAAGATATTCATCCGCCGCGACCTCGCGGAACTTCATCAAAGCGGCGTCAAGGTGAGGGTCATCGGCGAGCGCGAGGGCTTGGCTCCCGACATCGCCGCGCTCCTCGAAGAGGCGGAAACGCTGACCGCCGCAAACAGCGCCCTGAACCTCGTCATCGCCTTTAACTATGGCGGGCGCGACGAGATCGTGCGGGCGGCGCGCCGGATCGCCGAGGCCGCGGTGCGCGGCGAACTGCGCGGCGAGGCCGTCACGCCGGAGGTGTTCGCCCGCTTCCTCGATACCGCGGGCATCCCGGATCCAGATCTCGTCATCCGCACCAGCGGCGAGCAGCGCATGTCGAACTTCCTGCCCTGGCAGTCGGCCTATAGCGAACTCGTCTTCCTGCCGTGCTACTGGCCGGACTTCACGCGCGAGCATCTGGCCGAGGCGCTGCGCCAGTACACCGCCCGCGAGCGCCGCTTCGGCGGCGTCATGCCGCAGGGTATCGCGCAAGGCGTGGCATCGTGACCGACGCGGGGCCGGCCCGGCGGATGAGCAATCTGCAGCTGCGCGTCATTTCCTCCATAGTCCTGATCGTCGCCGTGCTGTCCGTCACCTGGTTCGGCGGGGCGGCTTTCCGCATTCTTTGCGCGGCGATCGCCGGCGCGATGTTCTACGAGTGGTGCGCCATGTCGCGCAAACCGGGCAGCGCCCGTCACCAGTGGGTCGCCGCGGCGTTGCTCGCCGTCGTGCTGCTGGCGCTTGTGCTCGGCTATTCGGCGGCCAGCGTCCTTGTCCTGCTGGTGCTGTCGGCGCTCGCCTCGCTGCTCGGTGGCCGGATCGGCGGGCAGGAATTCTGGGCGTCTGCCGGCCTGGCCTATGCCGGGCTCTCCGGCCTTTCGCTGGCCTTTTTGCGCGACGGCGACCAGGCGGGCCTCTTGGCCATCCTGTTCCTATTCGCGGTGGTGTGGGCGACCGACAGCTGCGCCTATTTTGTCGGCCGATCGCTGGGCGGGCCGAAGCTTGCCCCGTCCATCTCGCCCGGCAAGACGCAGAGCGGCGCGCTCGGCGGCGCGCTCGGCGGCGTCCTTGCCGGCATGGCGCTTGCCGCCTTTGCCGGGCTCGGCAACCTGCCGATGCTGGCGGTCGTGGCTTTCCTGCTGTCGGTCGTCTCGCAGATCGGCGACCTCTTCGAATCGTGGGTGAAGCGGCGGCACGGCGTGAAGGATTCCGGAAACCTCATTCCCGGCCATGGCGGCGTCATGGACCGGGTCGACGGGCTTGTCGCGGCTGCCTTCGCGCTATACGCCATCGGCGGGCTGCTCGGCAGCGCCGACAAACCCGCGCAAGCCCTGTTTGCGATCTGAGGGCGACACCGGATGCCACGGATTCGCCTGTATTGGCGCCACTGGTATCGGAACCGCGTTCGACGCGCGCCGCCTGCGTCGTGGGCGAGATGTTTTGAGGGAACGGCTTGAGCGATACACTTTCCGCGTTTCTCGGCACCGAAAGCCTGCTTGTCGGCACGATCATCCCGTTCCTTTTCGTGCTCACGGTGGTCGTGTTCGTCCATGAGATGGGTCACTATTTGGTCGGGCGCTGGTGCGGCATCGGCGTCAAGGCCTTCTCCATCGGCTTCGGCCCAGAACTGATCGGCTTCAACGACCGCCATGGCACGCGCTGGATGATTTCGGCAATTCCGCTTGGCGGCTACGTGAAATTCGTCGGCGACATGAGCGCGACGAGCGCGCCGGACGCCGGTGAGATCGAGGCGCTCACCGCCGACGAGAAGAAGGTCGCATTCCATACCCAGCCGGTCTGGAAACGCGCCGCCACGGTCTTTGCCGGACCGGCCTTCAACTTCCTGCTCACCATCGCCGTGTTCGCGGTGATGTTTTCGGTCTACGGCAAGTTCGTCTCCGAACCGGTCGTTGCCGAGGTGCGTCCCGACAGCCCGGCCGCGGCCGCCGGTTTCCTGCCAGGCGACCGCTTCGTCAGCGTCGACGGTACGCCTGTCGAATCATTCGCCGACGTGCAGCGCATGGTGACCGGCCGCACCGGCGATCCGATCGTGTTCGTGCTTTCGCGCAATGGCAGCGAGATCACGCTGACGGCGACGCCTGAGATCATGGAGCAGACGGACGCGCTGGGGAACGTGGTCAAGGTCGGCGTCATCGGCGTCGTAAACACGCCCGAATCGGGCCAGCCGCGGCTGATCAGCTTCAGCCCCGGCGGGGCTCTAGTAGAGGCGGTTCGCGAGACCGGCCACATCGTCGTCAGGACCGGGCAGTTCCTGCAGCGTTTCGTGTCCGGGCGCGAGGACAAATGCCAGCTCGGCGGGCCGGTCAAGATCGCCGACATGGCCGGCAAGGCCGCCAGGCTCGGTTTTGAATGGCTGGTGCAGCTGGTCGCGCTGCTTTCGGTGGGCATCGGAATCCTGAACCTCCTGCCGATTCCGCCGCTCGACGGTGGGCACCTCGTCTTCTACGGCCTGGAGGCGCTGAAGGGCCGTCCGGTGTCGGAACGGGCGATGGAAGCGGTCTATCGCGCGGGGCTCCTCCTGGTGCTTGCATTCATGGCTTTCGTTTTCTGGAACGACCTGTTTGGATGTTGAATTCATGAACGAATCTGGCTTGATGGCAGAGAGGGTTGAGGCGCCGTTTACCATGACCGGGGATATGCGTGACGCGAAAGCCACGCGCCTTGGTTAAGTAAACACAAATTAACCAGGAGCCTTGCTTGTGGGGAAAATCCGGTTATTACGGACAGGGAAATGTACCGCGACGTCCGGTTTTCTCGCCGTGGGGACTTCGAGAAAAAAGGTTTAATAGCTTAATGAAGGTAGCATCCGGGTTCTTGAGCGCCGCTTCGGCGGTTGCGTTGTCTGCGGCCATGGCAATGCCGAGTGCGTTCGTGTTGCAGTTTGCGTCGGTGTCCGTGGCGCAGGCCGCCACGGTCTCCTCGATCGATGTTCGCGGCAATCAGCGCGTCGATGCCGAGACCATCCGCAGTTACATCACCATCAAGCCCGGCCAGTCCTTTTCGTCCGCCGATATCGACGAATCCGTGAAGCGCCTCTTCAGCACGGGGCTCTTCTCCAACGTTAGCGTGAACCAGGTTGGCGGCACGCTCGTCGTGCAGGTTTCCGAGTACCAGATCGTCAACCAGGTCCTGTTCCAGGGCAACAAGAAGATCAAGGACGCGCAGCTCACCAGCACGGTGCAGCTGAAGTCGCGCGGCACTTTTTCGCCCGATCAACTGGAAGCTGACGCCGAGGCGATACGCGCGGCCTATGCCCGCGTCGGACGCGACGACGCAACGGTGACAACCAGGACTATCGATCTCGGCGAGAACCGCGTGAACGTGGTTTTCGAGATCAACGAAGGGGGTCGCACTAAGATCGCGGCCATCAATTTCGTCGGCAACGAGGCCTTCGGCGACCGCCGCCTGTCGGATGTGATCGCGACCAAGGAATCGACGCTCCTGTCGTTCGTGCTGCGCGACGACATCTATGACGAGGACAGGCTGCGCGCCGACGAGGAGGCGTTGCGCCGCTTCTATTTCAACCGCGGCTATGCAGACTTCCAGGTGGTCTCGGCCTTCGGCGAACTCGACGAAGCCACCAACGAATACACGGTCACCATCACCGTCGAGGAAGGTGACAAATACACGTTCAGCGAGATCAGCGTCGACAGCACGCTGCCGGACGTTCCGGGCGAGAGCCTGATGCCGCTCGTCGAAACGCAGTCGGGCGATGTCTATAACGCCAAGAACATCGAAGACACGATCATCGCGCTGACCGAGCACCTCGCCGGTCTTGGCTACGCCTTCGCGCAGGTCACCCCGCGCGGCGACCGCAACTTCGAGAACCGTACCATCTCGGTCGTCTACACGATCGACCAGGGCGCCAAGACCTATGTCGAGCGCATCGAGATCCGCGGCAACACGCGTACGCGCGACTATGTCATCCGCCGCGAATTCGAGGTGAGTGAAGGCGACGCCTTCAACCAGGTTCTGATCCAGCGCGCGAAGAGACGCCTCGAAGCGCTTGGCTTCTTTGAGACCGTCGAGGTCGCGACAGCGCCGGGCTCCGAGGCCGACCAGGTCGTTCTGGTCGTCGATGTCGTCGACAAGTCGACTGGTGAGTTCTCGGTCGGCGCCGGCTACACGACGGGCGGCGATTCTCCGGGTCCCTCAATCGAAGGCGCGATCACCGAACGCAACTTCCTCGGCCGCGGGCAGTTCATCAAGTTCTCGGCAGGCGGCGGCGAAAGCTCGCAGGATTATCAGCTGTCGTTCACCGAACCCTATTTCCTGGGGCGCCGTATCGCAGCGGGATTCGACATCTACCAGCGGCAGCGCGATTACGACGACTATGACAGCGAAACCACAGGCGCGACGATCCGCTTTGGCCTGCCGATTACCGAGACCCTGTCGACGCAAATCGCCTACAACCTCTCGAGCGAAGAGTACAATCTCGAAGACGGTTGTGATGTTGGGAACGATTTTTGCGGCGTGTCGAACGCCATCGTCGATGCCGTGGCAACCAGCCCGTGGATCAAGTCGTCGGTTTCGGGCGCGCTTGTCTACAACACGATCGACGACATGAAGAGCCCGCATGCTGGCATCTACGCCAATGTAACCACTGAAGTGGCTGGACTTGGCGGTGATGCACAATTCGTCAAGCTCACTGCCCGCGGTTCCTACTATCACACGCTTTCCGAGGAATTCGACGTCGTCGGTATCGTGAGCGCAGGCGGCGGGCACATCGTGGGCTACGGCGACGGCGGGCTTCGTATCTTCGACCAGTTCCAGAGCAATGATCGCATGATCCGCGGCTTCGCATATGGCGGCATCGGTCCGTACGACGCTGCGGGCGACGATGACAAGCTCGGCGGTACGACCTATTTCAATGCCTCTGCCGAAACTCAGTTCCCGCTGCCTCTCCTGCCTGAGAGCTTTGGCATAAGGGGCGCGGTTTTCGCGGACGCGGCGACGCTCTACGGAAGCGATATCAATGTCGTCGGGGTCGACGTCCAAGGAAACGAAATGCAGTGGCGTGCCTCCGTCGGCGCCGGCCTGATCTGGGCGTCTCCGTTCGGCCCTCTGCGCATCGACTACGCCGTGCCGGTGCTCAAGGAAGAAACCGACGAGGTGCAGGAATTCAATTTCGGCGTGTCGACCCGCTTCTGACCGAGGCGGTTCGACTGTCCCGGCCGCTTTGGCCGGGCCGTCCATCTGGATATAGTTCCAATGACCGATCCGGTGTTCTTCGTGCCGACACGTCGGTTTACGGCGCTTGAGGCAGCGAACTTAGCCGGCGCCGGACTCTCGGACCTTTCGCATGCGCACATAGAAATAAGCGGCATCGCCTCCGCCTCGCAAGGCGGCGAGGGCATGCTCGTTTATATCGAGGGCCGCCGCAATGCGGGCCTCGCCGGGGCGCTGGTCGCCGCTGCCGTCTTTTGCACTGCGGACATCGCACCGACGGTGAGCCCGGGCGTCGCCGTTCTGGTCACGAAAAAGCCGCAGGCCGCCTTCGCGACGATCGGCCGGCTGATGTTCCCGGCCGCCGCCTCACCGCACGCGCTGACCGGCGAGACCGGGATCTCGCCCCGCGCCTTCGTCGATCCGACGGCGCGGCTCGAGCCCGGCGTCGTCGTCGAGGCCGGCGCGGTGATCGGGCCGATGGCCGCGATCGGCTCGGGCACGATCGTTGCGCCGAACGCCGTCATCGGCAGGCTCTGCCAGATCGGCCGCGACTGCTATGTCGGTCCAGGCGCAATCGTCCAGGCGACGCTCGCCGGCAACAGGGTGATCATCCACGCCGGCGCCAAGATCGGACAGGACGGTTTCGGCTTCGCTGCCGGCGCGTCCGGCCCGGAGCGTATCCCGCAGATCGGACGCGTGGTCATCCAGGACAATGTCGAGATCGGCGCCAACGCCACCATCGATCGTGGCGCGATGGCGGACACGGTCATCGGCGAAAACACCAAGATCGACAATCTGGTCCAGATCGCGCACAACGTGCGCATCGGCCGGAACTGCCTGATCGCCGCGCTTTCCGGCATTTCCGGCTCGGTTGTGGTGGGGAACAATGTGATCATGGGCGGCGGCGTCGGCATAGCCGATCATCTGACCATCGGTGATGGCGCGCAGCTTGCGGCGGGCAGCGGTTTCATGAACAACGTGCCGGGAGGCGAAGTGTGGGCCGGCTATCCGGCCGAACCCATGGGAAAGATGATGCGCAACGTGGCGACGTTGAGGAAGCTCACTGCGGAGAGGTCGAAGCGGGGAGGCGGCAATGAGTGATAAGTCTCTCGATACGCTCGATATTCTCGGACTGCAGAAGCTGCTGCCACATCGCTATCCGTTCCTGCTCATCGACCGGATCGTCGACATAGACGGCGACAATTCGGCCACGGGCATCAAGAACGTTACTGTCAACGAGCCGCATTTCCAGGGCCATTTCCCCGGCCAGCCGGTCATGCCGGGCGTCCTCATCGTCGAGGCGATGGCGCAGGTGGCCGGCGCGATCTCGCTCAAGGCGGCAGGCAGCGACACGCCCTCGCTCGTCTATTTCCTCACCATCGATGGCGCCAAGTTCCGCAAGCCCGTCGTGCCGGGCGACCGGCTGGAGATCAAGGTCAAGAAGATCAAGAAGCGCGGCAACATCGTGCGTTTCGCCTGCGAGGCCTTCGTCGAGGGGGCGCTTGTCGCGGAAGCCGAGATACAGGCGATGCTTGCGCCGGCCGGCCAAGCGTAACAGACAGGGCCCATGCAGTCACAAACAACGATCCATCCGATGGCCCTGGTCGAACCCGGCGCCGAGCTTGGCGTCGGCGTTGCCGTCGGGCCGTTCTGCCATGTCGAAGCCGGCGCCAGGCTCGGCGACGGCGTCGAACTCGTGAGCCATGTCGTGGTGCACCGCGGTGTTACGGTCGGCGAGGGCTGCAAGGTGTCGTCGATGGCCGTTCTTGGCGGACCACCGCAGAATACCAAGCACAAGGGCGGGCCCACGACGCTGGTAATCGGCAAGAACTGCACGATCCGCGAAGGCGTCACGATGCATCGCGGCACCGATACCAGCCGCGGCGAGACGACGGTCGGCGACAACGGCAATTTCCTCGCCTACGCTCACATCGCGCATGATTGCATCGTCGGCGACAATGTTACCATGGCTAACGTCGCGACGCTGGGCGGCCATGTCGAGGTCGGCAACAACGTTACGCTCGGCGGCCTCGCGGCGGTCCACCAGATGACCCGCATCGGTCACCATGCCTTCGCCGGTGGCGCGGCCATCATCGACGGCGACATCATCCCCTACGGAATGGTGATGGGCAACCGCGCCCGCCTGCGCGGCTTGAACGTCATCGGCATGAAGCGTTCCGGCGTTGCGCGCGCGGAGATCTTCGCGCTGCGCAAGGCCTACAGGATGATCTTCGACCCCTCGCGCTCGGTCGCCGAGAACATTCCCGAGGTCGAACGTCAGTTCGGCCAGTCGCCCATCGTGCGCGACGTGCTCGACTTCATCCAGGCGCGCGGCAAGCGCCACTTCACCGTGCCGCCGCTGCGCGCAGGCGCAGACAGCGACGATGACGACGGCTGAACGGGCCGGCCGGCTTCAGCTCCAGTCCGGCGACAGGATGGCCATCGTCGCGGGAAGCGGCAGGCTGCCGGTCGACCTCGCCGAAAACCTCGCAGCGCGTGGTCACAAGCCCTTCGTGGTGCTGGTCAGGGGCGAGGCAAATTCGGAGCTCGCTTCCTACGATCATGAAGAGCTGACCGTCGAGAATTTCGCCGGGCTGGCGCCGCTGCTGAAGCGACAGCGCATCACTCATGCCGTCTTTGCCGGAGGCATATCCCGGCGGCCGAAGCTCAGTGCGCTGAAGCCCAGCATGGCGCTGCTGAGGTTTCTACCTCGGGCGCTCGCCGCTCTGGCCAAGGGCGACAACGGCATGTTGCGAGCGCTTGCCGCAGCGGTCGAAACCTATGGCGTCAAGGTGGTGGGCGCTCACGAAATCGCCCCCGACCTGCTGGCGTCCGAAGGTTCCATGACCTCGATTGCGCCGCGGAAATCCGATTGGCCCGACATAGAGGCGGCGGCGGAAGCGGCACGCGCGATCGGCGCGCTGGACATCGGCCAGGCTGCGATCGCCATCGGCGGCCGCGTCATCGCGCTCGAAGGCGTCGAAGGGACCGATGGCCTGCTGGAGCGGGTGAAGGGGCTGCGCTTGCATGGACGGCTCGCCGGCAAGAAGCGCGGTGTGCTCGTCAAATGCGCCAAGCCCGGCCAGGAGCTTCGCATGGATATGCCATCGATCGGACCTGGCACCGTCACCGCCGCCCATGCCGCCGGGCTCGCCGGGATCGCCGTCGAGGCGGACCGTTCGCTGGTGCTCGAAGTGGCAAACGTGATCGGCGAGGCGGACAGGCTCGGCCTGTTCGTGGTCGGCCTGCCGCCGGAAAGGTCCCCATGAGCGCGGCGCGGCCGCTCAAGATCGCCGTGGTGGCCGGCGAGGAATCCGGCGATCTGCTCGGCGCCGACCTCGTCGCCGCGCTGAAGGCTGCGACCGGCCGTGAGGTGACGCTCGTTGGCGTAGGCGGGCGTCACCTGCAGGCACACGGCCTCGTGTCTCTTTTCGATGCGGGCGATATCGCGCTGATGGGTTTTTCCGCCGTGCTGCGCGATCTGCCGCGCCTGTTCAAGCGCATCGGCCAGACTGCCCGCGCAATCATTGCCGAGATGCCGGACTGCCTGATCACCATCGACAATCCCGACTTCACGCTGCGCGTCGCCAAGAAGGTGAGGGCCGCCAATCCGGCTATTCCGATCGTCCACTATATCTGCCCCAGCGTCTGGGCGTGGCGGCCGGGCAGGGCGCTTGCGATGAAGCCCCATGTCGACCACATCCTCTGCATCCTGCCCTTCGAACCGGCCGAGCTTGACCGACTCGGCGGACCGCCCGGCACTTTCGTTGGCCACAGGCTTACCGTTGATCCGGGCGTGATCACTGCAGGCAGGGCGCAGGCCGCGAAGCGCGACCTTTCTGCCGACCGCGAAAAGACGCTGCTGCTGCTTCCGGGCTCGCGCAGCGGGGAAGTCAGCCGGTTGATCGGCTCGTTCGGCGAAACCGCGGCCGCCCTCAGGTCGCGGGGGCACAAGTTGCGGCTTGTCCTGCCGACGGTTCCCCAAGTCGAGGATCTCGTGGCGTCATCGGTTTCCGGCTGGGACCAGAAACCCGAGATCGTGCTTGACGCGGCAGGCAAGTGGCAGGCCTTCGGTGAGGCTGACGGCGCGCTGGCAGCGTCGGGAACCGTGTCGCTGGAACTTGCGCTCGCCGGCGTGCCGCTCGTCTCCTGTTACAAGCTCGATCCGGTCGCGCGCGTGGCGCAGCGATTCATCACGACCTGGAGCGCGTCGCTGCCCAACCTCATCGCCGACCGCACGGTCGTCATCGAGGTGTACAACCAGTATATGCGGCCGCAATGGCTCGCACGGCACCTGGAGGGCCTGTTTTGCGACACCGGGTTCAGGCGCTGGCAGAAGGACGGTTTTCTCGACGTCTCACGCCGCATGGCGACGGATCGCCCCTCGGGCGAGATCGCGGCGGAGATCGTGATGCAGTACGTGAAGGGGGGCAGAGGGGCAGGGGAGTAAGCTGGACGCCACTTACTCTTACTCGCCTTTTCCCTTGTCTCCCAACCACCTATCTCTTCGCAATAGGCACGTAGTCGCGCTCGGCAGAACCCGTATAGAGCTGGCGGGGGCGACCGATCTTCTGCTGCGGATCCTCGATCATCTCTTTCCACTGCGCGACCCAGCCGACGGTTCGCGCCACCGCGAACAGCACGGTGAACATAGAGGTGGGGAAGCCGAGCGCCTTGAGCGTGATGCCCGAATAGAAATCGACGTTCGGATAGAGCTTCTTCTCGATGAAATATTCGTCGGTGAGCGCGATCTTCTCGAGTTCCATGGCGATGTCGAGCAGCGGATCGTCCTTAATGCCGAGTTCGCCCAGCACTTCATGCGCGGTCTTCTGCATGATCTTGGCGCGCGGATCGTAGTTCTTGTAGACGCGGTGGCCAAAGCCCATCAGGCGGAACGGGTCGTTCTTGTCCTTGGCGCGGGCGATGAATTCCGGGATGTGATCGACGGTACCGATCTCGCCCAGCATGTTCAGCGCCGCCTCGTTGGCGCCGCCATGCGCGGGACCCCAGAGCGAAGCGATGCCGGCGGCGATGCAGGCGAACGGGTTGGCGCCCGAGGAGCCGGCAAGCCGCACCGTCGAGGTCGATGCGTTCTGCTCGTGGTCGGCATGCAGGATGAAGATGCGCTCCATCGCGCGCGCCAGCACCGGGTTGATCTTGTACTCCTCGCACGGCACCGCGAAACACATGTGCAGGAAGTTTGCGGCGTAGTTCAGGTCGTTCTTCGGGTAAACGAAGGGCTGGCCGATATGGTATTTGTAGGCCATCGCGGCGATCGTCGGCATCTTGGCGATGAGGCGCATCGAGGCGATCATGCGCTGCTGCGGATCCGAGATATCGGTCGAGTCGTGGTAGAAGGCCGACAGCGCGCCGACCACACCGCACATGACCGCCATCGGGTGCGCGTCGCGGCGGAAGCCGGTGAAGAAGCGGCTCATCTGCTCGTGCACCATGGTGTGGCGGGTCACACGAAAGTCAAAATCGTCCTTCTGCGCCTTGGTCGGCAACTCGCCGTAGAGCAGCAGGTAGCAGACCTCTAGGAAGTCGCCGTGCTCGGCGAGCTGGTCGATCGGGTAGCCACGGTGCAGCAGGATGCCCTGGTCGCCGTCGATGAAGGTGATCGCCGATTCGCAGCTTGCGGTCGAGGTGAAGCCCGGGTCGTAGGTGAAGGCGCCCGTCGTGGCGTAGAGCGAGCCTATGTCGACGACGTCCGGACCGACGGTTCCACTGCGGACCTTGAGCTCATGGGTCTTGCCGGCGAATTCCAGTTTAGCAGTTGTCATCGCAACCTCCTTCAGCCTGCCCATTTGTTTTCTTGGAATGCTTGTCCGGTCTAGGCCCGCCGACGTTGCGTCGGGTAGCGCAAACAAGGTCCCAGCCCCCTGTCATCGCAGACAATGTTGCATCGCAACAGACCCGTTTCAATGCTAAAAATGGCAGGGTCGTTGTCCTAATCGATTTGATCCGCGATCCTCTCCAAGCTTTCGTGCCGGCCAAGAACGGCGAGCACGTCGAACACGCCGGGCGAGGTCGTCTTTCCCGTAAGGGCAGCGCGTAACGGCTGCGCGACAGCGCCGAGCTTCAGACTCTTCTCTTCGGCGAAGGTTCGGATCTCGGCCTCGGTCGAGGCTGCGGTCCATTCGCCCTGCAGGTTTCTCAACGTCGCCAGCGCGCCGCGCAACACCTCGCGCTGCGGGTCGCCGAGCAGCACCTTCGCTTTCTCGTCGATCGTCAGCGGCCGTTCGGCGAAGAGGAAGCCAGCGCCGTCGGCAAGCTCCACCAACGTCTTGGCGCGCTCCTTGAGGCCCGGCATGGCGGCCAGCAACTGAGCCTTGCGCGTGTCGTCCAGGCGGTCGGCGATCGTCTTGCCATTTTCCAGATAGGGCAGGGTGCGGATGAAGATGTCGAGCAGCTCGGCATCGTCCATCTTGCGCATGTGCACCCCGTTCAGCGCCTCGAGCTTGGCGAAGTCGAAACGCGCCGCGCCCTTGTTCACGTCCTCGATCTCGAACCAGCGGATCATATCGTCAAGGTTCATCACCTCGTCGTCGCCGTGACTCCAGCCGAGCCGCGCCAGATAGTTGCGAAGCGCTGCCGGCAGGTAGCCCATCGCGCGATAGGCATCGACGCCGAGCGCGCCATGACGTTTGGACAGCTTGGCGCCGTCCGCGCCGTGGATCAGCGGGATATGCGCCATCACCGGGATGTCCCAGCTCATGGCGTCATAGATGATCTGCTGTCGCGCCGCGTTGGTCAGGTGATCGTCGCCGCGGATGATGTGGGTTACGCCCATGTCGTGGTCGTCCACCACCACCGCATGCATGTAGGTCGGAACGCCGTCCGAGCGCAGGATGATGAAGTCGTCGAGGTCCTTGTTCGGGAACTTCACGTCGCCCTGCACACGGTCGCGTACCGTGGTTTCGCCGTCGCGCGGCGCCTTGATGCGGATGACCGGCTTGACGCCCACCGGCGCCTCGGAAGCATCGCGGTCGCGCCAGCGGCCGTCATAACGCGGCGGGCGGCCCTCGGCGCGTGCCTTCTCGCGCATCTCGGCCAACTCCTCCTGCGAGGCATAGCAGTAATAGGCCTTGCCGAGGCGAACGAGTTCCTCGGCCACCTCGCGGTGGCGCTCGCCGCGCGCGAATTGGGAGACCGGCTCGCCTTCCCAGTGCAGCCCGAGCCAGGACAACCCGTCGAGGATCGCGGCTGTCGCAGCCTCGGTCGAGCGCTCGCGGTCGGTGTCCTCGATGCGGAGCAGCATCGTGCCCTTGGTGTGGCGCGCATAAAGCCAGTTGAACAGGGCGGTTCGTGCCCCGCCGATGTGCAGATATCCGGTGGGCGAGGGGGCAAAGCGGGTGACGACGGTCTCGGACATTTTTTTCTCGGAAGGCGGCGGAACCGTGGCCGCAACAGGCCCCAGGCCAAACCCGGGACCGATGGATAAAAGTCGGCGTTCATGTAGCATAGGTCGCCTGCCGTGCAAGTGGCAGGTGGGGCGGGGACGGGAATGGCGAAACCACAATCGCCTGAAAGTGTTGGCGAACGCGCATTGTTCGCGCCCGACGACGCGCCCTTCATGCTGCCTTCCGCGCTCCCTCAGTCGACATCAACGGACTCGTTGGCAAAGTCGGCTCCTGCGGCTGACGGCGGCATCTCTTCTGGTGCAGATCCTCAATCCGCAATGCTGGCTCCGCGCCGACTTCGCGAGATAAGCCACCTGTTGCCCAGCCTGCCAGGCCGACCGCGAAAGCCATTCCTTTCGCGCATAGCCGCCGCAGGTCCGCTTGTCCCGTCGCGCGCCGCCTTTGCCGGGGCCGTCGGCTCCGCCGTGTCCATCGAACTCGACCGAGGCGTTGGCTTCATTGTCTTGCCGGTGCTTCTTGCGGTCGGTGCGCTGATCTATTTTTCGCTCGGCCATGAGCCCGGATTCTTGCCGCTTGCCGCCGGCACGGTCGGCCTTGGCGTCCTCGCCTTCGCCAGCCGTGTGCGGCCGGCCCTGCACATGGCGCTGGTCGCGGCGCTGCTTTGCGTTCTTGGCGCGTTCGTCGCCAAAGCGGAAACCTGGCGAGCAGGCACGAAAATGCTCGGCGGCGAGGTGACGACGCGGCTTTCGGGCCGGGTCGTCGAGGCCGAGCATCTCGCCAACGGCCGCGTCAGGCTCACCATCGACGTCACCGGCACCGAGCGCCCCGTTCTTCGCTACGCGCCCGACCGGGTGCGCGTCTCGGCGCGCCGCGTTCCCGAAGGCGTCACGGCGGGATCGGCGGTCACCGGCCTCGTCCGCCTCATGCCGCCCTCCGGACCGGTCAGACCGGGCAGCTACGATTTTTCGTTCGAGAGCTATTTCGACGGCATCGGCGCCAGCGGGTTTTTCCTGCGCGGGCCGGAACTCACGGAAGCGTCCGGAACGATGCCGCCGCTAGCGGCGTTCCAGGCGGCGGTCGAGCGGTTCCGCCATGATGTCGCCCGGCGCATCAGCGGGCGGATCGGCGGACCCGAAGGCGAAATCGCGGCGGCGCTGGTCGTCGGTGTCCGCGCCGGCATCCCGGAGGACGTCAAAGATGCACTGCGGCGCAGCGGCATCTACCACGTCATCTCGATCTCGGGGCTGCATATGGCGCTGGTCGCCGGCACGATCATGGGGCTGCTGCGCGCCGGCTTCGCGCTGTTTCCGGATTTCTCGTCTCGCCGGTCGGTGAAGAAATATGCCGCGGCGCTCGCCATCGTTGGTCTCGCCGGATACCTGTTCATCTCCGGCGCCGAGGTCGCCGCCCAGCGCAGCTTCATCATGCTTGCCATCATGCTGACAGCCGTGCTGTTCGACCGTGCCGCGCTGACGCTGCGCAATCTGGCCATTGCGGCGATCGTGGTCATCTTGCTCTCTCCGCACGAGGTCGTCGGACCGAGTTTCCAGATGTCCTTCGCGGCGACAGCGGCACTCGTCGGCGCCTATGCCGCATGGTCCGACTGGCGCGCCGACCATCCGGGCCAGGCACAAGCCAACCGCTCGCTGGCTCGCAGAGCCGTCCGCTACCTCTTGCTTGCGGCCGCCGGGCTTGCCGTGACCTCGATCGTGGCGGGCGGGGCAACCGCCATCTACGCGGCCTGGCATTTCCAGCAGATGCCTTCGCTCGGCCTCTTCACCAACCTCGCGGCCATGCCGATCGTCTCGGCGGTGGTGATGCCCTTCGCGGTGCTCGGCGCGCTCGCCATGCCGTTCGGGCTCGACGGTCCGTTCTTCGACGTGATGGGGCTCGGCCTCGGCGCGACGATCGCAATTGCGCGCTGGTTTTCCGAGCGCTCGCCCACCGACATGGTCGGCCTCGTCCCACCGGCCTCGGTGGCTATCCTTACGATCGCCCTATTAATTGCCACGATCTGCTCGACCTGGCTGCGCATCGCGGCAGTGCCGGTGGCGCTCGCGGGTCTACTGCTGCTTTTCGACCAGCCTCGGCCTGATCTTTTCATCGCCGAGGACGGTCGCCTGGTCGGGCTTGGCCTTGGCCACGGACGCATCGCCGTCAATCGCTCGAGGCCCAACGAATTCACCATCGACAACTGGAAACGCGCCTTGCGTGCGAGCGAGGTCGTGCGGCCGGAAGGGAAACAGGAGCGGGTGGCGGCGGCCAAGCCGAGCGAAACTGCTGATGGCAAATTGGCAGCTGAACAGCAGCACCCCCTCACCGTCTCGGTCCTTCGGACCTCGCCACCTCTCCCCCTGCCCGGGGGAGAGGAGCCGCCAATAGCCGGCGTCGCGACTTCTCAGAAACTGGGTTCCTCGCCCCCACAAAGTGGGCGAGAGGTGGCTCGGGCGAAGCCCGAGACGGTGAGGGAGGATTTCGCCTTGTGTGATGATCCCGTCAACTGCCCGGAAAGCGCCAGCCTATTGCAACGGCCAACCACCGACGGCTTCGTCTGCGCCGATGCGCTTTGCCTGGCCCGTCATCCCTCCGGAGCGATCGTCGCTCATGCGCTCGACGCCGAAGCAGCAATGGACGTCTGCGCCACTGCGAGCGTCATCGTCATCGATGATGCGGCGGCGAAGGGCGTCTGCCGCTGGAAGGATGTTCTGGTCGTCACCAAGCGCGACCTCGCGCTCAACAGCAGCGCCGCGATCACGTTTTCAGGTGAGGCCATCGGCGAAGCACCGCGCGTCGCCGCCACGATCGAATATGCAATCAGCCGGCCGTTCCGGCCCTGGCACGAGCAGCGCCGTTTCTCACGCGAGGCGCGGGGCCTCGCGCCCTATCGGCGACCGGACAAGCCAGCGACGCCGACCAAAGGCGCACCGGATTCGCCCTCCCTGGGGCCGGATCCTGCTTCACCGACCGAATCCGCTGATCCGAAAGATGCTCAGTAGCGACGGATCAGCCCGACCAGCTTGCCCTGCACCTTGACCCGGTCGGGTCCGAAGATGCGCGTCTCGTAGGCCGGATTGGCGGCCTCGAGCGCGATCGACGCGCCCTTGCGGCGAAAACGCTTCAGCGTCGCTTCCTCCTCGTCGACCAGCGCCACCACGATCTCGCCGGGGTTGGCCGTCGAGGCGTTCTTGATGATGACCGTATCGCCATCGAAGATGCCGGCCTCGATCATCGAGTCGCCCTTCACCTCCAGCGCGTAATGCTCGCCCGACGAAAGCATCTCCGGCGGCACCATGATCGCATGGGTCTTGTGCTGGATCGCGTCGATCGGCACGCCCGCCGCGATACGGCCCATAACCGGGACGGAGACCGCGGCACTCGCGTCATCGTCGTTGCTGGCGGAGCGCGCACGCGGCGCTTCATGATTTCGCCCATGGCCACCCTGGATGACGCTCGGCGAGAATTTCCTGGCCCCGTTGAGGCCCGGCGCGATCGAATCGGGCAGCCGCAGCACCTCCAGCGCGCGCGCCCGGTTGGGCAGGCGGCGAATGAAGCCGCGCTCCTCGAGCGCGGTGATCAGCCTATGGATGCCCGACTTCGACGCTAGGTCGAGCGCATCCTTCATCTCGTCGAAGGAAGGCGGAATGCCCTGCTCCTTCAACCGCTCGTGGATGAAGAGGAGAAGTTCATGTTGCTTGCGTGTCAGCATAGGAATTTCCCCCGGAATCAAACAGGAATCGAACGTCAAACAAAACCAGAACAAACACTATCTGTTCCAGTTGTGTTCCGCAACTGTTTAAATTTTAATGAATTCGTTGACGATTTGTTCAGCGTAACAGCAGCAGGAGGCAGGCATCGCCCGCCTTGGCGGCCGGCGCGTGGGGCGCTCGAACGACCAGCCCGCCAGCGTCGGCGAGAAGCTTCAGCATCGAAGAATCCTGCACCCCGAAGGGTGTGGCGAGGTATCCGCTTTTTGTTCGCGAGACGGCGGCGCGCACATAATCCTGGCGCGTGTCGTTGGCGGGCATCGGCGCGCCGAGCACGGCCTCGACGATACGGTCCTCGTGCGTGCGTCCGCCGAGTTCTGCCAGCAGCGGCTTGAGGAAGAGATGCGAGCAGACCAGGCTCGCCACGGGGTTACCCGGCAATCCGACGCAACGGGTATCTCCTAGCCGCCCGAACATCAGCGGTTTTCCGGGGCGCATGGCGATCTTCCAGAAGTCGAGCTCCATGCCGAGGCCGGTCAGCGCCTCCTGCACGAGGTCGTGGTCGCCGACCGAGGCGCCGCCGAGCGTCACGATCACGTCGGCGCCGGCGTCCATCGCTTGTCTCACCAGCGCCGAGATCGCCTCGACCTTGTCCGGCGCGATGCCGAGGTCGAGCACGCGCGCCCCGGCTTCGCTTGCGATCGCCGCCACGCCGTAGGCGTTCGACGCGATGATCTGGTCCGGTCCCGGCTTGCTGCCGGGCGCCAGCAGCTCGTCGCCGGTGGCGATGATCGCGACCAGCGGTTTTTTCACCACGGACACGGCAGGGTGGTTCGCCGCCGCCGCGAGCGACAGGGCGGCCGCGTCGAGCACGCGGCCTGTTTCCAGCAGCTTCTGCCCCTCCGCGAAGTCGAGACCGACCGCGCGGATGTGCCTGTTGGCCGCGACAGTCTCGAAGACCTCTATCGCGTCGCCGCCGAGCTTTCTGACATTCTCCTGGATGGCGATGGTATCGGCGCCCTCGGGCACCGGCGCGCCGGTGAAGATGCGCACCGCTTCGCCCTTGCTCACCCTGCCGGGAAACAGCTTTCCCGCCGCCGCCATGCCGATGACGGTCAGCCTTGCGGCAACCTGCGCCACGTCCTCCGCGCGCACCGCATAGCCGTCCATTGCCGAGGCGGGGAAGGGCGGCTGGGTCCTGAGCGCCGCGACGGGTTGCGCCAGCACCCTGCCTGCGGCCTCGGCCAGCGGCACGGTCTCTGCCGCAAGCGGTCCGGCGCCGGCGAGCAGGCGCGCAATCGCCTCGTCGACCAGCAGCAGTCCGGTCATTTTTTTGCCCGAAGTCCGGACCGGGAATCGGCCCTGTAGTCGCCCGACTTGCCGCCGGTCTTTTCGACCAGCCTGATGCCGGAGATCACCATGGCGCGGTCGATCGCCTTGGCCATATCGTAGATGGTGAGGCAGGCGACGGAGGCGGCCGTCAGCGCCTCCATCTCGACGCCGGTCTTTCCGGTCACGCGCGCCAGCGCGGTGACGCGCAGGCCGGGCAGCGCCTCGTCGGGCTCGATGTCGACCGCTACCTTGGTCAGCAGCAGCGGGTGGCAGAGCGGAATCAGCTCATGCGTCCGCTTGGCGGCCATGATGCCGGCGATGCGCGCCGCGCCCAGCACGTCGCCCTTTTTCGCATTGCCTTCGAGGATCGTCTTCAGCGTTTCCGTCCGCATCGTGATCGTGCCTTCGGCGACCGCTGTGCGCGTCGTTTCGGCCTTGGCGCCGACATCGACCATGTCGGCCTTGCCGTCCGCGCGGAGATGAGTGAGGCCGGCCGCTTTCTTCGCCATCGGTCAGGCCCGCATGGCGGTCGGCGCGCGCTCCAGCAGCGCCCGCGTCACGGCGGTCACGTCGGCATGCCGCATCAGGCTCTCGCCGACGAGGAAGACGCCGATGCCGGCGCGATCGAGCCTCAGGCAGTCGTCATGGGTGAAGATGCCGCTCTCGCCGACCAGCAGCCGGTTATCAGGCACCAGCCTGGCCAGCCGCTCCGAGGTTTCGAGACTTGTCTCGAAAGTCCTGAGGTTGCGGTTGTTGATGCCGATCAGTTTTGACGAAAGCTTCAGCGCGCGTTCGGTCTCGGCCTCGTCGTGGACTTCGACAAGTGCGTCCATACCGAGTTCCAGCGCTGTCTCTTCCAGCGCCTTAGCGGCGTCGTCATCGACGCTCGCCATGATGATCAGGATGGCGTCGGCGCCCCACGCGCGGGCTTCAAACACCTGGTAGGGCTCGAACATGAAATCCTTGCGCAGCGCCGGCAGCTTCGTCGCGGCCCGCGCCGCGGTCAGGAATTCAGGCGCGCCCTGGAAGGACGGCTTGTCGGTCAGCACGGAGAGGCACGCCGCGCCGCCCTTCTCATAGGCGTGCGCCAGCGCCGGCGGATCGAAATCCGCGCGGATCAGCCCCTTCGACGGGCTTGCCTTTTTGATCTCGGCGATGAGCGCGAAATCACCGGCCTTGCGCTTCGCCTCAAGTGCAGCGAGGAAACCACGCGGGCTTTCGGTGTCACGTGCTTTCGCCTTGATTTCCGCCAGCGGAACGCGCGACTTGGCCGCGGCGATCTCCTCGCGCTTGTAGGCCTCGATCTTCTGCAGGATGTCGGCCACGCTCGTCACCCGTTCGATACGGCGACGAGCCGGTCGAGGACTTTCGCCGCCTTGCCGCTGTCGATCGCCTGGGCGGCCTGCGCGACGCCTTCCTGGATTGTCGCCGCCTTGCCGGCCACCACCAGCCCGGCGCCGACGTTCATCAGCACCGTGTCGCGGTAGGCGCCGGGGGCGCCGTTGAGCAGGAGCCTGAGTGCGGCCGCATTGAAGGCAGCGTCGCCGCCGCGCAGATCCTCCTTGCGGTGGCGCTTCAGCCCGACCTCCTCCGGCGTCAGCGTGAAGCTGCGCAACTTGCCGTCGGCAAGCTCGACCACCTGCGTCTCGCCGGTCGCGGTGATTTCGTCATAGCCGTCGCCATGCGCCACCCAGGCGCGCTCGGCGCCTAGCGTCTTCAGTGCCTCGGCCACCGGCCTGATCCACTCCGGCGCGAAGACGCCGACCATCTGCCGCTTCACGCTGGCCGGATTGGACAGCGGCCCGAGCAGGTTGAAGATGGTGCGCGTCCCAAGTTCGGCGCGCGTCGGTCCGACATGGCGCATCGCCGGATGGTGCGCCGGCGCGAACATGAAGCCGACGCCCGCCTCCACGACGCAGAAGCCGATGGCTTCGGGAGAGAGGTCGATCTTGACGCCGAGCGCGCCGAGCACGTCGGCCGCGCCGGTCTGCGAGGAGAGCCCGCGGTTGCCGTGCTTGGCGACCGGCACGCCGGCGCCCGCGATGACAAAGGCGGAGGCCGTCGATATGTTGACGCTGTGCGAACCGTCGCCGCCGGTGCCGACGATGTCGATCGCGCCCTCGGGCGCCTCGACGCGCAGCATCTTGTCGCGCATCGTCGCCACCGCGCCGGAAATCTCGTCGACGGTCTCGCCGCGCACGCGCAGCGCCATCAGGAAGCCGCCGATCTGGCCCGGCGTCGCCTCACCGGACATGATGATCTCGAACGCTTCGCGAGCCTCCTCGAAGGAGAGCGCCTTGCCGCCCGCAACCTTCGCGATGTGTTCCTTGAGTGTCGCCATCCCCCGACCCGTGCTTCCCTAGAAGGCCAGCGCCTGTTCGATCGCCGCTCGGTTGACCGTCACGCTATATTCGCCCTGTAGCTTGGCGACGAGCTGGTCGAGCAGGTCGTCGGCCATGCCCGAGGCGAAGGATTTTTGCGCGTCCTCCGGGATGGAGTTGGCGTCCGCGCCCGCGGGCTCGAACACTTCCGTCACCTTGAACACGATCTGCGCGTCGCCGGTCGGCGCCGGCACGAGACCCGAGCCGCCTTCGGCCACGCCGAAAATCGCCGTGACGCCGGCGCGGCCGAAGTCGGCATCGTCGGATTCGCGCTTCAGGCCGCGCTTGATCTGCTTCTCGAGGCCGAATTCAGCCGCCAGCGCGTCGATCTGCGCCCCGTCCTTCAGGCGCTTCTCGATGTCGGCCGCTTTGATCCCCACGCGCTTCTCCGTCTCGGCTTGCTTCCAGTCGGCGACCACCTTGGCCTTTACCTCGTCCAGCGTGCGGTCGCGGGCAGGGGTGATGCCTTCGATTTCGTAGAAGACATAGCCCGTGCTGCCGATGTTAACCGGCGGGTTCTCTATGTTTGCCTCGGTCGCGAAAGCGGCATCCAGCAGTTCCTTTGACTGCGGCAGATCGTTGGCGACCGAGCCGTCCGGACGCTGGGCGGCGCGGTCGATCGCCTCGACGGTCACCACGTCGAGGCCGAGCTTGGCTGCCGCCTCGCGCAGGGAATCACCCGCCGCGCGACTGTCCTCGTAGTTGTCGTGAACGTCGAGCAGGATGCGGTTCGCTTCGGCGATCGCGAGATCCTTGCGGATTTCCGGCGTCGCCTCGGCTAGCGACTTCACCACTTCCGGCGTGATCGCCGTGACGCGCACCAGCACCGGACCGAAGGCCCCGTCGACGATCGGGCTGACCTCGTTCGCCTGCAGCGCGAAGGCCGTCTCGGCGACCGCCGGGTCCGGAACCTTGTCCTTGGCGAAGGTGCCGAGCAGGGTGTCGGCCGCGGTCTTGCCCTGCGCCGTCACGATCGAATCGAAGGTCGCGCCGGCACTGATCGAATCGAGCGCCGTCTGGGCCGCGTCTTTGGTGGGGAACACGAGCTGCTCGATCGTGCGTGTCTCCGGCGTCGTAAAACGGGCGATGTTCCTGTCGTAGTCCTCCTTCACCTGCGCGTCGCTGATCGCGGATTCGTCGGTGATGTTTTCTGGAACCAGCTCGACATAAGCGATCTTGCGGTATTCAGGCGCCGCGTAGCTCTGCTTGTTCTCCTCGAAATATGTGGACAACACGGCGTCCGTCGGCTCCTCCACCGGCTCGACCAGCGACTTTGGCAGTGCGATGTATTCCGCCGTGCGATCCTCGCCACGGTAGAGCGCCACCGCGCGCAGGAAGGTGTCCGGCGCTTTCAGACCGTCCGAGACAGCCTCGACGATCTGCTGGCGGATCGCCACCTGGCCGCGGTTCTGCAGATAGTCCTCGGGCCGCATGCCGATCTGGCGCAGCACATATTCGAACTGCTGGCGGTCGAACTGCCCGTTCGCTCCTTTGAAAGCCGGATCGTCCATGGTGAGTTGCGCCAGCTTGTCCTGCGACAGGCCGAGCCCGAGCTCGCTCGCCTGCTCGTCGAGCACCGCGCCGGCGACGAGCTGCGCCAGCACCTGGTCCTCGATGCCCAGCGCCTTCGCCTGCTCGCGCGTGAGCCGCGCGCCGAACTGCTGCGACATCACCGCGATCTGGCGGTCGTAGGCGAGACGGTATTCAATCGGCGACACGGTGGTGCCGCCGGCGGCCACGACCGAATTGCCGCCGAATCCGGTCACCAGCGAGCCGGAGATGCCCCAGACCGCGAAGCTCACCACGAGCAGCACGAGAAGCAGTTTGGCCACCCAGGTTCCGGCGGCGTTTCTGAGCGCAGAAAGCATGAATAGTCCCGGTTTGGCGCATCCGTGCGGACGCGCGTTCAGTCGCAACGAAGCGCAATAGCGCCCTTCCGCGATACTGTCGATTGCTTTGTGTCCTGATTTTGGTAGGGAAAGCGTCCGGCGGCCGCCACGATCTGCAGAGGAGCTTCGTCCATGACCCCAGGAATTCGCCCTCTGGTCGCCGGCAACTGGAAGATGAACGGCACGGGCGCCTCGCTCAACGAGCTGCGCGCCATCGGCCATGGCTTCATGTCCGGGCTCGATGCCGAGACGGACGCGCTGATCTGCCCGCCCGCCACCTTGCTCACGCGCGCCGTCGAAGTGCTGAAGACCACGCCGGTCAAGGTCGGCGGCCAGGACTGCCACGCCAAGGAGAGCGGTGCGCATACCGGCGACATCTCCGCCGAGATGTTGAAGGAAGCTGGCGCATCGCATGTCATCGTTGGCCATTCCGAACGCCGCACCGACCATGGCGAGACGGACGCCATCGTGCGGGCCAAGGCCGAAGCCGCCTGGCGCGCCGGCATCGTCGCCATCATCTGCATCGGCGAGACCAGGGCAGAACGCGAGCTGGGCGCGACGCTCGACATTCTTTCCCGTCAGATCGCCGGCTCGGTGCCGGCCACCGCGACCGGACACAACACCGTGATCGCGTATGAGCCGGTCTGGGCGATCGGCACCGGCCTCACGCCGACGACGGCCGACGTCGCCGCGGCGCACGCGCATATCCGCGCCGAACTGAAGGAACTGCTGAGCGCGGAATCGGCCGGGATCCGCATCCTCTACGGCGGCTCCGTGAAGCCCACCAACGCCGTGGAACTGCTGGCGGTGAACAATGTTGACGGCGCGCTGGTCGGTGGCGCCAGCCTCAAGTCCGCCGATTTCCTCGGCATCGCGGAAGCATACCAGTCGATCTGAACGGGGCTTCGCGGTCGACGGTCCATCACACGACGACTGCGTCTCAACGCCGCCGCTGCTATTTGTTGTGTCAAAAGGACCGTCGATCTGCCATACAGCGTTTTGTCCTCGCGTGGTGACGCGATATGGACGGTTGGGAGATTTTGTGAACAGTTCTGCCGCGGCTGGCTTGGCCGCCACGCTGGCCCCGGAGATGACGCCGGAGACAGGCCTCGATAAAGACCCTCGCTCGTGGACCAAGATTCTCGGCCGATATCGTCGCCCCAACACGGCCCGCAGTACGCTTGAGATCGTCGCGACCGTGCTCCCGTTCGCGCTGCTCTGGGCGGTGTCTTCCCTTGCCGTCGTCAACGGCTATTGGTGGGGGCTTTTGCTGACGGTCCCGGCGGCCGGGTTTCTGGTCCGTCTTTTTGCCTTGCAGCACGATTGCGGGCACGGCGCGCTCTTCTCTCGGCGCGCCGCCAATGACTGGACCGGCCGCACGCTCGGCATCCTGACGTTTACGCCATACGACTACTGGCGCCGCACCCATGCCATCCATCACGCGTCCGCCGGCAATCTCGACGAACGCGGCGTAGGCGATATCCATACGCTGACCGTCCGCGAGTATCGCGCGCTGCCGTGGCGGGGCCGTGCGCAGTATTGGCTCTACCGTCATCCGGTGGTGATGTTCGGCATCGGTCCCGCCTGGGTCTTCCTTTGCCAGTACCGTTTGCCGCTCGGCCTCATGCGCGCCGGCCTGCAGCCCTGGGTCTCTACCATCGCGACCAATCTCGGCATCGCCGTGCCGGCGATTCTGCTGATCTGGCTGCTCGGGTTCTGGCCCTTCCTCATGGTTCAACTGCCGATCACCCTTCTGGCGGCCACCGCCGGGGTCTGGCTGTTCTTCGTCCAGCACCAGTTCGAGGATACCCACTGGTCGCAGGCGGAGGACTGGAATTTCCAGCATGCAGCCCTTCACGGCAGTTCCCACTACGAGCTTCCCGCGGTGCTCAGGTGGTTCACCGGAAACATCGGCATCCACCATGTGCACCATCTGTCGAGCACGGTGCCTTTCTACCGGTTGCCGCAGGTACTGCGCGATTATCCCGAACTGCGGGACGTCGGCCGCATCGGGCTTGTCGAGAGCCTGCGCTGCGTCAAGCTGGTGCTATGGGACGAAAGCGCCCGCCGCCTGATCTCATTCCGTGAGGCGAGGGCAGGCAATCGGCTTGTCCCACAATCGATCTGAGGCGCGACGCCCGCCTACGACGTTGGGTGGGGCGAGCCCTCCCGCATCAGCAACGCCACAACCGTTCCCGAGGCGAAGGTCAGCGCGCCGATCGTGCCGATTGCCCATGCGAGGCCGAAGAAGTCGGCGATGAGGCCGGCCGAGAGCGCGCCGATCGCATAGCCGAGGTCGCGCCAGAAGCGGTAGACGCTGAGCGAGCGCGCCCGCCATGACGGATGCGATGCGTCGGAGACGGCCGCGATCAGGCTCGGATAGACCATCGCCGTGCCGAGGCCGAGAAAGACGCTCGCAACCAGCCACCAGCCGAAGTCGCGGGTTAGGGCGGTGAGCAAGAGCGCCGCCGCCTGCACCCACATGCCGCCGACGATCAGGCCTTTGCGGCCCCAGCGGTCACTGAGCGGCCCGGTTACCACTTGAAGCAGGCCCCATACGACTGGATAGGCGGCCTTCAGGACGCCGATGCGTTCGACACCGAGACCGTTGGCGGCGAAGAACAACGGAAAGATGCCCCAGCTCATGCCGTCATTGAGGTTGTTGACGAGCCCCGCCTGCGAAGCGGCGAACAGATTGCGGTCACGGAAGGAGGTCAGCGCAAACACCTCGCGAAAAGTCAGCGGCGAAGCCTCCTTCGTATGGCTCGCCATCTCCAGCTGCACGTGGCCACGGGTGTCGCGCACCAGCAGGATCGACAGCGCCGTGCCGAGGACTGCGTAACCGACGCCCAGGTAAATCGGCACCGGGCGCAGGCCGTACTTGGCGGCGAGGTACCCTGTCAGGAAGGCGGTGACGCCGACCGCGAGATAACCGGCGAACTCGTTCAGGCCGACCGCCAGGCCGCGGCCCTTCGGCCCAACGAGGTCGATTTTCATGATCACTGTCATCGACCAGGCAAACCCCTGGCTGACGCCGAGCAGCGCATTTGCTGCGATCACCCAGCCCCAGCTCGGCGCCCAAAGGATCATGAACGGCACGGGAAGCCCGAACAGCCAGCCGAGCACAAGCACGCGCTTGCGTCCCCATTTGTCCGCGAGTTGGCCTGAGACGAGGTTGGCGAGGGCCTTCACCACGCCGAAACTGACGATGAAGGAGACGATCAGCGTTGTCGACGCGATCCCAAATTCTTCCGTGCCGATCAGCGGCACCACCGTGCGCTCGATGCCGACCATGCCGCCGACGAAGGCGTTGATCAGCACCAGGAGCGAAAACTGCCGCCAGTTGGCTTTGAGGCCGAGCGCGATTTCACGTGGTGGCTGCCGCAATGGCGTCATCTTGGCGCCGGCCACACGTCCAGATCGGCATGAAGGAGCTGTCTGAGGATCATGGGCCTTCCGTCGGTTGCCCTCTGCATCCTATCCTGGCGTGACCACCTGGTGAAGCCGGCCGCTAAGCCACCACCGTGAGCCGGCGTCGGCGCTCGTCGAGCAGCACGACAGCGAGGCCGCTGGCGACGACCAGCGCGATACCCGCCAGCGCCAGCTTGTTCGGCAGTTCGCCAAACACGATCAGCCCGGAGATCACCGCCCACAACGTGAAGCTGTAGTAGAACGGCGCGACCACGCCGGTCGGCCCGATACGGTAGGCCATGAAGATGAAGAAGTGGCCGAAGATCAGGAACAGCCCGGCGCCGGCGAGCAGCGTCAGATGGCGGGTGCCGGGCGTCACCCATTCCTCCGACACCAGATGCGCCACGCCCGCGCCGGCCAGCACCACGACGACCGCCGAAATCGCCACGATCATGCCGGGCACGTGGCCGGCGACGCGCCGGCCGGCGATGTCGCGGGCCGCCGAGAACACCGCGTTGGCGAGCGCCAGCAGGGCATAGACCGAAATCCCCTGCATGGTTGGTTGCGCCACCATCAGCGCGCCGGCGAAGCCGAGCGAGATCAGCGCCATGCGAACGCCGCCGATCTTCTCGCGGAAGAGGAACGAAACGCCGAGCAGGATCAACAGCGGCGTGATCTGGCCGAGCGCCACCACATCGGCGATCGGCATGTTGGCGAGCGCCACCACATAAGAGAGAATCGCAACCAGTTCGAGCACGTTCCTGGTCAGCACACGCGGCTCGAACATCAAATGCATCTCGCGGCGGTAGCCGAGCAGGAAGAGCATCGGCATGCCCCATAGGAAGGCCGCAACGCCGCGCAGGAACAGCACCTCGTAGGGCGGCAGGCCGACGGTCGCCATCTTCATCATCGTGTCGTTGACCACGTAGAAGCCGGTCGAGACGAGCATGAAGAGCGGGCCGCGGATCGCGGTCGGGATGAAATGCATGGTGATAGGCGAGGGGTTGGTGTGCCGGACGTAACGGCAAGATGAGTAGAAGATTGCGCGGCTTTGACAAGGGGCAAGCGCTTTTTGCCCGGTCCTGCGGATTGCAACGGCGGCCTCCGCCCCCATATTCCGGCACGGGCTTGGAAATGCCACGAAAGCATTGTATTGAGCCGCCTTCTTTCAAGGGCCCGCTACCGCGCGCCCGCCCGATCTGCTTCGACCACCTGGTGAATTCATGGAAACCGTCAT
Source organism: Mesorhizobium sp. KR9-304 (assembly GCF_040049215.1). Lineage (NCBI taxonomy): Bacteria > Pseudomonadati > Pseudomonadota > Alphaproteobacteria > Hyphomicrobiales > Phyllobacteriaceae > Mesorhizobium > Mesorhizobium sp. KR9-304. The sequence continues at coordinate 89,562 of NZ_JBDZDN010000002.1, read as the reverse complement.
TATCGTTATTCATCTAATGGTCGTGCTTGCGCTCGTCGGCGTGGTGCTTCTGCAGCGCTCCGAGGGCGGCGGGCTCGGCATCGGCGGCGGTTCCGGCTTCATGACCGCGCGGGGCGCGGCCAACGCGCTGACGCGGGCGACCGCGATCCTGGCGGTGGCCTTCTTCGCCACATCGCTCGGCCTTTCGATCATCGCCCGCTATAGCGCCCAGCCCATCGACATTCTCGACCGGGTTCCACCGGCCGGCCAGGGCCAGAGCGGCGTGCTCGACCAGCTCGGCGGCTCCGACGTTCCCGCGCCGCCGGCTTCCGGCGATACGCCGGCGCCCCCGGCCGATGCGGCAGCGCCTGAGGCTCCCGGCGCCGTCCCGGCCAGTCCGCCGGCGGCCTCCGCTCCGCCGGCAGCCGAAGCTCCGGCAGCCCCCGCTTCGCCGTCCGAGCCGCAGGTTCCCAACCAGTAGACACGCGGGCCGGCCGGTTCGGCCGGCAATCTGCCCTCATTTCGCCGCGATCTGTGTTCCTTTGAACACAGTGGGGGCAAATGCGCATTCATCACGAAGATTCGAACGGCGGAGCGCCTCGGCCACGCTTGAGAGGCGTCACATTAATGCCTTATAAAGCGGCCCGCGGCACTCTCCGCTGGTTGCGGGAGCGGCAGCTTTCGCCCGTCACGATCGGTTCGGGCACATCATATTCGGGATCGTCAAACATGCAGTTTCGCAGCCTTCTTCTCATGGGCTTCGGCGCCACTCTTGCCATGGCCACCCTTGCCTTGAATGTGTCGGCATTCGCCGCGCCTCCGGTTCCGGCATCTCCGGCGCCGGCCGCGACCGATGTCGTGCAGGTCGCTACAAAGGCCGAGGAAGAGGCGCTGAAGAAAAAGAAGAAAGCCGCCGCGGACGCCAAAGCGAAAGCGAAGACGACCACCGCAAAGGGAAAAACCGACAAGACCAAGCAGGTTGCCACCTCCAAGGCCGACAAGGCGAAGGCCGACAAAGAGGCGGCCGACAAGAAAAAACTGCTCGCAAAGGCGAAGGCCGAGAAGGAAAAGCTCGCCGCCGCCGCCAAGGCAAAGGCCGACGAGAAGGCGAAGCTCGCAGCGAAGGCGAAAGCTGACAAGGACAAGCAGCTTGCCAAGGCGAAAGCCGAAAGGGACAAGCAACTGGCTGCCGCCAAGGCCGAGCGGGAGAAGAAACTAGCCGCCGCCAAGGTCGAGAAGGAAAAGCTGGCCGCTGCCGCCAAAATAGAGCGCGAGAAAAAGCTGGCTGCCGCCAAGGTCGAGCGCGACAAGCTGATGGCCGAGCGTGCGAAGGCCGCGGAGGCGCGCAAGATCCTGCTCGCTCAGCAGGCCGAAGAGCGCAAGATCGCCCGTGAAAAGGCCGCCGAGGAGCGCAAGATCGCGCAGGCACAAGCCGCCGAGCAGAGGCGTCTGGTCGCCGAGGCGAAGGTCAAGGCCGCCGAGGAGAAGCGGCTTGCCAAGCTGCGCGCCGAGGAAGAGCGCCGTCAGCAGATCGCCGCTGCCGCAGAGGCTGCGCGCCAGGCCGAGATCGCACGGCTGGTGTCGATGGAGGTCGTGCAGACCGGCAACAATGGCGAGCTTCGCAGCGAAGCTGCGGTTCAGGCCGCCCCGAAGCAGACGGGTCTTTTCGCGGGCCTCTTTGGCGGCCAGCAGGTGCAAAAGCAGTCCATGCTGCCGGAAACGCGAGCTCTCGACGCCGCGCTCGAGCTGAGGGAAGCCAATAAGAAATTCCAGGTCCGGCCCGAATTCGAGCCGCAGATCGTGCAGTTCTCAGGCTATCCGCGTGGCACGATCGTCATCGATACTGCTTCACACTACCTCTACCTGATGGAGGGGTCTAATAAGGCGCGCCGCTACGCGATCGCGGTCGGCAAGGAGGGCCTGCAATACAAGGGCGCGGTCAAGGTCGGCGACAAGCAGGAGTGGCCGCGTTGGATCCCCACCAAGGAGATGCAGCTGCGCGACCCGGCCAAGTACGGCCAGTACGCAGAGGGCATGCCCGGCGGCGGCCAGAACCCGCTCGGCGCCCGCGCCATCTATCTCTACCAGAATGGCAAGGACACGCATCTGCGCATCCACGGCACGATCGCGCCGGAGACGATCGGCACCGATTCGTCGAACGGCTGCTTCCGGATGATCAACGAACACGTCATGGATCTCTATCGCCGCGTTCCGGTCGGCACCGAGGTCGTCGTGCTCTGACCAGCCCGAAACCAATCGTCCGAAAGGCCGGCTTCGCGCCGGCCTTTTCTTTTTGCGCGTCGCCTCGCGCGGCGTGGAAAAGCGAAAGTCGTCAAAGTTTTCTCTGGCGGAATCAGGCGGGCGGCGCTAAGCACCGACTCCCATGGCGCGATATGTATTCATCACCGGCGGCGTGGTTTCTTCCCTTGGCAAAGGCATAGCGGCGGCGGCTCTCGGAGCGCTGCTTCAGGCGCGCGGCTACCGCGCGCGCATCAAGAAGCTCGACCCCTATCTCAATGTCGATCCGGGCACGATGAGCCCGTACCAGCATGGCGAGGTCTTCGTCACCGACGACGGGGCTGAGACCGACCTCGATCTCGGCCACTACGAGCGGTTCACCAACCGCTCGGCCAACCAAGCCGACAACATCACCACCGGGCGCATCTACAAGAACATCATCGAGCGCGAGCGTCGCGGCGACTATCTCGGCGCGACGGTGCAGGTCATCCCGCACGTCACCGACGAGATCAAGAATTTCGTCCTCGACGGCAACGACGACTACGACTTCGTGCTCTGCGAGATCGGCGGCACGGTCGGCGACATCGAGGCGATGCCTTTCCTCGAAGCCATCCGCCAGCTCGGCAACGATCTGCCGCGCAACAATGCGGTCTACGTGCATCTGACGCTGATGCCCTACATCCCGACGGCCGGCGAGTTGAAGACCAAGCCGACGCAGCATTCAGTCAAGGAACTGCGCTCGATCGGCATCGCGCCCGACATCCTGCTCGTGCGCGCCGATCGCGCTATCCCAAAGGAAGAGCGCCGGAAACTTTCGCTGTTTTGCAACGTGCGAGAATCCGCCGTCATCCAGGCGCTCGACGTGCCGCACATCTACGACGTGCCGCTCGCCTATCACAAGGAAGGCCTGGATTCGGAAGTGCTGGCCGCCTTCGGCATCGATCCGGCGCCCAAGCCGCGCATGGAGGCCTGGCAGAACGTCTCCTCGCTCATCCACAATCCGGAAGGCGAGGTGACGATCGCCATCGTCGGCAAATATACCGGGCTCAAAGACGCCTACAAATCGCTGATCGAGGCGCTGTCGCATGGCGGCATGGCGAACCGCGTGAAGGTGAAGCTCGATTGGATCGAGAGCGAGATATTCGAGAAGGAAGACCCGTCGCCCTGGCTGGAGAAGGTGCACGGCATCCTGGTTCCCGGCGGCTTCGGCGAACGCGGCTCCGAGGGGAAAATCCTCGCCGCGAAATTCGCCAGGGAGAGAAAAGTGCCGTATTTCGGCATCTGCTTCGGCATGCAGATGGCCTGCATCGAGGCGGCGCGCTCGCTCGCCGGCATTGAACACGCCTCCTCCACCGAGTTCGGCAAGACCGACCAGCCCGTGGTCGGACTGATGACCGAATGGCTGAAGGGCAACATGCTGGAGAAGCGCCGGGTATCAGGCGATCTCGGCGGCACGATGCGGCTCGGCGCCTACGAGGCCCACCTGGCGAAGGATTCAAAGATCGCCAAAATCTACGGCGATACGACCATCTCCGAGCGCCACCGCCACCGCTACGAAGTCAACATCGACTACAAGGAGCGGCTGGAGGATTGCGGCCTGGTCTTCGCGGGCATGTCGCCGGATGGCGTTCTGCCCGAGACGGTGGAATACCCCGATCATCCGTGGTTCATCGGCGTGCAGTACCACCCGGAGCTGAAGAGTCGCCCGCTTGACCCGCACCCACTCTTCGCCTCCTTCATCGGCGCTGCCGTGGAGCAAAGCCGGCTGGTCTGACGCTGCTACGTTGGCACTCCGTCGAAGAATGCTGGGATCGGCGCTGCCGATTGCAACCGCTCAAGGCTGACGCTGACCGCTGCCATCGCCTCGCCGATGGCTACGTCCATGTCGAGGTAGCGAAATGTAGCGAGGCGGCCGACGAAGCTGACTCCCACGGTCCTTGCCGCCTCGGCTCTGTAGCGATCCAGCAGCGGCGAACCTCCCGCAAGATTGACTGGATAGAAGGGTGTGTCCTGTGGCCCGCATTCGAAGCTGTACTCGCGGGAGCAGATGCTGCGCTCAAATGTTTCCCACGGCGCAAACTTCTTGTGCTCGGTTATGCGTGTAAAGGGCACCTCCGTGCCGGGGTAGTTCACGATAGCGGTCTTCTGGAAGTCACCGTTGACGCGGAAATCCTCGAAGCGCAGCGAACGATACGGCAGTCGGCCGAATGCGTGACCGAAATAGCCGTCGAGGCTCCCGGTGTAGAATATATGCTTGTACTCGCCTGACGGGCTGCTCCGCTCGAACCTCGTTCCCATACGCAGCGAGATCGCCGGATGGTCGAGCATGTTCTCGACCATCGATGTGTAGCCGTCACGCGGAATTCCAACTCGGGAATGGTGAAAATACGTCCGGTCCGCGTTAAAGCGCAGCGGCAGGCGCTTGAAGATCGCGGCGGGCAGATCCGCTGGCTTGCGTCCCCACTGCTTTTGCGTGTAGCCGCTGAAGAATGCCTGGTAGAGATCGCGGCCGATCATGGACAGCGCCTGTTCCTCGAAGTTCCGGGGTTCGTGTTCTGGATGAATGGCGCATTCCGCTATGAAAGCCTGGGCTTGCGCGGGCGTGAAATCCCTTCCAAAAAAGGAGCGGAGGGTGTCCAGGTTGATTGGCAAAGGGAACAAGCGGTGGCCCACGCGGGCGTCGATCCTGAGGTCGAACGGCTCGAACTCGGCAAAGCGCGAAACGAACCGCCACACTTCGGCGGCATCTGAGTGGAAGATATGCGGCCCGTGGACATGCCGCATGATGCCCGTATCGGGATCGCGCTCCGTGTGGCAATGGCCTCCCACATGATCGGCGGCCTCGACGACCAGCACCGATCGCCCGGCGTCCGCGAGGCACCGCGCGATGGTCGCGCCTGAAATGCCCGCACCGACGACAAGCAGCATTGAGGGTTCCTCGGTTGAGTTTGCAACAAGGATCGCGGCCAGTCTCATGGCCGCGATGCCGATTCGCGTCGAGATCACGGCCAGGAAGAAATTTTCGCTGGCGCATGTACGTCCGAAGAACGAAGAACTCTATTGTTCGGTGCGAAAAGGCAAGCTTCGGATCATCTATCATCGCCCCTGGAAGATCAGGCACATCCAGGTCGCGTCGTTGCTGGCCAATGCCATCGCGCTCCTGGGGGCTCGCCAATTGCCGCCCTTCTGCGTCAACATCGCCGACAAGCCGTCCGACAAGATTACTCGATCCATGACCAGGTTCGCCGCGTGCGCGGTGGATGGCTTCGCCGACGTTGCCGCGCCCGACTTCGTCTTCGAAGGCTGGCCGGAAGCGAGTTTCGAAAATTACGACGCCAAGATCGCCGAGATAGTGGCCGCCTCGGATGCCGTGCCCCGGCACGACCGCGCGATCTGGTTGGGACGCGTGATGGCCAGGGCCCGGTCCGCGCTCATGGCGGCTTCCGCCAGGGATCCCGATGCGATCGAGGCGATCGGTACGGATGTGACCTACGACCCATCCTCGCACATGTACCGAAGCCACATGATGACCATGGAGGAGCAGGTCCGGCTCTATCGATACCTGATCGATGTCGAAGGGTACGGCTACAGCGGCCGGCTCAAGATGCTGCTTCATTCCGGCCGCGTCGTCCTGGTGCAGGACCGCCCGTACCGGGACTTCTTCTTCGATGGCATAGAGCCGTACCGGCACTATGTTCCGGTGGCGCGCGATTGCTCGGACCTCGCCGAGCGGATTGAATGGCTGCGCGCCAACCCCTCGCGCGCGGCCGAGATCGCGGCCGAGGCGCGGCGCTTCGCGGCGGCGAGGCTCACGCGAAAGGCCGCCATCGAATCTTGGGCTGCTTTGCTCGAGAGGCACGCTGCCGCCGGGGGCAATCTCCGCTCCGGAAACGAGCATCTTCCGCGACCCGTCTTGTGGAGCCCCGCGACGTGAGCCGGCCGGCCAGCCCTTCCAGCGGCAATCCATCGGGGCAATCCTCGCCCGGCTGGGCAAAGCCGTTGCGCGTGCATCTCAGCGTCATCATCGTGCTTCTGCTTGTGGCGATCTCCGTCCCGCTGATGTGGCTGACCTTCCTGGAAGGCAAGCAATCGGCGATCGCCGCGGCGGAACAGCAGATGGGGCTTCTCTCCCGCAACACGATCGACCTCTACGAGAGCGTCTTTCGCGACGGCCACGCGGTCGTCATGCTCGGCTCGGTCCTGCCGTCGCTGGAGGCCGAGCCGCCGGCCTGGCTCGACGCCAAGCGGGAGTTCATGGTTCGCGCGCTGATAGGCTCGCCGCACATTGACGGGGTCTATGTCGGCTATGGCAGCGGCGCTTTCTTCCAGGTCGTCAGGGCGGCTGCCAATCCGCGCTGGCGAGCGGCCATATCTGCCCCCGAAGCCGCCGTATTCGCAATGCGCGTCGTGACCCGTGCCGCCGGCGGACCGCCGCTGTCGGCCTGGCGCTTTCTCGACGCGAGCGGCCGCCTGATAGGCGAGGGGCCGGAGCGCGAGGTGACCTTCGACCCGCGCCGCCGGCCGTGGTACCGGGCGGCGACCGTTGCCGACGGGCCGGTGTCGGTCGGGCCGTACGAGTCTGCCACCACCAGAGCCCTCACCCTTACGCTTGCCTCGACCATGTCGGCCGACAAGGCAGTGGTGATCTGCGCCGACGTCACGCTCGAGACGATCAGCCATATGCTGGTCGAGCAGGCGGTGTCGGAGCATTCGGTCGGCTATGTTTTCGACGGCGAGGACAAGCTCATCGTCCACTCCGATCCCGTGGTCATGGCCCGGATCATCGGCGAATTTTCCGACGGCCCGGCCCGCGGCCGAGCGCTCGCCGCCAACGACAGCGAAGCCAGGGTCGCCGAGGAACTCGTGGCCCGCCTAACTCAGACCAGCTCGCCGGCAGCCGACGATCCGGTTCTCGCGGCAGTCCGGCAATTGCTTGCCGCGCCGGGGGACACGCCCCTAGACACGCTCGGCCGTCCGTCGATCGAGTTCCGCGTCGGCGGCAAGCTGTGGCTGGCCACCGTCGCCCCGCTAGGCGCCATGCATCTGCTCGGCGGCCACCGCATCGTGATCGCTGCCCCGATCGCGGATTTCACCGCCGCCAGCGCCGCGCTGCTGAAGAAGACGCTCGCGATCGCCGCCGCGCTGGTCATCATCGGCATCGTCGTCGCGCTCCTCATCTCGCGCCGCATCAGCCGCGCGCTGGTCGCGCTCACCGCCGACGCCAACCAGATCGGCAACCTCGATTTCCAGGGTGGCGGCCTTACCCATTCCTGGATCAGCGAGATCAACTCGCTCGCCCGCGCGCTTGCCTCGGCCCGCGACGCGATCAGGACCTTTGCCGTCTATGTGCCGCGCGAGCTCGTCCGCCAGATCGTCGCCTCGGGGCGCGACGCCGCCGACCGCGCCCAGCGGCGCGAGGTTACAATTCTCTTCACCGACATCCGCGACTTCACCACCATCTCCGAGCAGGCCTCGCCCGAGGCGGTTGTCGACATGCTGTCGGTCTATTTCGAGGCCATGAACGCTGTCGTGCAGCGCCACAACGGGGTCATCGTGCAGTATCTAGGCGATTCTATCTACGCGATGTGGAACGCGCCGACCGAAAACCCGAACCATGTCGCGGACGGCTGCCGCTGCACGCTGGAGCTCAAGGCCACGATCGACCGCCTCAACGCGGAAAGCGCCGGGGCAGGGCGTCCGGAGCTCATCACCCGCTTCGGGCTGCACACCGGCGTCGCAGTGGTCGGCAGCGTTGGCGCCGCCGAGCGCCGTCAATACACCGCGATGGGAGACACGGTGAACGTCGCGTCGCGGCTGGAAGGCATGAACAAGCAGTTCGGCACGACAATCCTGGCCAGCGCCGCCGTCAGGGACCGGGCCGGAAATCTCGCCGGCGTGGGGTTTCGCCCGCTTGGCGCGGCAAGCGCCAAGGGCCGCCACGAGCAGATCGAGGTCTTTGAGATGGTCGACGTACCGCAGGACGTCTGAAGCCCACAATCGCTGCCGGACTGTTGCGGTTGCGCAACAGTGACGGGCTGCAAAGCCTGTTAGCCTTATGATAGCCAAGTTCGGCTCGGGGTACTGGATATGAAGAAGACTTACACGAAGCCGGCGCTCGTGCGCCGCGAAGCGTTGAGCCAGGTGACGGCGCAGGAATTCTCGTCGCCATCGGCCGACATGTGACGCTGATCCATAGCTTCTGGCGGCTCTGGTAAGCGGCGGTCGTTTCGCCTTGGGCGGTTCAAGCATTGGGAATTGGGAGCATGAAGAAGATCTACACGAAGCCGGCGCTCGCGCGCCGCGAAGTGCTGAGCAAAGTGACTGCGTTTGCCAACGGGTCCGAGGTCGAGCGCTGAAACGCAAAGCGGCCGTCCGCTTCGTGCCTCGCGCGCAGAGCCGCTGTCTCAGCTCATTCCCACGTAGCGCCCCGGCCGATGGTTGATCGCCAGGGTTAGATTGAGCGTGACTGCGCCTAGCACCGAGAGTGCCGCACTCTGCCATGGAATGAAGAACAGCGCTGCAGCGAGGATCGCGAGATCGACGGCGAGTTGGAACCAGCCGGCGCGGATGCCGTGGTTGTCCTGCAGATAGAGGCCTAGGATCGAGAAGCCCCCGAGTCCGGCACGGTGGCGGAACAGGATCAGCAGCCCGACGCCCATCAGCGCGCCCCCCGCGATCGCCGCAAAGAGTGGGTCGATGCGGTCGATGGCGATGACCTCCGGCGCGAGCCGCGTCATGGCCGAGAGCAGGCCGATAGCCGCGAAAGTCCGCAGCGTGAAGGGCCAGCCCATGCGCCGCACGGCGAGCCAGAAGAATGGCAGGTTGATCAACACGAATGCCGCGCCGAAGGGCAGGCCGGTCGCATACTGAACCAGAAGCGCGATGCCGGCCGCACTTCCGGTCACCAGCGAAACCTTCGTGTAGAGCACGATCCCCAGCGCCACGAACAGCGTGCCATTGAACAGCGCCAGAGCGTCCTCGTAGATGCCGTGCCTGATTCCGTTGTCCGCCAAGCGCCGCTCCCTTGTGCGGTGCACTATAGCCGGACGTGGTGCGCAAGCCAGATGCCTTTCGCACCCGGCTTGCCCGGCAAGCGAAAGGGTTCCGGGAAGTTACACGGCCCGAGCGTGAGTCAGTTCTGCCACTTTCTTGATGTGAGCCACGGCGGCGCGCGCGCCGGTGGTCTTCGTCATCAGGTCGAGCGTCTCGTCGTCGTCGTCGCCGACCGGCGTCAGCGCCTGGTCCATGTAACGGTCGGCCTCACGCTTGACTGCCGCCTGCCAGATCGCCAGCCGGGCGGCCGCGCCGACCAGAATCGCGTGCTTGGCGAGGGTCTGCCAGCCGAAGCGCGACCAGAACAGCCAGGGGTTCTCGCGAGGCAGGCCGGGCCGGCGCTCGGAAGGATGCTTGAGCCGCAGAATGCCGCCCTGCAGAGGGTGCACGTTTTCGAGGCGGTCGGTCGTCGAGAAGGTCAGCAGGTACTTCGCCAGGTTGCCGAGCGGTACGCCGGTCGCCGCGGCGCGCCGCAGCAGCGTCTTCATGTGCGCGGGCGTGTAGTAGAGCGACCACGCCTCGTGGTAGATATCCTGCCATTCAGTCGCGCTCATCCTGGAATGGGCCGTGCAGACGTGCTCGACGTCGTATTTGTTCAGGTCCGGGTCCATCGCGACGCCGTTCTTCCACAGCGTCTGGTGGTCCTCGGAGCCCGGCAGCGGCGTCAGGCAGAAGAACTCGAGCAGGTCGATCGGCAGCTCTTCTTTGATGATCTCGATGTCGCGCCGGATCGTCTCGCGCGTGTCGGCCGGGAAGCCCAGTATGTAGCCGGCGATGGTCAGGATGCCCTGTTCCTTCCAAGCAAGCAGCATCTTGCGGTATTCGGTGATCTTGTTCTGCCGCTTCTTGGCCGCCGCGAGGTTGTCCGGGTTGATGTTTTCCAGCCCGATGAAGACCTTGTTGACGCCGGCCCTTTTGGCCTTCTCCATGAAGTGCGGGATCTTGTGGCAAAGCGTGTCGACCTGGATCATCAGGCCGAGCGGGATGCCGTCCTTCTCGCGCAGCTCGATCAGCCGGTCGAACGTCGCCTCCCACTCCCTGTTGCGGGCGAAATTGTCGTCTGTGATGAAAAACTTGCGGATGCCCTGCGCCCAGTTGAGGCGCACGATACGCTCGACATCGTCGGCCGAGCGGTAGCGCGACTTGCGGCCCTGCACGTTGATGATGGTGCAGAAGGAGCATTGGTAGGGGCAGCCGCGGCCGGCGTCGAAGCTGGAACTCGCGCCGAGCGTGCGCTCGACATGTTTCCTGGGAAGGAACGGCACCGGCGTGCCTTGCATGCCGGGCAGGTCGTTCATGTAGTTGTAGACCGGCGCAAGGCGCCCTGCGGCGGCGTCGGCGATCACCCCGTCCATCCGCCCCTCGGCTTCGCCCGCGAAGATCGCGATGCCCATGTCGCGGCATGCATCGAGGTCGACCGCGTGGCCGTCGAGCATCGACAGGCACCCCGAGACGTGGAAGCCGCCGATCGCCACCGCGATTCCCGCCGCGCGGAACGGACGCGCGATGTCGAGCGCTCGCGGATACTGGTTCGACTGGACGCCGACAAGCGCGACGCAGCCGAAATTGCCGTTGCGGCCGAAGCGGGCGATCAGCGCCGGTACGTCGACGCGTGTGTTGGTCTCGTCGATGACAGTGATCTCGATGGCCACGTCCGGCCCCAGCACCTGCCGCTCGGCGCAGTCGGCCGCGATGCCGTAGACGGCGGCAAGCGAATTCGACGGCGTCATGGCTCGCCACCACCGGATCACGTAGCCGTCGTCGTCGTAATGCGACGGCTTGATCAGTACCAACTGGAAGGCTTTCATGCATTCCCTTCGCGCGGCCTTCTTGCCACGGCGTCAGATGAGCCTAGCACGTTTGCGTCCAGTGGGCAGGACTTTGTCGCTGCCAGTGGGAGCCGCGACCTACCGCCGCGCCCACTGGCAGGGCGGCGGGCTCGCCGCTGGACGACTGGAAGAGGCCAACCCCGGCGCATGCCGGGGTCGGATTGCCGTGTTGCCCCGGAAAGCATCAGCCTTCGACATGTCCGCAGGTGTAGCGCACCGTGACGAGGATGTTGGCTGGGTGGTGGTTGGCGGAGACGGCCGGCCCGTAGTTCCAGTAGGAATCGACCTGGCACTGGGCGGTCTGGGCCTGGGTCAGGGCGACGCCCTTCTGGGCCATGGGCACGGTCTTCCTGCACTTGAGAATGGAGGCCTGCTTCTGCACCGTCTGGAAACCGGGTGCGCAGACAGGCGCGGCGAGCGTGGCGGTCGTGGTGAGGCCGATCAGAGCGGCGGCGCCGGCGAACGCTGCGAGGGTGAGGGTATTCATGTGGTTCTTCCTTCCATTGAGTTGACGTTTCTGGAGGTCGTCGCATCGACGACTGCGCTCACCATCGCCTGTCCATGCTTCCGGCGTGTTTTCGCCGAACCGGGCAAGTGTTTCATTTGTTTCAGCAGCGCCGCGGCCCCGCCGAGCTTGAACCGCCGCCCGGATTGGGGCACATGCCCGGCAAGAACCCGAAGGGAAGCCGCATGACCCCCAACAAGAGCGTAACCGTCGGCCAGGCCGTCTTTTCCAATCACGCGCCGCTGACGCTGATCGCCGGGCCGTGCCAGCTCGAATCGCGGAGTCACGCGTTCGACATGGCTGGCGCCTTGAAAGAACTGACGCAGAAGCTCGGCATCGGCTTCGTCTACAAGACGAGCTACGACAAGGCGAACCGCACGTCGCTGGGGAGCACGCGCGGGGCGGGGCTGGAGGCAGCACTTCCCGTCTTCGCCGACCTCAGGAAGGAACTCGGCGTGCCTGTCCTGACCGACGTTCACACCGAGGAGCAGTGCGCCATCGTTGCCGAGGTCGTCGACGTGCTGCAGATTCCCGCTTTCCTGTCGCGCCAGACCGATCTTCTGATCGCCGCGGCCAGGACCGGCAAGGTCGTCAACGTCAAGAAGGGCCAGTTCCTGGCGCCCTGGGACATGAAGAACGTCGTCGCCAAGGTCACCGGCTCGGGCAATGCCAATGTGCTCGTCACCGAGCGCGGCGCCTCCTTCGGCTACAACACGCTGGTCTCCGACATGCGCGCGCTGCCAATCATGGCCGAGATCGGCGCGCCAGTGATCTTCGACGCCACCCATTCGGTGCAGCAGCCGGGCGGGCAGGGTGCCACCTCGGGCGGCGAGCGGCGCTTCGTCGCCACGCTGGCGCGGGCCGCCGTGGCGGTCGGCGTCGCCGGCGTCTTCATCGAGACGCATGAGGATCCCGACAACTCGACCTCGTCGGACGGGCCGAACATGATGCCGCTGAAGGATATGCCGGCACTGCTCGAGACACTGATGGCGCTCGACAGGATCGCCAAAGGCGCAGCTTGAGAACGGCTGGCCGCAGGCGTACGCTTCCGCGCGTCAACTGAGCATCGGACCGAAAAAAGGAATCCGGTTCTCGGAATACTCCGATGTTCAATCAAAGCATCGGACCGAAAAGTGGAATCCGGTTTTCGGAATATTCCGATGCTCAATCAAAGCGCGTTCCCAGGGAGGAAGCCATGTCTGTCGCCCGTGTCACCGAAATCACCTCATCGTCGAAGAAGAGCTTTCAGGACGCCATCGAGAAGGGGATAGCCCGGGCCTCAAAGACCCTCAAGAACGTCGAGGGCGCCTGGATTCAGGACCAGAAGATCGTCGTCGAGAACGGCCAGATCGCGGCCTACCGGGTCAACATGAAGGTGACCTTCATTCTCGCCGACTGACGCTGTGCCGCGTCGGAACCTTTGTCGACGGCGTTCATTCTCCTCGTATCCTGTCACTTCACGAGGAGCTTCCGCATGAACACCCACACCCCCAGCGGACACACCAACGCCATCACCGCGTCGCGCGTCATCGGCACCGCCGTCTACAATACGGCGGGCGACCATATCGGCGACATCGAGGACGTGATGCTGGAGAAGATGTCGAACGGCATCATGTTCGCCGTCATCGGCTTCGGCGGCTTCCTCGGCATCGGCGAGAAATACCATGCCATCCCGTGGTCGACGCTCGACTACGACGAGGACAAGGGCGGCTATGTCGTGCCCTTCACCAAGGAGCAACTCGAGGCGGCGCCAGCCTATTCGATCAACGACCTGGCCAAGGGCGACGGCACGGCCGCGCGCGACGCCTCCTACGAGTATTACAAGGTCGATCCCTACTGGTAGGCAACCCTCGCCTTCACGCAAAAGCCCCGCCGGCGAGAACCGGCGGGGCTTTTTTGTGGGCCGTCGTCACTGCGAGGAAAGCGGCGCGATCGGCTTTGTGTCGCCTTGCGTCGGCAGCGGATTGCACGACGTCATGAACGCTGCGACGATGAGGAACAAACTCACGATACCGGGGAACTCGGACATGGCGAAACTCCCTCCGTTTCGCCCCGCGCGGCATCAGACTTAGCCGAATTCGCCGGTCGCGACTCCCCCCGAATTCTGACAATTCGTAACAGAGCGTCCGATTTCGTGAATCGGTCGCATTAAACCGATAAATCGGCTCCCCGGATTGAATTTTGCCGGGCTTCGACTAAGACGTGCCCGGCATTTCACACGATCTTTTCTGGGGATTTCCTGACATGACCGCCATTATCGACATCATCGGCCGCGAGATTCTGGACAGCCGGGGCAATCCGACCGTCGAGGTCGATGTGGTTCTGGAGGACGGCTCGATGGGTCGCGCCGCCGTCCCGTCTGGCGCTTCCACCGGCGCGCATGAGGCAGTCGAGTTGCGCGACGGCGGTCCGCGCTATCTCGGCAAGGGCGTCGAACGCGCTGTCGAGGCCGTAAACGGCGAGCTGTTCGAGGCGATCGGCGGTATGGAAGCCGAGAACCAGATCCACATCGACCGCACGATGATCGATCTCGACGGCACGGCGAACAAGTCCCGGCTCGGCGCCAACGCCATCCTCGGCGTCTCGCTCGCCATCGCCAAGGCGGCCGCGGAGGCGTCCGGCCTGCCGCTCTACCGCTACCTCGGCGGTCCCAACGCGCATGTGCTGCCGGTGCCGATGATGAACATCATCAACGGCGGCGCCCATGCCGACAACCCGATCGACTTCCAGGAGTTCATGATCATGCCGGTCGGTGCGCCCAGCTTGCGCGACGCCGTGCGCTGGGGTTCGGAAATCTTCCACACGCTGAAGAAGCGTCTGAAAGACGCCGGCCACAACACCAATGTCGGCGACGAAGGCGGCTTCGCGCCGAACCTGAAGAGCGCTGAGGCCGCGCTCGACTTTGTCATGAACTCGATCGAGAAGGCGGGCTTCAAGCCCGGCGAGGAAGTCGCGATCGCGCTCGACTGCGCCGCGACCGAATTCTTCAAGGACGGCAAATACGTCTACGAGGGCGAGCGCAAGACGCGCGACCCCAAGGCCCAGGCGAAATATCTCGCCAAGCTCGCGGCCGACTATCCGATCATCTCGATCGAGGACGGCCTGGCCGAGGACGACTGGGACGGCTGGAAGATCCTGACCGACCTTATCGGCAAGAAGGTCCAGCTCGTCGGCGACGATCTGTTTGTCACCAACACGGCGCGGCTTCGCGACGGCATCCGCATGGGCGTCGCCAACTCGATCCTGGTGAAGGTCAACCAGATCGGCTCGCTCACCGAGACGCTCGAGGCCGTCGAGACCGCGCATCGCGCTGGCTACACCGCGGTGATGTCGCATCGTTCGGGCGAGACGGAGGATTCCACCATCGCCGATCTCGCGGTCGCGACCAATTGCGGGCAGATCAAGACCGGCTCGCTCGCGCGCTCCGACCGGACCGCGAAATACAACCAGCTGATCCGCATCGAGGAAGAGCTCGGCAAGCAGGCGCGCTACGCCGGCGTGTCCATCCTCAAGACCTGACGGCGGCCTTCGCGGCTCCCGCTAACCGTCCATTAAGCACAATCGGGCGAGATAGGCGGGCGAAACGGGAGCCGCCGCATGTGGACGCGCCAGCACAAGCAGAGGAATACGGGCCGGCTGATCGTGCCGGCCGTCTCGGCGCTCTTCCTCGCCTATTTCGGCTTCCACGCCTATCACGGCGAGTTCGGCATCTATTCCAAATATCTCTACGAGGCGCAGGCGGTCGAACTGCAGGCCAGGCTTGATTCGATGACCGCGCGGCGGGTCGAGATGGAGCGCCGCGTCCAGCTGCTGCATGACGGGACGCTGGAGAAGGACATGCTCGACGAGCAGGCGCGCCGCGCGCTCAATCTTTCGCAGGCCGACGAGATCGTCATCATGCGGACTTCAGGGCCTGCTAATTAACTGAAATTCAGTTATTTCCAAAGTTTTCCAACGATTCTGAAGGTTTACGCCGCATGCCTGCCATGCGTTTTTCCGCATGGCCCGATGCCGGCGGGCGTGCTAGCGTTTTCGTAAATTTGAGGGTGCGTGCCCTCGACATGTCCGCAAAGAGACAGCAACAGGGAGTGATGAATGGCCGTTGCCGCCAAGAAGGCGTCCGCTAAATCTAAAGCGGATGCGAAATCCCTTCAGGGACCAGCCGCGCCGAAACCGGCGAATTTCACCAAGGAACAGGAACTTGCAGCCTATCGCGGCATGCTCCTCATCCGCCGCTTCGAGGAAAAGGCCGGCCAGCTTTACGGCATGGGCTTCATCGGCGGCTTCTGCCACCTCTATATCGGCCAGGAGGCCGTCGTCACCGGCATGAAGATGGCGCTGATAGACGGCGACCAGATGATCACCGCCTATCGCGATCATGGCCACATGCTGGCGATGGACATGGAGCCGCGTGGCGTCATGGCCGAGCTGACCGGTCGCCGCGGAGGGTACTCCCGGGGCAAGGGCGGCTCGATGCACATGTTCTCCAAGGAGAAGAATTTCTACGGCGGCCACGGCATCGTCGGCGCGCAGGTGTCGCTCGGCACGGGGCTCGCCTTCGCCAATCGTTATCGCGGCAACAAGAACGTGTCGCTGACCTATTTCGGCGATGGCGCGGCAAACCAGGGCCAGGTCTACGAGAGCTTCAACATGGCCTCGCTGTGGAAGCTGCCGGTGATCTACATCATCGAAAACAACCGTTATGCGATGGGCACTTCGGTGTCGCGGTCGTCGGCCGAAACCGATTTCTCCCATCGCGGCGCGTCCTTCCGCATTCCGGGCATGCAGGTCGACGGCATGGACGTCCGCGCGGTCAAGTCCGCGGCCGAGGTCGCCGTGGAGTGGTGCCGGACCGGCAAGGGCCCGATCATCCTTGAGATGCAGACCTACCGCTATCGCGGACATTCGATGTCCGATCCGGCGAAATACCGTTCGAAGGACGAAGTGCAGAAGATGCGCTCCGAGCACGATCCGATCGAGCAGGTGAAGGCCCGTCTGATCGAGAAGAAGTGGGCCAGCGAGGACGAACTCAAGGCCGTCGACAAGGAAGTCCGCGACATCGTCGCCGACGCAGCCGAATTCGCGCAAACCGATCCCGAGCCGGACGCGTCCGAGCTCTGGACCGACATCGTACATTAAGGGAGCGCGAAGATGCCGATCGAAATCCTTATGCCCGCGCTTTCCCCGACGATGGAGGAAGGCAACGTCTCCAAATGGCTGAAGAAGGAAGGCGACAAGATCTCCGCCGGCGACGTGATCGCCGAGATCGAAACCGACAAGGCGACCATGGAGGTCGAGGCGGTCGATGAAGGCGTGCTTGGCAAGATACTTGTCGCCGCTGGAACGGAAGGCGTGAAGGTCAACACGCCGATCGCCATTCTCGCCGTCGAGGGCGAGGACATCGACAAGGCAGGCGAAGGCATCGGCGAGCAAGAGCCGACGCCCGAGAAATCAGCGAAGGATGACACGGCGGTCGAGGCGCCTGCCGCCGCACAGCCGGCCAAGGAGGCCGAGAAGGCTCCCGCCGCGCCGAAGGCCGAGATCGCCGCCGATCCCGGCATCCCCGCCGGCACCGAGATGGTGTCGATGACGGTGCGCGAGGCGCTGCGCGATGCGATGGCCGAGGAGATGCGCCGCGACGAGGACGTCTTCGTCATGGGCGAGGAGGTCGCCGAATACCAGGGCGCCTACAAGATCACGCAAGGGTTGCTGCAGGAATTCGGCCCACGCCGGGTGGTCGACACGCCGATAACCGAGCACGGTTTCGCCGGCGTCGGCGTCGGCGCTGCGATGGCCGGCCTGAGGCCCATCGTAGAGTTCATGACCTTCAACTTCGCCATGCAGGCGATCGACCAGATCATCAACTCGGCGGCGAAGACGCTCTATATGTCGGGCGGCCAGATGGGCGCGCCGATCGTCTTCCGCGGACCCAACGGCGCGGCGGCGCGCGTCGCCGCCCAACACAGCCAGGACTACGCGGCGTGGTACAGCCATGTCCCTGGTCTCAGGGTAATCCAGCCCTACACGGCGGCTGACGCGAAGGGGCTTCTCAAGGCCGCCATCCGCGATCCGAACCCGGTGATCTTCCTCGAGAACGAGATCCTCTACGGCCAGCATTTCGACGTGCCGAAGCTCGACGATTTTGTGCTGCCGATCGGCAAGGCGCGCATCCACAAGTCGGGCAGGGACGTGACCATCGTCTCCTGGGGCATCGGCATGACCTATGCCGTAAAGGCCGAGGCCGAATTGCGGGGCCTCGGCATCGACGCCGAGATCATCGACCTCAGGACGATCCGCCCGATGGATCTCGATACAGTCATCGCCTCGGTGCGCAAGACCAACCGGCTGGTCGTCGTGGAGGAAGGCTTCCCGCAGTCGTCGGTCGGCGATTTCATCGCCAACCAGGTTTCGCAGCGCGCCTTCGACTATCTCGACGCGCCTGTCATCACCATTGCCGGCAAGGACGTGCCGATGCCTTATGCGGCGAACCTCGAGAAGCTGGCATTGCCGAATGTCGGCGAGGTCGTCGAGGCGGTCAAAGCTGTCACGTATCGAGGCTAATCGATGAACGGGATAGCCGTCACAGTTGCCATCGGTCTTGCAGTCGTGTCTTGGCTTGTGGGCAGCTACGCTATCCTCAGAATGGTCCTCGACACCGTGCGAGAACAGAAGCCCAATGCTGCCATCGTCAAGGTTCTGGAATTCGTTCCACGTACCAAGACGATGCACCCGTCGAAAGCCAACCCGTTCGCCAAGCTATTTCTTTTTGCGTTCGTATCATTCGGGTTCTGCGGCCTTCTTCTAAAATATTTGACCGAAAACCAGCCGTGACGACTGTGCACTTTGGGGAGGTTCAATGAATGCCGATTAATATCACGATGCCCGCCCTCTCGCCCACAATGGAGGAGGGGAACCTCGCCAAGTGGCTGGTCAAGGAAGGCGACAAGGTTTCGCCGGGCGATGTGATCGCCGAGATCGAGACCGACAAGGCGACGATGGAAGTCGAGGCGGTCGACGAGGGCACGGTGGCGAAGATCGTCGTGCCGGCCGGTACAGAAGGCGTGAAGGTCAACGCGCTGATCGCGGTGCTGGCGGGCGAGGGCGAGGATGCCGGCGCGGCCGCAAAGTCCAGTGGTGCCGAGAAGAAGGCCGACGCGCCGAAGACCGCCGAAGCACCGAAGCAGGAAGCAAAGATCGAAGCACCGAAGGCTTCGCCGGCGAAGGTTGAAAGCACCACAACCGGTGTAGGTGGTGGTGCTCCCGCAGCCGCGCCGGTCGCCAACGGCCATGCAGGTGGCGCGCGCACGTTCGCCTCGCCGCTGGCACGCCGCGTCGCGAAGGACGCCGGCATCGATATCGGCGCGGTGAAGGGCTCGGGCCCGCACGGGCGTGTCGTCCGGGCTGACGTGGATGCCGCGGTTGCTGGCGGCGGTAAAGCCGCGCCAACGCCCAAGCCGGCGCCCGGCGCTTCACCGGCTACAGGCGCTCCCGCCGTCAAGCCGATGTCGGACGAGGCGGTGCTGAAGCTGTTCGAGGAAGGCTCCTACGAACTCGTCCCGCACGACAACATGCGCAAGACCATCGCGCGCAGGCTGGTCGAGGCTAAGTCGACCATCCCGCATTTCTATCTCACCCTCGACTGCGAGATCGACGCGCTGTTGAAGCTGCGCGCCGAGATCAATGCGGCAGCCCCGGTGAAGAAGACCGACAAGGGCGAGGAGCCGGCCTACAAGGTCTCGGTCAACGACATGGTGATCAAGGCGATGGCGCTGGCGCTGCGCGACGTGCCTTCCGCCAACGTGTCGTGGACCGAAAGCGCGATGGTGCAGCACAGGCATGCCGACGTCGGCGTCGCCGTCTCCATCCCCGGCGGGCTGATCACGCCGATCATCCGCCGCGCCGAGGAAAAGACGCTGTCGGTCATCGCCAACGAGATGAAGGACCTTGCGGGCCGCGCCCGCAACAAGAAGCTGAAGCCGGAGGAATATCAGGGCGGCACGACGGCCGTCTCCAACCTCGGCATGTTCGGCATCAAGGATTTTTCGGCCGTCATCAACCCGCCGCATGCGACGATCCTTGCGGTTGGCGCGGGCGAGGAACGTGCCGTCGTGAAGAAAGGGCAGGTCGTTGCCGCCACCATCATGTCGGTGACGCTGTCGACCGACCACCGCGCCGTCGACGGCGCGCTCGGGGCCGAACTGCTCGCCGCCTTCAAGCGCCGCATCGAGAACCCGCTGGGCATGCTGGTGTAGCGGGATGAAAACCATTCTTGCCTACGGCGACTCGCTGACCTGGGGCTACAGCGCCGAGGGCCCGTCGCGCCACGCCTATGAGGACCGCTGGCCGAGCGTGCTGCAGGCCGAACTGGGCGGCACAGCGCGGGTCATCCCCGACGGGCTGAACGGGCGCACGACGGCTTTCGACGATCATCTCGCCGGAGCCGACCGCAACGGCGCGCGCATCCTGCCGACGGTACTGACGACGCACGCGCCGCTCGACCTGATCATCATCATGCTCGGCGCCAACGACATGAAGCCTTGGATTCACGGAAACCCGGTCGCGGCCAAGCAGGGCATGGAGCGTCTGATCGACATCGTGCGCGGCCACGACTATCCGTTCGACGGGCCGCCGCCTAAAATCCTGCTGGTCTCGCCGCCGGCCGTCAGCCGCACCGACAACGCCGAGTTCAAGGAGATGTTCGCGGGCGGCGATGCAGCCTCGCAACGCCTGCCACGGCTTTATGCCGAACTTGCCGGGCTGACCGGCTGCGGTTTCTTCGATGCCGGCAGCGTGGCGAAAACCACGCCGCTCGACGGCGTCCATCTCGACGCCGAAAACACGCGCGCCGTCGGCCGCGCGCTCGCGCCGGTCGTGCGCAAGATGCTCGAACTCTGAGGAGACATGACCGTGGCCAACGCCTACGACGTCATCATCATCGGCTCCGGTCCCGGCGGCTACATCGCCGCCATCCGCGCCGCGCAGCTCGGGCTGAAGACGGCGGTCGTCGAGCGCGAGCATCTGGCCGGCATCTGCTCCAACTGGGGCTGCATCCCGACCAAGGCGCTGCTGCGCACGGCGGAGGTCTTCCACTACGCCGAGCACGCCAAGAACTACGGCTTCAAGATCGAGGGCAAGGTGACGCCGGACGTCAAGGCGATCGTCGACCGCTCGCGCGGCATCGCGCAGCGCATGAACAACGGCGTCGGCTTCCTGATGAAAAAGAACAAGGTCGACGTGATCTGGGGCGAGGCGAAGCTCACGAAGGCCAATGAGATCATGGTCTCCAAGACCAGTAAGAAGCCCATGGAGCCGATGGGGCCTGTGCCCAAGAACACGCTGGGCGAGGGGACATACACCGCCAAGCATATCATCGTGGCGACGGGCGCTCGCCCGCGCGCGTTGCCCGGCATCGAGCCGGACGGCAAGCTGATCTGGACCTATTTCGAGGCGATGGTGCCGAAGGAAATGCCGAAGTCGCTGCTGGTCATGGGTTCTGGCGCGATCGGCATCGAGTTCGCCTCCTTCTACCGCACGATGGGCGTCGATGTGACGGTGGTCGAGATCATGCCGCAAGTCATGCCCGTGGAAGACGCGGAGATTTCCGCCTTCGCCAAGAAACAGTTCGACAAGCAGGGTATGAAGATCCTGCTGGAGGCCAAGGTGGCCAAGGTCGAGAAGGGCAAGGACTCGATCACCGCGCATGTCGAACTGAAGGACGGCAAGGTCGAGAAGATCACCGCCGACCGGATGATCTCGGCCGTCGGCGTGCAGGGCAATGTCGAGAATCTCGGCCTTGAAGCGCTCGGCGTGAAGATCGACCGCGGCACCATCGTCATCGACGGCTACGGCAAGACGAACGTGCCTGGCATCTACGCCATCGGCGACGTCGCCGGCCCGCCGATGCTCGCGCACAAGGCCGAGCACGAGGCGGTCATCTGCGTCGAAAAAATCGCGGGCCTGCCCAACGTGCATCCGATGGACAAGCTGAAAATCCCCGGCTGCACCTATTGCAGCCCGCAGGTGGCGTCGGTCGGCCTTACCGAGGCGAAGGCCAAGGCGGAAGGCAAGGACATCCGCGTTGGCCGTTTCCCCTTCGTGGCCAACGGCAAGGCGATCGCGCTCGGCGAGGATCAGGGCATGGTCAAGACGATCTTCGACAAGAAGACCGGCCAGCTGCTCGGCGCGCATATGGTCGGCGCCGAGGTCACCGAACTGATCCAGGGATTCGTCGTCGCCATGAACCTCGAGACCACCGAGGAAGAATTGATACACACGATCTTCCCGCATCCAACGCTGTCGGAAACGATGAAGGAAAGCGTGCTCGACGCCTATGGCCGCGTGCTCAACGCATAGGGGCCGTGCGCGCCTGTCTCTGTTTCAGTGGCGCGTTCGGGCCTATATGACGGTCTGCAGGTAACCTCGGAGAGGAACAGGCAATGGAACAGAGCGTTGGAATCATGGGGATGCCGGGCGTCGGCTTCTTCGGCATGCTGATCATTGGATTCCTGGCGGGCTATGTCGCCGAGAAGGCCATGAACCGCGAGCACGGCCTGTTCACCAACATCCTCGTCGGCATCGCCGGTTCGTTCATCGGCGGCACTCTGGCCGGCGTGCTCGGGCTGAATTATCAAGGTTTTGCGGGCAACCTGATCGTCGCAATTGCCGGCGCCGTGATCCTGCTGTGGATTTTTGGCCGCGCCAAAGCGAGCGGAGTGAACTGAAGCAATCATGGTCACCGTCCTCGATCGCATCGCCAACGCCCCGCGCGTCCGGCATCCCGAGAAGGCCCACCGGCCCGACCAGGAGGTGCTCCGAAAGCCCGACTGGATTCGCGTCAAGGCGCCGACCTCCAAAGGTTATGCCGACACGCGCGAGATCGTGAAGACGCACAAGCTCGTCACGGTTTGCGAGGAGGCCGGCTGCCCCAACATCGGCGAGTGCTGGGACAAGAAGCACGCCACCTTCATGATCATGGGCGAGATCTGCACGCGCGCCTGCGCCTTCTGCAACGTCGCCACCGGCATTCCGACGGCGCTCGACCATGACGAGCCGGCGCGTGTCGCCGATGCCGTCAAGCAGATGGGGCTGACCCACGTCGTCATCACCTCGGTCGACCGGGACGATCTCGATGACGGCGGCGCCGAGCATTTTGCTGAGGTCATCCGCGCGATCCGCGCGGTCACGCCGAACACGACGATCGAAATCCTGACGCCGGACTTTTTGCGCAAGGACGGCGCTCTTGAGATCGTGGTTGCGGCTAAGCCCGACGTGTTCAACCACAATCTCGAAACCGTGCCGTCGAACTATCTCACCGTTCGGCCCGGTGCGCGCTACTTCCATTCGATCCGGCTGCTGCAGCGCGTGAAGGAACTCGATCCCCAGATCTTCACCAAGTCGGGCATCATGGTCGGACTGGGCGAGGAGCGGAACGAGATCCTGCAGCTCATGGACGATCTTCGCTCCGCCAATGTCGACTTCATGACCATCGGCCAGTACCTGCAGCCGTCGAAGAAGCATCATCCGGTGAAGCGCTTCGTCACGCCGGAAGAATTCAAGTCCTACGAGACGATCGGCAGGACAAAGGGTTTCCTGCTCGTCGCATCGAGCCCGCTGACCCGCTCGTCGCATCACGCCGGCGAGGATTTCGCCCGGCTGCGCGCGGCGCGCGAGGCCCAGCTCGCGAAATCGTAAGCCGGCGCTCCATGCCGCAATTCGAGACGATCAAGCATGTCGGCCACCCGCCGGACGAAATGTTCGCGCTGGTCGCCGACGTGGAAAAATATCCGGAATTCCTGCCGCTGTGCGAGGCGCTGAGCGTGCGGTCGCGTAAGGAGCGCGACGGCCGCACCGTGCTCGTCGCCGACATGACCGTGGGGTACAAGGCAATCCGCGAGACATTCACCAGCCAAGTGCATCTAAAGCCCGATCAGATGGCGATCGACGTCAAGTATCTCGATGGCCCGTTCCGCTACCTGAGCAACATCTGGCGATTCGATCCGGCGCCGGACGGCGGAACGGATATCCACTTCTTCATCGACTACGAGTTCAAGAGCCGCATCCTCGGCGCCATGATGGGCGCCATGTTCGACCGCGCCTTTCGCATGTTCACGAATGCTTTCGAGAAACGGGCCGACGCGATTTATGGCCCACGGGAAGCTACCGGTTAGTCGCCCAGCGCCAGCAGGCCCATCTCGAGTGCGTGTTTGGTGGTCTGCCTGCGGATGTAGTCGCGGCCGAGATTCTGGAAGATGCGCTTCTCCGTGACGACTGGCTTTCCCGAAAGCGCCAGCCCGAACCAGACCAGCCCCACCGGCTTTTCAGTTGATCCGCCATCCGGTCCGGCGATGCCGGTGACGGCGAGCGCGATGCCGGCGCGCGAATTCTTCAGCGCGCCGTCCGCCATCTCGTAAGCCGTTTCGGCGGACACCGCGCCATGCCTGTCGAGCGTTTCCTCGGACACGCCGAGCATCTCGGTCTTGGCCTCGTTCGAATAGGTGACGAAACCGCGGTCAACCATCGAAGACGATCCCGGAATGTCGGTGAGCAGCGAAATGATCATGCCGCCGGTGCAGGATTCCGCGGTCGCCACTAGGATCTTGCGGCGCGCGCAGGCTTTTAGGAACCTGTCGGCCAGATCGCCCCAGTCATTCATGCGAACGTCCCGTTCATTCGGGAACGTCTCCAGGGAAGACGACGCTGGCTGTGGCAATGGCGGCGATCCCTTCCTCCCTGCCCACGAAACCCAACCGCTCGTTCGTGGTTGCCTTGATCGAAATCCGATCGGTGGAAATGTTCAGCATCGCAGCCATTGCCTCGACCATCTTCTCGCGGTGCGTGCCGATGCGCGGAGCCTCGCAGATCAGCGTGATGTCGGCATTGGCGATACGGCCGCCGTTCGAACGCACGATCGCGGCTGCGTGTTCCACGAAAAGATGCGACGCCGCACCCTTCCATTTCGGATCCGATGGCGGGAAATGCGTGCCGATGTCGCCGGCGCCGCACGTGGCGAGCAGCGCGTCCGTGAGAGCGTGCAGGCCGACATCCGCGTCGGAGTGGCCTGAAAGCTTCTTGCCGTGCGGGATTTTTACGCCGCAGAGCGTTACGTGGTCCCCCGGCTCGAAGGCGTGCACGTCATAGCCGTTGCCGGTGCGAACATCCGGAAAAACGAGCCTGCCGCCGAGTCGCTGGTCGGCCACGACCATGTCCCTTGCCCAGGTCAGTTTCATGTTGTCCGGCGAACCGGTGACGATACGCACGGGAATCTTGGCCCATTCGGCGACCGCCGCATCGTCGGTGAAATCCTGCTTGCCGAGTTGGAAAGCCTTTTCGTGAGCCGCCAGTATCGGCCAGTACGGGAAGCCCTGCGGCGTTTGCGCGGCATGCAGGCCGGCGCGCGGCACCGTCTCGCCGACATTGCCGTCGCCGTTCATGCGCTTCAGCGTATCGGCCACCTGCATCGCCGGCAGCGCTCCCTGGCGCTCGTCGATGGCGTCGATCGTGCGGTCGATCAGCGCTGCGTCGACGAAAGGGCGCACGCCGTCGTGGATCAGCACCATGCTCGGCGCGTGGTCGCGCAGCGCGCGCAACGCAAGCCGCGTCGATTCCTGCCTCGTCGCGCCGCCGTGAATGGCCTCCAGCCTCTCGTCCTCCAAGCCCGAGATGCAGGAACGGAAAAGTTCGTCGTCGTCCGGATGGATGGCGACGACGATCCGTCCGATCCGCGGGTGGCCGAGAAAGGCCTGGATCGTGTGGGAGACCACCGGATGTCCCCCGATCATGCGGTATTGTTTGGGGCCGTCAGCCTTGCCGGCCCGCTCGCCGCGGCCGGCTGCCACGATGACGACGGCCGCTTTTTCGGGCTCTGTGTCTGAACCATTCTGCATCGCGTGACGCATAGTCGCGCTGCTGCCTGAAAACCAGAGGAATCCCGAAAGCGACACAATTTCGCGCCAGTTGCAGGTTGCACACCCGCAGGAAACTGTCTATTCCTTGGGCAAACAGGGAATGTGCTTGGTTTTTATGCATGGCTGAATTTGATAAGCTCGCCGAGCCTATCGCTGTTGGCGGCGTGTCGATACGCAATCGCGTATTCTTGGCGCCGATGTCCGGCGTCACCGACGAGGCCTTCCGCCGTCGCGCCTATTGGCACGGAGCCGGGCTTGTCGTGTCCGAGATGGTGGCGAGCGGAGAACTCGCCCGAGGCCGTCCCAACACCGGACGCCGTGTACGCCATTCCGGCCTGCCGGTCCATATGGTGCAGCTTGCCGGACGCGAAGCGCACCACATGGCCGAGGCGGCCCGGATTAGCGAAGCCGAGGGCGCCGACATCATCGACATCAACATGGGCTGCCCGGCGAAGAAGGTTACGGGCGGATACTCCGGCTCGGCGCTGATGCGCGATCTTGACCACGCGCTGACGCTTATCGACGCGGTGGTGGCCGCGGTCGGCGTGCCCGTCACGGTGAAGATGAGGCTGGGCTGGGACGACACCGCGCTGAACGCTCCAGTTCTAGCGCGCCGCGCCGAGCAGGCCGGCGTGAAGATGGTCACGATCCATGGCCGGACACGCTGCCAGTTCTACCAGGGAAAGGCGGACTGGCGGGCCATAGCGCGGGTCAAGGAAGCGGTCTCGATTCCGGTCGTGGCGAACGGCGACGTCGGTTCGGCGGCCGACGCCAGGGCCATTCTGCGGCTTTCCGGCGCCGATGCCGTCATGGTCGGTCGCGCCAGCTACGGCGCGCCGTGGATCGTTGGGGAAATTACGAGCGCGGCTCGCGGAGACACCTCCGGCAGTGCCCCCGCCAACGGCGAAGCGATGGCCGAGTATGTCGTCGAGCATTATGAGGACATGCTCTCCCTGTATGGCGTCGAGAGCGGGCTGCGGCAGGCGCGCAAGCATCTCGGCTGGTACCTGGATCGTCACGCTCCCGGCTTGGCAACCGAGCTGCGTGGCAGGATCATGACGTCCTTGGACCCGGTCGAAGTCATCGGGGCATTGCGCACTGCGTTCATCATTGCGGAGCAGTTCGAGTCGGTTAGGACGGCGGCATGACCGTGGCAACGCACCCCGGCGCCGCGGAGGCCGACGCCGCCCAGATCGTGCTGAACACGATCAGGCGGCCGGTCATCATGATTGGGCCGGAAGGCAACATCACGTTTGCTAACGCCGACGCGGAAGACTTCTTCCGATCGAGCGCCGCTGGCCTCTCCCGCAAGACGCTGGCGCACTTCATGCCCTTCGGCAGCCCCATCCTGGCGTTGGTCGACCAGGTTCGGGCGCGCAAGGCGCCGGTGAACGAGTACCGCGTCGACGTCTCGTCCCCCCGCATCGGCATCGAGAAGGTCGTCGACCTCTATGTCGCGCCGGTTCCGGAGTTTCCCGGTTCCGTGGTCGTGATGTTCCAGGAACGGTCGATGGCCGACAAGATCGACCGACAGATGACGCACCGTAGCGCCGCGCGTTCGGTTACCGGACTGGCGGCGATGCTCGCGCACGAGATCAAGAATCCGCTCTCCGGCATTCGCGGCGCGGCACAGCTCCTTGAAACCGCGGTTTCGGATGAGGACAGGGCGCTGACGCGCCTGATCACCGATGAGACCGACCGTATCGTGTCACTCGTCGACCGCATGGAGATCTTTTCGGACGAGCGTCCCATCGACCGCTATCCAGTCAACATCCACGTCGTCCTCGACCATGTGAAGGCGATCGCCAAGAACGGGTTCGCAAGCCAGATCAAGATCCTCGAGGACTACGACCCGTCGCTGCCTCCGGTCTATGCGAACCGCGATCAGCTCATTCAGGTTTTCCTCAATCTGGTGAAGAACGCGGCCGAAGCGGTCGGCAACGTTCCGGGCGGAGAAATCACGCTTTCGACCGCTTTCCGTCCGGGCATTCGCGTTTCTTTTCCAGGCACGCAGGACCGCGTCTCTCTGCCGCTCGAATTCTGCGTCAAGGACAACGGGCCCGGCGTGTCCGAGGACATCCTGCCCATCCTTTTCGATCCATTCATAACAACCAAGCCGAACGGTTCGGGCCTGGGGCTTGCCCTGGTCGCCAAGATCGTCGGCGACCATGGCGGCATCATCGAGTGCGACTCGACGCCGCGCGGGACGACGTTCCGCGTGCTGATGCCCGCCTGGAGAAATGTCTCGGCCGCCCCTGAGGGCGAGGCCAAAGGAGACCACTCGTGACCGTTCAAGGCAATATTCTGGTCGCCGACGATGATGCGGCGATCCGTACCGTGCTCAACCAGGCGCTTTCCCGCGTCGGCCACGAAGTCCGGGTCACGTCGAACGCGGCCACGCTCTGGCGGTGGATTTCGGCGGGTGAGGGTGATCTGGTCATCACCGATGTCGTCATGCCGGACGAAAACGCATTCGACATGCTTCCGCGCATCAAGAAGGCGCGGCCCGAACTGCCCGTCATCGTGATGAGCGCGCAGAACACGTTCATGACGGCAATCCGCGCTTCGGAAACGGGCGCCTACGAATATCTGCCGAAGCCTTTCGACCTCAACGAACTGCTCAGCATCGTCAACCGCGCCCTTTCTGAGCCGCGGCGTCCCAAGCTCGACAATCGGGCCGAGGAACAGGCGGAGGCGATGCCGCTGGTCGGCCGATCCGCCGCGATGCAAGACATCTACCGCATGCTTGCCCGCATGATGCAGACCGACCTCACGGTCATGATCAGCGGCGAGTCCGGCACCGGCAAGGAACTCGTCGCGCGTGCGCTGCACGAATATGGCCGCCGCCGCAGCGGGCCGTTCGTTGCGATCAACATGGCCGCGATCCCGCGCGACCTGATCGAGTCGGAGCTCTTCGGCCATGAGAAGGGAGCCTTCACCGGCGCGCAGAACCGGTCGACGGGACGCTTCGAGCAGGCCGAAGGCGGCACGCTGTTCCTCGACGAGATTGGCGACATGCCTATGGAGGCACAGACACGTTTGCTCCGGGTGTTGCAGCAGGGCGAATATACGACAGTCGGCGGCCGCACGCCCATCAAGACGGACGTCCGCATCGTCGCCGCCACCAACAAGGATCTGCGCACGCTGATCAGTCAGGGACTGTTCCGCGAGGATCTGTTCTACCGGCTAAACGTGGTGCCGCTCAGGCTGCCGCCGTTGCGCGAGCGCGCCGAGGACGTTCCCGATCTCGTGCGGCATTTCTTCAAGGAGGGGGAGAGCGAAGGGCTGCGCACGAAGCGCATATCGAGCGGCGGCATCGAATTGATGAAGCGTTATCCCTGGCCGGGCAACGTGCGCGAGCTCGAGAATCTCGTGCGCAGGCTGGCCGCGCTCTATCCGCAGGACGAGATCTCCGCCGAGGTCATCGAGGCGGAGTTGAAGACCGGCGAGCAGCCGGCCGCTTCCGGCGTCGCGATGGTTGCGGAGAATCTCACCATCGGGCAGGCCGCCGAACACTATCTGCAGCGCTATTTTTCGAGCTTCGGAGGCGATCTCCCGCCGCCGGGTCTCTACCAGCGCATCCTGACGGAAGTCGAGTATCCACTTGTTCTCGCGTCGATGACGGCGACCAGAGGCAACCAGATCAAGGCCGCGGAGTTGCTGGGCCTCAACCGCAACACGCTCCGGAAAAAGATTCGGGACCTCGGCGTGAACGTCTACCGGGCCTCCAAGTCGAATTGACGCGCCTCGCGAGACCGGTCTGTTATTCCGCCTTCACCAAGATGTGTTGCCGGAAAAACACGTTCTCCGTGGCAGGAATGCCACTCCTTGTTGCACAATCGCCACAATGCGTTGCATAGATCGCCACAATTGACGCGCATCGAAGCGGACGATGGCAGTTCAGGCACCGGCGATTCCAGATAGGTATTTCGAAAACACGGCTGTGGCCGACAGCCGTCGGCTGCTGGCCTTGCCGGGTGTCGTGGCGGTTGTTGGCGCGCTGGTCACCGCTGCAATCTCCTTCGCGATTCTGGTGGGCGCCACGCCCATCACCCCGGACGAAACGACGACGATCGCCCTGATCGTCATCAACGCGCTTTTCGTCGTGGTGCTGATCGCGCTGATCGGGCGGGAGGTCCACCGCATCGCCATGGCCCGGCGTCGGGGCAAGGCGGCGTCCAGGCTCCATGTGCGCATCGTCGCCATGTTCTCGCTCATCGCCGTGCTGCCGGCCTTGCTTGTCGCCATCATTGCATCGATCACGCTCGATATCGGCCTCGACCGCTGGTTCGAAATCCGCACCAAGACGATCATCAACTCGTCGCTGTCGATCGCGGAAGCCTATGTGCGCGAGAATGCGCGCAACCTGCAGGGCACGACGCTGTCGATGGCCAACGACCTCGACAACGCGCGGCCCCTTTATGGCCTCGACCGGACCGGGTTCCGCGAGTTCCTCAGCCGGCAGGCCGTTGGGCGCGCGCTGGCTCACGCCGCGCTGGTGCGCGTCGACGGCTCCTTCATCATGAATGCCGATACGCGGTCGGATTTCGACATGCCGCCGCCGCCAGCGGAGGCGCTGGAGAAAGCCGTCGTCGGACAGCCCGTGCTGATCGAGCCGCGGACCAGCAACATCGTCGGCGCCATCCTCAAGCTGCGACAGATCGAGGACGCCTATCTCTACACGATCCGCCTCGTCGATCCGGAAGTCATAAGGGCGCGCCAGATCGTGACGGCCAACAGCAACGAATATCGCGGGCTGGAGGCAAACCGCCGCACCACCCAGATCGCGTTCGGCCTGCTCTACCTCGGTCTGACGCTGATCATCGTTCTGTCGGCGATATGGACCGGCATCGCCGTGGCCGACCGGCTCGTGCGGCCGATTCGGCAGTTGATCGGCGCGGCCGACGAGGTGGCGACCGGCAACCTCGACGTCTCGGTGCCCGTGCGCCTGTCCGACGGAGACGTCGCTTCGCTTGGCGATACCTTCAACAAGATGCTCCTGGAGCTCAAGTCGCAGCGCAACGAGATCCTGCACGCGAAGGACCTTGTCGACGAGCGCCGCCGTTTCTCCGAGGCGGTGCTGGCGGGCGTCACGGCCGGCGTCATCGGCGTCGATCCGTACGGAACGATCACCATCGTCAACCGTTCTGCCGAGACGATGCTCGCCATCTCGGCGGATGCGTCTCTGGGAAAGAATCTGTCGACCATTCTGCCGCATGTCGGTCGCGTCTTCGAGATCGGCCGCAAGTCCGGACGCCCGGTCTATCGTGAGCAGGTGACGTTCTATCGAACCGGCGCGGAGCGCACGTTCAATGTGCAGGTCACCATCGAAGGCGGCGACTATCAGCAGGACGACAAGTCCTATGTCGTCACGATCGACGACATCACCGATCTCGTGCAGGCGCAGCGCTCCTCGGCCTGGGCCGACGTTGCGCGGCGCATCGCGCATGAGATCAAGAACCCGCTGACGCCGATCCAGCTCTCGGCCGAGCGCATCCGGCGACGCTACGGCAAGGTGATCACGGAGGACCGCGAGGTTTTCGACCAGTGCACCGACACGATCATCCGCCAGGTCGAGGATATCGGCCGCATGGTCGACGAGTTCTCCGCCTTCGCGCGCATGCCCAAGCCCGAGATGAAGGCGATCGACGTCCGCGACGCGCTGCGCGAAGCCTCGTTTCTGGTCGAGGTCAGCCGCTCCGACATCAAGTTCGAGCGCGACTTCGGCGAAGAGCCGCTCAAAGGCACCTTCGACAGCCGGCTGATGGCACAGGCGTTCGGCAACATCATCAAGAACGCAGCCGAGGCGATCGAAGCCGTCAACAAGGAGATCGGCGACACGGGCGCGATCCGCATCCGCGCCGGCATGGTCGACGGGATGATCCGCGTCGACGTGATGGACAATGGAAAAGGCCTGCCGCGCGAGAACCGGCAGAGGCTGCTCGAACCTTATATGACGACGCGCGAGAAGGGGACCGGGCTGGGCCTCGCCATCGTCAAGAAAATCGTCGAAGACCATGGCGGCCGATTGGAACTCCATGACGCCCCGACGGATTTCTATGGCGGGCGCGGTGCGATGATCACGATGATCCTGCCTGCCGCTTCCGCCTCAGGCATCCCGGACGGCGCTTCGACGGCGTTTGAAATAGCAATCGAAAAGGTAAGTGATGGCGTCTGACATTCTCATCGTCGACGACGAACAGGACATACGTGAACTGGTCGCGGGCCTCCTGAGCGACGAGGGCCACGAGACGCGGACTGCGCATGATGCCGACAGCGCCATGGCGGCGATTGCCGACCGTGTGCCCAGGCTGGTCTTCCTTGACATCTGGCTGCAGGGCTCGCGCCTCGACGGCCTTGCGCTGCTCGACCAGATCAAGACGATGCACCCGTCCCTGCCGGTGGTGATGATCTCCGGACACGGTAACATCGAGACCGCCGTGTCGGCCATTCGCCGCGGCGCCTACGATTTCATCGAGAAGCCGTTCAAGGCCGACCGACTGATACTGATCGCCGAACGGGCGCTGGAGACGTCGAAACTCCGGCGCGAGGTGTCCGATCTCAAGTTGCGCAGCGGCGAGACGTTCGACCTTATCGGCATGTCGCCGGCGATGAGCCAGTTGCGCCAGACCATCGAGCGGGTGGCGCCCACCAACAGCCGCATCATGATCGTCGGCCCGTCGGGATCGGGCAAGGAACTTGCCGCGCGTGCTATCCATGCGCTGTCCTCGCGCAAGGGCGGACCTTTCGTCAGCGTCAATTCGGCCACGATCACGCCGGAACGCATGGAGATCGAACTCTTCGGCACGGAATCGAATGGCGGCGAACGCAAGGTAGGCGCGCTGGAGGAGGCTCATCGCGGCATTCTCTATCTCGATGAGGTCGCGGACATGCCGCGCGAGACGCAGAGCAAGATCTTGCGCGTTCTGGTCGACCAGCAGTTCGAACGGGTAGGGGGAACCAAGCGGGTCAAGGTCGATGTCCGCATTCTCTCTTCCACTGCCCAGAATCTCGAGGCGATGATTGCGGACGGACGTTTCCGCGAGGATCTCTACCATCGGCTTGCCGTGGTTCCGGTCGTGGTGCCCGGGCTCGCCGAGCGCCGCGAGGATATTCCCTATCTTGTCGATCACTTCATGAAGCAGGTGGCGCGGCAGGCGGGCATAAGGCCAAGGCGGATCGGCGACGATGCCCTTGCTGTCCTGCAGGCGCACAACTGGCCGGGCAACGTGCGGCAGCTTCGCAACAACATCGAGCGGCTGATGATCCTGGTTCGCGGCGACGACGTCGAAGCGCCGATTACCGCGGACCTGCTTCCGGCCGAGATCGGCGACGTGATGCCGAGGGCGCCGAACCAGTCGGACCAGCACATCATGGCTCTGCCGCTGCGCGAGGCGCGCGAGATGTTCGAGAAGGAATATCTGATCGCGCAGATCAACCGGTTCGGCGGCAATATCTCGCGCACCGCGGAGTTCATCGGCATGGAGCGCTCGGCCCTGCATCGCAAACTGAAATCACTCGGGGTGTGAGGGCCTGCCCTCGGGGTAAATCATCGCTGGACCAAGGACTTGCGGTTGCGGCAGCGTCGGAATCGCATAACAAAGATTCATTTCGGGGCCACGTAAATCATGCCGCGCATTGCCTATGTTAACGGACGCTACGTCGCGCACGCCGACGCGTGTGTGCACATCGAAGACAGGGGCTATCAGTTCGCCGACGGCGTCTATGAAGTGTGCGAGGTGGCGCGCGGCTACATCGTTGACGCCGAGCGCCATCTCGACCGTCTCGCGCGTTCGTTGAGCGAGTTGCAGATGGCATGGCCGATGCATCGCTCGACGCTCGAGATCGTCATGGCAGAGGTGGTCAGACGTAACGGCGTGAAAAACGGGCTTATCTATCTTCAGGTGACCCGGGGTGTGGCCAGCCGCGACTTCCTGTTCCCGGCGGACACAAAGCCATCGCTCGTGATCACGGCCAAGAAGATTGCCCCGGCGGTCAATGCCAAGAAGGCTGAGCACGGCATCAAGGTCATCACCGTGCCCGAGAATCGCTGGGACCGGGTCGACATCAAGACAGTCGGCCTGCTGCCCAACGTGCTTGCCAAGGAGAAGGCCAAGGCAGCCGGCGCGCAGGAGGCCTGGTTCGTGGATGCGGACGGCAACGTGAAGGAGGGCGGGTCGTCGAACGCCTGGATCGTCACCAAGGACGGGGTTCTGGTCACTCGCCCCGCCGAACACGGCATCTTGCGGGGTATCACGCGCACGACGCTATTCGAAGTTGCGGCGAAGCTGGGCCTTAAGATCGAGGAGCGCGGCTTCTCCGTCGCCGAGGCCAAGGCCGCGCGGGAGGCCTTTATCAGTTCGGCCACGACGATCGCCATGCCGGTGGTGGCAATCGACGGCGCCCCGGTGGCCAACGGCCACCCCGGTTCGGTTGTACTTTCCCTGCGGGAGGCCTTTTTTGACGTTGCGGAAAAAAGGCTGGCCTGATAACCGCAGGCAGAAGAAGTCTTTGATGTCTCGTCTACCTGTCGTTGATAGTGGCAGTGAGACGGTTTTGTGTGCTTGACAGGCGCGGTTAAATTTGGCGCATTGGCATGCGCACTTCGGGGATTGGCGAAAGATAAGAAAAATGGCGGAACGCTCGCAAAATCTACAGGATCTGTTCCTGAATTCGGTCCGAAAGACCAAAAATCCACTTACGATCTTCCTCATCAACGGCGTCAAATTGACGGGCGTGGTCACCTCGTTCGACAATTTCTGCGTGTTGCTGCGTCGCGACGGGCACTCACAGCTTGTCTACAAGCACGCCATTTCCACCATCATGCCGAGCCAGCCGGTTCAGATGTTTGATGGCGAGGAAGCCAGTCAGAGCGCCTGATTGGCACGTCAAAAAAACGCGGGCCAGGGGGCAAGCGGTAATTCGACCAGGCAGACCGGTGTCGACCGCGCCAAGGCGCCGACGCGCGCCGCCGTCATCGTGCCGGTGTTGCCGCGATCCTTTCGCCCTGACGATGAGTCCACGCAGAACCGCCCGAGGCTGACCAGATCACCGGATGCGCGCCACGAAGAGGCCGTGGGACTGGCGCAAGCCATTGATCTCAATATCGTTTACAGCGCGGTCGTGATCGTCAACGAACCGCGGCCGGCGACTCTGCTCGGAAGCGGCAAGGTCGAAGAGATCGCCGGAATCGTGAAGGATGAAAAGATCGAGGTCGTCATCTTCGATCATCCGCTGACGCCGGTGCAGCAGCGCAATCTCGAAAAAGAGTTGAATGCCAAGGTCTTGGACCGCACCGCGCTGATCCTCGAGATATTCGGCGAGCGCGCACGGACCAAGGAAGGCGCGTTGCAGGTCCAGCTTGCGCATCTCAACTACCAGAAGGGGCGGCTGGTCAGGAGTTGGACCCACCTCGAGCGCCAGAGAGGCGGCGGCGGCTTCCTAGGAGGCCCCGGCGAAACGCAGATCGAGGCCGACCGACGCGTGCTGCAGGACAAGATCATCAAGCTGAAGCGCGAGCTGGAGACGGTGCGCCGCACGCGCGATCTGCACCGCGCCAAGCGCAAGAAAGTGCCGTTCCCGGTGGTCGCGATCGTCGGCTATACAAACGCCGGAAAGTCTACCCTTTTCAACAAGTTGACAGGCGCGGGCGTGCTCGCGGAGGACATGCTGTTTGCGACGCTCGACCCGACGCTGCGCCGGGTGCGCCTGCCGCACGGCACGCCGATCATCCTGTCCGATACGGTCGGATTCATCTCCGACCTGCCGACGCACCTAGTCGCTGCCTTCCGGGCCACGCTGGAAGAGGTGGTCGAGGCCGATTTGGTTATCCACCTCAGGGACATAGCCGATCCGGACACGGCCGCGCAGGCCGAGGATGTCGAACGGATCCTCGGCGACCTCGGCGTCGATGCGAGCAATCGGGAGCGCGTGATCGAGGTCTGGAACAAAATCGACCTGCTGGACGACAGCAATCGCTCGCGGTTGCTCGTGGATGGAACCGTGGACAGGCCGGAACCGCCGATCGCGATATCGGCAGTGACCGGCGAGGGGTTGGACGCGCTCGCCGCCATCATCGAGCAGCGCGTTTCGGGTGACCTGAAGGAGATGACCGTCACGCTCCGACCCGATCAGCTCGCGCTGACCGACTGGCTCTACCGCAACGGCGATGTCCTCTCCCGCAAAGACGAGGAGGACGGCAGCGTGTCGATCTCGATCAGGGCCACGGAAGCTGCTCGCGATGAGATCGAAAGCAGATTACATCATAAAAACAGATCTTAAGCAGCCTCAGCTCACCTTCTTAGCCTGCTGCCAAAGCTCTTCCATTTCGTCGAGCGAGGAGGCGTCGAGGGTCCGGCCCGAGGCGTTGAGGGCGCGCTCGACATGATGAAAACGGCTGCGGAATTTTTCGTTGGTGCCGGAGAGCGCCGCCTCGGAATCGATCTTCAAGTGACGGCCAAGATTGACCAGCGCGAACAGCACGTCGCCGAACTCGTCCTTCATGGCGGCGGCGTCGCCGACGGATAGCGCCTCGCGCAACTCGCCGATTTCCTCCTCGATCTTGTCGAGGATCGGGCCCGGCTCGGTCCAGTCGAAGCCAACGCGCGCCGCTTTTTCTTGCAGTTTCAAAGCTCTCGTAAGGGCCGGAAGGGCTACCGGGACGCCGTCAAGGAAGCCCCTTCCATGGTCCTCGGGGTCGAGGCCGCGGGCGAGGCGGGTCTCGCGCTTGAGGGCTTTTTCCTCCGCCTTGATCTTCTCCCACATGCCTTTGGCCATGCCGGCGCTGCGGGCTTTTTCGTCGCCGAAGACATGCGGATGGCGGCGGATCATCTTCTCGGTGATCGCATGAACCACGTCTCCGAAGGCGAATTCATAAGCTTCTTCAGCCATTTGCGCGTGATAGACGACCTGGAGGAGCAGGTCGCCGAGTTCGTCGCGCAAATCGTCCATGTCGTTTCGGGCGATGGCGTCCGCGACCTCGTAGGCTTCTTCGATCGTATAGGGGGCGATGGTCGAGAAGTTCTGCTCGATGTCCCAGGGGCAGCCGGTTTTCGGGTCGCGCAGGGCGGCCATGATCTCGATGAGGCGGGAAACGTCGCGGGAGGGCTTCATCGGGCGATGCTAGCGGTCGGGTTGGGTCGGCGATATGGCCGCCGCGCGTGGATGAAACATTTTCCACAATTCCACGGATGCGTCCTTGCCGGGCCGCGAAACCCTTCCTATTCAATACTGATCCGAGCGCGGCAAGCAGGAACGTTAGCAGATGCTGATGGAAGTGACCCGGCGGTCCGGACCGCTTGCCTTCTTCGTTCGGCGCTGGGGCCGGCGGGTCCCGCTGGGTTTGCTGTTCTGGCGCGACATGATCGTCATCGGTTCGGCCCTGAACCTCGCCGCGGCCTTCGCAGGCCTTATGGCGCTTGGTTTCAAGGCCGATCTCCTCGTCGCCATGCTCATCTTCCACGCGCCGCTGCCCTATAATTTTTTCATCGTAGGGGCGATCTGGCGGACGGCCGATCTGGTCGATGCGGCGAAGGCGTCGTCGGCGCGGTTCGGCGCGGCGCTGTGGCTGGTGGCTGCGACCGTACTCTAGGCTACGGGCGTTGATAGGATTCCACGTTCAGACGGAAGTTATCCAAGTCTTGCGGTCAGATCGTCTCCAGATAGCGGCGGGTCAGGCCGATCAGCAGTTTCTGGTCGCGGGCTGCGTGTTCCGGGAGGTTGACGACCGGCTCCCCGTTGACGATCGAAGCGTGGAAGCCGCGCAATTCCTCGACGAAGGCTTCCTGGTAGCCAGGGCGAATCTCGTCGCTGGAGAGGGTGTAACCATCTGATTTCTTTAGCGTAAGCCGCGTCGGGTGGTGGTTCAGATAAGGCGAGGGGAACTCCAGCTCCAGGATCGCATCGTCGAAATAGAGGGAGATCCGCTCCTTGTAGTCGGCGAGCTTCGGCACGGTCAGGTGGGACATGGTCCAGACCGCTTGGCCATCAAGAAGCCGCACGGTTCCCTGGCCGCCGGCTCCATTGGCGAAAATCTGGCCGCCGACAACCTCGCCATCTGGAACGCCAAGCGCATCGAGCAGCCCGTGCACGGCATTGACGTCGTGGATAAGCGAAGAGCTGTAGGCCGATGTGTATCCAGAAAAGGCGAGCTTGCTCAAAGGCTTGCCGAAAGCTGCCTCTACCTGGGCCCGTTTTTTGTTCACAGCGGCCTGTTTCAACGCGTCCGGCACGTCATTTCCGAATTTCGTACGGGAATGAGCAATGAATGGCCACGCATCGGGGTCGTTGACCTCGACGGAGACGTAGCGGAGCGTTTTTGCCGTACCGGGGAGTACGGTGATGGCGTGACGGTAGGCCGGGTCGAAGCGCTTCATGTAGCCGACCTGGACGACACGACCGGCCTTGTCGCGGGCGGCGATAATGTCCGCGATTTCCTCGGGGGAGTAACACAGCGGCTTCTCGCAGAAGACATGCGACCCACGCGCGAGCGCTGCCATGACCAATTCGTGGTGGAGCGGGTCGGGCGCGGCGATGACGACCGCATCGAGTTTCCGGTCGAGCAGGGCGTCGGGGGTTTTGAAGCAGGGAACGCCCCAGGTGGCGGTCACGAACTGACGGGCGGTGGCCGACGGATCGGCGACGCCGACCAGTTCGAAAAGATCGCCGAGCGCGACAAGGTTCGGGATGTGCTCGACCTGCGAAATGGTGCCGGCACCGATGACGCCGACGCGTAGTCTGGACATGAATTCAAGCTCCGATATGAATCATACCGCCGCGGCCGGGCGGTTGCCGATGGCCGCCAGCAGCACCGCGATCTCGGCCTCGACCGCCTTCAGATCCTCGCCGCCGGACATGATCGAGATGACCTCGTCGCGGGAGATTTCGGATTTGGCGTAGGTACCGCGGTTGCGGCCCCGGTTGAGCAGGGTGAAGGTGTCGCCGACCGGATAGGCATGGTGGATGTTGTGGCTGATGAAGATGACGGCCAGCCCGCGCATGCGCGCCTCGACGATGAACTTCAGCACCATCGCCGCCTGATGCACGCCGAGCGCGGAAGTCGGCTCGTCGAGGATCAGCACCCTGGCGCCGAAATGCACCGCGCGCGCGATCGCCACCGACTGGCGCTCGCCGCCGGACAGAGTGCCGACGGCCTGGGTCGGGTCGCGCACGTCGATGCCGATATCGGCCATCGCCTGCTTGGCGACCGCATTGGCGAGTTCCTTGTCGATGCGGGAGAAGGGCAGGCGGCTCTTCGTCGGCTCGCGCCCCAGGAAGAAGTTGCGCGAGATCGACATCATCGGGATCATACCGAGGTCCTGGAACACGGTCGCCACGCCAAGTTCCTGCGCATCGCGCGGGCTGCGGAAGGTTACCGGCCTGCCGTCGACCAGTATCTCGCCCTTGCTCGGCCGGTGAACGCCCGACAGCACCTTGATCAGCGTCGATTTGCCGGCGCCGTTGTCGCCGAGCAGGCAATGCACCTCGCCCGGATAGACCTTGATGTCGATGTCCTGCAGCGCCTTGACGGAGCCGAAGCTGACGCTGACGCCGCGCAGCTCCATGGCGGGGGTGAGGGTCATCGGCTGCGTCCTCCGCCGAGCGCCTTGGTTCGGATGTAGGTGTTGACCAGCACGGCGGCGAGGATGACGAGGCCGAGGAAGACCTTGAACCAGTCGGTATCGATGCCGGTGTAGAAGATGCCCATCTGGACGAGGCCGAAGATCAGCGAGCCGAACAGCACGCCGTAGACGGTGCCGTAACCGCCGGTCAGAAGCACGCCGCCGATGACTGCCGCGATGATCGCCTCGAATTCCTTGAGCAGGCCGCGCGTGGTGTCGGCGGAGCCCGCTTCCATGACCTGGATGGTGGCAAGCAGCGTGGCGGCGCAGGCGGTGCAGATGAAGAGGCTGATCTTCACGCGCCCGACCGGCACGCCGACATTGCGCGCCACGTCCTGGTCGCCGCCGGTGGCGAAGATCCAGTTGCCGTAGCGTGTCTGGGTGAGCACGTAGCCGGCGATGACGGTGATCCCGATCCACCAGACGATGGACGCCGGGACGCCGGCGACGAAAGGAACGCCGTCGGAGCGCGCGCCAATCCAGCCCTGGTCGGCCATCCACTGGAAGAAGCCGGTGAGGAGATGGCCGTTGAAGAGGCCTGCAGTCCACGGATCGGGCACGTCCTCGAGGATGTAGGGTATCTGCGTGCGGCCGGTGACGGCGCGGGTGATGCCGATCGAAAGGCCACGCAGGATGAAGAGCGACGCCAGCGTGACGATGAAGGACG
Organism: Mesorhizobium sp. KR9-304; assembly: GCF_040049215.1. Lineage (NCBI taxonomy): Bacteria > Pseudomonadati > Pseudomonadota > Alphaproteobacteria > Hyphomicrobiales > Phyllobacteriaceae > Mesorhizobium > Mesorhizobium sp. KR9-304. The sequence continues at coordinate 49,768 of NZ_JBDZDN010000002.1, read as the reverse complement.
GCAGCCGCGTCTTCACCACGATCAGGCCGTTCATGTAGCCGAAGAAGATGGCGACGGCGAAAGCCGAGGCGATGCCGCCCCAGAGGGGAAAGCCGAGTTCGCGAACCGTCAGTCCGATGACGACGCCGGCAAAGCCGATCATCGAGCCCACGGACAGGTCGAACTCACCGGCGATGATGAGCAGCGCGGCGGCGGTGGCGATGATGCCAAGCTCCGCCGACAGCGTCAGGAAGGTCATCGCCCCCTGCAGCGAATAAAGATTGGCCGCTCCGGGCAGCAGGGCGAAGATGATGATTGTCGCGAGCAAGCCGCCGGCGGCGCCCGCTTCGGGGCGGCGGAGCAGCTTGGTGAAGGCACCAGCCTGGGCCAGCCGTTCGTCGGCGTCAGCCGACCGCTTCGGCTTGATGCCGAAGCGGTTTTCGGTCGTTGCCGCCACGTCCCCAGATGTGACTTGCTGTTCCACAGCCGCCATTAGGCTCCCCAAATTTTCAGATCACAAGATTGATGATGTGCAAACAGGCTCCGGATGGGGAAGTCCTGTCGACCCCTGCTCCGGTCGCTTCGCGGCCACCTTTCCCCCGATCGACGGGGAGAGGAAATAGCGGCACCGCCGGCTCCCTTCCTCTCCCCCGGGCAGGGGGAGAGGTGGCCGCGAAGCGGCCGGAGTGGGGGTGCTTCAACCGGGCGCGAAGAGCCCAACCGACTACTTTAGCGGATACCGTCCTTGGCGAGGCCGAGCATGGCCTGGGCCTTGGCCGGCGTGTCGATGAAGAGCGGGCCGGTGTAGGAGTCGTTGATCGGCCAGAAGCCGTGGGTGGCGTTCTCGACCATATAGATGACCGGCAGGAAGCCCATGAGGTACTGCTGGGCGTCCATGCCAAAGCCCATCTCGCCGGCGATGACGGAGTCGAGCACCTCGGGGCTGATGTCGAAGGTGTAGAGCTTCAGCTTGCCGAAGAGCTCCTTGTCGCGGAACATCGGGATCAACGGGTTGGCGGCGCCGGCGCCCATGGCGAACACGGCCTGCACGTCCGGATGGGCCGAGAGGTAAGCCTCGGTGCGGCGGGTGATGTCGGCCGGGTCCGGCGTGACGGCGACGACTTCGGTGCCGCCGCCGGAAGGCGACAGGCCGTCGTTCAGCCCGCGGCAGCGGTCGTCGAGGCTGACATTGCCGACTTCGTGGTTGATGCAGACGACCTTCAGGATGCCGTCCTTGGCGAGGCGTTCGCCGGCCTTCTTGCCGGAGTCGTATTCGGACACGGTGCCGACATAGAGCGTGGTGCCCATCGCCTCGCCGGTCAGTTCGCCGGAGTCGACGACGACCACCGGGATGCCGGCGGCAAGTGCTGCCTGCACAGACTTCTTCATGGCGTCGGCGTCAGCGATCGAGACGGCGATGCCGTCCGGCTTGGTGGCGATTGCGGCTTCCATCAGGCGCGCCTGCTCGACCACGTCGAACACTTGCGGCGAATGATATTCGACGGTTGCGCCGGTGAGCGCGGCAGCGTCGTCGACGCCGCGCTTGACAACCGACCAGTAGGGGTCGGAGGCTGAGCCGTGGACGACGAAGGCGATGCGGACGTCCTTTGCTTCCTTCAGGTTGGCGGCCTGAGCCAGTCCGGCGAGAAAACTCGCCGAGACTAGGGTTGCGAAGGCGAGTTTGGCTAAGAGCTTCATATTCTGTCTCCCGTTTGCCGTTAGAGTTGCAGTTCCCTTGGTGCTGCGCGCCGAAAGGCGGGCAAATCGAACGGGTGCGCGTCTTATGCGCGCTTTCCCTGTGCGAGTTCGTTGTTACGGGCAGGCAGCTTGCCGCGCAGTTCGTCGCGCAATGGCTTCATGCCGATGATGTCGAGATCCTGCGCCAGCAGCCAGGAGCCAAAAGCTTCGTTGCGGAAAACGTCGTATTCTTCCGTGCGGATATAGGCGGCGCGCGGCTCGATCAGTTCCAGCTCGCCGGGCGCGTTGAAATGCAGGCAGAGGAAGGTCAGCCCTTCCTTCACGCTTTCGATGATCGCCCGGTATGCAGGCTCGGCCGGTTTCGTGCGCGGCCGGCCCCAAGTCGTCTGCAGCGCGGCGTCGAAGATTTCGAAGCCGGCGGCGCGGGCCTTGCCCACGCCCCGGGCGTGGGCCTCCTCGGTCACGCCAACGAGGTTGTCGTTGGGCGTGTAGGCGGCGATGGTCGAGGTGAGCAGGATCGGCAGGCGGTATTCGAGTCCGAGCCTGATGTAGATATCGCAGAATTCGGGCGACAGCGCGCAGCCCATATGCGCGTCGAGATGGGTGACGTCGATGCCCGCGGCATAGGCGGTTTCGATCTGCGCGCGAAGCTCCGTCTCGACCGCGTCGGGATGTGCCAGCCGCCGGGTCGTGGCGACATCGGGATGGAAATAGCCGAGGTCGTCAACGAGGCCGGAAGCTCGTGACGGAGCGGTGAGCGGACCCCATTTGTAGTGGCGCTTCTCTGCGTTGAGCGTGAGGTGGACGCCGACATCGAGCGCCGGATCGCTGGCAGCGGCTTCCGCGAGTTCCGGGAACCACGGGCAGGGCACCATGACAGCGCCGGAGCTGCAGACGCCGAGTTTCGTGAGCTCGAAGAAGGCGGTGTTGGCGCCGTGGCACATGCCGACGTCGTCCTCATGCAGCACGAGGCGGCGCTTGGAGGCGGACGCGGTCATGCGCGAAACCCGTTTTTGCGGATGCCAGCCTGCGTCGCGGGTCGTCCAAAGTCTGTTCCTGAAGTCATGGAACCAACCGTTTAGCCAAAATGGCGTCTAGCCAAATGGCGTTGCCCAACTGGACTAAAGGGAACCGCGAAACCGGCCGGCGAGACAGAGCCACTTCGGCGGATTCTGATGGATACGCTTGCAACACGCTGGTCCGGGACCGCGCTTGCCGGCGCAAAACAGGCGGGAAAGCGCCGTACGAAGAGCCAGTGGATCGGTCCGATTGGCGTGGAGTGGTTCTTTCGTGCTCCGGCGGGCAGGTGCATCACACGATACCAATTTCATTTTCCCGACAAGCGACCGGAGGCGGCGATGTATCTAGCGGGCGAGGAAGAGATCGAGGCGATCGCCAGGGTGATCCGCTCCGGCAAGCTGTTCCGCTATCGCGACGACAGCGAATGCGAGCGCTTCGAGAAGCGTTACGCCAAACATCTTGATGTCGGCGAATTCGCGCTCGGCGCGAGTGGGACATACGGGCTGGCTGCCGGGCTGGTGGGGCTCGGCATCGGACCCGGAGACGAGGTGCTGGTACCGGCGCACACCTACATGGCGACCGCGACCGCGGTGCTGGCGGTGGGCGCGATCCCGGTCATCGTCGATATCGACGAGACGATCACGATCAGCCCGGATGCGATAAGCGATGCGATCGGACCGCATACGCGCGCCATCATCCCCGTCCATATGTGGGGCGCGGCCTGCAACATGGACGCCATCATGGATATCGCCGACCGGCGCGGGCTCAAGGTGCTGGAGGATGTCTGCCAGGGCATCGGCGGGTCCTACGAGGGTCGCAAGCTCGGTTCGATCGGGCACGCCGGCGCATTCAGCTTCAACTTCTTCAAGAACATGAGCGGCGGCGAGGGCGGCGGTATCGCCACCAGCGATCCCAAGGTCGCGGAACGTGCCCGCTGCTACATCGATCCGTGCCATTTCTACTGGCAGGGCAGGAACGACGAGACGAAGCCTTTCGCCGGCGTCGGCGCGCGCGCATCGGAACTCCTGGGCGCCATGCTCAACGTGCAGCTCGACAGGCTGGACGGGATGATCCGCGCGATGCGGGCGGAGAAGAAGAAGATACTCGCCGGCACGAAACATCTCGACAATCTCGGCCTGAGGGCAAGCCCGATGAACAGCGCCGACCACGATTGCGCGACGCAGGTGATGTACCTGCTGCCGACGGAGGACGCCGCGCAGGCTTTCGTGAAGGCGATGCCAGCCGTGATCGCCGGCAAGACGGGGCGTCATACCTTCACGCAATGGGATCAGGTGCTGATGCATGAGGGCGCGCACCACACGGCGCTGAACCCCTACACGCTGCCCGAGAACAAAGGCCTGCGCCTGGATTACAAGGAGGGCATGTGCAAGGGATCGCTCGAGATCCTCAACTGCACCGTGATGGTGGCGACCAGCCCGATGCACAGCGACGAGGAGGTCGCCGCGATCATCCACAATATCGACCAGGCGGCGCGGGTGGCGCTGGAGGATGCGGCGCTGGACGAGGTGGTTATCCGCAACCAGCCGGCGGTGGATCTGCAGAAGTTCGACGCCTGACTGGAACGCCGATATTCGCTGCGTGCAAATGGCTTCCGGTGCTATTCCCGGTCGAGCCGCATGAAGGCGGCGCGCAGCGCGAGTACGGCGCGCAGGATCTGGCGCTCGTCCATTGCGGCGTAGCCGAGCAGCAGTCCATGCTCGGGCGCGGTCGAGTGGTAGTTGATCGAGATCGCCTGTACGTCGAGCCCCTCCTTGACGGCGGCGGCGACCACGTCGAAGTCGTTCAGCGGCCGCTTGAAGCTGGCGAGCAACTGCATGCCGGAATCGTTCTCCGCCACCGTCACCCAGTCGCCGAGATGCTCGCGGCACAGTTTCACGAAATTCGCCTGCCGGCGCGCGTAGAGCCGGCGCATGCGCTTCAGATGGGTGGCGAAATAGCCCTGCTTGATGAAATCGTTGACGGTGGCCTGAAGGATCAGCGGCGCGAACTGGCCGGTGATCGATACAGCCTTGTCGAAGGACGAGACCAGCTCGGGCGGGACGATCAGGTAGCCAATGCGCAAGGCAGGCAGCAGAGTCTTGCCGAACGAGCCGATGTAGACGACGTGGTTGGCGTGATCGAGGCCGCGCAGCGCCGGCACCGGGCGGCCGCGGAAGCGATATTCGCCGTCGAAATCATCCTCGATGATCCAGGCGCCATGGCGCTCGGCGATGTCGAGTAGCTGCAGCCGCTCCTCGATGCGCATGATGGTGCCGAAGGGCCATTGGCACGAGGGCGTGACATAGATCAGGCGCGGCTGCGGAAGGTCGGGATCGGAGAGGTTCCAGCCTCGGCGGTCGACCTTCAGCGGCGCGAGTTTCGCGCCGGCGGCGAGGAAGGCGCTCTTGGCGCCGAGATAGCCCGGCTCCTCCATCCAGACATGGTCGCCCTCGTCCATCAGCACGCGCGAGACGAGGTCCAGCGCAGCCTGCGCGCCGGTGACGACGATGACCTGCTCTGGCGCGCAGTCGATGCCGCGCGAGACCGAGATGTTGCTGGCGATGGTGGCGCGCAGGCCGGGATGGCCGGCGAAGGAGAGATAGCCGAGCAGGGTCTCGTCGCGCGAGCGCGAATTGCGCACCAGTAGGCTTGACCAGATGGAGAAGGGGAACGATGCGGTCTCGGGCACGCCGGGGTGGAAATTGATGACGCCCGCATTTCGCGGCGGCTGTGGGCCGTTGACGATCGTCTCGCCGCGCGCCGACAGGCGGCGCGGGCTGCCGCCGAGACGGGTGCGCGGGCTGGCGGGCGTGCGGGCCTGCTTGATCTGCGCGACCCAGGTGCCGGAGCCGGCGCGCGCCTCGATGAAGCCCTCGGCGAGCAGCTGGTCGTAGGCGGCGATGACCGTGTTGCGCCCGACCTTGAGGTCCTCGGCGAGCGAACGGGTGGAGGGAAGCAGCGTGTTCGGGGCGATCTGGCCATCGAGGATGAACCGGCGTAGCGCGCCGTAGATCTGCCGGTGCATCGGATCGTCCGAGGCGCGGTCGACCGACAGGATGTCCAGGGACAGGCGCATATGCTCGCCCAACGTCACGCTCCTTGCGCTTGGTCGCCAGGAGACTGCATCTTTTCGGCACGATGCTCCAGCCGTGCGGCGCGCAAGATCTTCTCCTCGTTGAGGATGCGCACCGTATCGAGGACGAGGCGCCGCGTCGCCGTGCTGACCAGCCTGTCGCCCTTGAGAGCGCGATGGACAGTGCCGGCGCCGAGCGCGGATCGCTCCGCGATCTCCTTGATCGTGCAGTGCCTTTCCGAACCGAGCCCGACCTCGTAGGCCATCGTTTCCGCCCTCAGCCCTGTCGCTCCAGCACCGCGAAACCGGCCTCCCTGGCGGTCGCGAGGAGCGAGCGGTAGCCCTTGGTGGCGTAGGTGAGAGGATGTGCCTTGGCCGGATCCTGCTCGGCCTCGACAATCAACCAGCCATCGTAGCCGCGAGTGGCCAGCGGCCTCAGCAGCGACAGGAAGTCGATGGAGCCGTCGCCGGGCACGGTGAAGATGCCTTCCATGACGGCGGCCATGAAGCTCACGTCCCTGGCGCGGGCTCTTTCGAGGACTGGCCCACGCACATCCTTGCAGTGGAAATGCACGATGCGGTCGAGATGTCGGCGCAGCAGGGAGTTCGGGTCGCCGCCGGAGAACAGGCAATGGCCGGTGTCGAAGAGCAGCCCGACGGCTTCGCCGGTGGACGCCATCAGCCTGTCGACCTCGGCGTCGGTCTCGACGATGGTGCCCATATGGTGGTGGAAGGCCATGCCGACGCCGAATTCGGCGAAACGTTCGGAGAGCTCCGTGATCTTCCTGCCGTAGGCCGGCCAGTCGCCGTCGGGCAGGCGAGGACGCTCGGAGATCGGCGCGTGGATGGCGTCGTGGCGGCCGCGCGAGGTGTCGGCATAGACGACACGCTTCGCACCGAGATCGCGCAGCAGGGTCAGGTGCGGGAGGATGGCGTCGAATTCCTCGTCGACCTCGCGGTCGAGGATGCGGCCGTCATACCATCCGGAGGCGAGTTCGAGGCCGTTGGAAGCGAGGATCGGGCCAAGCTCTGCGCTCTTGCGCGGGAATTTGCCGCCGAGCTCGGTGCCGCGGTAGCCTGCCTGAGCCGTCTCGGCGAGGCAGGTCTCCAGCGGCGTGTTGCCGCCGAGTTCCGGCACGTCGTCATTCGTCCAGGTGATGGGATTGATGCCGATCCTGACTGCCATTTAGTGCCGCCTCACTGGACCCGCCCATAATCCTGGGAACGGGCCATTTTGGCAGAACTTGGCAGGTGAGAGGACCCGTCACTAGGTCCAGTTCCGCCGATTTCGGGGGAACCATCAAGCTGCGTCATGAATGATGAGGCGTGGTGCTGCTGCCGCCTAGGCTGGCGCCGGCGCCTCGGCCCTGGCGAGCATCTGGCTGTGTTCGCCGACCGGCAGAACGAGCGTGGTTTCAACCGGGGCGGCCAACGCCCATCTGGTGCGCCCGGGCGAGCGCTCGAGCACCGCAGTGCCGCTCAGCGACTGCGGCGTCACGCGCTGAAGCACGACGCTGCCAAAACCCTTCCTCGGCTCGGCGGGTTCCTTTGCCTCTGCCGGTGCCGCCACGGAAGTCTCGTCCCAAACCAGCTGGAACTCCCGGCGGCCTTCGGCCGAGGTGACGATGTGCCAGTTGATCGCTATCTGGCCTGCACCGGCTGAAAGAGCGCCGTATTTCGACGAGTTGGTTCCAAGCTCGTGGAAAGCCATGCCGAGATGCTGGACGGCGTTCGGCTGCAGCGTGACGAGCGGGCCGGAAAGCGAGATCTGTTCGTCATGGCCAAACGGCTTGAGGTGCTCCTGCAGCAGATCGATCAGGCTGGCGCCGGTCCATTCCGACGTGACGAGCAGATCGTGCGAGCGCGACAGCGCCATGATGCGGTCGCGTATCTGCTCCTCGAACTCGCGTGGATCGGTGGCGCGCCGGCTGGTCTCGCGGACAACGGACAGGATCACCGCGAACTGGTTTTTCACGCGATGGTTGACCTCTCGCATCAGCAAGCGGATGCGGCGTTCATTCTCCTTCGCCAGCGTGATGTCGCGGGCGATCTTGGACGCGCCGACAATCTCGCCGTCGTCGCTCCTGATCGGGGAGACGGTCAGCGAAACGGCAACGAACGTGCCGTCCTTTCGGCGGCGCGTTGTCTCGTAGCTCGCGACCTGATCGCCTGACCGCACGCGGGAGATGATTTCGGCCTCCTCGCTCTGCAGACCCTCGGGAATGAGCATGAGCACCGACTGGCCGATGGCTTCCTCGGCGGTGTAGCCGAAGAGGCGCTCGGCCGCATGGTTCCAGGTCGTGATGATGCTGTTCAGATCTTTGCTGATGATGGCATCGAACGAGGAATCGACAATGGCGGCCAGCCGCGCATTAGCGAGCCGATCGAGGGCGCCATGAGTCGGGAGGTCGCTCTTCGTGGCCACGAGAACACGCTAACCGGGGTGCCGAGTCGGAGCAATTCTTCCACCCGGGAAGGCGCAGTCCTGCGGCAAGTCCACCCGACGTCTCATGCGGCCGATTTTCTTCGTCCGCCGGCGGCCGGCTTCCTGGCCTTGTCGGTCTTGATGCCTTCCTTCTCCAGGCTCTTGCGCAGAACGTCGGCAAGATTGACGACGTTTTCCTTCGGCGGCGCGGCTGGCTTCTGCGGCTTCTTGCCGGCTTTTTTGGCGTTGATCATCTCGATCAGCGCGTTCTCGTAGCGGTCCTCGAATTTCGACGGATCGAATTTGCCGATCTTCTTGTCGATCAGGAGCGTTGCAATCTCGACCATTTCCGGATCGGTCTTCGGTACCTTTATGCCGTCGAAGATCGCCTTCTCGGAGACGACATCCGTGGCGTTGCGCAGCGTCGTCATCATCATGCCGTCGCCGTACGGCCGGATGACGACCTCGCGCCCGCGCTGGTAAAGCACGATGCGGGCGCGGGCGGCAGCCTTCTTCGTCGCCAGCGCCTTGCGGATCACGGCAAAGGGTTCCTTCGACATGGCGTCGGCCGGTACGATGTAATAGGGCTTGTCGAGATAGCGCTGATCGATAGAGGCGAGATCGACGGTCTCTTCCACCTCGAGCATATGCTCGGTGGTGGGCTTCAGCTTCTTGATGTCTTCCGGCTCGATCAGGAGGTACTCGCCTTTGTTCAGCTCGTAGCCTTTGACCTGATCTTCGGCGCCGACGATGTCGCCGGTGACCTCGTCGACATAGGCGGCTTTCACCGGCAGGCGGTCCTTCCGGTTCAGGATGCGGAAATGAATCTTCTCGGATTCGCTTGCAGCGTTGATCAGCTTGATGCCGCACGATACGCCGCCGAATTTCAGAAACCCCTTCCAGACCGCACGCAACGACATGTCGTACTCCTAACTCCGACACCAAGGGCGCCTGATACGCCCTAACCAGTTAAAACAAGCCGAAAGGGCTTTGGTTCCCCAAGTGTCGACCCGGGCGGCGACGCCGTCAAGCATGGCTGGAAAGCCTCTTGACGTCGCGCGTCCGCCGGATGACCTCGTCGGTGCCGATGTGCGTCTTGGCGCGGCCGGCGATAAGGGTCGAGACAACCGACACGGGATCGCTCGCCGGGAAAGTGTCTTCCAGCCCCTCGCTGAGTTGTTCTTCCAGCGTCTCGAAATCTTCAGCGCGGCCAGGTGTGCGCCGCCGGCGCGTGCTTCGGTGGTGGCCATGAATGTCGCTGTCTCCTGCTAGGTGCGCGTGGACACAACTCGATGGGCTGCGACCTTGTTCCAAACGTTAGGCAGTCTGCGCATGTGCCCATCGGCACCGGGCTGTCGAGGGCAAAAACATCTGCTACGATTGGTCCGTACCGGCAGGGGACCGACACGTGAAAAAGCTCGTACTGGCAATCGTCGCGGCTCTGACGCCCGTCGAGGCGTCCGCAATCGTGCGGTATATGGTGCAGGACATGACCTGTGCCGAGGTCCAGGATGCGGTGAACCGCGACGGCGTTGCGATCCTTTACCGGAAATCGGGCAGCAACGGCGTTCCGCTCTACGATCGCTACGTGGCGAACGAATCCTTCTGCCAGGCCGGCCAGGATGCGATCAAGGAAAGCGTGCCGACCGCCGACACGCGCAGCTGCCGTGTCAGCAAATGCATGGACGGGACCCGCTTCGGCGGCAGCGACAGGTAGGCTTCGCGCTTCCCTCGTCCACAATCAACGTCCATAAAATAGGCACGCGTTAACTTCTGCTTAAAACTTAGACATAGTTTTGTGCGCTGCGCAAAATTCCCTCACCGTCCCTTGCGGCAAGGAACCGTCTACTCAGGCAGGATATGTAGCCGGCTTTCCTAGGTCACTGAAATCGCAACACAAACGCCTTGTGGCATAGGCTCTCCGCTGAATTGGCACAGCCATTGCATCGTCTACTGCGGTGCAACGCCCAGTGGGAGATCTCCGTATGAGGGGTAGTTTTTCGACGATAACCAATTTCCTGTCCGCGAGTGCGATCGCGGCAGGCATCGGCCTCGCTTCGCCGGCGATGGCGCAGGAAGAGACAATCAAGGTCGGCGTCCTCCACTCGCTGTCGGGCACGATGGCGATTTCGGAGACGACGCTGAAGGACACGATGCTGTTCCTGATCGACGAGCAGAACAAGAAGGGCGGCCTGCTCGGCAAGAAACTCGAAGCAGTCGTCGTCGACCCGGCGTCCGACTGGCCGCTGTTTGCCGAAAAGGCGCGCGAGCTGCTCGCGGTCAACAAAGTGGCGGCGGTGTTCGGCTGCTGGACCTCGGTGTCGCGCAAGTCCGTGCTGCCGGTGTTCGAAGAGCTCAACGGCCTGCTCTTCTACCCCGTCCAGTACGAGGGCGAGGAAAGCCAGCGCAACGTGTTCTACACGGGTGCTGCGCCGAACCAGCAGGCGATCCCGGCGGTCGACTACCTGATGAGCGAGGACGGCGGTTCGGTGAAGCGCTGGGTGCTCGCCGGCACCGACTACGTCTATCCGCAGACGACCAACAAGATCCTGCAGGCCTACCTTGAATCGAAGGGCGTGGCCAAGGAAGACATCATGATCAACTACACGCCGTTCGGTCATTCCGACTGGCAGACGATCGTGACCGACATCAAGAACTTCGGCTCGGCCGGCAAGAAGACCGCCGTGGTGTCGACCATCAACGGCGACGCCAACGTGCCGTTCTACAAGGAACTCGGCAACCAGGGCATCAAGGCCGAGGACATCCCGGTCGTCGCCTTCTCGGTGGGCGAGGAAGAACTCGCCGGCCTCGACACCGCTCCGCTGGTCGGCCACCTGACCGCGTGGAACTACTTCCAGTCGGTCGACGTGCCGGAGAACGCGGCTTTCATCGACGCCTGGCGCACCTTCATCAAGAACGACAAGCGCGTCACCAACGACCCGATGGAAGCCCATGTGATCGGCTTCAACATGTGGGTCAAGGCGGTCGAGAAGGCCGGCACCACCGATCCGGACGCCGTGATCGACGCCATCATCGGCGTGTCGGTGCCGAACCTCACGGGCGGCTTCTCGTCCATGATGCCGAACCACCACATCACCAAGCCGGTGCTTATCGGCGAGATCCAGGCCGACGGCCAGATGGAGACCGTATGGGAGACCTCCGGCCTCGTGGTCGGCGACGAATGGTCCGACTATCTGCCCGACTCCAAGGACCTGATCTCCGATTGGCGCGCCCCGATGTCGTGCGGCAACTTCAACGTCGCCACCGGCAAATGCGGCGGCAAGGGCACCAACTGACGCGAGAGGCCTGAGGCCATCGCGAACAGCTCCGGGCGGATCCCTCCTCTTCGCCCGGAGCGTCTTGATCACAACAAGGCCCGCTCATTCCGTGACCATCCTCTTCAGACGGCTGCTGCTGACGGTCCTTGTGGCGCTCGCCTTCGTTGCGCCGGCATCCGCGGACGAAGCCGCGCTGCGCACGATCATCGCGAAATTCGCCACGGCAAAGGGGTTCCCGGCCACCGAGGCGATCGTACGCGAACTCGCCGCCACGGGAGACACGTCCGTCGAGCGGCCGCTGGCGGCGCTGGCGGAAGGCAATCTCTATTTCCGCAAAGCCGATAGCGCCGTCTTCATCGGCGCCGAGGCCGGACAGGCGGTCAAGCTTGCCGACCCGCTGACCGGCGCTGAAGCCGGCGAGGAACCCAAGGCGGCAGTCACCAAGGTTCGCGTCAACAACACCTTGCGGCGCGTCATCCGCGACCTGCTCGGCACGCTTACACTGGGATCTGACGATCCTGCCGTCCGCATTGCCGCCGCCGAGACGATGTTCCGCACGCCGGATCCCGCGGCGATACCCGCCCTCGACGCCGCGATTGCCAAGGAGACCGTCTCCAGCGTCAAGACAAGGCTGGAGCAGGCGCGCGCTTCCGCCGTGCTCCTGTCCGACCTGCCCGAGGCGGAAAAGCTCGCGGCGATCGACGTGATCGCGTCCCGCGGCGACCGCGAGGCGCTGTCGCTGCTGACCGCCTATGAGGCAAGCTCGCAAGGCGCGCTGAAGGACGCCGTTTCCGCGGCGGTCACCAGAATGAACGCGACGCTGGCGCTTTGGAACGCCGGGCAGAACATCTGGTACGGCCTGTCGCTCGGCTCGGTGCTGCTGCTCGCCGCGATCGGCCTCGCGATCACCTTCGGCGTCATGGGCGTCATCAACATGGCGCATGGCGAGATGGTGATGCTCGGCGCATACACGACCTTCGTGGTGCAGAACGTCATTCGCACCACATTCCCCGGCCTGTTCGACTGGTCGCTGGCGATCGCCCTGCCGCTTGCGTTCATCGTCGCGGGTGGCGTCGGACTTGCCATCGAGCGCGGCATCATCCGCTTCCTCTACGGCCGGCCGCTGGAGACGCTGCTCGCCACCTGGGGCGTGTCGCTGATCCTGCAGCAGTCGGTGCGCACGATTTTCGGACCGACCAATCAGGAAGTCGGAAACCCGTCCTGGATGTCGGGAGCGTTCGATATCGGCGAACTGTCGATCACCTGGAACCGGCTCTGGATCCTGGTGTTCTCGCTGGCCGTGTTCTTCCTGCTGCTGTTCGTCATGAAGCGCACGCCCTGGGGCCTGCAGATGCGCGCCGTGACGGCCAATCGCCGCATGGCGGCCTCGATGGGCATCAAGACGCCGTGGGTCGACGCGCTGACCTTCGCGCTGGGCTCGGGCATAGCCGGCATCGCGGGCGTGGCACTGTCGCAGATCGACAATGTGTCGCCCAATCTGGGCCAGGGCTACATCATCGACAGCTTCATGGTGGTGGTGTTCGGCGGCGTCGGCAATCTGTGGGGCACGCTGGTCGGCGCCTTCTCGCTCGGCGTGCTCAACAAGTTCCTCGAGCCCTACGCCGGCGCGGTGCTCGGCAAGATCCTGGTGCTGGTGCTGATCATCCTGTTCATCCAGAAACGTCCACGCGGCCTGTTCGCGCTGAAGGGCAGGGCGGTGGAAGCATGATGGCCGCGCGGCTCTTCGGCTCCGACAAGCGCATCGCGATCACCATCGCGATCCTGGTCGCGGCGGCGATCGTCGTGCCTGTCCTCAACCTCGCCGTGCCTGACGGCAGCGCATTCCACGTGCCGCCCTACATGGTGGCGCTGGTCGGCAAATATCTCTGCTACGCGCTGCTGGCGCTGTCGCTCGACCTCGTCTGGGGCTATTGCGGCATCCTCTCGCTCGGACACGGCGCGTTCTTCGCGCTCGGCGGCTATGCCATGGGCATGTACCTGATGCGCCAGATCGGGTCGCGCGGCGTCTACGGCAACCCGGACCTGCCCGACTTCATGGTGTTCCTGAACTGGAAGGAACTGCCCTGGTTCTGGTACGGCTTCGACCAGTTCTGGTTCGCGGCGCTGATGGTGATGGTGGTGCCGGGGCTGCTCGCCTTCGTGTTCGGCTGGTTCGCCTTCAGGAGCCGCGTGACCGGCGTCTACCTGTCGATCATCACGCAGGCGATGACCTATGCGCTGCTGCTCGCATTCTTCCGCAACGACATGGGCTTCGGCGGCAACAACGGCCTGACCGACTTCAAGGACATTCTCGGCTTCAACGTTCAGGCCAACGCGACCCGCTCGGGGCTGTTTGCCGCGAGCGCCATCGCGCTGGCGCTCGGCGTCTTCGTGACGTGGCTGACCGTAACCTCGAAGTACGGCAAGATCCTGATCGCCGTGCGCGACGCCGAAAGCCGCACGCGCTTTCTGGGCTGGCGCGCGGAGAACGTAAAGCTCTTCGCCTTCACCGTGTCGGCCGTGATGGCCGGCATCGCCGGCGCCCTCTACGTGCCGCAGGTCGGCATCATCAATCCCGGCGAGTTCGATCCGGCCAATTCGATCGAGGTGGTGGTGTGGGCCGCCGTCGGCGGGCGCGGCACGATCGTCGGCCCGATCATCGGCGCGCTGCTGGTCAACGCCGGCAAGAGCTGGTTCACCGGCGCCATTCCCGAGCTCTGGCTGTTTGCGCTCGGCGGGCTGTTCGTCGCCGTCACGCTGTTCCTGCCGAAAGGCATTCTGGGCCTGTGGGACCAGTGGCGCGGCAGGGGTGGCGGCAAGGCCGAGCGCGCGGCGTCGGTCGCCGCGGAGAAGGGTATCGACACGGACGAAACACCGCCGAAGATCGTGCGTCCGCAGGCGGGCGAGAAGCCCGGCGCCCAAACCGGCGCCTGGGCGAACCCCAACAGCGGCCCCGAGCCGCAGCCGGCGGAGTAGGCGATGTCGAAATCCGGCACCATCCTCTATCTCGACGGCGTCTCGGTTTCCTTCGACGGTTTTCGCGCCATCAACAATCTCTCGCTCGTGCTCGACAAGGGCGAGATGCGCGCCATCATCGGGCCGAACGGCGCCGGCAAGACGACGATGATGGACATCGTCACGGGCAAGACCCGTCCCGACGAAGGTGAAGTGTTCTTCGACGGGCAGGTTGACCTGACCAAGCATGACGAGGCCGAGATCGCGATGATGGGCATCGGCCGGAAATTCCAGAAGCCGACCGTGTTCGAGAGCCATACGATCGAGGAGAACCTGCTGCTTTCGCTGAGCGGTCCGCGCTCCATATTCCCGGCGCTGTTCTACCGCCGCTCGGTCGCCGACAGCCGCCGCATCGACGACATCCTCGGCATCATACGCCTTGGCGACAAGCGCGACGAACTCGCCGCCAACCTGTCGCACGGCCAGAAGCAGTGGCTGGAGATCGGCATGCTTTTGGCGCAGGACCCGAAGCTGCTGCTCGTCGACGAGCCTGTCGCCGGCATGACCGACGCGGAGACGGAGGAGACCGCGCGGCTGCTCAAGGACATCGCGCGCGAGCATTCGGTCATCGTGGTCGAGCACGACATGCATTTCGTGCGCGAGCTCGGCGTCAAGGTGACGTGCCTGCACGAGGGTTCGGTGCTTTCGGAAGGCTCGCTGGATTTCGTTTCGGCCGACGACCGCGTCGTCGAAGTCTATCTGGGGCGTTGAGGATGTATTGGCGCTTTCCCATCGATCGGCCGGTTTCATCGCCCTCGCGCGCCTCGCAGCGCGTGCGCTCCTGCGGTCTCCTGCGGTCGATAGTTAGTTTCACCAACCCCCTCTGGCGGGCCGGAAGGCCAGCCACCCCCGCTTCGGCGGGGGCGCGGGGGGACCAGGGTGACCACGGGGGCCTTCGCCATGCTTGAGGTAAGAGACGCCACGCTCCACTACGGCGCGGCGCAGGCGCTGCGCGGTGTCTCGCTGACCGCGCTGCCGGCCAGGATCACCTGCGTGCTCGGCCGCAACGGCGTCGGCAAGACCAGCTTGATGAGATCGATCGTCGGCCATCACCGGCTGACATCGGGAAGCGTAGCCTTCGAGGGGAAGGCGCTCGACCGGAGCGCGGCGTATGATCGCGCCCGGTCGGGCATCGCATTCGTGCCGCAAGGGCGGGAGATTTTTCCGCTGCTGACGGTGAAGGAAAATCTCGAATCCGGCTATGCGCCGCTGAAGCGCGCCGAGCGCCATGTACCCGAGCACGTGTTCGAGCTTTTCCCGGTGCTGAAACAGATGCTGTCGCGGCGCGGCGGCGATCTTTCGGGCGGACAGCAACAGCAACTGGCCATCGGCCGCGCGCTGGTGATGCGGCCCAAGCTGCTCGTGCTCGACGAGCCGACCGAAGGCATCCAGCCGTCGATCATCAAGGACATCGGCCGCGCCATCCGCTACCTGCGCGACACCGCCGGCATCGCCATCCTGCTGGTCGAGCAGTATCTCGACTTCTGCCGCGAGCTCGCCGACGAGGTGAACATCATGGACCGCGGCCTGATCGTGCACACCGGCCCCGCCGAGGACCTCGACACGGCCGAGGTGAAGCGCTTCCTGACAGTGTAGGGGCGCTGCTCGCCGATCCCGATAACTTTTTCGTGGCTTGCCCGGAGCGTCTGGCCGTTGTTGATTTGCGGGCAGGGTCGCTGCGGGCAATGGAAAAGGGTTCGCGATGCTCCGAATTCACCGGACGATAATTGCGCTCATTGTCGGGGTCTCCGCGTTCGCGTCGGCGGGGTGCCAGGCAACGTCGACCGCCGGAGGCTATGAGCCCGCCAACTGCGCGATGGTGGGATCGCGTTGTTCTCGCGACCGGTAACGCCATCGCGCGCGTCTTGCAGTTGAGCGGAATCTCGTGGGCCGACGCGGCGTTCTGCGCATCAGCGGCCTGCTCGCGCCGCTATTCGAGCCAGGTGGCGAACTGCTCGACATTCTGCCGATCCTGCACGAGGCGTAACGCCGCTGGAGAGCCAGCTCGACGATCGCGGCCTAGCAAGCGCTGAGATCCAGCCTTCCCCACACGCCCCGGGCGTTCAGTCGCCGTCGAACAGCGCCGGATATTCCCGGGCGAAGTCTTCCAGTTCCCCGATCACCGAATCAAGATGAGCCGACATTGCGTTTCGGGCGGCAAGGGAATCGCCGGCGGCGATCGCCGCGACGATTTTCGCATGCTCCCTGAAGGTCAGGGCGATACGTCTGGGCGTGATCAGCAGCCGGCGGGCGCGATCGAGCGACAATCGAGCGCCCTCCACCATGGCCCGCACGCGCGGATAGCCGACCACCGAAACGAACAGGTCGTGCAACTCCAGGTCGAGCCGGTGGAATCGCGCGCGATCATCCCCGGATATGGCTGCTTTCTGCTCGCGCATGTTGAGCCGCAATGCTGAAAGCAGCTCTTTCGAGCGGTGCTGCGCGTGGTGCGCAACGGCTTCCCCTTCCAGGGCGCGGCGCAGGAACATGTTCTCGCGCGCATCGGCAAGGCGTATGCGCGAAACGATCGATCCGCTTTGCGGGCGGATGTCGACCAGACCCTCCGCCTTGAGGCGGTTCAACGCCTCGGCGACGGGGAAACGCGACACGCCGAACCGCCGCGTCAATTCCGCCTTGTCCAATTTGGTCCCGGGTTCGAATTCAAGGTTGACGATGGCACGGCGCAGGCCTTCGACTACCCGGGCGGTAGCCCCGGATGACCGCGGTGTGGGAACCGCAGGGAAGCCGGCCGTCAGATCATTTTCTTCGGTTGCGCCCATACTGACATGTTAGTAGGTTGATCGCCGGGTGCCAATGGCGGCCTTGTCCGGGCTGAGGAGGAAGGTTCGGACAAATCACGCAATCCGCAAATTGGGCCGCTAACCGGCAGTCGATCGCGCCAAATGGCGACGACGACGCCACAGGGAGGAAGTCATGAACAAAGCTCTGCATCGGGCAATTCTGGCCACGGGGTTCATCCTCGCGGCAACCGCATCCCAAGCCGATACCTCGGGCAAGAAGATCGCGCTTTCCAACAACTATGCCGGCAATTCGTGGCGCCAGGCCATGCTGAAGAGCTGGGACAAGGTCACCAAGCAGGCAGTCGCCGACAAGATCGTCGCCGCGGCCGATCCGTTCACCACGGCCGAAAACCAGGTGACCGAGCAGGCGGCGCAGATTCAGAACATGATCCTCCAGGGTTATGATGCGATCGTCATCAACGCTGCCTCGCCGGACGCGCTAAACGGCGCCGTGAAGGAGGCATGCGACGCCGGCATCACGGTCGTGTCCTTCGACGGCATCGTCACCGAACCCTGCGCCTGGCGGATTGCCGTCAACTTCAAGCAGATGGGCAAGGACGAGGTCCTCTACCTCAAGGACAAGATGCCGGAAGGCGGCAATCTGCTGGAAATCCGCGGCCTCGCCGGTGTCTTCGTCGACGACGAGATCTCGAAGGGCATCCACGAGGGCGTGGCGGAGAATCCGCAGTTCAAGATCGTCGGCTCCGTGCATGGCGACTGGGCGCAGGATGTCGCGCAGAAAGCCGTTGCCGGCATCCTGCCTTCGCTGCCCGAGATCAAGGCGGTCGTGACGCAGGGCGGCGACGGCTATGGTGCGGCGCAGGCCTTCAAGGCCGCCAACCGGCCGACACCGCTGATCATCATGGGCAACCGCCAGGACGAACTCGCCTGGTGGAAGGAGCAGAAGGACGCCAACGGCTACGAGACCATGTCGGTGTCGATCGCTCCCGGCGTCTCGACGCTGGCCTTCTGGGTTGCCCAGCAGATCCTGGACGGCAAGGAGGTACCCAAGGACCTGACCGTGCCATTCCTGCGCATCGACCAGGCGAATCTCGAGGAGAACCTCGCCAACACGGAAGTGGGCGGCGTGGCCAATACCGAATATTCGCTCGAGGACGCGCAGAAGGTCATCGGCGGCATGTGATATTGACCGGGCGGGCAGCCTTCGACAGGTTGTCCGCCTGGCCGATGCAGATGCAGAACGAGCAAAACGTCCTCATTCATCTCGACGGCGTCGAAAAGAGTTTCGGCGCCGTTCGCGCGCTTGCGCGGGTCAGCCTCGATGTGCCGGCCGGCGCGTGCCTCGGCCTTGTCGGGCACAACGGCGCCGGCAAATCGACACTCATGAACATCCTCGCCGGCACGCTCTCTGCGTCGGCCGGCCGCATTCTCGTTTCGGGCCACGACGTTTCCGAGCGTTACGGGGTCGGCGCCGCGAACCGCCTGGGCATACGCTGCGTTTTCCAGGAGCTGTCGCTCTGCCCGAACCTGTCGGTTGCGGAGAACGCCCGGATCATGCATCCGTCGCTGAGAGGCATCGGCTGGCGCCGCCGTGCCGCGACGCTGATCGGCGGCATGCTCGACCAGATCTTTCCCGGCCATGACATCGACCCGTCGCAGCTCGTCGGCGACCTGTCCATCGCGCGGCGGCAGATGGTCGAGATCGCCCGTGCCTTCTCGGCCACCGACACGCGGGTCCGGCTGGTCATCCTCGACGAGCCGACCTCGTCGCTGGACGGCGTGCTGGCCGGCCAATTGCTCGCCTTTGTGCGAACATTCGTGGACCGCGGCGGCGCGGTGATCCTCATCTCGCACCTTCTCAATGAAATCCTGACGACCGCCGACCGCATCGTGGTCATGCGCGACGGCGGCGTTGTCGCGGACCGCGCGGCGCGCGGCTTCACACGTGTCACGCTCGTCGAGAGCATGGGCAGCGTGGCGCAGGAACAGGCCCGGCGCGATCAGCGCTCGGCAACCGCCGCCGTCGAACTCAAGGTTTCGGTGGCGCCCGCCGCGCAGGACAACGCGATCACGCTGGTGGCCAATCGCGGCGAGGTGATCGGCCTTGCCGGTCTCGGCGGCCACGGCCAGACCGACATGCTGGTCCGCATCTTCCAGGGGCAACGCAAAGCGCAGGCCGGCGTCACGGTGTCGGGCAGCACGGCAATGGTTGCCGGCGACCGGCAGACCGACGGACTGTTTCCGCTGTGGTCGATTCGCGACAACGCCACCATCAGTTCCCTGACGCGGCTGACCAAGCGGTGGCTGATCGATCCGAGCGCGGAAGCAAGCATGGGCGAGGAGTGGAAGCAGAAGATCGGCATCCGTACGCCGGACATGGCCAATCCGATCCTCTCCCTGTCCGGCGGCAATCAGCAGAAGGTGCTGTTTGCCCGCGCGCTGGGTTCAGATGCCGACATCATCCTCATGGACGATCCGATGCGCGGCGTCGACATCGGCACGAAGCAGGAAGTTTACGGCATGCTCAGGCAGGAAGCGTCGGCGGGGCGAACGTTCCTCTGGTACACGACCGAGATGGACGAGCTGAAGCATTGCGACCGGGTCTATGTGTTCCGCAACGGGCGCATCGTCGCCGAGCTTTCGGGCGATGCCATCACCGAGGAACGGGTGCTGCATTCCTCTTTCGAAGCGGCCGCCTGATGCCCGTCTCGTTTCTGGCGCGCAACGCCCGCATCCTGCTGCCGATGTTGTCCTTCGGGGCCATCCTGCTGGCGGTGTTCTGGCTGCAGCCGCGCGCCATGAGCTATGTCGGCCTCAACCTTCTGCTCAATCTCGCGCTGCCGATCGCCTTTGCGACAATCGCCCAGATGTTCGTCATCACAGTGAACGATCTCGACCTCTCTCTCGGCGCCTATGTCGGGTTCGTCGCCTGCGTAGGCGCCACCTGGCTCAACGAACAGCCGCTGCTCGGGGCGGCAGCGCTGGCGGGTGGCATTCTGATCTATGCCGCGGTCGGCGCGCTGATCCATCTCAGGAACCTGCCATCCATCGTCGTGACGCTTGGCATGTCCTTCGTCTGGCTCGGCCTGGCGATCCTCGTGCTGCCGACGCCCGGCGGCAAGGCGCCGGACTGGCTGCGGGCGCTGATGACCTGGAAGACGCCGCTGGTGCCCTTCACGATCTACGCCCTGCTCGCCCTGGCGGTTGTCGTGCATTTCGGGCTGATGCGCTCCGCCCATGGCGCGGTGCTGCGCGGCGTGGGCGGCAATCCGCGCTCGGTCGAGCGCGCCGGCTGGTCGCTGCTGAAGGCCAAGGTGATCATGTTTGCTTTTGCCGGGCTGTTCGGCATGTTCGCGGGCCTGTCGCTGGTCGGCCTCACCACCTCCGGCGACGCCAACATCGCCTTGCGCTACACGCTGCTTTCCATCGCCGGCGTCATTCTCGGCGGCGGCGAGTTTACGGGTGGCCGCATCTCGCCGGTCGGCGCGGTTATCGGGGCCATGACGCTGACGCTTGCCGGCTCCTTCCTGTCCTTCCTGCGCCTCAATCCCGACTGGCAGATCGGCGCGCAGGGCGCCATCCTCATCCTGGTGCTGGCGTTGCGCGTGCTCATCAACCGGGCGGAGGCGCGTGGCACATGACGGCGCTGCGCGCGATCCTCCGGAAACCGTGGCTCGGCGCCTATGCCGGGGCGCTGGCGATCTGGCTTGCCACCATCGCCTTCACCGAGGGGCTGGGCGGCGGCGGCGTGCTGACCGCCGCGCTGTCCTTCGCCACCTTCTCGGTGCTGGTGGCCATCGGACAGATGTATGTCATCACGCTCGGCCCGGGCAATGTCGACCTCTCCATTCCCGCCACTATGACGCTCGCCGGAGCTGTCTCCATGAAGATCATGGACGGCAGCGACGCGATGATCGTGCCGGGGCTGGCGATCGCGCTCGGCTGCGGCGCCGGCGTCGGCGTCTTCAACTACGGTCTGATCCGGCTGCTTCGCATTCCGCCGATCATCGCCACGCTGTCGTCCAGCTTCCTGTTCCTGTCCGCCGCCATCTCCTACAGCCGGGGCATTCGCATCAAGCCGCCGCCGCTGCTCGCCGACTTCACCACGTGGATATTGTGGGGCATTCCGGTGCTTGCCGTCGCGGGAATGGCCATCACCTTCGCGATGAGCGTGATACTGCACCGTACGCTGTTCGGGCGGACCGTGACAGCGATCGGCCAGAACGCGCGCGCCGCGCGGCTTGCAGGCCTTCCGGTCGACCGCGTTCGTTTCGCCACCTATGTGATGTGCGGCATGTTCGCCGGCCTGACGGGCTATCTGGTCTCCGGCTTCTCAGGCGGCGCCGCGCTCAACATGGGCGCGGAGTACCTGCTCGCCTCGATTGCCGTCGTGGTGATCGGCGGGACCTCGGTGGCGGGCGGCTTTGCCAATCTGCCGGGCCTGTGGGGTGCGGCGATGCTCTTGTTCCTGCTCGTCACCATGCTCAACACCTACGGCTTTGGAGCCGGCATCCGCATGGTGCTCACCGGTGTCATCATCATTGCGGTCATCACCATCGCCAGCGGCCGCAAACCGGCGGGCTGACGGCACGGACGGCCTTGCGCCTTCAGCGAATAACGGTCAGAGGCGCGCCGATTCAGAGTTGCTTTTCGGCTTGGCCATCGGGTCTGCCTGAAGCTCTTTCGGCAATGGCTGACTTGAGCATTTCATGTGCATTTCGCGAGCGAGTTGGCGACGTTTCTTTTCATGGTGCTCTTTGACTGCCGCTGCCATTGCTAGCCCATAAGGGCCGAACAAGACGCCGGACGCAAAGCTGACCTTTTGCTCTTTGTAGTTTGCCGCCTCGGCGCGAATCTCCTGACACTGCGGCGATCGCCATTTTGGATCTGTCATCGAGAGGGTGGCTGCATGATCGGCGGGCAGCGAGGTACACCCGGCTGCCATCCCCGCGACAGCGCCCAGCGCGATCCAACTTCTTGCAGCTTGCGTCCCTGGTCGGCCGGCCCCTGCTTTCGACGACATCATGCCCTCCCTTTCTCGTAAATGCCGAGTGTCCTAGGAAACCGTTAAGAAACGCGAAAGCACTCGCCGACCAACGTGAAGGCAAGGCTTCCCTCTTTGAAGCAAACTCTCGTTTGTGAGAGCTCGACCGACTGAAAAGCTTGAGAGCAGGGCGATGAAAGCAGTACGAAACGCCGGCGCTCGTTCGGCGGGACTAGGCACAGGCCTGCTGCCGCCGCGGCAGCCTGCTCTGCGGGCGTCATGCCGGCGTAGACACGGCGCCTTAACCCCTGCTAGGCAATGATCCCCTGAGGGAATGCGACACATGAAACGATACGAGAAGCCACAGCTGGACAAGCGCGCCATTCTTCCGGCCGTTACGGCCCAGCCCGCCTCGTCCAATGCAAGCAGTCCACCACCATTGCCGGATGATGATAATTCGGATGGCAATGACGAAGGCGGGGGCCTCGGCTAGTCTGGGCAAGATCGTAACGCAGCCGAATCGAAAGCCCGGCCGTGATTCCTTGTCTTTTGTCGGTTTCCACATTGGGAATCGCGTTAGGGGCAGAAAAACACCGGAATATCTTATCATTAAATCACAACAACTTAGGTTGTTGTGGCGGAGGGAACGGGTCTGAGTTCCAACCTTCTCTACTGCATCGCTCTATTGAAGGAGGCTGGAATTGAAGGGTTTATAGCAGCCGACCGCACAAATTCTTTCGGCCGCGACGTATAAGGCTCCGTTTGCCTCGCGGGAGGCGCCACAACGGACCGGATGGCCGGCTCATTTATCTCAACCGTTTTACAGCTTGGTCTCGGGTTCAGCGTAAGGAACTCGAGCATGGTTGCTGGTTGCGAAATGCGTAGCTGATGTCGGGCCGTAGCTTACCTTGCGCTACGCGGAACGCGGTAAGTTGACACAACGGCTTTGCCGTTTTCGATCCTGGTAACTCGCACCGTGGCGAGGCCCGGTTCAACAGCACCGGTCACAATCGGGTCAACGCCGGCATCGCCTTCATGCGAAACGCAACGTCCGATCGCAGGCTGACCTTCGTGGCGCATCCTCCGCAACCTGTCCGGCAAGGCCGCACGACAGGCTTCAATCGTGGCATGAGCTTCGGGGAGCCGCATCTCATGGCATTGACGCGCATCCGGGGAGCAAGCCAACAGCACCAGCACGGCGGGAGTAATCGGGTCCAACATGGGCCGGCAACAGCGGGCGACCGGAAGAGGTTCCCACGCGCCGTGCGCTACCCAAAACCTCTCGCATTTAGGAGAGTGGTGGTAGCCCGAGCCGTAAGGCTTGCGAATGGGTTACGGCCCGGGCCATGCCGGATGCCTCGTCTCCCCCGGCCTAGGTCAGCATCATCTCATTTGTCGAAAATGCAATGCAGAACCGGCTATGTCGTGCAGGAACAAAACTCAGCGGGCGATGTTCCTCTATGCCACGGGCGATCTGTAAATATCCCCCGTTTGGAAGTAGCGAGCCCTCCGCAGATAACTCAGCCTGCAGCGGGCTTTTCATTTTCTGAAATTAAGCAGATGTTTATAGGTGGCCGGTCTTCGAACCACCGGCTAGACTCGGCTGCTCACGCTCCTACCCGTAGGCCGAGCAGCCGGGCCGCTTTCTTCGGAGTTGTGATCCTAGAATAGAACGGACGTAACTCTCATCCGTGAGACTTTCAAACCAACGGTTATGGGATTGACCATGAAAAAGCAGTACGAGAAGCCGACGCTGGTTCGCCGTGAAGTGCTGGTTCATATTGCAGCCGGCGGGCCAAATGGCGGCGGTTCAGGGCAAGTAAACTCGTAGGCCCGCAGAGGGGAGTCGGGGGCATGAAAAAGACCTATCAGAAGCCGACGCTAGTCCGTCGCGAGCGGCTGGAGAAGATCGCCGCCACGCTGGTAATTATCTCAGACAGGCGGGGCTCCGCTGAAGACTAGACCAGCCACATAATCAGTCCTACCACCACGGCTGCGGCGAAGGCGCCGGAGCATCCATGCGTATGGCCCAGGGATGCATCAGGTCAGTCAACTCACTCGGAAACCGGAATCGGCGAACCGCCGCCATTGAAGGCTGTGACCTTGCTCACCTTATCGCGGGCGACAAACACCGGCTTTTTGTAGGGTTTCCTCATTAGCCATCCTCCAAAGATACCCAAGCGTGAGGCGGCGGCCCAGCCGGGCACTCTTGGGCGGGTAGGAGGGGCGCCTAGCCGGGCCTAGCCGGTTGGTACGACCCCCGGCTAACAAATTAGCATCTGCTGTTTTTCGAGAAATTCAAGGCATAGCCTGATATAGGCCAGGCAGATAGCGATCCAAAAGCCTGCGCAAACGGCAACAATTAGTAGTGGGCCGTAGGGCCAGCGAGGTTCAGCACTTTGACAGAAGATGCGTCCCTCCCTTGTTGAAGAGCCCGCCGCTGCTGAGTTGGAATGCGGCGGGCTCCTATTCAGCGCTCGGCGAATGCCCCAGCCCCCGTGCCAGTGCGCTACGTCCGGGGAGCCGCATCTCGCGGCAGTGATGCTCATCCGGGGAGCAAGCCAACAGAACCAGCACGGCGGGTGTCACAGGGTCAAACATGGGCGAGCAACGTCGGCAACCAGAAGAGGTTCCCATACGGCCAGGTCGCCCGCCTTCGCGCGCGCCTCGTGCTCGCGCAGAACCGCGATGATCTGCTGTTCCGTGAAGCGCTTCCGCTTCATCTGTCCGTCCTTCAATCGAGGCCGGACTCTAACTCCAGGTGGAGGAAAAACTCAGTGGCAGGTCACATGGTCACCGCGAGTTATTGCCGGGCAGCGTGAACTGTTCTGCAGGACGTTGGCGTCGGAGATTTCGACTTCGTTTGTCTTACAAAAGCAGTCAGGTTCTTTCTTTTGCCAATTGGCTTGTATGACTGGAAGGCCTCTTCGAAGGGCTCGTACTGTCTGAAGAACCTTAGTGCGTCATAGCCGTTCGCATTTGAACGGCGAAGGTCGTCGACCAGAATAATCGCGGGCTCATAACACCTCATGTCCTCAGACGTCTGCATCCTTATTTCATCCGCGAGAAGCTGCATTCGAGGGCTTAACGAACCCTGTTGCTGTTGCTGCTGTGCGATGGCCGCGAGCATCCAGAATGTCATATGGCGCGATGGCCAAACCAACCCTGCTTCTTCGATCATTGGCCAGATTGTGCTAGGATTTGCCGATATCATCAGAACGGCTTCGCCGGGCTGAACACCGTTCAGAAAATGTTCCGCTATCGTCCGCTTCGAATTCTCGTAAGGCCCGCTAATCGCTACAACTACAAGCATCAAGCCCAATGCACTGGCAACGGAGATCGACCTAAGAGCGTGCCCTAGCGACGGCGTCCCAATCTGTAAGGTCGCCGCCAACCCAATGAACAGCAAGCCAGTGGCGGGCAATGAATGATAGTCGAAACCCCTTTGTTGGATAAAATAGATCGCTACGAACCCAGCAGATGTCCAAAATGCGACCGAAGCCAGATTTGATCTGCCGGTCCAAAACAGCAAGGGGAAACCGATCAGCCAAATGCCGACGAAAAATCTTACAAGTTGTCTCAGGTAGGATGCGTTATAGCCGTCGTAGGCCAGCGTCAGCATTGGGACGATATTGTCGAAATAGGGATGCGCGTAGAGCAGGACTGATGCTGCATAGACTATCCCGCAAATAGCCAAGGTCGTCGTCTCTGGACGCACAGGACGCCACATCCGACGAAGCCGCAAGCGCAGCCAGACCTCAAGCAGGATAGGTATCAGAACAAAGTAATGTTTCAATGCAAGACCGATTGCGGCGACCAGACCAACAAGGACAGCGTTAACGAACGGCGTGCTCAGGCGGTCCGCCCGGCGAGCAGCAAGAATGACGTAAGGCACTGCACCAATCAGGGTGAGGTGTTCCCTTTGTGCGAAAAAGGGGATCGGCAAACAGATCGTCGCGAAACCAACAGATGCAAGCAACTGGAAGCGATGCCAGCGATCGAGGTCGGAGCAAATTCTGGCAACTAGAAGCAGCGAGACTGTAGCGTAGACAAAGACTGCGCCAACGATCGCTTCTCCTGGGGTCAGCGCTATGATTTGGGCAACCCACTCGACTGGGACCGCCAGCCAAAACCATAGCGGAGGGTTAAGTTCCAATATCTCTACATAGAGCTGAGCGCCGCCGATCAATTGGCGGGCGACCCACATCTGCCAAATCACGTCATGAGAAACAGGAATGTGACGCATGAGTATCCAGGCAATCGCGACCATGGCCATCGAAACAAGTTCTGGCCACCGCGCGGCCGCGGCGCCCCGCATGCCGGTGCTGAATTGATCAGCTATTTGGCTTGCTTGCGTGGACAAAATATTGCCCGCCTAAAGGCAACCAGCACAGCAGCTTTTCAAGTGGTCGCAACGATCGAAGGAAGTGAGGAAGAAAGATGCGATAGCAAATTCGGGACTGACCGAAACCGGCTGCCGCCATGCGGCTGCGCATTTCAGAGGCCGATATCAATACGGCACCTTTGTCAAAGACACAGTCCGCCACTGCCTTCACCGTAAGTGGGTTAAACGGATTGTGCTCGAAGACGAAAACGCTGCCGCCACTCCTAAGCACTCGATTGATTTCGCCAAGGGTAGGAACTTGATCCCGTTCAGGGATGTGATGGAAAACGCACGCCACGAACACGAGGTCAAAGTAGGCGTCTGCAAAGGGAATAGTCACGCCATCGAAGGCCGTTATGCGCGCCTGTCCCGAGTGACGCTTTTCCGCGACAGCCAATGATTTCTCGGACGGGTCTAGCAGAACGAGCTCTGCATCGGGAAATGCGCTGCGGAGAAATGTGATCGAGTTACCGATCCCTCCACCGAAGTCCAGTATGCGCTCTGGGAGCACGCCAAGGTCCGCTAGGCGCTCGGCGACGTCATCGACCTTGTAGCTAGCGAAATAGTCGGGAGACTCGCCGCTCAGGCGTATGCTATCCGCATGCAGCGAACGATAGTCCTCGGCATATTGATCGAACTCGGCTTCACGCATCGGCGACGACTCTATGATGCTGAAGCTTTACCCGTTTCTCGTTTTGCGACGATCGCCCCACTATCCGACTGACCACGTAGAGCGGCCTGCGTTTGGTCTCCATATACATACGGCCGAGATATTCACCAAAGATGCCGAGGACGAGCAATTGGACGCTGCCTAGGATAAGTATGATCGAGGCGATGCTTGTCCAGCCGGGAAGGACCTCGCCTCGGAACCAAGCCAAAAGCGTGTACGCCAGTGTGCCGATGCCAAGTAAACCGAACAAGAGGCCTAGATGAGACGCCAATCTTAATGGCAACACGGAGAAACTAGTGATTGCGTCAAAAGCGAGCATGATCATTTTTTTGATGGAATAGTGGGTTTTGCCAGCATGTCGTCTGTCTCTATCGTACGGAAAAGCCTGCTGCTTCAATCCTATCCAGCTAACCATTCCTCTAATAAAACGATATCGCTCGGGCATTGCGTTCAAATGGTCCACGGCTCGGCGACTCATCAGTCTGAAATCGCCGCTATCAAGCGAAATACAAGTGTCTGAAAGTTTGTTGAGGACGCGGTAGAACGCTGCAGCGGTCGATCGCTTGAACCACCCTTCGCCGTCTCTCGTTGAACGTTGGCCGAACACAACGTCGCAGCCGTCGTTCATAGCATCCATCATGGGACCCAGAAGCTCAGGTGGATCCTGAAGATCCGCGTCGAGAATGAGAACACGTTGCCCACAACACAGCTCCAGCCCTGCGCTCAGTGCAATCTGATGTCCGTAGTTACGCGCCAGGTCTATTCCGACCACATGCGTGTCTGCATCAGCCAACTGCGCAATGAGTGCACCAGTAGCGTCTGATGAGCCGTCGTTGACGAGCACAAGTTCGTAAGAATTGCCGACTACGGCTATGCAGGCATCGGCGACTCTTCGGTGCAGTTCTAAGAGGCCGTCGGCTTCATTGAAGCACGGCACAACTATGGATAAGATGGGCGGATTTGCCTCCCTGAGCGTCCGAACATTACCCACACGCCACCCCCACAATTCCAGATAATGTTAACACTTTGTTCATCCAAAAAGAACTGGCATGTTCTGACAGGGTAAACGCGCCAGTCGCTGCTTTGCCATGCCGCTTTCTCTTCTCAGCAGGAGGAAGAGGACTGCGGCTATTAGTCCGCGTATCAAGGAGCCCCGGCAAAACCTTTTGGGCACGTTGCCTCAGCCACGAAATATGCCTTGACGAACCCGGATATGCGCACGGTTGGGAGCGGGAAATAGTCCACCGGACACCATTGGCGTTTGGTGGACTGTCCGG
Organism: Mesorhizobium sp. KR9-304; assembly: GCF_040049215.1. Lineage (NCBI taxonomy): Bacteria > Pseudomonadati > Pseudomonadota > Alphaproteobacteria > Hyphomicrobiales > Phyllobacteriaceae > Mesorhizobium > Mesorhizobium sp. KR9-304. The sequence continues at coordinate 21,203 of NZ_JBDZDN010000002.1, read as the reverse complement.
ATGGCTTGCAGGCCCCCTTTAGTTGCAGGATGCCGTCATGATCAGGCGCTATGGCGCCGACGGCCTTGGCCCGGTGCGTCTCGCTTGCTCGAATGTAGAGCACGTCCCAGAAGTCAACGTTGACAACGCGCAGGCAACGAACGTCCGCTGCCCCGCGAGTAGCCGAGGTCGCCAACATTGCGCACAGTATCGCGCCTGGAATTATGCGCATGGGCCGCCCATGCAGGTTAGCGCACCTTGCGATAGTAAACCTTACCGTCCGCTGACTGGATCCTCTCATAGGCAGAGGACTTCTGCCTTGGCACAACATTGGCGCTGCTGGTGGTGGACGCCACCGGGGCTTCCTTGAGAGGCTCCGGCTCCAGGTCGGCAACCGGATCGGCTGCGGGCTCAAGGGCGGGCTCCAGGGAGGGCAGCGCGACGATCTCGTCGGCAGCGGCCGGCTGCCCCTGAGTGCCTAGTCGGGTTATCCCGTCATTCAGCTGTCCAATTTGACTTTGGAAATCACTCTGCAGCGCCTCCAGCCTCCCCTGCACTCCGTTGTTCATCATGTCGAGCTGGTTCGATATGCGCTGCTCGAATGCCTTCAGGTTGGCCAGGCGCCCATCGATCTCGATCAGGCTGCTCGTTGAGCGATAGATGTAGACGGCCACGGCCAGGTTGAGAATGGTGAGCGCCATAGCAAGCGTCAGTGTCGGCGTGAAGACGCCAACTTTCGGCTGGATCGTGTGTTTTTCGTCGATGCTGGGGGCCGAGCCATTCGAAATGGTAGTCATTCCACCACCACCTTGGTGCCGATCTCGACACGCTTATAGAGATCCACAACGTCGGTGTTGGTTAAGCGGAAGCATCCCGACGTTCCGTCAAAGCCGACACCGGACGGGTCATTCGTGCCATGGATGCGATAGAGTGTGTCCCTGCCTTCGCGGTGCAGGTAGATCGCTCGCGCGCCGAGTGGATTGTAGGGGCCGGAGGGAACCATCTTCGGAAGCTCCGGCTGCCGTTTTCGCATGTCGGCAGGTGGACGCCATTCAGGCCATTCCTGCTTGGCTCCGACGCGTACGGTCCCGGTCCACTGGAAGCCGTCGCGCCCGACGCTGATCCGGTAACGCAATGCCTGGTTGGGTCCGGTGACCAAATAGAGAGCGTTGATGTTTTTTCGGATGATGACGGTTCCGGCTGCCTCGCTGGTCGCAAGCCTGACCGTCTGGCGAAAGCTCGGGCCCATTGCGGGCAGCGGCGGCCTCGACGTGCTTGCAGCGAAAATCACAGGCTGGAGTTCTTCCGCGGCGGCAGGAACTGCAAATAGCACCATAGCCGACAACAGGACTCCCGCCCTGCGTGCGTCAGGCGGGCGGGACTGCATCGATGCGCTCCTGAAAGATCCGCTTGAGGTCCCGGTTAAACCTTGCGCGCCCGTCTATCTCCGCAGGCAGCATGGCCCTGTTGAGGGCGTCGGCCATCAGCGTGCGGTCGAACGTGACCGCCTTGATGTGGGGTGCCTTGAATATCTTCTCCAGCTCTCCGCGGGAGAAATGGTTCCCGAACAGCTTGCGCTTGTGTTTGTTGATGACGAGGGTCACGCTGGCTGCGTTTCCCTTCAGCTCCCTGATGCGGGTATACAGACGCTTGGCTTGGCGCAGCGAAGCGACATTGAGTTCGAACACGACGAAGATCTCGTCACTCGTCGAGAGGACTGAGTTCTGCCACGGCGTCTCCAAGTTCGGCAGGTCGACGATGACATGCTCGAAACGGTAGGCAATCAGATCGAGCAGCCTGAGCACAAATTCCCGCCCTTTCGCGTCGAAGGGAAGGCTTGGCCGCTCGAACGAATACATGGTGAAGCCGGGTGCGCGGGTGAGCTTGATGACGTCCATCAACTCGACGTCCAGCCGTTCGGGCTGGCTGACGATCCCTTCGATGTCGAAATGATTGAACAGATTGAGATAGGCTCCGCAGTTCGCGCTTTGAAAATCGAGATCGACCAGACATGTCCCGGCCGCGCTCTCCGCAGACTTGTCTGCAAGATATTTAGCGGCCGAAAGGGCAAGCGTGGTGGCGCCGGCACCGCCGCTCGCCGAGATAAAGGTGAGCACCCTGCTTCTCGAAGCGTGGCTACCGCTGTCGTGAAACGTCACGGCGTTGAGCAGGTCCTTACCGTCGAGCGGCTTGCGCAGCCAGTCGGACGCGTTGATCCGCACCAAGCTGCGGATGCGGTCGGGCGCTAGCTCGGCCGAAATGGCGATAACGGGAATGGGGGACCAACTCGCCCGTGCAGCGGCGATGGCAGGTTCCAGGAGGATGTCACCGTCATCGACGTCGAGAATGATCACAGACGGTCGGGATTCAGAGGCGGCGCCCTGGAGGAACGCAGCGGCATCAGCAACCTGGACGTCATAGATCGCCAATGACTCGAGACGCGCGGCGACCTCGCGACGGAACTGCATGTCCGACGAGTAGAGCGCTATCCTCTTTCGGTGCATGGGCAGGACTTTTTGGCTGATGGCGTTCATGGAGCGGTGCTTTTCATGTCTTCGCCGGTTACGGTGCTGAGCATGGATGGCATGGCGATGTTGTTGAACCCCAACAGCCCGCCGAGAAAGAAAAAACGGAAACTCACGTTTTGCAGGCTGACCGTGATCGTCGGCACCGGACCGTCAGGCCGCGTCTGATAGCCCAGGCCGGAAGCCGAATAGGTGATCCTCACGCTGGCGCGGCGAAGGCCCGGGAAGAAGTGGCACATGCCCGGCCGCTGGCTTCCTTGGATGTCAGGACAGGCATCGTCATTGGTGAAAGCCGTGTCGCCTCGGAAAATCCGACTGAAGTTGGCCGCGCTAAATCCCCCGCACGTGCCGCCGCCGGCGGACGTGCATACAAATGCCGCGAAATCTCCCGCCTCTACCGGAGCGCCGGGCGTATCGGTTGGCCCGGCTCCGGTTAAATTTGTTGCCACCGGATCTGATATCGAGGCCAGCCGGGCGCCAACCTGGACGGCCTTGGCCGCAGCATTCCACTGGTAATAGGCATGACCGAAATCCACGAACCCCAAAGTAAGCATCAGAAGCAAGACAATGGAGATCGTCATTTCGACCATCACCGAGCCATTCTCATCTTTTCGGAATCGGCGGATCATGGTCAGAACCTGATATACCTTTCCTCATGCACGCCGTTGAGCGTGATGGGGTTGAGGCCAAGATAGGCGAGCAGCGCCGTGCCGTTGTACTGGAACGTGCTGGCGGCCCTGACGATGCAGACCTTTTCCGTCGCCGACCGGTATTGGGTGACGCCGCCAGCCACGGCGTCCCTGCAGTCGGCGAGATTGGCGATATCGATGGTGACATTCGTTGCCGACCACCCCGCAACTCTGGCTGTTCCCGTACCGGCGACGTTGCCGTAGAGGGCAATGTTCTCCGCGTTCGTCGCGCAGTTGATCGCAGCCAAGCCGTAATCCGTGTACAATTGACTGTTGCAGCGGGCAGCGTAGCGGGCGGCATCTCGCAGGCCCGCCTCGATCAAAAGCTTCTGGTGAATAAGATTGCCGAACTCGAAAACGCCGGCGGACAGCGCAATCATCAGCGGGGTGATCAGCGTCATCTCGACAAGAATCGCTCCCCGCTCTTCTTTCCAGAAGCGATCCGTCAGCATGAGGAGCATCCGACGCATTGCACACCTACCGATACAGCTGTGCTTCGTCGCGCACGAAGTTGTCGAGCGTGCCCCGCCCGCCAACCGAAACATCAACCAATTCCACCATCACGGAGGCGTCGTCCGAAGGCGACGACACCGGCTCGGCCAGAAAGAAGCTGCCGAAAGCCTCGACCGGCAGATTCTCGCTGTGACCGGATAGGTCGTTGCCGGCCGCGGTCAGTGCCGTGCAATTGACGATGGCGCCATACACGAGCCTGCGATCGATGGTCTCTACCGAGATGGGCGGCTGGCAATCGCTGTCTGGATCGCCGGACTCGCCACCCGGCGACACCGTCCCGGTCAGCTCGGCTTCAATCTCGTAGCGGTAGATGTCGAAACGGGTTGGCGCATCGCTGTCCCAGTCGGTCGGATAGTCGGTCGAACCGCCGAAATTTGTTTCCCAGTAGGGGGTGAAATCCCAGCTCCCGCTCCCCATCCGTCCGCCCATATAGGGCCACGACGTATCTCGCGGAAAGCCCGCGTTGCCTGCAAGGCCGAACTCGATCTGATTGTAGGCGGGACACTGATTGGCGGAACCTTTGGTCTGGATCGCGCCCTTGCGCACATTCTCGGCGGGGCCATAGATCGCTGAGTCGAAGTGGTTTCCGCTCGCCTTTATGCCGAAGCGCACGTTGAAGGCGTCTTGTACGGGTCCGGCGTTCTGGCCGGTCTTCGTAGTCACTTTACCGCTGGAGTAGCAGCCCGATGGCTGCGATGTGGCTATGGTCTCGGCGAGCGCCTGCGCACCGTTTCCGACACCCTCCGGGGGTTCGAGAAAGCCGAAGTTTCCAGGTCCGGCAGCGGCGCCGTTGCCCACCTTGCGCAGCTCAATGAGCCTGCGGCGGTATTGGCGGCTGGCCGCAGCCTGTTGCAGCGTGATGCCCCCGGCGTCGTTTACTCCGCCCACCATCTCATAGGGGTTGCAGATGAACACGGGCGTGAAGTCGCAGACCCCGCTTCTGAAGCCCGCGACCGCTTCGGCTCCGATATTCATGGCGTTGTCTGCGGTGCTTCCGGTGAGGAAAGAGGCAGGGAAAATCGTGGCGAATGCGGTTGGCTGCACGTTCACCCTAATAAAAGCGGTCTCCGCTCTGCCGACTGCCGGATCGGCGTCTGCGTAGTTGGCCGACGTGATTGCCGTGCTGTCACTGGCGGGAATGTCTTTGAGGAAGCACCAGGAGATGCTGCCTGCCGAATTGCAGCGCGCCGCGCCTCCGGGCTGGCCGGCATTCAGCGTCGTGGACCCCGCCGTCGAGAACGTTGAAATATTGTCCACCAGCGTCGCCATCGCCCGTTCGGCCCTGGCCCAGGAATCCGGTCCGCCATCCAGTTCCGCCGCCGCGGCTAGTGCAAAACTGTCGGCTGCCTTCTGCAGGTCGTTGTGAAGGTTGTTCGCGCGGCTCATGTCGATCGCCAGCAGCGCGAAGCCAATGATCGCCGGCAGCATGATACTGACCAAGATCAGCGCGATCCCGCGCTCGTCCTTCCAGAACGCTCTTGCTAGCCTCAACATACTCGCCACCCACTACCCGGCAGGCCGTTCCCGCCACCCAGATGCCTTTCAATTCGTGCCTATGTTGATCGTGACGGGGGGCGGTGCCGCGCCCGGCAGCATGACCCTCTTGTGTTTGTGAACGACGGCGTCGCTTGCGCGCCCTCCGTCAGTCGTTATCGCCGTGTTGTCCGACGCCGGATTGAACGGGTCCTTGGTCTGCAGCATGGCGTTGTATTTCTGCGCATCGCCCGCCGCCAACGTGACCGTGTCGTAGCGGTTGAGATAGTCGGCGCAGCCTGCCAATGCGCTTGCCGCGAAGACGAGAAGGATGGCGCTATTTCTTGACATAGGTCATCTGGTCCTTCGAGCGCACGTCGAGCATGTGGCCATAGGGTCCGATCACGCCGCTGCCCTGCTCGTAGGCGCGGACCATATCCTTGGTCACTTCGAGCTGGCCGAGCAGGAAATATTCCGGATCGTTCGTCGGCCTTGTCTTGTCGAGCGGCGTCGCCAGTTGCTCGCCGGGGGCGGCCGGGCGCACCAGGCGCGGCGTCACGATGATGACGAGGTCGGTCTCGTTCTTGATGTAGCTTGACGAGCGGAACAGCGCGCCCAGCACCGGCAGTTGGCTGAGCCAAGGGATCTGGCTCTGCAGCTTGCGGTTATGCGCCTGCAGCAGGCCGGCGATGGCGAAGCTCTGGCCGTCGCGCAGTTCGACCACGGTCGACGCCTTGCGCGTCGTGAAGGCTGGAAGCTCCAGATCGTCCACACGGATACTTTGCGTTGGATCTACCTCGCTCACTTCCGGATTGAGCCGCAGATTGATCTTGCTGTCGTCGAGCACGATCGGTGTGAAGTTGAGCTTCACGCCATATTCCTTGTATTCCACGGTGATCGTGTTGTCGTCCTGGCTCACCGGGACCGGCACCTCGCCACCGGCGAGGAAGCTCGCCGTCTCGCCCGACAGCGCGGTCAGATTGGGTTCCGCCAGACGTCGGGCAAGCCGCTTGTCTTCAAGCGCGCGAATGATCACGTCGACGTCGACGCCCTTGTCGAGCACATTGGCGATAACAGTCGCGAAGGGCGCGTTGCCGGTGGCGAAGATTCCTCCGGCGGTCACAATGCCGTCAGTAATGTTCACGCCGTCGCCGATGATGCCCGCCCCGCTGCCGCTATGATTTCGATACGCCCAACTCACGCCGACCTCGCGCCCCGCATTGCGGGAGACTTCCAGAACGCGTACCTCAAGGTTCACCTGCTGGCTGTCTTCGACCTCGACCGAATTGATAACCGCATCCGGGCCGTATTGCTGGGCGACTTCGAGGATCGCGGCCAGCGTCGCGCCGTCCTTGACGCGCCCGCCGAGCCTCACCTTGCCGTTGACCGAACCGATGGTGACGCGCGATTTCGGCGCCACCTGTCTAATCGCCTGCGCCATGTCGTCGACGTCGACGCCGACCTCGATCTCGAGCACTCCGAGCGAGCGCTTGTCCTCCGAGAAGAGGTTGACGGTAGTTGTGCCGCCAGCCTTGCCGATGACGTAGAGCACGCGGTCGGTCATCGGCTGCGCGTCGGCGATCTTGGCGTCCGCCACAACCATGTCGCCAAGATTGCGGTTGAGCTCCACCGTTACCGACTGCGAGACCGGGATGAACAGCCGGTGCACCTTCGGCGAGGACACATCGATCCGCCTGTCGGCCGCAACGGCGCTCGCCGCGAAAGCGACAAGCGCTAGCAGAAAAGTCAGCGCCGCAGCGCTTCTGGAAACCCTGAACCCCGCACCTGCGTTCATGCCCGCCCCATCTGCCGTGTTTCGGCCCGTTACCTGCTCCGCGGCACCTCGTAGACTTGCCGCTGCATTCCCCTGTAGACGCCAATTCTGGCGTGCGTCGGTCCTTCCACCTTGACGACCTTCACCGGCTCTTCCTTCACCGGCTCGGCTATCGCCGCCTCCGCGGCTTCCACCGCCTGGTCCGCGATTGCCTGGGCAGCGCCGACGAGGTCCGCCGCGGTGACGCGGCCGGTCACTTCTCCTTCGGCCGAGGCGACCTCGCGCAGCGCCAGCGACAGCTGTCCGATGCCGGCGGCAAGCGTCAGCTTCTGCGCGTCCTTGGTCGTTACCTCCAGTGTGACGGCCTTGACGACCGTCGCGTTCTCCTTGCTCTCGTCGGCCACCTGGTCGATCGCCAGCACCTTCACGCTCTGCAGCAGCACGTCAACGAAGGCTTCCTGGCCGCCGCTCGCCCTGCGGATGTTGCGGGTGAGCAGGATGTCGACGCGGTCGCCGGGCAAAACGAAGCCGGCGACGCCAAGCACGTCGTTGACGCGTATGGAGACGGCCTTCATGCCTTCCGTCAGCACAGCAGAAAGCGTTGCGCGCTGGCCGGGACCCGTAATCTTGGAAGTTAGGACCGGCTCGTTGACGCCGATCGGCATCAGCACCTGGCGTTGCCCTTCGCCCGCAAGCGCTTCCGTGCGGGTCTTGAAGGCGCCGACCGGCAGCGATGCCGCGGGCCAGGCGATCTCGCGGAGATTGTCTGATGTCAGCGTATCACCGAATTTCAATGGAACTGCGGCCACCACGATCGTGTCGCCGGCAGTTTCCTCGACGCTTGCCATGGCGCTGCGCTGGTCGGCCAGCCACATATTCGCAAGCACGACTGCCGCTATGCCGAATACGGCGGCGAGTATGACCATGACGATGGTGTTGGCACGCATAGCTCAACTTTCGCGCGGTGCGCGCTCAAGAAGCGTCGGAGCATTGAGAGGCCCGGACATTGACGTCCCGGGCCCCGCTCCATGTAGAGTTTAGGACGGCAACTGTCCCTCGAGGCTTACCCACTGGCCGGAAACCCAGATGCCGACGAGGATGATTGTCGCGATCACTGCGGCAGTGATGATGCCCAGAAGCACCGTGTATTCGATCATCGCAGCGCCGTCTTCGTCGTCGCGAAACCGTCTTGCGAATGTCATGATTTTACGCATATGCCCATTCCCCTTTACCCGGAACAAGACGAGGCCCCACCTCGTCGCAGCACAGATCGTGTTCAACCTTTTACACGCAAGTCAATAAATTAACGACTTCTTAAGTTGTGTGTGCCCGGGACGGCGGTTGTCGAGCCACCTAATAGTGGCGCGTCAACTCATTGATTATGCTGCGCTATGGCCCAATTTTAACCAAAATGTCACAATTAAGGGAACCGTTTTAAGATGACAAAAGTTATCATCTTTTAACAGATATAACCCATTATGGGATTTATACTTGAACAATTTAAGCGGTAATTCAGTTTAGGGTGTCGGGGATACTGATGTTGGGATTGGCGGAAGGGCGGAGAACGCGGCCGACTGCCAGCCAGATCAACGACACGGCGGCAATCGAGGCGTAGCCGTCGACTGCATAGTGCCAGCCGAGATGTACCGACCCCACCAAGATAGCGGCGACGAACAGGATGCCCGCGGCCTTCCAGAACGGTCCGAAATTCCAAGCGAACAGGCAGACCAGCATGGCACTGGCGACGTGCAGGGAAGGAAACGCCGAAATTCCGGTGCCAAGTCCGGGTTCGGCTGTCTGATAGGCATTGTACAGATATTCCTGCGTGGAGCGGGTCAGCAGCGGCAGGGTTCGGTCGATTCCATCGAGAGCGGCCATAAGCGGCGCAAAACGCGGGTCGCCGAAGAACCGCTCATTGTAGCATGGTCCGACCGATGAAAAGACGATCGCCGAAAATGAACCGAGGAGGCTCCAGGTCAGGAGAAAAGAAATGACGAACCGGCCGCGCAGGTGGTTGTTGTTCAAGACGAACAACACGAACGCCAGCGTTCCGAAGACAACCGGGACCCACAAATTGTAAAGAACTCCGATGGTCCATGTCGAAATTTCACCGCCGAAAACGGCATGGAGCGGCCGCCACGGATCAACCCCGTGCAGCATGCCGTCCAAGTTTGCCGCATAACTGTCGAAGTAGAATGGCTGAATGTTCGAGATGGCGCTCTTGATGCTTGAATAGAAAGAAAAGAAGACGACTATCAAAACAAAATGTGGAAAGCCGTAAACTATCTTCTCCGAAACCACCCAGTCGTCTATTATCTTCTTCTTGAGATGATTGAACGGCCGGTCAGGCCGCTCCCGCGCCAGCGTATACAGCATGCCGAGGAGAAGCGTCATGATCGGGAATATTATCCCTACGTACGAGACCCGATTGTAGAGATCATACTTGATTTGAAAGTTGTATATCCCCGCAAGTATATAAGCAGAAGAGCAATAGAGAGCGAACAGGCCTGCCGCGACGGTCGCGCCCCTCATGTCGCCGCGCTCCTGTATGCGGAACGCTCTTTCGAGTTTCCCCGCCACCCGTTTGCCCCCCTTGGCCGGCACAGTTTCGCACCGCCGGCGGGCTCCGACAATACCCCACACGCATCACGGTCCGGTTAACTGCGTTGAGGGGCCGCTAGGCCGGCTGGCAGTGGCTAGAAATGCGGCGTTAACTTTAAGGTTAATGAATTCTTGCAGTTGATCGCAAAATGCGTGAGGCTGATCGATCAGAGGGCAAGTGCGTCTGGGTGGGCGTCGCACATGTTTGGACGGTTTACCAAGAGCCAGGTGGAGGTGGGGGTCGAGCCGCCCGTGGAGCCTGCGCCCGTCCTGCCCGTTTCCGACGATCTCAGGGAAGACCTCCCCGGAGATCCGTTGCTCCACCTCAAGGTGGAACTGCACAGGCACCTGATCGACAGGTTCAATCTCGCCGTGCTGGAAACGGCCTCACGCGACGAAATACTGAACGAGATACGGCCTATCGTCCGGGAATTCGTCAGGACCGCCAACGTTGCGCTCAACGCACGCGAGCTCGATCAGCTCACCAACGACACCGCCGACGAGATGCTCGGCCTCGGCCCGATCGAGCCGCTGCTCAAGGACGATTCCATCGCCGATATCCTGATCAACACGCATCGGCGTGTATTTGTCGAGCGGCGCGGCGTGCTGGAGGAAACCGGCATCCGCTTCCGCGACGAGGCGCATTTGCTGCGGGTGGTCAACAAGATCGTCGCCGCCATCGGGCGCCGCGTCGACGAGTCGTCTCCCATGGTGGATGCACGTCTCGCCGACGGTTCACGCGTCAACATTGCTGTGCGCCCGGTTTCGATCGATGGGCCGCTCGTCTCGATCCGCAAGTTTTCCCGCCGGCCTTACTCGCTCGAACGCCTAATCGAATTCAATTCGATCCGTCCGCCGATGATCGAAACACTCCGCATCGCGGTGCAGGCCAAGAAGTCCATTCTCGTCTCGGGCGGCACCGGCAGCGGAAAGACCACGCTTCTCAATGCTTTGTCCCACTACATCTCGCCCAGAGAGCGCCTGATCACCATAGAGGACGCGGCCGAACTGCAGTTGCAGCAGCCTCATGTCGGGCGTCTGGAAACACGTCCACCCAACGTGGAGGGCAAGGGCGAAGTGCGCCAGCGTGAACTGGTTAAGAATGCGCTTCGTATGCGTCCCGACCGCATCATCGTGGGCGAGGTCCGCGGCGAGGAGGCTTTCGATATGCTGCAGGCCATGAACACTGGCCACGAAGGCTCCATGACCACCATTCACGCCAACACGCCCCGCGATGCGCTGGCGCGGCTGGAGCAGATGGTGGGGATGGCGGGAACGGCGATGACGCAGGAATCGATCAGGGCGCAGATCGCATCTGCCATCGACGTCATCGTCCAGACGCAACGGCTTTCCGATGGCGGCCGCAAGGTGGTGTCGATCTGTGAACTGACAGGAATGGAAGGGTCGGTCATCCAGTTGCAGGAAATCTTCCATTTCATCCGTCGCGACGTGACATCGGACGGAATTGTGGTGGGCGAATTCCGGGCAACCGGCGTCCGGCCGCGCTTTGCGCAGGAAGCGGCAACTTTGGGCCATCATTTCCCCAAGGACGCGTTCAACCCGCAGGTCGTCCTCTGAGATGATGTCGAGCCAGCTCATCTTCTATCTGGTTCTTGCGCTGGCGGCTGCTTCCGCAATCCTCGGCATCGAAGCTGCCTACCTGTCCTTCGCCGGACGCCGGGCTAAGGTAGGGACTATTAATCGAAGGCTGAAGCGGCTTGCGGACGACGCGCCGGCTGAGCAGACTCTTCAGAACCTGCTGCGCGAGCGTGGGCTGACCGAAGAAGGCAACTTCGCCTTTGGCGCCATCTGGCTGAATCAGCTCTACACGCAATCGGGAATCACAGGCAGTCCGGTAGCATTCGGCTTGACCTTCTTGTCCGCGGGGACCGTGCTGGCGCTGGCACTGCGGACATTGTTGAGCGTTTCCCTCCTCGTTTCCCTCCTGGTCTTTGTGGCCGTGGCGTTGATCCTGCCAGTGCTGGTGCTGCGCCGAGCCCGCAGGAGGCGGATTGCGAAGTTTGAGGGCCAGCTGCCTGATGCACTCGACATGATCGTTCGATCGCTGCGCGCGGGCCATCCGGCAAGTGTGACAGTGGCCATGGTCGCACGCGAAATGCCGGATCCAATCGGCACCGAGTTCGGAATAGTGTCGGATGAGGTCACATTCGGCCTAAGCCTTGAGCAGGCTGTGCGCAAACTGTCGGAGCGTGTAGGCTTCGAGGGGCTGCACCTGCTTTCGGTGTCGCTCTCCATTCAGGCCAAGACCGGTGGAAACCTGACGGACATCCTCGCCAATCTTTCGAAGGTGCTTCGCGAGCGGCGGAAGCTGCGGATGAAGATCCGGTCGCTTTCGGCGGAAGGGCGGCTTTCCGCGATCATGATTTCTCTGTTTCCTCTGGTCATGTTCGGCATTCTCGCGCTGATCGCACCGAGCTACTACGGCGACGTGTGGGGAAAACCTGTCATCGTGCCGACTTTCACGATCTTCGGAGCGTGGGCGCTGCTCGGCGACTACATCATGTATCGCATGGTCAACTTCGATTTCTGAGGGGGCAGCCATCGACACCCTTATGTCGCTTTTGGGTCCTGGATTTCTGCTCTCGGCCGCCGTCTTCGCGACGGCCGTGCTTCTGTTCCTCGTTGCGGGCTTTCTGCTCACACCGGTGTTGCAGACGAGGCGCCAAATAACGGAGCAATTGCTGGCCCAAGGGATCAAGAGTCGCCGGTCGCTCGAAGCACAGACGGAACTGACTAGGATTGCGGCGCGCCGGCCGGTCGAGGCTTACTTCAAAGCAATCGAGAAGGAGAACAGCCAGCCTGACGCTCTCGAGGCGAAACTCTTTCGAGCGGGATTTCACCAGCCAAGCGCACCGGTGGTCTATATCGCGCTTCGCATCGGATTCGTGGTCATCGGCTTTCTCGCCGCGTACGTCGTGCTTTCGAATCTGCTGCCGCCGCGGCTTCCAGCCTTCCTGACGTTTGGCGGTTCGTTCCTGCTCGGCCTTGGCTGCATCGTCATTCCCAGCATAGCCCTGGATCGATTTGAAAATGCGCAAAAGCAGAAATATCGCCGAGGGTTTCCGGACTTCATGGATATGATGCTGACCTGCGCCGACGCCGGCATGAGCCTGGAGGCAGCGGTCGAGCGGGTCAGCAGCGAACTCGCCGGAACGCACAAGGCTTTGGGTGTTCAACTAGCGATCATGACCTTGCAGATGCGCGCCGGAAAGCCGCTGCGTGACGCTCTGCGCGAACTTGCCGACCGCATCGGCATCGAGGAAGCTCGCTCGCTCGCCGTGCTGTTCCGTCAGTCCGAGGAACTCGGCACCAGCCTGACCGAAGCTCTACGCGTATACTCTGACGAAATGCGCACTCAGCGCATACTGCGTGCGGAAGAGAAAGCAAATGCGCTTCCTGTGAAAATGGTTCTGCCGCTTGGGCTATGCGTGTTTCCAGTCGTTCTGATGATCGTGATGTTGCCTGTGATTATCCGCATGAAGGGTATTTTCTTCTAGACAGTCACAGGAGGGTGTGGCGGAATGATGCGGGAAATGGGGGATGGCTTGGGGAATCCGGGCCGGTGCTAATGCGCCAGTGGTTACCACTATTGATCTTGGTATTGGCCGTTGTCGGCTGTCAGTCGGCCGGCTCGCAGGACGGCATTGTGCGAACCAATGAGCCGAGCCCGTCGGAACTCACGTCGTTCGGGGATACGTTCAAGGGGCTGCAAACGGTTTCGCCCGTCGAATACTACGCGTCGGATCTGGCTGTAGCAGAGGCCAAAAACCAGTTCCGCTCGGAAAATTACGGCAACTCCGGTGCGCTTTTCTACAAGGCCGTGCAACTGGCACCGAACGACGGCGTGGCCTGGCTGGGGCTGGCGGCCTCCTGCGACCGAATCGGCCGATTTGATCTGTCCGACAAGGCCTACCGACAGGCATTCCGTTATCTCGGCGCAACGCCCGAATACTACAATAACGTTGGCTACTCTTATCTATTGCGCGGCAAGTTGCAGGAAGCGAGGCGCAATTTCCTGAAAGCTTACGAGATCGCCCCCAACGACCCGACGGTGAAGAACAATCTGGAGCTGTTGGCCTCCAGCGTCGACAACATAGAGCGCTAGATGTTGCTGGCGCTGTCGATCGGCCTGAAGCTGGTGCTGATCGCAGCTCTCGGCAAAATCGGATTCCTGGATTTCACCCTGCAGAAGATTAGAAACAACGATGTCCTCGCCGTCGTGGCTCTTAGCGCTGCGGTGATGATTGTCGGCTGGCTCGCAGGCGAAGAACCCTGGCGCATCGGGCTCGGGATAGTCGCCGCGCTGGTGCTGTTTTGTCTCCTCATTCCATTCTGGATCATGGGCAAGGTCGGCGCGGGGGACGTGAAGTTCATGGCGGCCGCACCGCTTGTGACCGGCGGCGGTGACCTTTTGCTGTTTTCAATTGTGCTGCTGATCGCGGCCATCTTGACGGCGTTCGTCGTCAAGAATCCGCTGCTCCTTGCCGAGGGTATGTTCCGCGGTTATATCCAGCACCTGGGTCGAAAACAGGTGGTGCCTTTTGGCGTGCCGATTTCCGCCGGCCTCATCGTGGTTCTGCTGCTTCAGCTAGTTCGGGCAGGATCGGCGATGGTGTAGCGATCGGCAGGTAACCACTCCGCTAATGGCCTTCGTTGGCGTCACGTAGCCGCGCGATCAATGCACGAATGAAGGCAACTGCCTCGTCTGGATGCGTGCGAATAGCCTGCAGTAGCTCGGTTTCCGAGTAGGTCGCGCAAACGGTGTAGTCCATAGCGACAATCGTTGCGGAGCGAGGCCGGCTGTCGATCAGGCCCATCTCACCGAAGATCTCTCCGGGGCCCAAGCGCTTATGCCGTCCGTTGGGCAGCCGCGCTTCGACGGTTCCGACAACAATCAGGAACGCGCAGTCGCTCTGATCCCCCGCCTGGAAAATCGTTTCCCCTGCGTTGAAAGTTCTCCGATCCATATGGTCAGTCCAACGACATTAGCCAAAATCAGCAAGACCGACGAGACGGGCCGTATGTAAGACTGGCCTCATAATGAGGCGGCCCGGCTGCATGCGATTGGGTCTCAGGGGCGGGCAGCCGGGCCATGCCGGTTAGGGTGTTCCTCCCGGCGTCAATTAGCATCTGCTAATTTCGTGAGAATTCAATGCATAGCCGGCTATTCGGCAAAGGCGACAGTTAAGCCTCTCCCCTGGGTCGCCATTTCGGCCCCTTGCGCGACATTCAAGTCTACAGGCAGCGCAAAGGGTGCGTAATTCCCGCCTCTAAAACGGCACCAGCCCTTCGGATGATATTGCGTACGTTGGACACCTGCCACGTGCCGCCGCGGGCCGTCCGGACGCCCCGGGCTTCCAGGGCCGCTGCAATTCCCCGCAGGCTCGTAATGCCTGCTCGCTGGATGGTGCGAATGATTGGAATGATCTCACCGGCAAAGCGATCTGCCTGTCCCAGACTTGCCGCGCGTCCCTTTGCTGCGGCCAGCGCTGGCGACCGACGGTTGCCCAACCGCGCACCCTGTGCCTTCCGGGCAGCAAGTGCCGCCTTCGTCCGTTGCGATATAAGCTGGCGCTCCTTCTCGGCGAGCGCGGCGTAGAGATGGAGCATGAATGGGTCCGCATCGGCGCCAAGCTCCGCGACGATGAAGGGGACGCGGCTGGCCATCAGGCCGGAGATGAAGGCCACGTCGCGCGACAGGCGATCGAGTTTGGCTACTATCACCGGACATCGCGCCTGTCGAGCCGCAGCCAAGGCCCGGGCGAGGTGAGGGCGCCTGTCCAGCGCATCGTAGCCCTTGCCTGTCTCGACCTCGACATACTCCCCGATCAGCTGAAAGCCTTCGGCGTTGGCGAAGTGCTCCACACACGCCCGCTGCGCCTCGATGCCAAGTCCCGATCGACCCTGCCTCTGGGTGGACACGCGATAGTAGGCGATTGCGCACTGCGACATGGAAATCCCGCGGGTGTTCAGACTGCAAACCACCGTTTGCAGTTTGCTCACAAGCCGGCACAAGCCAACCGAATAGCGCATACTGCGGGATGTCCGCAGTCTCGAGCGTCGCCTGGCAGGATGAGGCTAGCGGCCGATTCCAAGCGACCGCCGCGCCTACCCCGATCTGTAGTGGTCAAGGCGCCTCATCACCGGCGTAACGAGAACGCCATGGATGATAATGGAGACGAGGACCACGCTGCAAACTGTGACCCAAATGACTGGAGCCCCCTCGAAGTCCGCCTGTCCAACGGCATAGGCAACGTAGTAGAATGAGCCGAGTCCTCGGATGCCGAAGAAGGATATTGCCGCCTTGTCACGCAAGGTCACTGGAGACCCGGCCAGACTGATCCAACCCGATAGCGGCCGAACAACAAACAAGACCAGTGCAGCTACCGCAATGATTGGCCAACTGAGCGCTGAAAAGATCGAGCCTTCCGCAATGGCAGCACCGAAGGAGACGAGCAGGAACATCATGAGCAGGCGCTCGATTTGCTCGGCAAAGATGTGAAGGCTTTCGTGATAATGATGGCGGCGCTCGACAGACCGAAGCGCAAGGGCTGACACGAACACCGCCAGGAAGCCGTAGCCGTTGGCCAGTTCGGCTGTACCGTAAGCAAGGCAAGTGATACCGAGCACGGCGAAGCCATCGCGTGTTTCCGAAAGGCCGACACGATTGGGCATTTGAAAAACGAAGAAGCCCATGGCTTTCCCGCCGATCCAGCCAATCGCCAGTCCCGCGGCGATCTTCCAAAGAACGTCGACGAGAAGCCAGTCGGCGAGGAACGGCTGCGGCGAAGCCTGAGATAGAGCAACTGCAATTGCGAGATAGACAAACGGAAAGGCCGCTCCGTCGTTCAAGCCGGCCTCAGAGGTGAGGGCGAAGCGTACTTCATCTTCCTCGCCTGATTGCGGTGGGCCGACTTGCACGTCGCTCGCCAGGACGGGGTCGGTGGGAGCCAGAGCCGCCCCCAGGAGCAGCGCAGCGGCGAGTCCGAGTCCAAGTGCCGCCCAACCAAGGATAGCGATCCCCGCGATAGTCAGCGGCATGGCGATGCCGAGCAGGCGCCAAGTGGATCCCCACTTTCGCCAACCGATCGGCCTGTCCAGTTTCAGTCCGGCCCCCATCAGCGAAACTATCACCACGAACTCTGTCAGCCGCTCGGTGAGATATCGGTTCTCCAAAGGGTTTACGCCGACGATTGATGAGAAGGGTGACAGGACGAGCAAGACGCCGATGCCAATGCATACCATGGGGAGTGAAAGCGGCAGATTCTTGAGGATGAGAGGCAGCCATGCAGTCAGGAGAATGACCGCGCCGAAGACCGCCAGAAGCAGGAAATAGGGATCCAATGTCGCCCAGGCCTTTCGCGGCAGCCGATGTGTCAGGTCTGTCCTATACGCAAGTCGATCAGCATAGTTCGGCATCCTCATTCAGAGCACAAGGGAGGCGCAGCAGCGGTATTCGCGCCGAGGCAACGTAGCGACCTGGCCGCGATCGGCCTTAGATGACCCACTCATGCCGCGCTGGCTGGGCGGCCAGCCTTCAGGGCGTCGAGCGGTGGGATGATTGATCAGCTTCCGCCTTACCGATCCCCCGTTCTACGAAGCGTCCTTGCCTTGAGCCAGAAGATTTGCCGCGGTTTACGCTCCGTCGCACGGCGTCCGCGAACCAGGCGATGAAAATCTGTGGGGAAAAAGAAGGCGTGTGTAGACGACAGCTGAAAGCGGACCGCATCATGGAGCGAATTTTTCTCCCGGTAACGTACATGGCCCACTGGACAATCCAGCTGTTGATTGACTGCGACATCGTCGTCTCTGCGCGTTGTGGCGAGGGATCATGCGACAATCAGCACGAACTCAACCTTCTGCGAATGAAAGCAAAGCTTGGACCCGAGGCTAGTGCCATGCACAAAGACCTGGCTCGTAAAATGCGCTGTTCGAAGTGCGGGAATGACAAAATTCGGTTGAGCTATTCCCCTAGAGATCAAGGGATCGCCGGCTCCCGGATCGCCTCTCGATACGATCCGTTGGCGGTGTTTAGACCTGCAGTAGTCCAGTAGCCTCGCACGCAATGTCGGGTCTGCCTGGCTATCAGGAAAGTTATGACTACACCCCACCGCATCGCGGCCATCGCCAGGGCCTTGCGGTAGAGCTTTCCGCCACCCGTGCGCTTTAATGCGTAAGGCCTTTAGGATAAGTCTTCTCTATGATCGCAGATCTGCGCATCGTCCAAGATTCCGCCAATGCGTCGGCTACCATCGCGTTCGTCGATCTCGCAGGATTCAGTGCAATTGCGGATGTCCATGGGGATGCCTCCGCGATTGCTGTCCTGGAGGTTTTTGAGGCGATGGTCCGTGAGTCTCTCAGCGGTTATGAACCCCCGATCAAGTGGATCGGTGACGAGGCAATGCTCGCCTTTCCCGAGCCGGAAATTGCGATCCAGGCACTCGGCAGGCTCTTGCCTGCATGCCGAACAGAACCTCGACTGCCGCTAACGCGGGCGGGGGTTCACCACGGCCCAGTCATTCGTAGGGGAGGCGATCTTTTTGGATCAACCGTCAACATTGCAGCGCGCATCACGGCGCTTGCATCCCCTGGTCAACTACTTGCCACTCAATCTGTTGCCGGAACAGCTGCTGCGGACGGCATACTCGTGCGGAACCTCGGAATGACGGCGCTGCGATCGGTGGCTGATCAAATCTCTCTCTACGCAATCGAGCTTGCGCCGGTGGCGGACCCAACGTGGATCGATCCAGTCTGCAAAATGCATGCGCCCTATGCGCCCTACCAAAGGGCGAGCATTGAAGGCCCCTGGTTTTGTTCCCCGCGTTGCGAAGAAGCATATCGAAAGTCTCCGCAAACCTATTCCCTGGCCAAGCAATAGCATTCCGGCTTACGGGCCTCGTCTTGCTGCTCGCTGCATGGCCTGATCTCTTCTTTCGACTCCCCGGTCGCTCAAAGTACCATGATGATAACCACTACTTCACCCAGGAGCAGAACGGTGCACACCGCGCCGCCGATGGCGTATCCGCGCCAGAAGCCTTGAACGTCTTCGCTGGTTTTGATCGTCTCCACCCACAATTCGGTTGGAGGTCCCATGCATACCGGGAGCGGAACCGCTGGCGGCTCGGGCGAGATGTCTTTGACAGGCAGGGTAGTCGGCATCGAGCAGCCCCCCCACCTATTTAAATTAGCAGATACTAAAGCAGGCGTATAGGGGGTTGGTAGTGGGTCAGTTTGAAATTTAGCGCGCTGCCACTGCCTGCACTTTGATCCGGCCACCAAAGGGGAGCTTTGCTGCCTGATAGATCGTTCTTGCCGGTAGCGGCGGATGTTTGGCGCGCCGACGCTATTCGAACAGCGTGAGTCTGAATGTCCGTTTTTGCCGCGATCCGAACCCTTGAACTACGAATCGTGCGACGTCAGCCTTGGGTTAACTCACGACATCAAACCTTGGAGGTTGAACGTCCGCTATCGTTCTTCCCTGCACAAAAGCGGACCTACTGGTTCCGGCCCGAAGCCACCCTTGATTGAACCACCCAAGTCATATCGCGTTTGGGAAAAACGAGCGGCCTTTTGTGCGGCTCCTCATAGACGACGCACATCAATCCGAACGCATCGGCGCCGTGTGACGACCAGTCATGTCCGGGCCCAGGCCGGCGTTGCGGGCTTCGTCGTGAATTCCCATCGAGAGCGCGCCGACCTAGCTAAGCTCATTCCGGAAGCCCGGCTTTCAGCAAACCTTCGCGCAGGTGCTCGGCGTCGGCGGGATATCTGTAGTGAGGCATCTCTGCCCGCACGCTGAACCCCGGTTGGCGCCGAAGCACTTCTGCTGCTTTTGAACGGGCTTCATCAAGGCGCCCGAGTTGAGCCAGACAGGCCGCTTCCCGCGCCATAGCCCAAATCGATATCTCAGGTCCGATTCTCCGGCTTGCCGACAAGGCTTCATCGTAGCGTTTCATGGCGTAAAGACAGAAGGCGAGCGTGCCCCAGGCGAACTTTACATGAGGATCGAGTCTGAGGGCTTGGCGGGCAAGGTCAACGCCCTCTTCGGGACGGCCTGCGACACCAAGTGCCGAGCTCAAATGGACAATGCCGACGGCATCGTTCGGGTTAAGCGCCACACCATTCTCGAGGTGCAAGATCGCCAGATCGTACTCATCGCGGAATCGGTGGACCTGCCCGAGGAACGTGTGACATCGACTTTCGCGCGGGTCCAACCGGACTGCAGTCTTGGCTAGGTCCAACGCCCGATTTTGGGTCAAATCCGACGCCGCGCCGTAATTGCCCTCGACCATAAGCGACAACGCCAGATAGGCATAGGCGAGAGCGTATTGCGGATCGAGGGAGACAGCCTGCTCGAACAACTCGCGAGCCCGACGGTTGTTCTCGGGGCCGAAGCCTCGCAAATGCTGGACGCCCCGCAGCAGGCAGTCATAGGCCGGCAGGCTGTCCGTCCGCCTACTCGAGGCCATCCGAATTTCAGCGTCCTCCACCCGACCAGCCACAGTCGCGACGATCGTGCGTGTTACTTCGTCCTGGACCTCGAAGAGCTCTTCGACGTTCCGGTCGAACCGTTCGCTCCACACGTGGCTGCCTGAAACCCCGTCGATCAGCTGCGCCGTAATGCGTATCCGGCTCCCCAGCTTGCGGACACTTCCCTCGACGACGTAGTGCACGCCGAGTTCGCGCGCAATCCGGCGCACATCGACGCTCTTGTCGCGGTACTGGAACGATGAATTCCGCGCGGTGACTGACAGCGCGCGGGCGCGTGACAGGTCGGTGATGATATCCTCACTGATGCCGTCGGAAAAATATTGCTGTTCGGAATCCCCGCTCATGTTGATGAATGGAAGGACGGCAATCGTCGGTTTGTCGGGAAGGGGCGGCGAGGGCCCGACGGATGCAGGCACCAGACGATGCGCGATCCTGAACACGCGCACAGGATTGGCGATGTTCTTGAGCTCGACCTCTCCCATGTCCTCAAAGACCCGAGAGCTCTTGCCTCGCAATTCGTCACGCACTTTGGCGGAGATGCAGATCCCGCCTGGTTCAGCCAACGCTTCGAGCCGCGCGGCTATGTTGACGCCGTCGCCGTAGACATCCGACCCCTCGCCAACGATGTCACCGAGATTGATGCCGATACGCAGAAGGATGCGTCTATCCTCGTTCAAACCCATGTTGGCTTTGGCCATTTCGTGCTGCAACTCCAGCGCCGCTTCTACGGCGTTCACCGCGCTGGCGAATTCCATCAGCACTCCGTCTCCCATGACCTTTACGATCCGCCCCTCGTGACTACGCACTAATGGCTCCAAGATGGTCTTCCGGCGCTCCTTCAGCGCTGCAAGCGTGCCCGTTTCGTCGGCTTCCATGAGACGCGAATATCCCACGACATCTGCGACGGCGATGGCGGCGAGGCGACGCTTTACGCGTTGATGATCTGCCATTTGGGTGACGCCTTGGAGGCAGGTTCGCCGATGGTATTTGTGCCACGCGGCGATGTCCATTGGCTGTCCGGGATCAGCGCCTATGGCACAGAAATGAGGGTGTGATTTAAGGAGTGTTCGTTCTCGTCGGAGACGAAGGAACGAACATGAATTCGAAGTCGACTGGCGGCAAACGCTCCGCCGAACA